>NZ_LPZN01000085.1 GCF_001646655.1 Rhodococcus gordoniae | reverse complement strand
TCGCCGAGTTTCGCCGCCGCGGCTCGTGCGGCCGCGGCCAGTGCTCGTGACGTGCAGGACCCGGTCGCGGTGTGCGAGGCCGCGGCGGACTGAACTGTCGCCGCGCAGCGCACGCGACTACCGTGGTCGGGGTGCGGTTGACGGAGTTCTACGAGGTGGTCCGGGACGAGTTCGGGCAGATGCACGGCGATGCGTTGCTGCGCGATCATGTGCTGCTCGCGCTCGGTGGACGGACGCCGGCAGAGGCCATCGAGGCCGGGCAGGAACCGCGCGAGGTGTGGCGCGCGCTCTGCGACGAGTTCGACGTTCCGCCCGTGCGGCGGTAGTCACGGTTCACCGGCGGGAACGAGGGATTCCGCCTGCCTCCGAGAGGGGCGCGCGGTGCGACATCGGTTCTCTGTCCGACAGGGATGCGACCATTGCCCGCGGACACCGAGCGACCGGATTTCGAACACGTGTTCGGCTATGCTGGGTGCACCGGATGGGTGTTGTCCACAGGCGGTGATCCCATCCACAGATGCGGCGTTTCCGCGGTCGCAGCGGCGAACTTGTCGGTGCCGGGTTCTAACGTCGTCGACAACAAGGACGAGATTCGATTAAGGGGACCAAGATGGCAGCACAGGCTCACGACCGCGAGAAGGCGCTCGAGCTCGCCCTCGCGCAGATCGACAAGAGCTTCGGTAAGGGCTCGGTGATGCGCCTGGGCGAGGACGTACGTCCGCCCATCGCAGTCATTCCCACCGGGTCGATCGCACTCGACGTGGCTCTCGGTATCGGCGGTCTGCCGCGCGGCCGCGTCATCGAGATCTACGGCCCGGAATCGTCGGGTAAGACGACGGTGGCCCTCCACGCGGTGGCCAACGCGCAGGCCGCCGGCGGTATCGCGGCGTTCATCGACGCCGAGCACGCACTGGATCCGGATTACGCGCGCAAGCTCGGCGTCGACACCGACGCCCTGCTCGTATCGCAGCCCGACACCGGTGAGCAGGCGCTCGAGATCGCCGACATGCTCATCCGCTCGGGTGCGCTCGACATCATCGTCATCGACTCGGTCGCAGCACTCGTGCCGCGCGCCGAGATCGAGGGCGAGATGGGCGACAGCCACGTCGGTCTCCAGGCCCGCCTGATGAGCCAGGCACTGCGCAAGATGACCGGTGCGCTCAACAACTCCGGCACCACCGCGATCTTCATCAACCAGCTGCGCGAGAAGATCGGCGTGATGTTCGGCTCGCCCGAGACCACCACGGGCGGTAAGGCGCTGAAGTTCTACGCCTCCGTGCGTCTGGACGTGCGCCGGATCGAGACCCTCAAGGACGGCGGAGACGCGGTCGGCAACCGCACCCGCGTGAAGGTCGTCAAGAACAAGGTCTCGCCTCCGTTCAAGCAGGCCGAGTTCGACATCCTGTACGGGCAGGGCATCTCGAAGGAGGGCTCGCTCATCGACATGGGTGTCGATCAGGGCTTCATCCGCAAGTCGGGCTCCTGGTACACCTACGAGGGCGACCAGCTCGGTCAGGGCAAGGAGAACGCCCGCAAATTCCTGCTCGAGAACACCGATGTGCGCGACGAGATCGAGAAGAAGATCAAGGAGAAGCTCGGCATCGGTGCCGTACTCACCGATCCGAGCGATGCCGAGGAGTCGGTCGACTTCTAGTCAATGCCCAGGCCGGACGGGGGCACGGACGCACATCGCGTCCGTGCCCCCGCGGCATATCCGCACACGGCCGCGCTGTCGGTGGGTCCGGCTACTGTGCGCGTCATGGACGACCCCGAGGAACGACGGTCCGAAAGACGGTCCGAACGACGCGGACGGCGGCGCTCGGCTCGCACCGAACAGGAGCTGCCCGGTGGCGGTACCGAGGCGCAGGCCAAGGATGTCTGCCTGCGTCTGCTGACGGATCGCGCGCGCAGTCGATCCGAGCTCGCGGCGAAGCTCGAGCAGAAGGGTTTCGCGTCCGACGTCGCCGAGCGTGCCCTCGATCGCCTCACCGAGGTCGGGTTGATCGACGACGCGGATTTCGCCGACCAATGGGCGCGTTCACGTCATCTGCATGCGGGGAAGGGCAAGCGGGCGATCGCACTCGAACTGCGCCGTAAAGGAATCGACGCCGACGATGCGGCGGCTGCCCTCGAGCAGATCGACACCGCCGACGAGCGCGAACGCGCGGTGGAGCTGGTTCGCAAGAAGCTCCGCACCCAGCCGCCGCTGCCCACCGAAGGCGATCGGCGCGAGATCGCGGCCGAACGCGACAAGCTGGTACGGCGGCTGGTCGGCATGCTGGCCCGGCGCGGTTACGCGCAGGGAATGGCGTTCGACGTCGTGCGGGAGGAACTCGCGGCCTTCGGTGCCGACGCGAGCAACCTCCCGCACGACTGAAACACTATTTCCGGCGTTCGCCGGTCGGGCACACTACGTGCGTTTCTCGCCGGTCATGTCCAGGCCCGGCACCGCCATCGTCGGTAGGGTCTGTGGCTCTTCGGTCGCCACGGCACCCTTTTTGCGTTTTCCGGAGCGCAGGCGCTTCTCGAGCCAGGTCGCGAACTGCGTCAGCGCACTGTTGAGGACGATCATGATCACCGCGACCACCAGCAGCGCAGGCAGGTAGTTCTGGAAGAACGCGCCGAGCTGCTGTCCGGAACGCACCACTTCGACGTAGCCGATGAGGTAGCCGAGGGCAGAGTCCTTGAGCGCGATCACCATCTGCGACACGATCGCCGGGAGCATGACCGTCACGGCCTGCGGCAGCAGGATCAGCCGCATGAGCTGGTTCTTCCGCATGCCGATGGCGTAGGCGGCTTCGCTCTGGCCGCGCGGGAGCGACCTGATACCCGCTCGCACGATCTCGGCGATGACCGAGCCGTTGTACAGGGTCAGACCGGTGATGACCGCTGCGAGCGCGAGGTAGTCGGACTTGAAGACGCGGTACTCGGCGAAGACCTGGTAGGCGAAGATCATCAGGATCAGCACCGGGACGGCGCGGAACAACTCGACGATCGTGCCGGCGATCCCGCGGACCCATCGGTGATCGGAGAGGCGGGCGATGCCGAGCACCGTGCCGAGGATCAGTGCCAGCACGATCGATGCGACGGCCGCGATGATCGTGCCGCGGATGCCGGGCAGCAGATAGGTCGTCCAGCTGGTGGATTCGACGAACGGCTCCCACTTGGCCGCTGTCAGCTGTCCGTTGGCGTCGAGCGCGCGGTAGACGATCCAGCCGACGACGAGGAGGAGCGCGACCACGACGACCGACAGGATCCGGTAGATCGCCTTCGCGCGGGGCCCGGGCGCGTCGTAGAGAACTGTTCCGTGTGCACTCATCGGGCAACCTCGTATCGCTTGCTGAGCCGGCCGAACAACAGGCCGGTGGGGAGGGTGAGGATGACGAACCCGAGCGCGAAGATGCCACCGACGACGAAGATGGCCGCTTCGTTCTCGATCATCGTCTTCATCAGCAGCGAGGCCTCGGACACGCCGATCACGGAGGCGATCGTCGAGTTCTTGGTCAAGGCGATGAGCACCGAGCCGAGCGGGGCGATGACGGCGCGGAACGCCTGGGGGAGGACGATCAGGCGCAGATTCTGACCGAAGGTCAGGCCGAGGGAGCGGCCGGCCTCCGACTGTCCGAGCGAGACCGTGTTGATGCCGGAGCGGAGCGACTCGCACACGAAGGCCGCCGTATACACGATCAGGCCCAGCACCGCGAGCCGGAAGTTGTTGTCCACCAGGAAGGTCGGCGACGACTCGGAGGCCAGCTTGATGCCGAGCGTCTGGGACAGGCCGAACAGGCAGAAGATGATGATCAGCGTCAGCGGGGTGTTACGGAAGATCGTCACGTAGGCGGTGCCGACGGCGCGCGCCACGGGGATGGGCGACACGCGCATCGCGGCGAGGATCGTTCCGAGGATCAGTGCGCCGATCGCCGAGACGACGGTCAGCTGGATCGTGGTCCAGAACGCGTCGAGTAGCTGGCTGCTGTACTTGCTCAACAGATCCACAGGTCACTCCGGGATCGAGGGGACGGGGTGGGAGTCCGGAACGGCCCGGCCGGTCCGTGGGGATCTCACGGACCGGCCGCACCGGCGGACGGGACGGGTGGAACCCGTACGCGGTAACGATCGACACTCAGTAGCGATCGACGGCGGGGGGCTCGGGGAGGGGGTAGCCCGACGCGCCGACCGTCTCCTCGAATGCGGCCGCCCACGCACCGCTGTCGATCATCTCCTGGATCGCGTCGTTGATCGCGTTGCGGGACTCGTCGTCGCCCTTGGCGAGACCGATGCCGTAGCGCTCGGTGGTGAACGGCTCGCCGACGACCTTGAAGTCACCCGGGCTCTGCGCGGCGTAACCGGCGAGGATGATGTCGTCGGTGGTCACCGCGTCGACCGCACCGTTGCGCAGCGCCTCGACGCACAGCGAATAGGTGTCGAACTCCTGGAGCTGAACGTCCTGTGCGTAGTTGTCCTTCACGTTCTGGGCCGGGGTCGAACCCGCCACCGAGCACAGACGCTTGCCGCCGTTGAGCGAATCGGGTCCGGTGATCTCGGTGTCGTCCGCGCGCACCAGGAGCGACTGCCCGGCGATGAAGTACGGGCCGGCGAAGTCCACCTTCTCCTTGCGGGTATCGGTGATCGAGTAGGTCGCGACGACGTAGTCGACCTCGCCGTTCTGGATGAGGGTCTCGCGCTGCGCGGACGGGGCTTCCTTGAACTCGATGTTCTCCTCGGAGACACCGAGCTGACCGGCGACGTACTTGGCGACCTCGACGTCGAACCCGCTGAACGAACCGTCCGGGTTGCGCAGGCCGAGACCCGGCTGGTCGAACTTGATACCGACCGTCAGGGTGCCGTTCTCTGCGGACTGCGAGACACTGCGCGTCTCGTCGCCACCGCACGCGGTGGCGACCACTGCCACGGCGACGGCGCCGATACCCAGGCGGATGGAGCGGGACAGTTTCATCGAATACCTCCGGTGCGGTTCGTCAGGAACAACGTCCGACGGGCCGGACGGCCCGTCGGATGCGGAAAGGTCAGTGACTGAGGATCTTGCCGAGGAAGTCCTTGGCGCGATCGGATTTCGGTGCGGTGAAGAAGGTCTCGGGATCGGTGTCCTCGACGATGCGGCCGTCGGCCATGAACAGCACACGGTCGCCGGCCTTGCGGGCGAATCCCATCTCGTGGGTGACCACGACCATCGTCATGCCCTCCTTCGCGAGAGAGGTCATCACGTCGAGGACCTCCTGGACCATCTCGGGGTCGAGGGCGGAGGTGGGCTCGTCGAACAGCATCACCTTCGGGTTCATCGCGAGGGCCCGCGCGATCGCGACACGCTGCTGCTGGCCGCCCGACAGCTGTGCCGGGTACTTGTCGGCCTGGTTGGCGATCCCGACCCGGTCGAGCAGCGCCATCGCCGACTCGCGGGCCTGTTCCTTCTTGATCCTGCGCACCTTGAGGGGACCGAGCATGACGTTCTGGAGGATCGTCTTGTGGGCGAAGAGGTTGAACGACTGGAACACCATGCCGACGTCTGCACGCAAACGGGCCAGCGCCCGGCCCTCCTCCGGCAACAGGGTGCCGTCCACGTGGATCTCACCCGTGTCGATCGGTTCGAGCCGGTTGATGGTGCGGCAGAGGGTCGATTTCCCCGAACCGGACGGGCCGACGACGATGACGACCTGTCCTCGGGGGATCTCGAGGTTGATGTCCTGCAGGACGTGCAGGGATCCGAAGTGCTTGTTCACCCCGTTCATGGAGATCATGGACGAGCTGGTGTCCGACTTCTCGGACGGACGATCCGTTCCGGCTGCCGCTGATGTCATATCTGCAGACCCTATGCCGTCCGGCGCCCGAGACTTCGCATTTCGGGACACCTTCGACGCACGCGTCACGGGATTTCTCCGGCACGAGCGGTGACGGACAGGTCGACGGGGCTCGTGGGGTCGGTGCGTGGAAAGGGGACCGGTCGAGGTGAGATACCCTGAGACGTGTCACTGATCGACGAAGAAGCCCCCCGTACCGGTGCCCGGACCTACGAGGTCCGCACCTACGGCTGCCAGATGAACGTACACGATTCCGAGCGCCTGTCGGGGTTGCTGGAGGACGCCGGCTTCGCCAAGGCCGCTGCCGGCACGTCACCCGATCTGGTCGTGTTCAACACGTGCGCGGTGCGGGAGAACGCCGACAACAAGCTGTACGGCAATCTGAGTCATCTGCGCCCGGTCAAGGACGACAACCCCGACATGCAGATCGCCGTCGGCGGCTGCCTCGCCCAGAAGGACCGCGACACGGTCGTGAAGAAGGCGCCCTGGGTCGACGTGGTCTTCGGCACGCACAACATCGGCAATCTTCCCGCGCTGCTCGAACGGGCGCGGCACAACCGCCGCGCCGAGGTCGAGATCCTCGACGCTCTCGAGGCGTTCCCGTCGACGCTGCCCGCCAAGCGCGAGTCGTCGTACGCCGGATGGGTGTCGATCTCCGTCGGCTGCAACAACACGTGCACCTTCTGCATCGTGCCGTCGCTGCGCGGCAAGGAGGTCGACCGGCGTCCCGGCGACATCCTCGCCGAAGTGCAGGCGCTCGTCGACGAGGGCGTGCTCGAGGTGACGCTGCTCGGCCAGAACGTCAACTCCTACGGCCGGTCCTTCGCCGATCCCGAGCAGCCCCGCGACCGGGGTGCCTTCGCGGCGCTGCTGCGCGCGTGCGGCGACATCGAGGGCCTCGAGCGGGTGCGCTTCACGTCCCCGCACCCGGCGGAATTCACCGACGACGTCATCGAGGCGATGGCCCGGACCCCGAACGTGTGCCCGCAGCTGCACATGCCGTTGCAGTCCGGCAGCGACCGGATCCTGCGCGCCATGCGCCGCTCGTACCGCAAGGAACGCTTCCTGGGCATCATCGAGCGGGTCCGCGCCGCGATGCCGCACGCCGCGATCACCACCGACATCATCGTCGGCTTCCCCGGCGAAACCGAGGAGGACTTCCAGCAGACCCTCGAGGTCGTCGAGAAGGCGCGGTTCACCAGCGCGTTCACCTTCCAGTACTCGAAGCGCCCCGGTACCCCCGCAGCCGACATGGACGGTCAGCTCCCCAAGGCCGTGGTACAGGAACGGTACGAGCGCCTGATCGCGCTGCAGGAACGCATCACCCTCGAGGAGAACCGCACGCTCGTCGGCACCGAGGTCGAGCTCCTCGTCGCGGCGGGGGAGGGCCGCAAGAACGCCGAGACCGCCCGGATGAGCGGGCGTGCCCGCGACGGACGTCTCGTGCACTTCCGTCCCGAGGGTGCGATCGACACCGCGGTGCGCCCCGGCGACGTCATCACGATCGTCGTCAGCGACGCCGCGCCGCATCACCTCGTCGCGGACACCCCGATCCTCACGCACCGCCGCACACGCGCGGGCGACCACTTCGAACAGGGCCGGCTGCCCAAGACACCGCCGATCGGTGTCGGACTCGGACTGCCGAGCATCGGCGTCCCGGAACCGCTGCCGCCTCAGATGGGATGCAACGCATGACCACCGACAAGCCGCACGATCACCACGCGACCGGTGACGTACGAGCCCAACTCGAAGCCGCAGAACGGAAGGTGGCGAGCGACATCGACCCGGGCGCCCGGGCGATGTTCGTCGCGATCGCGGTCCTGATCCTGCTGGCGACGTTCAGCCTGCCCCACGCCGGATCCGCCAACGGATGGGAGGTGCTGTCCTTCGCCCCGGATGCGACCACCGAGGAGATCGGTCTTCCGTCGCGGCTGTTCGTGGGTTTCGCAGTGGTCTTCGCGGGTCTGGGTTCGATCCTCGCCCTCGTCACCCGCAAGTGGGCGTTGGCATGGGTGTCCCTGGCCGGCTCGGCGGTGACCATCGTCTTCGGCATGCTCGCGATCTGGTCGCGCCAGACCCTGCCCGTCGAGTCGTCCGCCGCAGGACCGGGTTTCGGTCTCGTGATCGGCTGGTTCGCCGTCATGGTCGTCGTCTTCCACTGGGCCCGCGTGGTCTGGGCGCGGACCTCCGCCCAGCTCGAGGCCGAGGCCGAATTGCGCAAGGTCGCGGCCCTGCACGAACGGCCCCGCCTGATGCGCGACGACACCGAGGCCTGACGACTCTCGCATGAAGACGACGATCCCCCTTCCCGGCCGGGAGAGGGGGATCGTCCGTTTCGGATGTTACGGCGTCGCGAGGTCAGCGCTCGCCGACAGCGCCTTCGGCTGCGTCGGCCCACTCACGCCACTGCGCAGCCTGTGCGAGGGCCTTCTCGGCCTCCTTCGCCCGGCCCGCCGCGGTCGCCTTGGCGGCCTGCTCCTCGAACTGACGCACCCGCTCCCGGAACTGGGCCGCACGGGCGAGCGCCTCGGGATCGGTGCGCCGCCACTCGGAATCGGCGGTCTCGCGCACCTTCTTCTCGATGGCCCGCAACCGGCCCTCGAGATCGTGCATGCGCTCGCGTGGCACCTTGCCGATCGCCTCCCACTGGTCCTGCAACTCGCGCAGGCGGGCCCGGGCACCCTCGAGATCGGCCGCCGGGTCGATCGACGAGGCCGCCTCGAGAAGCGCTTCCTTCGCGCGGGCGTTCTCCTCGAACTCGGCGTCGCGCTCGGCGTTCGCGGCGTTACGCGCCGCGAAGAAGACGTCCTGGGCACCCTTGAACCGCTTCCACAGCTGGTCGTCGGCGTCCTTCGGTGCGCGACCGGCCGCCTTCCACTCCGCGAGCAGGTCGCGGAAGGCACCGGCGGTGGCACCCCAGTCGGTGGAGTTCTGCAGTTCCTCCGCCCGAGCGACGAGTTCCTCCTTGCGGCTCTTCGCCGCGGCACGCTCGCGATCGAGTTCGGCGAAGTGGGCTCCGCGACGCCGGTTGAACGCCTCACGTGCCTTGGAGTAGCGGCGCCACAACACGTCGTCGACCTTCCGGTCGACACCGCGGATGGTCTTCCACTCCTCGAGGATCTCCCGCAGCCGGTCGCCCGCGGCCTTCCACTGGGTGGACTCGGCGGCGATCGTCTCGGCTTCGGCCGCAAGGGACTCCTTGCGGGCCGTGCTCTCGGCGCGCCGCTTCTCCTTCTCCTGCTTGGCGAGGACCGCAGCCTCTTCGGAATGCTCGATGATCGCGGTGAGCCGGGTGGCGAGCGCATCGAGGTCGCCGATGACCGAGGCGGTGGGCAGCGACTCGGCGAGTGCCTCGGCAGCTGTGCGGGTCTTCTTCACGTCGGCGGTGCCGGAGGTCAACCGGGTCTCGAGGATCGCCACCTCGGTGGCGAGATCGTCGTAGCGGCGGCCGAAATGGGCGAGGCCCTCGGCGGCGTCGCCTGCCTGCCACGATCCGATACACCGCTCGCCCTCGCTCGTGCGGACCCATGCGGTGCCGTCCTCGTCGACGCGACCGAACAGACTCGGATCACTCGCGGGCAACGTCGGGACATGGGGGTGCGTCTGGGCCGCCACCGGATGCGGCTTCGGGGGTGCCGTGGCGGAACCGTCACCGCCCGCGGCGGTGCCGGTTCCGCCGCGGCACGGCCGGAG
>NZ_LPZN01000084.1 GCF_001646655.1 Rhodococcus gordoniae | reverse complement strand
ATGGAATACCTGGTGTAAGCCGGTAGGGCGAATGGTAGGCAAATCCGCCGTTCATGCAGCCTGAGAGGTGATGCGTACCCGTTGAGGGGAATTCAGTGATCCTATGCTGCCGAGAAAAGCCTCTAGTGAGTTGGTACACGGCCCGTACCCCAAACCGACACAGGTGGTCAGGTAGAGAATACCGAGGCGATCGAGAGAACTGTGGTTAAGGAACTCGGCAAAATGCCCCCGTAACTTCGGGAGAAGGGGGACCACGCTCGGTGACCGGACTTGCTCCGTGAGCTGGGGGTGGTCGCAGAGACCAGAGAGAAGCGACTGTTTACTAAAAACACAGGTCCGTGCGAAGTCGTAAGACGATGTATACGGACTGACGCCTGCCCGGTGCTGGAAGGTTAAGAGGACCGGTTAGTCACTTCGGTGGCGAAGCTGAGAATTTAAGCCCCAGTAAACGGCGGTGGTAACTATAACCATCCTAAGGTAGCGAAATTCCTTGTCGGGTAAGTTCCGACCTGCACGAATGGCGTAACGACTTCTCTGCTGTCTCGACCACAGACTCGGCGAAATTGCATTACGAGTAAAGATGCTCGTTACGCGCGGCAGGACGAAAAGACCCCGGGACCTTCACTATAGCTTGGTATTGGTGTTCGGTTCGGTTTGTGTAGGATAGGTGGGAGACTGTGAAGCTCATACGCCAGTATGGGTGGAGTCGTTGTTGAAATACCACTCTGATCGTATTGGACCTCTAACCTCGGACCATGATCTGGTTCAGGGACAGTGCCTGGTGGGTAGTTTAACTGGGGCGGTTGCCTCCCAAAATGTAACGGAGGCGCCCAAAGGTTCCCTCAGCCTGGTTGGCAATCAGGTGTCGAGTGCAAGTGCACAAGGGAGCTTGACTGTGAGACTGACAGGTCGAGCAGGGACGAAAGTCGGGACTAGTGATCCGGCACCGGCATGTGGAAGCGGTGTCGCTCAACGGATAAAAGGTACCCCGGGGATAACAGGCTGATCTTCCCCAAGAGTCCATATCGACGGGATGGTTTGGCACCTCGATGTCGGCTCGTCGCATCCTGGGGCTGGAGTAGGTCCCAAGGGTTGGGCTGTTCGCCCATTAAAGCGGCACGCGAGCTGGGTTTAGAACGTCGTGAGACAGTTCGGTCTCTATCCGCCGCGCGCGTTAGAAACTTGAGGAAGGCTGTCCCTAGTACGAGAGGACCGGGACGGACGAACCTCTGGTGTGCCAGTTGTCCCGCCAGGGGCATGGCTGGTTGGCTACGTTCGGAAGGGATAACCGCTGAAAGCATCTAAGCGGGAAGCCTGTTCCAAGATGAGGTTTCTCACCCCCTCGAGGGGGTAAGGCCCCCGGCAGACCACCGGGTTGATAGGCCGGAACTGGAAGCCCAGCAATGGGTGGAGGTGACCGGTACTAATAGGCCGAGGACTTACCACGAAGATGTTACGCGTCCACTGTGCGGTATCTGAAACAACACACACAGATATCGAAGATCCTGCGGTAGCAGGGTTGTCGATGTTCTGCGTGGTTACTGTTTCATAGAGTTACGGCGGCCATAGCGACAGGGAAACGCCCGGTCCCATTCCGAACCCGGAAGCTAAGCCTGTCTGCGCCGATGGTACTGCACTCGACAGGGTGTGGGAGAGTAGGACACCGCCGAACACCCGTTCCGAAAGGGGACCCACACAGTTGGGGCCCTTCGGTTTTGAGGAGGGGATCCGCTTT
>NZ_LPZN01000083.1 GCF_001646655.1 Rhodococcus gordoniae | reverse complement strand
AAGTACCGGCGGCTGCATGTGATCATCGGTGACGCGAACCTGGCGGAGATGTCCACCTACCTCAAGGTCGGCACCACGGCGCTGGTGCTCGACCTGATCGAGGCGGGCATCGACCTGTCGGATCTGCAGCTGGCCCGCCCGGTCACCGCGGTGCATCACATCAGTCACGATCCGTCGCTGCGCAAGACCGTCGCGCTCGCCGACGGCCGGGAGCTGACGGGCCTGGCGTTGCAGCGGATCTACCACGAGCGGGTCGCGAAGTTCCACGACGGCACCGAGGACAAGCGGATCCTCGACATCCTCGACAAGTGGGCGATGGTGCTCGACCTGCTCGAACGCGACCCGATGGAATGCGCGGACCTGCTGGACTGGCCGGCGAAACTGCGGCTGCTCGAGGGTTTCCGCAACCGGGAGGGCTTGTCCTGGTCGGCGCCGCGCCTGCACATGGTGGACCTGCAGTATTCGGATGTGCGCCTGGACAAGGGTCTGTACAACCGCCTGGTGGCCCGCGGGTCGATGCAGCGGCTGGTGTCCGAACAGCAGGTGCTCGACGCGGTGCGCACCCCGCCGTCGGACACCCGGGCCTACTTCCGCGGCGAGTGCCTGCGCCGCTTCGGGGCCGACATCGCGGCGGCGAGCTGGGATTCGGTGATCTTCGATCTGGGTCGCGAGTCGCTGGTGCGCATCCCGACGCTCGAGCCGTTGCGGGGTAGCCGCGCGCATGTCGGGGAGTTGCTCGAGACGGCGCAGTCGGCGGCCGAACTGGTCGATCAGCTCACCCACTGACGGTCGTCCCGGGGTGTGGTGGTGGCCCGATCGTGTGCCGCGAGTACGCGTGTCGCCACCGGCGGACCGTTTCGCTGGGTAGGGTAGGAGTTCGAAGCAGCGGTGACCGCACCGATCGTCGACCGGTGACGGTTCCGCGCCGAGTACAGGAGGAGGTCGGCGGCGATGGCACAGGAGCAGACCACACGCGGTGGTGGCGGAGACGACGACGAGGTCGTCGGTGACGGCGGTGCCGGTCAGGAGCGTCGCGAGAAGCTCGCCTCGGACACCGACGATCTTCTCGACGAGATCGACGACGTGCTCGAGGAGAACGCGGAGGACTTCGTGCGGGCATATGTGCAGAAAGGTGGCCAGTGACAGCCGAACGGTCCTCTCTTCCCTTCCGCGAGGTGCAGCCGAGGCTGCACCTCGCGTCGCCCTTGTCGTCGTTCTCCGACCATCTGCGCATGCACGCCCCGGAGATGCTGCCGGAGAACCGGTTCCGGTTCGAACGGGGTGACCACGTGGACCTCGCCCCGCACGGCACCACCATCGTGGCGCTGACCTTCGACGGGGGTGTGCTGCTCGCCGGCGACCGGCGCGCGACGATGGGCAACCTGATCGCCTCCCGCGATGTCGACAAGGTGTTCATCACCGACAACTATTCGGCGGCCGGCATCGCCGGCACCGCGGGCCTGGCGATCGAACTGGTGCGGCTGTTCGCCGTCGAACTCGAGCACTACGAGAAGATCGAGGGCGTGCCGCTGACCTTCGACGGCAAGGCCAATCGGCTGTCGTCGATGGTGCGCGGCAATCTCGGTGCGGCCATGCAGGGTCTGGCCGTGGTGCCGCTGCTGGTCGGTGTCGACCTCGACGCTCCCGACGCGCACCGCGCCGGGCGGATCGTGTCGTACGACGTGGTCGGTGGCCGCTACGAGGAACGCGCCGGCTATCACGCGGTCGGCTCGGGTTCGTTGTTCGCCCGGTCGTCGCTGAAGAAGCTCTACCGCGCCGACGCCGACGAGCAGAGCGCGCTGCGCACCGCCGTCGAGGCGCTGTACGACGCGGCCGACGACGACACCGCCACCGGTGGCCCCGACACCACCCGCGGGATCTACCCGACGGCGGTGGTGATCACCGCGGCGGGGTCCGTGGCGGTCGCGGAGGAAACCCTGTCCGAGCTGGCCCGCAGCATCGTGGCCGACCGCACCGCAGGAGATGCCCGGTGACACTTCCGTACTATGCGTCCGCCGAGCAGATCATGCGCGATCGTTCGGAGCTGGCCCGCAAGGGCATCGCCCGGGGTCGCTCGGTGATCGCGTTGACCTACGCCGACGGGGTGCTGCTGGTGGCGGAGAACCCGTCGAAGGCGCTGCACAAGATCAGCGAACTGTACGACCGGGTCGGTTTCGCCGCCGTCGGCAAGTACAACGAGTTCGAGAATCTGCGTCGTGCCGGGATCATGCACGCCGACATGCGCGGCTATTCCTACGATCGGCGGGACGTGACCGGGCGGGCGTTGGCGAATGCCTACGCGCAGACCCTGGGCACGATCTTCACCGAGCAGCCGAAGCCCTACGAGGTGGAGATCTGCGTCGCCGAGGTCGGTCGCGCCGGCACCGAGGACGGCCCGCAGCTGTACCGCATCACCTACGACGGGTCGATCGTCGACGAACCGCAGTTCGTGGTGATGGGTGGTAACACCGAGCCGATCGTCACCGCGCTGCGCTCGTCCTACAAGGCCGGTCTGCCGCTCGACGAGGCGGTCGCCGTGGCGGTCACCGCGTTGCAGCAGCCGGCCACCGCCGATGCGGCGCCGCGGTTGCTCGGCCGCGGCGAACTCGAGGTCGCGGTGCTCGAGAAGCAGCGTCCGCGCCGCGCGTTCCGCCGCATCGCGGGGGCGGCGCTCGATGCGCTGCTGCCCACCGGTTCGGCTCAGCCGGCGGCGTCGGAGACGCCGGGATCCGAGCCGGCTCCCGAGGCCGGCACCGACGCGGGCTGATCCACCGCGAGCCGATAGACCGTCAACGCCGACGGCACCACCTCGAAGTCGAATCCGGTGCCGTCGGCGGGGACCTCCCCGTCGGTGGCCAACGCCACCGGATCCCCGATCACCTGCACCGCCAGGGCCGGGCTGTGCCGATGCCGATACATCGGGGAGGCGCCGAGGGTGCCGGTCGCGGCGGCGGCGAGCAGCCGGAGCCGCGAGAACCGGCGTTCGGCCGGCAGGTACCGCACATCCAGGGTGCCCGGATCCAGATGCGACCGGGACATCGGCACCTGATCGCCCGGGGTGTAGCGGCCGTTGCCGACGAACAGCAACCACACCGCCCGCCCGGTGCCGTCGATCCGCACCGGCATCGGGCTCGCCGTGCGCAGCACCGCCAGCATCGCCAGGCCCGCCGCCGGCCACTTGCCGATCCGCGGTTCCCAGTGCTGCCGTAACCGCACCGCGTCCGGATAGCCGCCGAGGCTGGCGGTGTTGACGAACCGCCGCACCGTGCGACCGGCCGGTCCGGTCACCGTCACCTGTCCGAGTCCCACCGCGACGGCCTGCCCACCGGTGATCGCCCGTACCGTCTCGTCCAGGTCGCTCACCCCGAGATCGTGCGCGAAGTGGTTGAGGGTGCCGCCGGGGAAGACCGCCACCGGCAACCGGGCGTCGACGGCCGCGTCGAGCACCGCCGCGACGGTGCCGTCGCCGCCGCACACCCCCAACGCCGTCGGCCGGTGCTCGGCCAGCAGCCGCGCCAGTTCGTCCTGCGGGTCGTGGTCGGCGTCGAGGTCGACGCGATGCACCCCGGGCAGGGCGGCGGTGACGACCGCGGCGATCTCCTCGGCGGTGCCGGCATCGCGGTTGACGATCAGCAGCATCCCTTCCCCACCGGGCAGCGCCGGCGCGGCGACCGCGACCTGCACGGCGGCCGGTTCGCGGCTGCGCACCGCCCACCAGCGGCGGGTGGACCACGCCACGCCCGCCCCGACCGCGGCGCCGACGACGACGTCGCCGGGCCAGTGCACCCCGGTGTGCACCCGGGAATAGGCCACCGCCGCGGCCAGCGGTGCCAGGACCGCCCCGGCCACAGGGGATTCGAGGGCTGTCCCGGTCACGAACGCCGCCGCCGAGGCGGAGTGCCCGGACGGGAACGACGACGAGCGGGGGATCGGCACGCTGCGGCGCAGGAACTTCGGGTCGGTGCGCGCCGGGGGGCGGCGCCGCGGCAACAGCGGTTTGAGCAGCCCGTTGGTCAGGGCGCTGGCCCCGGCCACGGACAGCAGGCCGCGCACCGCGCCGCGCCGCGCGTGTCCCCCGGCGGCCGCGCACACCGCGGCGCACGCCATCCACAGCACACTGTGGTTGGCGGCGCGCCCGAGATCACGCAACAGCGGGTCGGCGGGGGACGGGCGCAGCGCCCCGGAACGGTCGAACAGGGCCCGGTCGGCGGTGCGGTAGTGCTCGCGAAGAATCACACCTCGAACCGTAGATGTCGTTGCCACCCATGGGGGTCGGGTTTGCGCGGTACTGTCGAAGTGTGCAGCGACGAATCATGGGTATCGAGACGGAGTTCGGCGTCACGTGTACCTTCCACGGGCATCGCCGGTTGAGCCCCGACGAGGTGGCCCGCTATCTGTTCCGCCGGGTGGTGTCCTGGGGGCGCAGTTCGAACGTCTTCCTGCGGAACGGGGCGCGACTGTATCTCGATGTCGGCTCGCACCCCGAGTACGCCACCGCCGAGTGCGACGACCTGCTCCAGCTCGTCGAACACGATCATGCCGGTGAGCGGGTCCTCGAGGAACTGCTCATCGACGCCGAGCAGCGTCTGGCCGAAGAGGGCATCGGCGGCGACATCTTCCTGTTCAAGAACAACACCGACTCGGCGGGCAACTCCTACGGCTGCCACGAGAATTATCTCGTCGCCCGTGTCGGCGAGTTCTCCCGCATCTCCGATGTGCTGCTGCCGTTCCTGGTGACCCGGCAGCTGATCTGCGGCGCCGGGAAGGTGCTGCAGACCCCGAAGGCCGCGACCTTCTGCCTGTCGCAGCGCGCCGAGCACATCTGGGAGGGTGTCTCGTCGGCGACCACCCGGTCGCGGCCGATCATCAACACCCGCGACGAACCGCACGCCGACGCCGAGAAGTACCGGCGGCTGCATGTGATCGTGGGGGATTCGAACATGTCCGAGACCACCACCATGCTCAAGGTGGGGTCGGCGGCGCTGGTGCTCGAGATGATCGAGGCCGGGGTGCCGTTCCGGGACTTCGCGCTCGACAACCCGATCCGCGCGATCCGCGAGGTCTCCCACGATCTGACCGGTCGGCGCCCGGTGCGCCTGGCCGGGGGCCGGCAGGCCAGCGCCCTGGACATCCAGCGTGAATATCATGCGCGGGCGGTGGAGTATCTGCACCAGCGCGAACCCGATCCGCATGTCGCGCAGGTGGTGGACCTGTGGGGCCGTGTCCTCGACGCCGTCGAGTCGCAGGACTTCGCGAAGGTCGACACCGAGATCGACTGGGTGATCAAGCGCAAGCTGTTCCAGCGCTATCAGGACCGTTACAGCATGGAACTGTCGGATCCGAAGATCGCCCAGCTCGACCTGGCGTATCACGACATCAAACGCGGCCGCGGCGTGTTCGACCTGCTGCAACGCAAGGGGTTGGCGGCGCGGGCGACCGACGACGAGTCCGTCGATGCGGCGGTGGACACCCCGCCGCAGACCACCCGGGCGAAGCTGCGCGGTGATTTCATCGCCGCCGCGCAGGCCGCCGGCCGCGATTTCACCGTCGACTGGGTGCATCTGAAGCTCAACGATCAGGCGCAGCGCACCGTGTTGTGCAAGGACCCCTTCCGGTCGGTGGACGAACGCGTCGAACGGCTCATCGCCTCCATGTGAGCACCGGTGCCCATCGGATCGGACCGTGCGGTCCGATCCGATGGGCGGTGATGCGGTGCCGGCGGCGCGCGGGCACTAGGGTTGGCCCGTGGCGATCTCGAAAGTCGAACGGCTGGTGAATCTGGTCATCGCGCTGCTGTCCACCCGACAGTTCGTGACCGCGGAGAAGATCCGGGCCTCGGTGGCCGGTTACTCCGAATGCGCGAGCGACGAGGCGTTCAGCCGCATGTTCGAGCGGGACAAGAACGAACTGCGCGATCTCGGGGTGCCGCTCGAGACCGGCCGGCCGTCGCGGTCGTCGACGGTGGAGGGCTACCGCATCAACCGCGACGCCTACGAGCTGCCGGAGATCGATCTGACGCGGGAGGAGACCGCCGCCGTGGCCGTCGCCGCTGCGCTGTGGGAATCGCCGGAGCTGACCGCCGCCGCGCAGGGCGCGGTGTTCAAGCTGCGGGCCGCCGGGATCCGTGTCGACACCGACGGCGGGGAGGTGGTGGCGCCGCTGCCGCCGCGCGCCCGCGGCTCCGAGCCGGCGCTGACGGCGCTGCTCGCGGCGATCGACGCGGGGCGGGCGGTGCGCTTCACCCACCGCAGTTCCCCCACCGAGCCGTGGTCGACGCGCACCGTCGAACCGTGGGGTGTGGTCACCGTGCACGGCCGCTGGTATCTCGTCGGCCACGACCGTGACCGCGATGCGGTGCGCACCTTCCGCCTGTCCCGCATCGGCGACGAGGTCACCGCCATCGGCCCGGAGGGGGCGGTGCAGATCCCGGAGGGGGTGGATCTGCGGGCCCGGGTGCTGGCGGCGACCTCCCCGGCGGAGGTGACCGGTTCGGCTCGGCTGTGGGTGGCGGACGGACGCGCCTGGGAGTTGCGCCGGCTCGGACGGCCCGGCGCGGCGCGGGCGATCGGCGACCGGGACGGGGCGGAACTCGAGGTGCCGGTGCGCTCGTGGGAGTGGATCGCGCGGATCGTCGCCGGGCAGGGCGCCGACGCGTTGGTGCTCGACCCGCCGGAGTTGCGGGCCGAGGTGCAGCGCATCCTCGAGCGGGCGGCAACGGATGCGGGGGAGGAGGGTCGATGAGCACACGACTGTCGGCGCGGCTGGGACGACTGCTCAATCTGGTGCCGTATTTCCTGGCGCACCCGGGGATCAGCGCGGCGGAGGCGGCCCGCGATCTGGGGGTGACCCCGAAGCAGGTGATGGACGACCTGAACCAGCTGTGGGTGTGCGGGCTGCCCGGCTACGGCCCCGGCGACCTGATCGACCTGTCGTTCTCCGAGGACAGCATCGTGGTGACCTTCACCGCCGGTATCGACCGGCCGCTGCGGTTGACCTCCACCGAGGCCACCGCGCTGCTCGTGGCGTTGCGGTCGCTGCAGGAGATGCCGGGGGTGGTCGATCCGTCGGCGGCGCAGGCGGCGATCGCGAAGATCGAGGCGGCGGCCGGGACCGCCGCCACCCCCGCCGACATCGTCGCCGATCCGGAGCCGGGGACGGCCGGGGATTCCGATGCGGCCGGGCAGGTGCGGGCCGCGGTGCGGGACGGCCGTGCCGTGCATGTGACCTATTATTCGGCGTCCCGCGACACCGTCTCCGAACGGGACGTCGACCCGATCCGCATCGTGATCATCGACGAGCACGCCTATCTGCAGGCCTGGTGCCGCAGCGCGGAGGGGGTGCGACTGTTCCGTGTCGACCGCATCGACGCCGCCACCGTGCTGGACGAGCCGGCCCGGCCCCCGCACCGGGCGATCACCGACGACGAGCACCTCGAACTGTTCGAGGGCGACCCGTCGCTGCCCGCCGCCCGGTTGCGCATCGCCCCGGCCTACACGTGGCTGCTCGACTACTACCCGCTCACCGAGGTGCAGGTGCGCTCCGACGGCAGCTGTGAGGCGTCGATGCGGTATGCCTCGCCGGCGTGGATGGCGCGGTTGCTCGTCGGGTTCGGCGCCGGCGTGCGGGTGCTCGACCCGCCACCGTTGCGGGCGGCGGTGCGGGCGCGGGCCGAGTCGGCGCTGGCGGCCTACGCCGATCTCGACCGGGAGGACGCGGCCCGCGGCACGGGCCCGTCCTCGTGACGCCGGGGTGGGGGAACATCTCTGTGAATCCTCCGCAAATTGTGGGTGGATACACCTGCTCGGGCCCTCGGGGTGTGCTCGAGGTCCGGTAGCATCGATCGGAGCCGATCAGTGGAGGTTGTTGTAAATGGGTGCAATGAGCCCCTGGCACTGGGCCATCGTGGCGCTGGTGGTCGTGATTCTCTTCGGTTCGAAGAAGTTGCCCGACGCCGCACGCGGTCTCGGTCGTTCGCTCCGGATCTTCAAGAGCGAGGTCAAGGAGATGCAGAACGACGATGCCCGGGCGGCCACGCCGCAGCAGCCGGCGCCGAATCCGTTGCCGGCCGCGCAGCCGACGACCGATCCCGCCGCGCCGCACACGCACACCGAACCGCGGTCTGCCTGACCGACGTTCATCCTGCCGGGGCGCCCACCGCGGGTGTCCCGGCGTTCCGCTGACCCCGGCACGCCGTAGCGCCGGTGGTCTCGACAGGAGCTGAGAACCGCACCGTGCGCATCCCGTTCGATCCGCGCCGAAGCCGGCGCAAGACCAACCCCGACGGCACCATGTCGCTGGTCGAGCACCTCTACGAATTGCGCACGCGTCTGCTGATCGCTCTCGCCGCGGTCGTGCTCACCACCATTCTCGGATTCGTCTGGTACAGCCGCAGCCTGTTCGGCCTCGACAGTCTCGGGGAGATCCTGCGCGGCCCCTACTGCGACCTGCCGGCCTCGGCCCGCGCCGATCTGAGCAGCGACGGCTCGTGCCGGCTGCTCGCCACCGGTCCGTTCGAACAGTTCATGCTGCGCCTGAAGGTCGCCGCCACCGCCGGCATCGTGATGGCGTGCCCGGTGTGGCTGTACCAGCTGTGGGCGTTCGTCACCCCCGGCCTGTACCGCAAGGAACGCCGCTACGCGATCGGCTTCGTCACCTGCGGGGCGGCGCTGTTCGTCACCGGCGCGGTGCTGGCCTATCTGGTGATCTCCCACGCGTTGTCGTTCCTGCTGTCCGTCGGCAACGACGTGCAGGTCACCGCGCTGTCGGGCGCCGAATACTTCGGGTTCCTCCTCAATCTGCTGGTGATCTTCGGGGTGTCCTTCGAGATCCCGCTGGTGATCGTCGCGCTCAACGGGGTGGGGGTGCTGTCCTACGAGAAACTCGCGGCGTGGCGGCGGGGGCTGATCATGGCGGTGTTCGTCTTCGCCGCCATCGCCACCCCCGGCCAGGATCCGTTCTCGATGCTGGCGTTGGCGTTGGCGCTGACGCTGCTCGTGGAGTTCGCCATCCAGATCGCCCGGGTGACCGACCGGCGTCGCGCCCGCAAGGCCCGATCCGAGGGCTGGGCCGATCTCGACGACGACGAGGGCTCGACGATCGCCGCGCCGAGCCCGGTGGAGCCGGCAGCGCCCACCGACACCGTCCGGACCGACCCGGCCCGCACCGACTACTCCGACACCCTGTGATCGGCGACCTCGTGCCCGGTGCGGGCGGTGACGACGCTTCGGGCGCCGCTCCGCTCGCCGTCACCCCGCAGCTCGCGGACTTCGCCGCGGAACTCGGGTTCCCCCTCGACCCGTTCCAGATCGAGGCGTGCCGCGCCCTCGAGGGCGGCCATTCGGTGCTGGTGTGCGCCCCCACCGGCGCCGGCAAGACCGTCGTCGGCGAGTTCGCGGTGTACCTGGCGCTGCAGGCCGGCTCCAAGTGCTTCTACACCACCCCGATCAAGGCGTTGAGCAACCAGAAGTACGCCGACCTGTGTGCCCGGCACGGCCGCCACTCGGTCGGTCTGCTCACCGGCGACCAATCCGTCAATTCCGATGCGCCGGTGGTGGTGATGACCACCGAGGTGCTGCGCAACATGATCTACGCGTCGTCCACCGCCCTGATCGGGCTCACCCACGTGGTGATGGACGAGGTGCATTTCCTCGCCGACCGGTTCCGCGGCGCGGTGTGGGAAGAGGTGATCCTGCACCTGCCGGAGGACGTGCGGCTGGCGTCGCTGTCCGCGACGGTGTCCAACGCCGAGGAGTTCGGCGACTGGATGACCACGGTGCGCGGCGACACCACCGTCGTCGTCGACGAGGTGCGGCCCATCCCGCTGCACCAGCACATGATGCTCGGCTCCCGCATCTACGACCTGTTCGACCGCCGCGCCGACACCGAGACCGCCCCGACCCGGCGGCGCCGCGACATCGTCGTCAACCCCGAACTGGCGTCGGCGGTGCGGCAACGGCAGAGCCTGTCCGGGATGGACCGCTGGGGCGAACGCGGCCCCCGCTTCCGGCCGCCGCCGCGCCCGGAGGTCATCGCCCGCCTCGACCGCGACGGTCTGCTGCCCGCCATCACCTTCGTGTTCAGCCGCGCCGGCTGCGACGCCGCGGTGCAGCAGTGCCTGCGCTCGGGGTTGCATCTGACCGACGAGACCGAAGCCGCCGAGATCCGCCGGATCGTCGACGAACACACCCGGGACCTGCCGCGCGGCGACCTCGAGGTGCTCGGCTACGCGTCGTGGCGCACCGCCCTCGAACGCGGCATCGCCGCCCACCACGCGGGGATGCTGCCGGCCTTCCGGCACACCGTCGAGGAACTGTTCGTGCGTGGGCTGGTGCGGGCGGTGTTCGCCACCGAAACCCTCGCCCTGGGCATCAACATGCCGGCGCGCACCGTGGTGCTCGAGAAACTCGTCAAGTTCAACGGCGACACCCACGCCGAACTGACCCCCGGCGAGTACACGCAGCTGACCGGCCGCGCCGGGCGTCGCGGCATCGACGTCGAAGGCCACGCGGTGGTGCTGTGGCAACCGGGCGTCGAGCCGGCCGCGGTCGCCGGGCTCGCCTCCACCCGCACCTTCCCGCTGCGCAGCTCGTTCCGCCCGTCCTACAACATGGCGGTCAACCTCATCGACGCCGTCGGCGTGGACCGGTCGCGGGCGCTGCTCGAGATGTCCTTCGCCCAGTTCCAGGCCGACAAGTCGGTGGTCGGGCTCAAACGCGGCATCGACCGCAACGAGACCACCCTGGCGCAGCTGCGCGACCAGCTCGGCGGTGAGGACAGCGAGATCCTCGACTATCTGCGGATGCGCGCCGAACTGACCGACGCCGAACGCGCCCACGAGCGGCGCGGAAAGCAGGATCGGCGGACCGCGGCGGTGGCGTCGCTGGTGACCCTGCGCCGCGGCGACATCATCGCGGTACCCGCCGGCAAACACACCGGGCTGGCGGTGGTGGTTCTGCCGGACACCGACGCCGGCGATCCGCGGCCGCAGGTGGTCACCGCCGACGGCTGGTCCGGTCGCCTCTCGGCCGGGGATTTCCCGACGCCGACGACGGTGCTGGGCTCGTTGCGGCTGCCGCGGCACGTCGATCACCGCACCGGCCGCGGGCGCCGCGACATCGCGTCGGCGCTGCGATCGAAGGGCCTGGTGCCGCCGCGCCGTCCCAAGCGCAGCAAGGCCAAGGGCGACACCCGCGAGATCGACGCGTTGCGCCGCGAGCTCAAGCACCATCCGGCTCGCAAGCATCCCGATCTCGATGCGCTCGCGCGTGTCGGGGAGCGCTACCACCGGTTGCTGCGCGAGACGCAGCAGCAGCGTCGCAAGGCCGCCGCGGCGACGGATTCGCTGGCGCGCACCTTCGAGAAGATCGTCGCGCTGCTCACCGAACGTGGCTATCTCACCGAGGGTGCCGATCCGGCGACCACCGAGGCGGGGGAGCGGCTCGCCCGCATCTACACCGAGTCGGATCTGCTGGTCGCCGAATGCGTGCGCCGCCGCGCCTGGGCGGGACTGTCCGCCGCCGAGCTGGCGGCGGTCGCCTCGGCGGTGATCTACGAGTCGCGCACCGACGAGCCGGTCACCGTCGTCGGACCCACGGGGCCGATCCGGCACGCGCTGGCCGAGACCACCCGGATCTGCGACGGGTTGCGGGCCGACGAGATCCGGCACCGGCTGCCCCCCACCCGGGAACCGGATCTGGGATTCGTCACCGCCGCCTACACGTGGGCGTCCACCGCGTCGCTGACCGAGGCGCTCGTCGCCGCGGAGGCGGCCGGCAAGGAACTCTCGCCCGGGGATTTCGTGCGGTGGTGCCGGCAGCTGATCGATCTGCTCGACCAGATCCGCACCTGCGCGGACGATCCGGAGCTCGCCCGCACCGCGGGCAAGGCGGTCGGGGCGGTGCGCCGCGGTGTCGTCGCCGTCGATCCCACCGCCGAGTAGCTCGCCCGGCGGGCATGGATGCTCGGGCGGCGGGTGGACGCTACCGTATGGGCACACAACGGAAGGGTGAGTGGAGACGACGATGACCGGGCCGAACGAACCGCAGGACTCGCCGGGGCAGAGGCCACCGGACTCGACGGATCCGTGGGCACCGAACCCGACGTCCGGGGGCGGTGAGCAGTCCGGGTCGCCGTGGGCGCCGCCCGCCGGCCGACAGCAGTGGGGGCAGGGCAGCGGCGCCGGGTGGGGGCAGGCGCCCGGCGGGCAGTCGCCGTGGCAACCCGATGCCGGAGCCGGTGCGGGCGGGACTGCCCCGCAGCCCGGGTGGGCGCCGCTCACCGGGCAGCAGACTCCCGGGCACCAGAACCCGTGGGGTGCCCCGGCCGGGGCGCCGCAGCAGGGTTGGGGTCCGGCCCCGCAACAACCCACCCCCGGCTGGGATCGACAGGCGCCGGGCCAGCAGGCACCGGGGTGGGGGCAGCAGCCGGGAGCACGACCATGGGGAGCACCCGGTCAACCGGTGCAGCCCGCACCCGGCTGGGGTGGGCAGCAGCCCGGCGGCGCGCAGCCCTGGGGTGCGCCGGCGAACGCCTGGCAGCAGCCCGGCGGCACACCCCCGCCGAACGGGAAGTCGAAGCTGCCGTGGATCCTCGGCGGCGTCGGGCTCGTGGTGGTGCTCGCCATCGTCGGGATCCTCGCCGCCACCATGTTCGGCGGCAAGGTCCTCGACACCGAATCCACCCAGGTCGGCATCGCGAAGGTGCTCACCGAGTCGTACGGGGCCGGGCAGGTCGGCGACGTGCAGTGCCCGAGCGATCAGAAGGTCGAGGCCGGGCACAGCTTCACCTGCGCGGTCACCGTGGACGGCCAGTTCCGGGAGGTCACCGTCACCGTCACCGACGACAACGGCACCTACGAGGTCGGCCGCCCCAACTGACCGAGACCGGTCAGCGGTCGGCCAGCGCCGCGACCAGCGCGGACACCGGCCGCTCCAGACCCCACCGCTGCGCCAGCGCGGTGAGCTGCTCCGGATCGGCCGGTGCCGCCGGCAACACGTCCGAGCGGGACAGGTCCACGTCGGCGTCGGTGGCCACCCGCACCACCGGCAGCGCCGCATCCAGATAGTCCGCGGCCGCGGCGAGTTTCACCCGCATGCCCTGGGCCAGCGACGTCGACTCGTCGAGTGCCGCGGCCCGCACCGCCTCGAGCGAGCCGTACTGTTGCAGCAGCGACGCGGCGGTCTTCTCGCCGACCCCCTTGACGCCGGGCAACCCGTCCGAGGGGTCGCCGCGCAGCGCCGCGAGTTCGGCGTAGGCGGCGCCGGCCCGCTCGGCGGGCACCCCGTAGCGTTCGGCGACCAGCGCCGGATCGAACAGTTCGGCCTTGGCCAGGCCGCGTCCGGCGTAGAGCACCCGCACCGGCACCGGGCTGTCGGTGACCACCTGCAGCAGGTCGCGGTCGCCGCTGACCACGATCACCCGGTCGGTGGTTTCGCGGGCGGCGAGGGTGCCGAGCACGTCGTCGGCCTCGAATCCGGCCGCCCCGCCGGTGGCGATGCCGGCGGCGGCGAGCACCGCGAGGATCACCGGCACCTGCGGCAGCAGCGCCGGCGGGACCTCCTCGACGGTGCCGTCGGACCCGGCAGCGACCCGGTGCGCCTTGTAGCTCGGGATCGCCGCGACCCGGAAAGCGGGGCGCCAGTCCAGATCCAGGCACACCACCAGCCGGGTGGGGCGGTGGGTGCGGATCAGCGAGGCCACCATGTCCACGAAGCCGCGCACCGCGTTGACCGGGCTGCCGTCGGGGGCGGTGACCTTCTCCGGGATGGCGTGGAAGGCCCGGAACCACAGGCTCGCGCCGTCGAGCAGCATCAACGTGGGGTCCGGTGCGGGCGTGGGGTTCTCCGGTGCGGTCACGGACCACATCCTGCCAGCCATCCGACTGCGGCCACTAGGCTCGGATGCATGACCACTGCCGCCACCCGATTCCCCGCCGACCGTTACGCGGCCCGCCTGGCCCGCGCCGCCGAACTCGGTGCCGCCGCCGGTTTCGACGCGCTGCTCATCACCCCCGGACCGGACCTGCGGTATCTCACCGGTTCGCGCGCCGAGTCGTTCGAACGCCTGACCTGCCTGGTGATCCCCACCGACGGCTCCGGCGCCACCGTGGTGGTGCCGCGCCTGGAACTGGCGTCGCTGCACGACTCCGCCATCGGGGAGCTGGAGCTGCCGGTGCGGGACTGGGTGGACGGTCAGGACCCCTACGCGCTGGTGCGCGAACTCGTCGCGGCCCCCGGGGGGTTCGCGGTGGCCGAGGCGATGCCGGCGCTGCACCTGGTGCCGCTGACCGCCCGGTTCGGCACCACGCCGGCGCTCGCGACGTCGGTGATCCGGCAGCTGCGGATGGTCAAGGACGCCGACGAGGTCGAGGCGTTGCGCCGCGCCGGTGCCGCCATCGACCGGGTGCACGCCCGCATGGGTGAATGGTTGCGTGCCGGGCGCACCGAAGCCGAGGTGGCCGCGGACATCACCGCGGCGATCGTCGAGGAGGGGCATACCGCGGCGGCGTTCGTCATCGTCGGTTCCGGCCCGCACGGCGCCGACCCGCACCACGAGGTGTCCGACCGGGTCATCGACTCCGGCGACATCGTCGTCGTCGACATCGGTGGTCCCGTCGAACCGGGCTACTACTCGGATTCGACCCGCACCTACAGCATCGGCGAGCCCGCCCCGGAGATCGCGACGAAGATCGCGGTGCTCGAGAAGGCGCAGCAGACCGCCGTCGACGCGGTGCGTCCCGGGGTGCGGGCCGAGGACGTCGACGCCGCCGCCCGCAACCTGCTCGCCGCCGCCGGCTACGGGGAGGTGTTCGTGCACCGCACCGGGCACGGCATCGGCCTGTCGGTGCACGAGGAGCCGTACATCGTCTCCGGCAACGACGACATCCTGCAGCCCGGCATGGCGTTCAGCATCGAGCCGGGCATCTACTTCCGCGGCGAGTGGGGTGCGCGGATCGAGGACATCGTCGTCGTCACCGAGGACGGCTGCGAGTCGATGAATCTGCGCCCGCACGGATTGACGGTGCTGCCGGGCTGAGACCCGCCACCGCGCCCCGCAGGGCGACCCGGGACACTGGCCGCATGAACCACACCGCGCAGGGAACCGTCGTCATCTTCGGGGGTCGCAGCGAGATCGGCGTCGAGGTCGCCACCCGGCTCGCCCCGGGCCGCACCGTGATCCTGGCCGCGCGTCGCGCCGACGACCTGGCCGGCGAGTGCGCCGCCGTGCGGGCGGCGGGCGCGACGGCGGTGCAGACGGTCGAGTTCGACGCCGACGCCCTCGACACCCACCCGGCGGTGCTCGACCGCATCGCCGCCTTCGGACCGATCGATGTGGCGGTGTTGGCCTTCGGCATCCTCGGCGAGCAGGCCCGCGCGGAAACCGATGCGGCCCATGCCGTGTCGATCGTGCACACCGACTATCTGGCGCAGGTCGCGTTGCTCACCGAGCTGGCGCAGCGGCTGCGCGCCCAGGGCTCGGGGCGGCTGGTGGTGTTCTCCTCCGTCGCCGGATGGCGGGTGCGTCGCGCCAACTACGTCTACGGCTCCGCGAAGGCCGGCCTCGACGGCTTCGCGTCCGGTCTGGCGGATGCCCTGCACGGCAGCGGGGTGTCGCTGCTGCTGGTGCGCCCCGGTTTCGTGATCGGCCGGATGACGGAGGGGATGAGCCCGGCACCGCTGTCGAGCACGCCACCGCAGGTCGCCGAGGCGACGGTGCGGGCGCTGCACCGCGGGCGCGGGGAGGTGTGGGTGCCGGCGGTGCTGCGGCCGGTGTTCTTCGGGATGCGACTGTTGCCGCGCGCGATCTGGCGGCGGATGCCGCGATGACACCTGCCGTAACCCGCCACGGCGCCGTCGGACAAGGACGGCTCCGTGCCCAGCAGTAGCGTAGAGAGCTCGGGACATGAAATGAGTGGCTCGAAGACGAGTTCGATGAACTGTGGCCGACCCGGGGCTTGATCCCGGAATGTAGGTCATGCCCGACTGATCGCGATTCGGAGTCGACCGAGTCGCCTTCGCGCAGACGGGCTGTTGTCGATTGCCGGGCGGTACAGCCCTTGTCGGCACAGATCCGGTCGTCGGGGACCCGGGCCCGAGCGTTGCGCTGGTAGATCTTGGCCCGCGGCGCTGCATCGAGCCGGGCCCGATCAGGATTCCATCCATGAGGCGACCGAAGTGCTGGTCGGATCAGCTGTACGAGACCGACATGCAGGACGGTTGGACGGCCGTCTACCCCAGGACATGGTCGAGTGCCTACTTCCGCCGCGACAAACTCACGGTTCGAAACCGACCGATTTTGCGTTTGTTTCGTTTGCTGCCTATATTTCATTCGGAGGAGGTGGGCGATGTCCGCGATCGAACGTCCCAGTGCCATGGAGCAGGAGCAGGCACGACAGGCACTGAACGCTCTGCGGGACGTCAAACCCGGTCCCGACACGGTCGACGTCACCGTCGCGGGGACAACCGAGTCCGTGCATCTGCCGAGCGCGGCCCTGGAACTGATCAAAGACGTCTTGGCCAACATGGCTGCCGGCCAGGGAGTGACTGTCGTTCCCGCCCATGCCGAGCTGACCACCCAACAGGCAGCCGAGCTGCTCAACGTCTCGCGCCCGCACGTGATCAAACTCCTCGACCGAGGTCTCATCCGCTACCGGCTCGTGGGCCGGCACCGCCGGATCCTGGCATCGTCACTTCTCGAGTACCGGCGTACCCAGCAGCGAGATGCGCGCGGGGCGGCGGACGAGCTGGCCGCGCTGTCCGAGGACCTCGGACTCTACTGACGTGACCTTCATCGTCCTCTACGACGCGAACGTGCTGTACCCGAATGTGCTGCGGGACGTCCTTATCCGCCTGGCCCAGACCGGTTTGGTGCACGCACGGTGGAGCGAGCGGATTCTCGACGAGACGTTCCGCAATCTCGCTGCCGACCGACCGGACATCCCCACCGACACCCTGGCCAGGCTGCGGGAGCTGATGAACCGAGCGGTGCCGGACTGTGTGGTCACCGGGTACGAGGTGCTCATTCCGGCGTTGAGGCTGCCCGATGAGGACGACCGGCATGTGCTTGCCGCGGCGATCCGCTGCAGCGCGCAGGTGATCGTCACCGCGAACCTGCGTCATTTCCCCGATACCGAACTTGCCCAGTTCGGCATCCAAGCCCTGCACCCGGATGAGTTCGTCATGGATCTGTTCACGCTCGACGGGGCGCGGGTACACCAGGCGATCAGCGCTACCGCCGCGGCGTGGCGCAACCCGCCCGGTACACCGGCCGACGTATGCGACCGCCTCGCCGCAGCGGGCCTACCGATCTCCGCCGCAGCGTTGCGTCGCTGAAGATCACGATGCACGCCCGCGACCGTGTTGTTCCGAGACCACCTTGTGAACACCCTGAACTGGTGCGTTGATCCACTGCGGAGGGCGAACCGAGGTTCTGAGACGGCACGGCGGTGCAACGCATCCTGGTGGACCGGGTCGGTCTCGAGGACGAACCTGCACGCTTTGCCGTCGGCTACTGCCCCCACACCCGGCGAGGTGCTCGATCGACCCAACTTGCCTGCTCAGCTGCGGCGGGATTCGAGCAGCCGCAACCAGATTTCGCTGATGGTGGGGTAGGACGGCACCGCATGCCACAGGGTGCCCAGCGGCACCTTGCCGACCAGGGCGATGGTGGCGGCGTGGACGAGTTCGGCGACCTCCTGGCCGACGAAGGTCGCGCCGACGAGGGTGTCGGTGGCCCGGTCGACGACGAGCGCGGCGTGCCCGGCGTAGTCGTCGCGGGCCAGCGCGGCGCCGGCGACATCGAGGTCGGCCTCGAGGACCTCGATGTCGAATCCGTCGGCGCGGGCCTGGTCGGCGGTGCGGCCGACCGCGGCGATCTCCGGGACGGTGAAGATCACCTGCGGGATCTGCCCGTGGTCGGCGCTCGCCCGGAACCGGGGTCCGTCGGTGGGGCGGTTCTCGGCGCGGGCGGCGATGACGTCCCCGCACACCCGCGCCTGGTATTTGCCCATGTGGGTCAGCGCGGCGCGACCGGCGATGTCCCCGACCGCGTAGAGCCACTGCCCGCCCATCCCGTCGACGGTCAGATCGTCGGCGACGCTCACCTTCCCGTCGGACAGACCCACAGTGTCGAGACCGAGCCCGTCGAGGGTGGGCCGGCGGCCGGCGGCGACGACGATCTCGTCGACCTCGACGGTGCTGGCGTCGGACAGTTCGACGGTGGCGGGGCCTCCGTGGATGCGGCCGACGCCGGTGTCCTTGACGTCGGAGCGCTGCACCGAGCGGATCTCGGTGCGGTACCGCACATTCAGGCCCTTGTGGGCCATGCGGTCGGCGACGCGTTCGGCGGCGAACGGCTCGACGCGCGGCAGCAGCCGGTCGCCGCGCACCGCGACGGTGAGTTCCTCGGCGCCGAGTTGCCGCAGCCAAGTGGCGGTTTCACAGGCAACGACCCCGCCGCCGACGACCAGCACCCGGCGGGGGACCTCGAGCAGGTTCGTCGCGTCCCGGGAGGTCCACGGCAGCGCATCGCGCAGGCCGGGCAGGTCCGGGATCGACGGGACGGTGCCGGTGGCGAGGACGACGGCGTGCCGGGCCTGCAGGCGCCGCTCCCCGTCGGCACCGGAGACGGTGACGGTGCGTTCGCCGTCGAGGCGGCCGTGGCCGCGCACGACGGCGATGCCCGCGCTCTCCGCCCAGTCCACTTGCGAGCTGTCGTCGCGATGGTGGGTGAAGCTGTCGCGGCGGGCCAGCACGGCCGGTACCTCGACGCCGTGGGCGCTGATCTTGTCGGCGACGCCGGGCATGTTGCGGGCGGTGGCGAGCACCTGGGTGGGGCGCAGCAGCGCCTTGCTGGGCATGCACGCCCAGTAGGAGCATTCACCGCCGACGAGTTCGTGTTCGACGAGCACCGCGGTGCGGTCGCTGCCGGCGATGGCGTACCGGGCGGCGTTCTCCCCGGCCGGGCCGGCGCCGAGCACGATCACGTCGTAGGTGTCGGTTTCCCCCGTCGCACCGGTCATGGCTTCACGGTAGGTGGGGATGCGGCCGCTGCGCGGGGGTTCGGTGGCACCGGTCCGGTTCGCGAAGTCCGCCGTGCGGGGCTGGTCAGCGCAGGTGCGGGGAGTCGGCGTCGAACACCAATCCCATGGGGGCGAGCACCCGCACCACCTGCTCGGCGGTCCACTCGTCCAGATCGCACAGCAGCACCGACCGCCACGGGGTGACGATCACCGGACGGTCGACGGCGGCAAGGAACTCCGCGAGACGGGCGGGGAGGATCCCACCGGGCAGGCCGCCGGCGAGGGTGACCGCCCCGTCGGGCTGGTCGAGCCAGCCGATCGGTGGCCGCGGCCCCGCCGGGACCGGCTCCGGATCACCGGTGGGGCCGGTCGGTGGGCCGAGCAGCGCGTCGGCGGCGTCGGCGGGGTCGACGCGCACCCCGGTGTCGGCGCCGTCGCGGATCACCGCGAACCGGCCGTCGGGGCGGGCGAGGACCGCGACGGTGGGGGCGAGGGCGACGATGTCGCCGGTGCCGTCGTCGAGCCCGACCACCGTGCCGGCCGGCACCGGCTGCTCGACGACCCGTGCCCCCACGGTGGCGGTGAGCTCGCGCAGGTCGCGGTGCCCGCCGATACGGCCGCTGAGCGGGGAGACGAGAAGCCGTGCGCGGGTGGGCACGTCGACGGTCAGACCGGCGGAAACGAGAGCTGCGGCGATGGCGGCAGGGTCGCCGCGCACCTGCAGCTGGGCGTGGGCGGTCAGATGCAGTTCGCCGCCGCCGTGGGTGTGGGCGAGCTCGGCGAGCACCTGTATCTGCGGAGAGGTCAGGTGCCCGGCGGGCAGGTGCACGTCCACAGCGGTATCGGCCATGCCCGCCAGGGTAGAACGCGCCGGACGCGGGACGCGCGGTGCCGGTGGACCGTGCGGTTTGTAGGGTGGGATCCATGCCCGATTCGACGACCCCGACATTCGCGGACCTCGCCGCCGCCAAGTTCGTGCTGCTGACGACCTACCGCAAGGACGGCAGCGCGGTGGGCACCCCGGTGTGGGCGGCGCCCGAGGGGAACCGGCTGCTGGTGTGGACGGTCGCCGATGCCTACAAGGTGCGGCGGCTGCGCCGAGATCGGCGGGTGTCCCTGGCGATCTGCGACGCGCGCGGCAACCCGAAGTCGGTGGCGGTGCCCGGCACCGGGGAGGTGCTCGACGCCGACGGGTCGGCGCACGCGCGGTCGGTGATCGCCCGCAAGTACGGGCTGCTCGGCCGGCTGATCGTCGGCGCGAGTGTGCTGCGCCGCGGCCGCACCGGCACCGTGGGCCTGGCGTGTGTGCTCGTCTCCGCCGACGAGATCGCCGGTCGGTAGGCGCTGTGGCCCGCTCTCATACCTACCGGTCCCAGGCGGTCGCGGTGGCCCTCGCGAGCAATCCGCTGCTGTCCGGCCGGCGGCGCTGGAAGTGGTTGCGCCGCGCCGGTGTCGACGCGACGCCGCCGAGCCTGATCCACACCCGCGTGGTGGTGCAGGGCCTGGGACGGCTCAGCCTCGGCGCGGGGTCGTTCGTCAACCACGGCTGCTATTTCGACACGGTCGCCGACATCACCGTCGGGCAGCGGGTGTTCCTCGGCGACCACGTGCGGGTGCTCACCAGCAGCCACCGGATGGGTACCGCCGACCAGCGGGCCTCCACGCTGACAGGGGAGCCGGTGACCCTCGGGGACGGCGCGTGGATCGGGTCGGGTGCGGTGATCATGCCGGGCGTGAGCATCGGGGCCGGTGCGGTGATCGGCGCGAACTCGCTGGTGACCGAGGACTGCGCGCCGAACGCGGTGTATGTGGGCAGCCCCGCCCGGTGGGTCCGCGACCTCGAGTGAACCGCCCCGCGAGGTGTCCGGATCGTCCCGGTTCGCCTGATCTCGTAGGGGCCCTCGGCCTCACCTGCGGGTTCGTGCCTTGTTCTGTCCACCTGCGAGAGAGCGCAGGTCCGTCCGGAGGCGATCGGCAGGCATCTCGCCGGCCTGCTCCGAACCACGCGGGGTCCGGTCAGTGGGCGGCGCTGACCGACGACATGTGGAAATCGGGGATGCGCATCGGCGGCATCGCGGTGCGGGTGAACCAGTCCTTCCATTCCCGGGGCAGGGTGCGTTCGGTGGCGCCGATCTCGGTGGCGCGGCCGAGCAGATCCACCGGCGACTCGTTGAACCGGAAGTTGTTCACCGCCGCCCGCACCTGCCCGTCCTCGATCAGATACACCCCGTCGCGGGTCAGGCCGGTCAGCAGCAGCACCGCCGGATCCACCTCCCGCAGGTACCACACGGTGGTCAGCAGCAGGCCGCGTTCGGTGCGGGCGATCATGTCGTCCACATCGGCGGTGCCACCACCGGTGAGCAGCAGATTCTCCCCCGGCGCGGTAGGGACGGCCCCGAATTCGGCGGCGGTGGCCCGCGGATACGCCAGGGCGTGCAGGGCGCCGTCGCGGAGCCAGTCGACCCGCCCGGCGCTCATGCCGGTGTCGAACACCGAGACGCTGTCGGTGGAGGCGGTGGCCACCACGAACGGCGGACAGCCGAGTCCGGGCGCGGCCGGATCGGAGGTCAACGTCACCGGCAGCGCCGCGATCTGCTCGCCGAGGCGGGTGCCGCCGGGCCCCGCCCACACCGAGCGGCCCTCCGCGGCGCCGCGCCCGTCGAGCGACCACAGCAGCGGGATCAGCAGATCGGCGACCACCGACGGCGGCAGCACCGTCTCGTACCGGCCGGCGGGCAGGTCGACGCGGGTGCCGGCCCAGTCCAGCCGCCGCGCCAGTTCGGCGCGCAGCGGATCCATGGCGATGTCGGTGAAGTCGACGGTGCCCGCCCCGACCCACGCGCTCGCCCCGGTCGGGCCGCCGCGTTTGCCGTTGATCTCGAGCGACCCGTCGCGCTGCACCCAGCGGCGCCGCACCCCGGTGGAGGTGCCCAGCCACAGGGTCGTGGACTGGTGGTGCGCGAACCCGTACAGGGCGTCGGTGTCGTCGAAGCCGGCGGTGAGCCCGTCGAGGAGCGGGGCGAAGACCTCGACATCGGTGCCGACGGCCGGATCGTCCCAGTGCGGGTCGGTGTCGTCGCCGTCGAGCAGCGGCATCGCATCGGGCGCGGCCGGGGCCTGCTGCGCCGCGGCCCATGCCGCGGCGACCACCGGCGCGATGTCGTCGGCGTCGACGATCGCGGCGGTGACCACCCCGCAGTGCGCCCCGCCGGGGGTGCGGCGGATCGCGACGATGGTGGCGCTGCGGGCGCGCGCGGACCCGTTGGTGGTCATCGAGTTGCCCGCCCACCGCAGCGACGCCTCGGCGCCGTCGGTGACGATCACGAGGGTCTCGTCGACGGGGGAGGCCGCCAGGGCGGTCTCGACGAGTCGGTCTCCGGGGATCATCGGCCACCTTCCTGCACCGTGTTGAGCACGTTCACGCCGCGCACCAGCACCGACGGGCAGCCGTGCGAGACCGCGGCGACCTGCCCGGGTTGCGCCTTGCCGCAGTTCATCGCTCCGCCGAGCCGCCAGGTCGACGCACCGCCGACCGCCTCGAGCGCACCCCAGAACTCGGTGGTCGACGCCTGATAGGCCACATCGCGGACCTGCCCGGCGAGCCGCCCGCCGCGGATCCGGTAGAAACGTTGCCCGGTGAACTGGAAGTTGTGCCGCTGCATGTCGATCGACCAGCTGCGATCGCCGACGACGTACAGCCCGTCGTCGACCCCGGCGATCAGATCGGCGGTGCTGCGGTCGACCGTCGGATCGGGTTGCAGCGATACGTTCGCCATCCGCTGGATCGGCACGTGATGCGCCGAGTCGGCGTAGGCGCAGCCGTTCGAGCGGGCCACCCCGAGCTTGGGCGCGAACGCCCGGTCGAGCTGGTAGCCGACGAGCACTCCGTCGCGCACCAGATCCCAGGACTGGGCGGCGACCCCGTCGTCGTCGTAGCCGACGGTGGCCAGCCCGTGCGGTTCGGTGCGGTCGGCGGTGACGTGCATGGCGGCGCTGCCGTAGCGCAGGCTGCCGAGCAGGTCGGGGGTGGCGAAGGAGGTGCCGGCGTAGGCGGCCTCGTAGCCGATGGCCCGGTCGTATTCGGTGGCGTGCCCGACCGATTCGTGGATGGTCAACCACAGATTCGTCGGGTCGATCACCAGATCGGTGCGGCCGGCGGTCACCGACGGGGCCTGCGCCTTCTCGGCGAGTTGCTCGGGCAGCTCGGCAAGCTCACTGCTCCAGTCCCACCACCGGTCGGAGGCGAGGTACTCCCAGCCGCGGCCGGTCGGCGGGGCCAGGGTACGCAGCGACTCGAAGGTGCCGGCCGCGCGGTCGACGCGGGTCGCCTCGAGGTCGGGGTGGATCCGCACCCGCTGCTGGGTGATCGTCGACCCGGCGAGATCGGCGTAGAAACTCTGTTCCTTGACCAGCGTCACATGGGCGCCGACGTGGTCGACCCCGGTAGCGTCCTGCAGTCGCCGCGAATAGTCCTCGAGCACCGCGATGCGCTCGGCGGCGGGGACGGTGAACGGATCGATCTCGTACGGCGAGACCCACACCGCGTCGCGGTGCACCGGTTCGTCGGCCCACCGCACCGGATCACGATTCAACGCGCGCAGGGTGCGGGCCACGGCCACCGCGCGGGCCGCGGCGTCGGCGGCGCCGTCCGGGCCGGGCACCGGATGCGACGCGAACCCCCAGGTGCCGTCGAGCAGCACCCGCACCGCCACCCCGCAGTCGGTGTCGTCCACCGCGGCCTGCAGGGCGCCGTCGCGCAGGGTGCTCGTCCAGGTCCGCAGTCGATGTACCCGCACATCGGCGTGACTCGCGCCCGCCGCCCGCGCCACCGTCAGCGCCGCGTCGGCGGCCGCCTGCAACGGAAGGGCCAGGAAATCGTCGTCCACCGCGCTCACCCGCCCACCCTATCGCCGGTACGCACCGAGCCGGGGGTGCCGCACCGATCACCCCGCGGGGCGGCTCAGCCGAACTGTTCGATGCCGAGCCGGATCACCATGGCCACCACCACGACCAGCAGCACCACCCGCACGAAGCCGGCGCCGCGCGCGAGCGCCATCCGGGAACCGAGCACCGAACCGGCCACATTGCACACCGCCATCGCCAACCCGAGCGTCCACCACACATGCCCGCCGAGAGCGAACAGCACCAGCGCCCCCAGATTCGAGCCGAAATTGAGCACCTTCGCCATCGCCGCCGAGGTGACGAACTCGCTGCCGAGCATCGCCGCGAACACGATGATGAAGAAGGTGCCGGTGCCCGGCCCGAGGATGCCGTCGTAGAAGCCGATCACCGCCGCGGCCGTCACCACCACCGTGACCAGCCGCAGCGTGGACGGGCGGCGGGTGCCGCCGGCCCCGAGTTTCGGGCGGGTGGTGACGAACACCGCCACCGCGACGAGCACCACCATCACGATCGGGATGAACACCTCCCGGTCGATGAGCGAGACCGCCGCCGCCCCGGCCGCCGCGGCCAGCGCCGCGACGAGCGCGGCCGGGCCGAGCAGCGACCAGCGCAGCGGGATGCGCCGCGCGAAGGTCAGCACCGCCGCGCCGGTCCCGCAGATCGCGGTGAGCTTGTTCGTCGCCAGCGCCGCCTGCGGCGTCAACTGCGGGGCGACGAGGAACAGGGCGGGCAGCAGGATCAGCCCGCCGCCGCCGACCACCGCGTCCACCCAGCCGGCGGCCGTCGCGGCGGTCATCAGCACCGCCCAGTCACCTGCCGTCATGGCCGCCATTCGATCACGCACTGCATCTGGGGGCGGGTGCGGGAGCAAAACCGGCGGCCCGTTCGTTGACCGGACAGAAACCACCGACGGAAGGAAACCCCGCCGTGTACCCGTTGTTGTTCGTGCTCTACGTCGTGGCGGAGATCGCGGTGCTGGCCTGGCTCGGCTCCACCCTCGGGGCGCTGGCCACCGTGCTGATCTTCCTCGGTGTCAGCGCCGCCGGTTATCTCGTGCTCGCCGCGCTGGGTCGCCGCGCGCTGCGCAACCTCGGCGAACTGCGTGGCGGTCGGGCGCCGCACGCCAATTCGCCGGAGCGGGTGCTCACCGACGGCGCGCTCATCGGCGCCGGCGCCGCGCTGGTGCTGATCCCCGGCATCGTCGGCACCGTGCTCGGGGTGATGTTGTTGCTGCCGACCCGCGCCGCGCTGCGTCCGGCGGTGCGCACGCTGGTCGCGCGCCGGGCCCGCGCCACCGGGTTCACCGCGCAGCGGCTGGTGGTGGTCGACGGGCAGGTCGTCGATCACAGCGTCGTCGGCGCCGCCCCGCACCTGACCGGTGGCACGGCCGCGCCCGAGCAGGTCGACGACCGCGGCACCGTGCTCGACGGGGAGATCGTGGAGACCCCGCGCCGCCGCGAGGAGCGGTAACGGGCAGACTGGGCACCCGTGAGCCCTGCACCGCACACCCAGCTTCTCGTCGGCGGCCGCATCTACAGCGCCGGTGCCCCCGATGCCACCGCGATGGCCGTCACCGACGGCACCATCGTGTGGGTCGGGCAGGACCGGCCCGGCCGCGCCCTGCACCCGGACGCCGAGATCGTCGACCTGCACGGCGCGTTCGTCGCCCCCGGTTTCGTCGACACCCACGTGCACACCACCAGCCACGGCCTGGCCCTGACCGGCCTGGACCTGACCGACGCCACCGACCGCGCCGACGCGCTGCGCCGGGTGCGCGCGCACGCCGACGCGCACGACGACGCGGTGATCTGGGGGCACGGCTGGGACGAGACCCGCTGGCCCGACCCCACCCCGCCGACC
>NZ_LPZN01000082.1 GCF_001646655.1 Rhodococcus gordoniae | reverse complement strand
GTGGTCGGCCTGTCGATGGGCGGCAACGCGGCGCTGATCCTGGCCGCCTACCACCGCAACCAGTTCACGTTCGCCGGTTCGTTGTCGGGTTACCTCAACCTCTCGGCACCGGGGATGCGCGAAGCCATCCGTGTGGCCATGCTCGACGCCGGCGGATACAACTCCGACGCGATGTGGGGACCGCCCTGGGATTCGGCGTGGCTGCGTCACGACCCGTTCGTCGCGGCGCCGAACCTGCGCGGTCTGCCGATGTGGATCTCCGCGGCGAGCGGTCTGCCAGGCCAGTACGACCGGCCGGGCTCGCTCGTGGGCAGCTTCAACACGACCAACGCCATGGGGCTCGAAGCGCTCGCCCTCACGCAGAACCGTGCCTTCCAGGTGCGCCTGCTGACCCTGGGCATCGACACCGCACACTTCTCGTTCCCGGTCCTGGGCACCCACTCGTGGGGATACTGGCAGGACGAGCTGTGGGCGATGCTCCCGATGCTCAAGTCCTCGATTGGCGCCTGACGCTTCCACAACGCTGGTCGGCCGCACCGTCGTCGTGACGGGGGCCACCAGCGGTGTGGGTGAAGCGACGGCCCGGGCGCTCGGAGCTGCCGATCGACGTCCTGGTCAACAACGCCGGGGTGATGGCGGTTCCGCTCAGCCGCACCGCCGACGGGTTCGAGATGCAGATGGGAATCAACCATCTCGGACACTTCGCCCTCACCGGACTGCTGTTGCCACGCATCACCGGTCGCGTCGTCACGGTGTCGAGCGCCGCTCACCTCCTCGGACGCGTCGATCT
>NZ_LPZN01000081.1 GCF_001646655.1 Rhodococcus gordoniae | reverse complement strand
AGTCGAAGCTCGCGAACCTGCTGTTCGATCTCGAACTGGAACGCCGCCTCGCTGCGGCCCGCTCGCCTCTGCGCGCGGTCGCGGCCCACCCCGGCTACGCGGCGACGGAAGTGGGCAGCCACACGGGGACGTGGTTCGACCGGCTGTTCGGCTTCGGCAAGAGGGTCCTGCAGCGCACGCCGGACCAGGGGGCCGAATCGGTCGTGCTCGCCGCCTCCGATCCGGCTGTCTCGGGTGGTTACATCGGTCCGCGCTTCCTGCTGTACGGATCCCCCGGTGTCGCCGCCGTGGGGCGTCGTGCCCGCGACCGGGAGACCGCGACGCGTCTGTGGGAGCTGTCGGAGAAGCTCACCGGGGTGCACTTCGAGATCGGCTGATGACCGTCTTCGACGCAGGCTGATGCGCGTCCCCGGTCACGCGGTCCGGCGCATCGGCACGTGGTCGATCCCGGCCTCGATGTAGTTCGGTCCGGTGCGCACGAATCCGAATCGGGCGTGCCGAGATCGCGCCCGTCGAGTTCCGGTTCGCAGGTGATGCCCTGCTCGAAGACGAACACGTCGGTGCGCAGCGCGACGATCCGGTACAGACTCTCGGGGTCGGTCTTCCGCAACGATGAATGGTGAATGGACGGCACGTCTCGATGGTAGGGGCGGGGGTTCACCGTCCCGTCGTGAACTCTGTGCGTCACCCGCCGCCGCGCGGAGGGAAGGTCGGCAGCGTCGGCATCTCCCGCGGGGTGGTGGGTGCACCCGAGGTGGTGGGACGACCCGTCGCGGTGCCCGGTGCGTCGCTCTCCTCGGTGTCCCGGTGCTGACGCTCCTCTTCCGGCTCGGCCTCGCG
>NZ_LPZN01000080.1 GCF_001646655.1 Rhodococcus gordoniae | reverse complement strand
GGCCCGCAGCTGCGGCTGCGGCACTCCCCGCAGCGGTATCTCGATCTGATCGCCCAGTGCCAGAACGAGATCCGCAGCGGCGAGACCTACGAGGTGTGTCTGACGAACACCGTCACCGTCGACGGTGGCATCGACCCGCTCGGCACCTACCGGGTGCTGCGGCGGATCAGCCCCACCCCCTACAGCGCGCTGCTCGACTTCCCCGAGGTGGCGGTGCTCAGCGCCTCCCCGGAACGCTTCCTGCGGATCGACGCCGACGGCACCGTCGAATCGAAACCGATCAAGGGCACCCGCCCGCGCGGCCGCACCCCCGGTGAGGACGCGGCGCTGCGGGAGGGCCTGCAGGCCAGCGAGAAGGACCGCTCCGAGAACCTGATGATCGTCGATCTGGTGCGCAACGACCTGTCGCGGGTGTGCGTGCCCGGCTCGGTGCACGTGCCGGCGCTGTTCGCGGTGGAAACCTATGCGGCGGTGCACCAGCTGGTGTCCACGGTGCGCGGCACCCTGCGACCGGACGTCTCCGCGGTGGACTGTGTGCGCGCCGCCTTTCCCGGCGGCTCGATGACCGGCGCCCCGAAGCTGCGCACCATGGAGATCATCGACAAGCTCGAGGACGGCCCGCGCGGGGTGTACTCCGGGGCCATCGGCTATCTGTCGCCGACCGGCGCCGCCGACCTGTCGGTGGTCATCCGCACCCTCGTCGCCACCGCCCACGAGGTCACCTTCGGGATCGGCGGGGCGATCGTGGCGCTGTCCGATCCGGACGACGAACTCGACGAGACCCTCGTCAAGTCCGTGGTGATGCGCCGCTGCCTCGCCGCGGCCCGCGACACCGCCCCGACCGACGGGGCCGGTGCGACCGGCTCCACGGACACGGCCGGTCTCGTCGACGGGCCGCCGGTGCTGCCGGGGCGGGCCGGGCCGTGACCACCACCGGCCGGGTGGTCGTCGCCGGCGGATGCGGCGCCGTCGGCGCCCTGCTCACCGCCGTGCTGCGCGCGGCCGGCCGGGAGGTGCTCGTCGTCGACCCGGCCGCCGACCCGACCACCCCGGGGATGCTGTGCGCCGACCTGACCGCCCCCGACACCGCCCTCGCCGGCGCCCTCGGCGACGCCGCCCTCGTGGTCCTGGCCGTCCCCGACGTGATCGCCGGTGCCGCCCTGCCGGTGCTGGCGCGGCTGCTGCCCCCGCACACCCTGCTGGTGGACACCCTGTCGGTGAAGACCCCGATCGCCGCGGCGCTGCACACTTACCGGCCGGGCGCACCCGCGCTGGGCATCAACCCGATGTTCGCCCCGGATCTCGGTCTGCCGGGCCGGCCGGTGCTGACGGTGCGCCACCACGACGCCCCGGCCGCGGACGAGTTCGTGACGGCGCTGCGCGCCCGGGGCGCCACCGTGGTGGAGACCACCGCGGACGAGCACGACCGCATCACCGCCGCCGTGCAGGTGCTCACCCACGCCGCGATCCTCGCCTTCGGGATCGCCCTCGACCGGCTCGACGTGCCGGGCGTCGCCGCGCGGGTCGCCGCACCCCCGCACACCGTGCTGCGGGCGCTGCTCGCACGCATCACCGGCGGCACCGCCGAGGTCTACCACGACATCCAGCGCACCAACCCGTATGCCGACACCGCCCGTCGCGCGCTCGCCGAGGCGGTCGCCGACCTCGACGCCGCCACCGACGCGCTGCCCGACTTCGCGGCGCTGCTCGACCGGGCCCACACCGCGCTGGGCGACGGGTGCCCCGCCGCCGCGGAGTTGTGCGCGCAGCTGTTCGCGACGCTGCCGCGGGATCCGGGGGCGGTGTCCTCCCGCGAGGAAAGGAGCCGGACGTGACCGAGTCCGACACCCCGGGCGGGCAGCTGCGCGCGCCGGAACTCCCGCCGCACGATCCGTCCGATCCGGCCGAGAGCGCGGTGATCACCGGACTGGTCCGGTCCTGGCCGCGCCGCGCCGCGGTGAAGAAAACCGAGGTGGACCTCGACGCGCTGTTCGACCCGCACCGCGCCGACTTCCCCGAACAGATGCTGCCCTTCGCCGAGCATCGACGCTATCTGGCGCTGGACGAGGCGCAGCGGGCGCGGCTGCGGGCGTGGGCGTGGATCGCCTACAACAAGAGCGTCGTCGACATCGAGCAGCACGTCGTCAATCCGGGCTTCGGGTTGATCACCGACGACGTGTTCGGCTTCGGCCCGTCCGACAGGGTGGTCACCGGGGTGCTGCAGGCGATGGTCGACGAGCAGTACCACACCCTCATGCATCAGCAGGCCAACGCGCTGACCCGCCGCCGTCGCGGCTGGGCGTTACCGGAATCGGTGCTGCCGCTGTGCCCCACGGTGCGGGAGCACCGGGCCGCGGTCGCCCGGGCGGAGGATCCGCGGGCGGCGGCGCTGGTGCAGCTGGCGTTCACCACCGTCGCCGAAACCTCGATCAGCGCCTATCTGGCGTTGCTCACCACCGACCCGCAGGTGCAGCCGGTGAACCGCGCGACGGTGGCGGTGCACCGCCGCGACGAGCTGTGCCACGCCTCCCTCGCCGGGGGCCTGCTCACCGCGGTGCTCACCGAACTCGACGACGCCGATCGGGTGCGGTTGCTCGACGCGCTCGGCGCGGCGGTCGCGGCGTTCACCGGCGCCGACACCTCCACCTGGGCGGCGATCATCGCGCACGAGAACATCCCCGGCGGCGACGAACTCGTCGCCGACACCATCGCGGTGAGCGAGGGCCGGCCGGTGGTGCAGGACTGCACCGCCATCCGCCGGTTGTGCGCGGCCCTGGGGCTCGGGGAGGAACTCGACGCCCGCTGGCCGTGGCCGCGTAGCGCCTGACGCATCAGCCGCGCAGCGCAGAGAGCATCACCGGCCGAGCAGTGCCCGCAGCCGCGCGAGGCGGCTGCGCAATCCCCACACGGTGACCCGCACGAGGGCCTCCTGCACGATGTTGCCGTTCATCTTCGACTCGCCGATCTCCCGTTCGGTGAACGTGATGGGCACCTCGGCGACGGTGAACCCGGCCTGCAGGGTGCGCCACGCCAGATCGACCTGGAAGCAGTAGCCGTGCGAGGCGATCGCGTCGAGGTCGAGCTTCTCGAGCACCTCCCGGCGGTAGGCGCGGTAGCCGCCGGTGATGTCCTGGATCGACACCCCGAGCGCGAGCCGCGAGTAGATGTTGCCGCCGCGGGAGAGCACCTCGCGGTGCCACGGCCAGTTCACCACCGTGCCGCCGGGCACGTACCGGGAGCCGAGCACCAGATCGGCGCCGGCGTCGACCTGCTCGAGCAGCAGGTGCAGCTGCTCGGGGGCGTGGCTGCCGTCGGCGTCCATCTCCACGAGCACCGTGTAGTCGTGCTCGAGCCCCCACCGGAAACCGGCGATGTAGGCGGCGCCGAGCCCGTTCTTCTCGGTGCGGTGCAGCACCGCGATGCGCTCGTCGGCGGCGGCGAGGTCGTCGGCGAGGTCGCCGGTGCCGTCGGGGCTGCCGTCGTCGACGACCAGGACGTGGGTGTGCGGCAGCGCGGCGTGCAGCCGGGTGATGATCCGACCGAGGTTCTCCCGCTCGTTGTAGGTCGGAATGATCACCAGGGTGCGGGCGCTGGGTGCGCTGTCGTTCCCGGCCGGCGTCGCCGCTGCCATCAGAGGTCCTCCTTGTCGAACCGGCCACCGGCCGGTGCTCCTGCTGCGCCGGTGCTGGCGCGAGCTGCCGCACCGGCCTTCTCCCGCCGCCCCCGCACCACGGCGAGACCGGCGGCGACCACGGCCGCGGCGCAGAGCACGAGCTCCGGCGCCACTCCGAGCCGACTAGCCAGCGTAACGTCTGCCCGCACGGGCACCTGCGCCACCAGGGCATCGGGCACGAACAGGGATGTGCTCTGCTGCACCCGGCCGTCCGGGTCGACGATCGCGCTGACCCCGCTGGTCGCCGCGACCACCACGGCCCGGCCGTGCTCGACGGCCCGCAGCCGCGACATCGCCAGCTGCTGGTAGGTCATCTCGGTGTCGCCGAAGGTGGCGTTGTTCGTCGGCACCGCCAACAGTTGTGCCCCGGCGGTGATCGAGTCGCGGAACGCCCGGTCGAAGGCCACCTCGTAGCAGGTCGCCACCCCGATATCGAGGCCCGCCGCGGTGACGGTGCCGTCCCCGTGGCCGGGCACGAAGTGGCCGGCGCGGTCGGCGTACTCGGAGAACAACCGGAAGAACGAACGCCACGGCAGATATTCCCCGAACGGTTGGATGATCTTCTTGTCGTGCTGCTCCCCCGGCCCGGTCTGCGCGTCCCACACGATCACCGAATTGGTGGTGGTGCCGTCCCCGTTGACCAGCACCGCCCCGACGAGGATCGGCGCGTCGATCGCCGCGGCCGCGGCGGTGA
>NZ_LPZN01000079.1 GCF_001646655.1 Rhodococcus gordoniae | reverse complement strand
GTGACGGGAAACACGCTCAACGGGTGAACAGACCGATGCACTCCACATGATGAGTAGACGGGAACGCCGCGAAGGCCCGGACGTCCGCCAACTCGAACCCGTGATCGCGATACAGCCCCACATCACGGCCGAACGAGGCGGGATCGCACCCCACGTGGACGATCCGGCGCGGACCGGCCTCGGCCACGGCCGCCACCACGTCCCTGCCGGCTCCCGCCCGCGGTGGGTCGAGCACGACCACCTCGGGTGCCGGTAGCTCGGGGATCATCCGCTCCACCCGACCGTGACGGAAGGCCACCTGCCCGAGATCGGCGAGCGCCTCCATCCCGTCGTCGACGGCGGTCTTCGACGACTCGACCGACACCACATGCCCGGACGGACCCACCTGCTCGGCGAGCACCGCGGCGAACACCCCCACCCCGCCGTAGAGATCCCACGCCGTCGCACCCGCGGAGGCCTGCGCCCATTCACCCACCACCGTCGAATAGGTGGTCGCGGCACCGCGGTGGGCCTGCCAGAAGCCGGTCGGCACCAGCCGCCACTCTCGCTCACCGACCCGCTCGAGCACACGACCCGAACCCTCGATCACCTTCTCCGGACGGGGTGCGTTCGCCGCCGCCCGCCGCGACGCCGCGCCGCGCCGACCCTGCCGCCGCGCACCACCCGCGACGGCGGGCGGCGCGATCTCCACCACGTGCCGACCACCGTCCGCGTCGAGCACCACCTGCAACTCGGCTCCCGGTTGCCACACCCGGTCGGCGAGACCGACATAGGCGTGCGGATCGATCTGCGGACAGGCCAGCTCGGGCACGACCTCGTTGCTGCGGTAGCGCCGGTATCCCGGATTCCCGACCACGTCCACCGCGAGCCGCACCCGGGTTCGCCACAAGGTCCCGTTCGAGGCACCGCCCGGCACCTCCTCGACCGTCACCTCGCGGTCCACACCGCCCAGCCGGCGCAGCTGTTCGACCACCACGGCGCCCGTGAAACGACGTTGCGCCGCGACGGTCATGTGCGACAGATCGCAACAGCCCGCTCCCCCCGGACCGGAGATCGGACAGACCCGCTCGACGCGATCCTCGGACGCCTCGAGTACGTCCTCCACGTCGGCGAAACAGAACGACCCGCCCCGATCCTCGGTGACGCGAGCGAAGACCCGCTCCCCCGGCAGTCCGTGCCGCACGAAGACGACCCGACCCTCGAACCGCGCGACACACGCACCGCCGTGGGCGGGATTCCCGAGGATCACCTCGATCCGCCGGCCGGACCAATCCGTACGCGGGTGTGCCTGACGATTCACCGGGGTTCCTCCTCGTTGTCGAACTGTCGTTCCTGTCCGTCCGGGACGGCCCGCCCCATCGCGCCCGCCTCCGCGGACGAGCGCAGCTGCCACGGCACACTCGTCACCATCACCCCCGGCTGGAAGAGGAGCCTGCTCTTGAGCCTCAACGCACTCTGGTTGTGGAGAAGCTGCTCCCACCAGTGGCCCACCACGTACTCGGGGATGAACACGGTCACCACGTCCCGGGGAGAATCGCGCCGAACCCGCCGCACGTAGTCGAGGACGGGCCGCGTGATCTCCCGGTAGGGCGACTCGACGACCTTCAGCGGAACCGTCAGATCGCTCTTCTCCCATTCGACGACGAGACGCCGGGTGCTCTCGTCGTCGACGTTGACGGTGATCGCCTCGAGCGTGTCCGGGCGGGTCGCCCGCGCATAGGCGAGCGCACGCATGGTGGGCATGTGCAAGGTCGAGACCAGCACGATGGAATGCGTGCGGCTGGGCAGCACTCCGTCCCAGTCCACGCTCTCGAGTTCCGCGGCGACCGTGTCGTAGTGACGCCGGATCGCCTTCATCAGCACGAACGCCACCACCATGGTCACCACCGCGATCCATGCCCCGGCCGCGAACTTGCCGGTCAGCACGACCAGCAGCACCAGCGTGGTGGACACGCACCCGACCCCGTTGATCAACCGCGACCGCGTCATGCGACCCCGGGCGGCGGGATCCGACTCGGTGCGCAGCTCCCGGGTCCAGTGACGCACCATGCCGGCCTGTCCCAGGCTGAACGCGACGAACACCCCCACGATGTACAGCTGGATGAGCCGGGTGACCTCGGCTTCGAAGACCCACACGAAGACGACGGCGATACCGGCGAGGAAGAGGATGCCGTTGCTGAACGCGAGGCGGTCACCACGCGTGTGGAACTGGCGCGGCAGGTAGCGGTTCTGCGCGAGAACCGAGCCGAGCACGGGGAATCCGTTGAACGCGGTGTTGGCGGCGAGCACGAGGATCACGGCGGTGACGATCGTGATCAGGACGAACGCAGCCGGTATCCCGTCGAAGACGGTATGGGCCAGCTGGGCGAGCAGCGTCTTCTGCTCGTAGCCCTCGGGCGCACCCCGCAGTTGGGTCTCGGGGTGCTCGGCCACCACGACCCCGAGTCGTCGGGCGAGGAAGACCACCCCGAGGAACAGCGTGACGGCGATGGCTCCGAGCACCAGCAACGTCGTCGCGGCGTTGCGTGCCTTCGGCTTCCGGAAGGACGGCACACCCGTGCTGATCGCCTCGACGCCCGTCAGCGCGGCGCACCCCGACGAGAATGCGCGCGCGACCAGGAGGACGAATGCGAGCGCCGTCAGGTCGGTCTGCTCGGCGACGAGTTCGAGATCGGCCGACTCGGCGCGCAGCTCGTCGCCCAGGACGAAGATCCGGAACAGGCCGGCCCCGAGCATCACCAGCATGCAGCCCACGAAGGTATAGGTGAGAACGGCGAAGGCGCGTCCGGCCCGCCGGAGACCGCGCAGGTTCACCGCGGTCAGCAACACGATCGCGAGGATGACGAAGAGAACCTTGTGCCGGGCCACGAACGGGACCGCCGATCCGACCGTCGCCGCCGCGGACGACAGCGACACCGCGACCGTCAGCACGTAGTCGACGAGCAGCGCGCTGCCCACGGTCAGTCCGGCCGTGGGGCCGAGATTCTTCGTGGCCACCTCGTAGTCGCCGCCGCCCGATGGGTAGGCGCGCACCGTCTGGCGGTAACCGGCGATCACGATCACGAGTACGAAGGCGACCGCGAGACCGATCCACGGAGAGAACGCGTAGGCCGACAGTCCCGCAACGGAGAGGACGAGGAAGATCTCCTCGGGCGCGTAGGCGACCGACGAGAGGGCATCGGAGGCGAACACCGGCAGCGCGGTGCGTTTGGGCAGCAACTCGTGCCCGAGAGTGTCGCTGCGGAACGGCCGACCCAGCACGAGCCGCTTCGCCGCGGTGGAAAGCTTGGACACGCGCAAAGCCTATGCGGTTCGGGTCCGGAAGTACCCCTCGGCCGGGTCACGACTGCTCGGGGATCGTCACGCGGTACCGTTCGGTTCGGCGGTCCGATGCGGTCCGTCTCGGAAGGATCGACCGGAACGGAGTCCACGGTGTACGTGGTGGTGATGGGGTGTGGTCGGGTCGGCTCGGCGGTGGCCACCGCTCTCGTCCGGCTCGGTCACGAGGTCGCGGTCATCGACCGCGACGAGAGTGCGTTCGGGCGACTGGGCGACGACTTCCCCGGACACACGGTGCTCGGTATGGGCTTCGACCGGGACGTGCTGATCTCCGCCGGTATCGAACGCGCCGATGCCTTCGCGGCGGTCTCCTCCGGCGACAATTCGAACATCATCTCGACACGGGTGGCCCGCGAGACCTTCGGTGTCGAACGTGTCGTCGCGAGGATCTACGACGCCAAGCGGGCCGCGGCGTACGAGCGGCTGGGCATCCCCACGGTGGCGACCGTGCCGTGGACCACCGATCGCTTGCTCCACGCGCTGACGCACGACAGCGAGACCGCCCGCTGGCGCGATCCCACCGGATCCGTCGCCATCGCCGAGGTGAACCTGCACGAGGGATGGGTCGGACGACGCGTCACCGACCTCGAGGAGGCCACGGGATCGCGCGTGGCGTTCCTGATCCGGTTCGGCACCGGGCTGCTGCCCGACCGCAGGACGGTGCTGCAGGCCGACGACTCCGTCTACATCGCGGCCGTGTCGGGTTCCGTCTCGGAGGCGATCACCCACGCCGAGAACCCGCCGGTCGACGAGAACTGACCCACCCACCCGAGAGGAAGCTCACATGAAGGTGGCGATCGCCGGTGCCGGCGCGGTGGGACGCTCGATAGCGCGTGAACTGCTGCGCAACGCCCACGAGGTGATGCTCATCGAACGCAAGCTCGAGCATGTCGAACCGGACGCCGTTCCGGAGGCGACCTGGGTCCACGCCGACGCCTGCGAACTCAGCTCGCTCGAATCCACCGGACTCGAACGGTACGACGTGGTGATCGCGGCAACGGGCGACGACAAGGCCAACCTGGTCCTCAGCCTGCTCGCGACCACCGAGTTCGGTGTCCCGCGGGTGGTGGCCCGCGTCAACGATCCGCGCAACGAGTGGCTGTTCGACGAATCGTGGGGTGTCGACGTCGCGGTGTCCACGCCGCGCATGCTCGCCGCGCTGGTCGAGGAGGCCGTCACGGTCGGCGATCTGGTGCGGTTGATGACGCTCCGCAAAGGCGCGAACCTGGTGGAGGTCACCCTGCGGGACACCACCGCCCTGGCCGGGAAGCCGGTTCGGAAGCTGGAACTGCCCCGCGACACGGCGCTCGTGGCGATCCTGCGCGGCGGACGCGTGATCGTCCCGCAGCCGGACGATCCGCTCGAAGGCGGGGACGAACTGCTGTTCGTCACGGCAGAGGACGTCGAGGACGATCTCCGGCAGGCGGTGAACCGCTAGTCGCGCGAACCGTGCCGGTCGCGGAGACGGTGCCGGCCGTCGAGTCCGTGCCGGTCCTCGGGGCCCGGCTCGTCGTGGGAACCCGACGCCTCGTGGGACCCCCCGGCCGAAGCGTCCTCGATGGTCTCGGCCTCGGCCGGCGGGGGTTCGACGACCCGGTCCGCGCGCCGGACCGCCCAGAGGGTGACCAGCAGCGCCAGCGCGGTCAGCGGCCAGCCCATTCCGATCCGTGCGACCGCGAGCCACCCGGTGCGGTCCTCGTCGTAGAGCTGGTTCTGCACGAGATAGCGACCGAGGAAGACCAGGGTCCATGCGAGGGTGGCGACGTCGTAGGCGCGCACCGCGGTGGGATGCGACCGCCACTGCGAGCCCTGGCCGTTGAGCATCCCCCAGATCACGCCGACCAGCGGCCTACGGACGAGCACGGACAACAGGAAGGCGCCCCCGTAGACCAGGCTCGCGTAGATCCCGAAGAGGAAGTATCCCTTCGCGTCGCCGGTGCGATGAGCGATGAAGGCGCACAAGGCGACTCCGAAGAAGCCGGAGATCGCGGGCTGGATCGGCGTGCGCTGGATCAGGCGCCACACGAGCACCGCCAGTGCCACACCCAACGCGGTCCAGATGGCCGCCGTGAGCCCCCACACGCTGTTGACCGGCACGAACACCAGCACCGGCAGCGTCGAATAGATCAACCCGCTGATCCCGCCGAGTTGTTCGAGCATCGTCTGCTGGTTGGTGTCGCTCACTCCTACGAGGGTGCCACATCGGGCACAGCGGTACGACCCCGCGTATCGACGGGGAACCACTCCGCGTACGCAGGGGCCGGCAGTCCCCGGCGCGCCGGTCAGGCCGGTTCGCGCAGCTCGTAGTACGGGTTGTAGATCACCTTGCGTCCGTCGCGTTCTCCCACGCGACCGCGGACCGTCAACGTACGCCCGGGTTCGATCCCGGGGATGCGCCGACGGCCGATCCATACGAGCTGGATCGAATCGGTCCCGTCGAAGAACTCCGCCTCGACGACGGCAGCAGCGGCACGCGAACACGACTCGACACTGCGGAGGCGTCCGTACATGGTCACTTCCTGACCGCGGGCGCATTCGACGACGGGTAGGGCGCCCGTGGAGTGCGACGATTCGGCCATCTCCTCGGCATCGAGTTCTTCGATGTCCTCGGTGAGCCGCCGTGTGAGCCGACGCAGGTAGCCGGCCGGGGAAGCCATAACACGCTCCTGTACGGAAGGGGCACGGATCGCGTGCCACCGGACTCTTCTTCGATCGCCACTGTAGACGCATTCTGGCCGGATACAAGTTGCACGGTGCACACCGTCGTGCAGGCACCGTCGACCTGCTGTGCAGGCACTGTCGGCACGACCGTGTGCGCAGGTGAGCGTCGTTGCCGGGGACCGATGGTGCAGGATCGTCCGCATGTCCCGCAGCGAATCCCCGGCCTCCCCGGACACCGGCCCGTCCCGGCCGGTCACCCGCACCGCGGTCGTGCTTCCCGGCACGGGTTCGGACGCATGCTTCGCCGAGAAGGCGTTCGGCCCCGAACTCCGGCGCCGCGGCATCACGCCGATCGCCGTCGACCCGGACCCTCGCGGTGTGGTGGCGAGCTACGTCGCGGCGCTCGACGATGCCGCCGAGAACGGGCCGCTCCTCGTCGGTGGTGTGTCGATCGGTGCGGCTGTTGCGTTGAGATGGGCGTTCGACAATCCCGACCGGGCCGTCGGCATCCTCGCCGCCCTACCGGCGTGGACCGGCGATCCACTGGAGTCCCCTGCCGCTGGGAGCGCGCGGTGGACGGCGTCCGAGCTACGCGCTCACGGACTCGAGGCGGTCACCGCGACGATGACCGCCTCGAGTCCGTCCTGGCTCGCGCGGGAGCTGACCCGCTCGTGGAGCGCCCAATGGCCCGACCTCCCGTCCGCGCTGGACGAAGCCGCGTGCTACCGAGCGCTCGACGTCGACGAACTCCGGGCCGTGGGTACGCCGGTCGGCATCGCCGCCGCGGTGGACGATGCGGTCCATCCGCTGGAGGTGGGGCGCCGATGGGCGCGGGAGATCCCTCGCGCGCAACTCGCGACGGTGACGCTCGAGCAGATCGGGGACGATCCCTCCGTGCTCGGGAGACTGTGCCTCACCGCGCTCGACAGGATCGTCCCCGTCCCGAATCGATGATCGGGATATCGACCTAGAAGCCGAGTTGCTGCATCGCCGAACCGGATTCGCCCCGGCGCGGCGGAGGGGTCTGCTGAGTGGGCGGGGTCTGCTGGGGAGGCGGAGTCTGCTGGGGAGGCGGGGTCTGCCGGGTGGGCTGCGTCGGCGAGGTCGTCCGCGGAGCGGGTTGTGCCGGAGCAGATCCCTGCCGGGGCGCGACCTGCTGCTGCGCCGCCTGCTGCTGCTGCTGTTGTTGCGCTGCGACGAGCTGACGGGTGAGCGCCTCGGGGAGCACGATCGGCAGCGGCGTACGGACCGGATGGGGGTCGGCTCCTCGCCGGACGACCGTTCCGGAGATCACCGAGCGTGCGATCCCGACGAGTTCGGAGTCGGCTCCCGCATTCCCGGCGGGCGCCGCCACGACACAGCGGATCATCCAGCGGAAACCGTCGACACCGATGAACCGCAGATCGGCGTTCGCGGCCCTGCCGTGAAGTTCACGACCCCACGGGCCCGACTCGATGCTGACCTCCGCATTGTCGTTGCGCAGGGTCTCCGCGAGTTCGGCAGCGACCTCGCGCCACTGTCCCGGCGACTTCGGCGCGGCGTACGCGGAGACGGTGATGCGCCCGAACTGGGTCACCAGGTGGACGTTCTGAGGCGTCCCGTTCGGTGCCATCTCGACCTGGATCTGGCCGCCGGCCGGCAGCGGTACGAGCACGGATCCGAGATCCAGACGGGAGGCGGCCACCGTCTCCTCGTCGACCTCGTCGATGTCATACGGGCCGGAATCGGCCGCACTGCCGGTGGCGTATTCGTCGGAAGGCTCGTCGTAGGCACCGAGGTCGTCGCCGGGTGCAGCGGCGTCGCTCGTCTCGACGCTCGACCCGCGGTCCTTGCGGCGTCGTCCGAACATGTCAGGAACCCTCCTTCACGAGGCCGGCGTGCCCGCCGCTCGATCCGTATCCGCCGCTGCCCCGCGCCGTGTCGTCGAGTTCGTCCACTTCGACGAAGTCGACGAGTTCGACGCGCTGGACGAGCAACTGCGCGATGCGGTCGCCTCGGCGGAGTTCGACGGCGCGCTCGGTGTCGTGGTTGATCAGGCACACCTTGATCTCCCCACGGTAGCCCGCGTCGACCGTGCCGGGTGTGTTGACGACGGACAGTCCGAACTTGGCGGCGAGGCCGGAACGCGGGTGGATCAATCCGACCGTTCCCACGGGCAGTGCCACGGCGATACCGGTACCGACGAGCGCTCGCTCCCCCGGACCGAGGGTCACGTCGGCCGAGGTGCACAAGTCCACGCCGGCGTCACCGGGGTGGGCGCGAGTGGGCACTGGGAGCTCCGGATCGAGCCGGCGCAGCGGTATCGGGGGAAGATCGGTCACGTGGACCGAGACTACTCGCGTGCCGGGCTGCTCCACCGAGGCGACTATCCTTACGGTGTGTCCCGATCCTCGCGCACCTCAGCGACAACACCTCCGACGGCCGACGCCCCGACCTTCTCCGAGCGGATGTGGGTGCCGTGGTGGTGGTGGCCGATCGGGCTCGGTGTGGCCGCTCTGCTCGCAGCGGAACTGCACATGGGCGCGCCCGGGATGTATGCGTGGCTGCCCTACGTCCTTCTGCTTCCCATGCCGATCTGGGTCCTCACCTGGCTCTCACGCAGCAGGGTCGAGGTGGTGGGCGGCGAGCTCGTCGTCGGTCGCGCACATCTACCCCTCGATGTGATCTCGCGGGGGGTGGTGGTTCCGCCGTCGGCCAAGAGCGCCGCGATGGGACGCCAGCTCGATCCGGCGGCGTTCGTCCAGCACCGCCCCTGGGTGCGGACCATGGCGCTCGTGGTGCTCGACGACCCGGAGGATCCGACGCCGTACTGGCTGGTCAGCACGCGGCGGCCGGCCGAACTGCTCGCGGCACTGGGGTGCGACGAGTCGGGTCGCCGGTAGAGGCACGAAAGCCGGGGCACAGAAAGAGAGCCCGGACGCAGAGTGCAGCGGGAGCCGCCACAGCGCCGGGGCATGTGCGAGAGAGACGCGGGTGACCACGGCGCACCGTCGTCACCCGGTCTCGTATCGCACACCTATGTCCTCACGCCGCGCAATCCCGGCAGATCATGACTCCGTTCTCCTCGCTCGCGAGTCTGCTCCGGTGGTGCACCAGGAAACAGCTCGAACAGGTGAACTCGTCGGCCTGCTTCGGAACGACCCGCACCGACAGTTCTTCTCCGGACAGGTCCGCCCCGGGCAGCTCGAAGGACTCGGCGGTGTCCGATTCGTCGACGTCCACCACTGCGGACTGGGCCTCGTTACGCCGGGCCTTCAATTCCTCGAGTGAATCCTCCGACACATCGTCGCTGTCGGTCCGCCGGGGTGCGTCGTAGTCAGTCGCCATTTCCTCTTACCTTCTAGTACTCGTACCGGTAGCCGGCCGGGACACGGACGGTGCTCCCGGCCAAGGCAACGCACGACCGTCCGTTGGAGTTCCCGACGGGTATGTCACCGGGGTGACATACCCGAATTCACTCTGTTTCCACGCCGAACCGTTCGTTCTTGGACGGTTCGGCCGCCGAACAATAGCCGACCTTGCGCACGAATATGCAATCGATGCGCGAAAACGCGGGAAATTGTCCGGCAATCGTCATCAACAACACAACGACTCGTGACATTTCCTCGGGTCGGCGGTTCCGCCCACGCAGTCCCCGCCCTCTACAGTGAGTGCGACGATCCCGGCAGAAGACGAGAGGCAGGGCCGCGTGGTTTCCCTGATCACCGAAGGAAGCGCAACCGATCGCCGCGGCCGCCCGTTCCGCCGGCGCCGGGTGGTCCCGGCTGCCGTGGCCGGCGCCGTCCTCGCCGCAGCCACCATCGTCGTGTGGACCTCGGCGATCAGTTCGTCGGAACCCGTCACGACCACCGTGGCGTGCAACGCTCCCCCGACCGAGGCGGCCGATCCCGAAGGCCCGCAACCCGCTCCGCTCGGCGAGGTCGTGGACCGGTCGACGCTGCTCGAGGCCGAACCCGCTCCCCTGGCGGCAACCCGGGTACGCGTGTTCAACGCCAACGGAGAACGCGGTCAGGCGACGCATGTGGCCGCGCAACTGAGCGATTACGGTTTCTCGAGTCCGCCCGACGTACAGGCCGGCAACGATCCGGTCTATGTCGACCAGAACCTGCAGTGCCAGGGGCAGATCCGGTTCGGTGAAGCCGGTCGCGCAGCTGCGTCATCGGTGTGGTTGCTCGCTCCGTGCGCCGAGTTGGTGCAGGACACACGTGAGGACGACACGGTGGACCTCGCGCTCGGCACCTACTTCCGCGAGGTCTCTCCCGGGGCTGATGCGGAGGAGGTTCTGCGGGCGCTGCGCGAGGTTCCGGCGGGCGAACAGACGGCTCCCCTCGATCTCGATCTGCTCACGGCCGCCCGCACTGCGCGATGCTGAAACTATTTTCAGAGACCGTGCATGCTGTTTTTCGTCACCGTCGCAGTAAAACGTGACCGACGACAATTTCCGATGTGACAAAACGGTCAATTCGGAATTGCGTGGAACGCTCCGATTTCGGTGAGGAGAGTTTCGAAATCGGCGGCGAGTCCCGGCGCGACCGCCACGGTGAGTTCGCCGTCGTCCCCGGTGCCTGTCGGGACACGCACCACCGCACCGGCTTCCGCGGCGACCAGAGCCCCCGCCGCCCAGTCCCACGGGCCGAGCCCATGTTCGTAGTGCGCATCGACCCGCCCCGCCGCGACCATGCACAGGTCGAGCGCAGCCGCTCCGACACGCCGGATGTCGCGCACCCTGGGCAACAGTGCCGCCACCAACTCCCCCTGACGCGCACGCCGTTGCGGGGAATACGAGAAGCCCGTCGCCACGAGCGCCATCCGCGGATCGGTCACCGGATTGCAGCGCAACCGGACCCGTGTGCCACCCGTATCCAGATACGCCCCGAAACCCTCCGCCGCGAAGAACGTCTCCCCGGAGGCGATGTCGACGACAGCTCCGGCCACCGAACGTCCGTCGACCTGCGCGGCCACCGAGACCGCCGACGCCGGGAGTCCGTACACGAAGTTCACGGTGCCGTCGATGGGATCGACCACCCACACCACCCCGCTCGCGGTCGTCGCCCTCGCACCGTCGCCACTGGTCTCCTCTCCCAGGAAGGCGTCCTCGGGCCGCAGTTCGGCGAGTCTGCGCCGGATGAGCTCCTCGCTTTCGGTGTCGGCGGCGGTGACGGGATCGGTCGCCGTCGACTTCGTCCCGACACGGGCGGCCTCCCCCGATCCCGGAGGGCCGAACAGCTCGGCTCTGCGTGCACGAACATAGGCTGCGGCCTCACGCGCGACGGTCACGGCGACGTCCCTCAACGCGGACGACTCGGATTCGGAGAGCGTTCTCTGTACATGCACGAACCGATCCGAACACAGCGCCGAAGGTTTCGCCACCGAGCGCCGCACCGGGCGGCACCGGGCATTATCGTTGCCACACGAGCGGAGCAGCCGGCCCCACCCAGCGAGAGGAAGTACACGATGGCACAGGACGTCCCCACGGACCGATCGAATCCGGGCAACCACGGATTCGGTGTCGACATCGGGGGAAGTGGCGTCAAGGGTGCCGTGGTGGACCTCGATACCGGCCGCCTGGTCGGCGACCGGATCAAGCTCCTCACTCCGCAACCGTCCACCCCGGAGGCCGTGGCGAAGACGGTGGCACAGATCGTCGAGCAGGCGGGCTGGTCCGGTCCCGTCGGCGTGACCCTGCCGAGCGTGGTCACCGGAGGTGTCGCCCGGACCGCCGCCAACATCGACAAGTCGTGGATCGGCACCGACGCCCGTTCTCTCTTCTCCCACGCGCTCGACGGCCGGGACGTCTCGGTGCTCAACGACGCGGATGCCGCCGGCATCGCGGAGGACCGCTTCGGTGCCGCCAAGGACACCGACGGTGTGGTGATCCTCCTGACCTTCGGAACCGGGATCGGCTCGGCCGTCCTGCACAACGGTGTCCTGCTGCCCAACACCGAGTTCGGGCACATGGAGGTCGACGGCAAGGAGGCCGAGCACCGCGCCGCCTCCTCCGTCAAGGAACGCGGCGACCTGTCGTACAAGCAGTGGGCCAAGGAGGTCTCCCGCGTCCTCACACGTTTCGAGGATCTGCTCTGGCCCGATCTGTTCATCGCCGGTGGTGGGATCAGCCGCAAGCACGAGAAGTGGATCCCGTTCCTGACCAACCGCACGCCGGTGGTCCCTGCCGAACTGCGCAACGCGGCGGGAATCGTCGGGGCTGCTCATGCTGCGAAAACAGGTGTCACTCCCTGAGTCCGGCGCATCGACCGCCCGGAGGATCGTTACAATGGTCCCCAGCAGGCCGGAACCGGCCCTCATCCCGACAGACCTCTCCGCCGGAACACCTCTGGCGCGACGCCGCACTACCTCGTCACGAAAGGGCGTACGTGGCAGCCACCGACATCCACACCGCTGATTCCGCCAACGAATCGGCACCCGTTGCGGACGCTTCCAGCGTCGCAGGCGCTGCGGACTCCCCGGAGGGCACCGCACCCGGTGCGACACCGCCGGCGAAGAAGACCGCTGCAAAGAAGGCTCCCGCGAAGAAGGCAGCCGCCAAGAAGGCTCCCGCGAAGAAGGCAGCCGCCAAGAAGACCACCGCGAAGAAGGCAGCCGCCAAGAAGACCACCAAGGCTGCGGGTGAAGAGGACTTCGACGGCGCCGAGGAAGCAGATCTCGCCGACCTCGAGGTCTCGGAGGGTGATCTCGCCGGCGCCGAGGATGTCGTGGTCGACGACGACGAGCCCAGCGAGAAGGACAAGGCCTCGGGCGACTTCGTCTGGGACGAAGAGGAGTCCGAAGCGCTGCGCCAGGCACGCAAGGATGCCGAGCTCACCGCGTCGGCCGACTCCGTGCGCGCCTACCTCAAGCAGATCGGCAAGGTCGCCCTCCTCAACGCCGAGGAAGAGGTCGAACTGGCCAAGCGCATCGAGGCCGGCCTCTACGCGACCCACATGCTGCAGCAGCTGGCGGAGAAGGGCGAGAAGCTGCCCGTCGCCCAGCGCCGCGACCTGAACTGGATCTGCCGCGACGGCAACCGCGCCAAGAACCACCTGCTCGAGGCGAACCTCCGCCTCGTCGTGTCGCTGGCGAAGCGTTACACCGGCCGTGGCATGGCGTTCCTGGACCTCATCCAGGAAGGCAACCTCGGTCTGATCCGTGCGGTCGAGAAGTTCGACTACACCAAGGGTTACAAGTTCTCCACCTACGCGACGTGGTGGATCCGTCAGGCCATCACCCGCGCCATGGCCGACCAGGCCCGCACCATCCGTATCCCTGTGCACATGGTCGAGGTCATCAACAAGCTCGGCCGTATCCAGCGCGAGTTGCTCCAGGACCTGGGCCGCGAGCCCACACCCGAAGAGCTTGCCAAGGAAATGGACATCACGCCGGAGAAGGTGCTGGAGATCCAGCAGTACGCGCGTGAGCCCATCTCCCTCGACCAGACGATCGGCGACGAGGGCGACAGCCAGCTCGGCGACTTCATCGAGGACTCGGAGGCGGTCGTCGCCGTCGACGCGGTGTCCTTCACACTGCTGCAGGATCAGCTGCAATCGGTGCTCGAGACCCTGTCCGAGCGCGAAGCGGGCGTCGTGCGTCTGCGCTTCGGTCTCACCGACGGCCAGCCGCGCACCCTCGACGAGATCGGTCAGGTCTACGGCGTGACGCGCGAGCGCATCCGCCAGATCGAGTCGAAGACCATGTCGAAGCTGCGCCACCCCTCGCGGTCGCAGGTGCTGCGCGACTATCTCGACTGACATCCGTCACAGCAACGAGGGCCACCCGATCGGGTGGCCCTCG
>NZ_LPZN01000008.1 GCF_001646655.1 Rhodococcus gordoniae | reverse complement strand
CGCGCGACCGCGGAGACCCTCGCGCGCGCCGGGCACCGTCTCGTGCTCGTGGATCGCAACGCGGAAGGACTGGGTAGGACCGCTGCGCTGCTGGGCGATTCCGTCCCCACCTACGCCGTCGACATCCGCGACCACGACGCCGTCGCCTACGCCGTCGACAGCATCGAATCCGAGCACGGACCGATCGAGCATCTCGCGCACGTCGCCGGTGTCTTCACCACCGGATCGGTGCTCGACTCCGACCCCGAGGACTGGCAGCACATGTTCGACGTCAACGTCACCGGACTGCTGTCGGTCCTGCGTTCGGTCGGACGGGCCATGCGGGAGCGGCAGTCGGGTTCGATCGTCGTCGTCGGGTCGAACTCCGCGGGCGTGCCCCGCATGGGCATGGGCGCCTACGGATCGTCCAAGGCCGCCGCCACCATGATCGTGCGGATACTCGGACTCGAGCTGGGGCCGTACGGGATCCGCGCCAACATCGTCGCGCCCGGCTCCACCGACACGGCCATGCAGCGCTCGCTGTGGGCGGACCCGAACGACGACACCGGTGCCCGCGGAGCCATCGAAGGCGATCTGTCGCAGTTCAAGGTCGGCATCCCCCTCGGCCGTATCGCCGAACCCACCGACATCGCCGAGGCCATCGAATTCCTGCTGTCCGACCGCGCGCGTCACATCACCATGCAGGCGCTCTACGTCGACGGCGGCGCAACACTGCGCGCCTGACAGACCCACCCCGTCCCACCTCCCGAAAGGAACCGCTCCGTGACAACCGGTTTCGAGCGCACACCGCTCGTCGACACCGCCCGCTACCCCGAGGAGTTCGCCGAGCGGTATCGCGCAGCCGGTTACTGGACGAGCGAGACCTTCGGCGAGTTCCTCCCGGCCCGCGCCGCCCGGTTCGCCGGCCACACCGCCGTCGTCGGACACGACACCACGGGATCCTGGCGGCGCATCACCTACCGTGAACTCGACGACATCTCGGCCCGCATCGCCTCCGGTCTCGCCGACCTCGGGGTCCGCACGGGCGACCGCGTCGTCCTGCAGTTGCCGAACATCGTCGAGTACACCGAGGTCCTGTTCGCGGTCTTCCGCCTCGGCGCGCTCCCGGTCTTCGCCCTGCCCGCGCACCGTGCCTCGGAGATCGGCTACTTCTGCCGGTTCAGCGACGCCGCCGCGTACGTGATCGCCGACGAACACGGCGGGTTCGACTACCGCGTGCTCGCCCGGCAGATCACCTCCGAGACGGAGAATCCGCCGGCGGTCGTGGTCGCCGGTGAGGCCGAGGAGTTCACCGCACTCGGGTCGCTGCGCGACCGCGAACCGGCCCCGATCGCGGAGAGCGACTCCGAAAGCGTCGCCTTCCTGCAGTTGTCGGGCGGAACCACCGGAACATCGAAGCTCATCCCCCGCACCCACGCCGACTATCTGTACTCCGTGCGCGAGTCCGCAGCGATCTGCGGCGTGGACGAGAACACCCGCATGCTGGTCGCGCTGCCGGCGGCACACAACTTCCCGATGAGTTCGCCGGGCATCCTCGGTGTGCTGCACGCCGGCGGCACCGTCGTCCTCGCTCCGGATCCGAGCCCGGACACCGCGTTCGCCCTGATCGAGAGCGAGCGCGTGACGATGGCGTCGCTCGTCCCACCCCTCGCGCAGGCGTGGTTGTCGGCGCGGGCCCGCACCGGACGCGACCTGTCGTCGCTCGAGGTGCTGCAGGTCGGAGGCGCGAAGTTCCCGGCCGAAGCCGCCAAACGTGTTCGGCCCGAACTCGGATGCACGCTGCAGCAGGTCTTCGGTATGGCCGAGGGCCTCGTCGACTACACCAGGCTCGACGACGACGAGGACACCATCGTCACCACGCAGGGCCGGCCGATCAGCCCCGACGACGAAATCCGGATCGTCGACGACGCGGGCGATCCCGTGCCCGTGGGCACCGCCGGACACCTGCTCACCCGCGGCCCGTACACGATCCGGGGCTACTACGATGCGCCCGAACACAATTCGACGGCGTTCACCCCGGACGGCTTCTACCGCACCGGCGACATCGTCCGGCTCACCGGGCACGGCTACCTCGTCGTCGAGGGACGCGCGAAGGACCAGATCAATCGGGGCGGCGAGAAGATCGCGGCCGAGGAGGTCGAGAACCATCTGATCGCGCACCCGGCAGTGCTCGACGCGGCGGTGGTGTCGATGCCCGACGAGTATCTCGGCGAACGCACCTGCGCCTTCGTCGTCGCCGAGGGCGAAGCACCGAAGACCCTCGCGCTCAAGGAATTCCTGAGGAAGCGGGGGATGGCCGAGTACAAGATTCCCGACAAGGTGCGGTTCGTCGACGCCTTCCCGGTCACGGGAGTGGGCAAGATCAGCCGGAACGAACTGCGGCGCGCTCTCGCGGCCACGCTGAAGAACTGATCCCGCTCGGCGCCGAAGCGTCGGCGTCACCCCGCTCGGCACGAGCGGCGAGGATTGCGTAGCGGCCACCGCGGGCGACGAGTTCGTCGTGCGTTCCGCGTTCGACGATGCGGCCCCGGTCGAGGACCACGATCTCGTCGGCGTTCCGCACGGTCGAGAGTCGGTGCGCGATGGTGATGGTCGTGCGTCCGCTGCGCGCGGCGTCGAGCGCCTGCTGCACGGCGTGCTCGGTGTCGTTGTCGAGGGCGCTGGTCGCCTCGTCGAGCACGAGGACACGCGGGTCGCGCAGAAGGGTGCGTGCGATCGCCAGGCGCTGCTTCTCCCCACCCGAGAAGCGGTGTCCCCGGGCACCGACGACGGTGTCGTAGCCGTCGGGCAGCGAGACGATCAGATCGTGGATGTGGGCGGCGCGGGCTGCGGTCTCGATCTCGTCGTCGGTCGCGTCGGGCTTCGCGTAGCGCAGGTTCTCCCGGACGGTCGCGTGGAGGAGGTAGGTCTCCTGCGAGACCACGCCGACCAGTGCGGCGAGATCGGCGAGCCGCATGTCGCGCAGGTCGACACCGTCGATGCTCACACGTCCCTCGGTCGGGTCGTACAGTCGTGCGACGAGCGAGCCGAGGGTGGTCTTGCCCGAGCCGGTCTCGCCGACGAGCGCGACCTGAGCCCCGGCCGGGACGTCGAGGTCGATCCGGTCGAGCGCGTCGCGGTGGGCGCCTTCGTAGCGGAAGCTCACGTTCTCGAACCGCACGTGGCCCGCGACGGCCGCCGGGTCGACGGGCACCGGGTCGTGCGGGTCGTCGATGTCGACGGGAAGGTCGAGGTATTCGAAGATGCGGCTGAACAGCGCGAGCGAACTGGTGACGGAGACGCCGACGTCGAGCAGGCCCATCAGCGGCCGGAACAACGCGCCCTGCAGGCCGGTGAACGCCACCAGGGTGCCGATCGTCATGCCACCCGAGGTGGCCGGCAGCCCCGCCACCAGGTAGAGAACGGCGGGGATCGCCGCGAAGACGATGTTCATCGTGGCCATGCGCCAGCGACCGGACAACTGCGCGTGCACCTCGAGATCGGCCAGTTCCTCCGAGGTGCGGGCGAACTTGTCGGACAGTGCCGGGCCGGTGCCCAGGGTCTTGACGAGCAGGACGCCGCTGACCGACAGTCCTTCGTCGATCTGGGACTGCATGTCGGCGAGGCGGCGCTGCTGACGGGCGGTGACGGCGCGGCGCATGAGCGCGACCCGGCGGGTGAGCCAGATGGCCGGCGGGAGCACGATCAGCGAGAGCAACGCCAGTCGCCAGCTGAGGACGGCCATCGCGATCGCGGTGCCGACGACGGTGGTGACGTTGGAGGCCAGCGAGGTCGCGGTGTTGGTGACCACGGACTGCATGCCGCCGATGTCGTTGGTCAGCCGCGACTGGATCTCGCCGCCACGGGTGCGGGTGAAGAAGTTCAGCGACTGTCGCTGCAGGTGGGAGAAGACCCGGGTGCGCAGACCGTGCATGACGTTCTGGCCGACGGTCGTGGAGATCCAGGTCTGGACGACGGACAGGAGCGAACTCGCGACGGTGACGGCCAGCATGCCCCCGACCGCCCACAGCAGCAGGCTCACGTTCTGGTGCGGGATGGCGTCGTCGATGACGGCGCGGACGAGGAAGGGCGTCGCGAGGGAGATCACCGACGACGCGACGATGAGCGCGACGACGAGGGTGATCTTCCACCGGTGGGGCGCGAACAGGGCGCCGATGCGGCGCAGGCTCACCGGGGATTCGCGGAGCTGGTCGAGGTCCTTCTTGTCGAGCTTGCCCCGGCGGCCGGGTCTGCCGCCGAGCGTGGGTGGGGGCTGCATCATGTGCGCCACCTCGATTCGTGGTTCGTGACTCGTACTTGTTGAGGTTGCCTCATTGAGTGGGAACCGTCAAGTGAGGTACTGTGGCCATTATGTCGGATTCACCCGTCGCGCTGCGCGATCTTCTCCTCACCACCACGCGTACGCTGCGCCGACGCTGGCACGACCTCCTCCGGCCGTGGGGATTGTCACCCCACGAGTACCGGGCGCTCGACGTCATCGGACGCGCCGACGACCCCATCCGCCTCGGCGTCGTGGCCAAGGAACTGCGCATCGTCCCCCGCTCGGCCACCGAGGTGGTCGATCGCCTCGAGTCGCGCGGCCTCACCGAGCGGCTCCCCGATCCCGCCGACCGGCGCGCGGTCTGCGTGCGGCTGACGGACGAGGGCCGCAAGGTCCGGGCCGAGCTGGCCTCCGCCCGCGATGCCGACGCCGTCGCGATGCTCGACCGGCTCGACGCCGAGGAGCGCGCGCGACTGTCCGAGCTACTGCACAAACTCGTCGACGACCGGCCGCACTGAATTCTCTCCGGTCCGGGCACTCACATTTCCGTCGGCGACGACGTCTTCTCTACGAGTATGTCCGTGCCCGTGCGCCCGCGCCGATCGAGGAGAGCCCGTGGAGACCATCGACAGCCTGCAGTCTCGTGTCGACGCGTTCGCGTGGCCGGAACTGGCGCAAGAGCTCGACGAGAACGGCTGCGTCCTCACCGGGCCGCTGCTGAGCGACGACGAATGCGCCGAACTCGCCGCCCTGTGGGACGACGACGCCCGCTTCCGCACCACGGTCGACATGAGCCGCTACCGATACGGGCACGGCACCTACAAGTACTTCGGCCCACCCGTCCCCGACACCGTCGCATGCCTGCGTTCGGCGTTCTACCGTCGGCTGCTCGGCGTCGCGCGCTCGTGGGCCGAACGCCTCGGCGATCCCGCACCCTGGCCCGACGACTTCGACGACTGGCTCGGCATGTGCCACGCGGCCGGCCAGACCGACCCCACCCCACTGATGCTGCGCTACACCGCCGGCGACTGGAACGCTCTGCATCGCGATCTCTACGGCGACCTCGTGTTCCCACTGCAGGTCGTGATCGGGCTCGACCGAGCGGGCATCGATTACACCGGCGGCGAATTCCTGCTGGTCGAACAACGGCCCCGCGCGCAGTCGCGAGGCACCGTCACCGTGCTCGAGCAAGGCCACGCCCTGATCTTCACCACCCGCGACCGGCCGATCCGCTCTGCGCGCGGATGGTCGCGGGCGCCGGTCCGGCACGGCGTGAGCACTGTCCGCTCGGGCCTGCGTCGCACACTCGGCCTGGTGTTGCACGACGCGGCCTGAGCATCCTCGGTGCTGCCCGACGCGACCTACCCCGTCAACGTTCGAAGAACCGCGGCGGATCGTCCACGGGCATCGTGGCGATCTGCTCCTCGGTCACGCCCCGGCACCGTCCGCGGCGGGGCACCGATTTCACGAATCGGTGGGAGCCGACTCTTCGAGCGCTTGCCGGTAACGGCGCATGCCGCGCAGCCACCGGTCGTAGTCGGTGCCCTTGTTCCGGTACATCTCGAGGACCTCCGGGTGCGGGAGGATCAGGAAGTGCTCCTCCTCCATCGCGGCGAACACCGTCTCCGCGACGTCCGCGGGTTCGAGAACCGCACCGGCGGTCGTGACGGCCCGGGTGGCGAGTTCGCCGAGTGCGTGCCCGGATGCGTCCCCCGAATACAACAGGGGCGTGTTCACCCCCATCGGGCACAGACAGCTCACCCGTACGCCTTTGTCGCCGTAGGTCACCGACAGCCATTCGGCGAATCCGACGGCCGCGTGCTTGGTGACCGAGTAGGTGGCCGAGCCGATCTGCGTGAGCAGGCCGGCCGCCGAGGCCGTGCTGACGAAATAGCCTTCGCCGCGTTCGACCCATCGGGGGACCAGGAGCCGCGCCGCCCGGATGTGCGCGCGCAGGTTGACGTCGAAGGACTGCTCCCACACCGAGTCCTCGATCTCCAGACCGGGCACACCGGTGACACCCGCGTTCGCGAAGTACAGGTCCACGGGACCGAACTCCGATTCGGCCCGCTCGACGAGCCCACGGATGTGTTCCTCGTCGGAGACGTCCGCCGCCACCGCGACCGCGCTGCCCGGCGTCACCTCCTCGAGCTTCGCGACGACGCGCTGCGCGGCATGTTCGTCGAGGTCGGCGACCACCACTCTCGCGCCCCGCCCGACGAGTCCGGCAGCAATGGCGCCGCCGATTCCGCCGCCCCCTCCGGTCACGACGGCCACTTTTCCTTCGACCTTCACCGGCTGCTACCTCCCCGTCGAGTCGCAGTGCCGCTCCGTGCGGCACAGTTGGTACGGAACCTGTCTACACGTACCGCCCACACGCACGGAGGTCGAACACCCGGGATGGACGAATTGTTCTCCGTCTCCCGGCCGCGGCGCGAGATTGCGCCGGGCGCCGTCCACGTGCCCGACTGGCTCGACCCGGACGAACAGCGCGAACTCGTCGAGTCGTGTCGTGAGTGGGCGCGCCCGCCGGCGCCGATGCGGCACACGCTGCTACCGGGCGGCGGACGAATGTCGGTGAGCACGGTGTGCCTCGGATGGCACTGGTCGCCGTACCGCTACACCCGCACCGCGGTCGACGTCGACGACGCTGCCGTACCGCCGCTTCCCGACCGACTCGTCGAACTCGGACGGCGTGCCGTTGCCGATGCCTACGACGATCCGGCGGCCGGGAACGAGTACGAACCCGATACCGCCCTGATCAATTTCTACGACCGCGACGCCCGGATGGGCATGCATCAGGACAAGGACGAACGGGTCAGCGCGCCGATCGTGTCGCTCAGTTTCGGGGACGCGTGCCTGTTCCGGTTCGGAACCAGCGAGTCGCGCGGCCGGCCGTACACCGATGTGCGTCTCGAATCGGGCGACCTGTTCGTGTTCGGAGGGCCATCGCGGTTCGCCTATCACGGGGTGCCCGTCGTGTACCCCGACACCGGAAGCGCCCGCTGCGGACTCGCCACCGGACGCCTCAACATCACCCTGCGGAGCACGGGACTCGAGTGACGGTGCATCCATAATTCCGAACGGTCGGTCTGTGACTTTGTAACCGACTACACTCGACATAGCGAGTTTCCGGCGAGAAAAGCGTCGAATCGGACAATTCTCTCGTTCGGCAACCATCGGTGTCGGGGTCGATCACAGGAGACTGTCATGTCCCGCTTCGGTTGTTCACGTCGCCTCCCGGCGATCGTCGCCGGACTCGCACTCGGAGTGGCAGGCCCTGCCGTCGCTGCCGCCACTGCCGGTGCGGAGACCTTCCGCCCGTGCCCCGAACGGTTCGTCCTCGCGGTCGACGGAACCCGCAACATCGATTCTCCCGATTCGATCGATCCCGATTCACCCCTCGCGAAGATCTCGGCGCGCTATGCGGCACCCGGCACCGTGATCGAGCACATCCGCTATCCCGCCGTCGTGGTGCCGGTGCCCGAATCCGGTTCGAGCGAGGGCTCCGGACGTCTCGCCTACGACGAATCCAAGAGGATCGGCCATCAGCGACTGCGCGAGACGATCACCGTCCGGCACGGCTCGTGCCCCGACAGTGAACTCGTCGTCCTCGGCTACTCGCAGGGCGCCTCGATCGCCGGCAACGTCCTCGCCGAGATCGCGTCCGACGACTCGGTGCCGCCGGATCGCATCAGCGGTGTGCTGTATTCGGATCCGCGTGACACCCGGGGTGTGGAGACCCTGTTTCCCGGTGAGGTCGCACCGGGTATCACGCTCGGCGGCGGCCGCGACGATTTCGGCACGATCGCCGTCGAACGGGTCTGCATCGAGGGCGACGCGGTCTGCGACGGCGTGACCCCGGAGGAGAGCGAGGGATGGTTGCTCGAGAACGTCACCGGCTACCTGAAGCTGCACACCACCTACCCCGACTATCAACCGTGAGGAGCGGGGTGGGCGAACCGGTTGGGTATCGTCGATTCATGAGCGTCGAGTCCCCGGCCACCCATCTTCCTGCTTCCGGCGATGATCCTCTCGCGCTGGAGCGGCAGGTGTGTTTCGCGCTCGCCGTGGCGAACCGCTCCGTGCTCGCGGTCTACCGGCCGATCCTCGACAGGCTCGGCCTGACCCACCCTCAGTATCTGGTGATGCTCGCCCTGTGGGAGGACTCGCCGGCGACGAGCAAGCAGGTCGGGCAGTTGCTCCAGCTCGACTCCCCCACCCTCTCGCCGCTGCTCAAGCGGCTCGAGTCGCTGGGTCTGATCACCCGTCGGCGCAGCGTGACCGACGAACGGCAACTCGTCCTCGAGCTCACCGAGGCCGGACGAGCCCTGCGCGCCGAGGCCGAGTCGGTACCGGGACAGGTCGTCGACGCCCTCGGTGTCGGAGTCGACGAACTCCAGGACCTGCACGCCACGCTCGTCCGCGTCAACGCGGCGGCGCTGAAGGCCGGATCGCTCTGACGGAACCCGGGCGGCCGTGATCGCGAGGCTGTGGCAGCTGTAGTTGGCGCGCGCGGCGGATCCCCCGGCTTCCCCACCCGCTTCGGGTTCTCGAGAAGCGGTCCCGGCAAGGGTCAGGGCACCATCCAGCCCAGCACCGAGGTGGACTGCAGCCACACGAGGACGGCGAGCACCACGACCCCGGCGATGCTCAGCGGCCAGATCCGGCGCAGGAGGAGCCCGTCCTTGCCGGACAGTCCCTTCACCGACGACACGAGGGCGAGGTTCTGCAACGCGATCGGGGTACCGGTGGTGCCGCCGGCCATGTTCCCCGCGACCAGCACGGTCGGGTCGAGACCCGATTGCTGGGCCGCGGCGACCTGCAGGCTGCCGAACATCGCGTTCGAGGCGGTGTTCGATCCGGTGACCACCACACCGAGCCAGCCGAGGACCGGCGACAACAGCGCGAAGGCCGCTCCGGCGCCGGCGAGGAATCCACCGATCGTGGCGGTCTGCCCGGACAGGTTCATCACGTACGCCAGGGCGAGAACCGCCGTGACCGTCGCGAACGACCACCGCAACTGCACGACCGCGGCGACGAAACAGCGCGCCGCATCCGGCACCGCGACCTTCAGCACCGGCATCGACAGCAGCGCGGCGACGAAGACGAGACTGCCCGGAGCGGTGAGCAGATCGATGGTGAAGGTCTCCGCGGTGGGAACGTCCCCGTCGGTGGTGGTCACGTCCACACCGGGCCACGGGAACGACAGGCTCGCGTTCGACAGCAGCGACGCGACCGGCCCGAACCGGCTGACGAGGAAGACGATCACGATCAACGCGTAGGGCGCGAAGGCCTCGACGACGCGGCGGCGCGAATCGTGGATCCGTTCGGGCGCGGCCCGGCGGGCCCGACGCTGGGTGGGGTGCACCTTCACCGCGACCAGCAGCACGAGCAGACCCGCCGCGGCAGCCGCGATGTTGCTCAGCCCCACCGTGAGGTAGCTCGCGCATACGAACTGGGCGGCGGCGAAGGCGAGTCCGACGGCGAGCGCGACCGGCCACGTCTCCCGGACGCCGCGCCATCCGCCGATCACCGCGACCAGCACGAGCGGGACGAAGACCGCGAGCAGGCAGACCTGCCGCGCGACGACCGGGCCGATCTCGTCGATGGGGATCTCCGAGACGCGCGACATCGTCAGGATCGGGGTGCCCATGACGCCGAGCGGTGTGACGACCGAGTTGGCGAGCAGGGCCGCAGCGGCCGCACGCACCGGCGGCAGTCCGGCACCGATGAGCACGACGGTCGCGACGACGATGGGCGTGCCGAAGCCGGCGACCGCCTCGAGCAGCGCGCCGAACAGGAAGGCGATGACGATCGCGAGGATGCGCGGATCCGGGGAGATCCGCCCGAATGCGCGGGTGAGGACGTCGAAGTGCCCGGATTCGACGGTGAGCCGGTACACCCAGACGGCGTTGACCACCGTCCACATGATCGGGAAGAGCCCGAAGACGGCGCCTTCGATCCCGGCGCTGAGCGCCGACCCGATCGGCATGCCGTAGACGGCGGTGCCCACCACGAGCGCAACCACCACTGCGATTCCCGCCGCGGAATGCGACCGCAATCGGAAGACGGCGAGCAGGACGAGCATGGTGAGCAGCGGGAGCACGGCGACCAGCGCGGACCATGCGAGGGAACCGCCGACCGGTGCGATCGGCTGGATGTATGCGTCTGTCACCGGATCACGACCGGTGCGACTCCACCGCGGTGCGGATCGTGGCGGCGGTGCCGTCGAGCACGGTCCGGTTCGGTGTCTGCCAGTGGGCGCGGATCCCGAAACCGTCACCGGCCGTGCGCGGCACGAGGTGCAGGTGCACGTGGAAGACCTCTTGGCCGGCGGCCACACCGTCGGCGAGGAACATGTTCACGCCCTCGATCGGCAGTTCGGACGCGCGCATCGCCGTGGCGATCCGTTGTCCGGCGGCGAACACCTTCGCTCCGTCCTCCGGATCGAGCTGTGCCAGTCCGGACGCGTGCCGTTTCGGAATCACGAGCAGGTGTCCCGGGGTGAACGGACGGATGTCCATGAACGCGAGCACGTCGGGTTCGTCGAGTACGACACTGGCCGGCGACTGCCCGGCCACGATGGCGCAGAAGATGCAGTCCGTCACCGGGGCGTGGACTCCTCCGCGTGCGCCGGACCCCGGGCCGCTTCGAGGAGACGCAGCAGTTCGCCCTCCACCGCGGGCCGGTCGCGCACCGGATCGTCGCTGTGCGCGAGGCACAGCATCGCTTCCTCGACGGCCGCGATGAGCAGGTGGGCGAGTACCGACGTCCGCGTGGACGACATCTCGTAGACGTCGGGGTCGACGGTGACGAGCGTGCGCTCGATCGACTTCAGGGACGAATGCCGATGCGTCTCCCGCACTTCGGTCCAGCCGAGGACAGCGGGAGCTTCGATCAGCAACAACCGGCGCGTCGCCTGGTCGTAGACCGCGTCGAGCGACGCGAGCACGGCCGAGGTGAAGCCTTCCCATGCGTCCTCGATCGGCTCGGCGGGAGCCAGGGAGCCTTCTGTTTCCTTCTGGATACGCTCGATGACACCGCGGAACAGATCCCGCTTGTCGGCGAAGTGGTGGTACAGCGCACCGCGCGTCACCCCCGCCACCGAGACGATCTCCTCCGTGGCCGCCGCTGCGTACCCGTCGCGCAGGAACACTTCGAGCGCTGCGTCGAGCAGTGCGGTGCGTGTCCGCGCTGCATCACGCACCCGACCCGTATTTCCCTGTTTCACCGACATTTCGTTCTCCCCTGCTGATACCGCCACCCCCATCGGACACTCCCCCCGGTAGTCGGTCTCTTGTTCTTCCCGAACCCGCTTCCTACAGAATCGGTGCCGGCGTGTACTTCGCCGCTTCCGGATACTGCGCGACGAGATCCTGCACCGCCGCGACGACCGCGTCGACCTGTGCCACCGCGGCTCCGGCGAAGACCTCCCGGTCGGCCAGGGCCGCATCGAGTGCGGCGCGGTCGAGTGGGAGCCGGTCGTCGGCGGCGAGACGGTCGAGCAGATCGGGTTCGCGGCCCTGCTCGCGCATCGCGAGCGCAACGGACACGGCGTGTTCCTTGATGGCCTCGTGAGCGGTCTCGCGACCCACCCCGGCCCGCACGGCGGCCATGAGCACCTTGGTGGTCGCCAGGAACGGCAGGTACCGCACGAGTTCCTTCTCGATCACCGCCGGGTAGGCGCCGAACTCGGCGAGGACCGTCAGGAAGGTCTCCATCTGGCCGTCGATCGCGAAGAAGGCGTCGGGAAGGGCGACCCGCCGGACGACGGAGCAGAAGACGTCGCCCTCGTTCCACTGCGCACCGGCGAGTTCGGCGGCCATGGAGGCGTATCCGCGCAGGACGACCTGCAGACCGTCGACGCGCTCGCACGAACGGGTGTTCATCTTGTGCGGCATCGCGGACGAACCCACCTGGCCGGGCTGGAATCCTTCGGTGACGAGTTCGTGACCGGCCATGAGCCGGATGGTGTGGGCGAACGACGCGGGGCCGGCACCGACCTGCACGAGCGCGGAGAGCACGTCGTGGTCGAGCGAGCGCGGGTAGACCTGGCCCACGCTGGTGACGACGTTCGCGAAGCCGAGATGCTGCGCGACCTTCTGCTCGAGCTGCGCGAGCTTCGCGGCATCGCCGCCGAGCAGGTCGAGCATGTCCTGGGCGGTGCCCATGGGGCCCTTGATCCCCCGCAGCGGGTACCGGGCGATCAGCTCCCGGACACGCTGCAGAGCGATGAGCAGCTCGTCGGCCGCGGAGGCGAAACGCTTGCCGAGGGTGGTGGCCTGCGCCGCGACGTTGTGCGAGCGACCGGCCATGACCAGCGAGGCGTACTCGGTCGCGCGCTCGGCGAGCCGCGCGGCCACGGCGACACCGTGGGAGTGGACGTGTTCGAGCGACCGCAGGATCTGCAGTTGTTCGACGTTCTCCGTGAGGTCGCGGCTGGTCATGCCCTTGTGGACGTGCTCGTGCCCGGCGAGCGCGTTGAACTCCTCGATGCGAGCCTTGACGTCGTGGCGGGTGACGCGCTCCCGCGCCGCGATGGAGTCGAGATCGACCTGCTCGACGACGCGTTCGTAATCGGCGATCGCCTCGGCCGGAACGTCGATCCCGAGCTCGGCCTGCGCCCGCAGCACCGCGAGCCACAGCTGCCTCTCGAGCACGATCTTGTGCTCGGGCGACCACAGATCCCTGAGTTCGGGACTGGCGTAGCGAGTGGCGAGGACGTTGGGGATGTGGCTCACAGAAGTGAGTTTACGGTCCGGTCCTGCCCAGGTATTCCCCGACCTCACTCCTCGGCCGGGGGCGCGACGGTCTCCACGACGTCGAGCAGGATGCCGCGCGCGAGCGAGCGCGGGTCGGGATCGAACTCACCCAGCCCGCCGAGGACCGCGCCGTCCACCACCGCCACGAGCCGGCGCACCTCCCGGGGCCGCACCGATCGGCAGCAGCGTTCGAGCAGGTCGGTGAGCAGGTCGTCGATCTGTTCGCGCATTCGTACCTGCACGTCGTGCAGTTCCGGATAGCGGGCCGTGGCGACGCACCGTTCGTATCGCGAGATCAGGCGTTCGCGGTCGATTCCGCCGTCGTCCTCCCGGGGCCCTATCAGCAGGTCGACGATGAGATCGGCCGTGCCTTCGAGGCTGCGCGGAAGCTGCTGGATATCGCGGACCCGCGCCCGCATCGCATCCAGTTCCCGTTCGCTGTTGTAGTCCACCGCGCACGCGACGAGATCGTCGAGCGATGCGAAATAGTAGGTCGTCGACGCGAGTGGAAGACCCGCGCGGGTGGCGACGGCGCGGTGGCGTACGGCGTCGATACCGCCCTCGAGAATGAGGTCGGCTGCTGCTTCGACCAGCGCCTGACGGCGCCGTTCGCCCTTCGGGGTTGCAGCAATCGACACACTCTCATGGTGACAGCTCGGGGGTCTCACCAGGGGAAAACGGAATTCGAGACCAACCGGTACCATTACGCCCGCCCGCGCGTGTCGAGTCTCGGCGGGTGCTTCCCGTGCACAGGTCATCGAACGATCGGAGCCGTACCGGATGAGACGTCGACGCTTTCTGCAGGCATCCGTTCTCGGGGCTGCGCTGGCCGGTACCGGTGCCGTCGGCTCCGACCTGTCCGCCATCTCCGGCCTCGGGCTCCCCCGGGCGAACGCATTGCCCGTCGGGCTCGAGGAGTACCGCCGTCTCGTACCCGAACTGTTCGTGCCGCCGCCCACCCCGCCGGAGCACTCCGAGGTCGTCGTGGTGGGTTCCGGTTTCGGCGCGAGTGTCGCCGCCCTGCGCCTGGCCGAGGCCGGGAACCGGGTCACGATGCTCGAGCGCGGTATGCGCTGGCCCCGCGACCCGCACCGGGAGATCTTCACGACCGACCTGCTCGCCGACGGTCGCGGCTACCACCACCGCACCCGGTTCACCGGTCCGACCGGCATCCCGGTGGTGTGCGACGACTTCGCCGGCGTCCTCGACGTGGTCGACTACCCGAACATGTCGGTGTGGCGCGGTGCCGCGGTGGGCGGCGGATCGATCGTCTTCACCGGCGTGATGATCGCCCCCGAACGGCACTTCTTCGAGCACGTCTTCGGCGACCGCCTCTCCTACGACGAGATGACGTCCACCTGGTACCCGAAGGTGCGCTCGATGCTGCGCCTCGATCCGATGCCCGACGACATCTACAACGCCGGGGAGTTCACGCATTCGCGGCGCTGGGACGACGACGCACGCGCCGCCGGCTACAGTCCGCACCGCATCGACGGGATCTGGGACTGGGACGTCGTGCGTGCCGAACTCGCCGGTTCGGTGCGCCGGTCGGCCGTCGCGGGCGAGAGCAATCTCGGCAATTCGAACGGCGCGAAGTTCGATCTCACCCGGAACTACATCCCGGCAGCCGAGGCGACCGGTCGCACGCTGGTGTGCCACGGCCACCGGGTGCTCGCCGTCGGCCAGGACGGCAACGGCCGTTACCGGCTCGACGTGCAGGCCGTCGACCCGACGGGTGCGGTGCTGCGCACCACCACGATCACGTGCGATCGCCTCGTCCTCGGGGCCGGATCGGTCGGCACCACCGAACTGCTCGTCAAGGCCCGGCACACCGGTTCGTTGCCGAACCTCGACGAGCGCGTCGGGCGGGGCTGGGGCACCAACGGCGACGCCGTGCTCGTGCGGTCGTTCGCTCTCACCGACGGTTTCGGCGGCGACCAGGGAGCGCCGTCGGCGTCGCGGATCGTCGACGAGTCGGGCCTGCCCCTGAGCCTCGAGAACTGGTTCGTCGCGGGCACCGCGAAAGACGTCGGGATGCTCGCCTCGCTCGGCATGACCCTCGATCCGACTCGCGCCGACTTCACCTACGACGCGGGCGCCGACCGTGCCGTCCTGAACTGGCCGGCGGGCGGTGAGCGCGAGAGCGTCGACGCACTGCGGGCCGTGCACAACGCGATGGCACAGGCCGGCGGCACGATTCCGGGCGCATCACCGATGGCCGAGGACGTCAATGCGACGTTCACCGCGCACCCGCTCGGTGGTGCGGTGCTCGGCGACGCGACCGACGGTTACGGCCGCGTCCACGGCCATCCCGGTCTCTACGTCGTCGACGGCGCACTGATCCCGGGCAGCACCGGCACCGCCAACCCCTCGCTGACCATCGCCGCGCTGGCCGAACGGAACATCGCGCGGATCATCGCCGACGGGCGGTGACCCGCCCTCGGCGGCCGGGGCCGGTGATCACGAGACGGGCAGCCACCCCGCCAGCCGGTCGAGCGCCGCGGTGACGTCGGCGGTCGATCCCGCGAACGACAGTCGCACGGTGCCGTCGCCGCGCACGGTGTCGAAGTCGACACCCGGGGCGAGCGCGAGACCGGTGTCGTGGAGCAGTCGCGCGCACCACGCCGTCGAGTTCTCGCCGTCGAGCAGATGCCCGATGTCGGCGTAGACGTAGAAGGCGCCGTCGGCCGGTGCGAGTTTCGTGATGCCGAGATCCGGCAGTCCTTCGAGCAGCAGTTCCCGGTTCACGGCGTACCGGGAGACGTGCCCGTCGAGTTCGGTGCGGGCCTCGGTCCCGAACGCCTCGATCGCCGCGAACTGGGAGATCGACGGCGGGCACACCGTCATGTTCGACGCGAGTCGCTGCAGCGCCGGCCGCATCCTCTCCGGCGCGAGCATCCAGCCGAGTCGCCAGCCGGTCATCGAGAAGTACTTCGACACCGAGCCGATCACCACGGATTCGCGGGAGGTCGCCCAGGCGGTGGAGGTCGCGGGTGAGCCGGGAGTACCGAATTCGATGCCGTGGTAGATCTCGTCGGAGACGAGGAGGCTGCCGTGCTCGTCGCACCAGCGCGCGAGCGCCGCGAGCTCGTCCGGTTCGATCATCGTGCCGGTGGGGTTCGCGGGACTGGCGACGACGACACCCGCGGGCGGAGTGTCGAGTTCCTCGAGCATCGCGACGGTCGGCTGGTAGCGGGTCTGCGGGCCGCAGTCGAGTTCGACGACGCGGCAGCCGAGCGCGGCGAGGGTGTTGCGGTAGGCCGGGTAACCGGGCCGGGCGACGACGACGGTGTCGCCGACGTCGAAAGCCGCGAGGAACACCAGGGTGAAGGCACCGGAGGAGCCGGTGGTGACGACGACGTCGTCCGGATCGACGTCGATGCCGTACTTGTGGCGGTGGTACGCCGCGATCTCCTCGCGCAACGGCAGGATGCCGAAGGTTTCCGTGTAGCCCAGCAGTTCCGCGTCGATCGCGAGGTTCGCGGCGCGGAGCACGGGGGCGGGTGCGGGGGTCGACGGTTGTCCGGCGGCGAGACTCAGGACGTCGCCGTGGGAGCGCTGCCGCTCGGCGGCCGCCTTCCACACATCCATGACGTGGAACGTCTCGATAGCAGAGCGTTGGGATTCGGGGCGCACGTCGACGACGGTAGTACGCGCGCGTCGTTCCTCAGAGCCGGACGCGCTGAAGCCGGGCGAGAGCACCCCACGCGATCGGATAGTCCGGACGATCGACGACCTGCGCAGGCGCGGCCTCCGCGCCGGTGGCCGTCACCTCGGGTTCCGGCGCCGGCTGCGGCACGACCGGCAACAGCAGATGCGAGTCGAACTGTCCGCCCGCATGCACGATGTGGAAGCCCTTGTTGATCGTGCGGTCGTGGCCGACGCGCGGATTCTCGTCGAGATCGTGGCCGGCGATGACGAGAACGAGGCTGGAACCGGCCTCGAAGAAGGTGCTGTGCGGCATGATCTCGATGTCGACCGGCACGATCTGGTCCGGCAGCAGCGGCCAGTACTTCTTCCGGTCGTGGACGGGGCGGTAGGCGGTGGAGGCTTCCGGGTCCAATGCCCGGCGGGAGACCCGCATCCAGCCGTGGGCGACGAATCCCTTCTCGTATCCGCCGTGGCCTTCGAACCACACGTCGCGGCCGTATTCGTCGCGCTTGGCCAGGCCGACGAACAGGTCCATGTCGTCGGCATCCTTCGCCTGCACCCACAGACGCAGTGCTGCGTGCCCGGTGATCTCGGTGTCCTCGGCGAAGGTGTGGGTGAAGACGAGTTCGTCGCCCGCGACGGGGAAGGTGCGCCGGAACTGCCGGCTCCCACACGGCGTGGTGCTCAGAGCGGCGTTCGCGTGGTCGAGGTGGAGTGAGACGTAGCGGGTGCCGGGCACGGGCCACTCGGACTCGAGGCGTTCGGAATAGGTCCGGAGGTCGTGGCGGGTCTCGAGGCGCACGCGCGGGGTGTCGGCGAAGCCGTTGTCCTCGTCCTTGAGGTAGTGGTCGAAGAAACGTCGCTGGTAGTCGAGCGCTTCGTTGCCGTAGAAGGTCTGCCACATCTTCCGCCCGTGGGTGTAGAGCCACTTGTGCTCCGACCCGATGCGGCGGTAACCCTCGACCGCTCCGCGGGCGCGGGGGCCCTGATCCGACCAGGAGACTCCCACCAGCGCGGGCACGGTGACGTCCTCGAGCCGGGGAGGCGGGGCGACGTGACGGAAGAAGTCGGGGAACCGGCGCAACAGCCACGGGGTGAACCGCCGGAGGGACACGGCGCCGCAGCGCACCCCGGTGTTCATCGCGCTGTACCAGAACTCGCTGTAACGGGTCTCGGGGATGCCACCCTGGGTGAGGATGTCGCGGCAGGGATCGCTCACGCCCTCCCAGGGGGCGATGGCCGCGAGGTAGGGCGGGTTCAGTGCCGCGGTGTACCACTGCAGGGTCGCGAGATAGTCGGCGCCGGCGAGACCGACCCGGCCGTTGCTCCACTCCTGGCTGCCGGCCCATTCCACGACGGCCGCGCAGTCGAGCGCGGCCCGGCCGAGCAGCATGCGCGGCCGGCCGCCGCTGGCGTGGTGGCCGCGCATGTCGGCGACGACGAGGACGTAGCCGCGAGGAACCCAGTAGGCGGGATCGGGTGCCTCGAAGGAGGTGCAGTCGCTGAGTTCGAGGTCGCCGATGTGGTTGCCGGATTCGGCGAGCTCGTCGAAGTCGACGGGATACCGGTCGACGCCGGCGTTCTTGCCGTAGGGGGTGACTGCCACCAGTACGGGGCACCGGTCCTGTTCACCGGCACTCGCGGGGCGGTAGACGTCGGCTCGCAGGACGGTGCCGTCCGCAGTGCGGACGGGCACGTCGCGCTCGACGACGACATCGTCCGGCAGCTCGTTCACGACGACGTTGTGGTGCCGTAGCGGTGTCGGGTCCGGCGTCGGCGTTCGTCCTCGAAAAACCATGCTGTCACCCCTGCTGGCATCAAGATGCACCGAGTGTGCAACATACAACCGGTAGGTGCAAGGTGGAGAACGAGGATGAAAGGCTAGACCGAGATCCGGCCCTCGACGGCCGCCATACCGATGTCGCGGCGGAAGTGACCGCCCGGCAGCTTCACGGTGGCGAGCCGATCATAAGCGGCTTCGCGCGCGGCCGCGAGATCGGCGCCCACGCCGATCACGTTGAGCACGCGCCCACCGGCGGAGACCAGCGCACCGTCGTCGCGACGCCTGGTGCCGGCATGCAGCACCGTCTCGCCCTCGGCACCGGTGATCACGTCGCCGGTACGCGGGGTGGACGGGTAGTGCTCGGCGGCGAGCACCACGGTCACCGCGGCGCCGCCCTTCCAGCGAAGCGGCGGGCGATCGGCGAGGGTACCGGTGGCCACCGCGTTCAGGACCTCACCCAGCGGCGACTCGAGCAGCGCGAGCACGGCCTGGGTCTCGGGATCGCCGAAGCGGCAGTTGAACTCGACCACGGCCGGACCTTCGGCGCCCATCGCCAGACCCGCGTAGAGCAGTCCGGAGAAGCCGCATCCGCGCCGCACCATCTCGGCCGCGACCGGTTCGACGACCTCGGAGACGATCTGCTCGACGCTGCCCTCGGGCAGCCACGGCAACGGGGTGTAGGCACCCATTCCGCCGGTATTGGGGCCGGTGTCGCCCTCCCCCACGCGCTTGTGATCCTGCGCCGGGAGCAACGGCACGACCGTCTCACCGTCGACCAGGCAGAACAACGAGACCTCGGGACCGTCGAGGAAGGACTCCAGCAGAACGGGGTGCCCGTTCTCGAGGATCTCGACAGCATGATCGCGGGCGGCATCGCGGTCGGTGGTGACGACGACACCCTTGCCTGCGGCGAGACCGTCGTCCTTGACCACCCAGGTCGGTCCGAAGCGGTCGAGTGCCTCGTCGATGGTCGCGGGGCTGTCGACGACCTCACTGTGGGCGGTGCGCACGCCGGCGGCGGCCATGACGTCCTTCGCGAACGCCTTCGACCCCTCGATGCGGGCGGCGGCGGCGGACGGACCGAAGCAGGGGATACCCGCGGCGCGGACGGCGTCGGCCACACCGAGGACGAGCGGAACCTCGGGGCCGATCACCACGAGGTCGGCCTTCTGCTCGGTCGCGAGGGCGACGACACTGTCGGCGGAGGCGGCGTCGACCGGGAACAGCTCGGCGACGTTCGCGATACCGGGATTGCCGGGCGCCGCCAGCACGGCGGTCACGCCGGGGTCTCGGGACAGAGCGAGAGCCAGAGCATGTTCACGGGCACCGGAGCCGATAACGAGTACGCGCACGCAGGACAGACTACGGGACCGGTCTCCACACGAGATCGGCGCGGGAGCGGGTGCGCTGGACGGCTTCCGCATTCGGCAGATCGACCGTGCGCACCCATTCGCGCGCCCCGTCGTCGTCCCGTCCGTGGTGGCGGTGCCTCCGGACGAGACGTCGCGTGAGCGTGCGGCGGGGCGCGTCGATATAGATGACGAGGTCGAGCAGCGGGTGGATGTGTTCCCATCCCCCGGTCTCGAACATCAGATAGTTGCCCTCGGTGACGATCACCCGCGCATCGGATGGGACGGCGTGCACCGCTGCGATCGGTTCGTCGAGGGCCCGGGAGAAGTCGGGAGCATAGATCGTCTCGTCGCGGCACTGCCGCACCCGGCTCAGCATGTCGCGGAAACCCGCGACGTCGAAGGTGTCGGGTGCTCCCTTCCGGTCGCGCGCACCGAAAGTGTCGAGCTGGCGGTTGGACAGGTGGTAGCCGTCCATCGGCACCTGACCGGTGGACACCCCCGCGCACCGCAGCGCGTAGACGAGCAGGGCCGCAGCACGGCTCTTCCCGGCACCCGGTGGCCCGCACAACCCGACGACCGTGCGCCGGTCCACGGGAAGTCCCACGAGGACGTGCGTGACGAGTTCGTCCACGAGTACGCGCAGCGGCGCCTCCCGGACGTTCTCCTCTCCTCCCATGCGCCCGACGATACGACCGCTCACCGCACAGGAGCCGTCGCGACCTCCCGACACGCCCACATCGCTGCCCTCCTCACCGTCGCGGCAGCCGATGTCACGGAACACCTCCGGTGGACACGGTGTCCTTTATCCTCCGGGTATGGCTTCCGTGTTCAGCAAGATCATCGCCGGTGAACTGCCGGGCCGCTTCGTCTGGCAGGACGACGACGTCGTCTCGTTCCTGACCATCAACCCCTTCACCGAAGGGCACGTGCTGGTGGTGCCGCGGCAGGAGGTCGACCACTGGCAGAACGTGGACGACGACCTGTGGGCGAAGGTGAACGACGTCGCCCGCATCCTGGGTCGCGCCGTCACCGCCGCCTTCGACGCGCCGCGCGCCGGTCTGATGATCGCGGGTCTGGAAGTCCCCCACCTGCATCTGCACGTCTTCCCCGCCTACTCCCTCGGCGACTTCGACTTCGCGACGGCCGACAAGGATCCGTCGCCCGAATCGCTCGACCGCGCGCAGCAGAAGATCAAGGACGCCCTCCGCGAACAGGGTCACGGCGAGCACGTCCCGGACTGATCTCCCGTTCACGGGATGCCGGTGGAACAATTCCGACCGGTATCCCGTTGAGGTCCTCGTGTCCTCTACTCCACCGAGTCCTCCCGCACCGCGAGCCGGTCTGCTGATCGCCGTCCTCGTCGGGGCCGCGTTCGTGGTCATCCTCAACGAGACGATCATGAGCGTCGCGCTGCCGAAACTGATGGTCGAGTTCGACGTCGGCGCGGCCACCGCCCAATGGCTCACCACGGCGTTCATGCTGACCATGGCCGTCGTCATTCCCATCACGGGTTATCTGCTCACCCGCTTGTCGCTGCGCACGGTCTTCGCGATCGCGATGGGCAGCTTCCTGATCGGCACCCTGATCGCCGCGATCGCGCCGATCTTCCCGGTCCTCGTGCTGGGCCGTGTCGTCCAGGCCGTGGGCACCGCGGTGATGCTTCCGCTGCTGTTCACGACGGTGCTCAACCTGGTACCCGCCGAGCGTCGCGGGCGCACGATGGGCGTGATCTCGATCGTCATCGCCGTCGCACCTGCGATCGGCCCGACCATCGGTGGCGTCGTGCTCGACCAGCTGAGCTGGCGGTGGATGTTCTTGCTGGTGCTGCCGATCGCGGTCGTCGCGACGACGCTCGGCCTGAGCTGGATCCGCAACGTCACCGAACCGGTTCCGGTGCCGCTCGACGCCCCGTCGGTGGCGCTGTCCGCCCTCGGTTTCAGCGGTCTGGTCTTCGGTCTGAGCAGTCTCGGTGAGGCCGCCGAGGGCGATCCGCTGCTGCCGCCGTGGTTGCCACTGGTCGTCGGACTCGCCTCGCTCGCGCTCTTCGTCCTGCGTCAGCTCCGCCTCGGCGACGGCGCCCTGCTCGACCTGCGCGCGTTCCGCACGCCGGCGTTCTCGCTCGCGGTGGCGCTCGTGTCGGTGAGCATGATGTCGCTGTTCGGCACGCTCATCCTGCTGCCGATCTACCTGCAGAACGTGCTGGGACAGTCGACGCTGGCCACCGGCCTGATGTTGCTGCCCGGCGGCCTGGCGATGGGTCTGCTCGGCTACATCGTCGGACGGTTGTTCGACCGGTTCGGTCCGCGGCCGCTGGTCGCACCGGGCGCGCTGATCGCCTGCGTCGCGATGTGGGGCATGACGACCTTCGACGCGGCCACCGCGACCGGCACGGTCATCGCCTGGCACGTGCTGCTCAACATCGGTCTCGCGCTGATGTTCTCGCCGCTGCTGACCTCGGCGCTCGGGGCGCTGCCGCGGCGGCTGTACTCCCACGGCAGTGCGATCGTGAGCACGATGCAGCAGGTCGCCGGCGCGGCCGGTACGGCGCTGTTCATCACGGTGCTGACCCGCACGACGGTCGCGGGCGCCGAGAGCGCCGACGATCCCGCAGGCGCGCTCGCGGACGGTGTCCACGGAGCGTTCACATGGGGCGCGGTGATCGCCGTGATCGCCGTCGTCGGATCGCTGTTCGTCCGGCGGGCCGCGGAGCCCGGGCCGGACGAGGTGGAGACGTCGGCTCCCGAGGTCGCCGGAACGCATTGACAGGCCGGGCGACGCAACGCCTCACACGCCGGTCGTCCCGACTTCCTGTTCGACGGGAAGCGTGGCGGCCGGCGCGTTGCTGTTCGTGGGGGATTCGCGCAGGAAGACGTCCAGTTCGATCCATGAGGTGTCGCGTGCGGCGCTGCCGGTGAGCATGCCGAGGTGCGTTCCCGGGACGCGGACGAACCGCACCTGCGTGCCGCTGAGCAGTCTCGTGACGGGCTCCACGGCCGGGATCGGGGCGAGCACGTCGTCCTCGCCGCCGAGCGCGAGCACCGGCACCGCGACGTCGGCGAGGTCGACGACCCGGTCGCCGAGCCGCAGACGCCCGGTGGCGAGCTCGTTGTCGATGGTCACGCTCGTCGCGAGCTGACGGAACACCCGTCCGGCGTAGCCGTGGATCTCGTCCTGGAACCGGTCGACGCATTCCATCCGCGCGAGCGTCTCGGCATCGGTGAGATGTGTCGCCACGAACCACGGGCGGTGGATCTCGCGTTCGATCGCGGTGAGGCGGTAGGCCGTGCGCACGAGGGGTGCGGGTACCCCGCCGAAGACCGCGTCGAGCAGACCGAGTGCGGGTTCGGCGACGAACCGGCCGAAGAGCCGAGGCAGCGCCATCACCGGGATCGCGGAGTAGTCGAGCGGACTGCCGAAGGCCGTGAGCGACCGTATCGGCAGGCCGGGATGTGCCGCCGCGGTGAGCATCGCCAGCGTGCCCCCGATACTCCACGCCACCACGTCCACCTCGCGGTTCCCGCACAGTTCGGACGTGCGGGCGATCGCTTCGGGGATCACGTCGTCGATCCAGAATTCGAGCCCGAGGTCGCGGTCGTCGGGGGTCATCTCGCCGTACTCGACGAGGAAGACGCTGTGTCCGAGAGCGAGCAGGTGCTCGACGAGGCTCTGCCCCGGCATCAGGTCGAAGCAGGTGGGCGACGCGGCGAGCGGGGTCACGAGCAGTACGGGAGGACCGGCGTTCTCCGGTACGAAACGTCGCAGTGTCCGGTGGTGGCCCTTCCCGACGATCACCGAGGGAGTGCGGTGGGGAGGCGCGATGCCGTCGGCGGCGAACAGCGACCACGCGTTCCGCGCGGCCTTCCCGACCACGTCCGCGATCCCCATATGTGGTTGCTCCCCGAGTCGTCGCATCCGTTCGTTGTGCGTGCTCACGATAGTCGTGGGACGTCGAGGCTCGCTCACCGGACGAACCGGACAGCGCGACGCCCCATCCTCACCACACTCTCCGGCCGCAGTGCTATCAAGGGGTCATGACGTGCTCACAGTGCAACCACGATCTCGACCACTGCCACGGCACCCTCGTGATCCACGCCGGCACGCAGGTGGACTGCACCGATCCCGACTGCGTCGATCTCGAGATCGTGCGGCACACTCTCGTTCTCGAATGCACCGAACTGGACGGCGGATGCTCGTGCACAGTCGTTGCGCAGGAATCACAGCTGTTGCATGTGTCCTGAGCAATTTGCCAATCCTCGCCCGTAATTCCTAACCTGGATGAAGGTGGCCGTAGTCGGCCTCCCGGACGAGCGCACCGTACCCGGCCAGCGACAAGACGGTGCAGGAGCGTTGTACGTCATGGCCTGGATCGTTCTCGTCCTGTCGGGTGTGCTCGAAGCCGTATGGGCCACCGCCCTCGGCAGATCCGCCGGCTTCAGCCGGCTCACTCCGACGCTGGTGTTCGTCGTCGCCCTCGTCCTGAGCATGGCCGGACTCGCGTATGCCTTGCGCACCCTGCCGGTCGGTACGGCCTACGCGATCTGGGTGGGTATCGGTGCCGCGCTCACGGTCGGCTACGCGATGGTCACCGGCACCGAGACCGCATCACTGCTGAAGATCGCTCTGATCGCGGGCATCGTGCTGTGCGTCGTCGGACTCAAACTCGGGCACTGACGTTCTCGGGCACCGACGTTCTCGGGTACCGACCGTTACAGTCGGTCCCATGAACCTCGGGTCCGTACTCGTGTTGCCGGTGCGTGTGGGTCTGACCGCGGCCGAGACCGCCCTGAGCGTCGCCGAGACGGTCGTCGGCACCGTGCGGGTCGCGGTGTCTCCCGCCACCTACTCGGCGCTCGGCGCGGTCGGCCTGCCCGACACCCGCAGTTCGGTGGGGCTGCTGCAGCAGATCTCGAAGCTCACCTCCGAGGACCGCGGACTCGGCCACGCCCTGCGTCCCGGTGGTCCGCTCGACCGCCTGCTCGCACCGGGCGGAACCGTGGATCGACTCACCGAACCGGGCGGACTGCTCGACCGGTTGCTCGCACCGGGCGGACCCGTCGACCGGCTCACCGCACCCGGTGGCCCGCTCGACCGGATCCTCGCCGACGACGGCGCCCTCGACCGTCTCGTCTCCGAAGGCGGCCTGCTCGATCGCCTCACGGCGCACGACGGTCCGCTCGAACGGCTGCTCGCCCAGGACGGTGCCGTCGAACGGCTCACCGCACCGGGCGGCATCGTCGACGTGGCGATCCGGCCCGGCGGGGTCGTCGAGCGCGCCCTCGCCCAGGGCGGCGTGCTCGACGTCCTGCTCTCCGAACAGGGAGCCCTGGAACGACTGCTCGCCGAAGGCGGGCCGCTCGATCAGATCGTCTCGCTCTCGGAGACACTCTCTCACCTCGCGCCCGGTATCTCGCAGATGAACGCGAGCATCGACATGCTGCAGGAAACGGTCGAGCTGCTGCGCGGGGCCGTCGGTCCGCTCGGCGATCTCGCGGGCCGGCTCCCCGGGCGCTGGCTCCGCAGCGGCAAGGGCGAACTGCTTCCGCCACCCTGACGTGGTGCTCCGCTGCTTCAGCGGTCGGCACGCCGGGATGCGACCAGCCGTGCAGCGTCGGCCGACGCCCGGCGCGCTGCCGCGAACAGGTCCTCCCCGTTGCCGAGCAGGGCGGCGAGGGTGCCGGCGAAATGGTCGCCGGCACCCGTCGTATCGACGACGTCGACCTGCGGGACCCGGAGGTGTTCGATCGCGTCCTCGGTTCCGACGACCACGTCCTCCCCGCCACGGGTGATCACCACGGTTCGCACCAGCCCGAGCAGGTGGGTGACGACGTCGTCGAAAGGGGTGCCTGCGGGAAGGTTCGCGTAGTGCAGGGCCTCCTGCTCGTTGAGCACGAGCGGGTCGGCGCCGGCGAGGACGTGGTCGTCCAGGTCGACGGCCGGGCTCGGATTGAGCACGAACCGGCGGTCGTGATCGTGCGCCCATCGGGCGGCGGCCCAGGTCACCGCAGGAAGAAGCTCGAGTTGGGTGAGCACCACGGCGGGATCGAGGGCGTCGAGGGCGGTGGTGACGTCCTCGGCCTTCAGCAGCGAGTTGGCCTCCGGAACGACGACGATCCGGTTCTGTCCGTCGTCGGAGACGACGATGACGGCCCGGCCGGTCGGTCCCGGCATGGTGCGGAGGTGGGAGGTGTCGACCCCGGCCTTCTGCTGCACGCCCCGGAGCACGTCGGCGGCGTGATCGCTGCCGACGGCACCGACGATGGCGGTGGGAGCGAGTCGTGCCGCGCCGACGGCCTGGTTCGCACCCTTGCCGCCCGGATAGGTACTCAGGTGCCGGCCGAGCACCGTCTCACCTTCTTCGGGAGCACGCGCCACGACGACCGTCAGGTCGAGGTTGAGCGATCCCACGACCGCCACGACGCATCGACTCGACCCGGTCACGTCGTCGAGCCTACGGCCGATGCACCTCGGTGTCCGGTTCGAGTTCGGGACAGACGATGTGGACGACTTCGTCCGCCCAGGACTCTCCCACCTCGCCGTGACGCAGGTACGCACCGAGGTACGCCCCGACGAGCATCGAGACGGCAGTGTCGACGTCGATGTCCTTGCGCAGCGCGCCCGAGTCGATCGCGGTGCGGAGCACGTCTGCGACGACCTCGCTCCGGGCGTTGATGATCTCGCGGATCGATTCCGTGACACCCGGTTCCTGGTCGGTGAGCAGTGCGCTGACGCTCCCCATGCCCACCTCGTTCGACAGCCCACGACGGATCAGCTCGAGGGTCCACTTGACGCGGTCGTAGACGCACAGCCCGTCGGGAACGCACGGCGAGGCCACCTGCGAATGCAGTGCCGCGTCGAGAATCTCCTCGCGATTCGCATAGCGCCGGTAGATCGTCGTCTTCGCGACCCCCGACAGCGCCGCGACCGCTTCGACGGTGACGCGGTTGGGGCCGTGCAGACGAAGGATCTCGAGCGCAGCCTTCACGATGCGTGCGTCCGTCCCGGCGCGCTCCTTGACGGGACGTCGCGATGTCACTGCCACGGACTGCGCCTCGGCCTCGCCCACCATGTCCACATCCTCCTCGCGCAGGCGTACACCCGCAGGATTCCCGAGTCTCCCGAAAAGAAGACCCCGAATCAAACACTACGAAACGATACGCTACGATAAGCGTATCGTTCCAATTGTCGACGATAGGGGAACGCATGACAGATATCTACGCGCCTGCACCCGTGCACGACGCCGAATCCGAAACCCTCCTCGAGAGCTACCGCACCTACGCCGCGGTCGAGCGGGCCATCGACCACCTGTCCGACGAAGGCTTCCCGGTCGAATACCTGCGCGTCGTCGGGCAGGGGGTCACCACCGTCGAACACATCGAAGGCCGGATGACCACCGGCAGGGCCGCGCTCCGCGGTACCGCCGCAGGCATCTGGACCGGCCTGCTCTTCGGCCTGCTCCTGGCATTGTTCCTCCCGGCCACCGGTATGGCCGCCGTGATCCTCGCCGCCGTCGCCGTCGGTGCCGTATGGGGAGGATCACTCGGCTTCGTCACCCACTGGAGCACCGGAGGGCGCCGCGACTTCGTCTCGCGGAAGAGCATCGAGGCCACCCGCTACGACCTCATGGTCGATTCCGAGTTCGCCGACCAGGCGCGCGCGAAGCTCGCGTTGCGCTGATCGCCGGCTCCTCCACTTCGTCCACTTCGTCCACG
>NZ_LPZN01000078.1 GCF_001646655.1 Rhodococcus gordoniae | reverse complement strand
TGTCGGCTCCGGTTGAAGCTTGAGCAGGTATTCCGGTCGAAAAGTGAGCACTCCACTCGACGATTGAGGAGTGATCACTGTGGAGGACTGGGCGTTGATCCGTCAGCTGCACAACTCGGAAGCAATGACGCAGACCGCGATCGCCCGCAAGTTGGGGCTCTCGCGCAACACCGTAGCCAAGGCGTTGCGCTCACAGGCACCGCCGAAGTACGAACGCGCCCGTTCCCAGAGTTCGGCGTGGGCGCTGACCGAACCGGCGGTGCGAACCCTGCTGGTGACGTATCCGGCGATGCCGACGACGGTGCTCGCCGAACGGGTTGGCTGGAGCGGTGGCAACTCGTGGTTTGCCGAGAACGTTGCCCGTATCCGTCCGGAATATCAGCCGGCCGACCCGGCGGATCGGCTGGTGCATCTGCCCGGTGAGCAGATCCAGTGCGATCTGATGTTCCCCGGACCGCTCGTTCCCGACCACGCGGGAGCCTTGCGTTCGTTTCCGGTGCTGGTGATGGTCGCGACGTATTCGCGGTTTCTCGCCGCGGTGATGCTGCCCTCGCGGGTGACCGGGGATCTGCTGGCCGGCATGTGGCAGCTGCTGACCGAATCGTTCACGATGGTTCCGCGGACACTGTTGTGGGACAACGAAGCCGGGATCGGGCAGCGAGGACGACTCGCCGATGGTGTCGCCGGGTTCTGCGGCACGCTGGCCACCCGGATGGTGCAGGCACCGCCCTATGATCCCGAAACGAAGGGGATCGTCGAACGCGCCAACGGTTATCTGCGGACCTCGTTTCTGCCCGGCCGGCGGTTCACCTCCCCGGCGGATTTCAACCTCCAGCTCACCCAGTGGCTCGCGGTGGCCAACACACGCACTCACCGGGTGACCCGTCGGCGGCCGGTCGACGCCCTGCCCGAGGACCGGGCCGCGATGGCGGCGTTGCCACCGGTCGCCCCGACGGTCGGGACCACCCGCACCGTCCGGCTCGGCCGGGACTACTACGTCCAGGTCGGCGGGGCCGCCTATTCGGTGCATCCGGAGGTGATCGGACGAATGATCACCCTGACCGCCGATCCGCAGCAGGTGCGGGTGTCCTGCGAGCATCGCCTCGTCGCCGATCATCGGCGCAGTTGGGGGCCGGGGGCGGTGGTGACCGATCCCGAGCATGCCGCCGTCGCCCGGCAGCAACGCGCCCACTACACCGCCGCTCAGCGCGGCAGACCTGCACCGGATGCGGTCGAGGTGCAGGTCGCGGATCTGGCCACCTACGACGCGGTGTTCGGGACGTCGGAGGTGGCGTGATGAATGCCCGTCACACCACCTCGGAGGCGCACAAGGTGATCGTCCACCATGCCCGGGCGCTCAAGGCTCCGCGGATCGTTGCCGAATACGCCCGCCTCGCTGAGCAGGGACGCAGCGCGAACTGGTCGTTCGAGGAGTATCTGGCGGCGGTGCTGGCCATCGAGTCCAATGCCCGCGCCGAGTCTGGGGCCCGGTTGCGGATCAAGAGCGCCGGATTTCCCGCGATCAAGACGGTCACCGACTTCGATTTCGGTGTCCAGCCCGGTCTCGATCGGGCGCAGATCGCCCGTCTCGAAGGCGGCGGATGGCTCGCCGAGGCCCGCAATGTGGTGTTGCTCGGACCGCCAGGCACAGGGAAAACGCATTTGGCGACTGCTCTTGCGGTCGCGGCCGCGCATACCGGTCACCGGGTGGCGTTCGCGCCGGCGACCGGGTGGATCACCCGGCTGGCGCATGCACATCGGTTGGGGCGGTTGGATATCGAGCTGCGCAAGATCTCCCGGATCGGGTTGGTCGTGATCGACGAGGTCGGCTACATCCCGTTCGACACCGATGCCGCGAACCTGTTCTTCCAGCTGGTGTCGAGTCGCTACGAGAAGTCCTCGATCATCCTGACCTCGAACCTGCCGTTCGCGAGGTGGAGCGAGGTCTTCGGCGAAGCCACCATCGCCTCGGCGATGATCGATCGGATCGTCCACCACGCCGACGTGATCGCGTTGAAGGGCACCAGTTATCGCATCAAGCACACCGCGATCGAGTCGTTGCCGTCCGCTGCTGCCGCTGGAGGGACCGATGCGCAGACCTGAACCTGCTCGTCACCTTGACCCGATGCACGGAACCTCGACAGTCACCGCAGCACGGGTGTCCCCGGCGCTGTTCTGACCTCCATCGGCCCGAGAAACCTGCCACTTCGACTGCCGATCAGCAGAACAAGGCACAATGCTCACGTGATCGCCTGGGATCTGACAGTCTTCTACCGACGTGGTGACACCGGTGGTGGGCAAGGACTGCACGGTCTGAGCAACAGTGACTCCGTCGTGCAGGCAGCACGCGATGCAGCGCGAGCCGCCCGGGAGTGGGCCGACAGAACCGGCAGCACCATCAAGGCTGTTCCGGGCCGTTTGCTGATCAACGGGGTGCAGGGGCCGATCGATCTTCCCGGCCTCGACGGTTCATCGTCCCTGGATGAGGTCGCGGCCGGAGCCGAAGACGCGCTGCACCAGTGGCAAGTTCAGCAACGCCCCGCAGTCCCCGAGTACGAGAGCGCTAGTGCGATCGAGCCGGAAGACGACGGCACCGCACCGCGGTCCGTCAGCCGCGGCGGTGAGCTGACCGTGTTGTGGCAGGACCTCGCTGCCACCGCCGCCCTCGAGGACGTGGCAGCAGGAGCCACCGATGACGATCTCGACGCCGCCGAGAACCACACCGGCTATCAGTGGCCGGACGAGGTCCGTGAGCTGTTCCAGCTCCAAGGTGGAGGTATCGAGATCGTCCCGATGTTCCGGTTGCTCTCCCTCGACGAGGCCCTCACCACCTGGGACATGTGGACGCAGATCAACGACGATCTACGGGAGCGCTGGCCGGAAGGCTCCGCCCCTGACGAGGCAGCAATCCGATCAGCGCCCGCGGGCAGTCCGGCCGAAGTGTTCATCCCCGACCTGATCCCCATCGCCGACGATGCTGCCGGTACTTCACTGTGTGTCGACACCCGCCCCGGCGACCTGCACAGCTGTGTCGTCGAGTACTCCGCATCCGCAGGTGGTTCACGCCCGCTGTGGGTCTCGGTCAACGCCATGATCGCAACCGTCGTCGACAGCATCCGGAACCGACGTCCACTCCATGACGGCTGGACAACGACCACAACGGGAACGTTGATTTGGTACTCGGACGACTGAAACGTCACGAAAAACTCGAGCGGATCTGGGCCTTCCGCGGATCGAACCGGTGAGACAGACTGGATTGACCGAACCTGCTCATCTTTCGACCGGACGAACAGCTCATCTTTCGACCGGACCCGACAGGCATATGCGCCGCTCTATATCGGCATGGTGACCAGGTTCGCTGACGAGTTGAGAGGACGGCTGATGGCCTCGGGTGCTTCTGTTGATGATTGGCTGCCGCAGTGATGAAGAAATCGGTAGCGCCTTATGCCATCACCGTTGTAGCAGCAGCCGTTGTCGGATTCGGGGTCGCCGCAGCGGTCATCGATTCGACTGGCCACGAGGAGAGTTCTGTGCAAAGCACACCGGCATCTGACGATGATCCTTCAGACGAGATCGCGGACCTCGAAGAGCCTGTGGTGGAAGGCCCATCTCCGTCCTCTGCGGCGGACTTCCAGCAGGATGCTGTCGGCGATCCCTTTACTCGGGAGAGACCGCAGCGACTATCAGGCCCCGCCGTGGGTGGGAACGGGTGGGTGGCCGACTCTTTGAAGTAGACATGGTCGCTGGTAGGCGAGACGATCTTGACCTGCAGCGACGAATCGACTACGGAACAGGGCGCTTGCCCTTGTCGATCCGTTGTGTCCGTCGGAGGTACTCGTCCTCCGAGATTTCTGCCAGTCCGAGCACGACCGGGCCGGCCCATCCACCGTCGATGGTAGGAGGGCAGTAGCCGACAGCGAAGCTGACGGGCTCGTCCTCGAGGCCGACCCAGTCCACGAGGATGTGCTGGATCGCGGCACTGGTGATCCGACCTGGATGACCGTGGAACAGCATCGGCGGCTGCGTGTGTGGGTTGAGGATGTCGCGGTCGGTGTCGGCACCGCAATAGGCCACAGGTACTCCCTGGCGCACTCTCGTCGTTGCGATCGGCTCGTCCGATTCCTGCGCACCCCAGGTCACCGAACGCCTCCTTCTATGGGACCGAACTGGAAGGGGTCGACACTTTGTCCACCGGAACAATGGTCGATGCTGGTGTGCTCAGTCATCCGGACCGTCCTTGGCTGCTACCGCTTCTTCGAGTTCGGCGATGCGTTTGTTCACGCGGTCGAGCAGCATTCGTATGTGGATGACGAGCTCGGCGTTGCTCTCCTGCATGGGAGGAACGCCCAGCAGGTCGTAGAGTTCGCGCCACAGCCGCTCGTGTGACGCGCGTTCAGCGGCCAATTGCGCCTCGACCATCAACAGTTGCACCTCGGCAGGAACCCGCCGTTTCGCCTCAGGTCCGTAGGGCGGGGGTTCCTGGCCGAGCCACGGTGACCACTTCGACTGCAGATCGTATTCCTGTGTCTTGGCGAGGCGTTCGAGGAGTTCGCGGCACGCTGTGGGTGAGGCGAAGACGGTGTCGAGGCAGCGGTGGTAGTCCGGGGGCTGCATCTGCAGGTGTTCGTCCATCGGTCATTGCTCCCGCGTACTCCGTCCGAAGACGAAGAGAACCACGATACACCGGCCAGGTGAGGCGGCATCGGCTTCCGGATCGTGGCGGTACCGGTAGGAGCGTCGAAGAACGTTGCTGGTGCCGTCGAGTCGCTGGCGCCGGTGGAACGGTCGACAGGACGCCGCGAAGTCCGATGCTCCGTACCCGGTACCGACTTATCCAGCCTGTCGGGACCGGGGTGTGCCGCGGGGCGGTTATGGTGGATCCATGCTGACACTGCGTCGAAAGAATGACTGCGCCTGCTGAGTCCGGGGGCGGACCCGACCGTGCCGCCATGACCGACATGATCGAACTGCTCACCACGCGGTTCGCAGAACCCATCGCGGTCTACCGTGACCTGCTCCGCGGCCTCGCCGCCACCGGAGAGCCCTCATATCGCCAGTCGGTGCTGCTCGATACTCATCCTGTCGAGGGGCCGTCGTTGACGACGCCACACCTGCGGATCCAGGTGAGCTATAGCTATCAGGACGCCGACGAGCTGGGATCCTTCCCTGCGGACATGAGGCCGGTGTGCGTGCGGATCCATGTGCAGGGCTATCCCGATAAGTATCCCGACCGGCAGGCAGCGGGCTCCGATCTGGTCCACGACTACCCGGCCGTGGAACCGGAAGCGTGGGCGCGTGCGGTGCTCGGCCGGCAGTGGTCGGATTATGCGTACCAAATGATCCGCCGGACCGATGTGGACCGGCGCATGCGCACCAACCTGAGCTACACCCAGCCTTTGTTCGTGGTGTTCGTCGCCTCGGACGGCACCCCGGTGCTGGCCCCGGACAACATCGCCTGGAACCGGGTGTGGCTCAAAGTCATCGACGCCCGCAAACTCGATCCGGATCCCGAATCGAAGGCACTGCGGGACCACATCGCCCGGGTCGGCCCGTACGCCCCGACCGCAGGAATCCGCCATCCCGACACCGAATCCGACGGCGGCTGGCGCCTGGAGGTCACCGGTGTGCCCCTCGACCGGCTCACCGACACCGCGGCCGAGACGGTGCGCGCACTGCGCAACGGTATCCGGGTCCGCGGCAGGATCGCCAAGCAGTTCCGCCCGATTCGACTACACGTCGAACTCGACCACGCGGTGGTGTACTTCAAGTGGGCGCGCAACCCGAACACCTTCGCTGTGACCATGTATCCACCCCAGACGGGCGACGAGCTTGCCGGTCCGCCCTGGCACACCCCCGCCGCCGTCGCCGGCACCATGATCTCGCGATGGCAAGAGGAGCTGTGTACAGGTCTGCTGGTTCGCGGTACCCGACGCCGCGACGGTGACACCATCTACATCTCGGCTCCGCCTTCCGACCCGGTCGGTCAGGACTATTGGGTCAGCGAGGTCGCGCTGCACGAACGTTCCGGGGTGTGGCTCGCCCGCGAGGGCCTCGACATCGACCGGCCGCTCGAATGGAAGAACGCCGGTGTACTCGCGGTGTGGATCCAGGCCAAGGTGAACAACGCGGTCGGGCGCCCGTATGTCGGGCATGCGGCGGCGCGCTGGTCGGGTGAGGCCACTGCACATCTGGAGGTGCTCGAAACCGTGCCCGGCACCGCGGAGACAGTGGCTGCTCAACTCGCACATCGCATCACGCACATGCTCGCGGACCTCGGGGCGGAGACCATCACGGCGTCTGTTGAGAACGAATATTTCACCGAACTCGGTTACACGACTCGTCCCGGGCAGTCGGGGATGGTCCTCGATGTCGCCTCGATGCCCTGAGCCCAGTAGAGGGCGCCCATCTTGTGGGGACCGCACCAAACGCTGTCGTCTGGGTTGAAGGCGAGTCGTGTTGTCAGGTGTTGGGGGTGTCGTAGACGGCCACGGGGTGTCCGTCGAGGTCGTCGTCACCGCAGCGCCACACGGGCAGCGGCTGGTCGGGATCGTTCGAGGGGCCTTGCAGCATGCGGTATCCCCCGTCGACGTGTTCCCACAGTCCTGCTCGATGAGCCGTTCGATCGGGGCGGGGTCATTGTTCGAGAACTCGGAGGCGATGTGCTCGGGAATCGTGCCGGTCCGACCGTGTGCTGAGGTCCACTGCCCGCACAGCACCCACAGTCCGAATGCCGCCACGGGTTGGAAGCTCCACTTCTTCGATGTGCAGTCGTTCACTGGCACTGTCGAGTTGGAATCCGGTGTGGTAGCGGAAGACATGCCCCTTCTGCAGCAGGCTCCAGTCGGATTGTTGTCGCTGCTCGGTGAACAGTTCGTGGTCGGTGGGGAGGGTGCGCGTCGAGCTGTGCTCATGCGTGGCCGGGGGTCGTTGTGGTTCAGCGGTGGGTGGCGTCGGTGAGTAGTTCGGTGACGAGGTCGAGGTCGTCGGTGGTGATGTCGTGTCCGCCGGCGGTGTGGATGCGGTGGAGTGAGTGGGTGCGTTTGCGGGTGAACCACAGGTCGATGTGTAGTGCGATGTCGTGGGCGATGGCGGGGTCGACGGTGTGGAGTTGGGCAAGTGCGGTGGGGCGGGTGGCGGGGTCGAGGGTGAGGTGCACGATGTCGAGGAGGTCGGTGCCTTGTTTGTTGGTGGAGCGGTTCATCACTGCTTGGAGTTTCATGGCGATCAGTGGTCCGGGTTCGGCGACGGGGGTGGTGACGTCGATGTGGTCGCCGTGGTTGCTGATGACTTCGATGCGTATGTCGGTGGCGGTGTCGTTGGCCCAGGCGTGTGCGGCGGCGTGGAGTCGGTCGCCGGGGTCGTCGCTGGGTTGGTCGAGTTCGATCTGGCGTACTTCGAGTACGTCGACTTTGACGGGGCCGTAGGTGGTGGGTAGAAGGACTGCAGCTGGTTCGACCGGTTGTGCACCGGAGGCGGCGCGCAGTATTTCCAGGTGGGGTGTTGCGTCGTGGAGTCGGTCGACGACGTCGAGGTCGACGGTGGCGCGGTAGGGATTGGACAGTCGTGAGAGTACGGCCAGTCCGCCGACGATGACGGGTGGTCGGTGGAGGAGGGATCGGATTTCGATGATGCCGTGGGCGACGGCGGACATGGCGTCGCCGAAGAAGGTGACGTGGTTACCAGACACGGGTCCACCGCTCGTCGGGGGTCCATATGTCGAGGATTTCGCGTCCGCGTCCGGTGTCTTGAGCGAGGTCGAGGGCGACGAACAGTGGGTGTGCCAGGGGCCATTCGAATGGGTTGGTGTCGGTGTCGATCCGGTTCTGGACTGCTGCGGGTACGGGTGCGACGCGTACGGTGGCGCGTGCGTGTCTGTTCGAGGGTGCTGTGCCGAGCAGGGTGGTGGCGCGCCGGAGGATCGACTGGTCGGGGACGAAGAAGTCGAGTATCTGGTCGGACCGGAAGGCCACGGGTGCGCCGTATGCGGATGCCGCGGCGGAATCGCTGAGCGCCCAACCGGGTTCGACTCCCACCGTATCGAGTCCGAGCCGCAACGGCCGTATGACGCTTGCGTCGCCCGGGGCGGGCAATGATGCCAGGTGAGCCCGCTTGGTCGGCCAGTGCTCGGCGACGTTCCAGAACAGTTCGGTTCCTGAGACCGTGTTGTGGGTGTCGATGAGACCGTCGCGTCGCAGTGCGGCAAGGATGTCGGAGACCGTGCTGGGGGAGCGACCGATCTCTCGGGCTAGCTCGCGCACGGCCACAGGGTGTTCGGGTCGTAGCAGTAGCGCGGTGGCGACCTCGAGTCCGGCCTTTCCTGCTAGTGCGGTCGAGCGGCCGGCTCGTTCGGTGAGCGGCTCGATGGGGGCGTCGATGAGGACGCGATCGGTGCGGAGTGCCAATCGTCCTCGGAGGTCGAGGTAACCGCTGCCTCGCTGGGTGAGTAGCGTGCGTGCGGTCTCGGTCACCCTGTTGGCGATGACGAGCAGCGGAACATCCGAGGATGGGGCGTCGGCGAGCAGTCGTTCAGCGACGTCGTCGGTGACCAGGGAACGCCAGGTCATACGGATCGGCAACGCCAGGCCTGCGGGGTCCACGACGAGGTCGTTGCCGTGGTCGGCAGCGTCGACACGTCGGGTGTCGATGCCTAGCTGGTTGAAGGCATCGACGGTGAGGGCTTCGAGGTCCACGACTCCAGACTGGCAGGTGTTCGGTGTTCGGTCAATACCGAACACCGAACACCGAACACCCGTGGATGGATGTTCGGGCTGCCGGGACGGACATCTCCACATAGGGGAACCCGTTCCATCCGGGTCCTTAGAAGTCCCTCGAGGACGTCGAGTACGGCACGATGGAGTGGGTCGACTGGTTTAATCGCAGTTGTTTGCACAGCCGTCTCGGATACGTCCCGCCGAATGAATTCGAGGCGGCGTACTCCGCTCACCTGTCGACTCCACAACTGGAGCCGTCACCGATATAGGAGCGGCAAGAAACCCGAGACGGTTCACCGTGTCGGTGTTGTGGTTTCGGTGCGTCCCTCGGCTTGTGTGCTCGGTGGTGGGTGT
>NZ_LPZN01000077.1 GCF_001646655.1 Rhodococcus gordoniae | reverse complement strand
CCGCCCCCCCCCTCGCCTCCTTCCCCTCCCCCCGCCTCGTCCCACCCGCCCCGTTTTCCCTGGTCGTCTTGCGCGCCGTCCTCGTTTCCCGGGTGGGGACGGTCGTCGACGCGAAGGCGTCGGCCGATGCTGCGCCACCTCCCCGGGGCGTGTCCCCATTTTCCGCCACCTGCTCTGAGCTGGGGATGTGACGGCAACACGCGTGACCGGGCGGCGGTAATCCGTTTCCGGTGGGGCAAAGTGGGGTAATGTGGGGCACGGCGGGACGAGGTGTCCTGCCGCGCGAAGCATCCGTCCGGCAGCGGGGAGGCGCCGAGTGTTCCTCGGTACCTACACCCCCAAGTTGGACGACAAGGGCCGGCTCACGCTGCCGGCGAAGTACCGAGACGAGCTGGCGGGAGGGTTGATGATCACGAAGGGGCAGGATCACAGCCTCACCGTGTTCCCTCGCGACGAGTTCGCCGCCTTGGCGGAACGCGCTGCGAGCGCCTCACGGAGCAACCCCCAGGCACGTGCGTTCCTGCGCAGCCTCGCTTCGGGAACGGACGAGCAGCGACCCGACTCGCAAGGCCGGATCACGCTGTCGGCCGCGCACCGCAGGTATGCCGGTCTCGCCAAGGACTGCGTCGTGATCGGCTCGGTCAGGTACCTCGAGATCTGGGACGCGACGGCATGGGAGACCTACCTTGCCGAACACGAAGAAGACTTCTCGGAAGCGAGAGACGAAGCACTACGCGACATCTTGTAACACCACGGCTCGGGTTGCGCGGCGAGTGCCGCGAGGCCTCTGCCCGATGTGCCGGCCCTGACGCACTTCCCCAGCGCCAGGTACGGACCGGAGGGCCCTGACGCACTTCCCCGGCGTCAGGTCTCTTCGGACTCGGACAGAGACCTCGAGGCATTCGCCGTCTTCCGTATCAACCCCGTGGCGACGAGCAGGGCATCGATACGAGCGACAGGCAGGCACGAGGCACACCACCGTCCACCCGACGAGTACCCCACAGACCGTAAGCGGCCCGAGCAGGATTTCCGGAGGACACATGGTGGACGGCGAGCACGACTCCGTCGATGGTGCGGATGAGGCCACCGGTGCCGATGTGACGTCCCCTGCGGAGTTCGGCCACGTCCCGGTCATGCTCGATCGAGCTGTCGAGATCCTCGGTCCGGCGATCGAGAGTGCCGGACCGGACGGCGAGGGCGCTGTCTTCGTCGACGCGACACTCGGTCTCGGCGGGCACTCCGAACACTTCCTGACGATCTATCCCGGTCTGCGGCTCGTGGGTCTCGACCGCGACCCCGACGCACTGGCGATCGCGCGCGAGCGGCTCGCGCGGTTCTCCGACCGCACCGACTTCGTCCATACCCGCTACGACGGGATCGCCGATGCGCTCGAGAGCGTCGGCCTCGACCGGTACGGTTCGGTCCACGCTGCTCTGTTCGATCTCGGTGTGTCCTCGATGCAGCTCGACGAAGCGGAGCGCGGCTTCGCGTACTCGAAGGACGCTCCGCTCGACATGCGGATGGATCCCACCACCGGCATCACCGCCGCGGATGTCCTCAACACCTACGGTCACGGCGATCTCGCCCGCATCCTGAGCACCTACGGCGAAGAACGGTTCGCCGGCAAGATCGCCTCCGAGATCGTGCGGACCCGGGCCAGGACGCCGTTCCGGACCAGCGGCGAACTCGTCGAACTGCTCTACCGCACGATCCCGGCCGCGACCCGTCGCACCGGTGGTCATCCGGCCAAGCGCACCTTCCAGGCGCTGCGTGTCGAGGTCAACGCCGAGCTCGACTCGCTGCGCGATGCGATCCCCGACGCTCTCGACGCCCTCGCCGTCGGCGGCCGGATCGTCTTCATGTCGTACCAGTCGCTCGAGGACAAGGTCGTCAAGCAGGAGCTGACGCCGCGTTCGAAGTCCCGCAGTCCCGAAGGGCTTCCGGTCGAACTGCCGGGCATGGGGCCGGAACTGCGCATCCTGACCCGCGGCGCCGAGCGGGCGACCGAGGACGAGATCGAGGCCAATCCACGTTCGGCGCCCGTCCGCCTGCGTGCTGCAGAACGAATCGCCAGGAGGTAACCGATGACCGTACAGGTGGCACCCTCGCAGCGCCGGCACTCGGGGCGATCGACGGCAGCGCAGCGTGCCTATCAGAGACGGTCTCAGCGCGCCGCGCAGCTCGGTGTCGAAACGGTCGAGACCCGCGGCCGGACGACGGGTGCCGGGCGTGTCCGCACCCGGATCCCGTTCGTCGCCACCATCATCGCCCTTCTCGGCGTGGGTATGGCCGTGACGTTGTTGCTCACCACCCGCGCGACCGAGGACTCCTACGAGCTGAGCGCGGCGCGTTCCCTCAACGAGGAGCTCGCGCAGAAGCGGGCGGTGCTGCAGCGCGACGTGGCGATGGCCGAGTCGGCTCCCGCCCTCGCGGTCGCCGCGGCGGAGCTGGGCATGATCCCCACCGGGCAGGTCGCGCGGATCGTGGTCGCGCCGGACGGTTCGGTGCAGGTGGTGGGCGATCCGGTCCCGGCCCAGGGTGCGCCGCCGGCTCCGCTCCGTCCGCCGGTCCGGGAGGACGCCCGCGTCCAGACCCCGCTGGCCGGCAGTGCCGGAGCGGAGACCCCGCGGCCGCTCGGTGACGTGAGCGAGGAGCCCCGGCCGCGCACCGAAACCGACGACACCCGGCGGGCCGCGCCGTCCGCCGACGGCCGGCCGGTCGGCGAGGAGCCGGCACCCGCCCCCGCACCGCAGGCTCCCGTGGGCGCCGTACCGGACGCCGACGGTGCCGCACCTGTGCCGCCCGCGGCGGGACGACCGGTACCCGTGACCGAACTGCCACAAGCCGAGGCGCCCCGCGCCGCGTCGCCCGAAGCGCCCGTCCAGGCCGTGCCGGCGGAACCCGAGGGCGGGCCTCGGTGAACAACCGCTCCACCCCCCGGCGTGCACCGCAACGACGTTCCACCCCGGCGACGCGCGGCGGACGCGCTCGGATGTCCGCGCCGCGCGACCGCACGCAACGTGACAGGACGAGCTTCACCTTCCGCAACAAGTGGGGCCGGATCGGCCTGTTCGGGGCGCTGGGCGTAGCGATCGCGCAGCTGCTGTCCGTGCAGCTCGTCCAGGCTCCCACGTTGTCCGCCGAAGCGGCGAGCCAGCGCACCACCCGGCTCGTCGAACCCGCGACCCGCGGCACCATCGCCGACCGCAACGGCGAACCGCTCGCCTACACCATGGAGGCGAAGGCGCTGACCTTCCAGCCCGTGCGGGTCCGCAAGGAACTCGAGGAGGAACGCGCGAAGGATCCGACCCGGCCGGAGGTCTCGGACTATCTCGAGGGTGTGGCCTCGGCCGTTCACGACGCGCTCGGCGCCGCGGCGCCCGAGAAGGATGTGCTCGAGATGCTCGAGAGTGACGAGACCTTCGTCTACCTCGCCCGAGGCGTCGATCCGGGGGTCGCGGCGGCGATCGTCGACGAGTACGGCAAGGTCGGAACCGAACGTCAGGACATCCGCCTGTACCCGGGTGGTTCCCTCGCCGCCAACCTCGTCGGGGCTACCGGCTGGGACGGACACGGCCTGATCGGGCTCGAAGCATCGATGGACGCCGTGCTGGCGGGCACCGACGGTTCGTCGACCTACGACCGCGGTTCCGACGGTGCCGTGATCCCCGGCAGCTGGCGCGACCGGCAGCCGGCGGTCGACGGTTCGTCCGTCGAGCTCACGATCGACAACGACCTGCAGTACCACGTGCAGCAGGAGGTACAACGCGCGAAGGATCTGTCCGGCGCGAAGAACGCCTCCGCCGTGGTGCTCGACGCGCACACCGGCGAAGTGCTCGCCATGTCCAACGACGGCACCTTCGACCCGTCGATCGGTGTCGCGAACAACCCGCCCGATGCGGAACAGGGCAATCTCGCGGTCAGTTCGCCGTTCGAACCCGGATCCGTGAACAAGATCATCACTGCCGCAGCGGCGATCGAGGACGGGCTCACGCGGCCCGACGAGGTCCTGCAGGTCCCCGGAACGATCACGATGGCCGGCGCGACCGTCAAGGACGCCTGGGATCACGGGGTCGTGCCGTACACCACCACCGGTGTGTTCGGGAAGTCGTCGAACGTCGGGACGCTCATGCTCGCCGAGCGGATCGGCGAGGACCGCTTCGCCGAGATGTTGCGACTGTTCGGACTCGGGCAGCGCACCGATGTCGGCCTGCCCGGCGAATCGTCCGGGCTGCTGCCCAGCCGCGAACAGTGGTCGGGTGGCACCTTCGCGAATCTGCCCATCGGCCAGGGCCTGTCGATGACCCTGCTGCAGATGAGCGCGATCTACCAGACCATCGCGAACGACGGCGAGCGTGTCCCGCCGCGGGTCGTGCGCGCGACGATCGCGCCCGACGGCAGCCGCACCGAGACGCCCCGCCCGGATCCGGTGCGCGTGGTGAGCCCGCAGACCGCCGCGACCGTGCGCGACATGTTCCGCTCCGTCGTCCAGGCCGATACCGGCAACCAGCAGGGCACCGGCACGGGCGCCGCGATCGAGGGCTACCGCATCTCCGGCAAGACCGGCACCGCCCAGCAGATCGACCAGAACTGCAAGTGCTACTCGAACTCCGACTACTGGATCACCTTCGCCGGTATCGCGCCGTCCGACGACCCACGCTACGTCGTCGGCATCATGCTCGACGCCCCGACCCGCAGTTCCGACGGTAGTGGCGGCCAGTCGGCCGCGCCGCTGTTCCGCACCATCGCGTCGTGGTTGTTGCAGCGCGACGGTGTGCCGTTGTCGGCCGAACCGGAGAGCAAGCTGATCCTTCAGGTCGACTGATCACGCGACCACGCGGCCTCGGTACGCTGACACGTCGGTAACGTGACACGACGGTCGTCGCCGAGACCGCAGAACGGGAACGAACCCGGGAACATCCGTCGGAATGCCTGCAGACGAGCTGCAGCGAAGCGAGAGGAAACTGGTGCCTGTGCCATCGAGTCCGGATCCGTCTCCTCCGGAGGAGGGACGGAGACCCGAGCACCCACCGATGACGCAGATCTCGGTCCTCGCCGACGCCATCGGGGCGCGCGTGGAAATCGTGAACCCCGGGGCCGGAGAGGACACGGCCGGCAGGGTCGCGGTCACCGGCATCGACCTCCGTGCCCAGGGCATCCGCCCGGGCGACGTCTTCGCGGCGCTGCCCGGCGCGAAGACCCACGGTGCCTCCTTCGCCGGCACCGCACTCGAACGCGGAGCCGTCGCCGTGCTGACCGACGAGGCCGGCCGCGATCTCGTCGCCGAGGCCACCTCGGATCCGGTCGCGGTCCTCGTCCATCCCGAGCCGCGTGCCGCCCTCGGGGCGGCGTCGGCCACCGTCTACGGCCACCCCTCCCGGAGCATGCAGGTCATCGGCATCACGGGCACGTCCGGTAAGACCACGACGTCCTATCTCGTCGAGGCCGGCCTGGTCGCGGCCGGACGCGTCGTAGGTCTCGTCGGCACCGTGGAGACCCGGATCGAGGGGATCCGCGTGCCGAGCACCCTCACGACCCCCGAGGCGCCGCAGCTGCACGCCCTGTTCGCCGTCATGCGCGAACGCGGTGTCGACACGGTGGTGATGGAAGTCTCCAGCCACGCCCTCGCACTCGGTCGCGTCGATGCCACCGAGTTCGCCGTCGGTGGGTTCACCAACCTGTCCCAGGACCATCTCGACTTCCACAAGGACCTCGACGACTACTTCGGCGCCAAGGCCCGGCTGTTCGCCGAGGACTCGCCGGTCCGGGCCCGCCGCGCGGTGGTGTGCACCGACGACGTGTGGGGACGCCGTATGGCCGAGGTCGCGCGCGCCGGGCGCGACGACGCGACCGCGGTCCGCACCGTCGGTGGTGAGGGTGCTGCCGGTACCGCCGCTGCCGACTGGACCGTCACCGACGAGGTCCCCGACGAGACGGGTGTGCAGCAGTTCACCCTGACCGGTCCGGACGGGATCGCCCGCCGCGCCACCGTCGGCCTGCCGGGCCGCTACAACGTCACCAACGCCGCCCTCGCCGTAGCGCTCTGCGCCGAGGTGGGTGCCGACATCGACGCCGCGATCCGCGGTATCGCCGACGTCGCGGTGCCCGGCCGGGTCGAACGGGTCGAACGCGGACAGGACTTCCTCGCCGTCGTCGACTACGCCCACAAGCCCGCCGCCCTCGACGCGGTCATCGGCACCCTGCGCGCCGCGACCGAGGGACGCATCGCCGTCGTCGTCGGTGCGGGCGGCGACCGCGACCGGACGAAGCGGCCGATCATGGGCGAGGTTGCGGCGCGGGCCGCCGATCTGGTGGTCGTGACCGACGACAACCCACGAACCGAGAACCCCGCTGCCATCCGCGCTGCCGTCCTCGACGGTGCGCACTCCGTGCCGGCCGCCGAACGCGGCGAGATCCTCGAGATCGGCGACCGCGCCGCGGCGATCGACGCCGCGGTCGCGTGGGCCCGTCCGGGCGACGTCGTCCTCGTCGCCGGCAAGGGCCACGAGACGGGGCAGGAGATCGAGGGAGTGAAGCATCCCTTCGACGACCGCGAGGTCCTCGGCGCAGCTCTCGACAAGTACCGGACCGCAGGACCCGACGGTCACCATCCGCCGGCTGCGGGCGGTTCGCATCACGGAGGCAAGGCATGATCCCGATGACACTGGCTCGGATCGCGGAGGTCGTCGGGGGCACCCTGCACGACGTCGACGATCCGTCCGCCGAGGTGACCGGTTCCGTCGAGTTCGACTCGCGACGGATCGGTCCCGGCGGCCTGTTCCTGGCGTTGCCCGGTGCGCGCTCGGACGGCCACGATCACGCCGCGGCCGCCGTCGCCGCCGGTGCGGTGGCGGTCCTGGCCGCACGGCCGGTGGGTGTGCCCGCGATCGTCGTGCCGCCGATTCCGCCGACCGAGACCAACGCCCTCGCGCTCGAACACGACAGCGACGGATCCGGCGCGGCCGTGCTCGCCGGCCTCGCGAAGCTCGCCCGCACCGTGGTGGATACGCTCACGGACGCCGGCCTCACCGTCGTCGGTGTCACCGGTTCGGCGGGCAAGACGTCCACGAAGGACATGATCGCCGCCGTGCTCGCACCGCTCGGTGAGGTCGTCGCCCCGCCCGGATCGTTCAACAACGAACTCGGCCACCCGTGGACCGCCCTGCGCGCCACCGCATCCACTCGCTTCCTCGTCCTCGAGAAGTCGGCACGCGGCCCCGGGCACATCGCGGCCCTGGCCCGCATCGCCCCGCCGCGGATCGGTGTCGTGCTCAACGTCGGCACCGCCCACCTCGGTGAGTTCGGCTCCCAGGAGGTCATCGCCGAGACCAAGGGCGAACTCGTCGAGGCCCTGCCCAGCGCCGCCGACGGGGGAGTCGCGATCCTCAACGCCGACGACACCCTCGTGTCGAAGATGGCGACCCGCACCACCGGTCGCGTCGTGACCGTCGGAACCGGTTCCGGCGCTGCCTACCGCGCCGAGGACATCCACCTCGACGATCAGGCGCGCGCCTCGTTCACCGCCGTCGTTCCCGGCGTCGACGGGCAGGAACAGCGCGTGCCCGTGCGCTTGGCCGTCCACGGCGAACATCAGATCGGCAACGCCCTGTCGGCGATCGCCGTCGCCGTGGAATGCGGTGCGACGGTCCGGCAGGCCGCCGAGGCGCTCGCCACGGCGGGTCCCGTCTCGGCCCACCGCATGGCCGTGCAGACCCGATCCGACGGGGTGACCGTCATCGACGATGCCTACAACGCCAACCCCGACTCGATGCGAGCGGCGGTGAAGGCCCTGGTCACGATGGCGCGGTCGGGCCCCGATCGCCGACGCACCTTCGCGGTGCTGGGGGAGATGGCCGAACTCGGTGAGGACGCCGTCGTCGCCCACGACGCCATCGGACGGCTCGCGGTCCGCCTCGACGTCACCCGAATCGTCGCCGTCGGGGCCACGCGACCGGTCCGGGGTCTGTTCCAGGGGGCAGTGATGGAAGGATCGTGGGGTGAGGAAGCGAGCCACGTACCCGATGCCGACGCCGCGATCGCGTTGCTGCGCGACGAACTGCAGCCGGGCGACATCGTGCTGGTGAAGGCATCGCAGTCCGTGGGGCTGTGGACCGTCGCCGAGGCCGTCCTCGCGGACGATCCGGCCGGTACCGGAAACGACGACGCTGCTGTGGGGACGGAGGACGCCCGGTGAGACAGATCCTGTTCGCGGCGGGCATCGCGCTCGCAGTCTCGATCCTGCTCACCCCCGTCCTGATCAAGATGTTCTCCCGGCAGGGCTTCGGGCAGGAGATCCGGGTCGAGGGCCCGCAGAGCCATCAGTCCAAGCGCGGCACCCCGACCATGGGCGGCGTCGCCATCCTCGCCGGCCTGTGGGCCGGCTACTGGGGATCGCATCTCATCGGGATGGGATACGACGCCGAAGGTCCTACCGCCTCGGGTCTGCTCGTGCTCGGCCTGACCACGGCGCTCGGCGGCGTCGGATTCCTCGACGACTTCATCAAGATCCGCAAGCAGCGCAACCTGGGCCTGAACAAGACCGCCAAGTTGGTGGGCCAGCTCGTCGTCGCGGTGGCCTTCGGCATCCTCGCCCTGCAGTTCCGCAATGCGGACGGCCTCACCCCGGCCAGCACCGATCTGTCCTATGTGCGCGACATCGCCACGGTCTCGATGGGTTCGATCGTCTTCATCCTGTTCGTGTACCTGCTGGTCAGCGCGTGGTCGAACGCCGTGAACCTCACCGACGGCCTCGACGGCCTCGCCGCCGGTTCCATGGCGCTGGTGCTCGGCGCCTACGTCATCATCACCTTCTGGCAGTACCGCAACGCGTGCGCAGTGGAGCCGACCGCCGGCTGCTACGACGTCCGCGACCCGCTCGACCTCGCGTTGCTGTGCGCCGCCGGTGCCGCTGCCTGCATCGGCTTCCTGTGGTGGAACGCCGCGCCCGCCAAGATCTTCATGGGCGACACCGGCTCGCTCGCCCTCGGCGGCATGCTCGCCGGCCTGTCCATCACCACCCGCACCGAGTTGCTCATGGTGGTCATCGGAGCGCTCTTCGTCACGGAGGCCGCGTCGGTGGTCATCCAGGTCGCGGTGTTCCGATCCAGCCGCAGGCGGGTGTTCAGGATGGCGCCCTTCCACCACCACTTCGAACTCGGCGGATGGGCCGAGACGACGGTGATCATCCGGTTCTGGCTGCTCGCCGCCATCGCCTCGGCCATCGGCCTCGCACTGTTCTACAGCGAGTACCTCGCGGCGATCGGGGACTGACATGACCGACGAACTCGAACGGCTCAGAGGGCGGTCGGTGCTCGTCGCCGGAGCAGGAGTGTCCGGCCGCGCGACGATCGAACCGCTCACCGACCTCGGTGCCCACGTCACCGTCACCGACCGCGACGAGCGGGCACTGGCCGAGTGCGCGGCCCTCGGCGCGCGGACGGTCGACCTCGACACGCTCGTCGACGACTCCGCTGCGCTGCGCGAATTCGCCCTGGTCGTCACGAGTCCCGGATTTCCGCCCGACGCGCCGTTGCTGTCGCGGGCGGCCGGGGCCGCGGTGCCCATCTGGGGCGACATCGAACTGTCCTGGCGCATCGACCGCGCCGAGATCTACGGACCGGCCCGGCGGTGGCTGGTGGTCACCGGGACGAACGGCAAGACCACCACCACCACGATGGTGCACGCGATTCTCGAGGCCGCAGGTCGCAGCAGTGTCGCGTGCGGCAACATCGGTCTCCCCGTGCTCGACGCCCTGCGCCGCGACGACCCGCGCGCCGACGTCCTCGCCGTGGAGTTGTCGTCCTTCCAGCTGCACTGGGCGCCATCGGTGCGACCCGACGCCGGTGTCGTGCTCAACATCGCCGAGGACCATCTCGACTGGCACGGCGGGATCGAGAACTACATCGAGGCCAAACTCGGGGCTCTCACCGGTGCCGTCGGGGTCCTCGGCCTCGACGATCCGATCGCCGGTGGTCTCCTGGATCGTTCCCGGGCTGTGGTCACCGTGGGTTTCACGCTGGGGTACCCCCAGGAGGGCGAACTCGGCATCAGCGGAGAACTGCTGGTCGACCGGGCGTTCGCGGATTCCGCCGTGCTGGCCCGAGTCGACGACGTGACGCCCCCCGGCCCTGCCGGACTGTCCGATGCCCTCGCGGCCGCCGCCCTCGCACGGGCGATCGACGTGCCCGAGTCGGCGGTACACGACGGTCTGCGACGGCACCGCGTGGGGCCGCACCGCGCCGCGCCGGTCGGGCAGGTCGACGGTGTCGACTACATCGACGATTCGAAGGCGACCAACCCGCATGCGGCCCGCAGTTCGCTCCTCGCGCGCGACCGCGTGGTGTGGATCGCCGGTGGTCTGCTCAAGGGTGCCCGCGTGGACGACCTGGTCGCCGAGGTGGCGCCGCGGCTGTCCGGAGCCGTGCTGCTCGGCCGCGATGCCGGCGACATCGCCGAGGCGCTGACGCGACACGCCCCGCAGGTCCCGGTCGTCGTGGTGGACACGAGCGACGATGAAGCGATGACCGATGCGACGAGCGAGACCGACACGCCTCCGGTGACGAGGATCGTGGCGCCGGGCGCCGACGGACCCACCGCGATGCGCGTGGCGGTCCGGGAAGCGGCCGCTCTCGCCTCGGCGGGAGAGACGGTGCTGCTCGCGCCGGCTGCGGCGTCGCTCGACATGTTCGCCGATTACGCGGAACGCGGCCGGAGCTTCGCGTCCGCAGTCGAGGAACTCCGCGGGGGCGGGACGCACAGGTGACCTCTCGGGCAGGCGCGACTCGGTCGGGGGCGAGCTCCGACGATCCGGTGGTGGGAGCCCGCGGCCGGTTCGGAGCCTGGTTGGCGCGGCCGCTCGCGTCCTTCCACCTCGTGGTGACGATCGCCGTGTTGCTCACCGTGCTCGGACTCGTCATGGTCCTGTCGTCGTCGAGCGTGGGTGCGGTGGCCGCGGCGGGGTCGGCCTACGGGTTGTTCACCTCGCAGTTGATCTTCGCCGCCCTCGGCATGGTGATCTTCTACATCGCGCTGCAGATCCCGGTGCGTCTGATGAGACGGTTCGCCTTCCCCGCGTTCGCGTTCTCGGTCGTGCTGCTGGTGCTCGTGCTCATCCCCGGCATCGGCACCCTCTCCCAGGGCACCCGGGGCTGGTTCGTCATCGCCGGCATCTCGCTGCAGCCGGCCGAGATCGCCAAGATCACCCTCGCGGTGTGGGGCGCGCACCTGCTGGCCTCGCGCCGCGGCGAGAACTCCACCCTCCGCGAGATGCTCGTCCCGCTCGTCCCGGCGGCCCTGCTCGTGACCGGCCTGATCGTGCTGCAGCCCGACCTCGGCACCACCGTCTCGATCGTGATCATCGTGCTGGCCCTGCTGTGGTTCGCGGGCCTGCCCCTCAAGGTGTTCCTCGGCATCGTCGGCACCGCCGGCACGCTCGCGGTGATCCTGGCCCTGACGGCCGGTTACCGCTCGCAGCGCGTGCGGGCCTTCTTCAATCCCGGCGACGACCCCCAGGGCGCCGGTTACCAGGCGCGACAGGCGAAGTTCTCCCTCGCGGACGGCGGCCTGTGGGGTCGCGGGCTCGGCCAGAGCCGCGCGAAGTGGAGCTATCTTCCCAACGCCCACAACGACTTCATCTTCGCGATCATCGGCGAGGAACTCGGCTTCCTCGGCGGGGTGGCCGTCATCGGCCTGTTCGGACTGTTCGCCTATGTCGGACTGCGCATCGCGATGCGCTCGGCCGATCCCTTCCTGCGTCTGTTCACCGCGACGGCGACGACGTGGATCATCGGTCAGGCGTTCATCAACATCGGTTACGTCGTGGGGCTTCTGCCCGTGACCGGTCTGCAGTTGCCGCTCGTGTCGGCCGGTGGCACGTCGACGGCCACTACCCTGCTGATGTTCGGGCTGATCGCGAACGCGGCCAGACACGAACCCGAGGCGATCGCCGCGCTGCATGCGGGGCAGGACGGCCGGTTCGCGCGATTGCTGCGCCTGCGCAAGCCGGAGGCGTACCGGCCCGGTCGCAGACCGGCGCGTACGGCCGCAGCGCGGCAGCCGCGAGCGCGGGTCGCGGTGCCCGAGCGGGCCGCTCCCGCAGCGTCGGGTGGTAGAGGGTCGCGCACGCGGCAGCCTCAGGCGCCGAACGAACGGCAACGTGGAGCGGCGCAGGACCGTCGGGCGTCCGCGGGTCGCGCGCAACCGACGGACGGAACCGGCCGGGCCCGGCGCGCGCAACCCGCGCGGGAACCGGCCCGCGGCCGGCAGCAGACGAACCGCACGACACGCGGATCGAACGGACGAAGCGGAGAGCGAGGGAACCGTAGGTGAGTGGGGAGAGGCCGGCACTGTCGGTGGTGGTGGCCGGAGGTGGTACGGCCGGGCATATCGAACCGGCGCTCGCGGTGGCCGATGCCGTCCGCGCACTCGTGCCCGATGCGCGGATCACGGCGCTCGGCACCGAGCGCGGACTCGAGACGACCCTGGTGCCGCGACGCGGCTACCCACTCGAACTCGTCCCGCCCGTGCCGCTGCCCCGCAAGCCGACGGTGGACCTGCTGAAGCTGCCGGCCCGGGTCGTCGCGTCGGTGCGCCGCACCCGGCAGATCCTCGACGAGGTCGACGCGGATGTCGTCGTCGGTTTCGGTGGATATGTGGCGTTGCCCGCCTACCTCGCGGCGGAGGCCGGTCCGCTGCGTCGACGCCGTCGCATCCCCGTGATCGTCCACGAGGCCAATGCGAGCGCGGGTATCGCCAACAGGATCGGAGCCCTGAGGGCGGAACGCGTGCTCGCCGCCGTCCCGAACTCGGGAATCGTCCGGCGCGGTGACGCGCAGATCGTGGGGATCCCGGTCCGCTCGTCCATCACCGGTCTCGACCGCGCCGGTCTGCGCGGGGAGGCACGGCGGCACTTCGGTCTGCCCGACGATGTGCCCGTCCTGCTCGTGTTCGGTGGCTCGCAGGGGGCGCGGTCACTGAACGAGGCCGTGTCCGGAGCGTCCGCCGCGCTCGCGGAGGCCGGCATCGCCGTACTGCACGCGCACGGACCGAAGAACACCGTCGACATCCCCGCCCATCCCGGCCACGTCCGGGCGCCGTACGTCGCCGTGCCCTATCTCGAACGGATGGACCTCGCGTACTCGGCGGCCGACGCGGTGGTGTGCCGATCCGGGGCCATGACGGTCGCGGAGGTGTCCGCGGTGGGTCTGCCCGCGGTGTACGTGCCGCTCCCGCACGGGAACGGCGAACAGGAACTCAACGCCCGTCCGGTCGTCGCGGCGGGCGGCGGAACGATCGTCGCGGACGGCGACCTGAATTCCGATTATGTCGCGACGGACGTGGTGTCGTTGCTCGGCGACGAGCGCAGACTCGTGGAGATGGGGCGCAGCGCCGCGGCCGCCGGTCATCGCAGTGCCGCGGACGAGTTGGCGCGCATAGTGCTCGAGGTTGCCGGAGCGGAACCGAACAGGAGTGAACGATGAGCGCGCAGTTGCCCGCCGAACTCGAGCGGGTGCACATGGTCGGTATCGGTGGCGCCGGGATGTCGGGCATCGCCCGGATCCTGCTCGCGCGCGGGGGACAGGTGTCGGGTTCCGACGCGAAGGAGAGCCGCGGTGTGCTCGCCCTGCGGGCGCGGGGCGCGCAGGTCCGCATCGGGCACGCCGCCGAAGCTCTCGACCTGCTCGACGGCGGTCCCACGGCCCTGGTCACGACGTTCGCCGCGATCCCGCAGGACAATCCCGAACTCGTTGCCGCCCGCGAGCGGGGGATCCCGATCCTGTTGCGCCCCACGGTCCTCGCTTCCCTGATGCGCGGACACCGTACCTTCCTGGTCTCGGGCACACACGGCAAGACCTCGACGACGTCGATGCTCGTCGTCGCGCTGCAGCACTGCGGCTTCGATCCGTCTTTCGCGGTGGGCGGTGAACTCAACGAGTCCGGGACCAACGCGCACCACGGCAGCGGGGACGTCTTCGTCGCCGAAGCCGACGAGAGCGACGGTTCGCTGCTGCAGTACGACCCGAACACCGTCATCGTCACGAACATCGAGGCGGATCACCTCGACTATTTCGGGACGCCGGAGGCGTACACGGCGGTCTTCGACGAGTTCGTCTCCCGCATCGCGCCCGGTGGTCTGCTGGTCGTGTGCCTCGACGACCC
>NZ_LPZN01000076.1 GCF_001646655.1 Rhodococcus gordoniae | reverse complement strand
CCCCGCCGTGGGGGCGCGCCCCCCCCCCCCCCCCCCCCCCGCACCCAAACCCACGCCCCCCCCCTCGCCCTCGAAGCGGTCCCCCCCCCCCCCCCCCGGCATCGGCCCGGACCGGCCCCCCCCGAACAGGCCGCCACTCCCGCCCGCGATCACCGCCGTGAGCACCCTCGCGCTCGGCGCCGACACCCTCGGCGCCATCGGCACCACCGCCGACACCCTCGCCGCGCTCGGCGCCCGACCCGACACCGAGGCCCCCATCCACGCCGTGCCCGTCATCGAGCAGCAACTGCACCGCGTCCTCACCGGCGGGCAGATCCGTGGCCTCACCGGACACCTCCCCATCGGTGTCGCACCCGTCGTCGACTTCCCCGCCGCCGTCGTCGACGCCCCCTGGGTCGACGAGACCCTCGCCCGCGCCGCCGCGGAGTTCACCGACTACGCCCGCCGCCCCGAACAGACCGGCGTCCTCACCGCGCACGGCTTCCGCACCGCCGACGCCGTCCCGGAACCCGCCGGGGAACTGCCGCTGCCCCGCGTCGAGACCGCCCTCGCCCCGGCCGATCCCACCGTCGACGACGTCCTCGTCGCCCTGCGGCTCGCCCCGGTATCCCCACGCAAGGTCACGATGGTGGTCGACACCTCAACCTCCATGGGCGCCCCCGCCGGCGACGGCACGCGGCTCGACGCCACCGCCGGCGCCCTGCGCGAGGCCATGCGCCGCGCCTCCACCAACTCGGTGATGGGCATGTACGTCTTCGCCGACACCCCCACCGGGCACCGCGTCGCCGTCATCCGCGACGGCCTCACCGACGCCAAACGCGCGGCGATGTCCACGATCCTCGACGGCATCGACCTCACCGAGAAAGAACCGGTCTACGCCACCCTCGCCGCCGCCTACCGCGACGCCGTCGACAACTACGACCCGGCCCGACCGAACTCCGTGCTCGCCGTCGTCGACAGCGACGACCCCGACGAGACGGCCGCCCGCGACCTGCGCGCCGCGATCGACGAACTCTCGTCTCCCGACACCCCCGTGCGGATCGACGTCGTCGTCCTCGGCGACCGCACCGACCCCGTCCTCGAGCAGGCCGCCGAGGCCACCGACGGCAGCCTCACCGTCGTCGACACCGCCGACCCGGCCGACCTCACCGACCTTCTCCGAAAGCTGACGTCCTGACCGTGCTCCGCCTTCTCGTCGTGGGGGTCTTCCTTGCCCTCCTCACCTATCTGTTGCACCGACGACTCGTCCGGGCGCCCGGACTGCCGCGTCCTGCCGCCCTCGCCGCCGACCTCGTCCTCGTCGTCATGTTCGTGCTCACGCTCGGCGCCGCCGAGGTGGGCACCGTGTTCGATCCCGCCTGGGCCCGCCCCGTCGGGTTCCTCGGCTGGAGCTGGCTGGCGGTGGTGCTGTACCTGATGCTCGGGCTCCTGCTCACCGGAGTCGGGCTGCTCGTCGGCCGCCTCGTCCGGCGCGGGCCATCCCGGCCGACCACCGACGACGGCACCGTCGAGACCCCACGACGGGGGCTGCGCATCGCGACCGCCGTGCTCGTCGTGGCCGCGGTCGCCGCCGTCGGATACGGCACGATCGAGGCCGACCGGCCGCGGATCGTCACCGTGCCCGTCGCCCTGCAGGACCTGCCCGCCGGCTTCGCCGGCGCCCGCATCGCGCTCGTCACCGACCTGCACGTCGGTCCCGCCCGCGGCGCCGACTTCGTGCAACGCGTCGTCGACCTCGTCGCCGAAGAACAACCCGACCTGATCGTGCTCGGCGGCGACCTCGCCGACGGCACCGTCGAACTCGTCGGCTCCGACCTCGAACCGCTCCGGCAGTTGCAGGCCCCGCTCGGGGTGTACGGCGTCAGCGGCAACCACGAGTACTACTCCGACGACGCCGAATCGTGGCTGAACCACTGGGAGACACTCGGTGTACGCACCCTGCGCAACGACCATGTCGTCCTCGAGCGGGACGGCGACGTCGTCGCGCTCGCCGGCGTCCACGACTACACCGCCACCGAACCCCACCACCCCGACATGCCCGCCGCCCTCGACGGCATCGCGGACGGTACCCCGGTGATCCTCGCCGCCCACCAGCCGCGGCACGTCGACGAGGCCCGCGAACTCGGAGTCGACCTGCAACTGTCCGGGCACACCCACGGCGGACAGATGTGGCCGCTGCGACCGTTCGTCTCCCTCGCCAACCCCACCGTCACCGGACTCGACCGCTTCGGCGACACGCAGATCTACACGTCCCAGGGCACCGGCGCGTGGGGACCCCCCGTGCGGGTGGGCACCCCACCGGAGATCTCCATCCTCGAGTTGGCTGCCGCGAACTGACCTCCCGCTCGTCGGGGCGGGGTGAGGTTTGTGCCTAGGGTGGTGAAATTCTGTATTTCTATGGTTTCCGTCTTGTCCGGAGTTATTCTACTGATGAAGATGGCCGACGGACAGGTCCGTCGGCCATCCCGCCGTCAGCCGCTGTACGCCTCCAAGGGCGGGCACGAGCACACCAGGTTCCGGTCGCCGTGTGCGCCGTCGATCCGTCGCACCGCGGGCCAGACCTTGGCCCGGCTCTTCCCCATCGGGAACACCGCGATCTCCCGTGAGTACGGGTGATTCCACTCGCCCACCAGGCATTCCGCGGTGTGCGGAGCCCCGCGCAGCGGGTTGTCGTCCACCGGCCACTCCCCTGCCCCGACCCGGTCGATCTCACCGCGGATCGAGATCATCGCGTCGATGAAGGCGTCGAGTTCGGCGATGTCCTCGCTCTCGGTGGGTTCGACCATGAGCGTGCCGGCCACCGGGAAACTCATCGTCGGCGCGTGGAAGCCGTAGTCGGCCAGACGTTTCGCGACGTCGTCGACCGTCACCCCCGTCGCCTTCGTCAGCGGACGCAAATCGAGGATGCACTCGTGGGCGACCATGCCTGTCTCCCCCGTGTACAACACCGGGAAGTACTCGTCGAGACGACGCGCGATGTAGTTCGCCGACGCGATCGCCGTCAACGACGCGCGACGCAGTCCCTCGGCGCCCATCATCTTGATGTACGCCCAGGTGATCGGCAGGATCGACGCCGACCCGAAGGGCGCCGCCGAGACCGGCCCGGCTCCCCCGAGACCCGGCTCCGCCGGATGACCCGGCAGGTACGGAGCCAGATGCGCCCGGACCCCGATCGGCCCGACGCCCGGTCCTCCGCCACCGTGCGGGATGCAGAACGTCTTGTGCAGGTTCAGGTGGCTCACATCGCCACCGAACTTGCCCGGCCGGGCCAGACCCACGAGAGCGTTGAGGTTGGCGCCGTCGATGTACACCTGGCCGCCGGCGTCGTGCACGGCACCGCAGATGTCGGCGATGTCGTGCTCGTAGACACCGTGCGTCGACGGATAGGTGATCATGATCGCGGCCAGACGTGCCCCGTGGTCGGTGATCTTGGCGCGCAGGTCGTCGAGATCGACGTCGCCGTTCGGCCGGCACGCGACGACCTCGACGCGCATCCCCGCCATCACGGCGGACGCGGCGTTGGTGCCGTGCGCGCTCGACGGGATCAGGCAGATGTCCCGATCGGTGTCGCCGCGGTCGAGGTGATAGTGGCGGATCGCGAGCAGACCCGCGTACTCGCCCTGGCTGCCGGCGTTGGGTTGCAGGCTCACGGCGTCGTATCCCGTCACCGCGGCGAGCCAGCCTTCGAGGTCGGCGATGAGGCGGCGGATCCCCGCCGTCTGATCCGCCGGAGCGAAGGGGTGCAGACCCGCGAACTCGGGCCAGGTGATGGCCTCCATCTCGGCGGCGGCGTTGAGCTTCATCGTGCACGAGCCGAGTGGGATCATCGTGCGGTCCAGGGCGAGGTCCTTGTCGGACAGGCGCCGCAGGTACCGCATCATCGCGGTCTCGGTGCGGTAGCGGGTGAACGCCTCGTGCTGCAGGAACTCGCTCGTGCGGGCCAAGGTCTCCGGCAGCGCCGTTCCCTCGACGGCCTCACCGGCGGTGACGCCGAAGGCATCCAGGACCGCGTCGACATGCGCGGCGGTGGTGGCCTCGTCGCACGAGATCGACACGTGATCGTCGTCGACGCGGTACAGGTTGATACCGGCCTCGCGTGCGGCGGCGAGCACGGCAGCGGCGCGTCCCGGAACGCGCACGAGGACGGTGTCGAAGAACTCGGCGTGGACGACCTCGACGCCGCCGGCGCGCAGACCGTCGGCCAGGTGGCGGGCGTGCCCGGCGACGCGGCGGGCGATGCCGGTGAGGCCTTCGGCACCGTGGTACGAGGCGTACATGGCCGCGAGCACGGCGAGGAGCACCTGGGCGGTGCAGATGTTGCTGGTGGCCTTCTCGCGGCGGATGTGCTGCTCACGGGTCTGCAACGCGAGGCGGTAGGCCGGGTTGCCGTCCGCGTCCACCGAGACACCGACGAGGCGACCGGGAAGGGTGCGGGTGTGGGCGCTGCCGACGGCGAGGTAGCCGGCGTGCGGCCCACCGAAGCCCATCGGCACACCGAACCGCTGGGTGGTGCCGAAGCACGCGTCGGCACCCTGCTCGCCGGGCGGGGTGACAAGGGTCATGGCCAGCAGATCGGCGCCGACGGCGACGAGCGCGCCGCGGTCGTGGGCGGCCGCGATGATCGGAGCGGCGTCGATGATGCGTCCCGAGGCGCCGGGCACCTGCAGGATCACGCCGAAGAACTCCCCGTCGGGCAGTCCGTCGGCGAGGTCGACGGTGACGATCTCGATGCCGAGCGGTTCGGCGCGGGTCGCCAGCACCGCGGCGGTCTGCGCGAACAGATCGACGTCGACCACGAGACGGGGGCTCTTGGACTTACGGTTCGCGCGGCGCAGCAGGGTCATCGCCTCGGCGGCCGCGGTAGCCTCGTCCAGCATGGACGAGTTGGCCACCTCCATGCCGGTCAGGTCGGCGACCATGGTCTGGAAGTTCAACAGCGCCTCGAGGCGTCCCTGACTGATCTCCGGCTGGTAGGGGGTGTAGGCGGTGTACCAGGCGGGGTTCTCGATGATGTTGCGCAGCAGCACGGGCGGCGTGAGCGTGTCGTAGTAGCCGTGACCGATCATCGATGTCGCCACGGTGTTCCGCGACGCGAGCGCCTTCAGTTCGGCGAGCACCTCGTGCTCGGAGCGGGGCGCGTCGAGCACGTCGAGTCCGGTCGGCACGGTGCCGACGCGGTCGTCGAGGATGGCTGCCGGCACCGCGGCGGTGGCGAGGGCGTCGAGGGAATCGACTCCGACGACGTCGAGGATCCGGTTCAGGCCGGCGGTGTCGGGACCGATGTGGCGATCGGCGAAGTTCGAGGTGACGGCATCTGTCATCGCAGCTCCCGGGCTGGTCGGCGAGGTCCACGTGCGCGGTCGCGCGAAGTGGTTCCTCCCCCTCTGTCGTGAGCTCGCGAGCGAGCGCCTGAGAGATTCGGCCGGCCAGAGCCTTTCCCCGTGGGCGGGCGGGTGCTCCCGCCGCTTTCCAGAGACGTCGGAGCTCACGCGGTCCCGGTTGCCTGAGAGATTGACGGGGAGGTGCTGCTCCTTCGGCGCCCGGCTCGGTGTCCGGGTCTCTCCCGCGTGATGGCGACGCGTCTTCGAGTCTAGTTCACGTCGCGGGGGTCGAAATACCGCAGGTGCGGAAAGCGCCGCGGGCCGGGGAGATGGACCGGCAGAGATGTCGGCGGCATCGTCGGCCGATGCGACATCAGAGGTGTGGTCAGCCGATGCGGCGGTTGATGCGCTCGCGGCGGCGCGACGCCAGTTCGTCCTCGGGGCGTTCCTCGACGCCGCCGCCGTCGGCGCGTTCGGCGGGGAAATCGGCGATGCTGCCGGTGAGCTCGCGCATCGCGCCGCTCACTGCGATCCCGAAGACGCCCTGCCCGCCCTGCAGTAAATCGACGACCTCTTCCGGCGACGTGCATTCGTAGACGGTGGTGCCGTCCGAGAAGAGGGTGATCTTCGCGAGATCGCCCACACCGCGGCTGCGGAGGTGATCGACGGCTACGCGGATATTCTGCAGCGAGACGCCGGTGTCGAGCAGGCGCTTGACGATCTTGAGGACGAGGATGTCCTTGAACGAATACAGCCGTTGGCTACCGGATCCGGCGGCCCCACGGATGGACGGAACCACCAGATTGGTGCGGGCCCAGTAGTCGAGCTGGCGGTAGCTGATTCCCGCGATCTGGCAGGCGATGGGCACACGGTAACCGACGAGTTCGTCGGGCACCGAGTTGTCCGGAAACAGACCCGGCTGGATCTCGTCGGTCTCGTTCGTCCGCGGCGCCGGATTCGAGCGATCGCCGGAATCGACGCCGAGTGGCTGTCCCTTCGTCCGATCTCGCACTACTGACTCCCTCTCGCGCGCCCAGTTCTGCCTCGCAACGATCGACTGGCGGATTCCCCCCGACCACATCCGATCATCGAGCGCTCCCAGGCTCACCGAGTCATCCCTGGCGGATCAACTCAGCGTACGCTCCGGTGTTGGGCGCTGGGCTGCAACACGCCGACCGGAAGGCAACGTTCGACACTACTACCGCTACGGCCGACGCGCGCGCCAACGCTCGTCGCCGTACGGACGGACGGCGCTCAGCCGTCCGTCGCCTTGAAGTCGTCGGGCGAGACGGAGTCGAGGAACTCCTTGAACTTCTCGACCTCGTCCTCCCGCTCGTCCGGCATGACCAGTCCTGCTTCGGTGAGCACCTGCTCCTCGACATGGACCGACGCGCCGATGCGCAAGGCTACAGCCACCCCGTCGGAAGGCCGGCAGGACACGCGCATCCCTCCGTCGAAGACCAGATCCGCGTAGAACGTCCCCTCGCGCAGGTCGACGATGCGCACTTCGCGCAAGTTGTGGCCGAAGGCCTCGAGGAGGTTCTTGATCAGATCGTGGGTCAGCGGCCGCGCCGGCTCGACACCCTGCTGTTCGAGGGCGATGGCGGTCGCTTCGTTCTGACCGATCCAGATCGGCAGGTACCGATCGCCGTCGACCTCCCGCAGCAGGAGGACAGGCTGGTTCTGCGGCTGTTCGATACGAATCCCTACTATCCGCATCTCGCTCATCGCGATGCCTCCGTCCTGCTGCTCGTCGGTGGTGGACCACCCGACAGGTACTGCCTGGAATTCTAGTGTCCTCCAGCGCATCCGTCAGGTGCCGTAGGTCACGACCCGACGGAGGGCCGCGGTCGCGATCGGCGACGAGTTCGTCGCCTCAACGGTCGAGTGCCCCCTGCACCGCCGCCTTCACGAGGCAGGTGTGCAATGTCAACGACAGTGCGGCCAGTTCGCGCACCATCTCCTCGGCGCGCTGCCGTGCCCCGGCGTCGCGGCCCTTGGCGATCGGGCCGGCGATCTGCGCGACGAGCGCGGCCTCGCGGTCGGCGGCGAGCTTGAACGCCCGCAGGTGCCGGACTTCGAGGCCGAACTCCGCCATCGCCTTCGCCGTGCGGGCGAGCAGCACCGCGTCCTCGTCGAAGAATCCGGCCGGCCCCGGCTTGACGAGGCCCGCACCCACGAGTTCGGTGAGGAAGGCCGCGTCGATGCCGGCACGAGTGCACAGGTCGTCGCGGCTCACCCGGATCTCGCGGTCGGTGCGGAGATCCTCGGGTGAGACCTCGCCGCGCGCAACCGCCAGCGGGCGCGGCCGGGTGATCCGGGTTTCGACCGATCCCACCGTGGCGGCACCCCGGTCGATCGCCTCGAGCTGCTCCTTGATCACCTTGAGCGGCAGGTACTGATCGCGTTGCGCGGTGAGCACGTACCGCAGACGCTCGCAGTCGGCGATCGAGAAGCGCCGGTAGCCCGAGGGAGTACGTTCCGGGCTGATCAATCCCTCGGCTTCGAGGAACCGGATCTTCGAGATCGTCACGTCCGGGAACTCCGGACGCAGGCGGTCGAGCACCGACCCGATCGACATCCCGGCCGGCGCCGGCTGGCGGGCCGCGGTCATCAGCTACCTGCGCCCTGGTTACCTCGCGGACCGGTCAGGAACACCAGCCGGAACTTGCCGATCTGCACCTCGTCGCCGTTCGCGAGGACGGCGGAGTCGACCGGCTCGCGGTTGACGTAGGTGCCGTTGAGGCTTCCCACGTCGACGACCTGGAATTCGCCTTCGTCCTGACGGAACTCGGCGTGCCGACGACTGACGGTCACGTCGTCGAGGAAGATGTCGCTGTCGGGATGCCGGCCCGCCGACGTGGTCGGCTGGTCGAGCAGGAAGCGCGATCCTGCATTGGGCCCCCGCTTGACCACCAGCAGCGCCGATCCGGCGGGCAGGCCCTCGACACCCGAGACGGGCGCTTCGGTGGTGGCCGAGCCTGCACCTTCCACTTCGTTCAGGAAGTCGGCGCGAAATACCGAAGTGGTCTCTGCAGGAGTCTCCTCGTAGCCCGCGTTGCCGTTCTCGCTCACCGTTTCTCCTTATCCGTTCGACCACCCGGGTGATCCCGGGCGGTCGCTGATTCGTTCGCCCCGTACAGGTCCGACACGGCACACGCCATATCCGACCGTACCCCGCGTGGGGGTACTGCCGCAGACAGTCGCGGTCACGTTACCTGTCCGGTCTGTCAGCCTTCCGTGATCCCGCGGTAACCATCCGCGTCGACCGTCTGCTCGAGGGCCTCGTCGAGTTCGCTCTCGCTGCCGACCTCCACGTCGACGAGCCAACCGTCCTCGTACGGGCTGCTGTTCACCAGTTCGGGATTCGCGTCGAGTTCCGTGTTGACGGCGAGGACTTTCGCGGTCAACGGCGCGAAGACGTCCGACACGCTCTTGGTGGACTCCACCTCTCCGAAGGACTCGCCGGAGACGATCTCGGATCCGGCATCGGGCAGCTGGACGAAGACCACGTCGCCGAGTTGGGACTGCGCGTAGTCGGTGATCCCGATCCGCACGGTCGTCGCGCCCGTCCTGCGCACCCATTCGTGCTCGGGGGTGTACCGCAGATCCTCGGGTGTCGCGAAATCGGTCAAGACTGGTCCTTTCGGAGACGACGTTCGACCGGAACGTCGGATTCAGTTACCGGGCTGAGAGTATTGGCGTGGTTCGATCTCCCGCAAGGCGGACACGTCCACCTGCGGAAACTGTTTCACGGACAATGATCCGCCCGCACGGGCGACCGTGTCGACCACCCCACCGGGAATGTTCAGGGCGGCGGCGAGCGTCGGGCCGTCCCCGATGGCGGTGACGGTGTACGGGGCGTCGAGCCTGCGGTCGTCCACGGTGATCTCGCCCCCCGGTCCGGTGACCCACGAATCGACACCGATGCGTACGGTCTCCCCGTTCGCTCCGGCGATCTGCATCGTGTCGGCACCCGCCGCGCGCAGCTCCTGGATCATGTCGAGCAGCACCTCCGAGCCGACTCCCTCGCGCGGATCGTCGACGGTGAGGACCACCCCGGGCCCGGTGGCGGGTGCGGTACCGAGCTGGACCGACAGCGTGTACAGGCGCGTGCGGGCCTCCTCGAGTGCGGCTTCCGAGCCTTCCCGCTCCAGACTCGAGAGGGTGCGCTCGAGTTCGGTGATCTCCTGGCGGAGAGCGGCTTCGCGGCGGTTGAGGTTGTCGAGCAACACCAGCAGGTCGGCGGGGCGTGCCGAGTCGAGGGCGTCGCCGGTGTCGGTGGTGCGCACCTGCGTGGCGATGCCGGCGCCGAGCAGGACGACGAGAATCCCGGCGAGGACGAGGAAGACGCGGTGCGATCGGGTGGCGCGGTCGGCGACGGGTCCGGGCGCGGTCGCGTCGCCGGTGTCGGTGTCGGGCTGCTGCGGTTCTGTCATGGTTCAGGCTCCGAACAGGCGCCGGCGCAAGGCAGCCGCGTTTCCGAAGATGCGGATGCCGAGGACCACGATGACCGCCGTCGAGAGCTGGGCGCCCACCCCGAGCTGGTCGCCGAGCCACACGATCAACGCCGCGACGAGGACGTTGAAGACGAACGACACCACGAACACCTTCGCGTCGAAGATGTCGTCGAGATAGGCGCGCAGGCCGCCGAAGACCGTGTCGAGCGCGGCGACCACCGCGATGGGCAGATAGGGCTGCACGACGTCGGGTACCTGTGGGCTGAATACGATTCCGGCGCCGATCCCGATCGCCAGTGCGAGCACCGCGTAGAGCGCGTGACCGTGTTCGAGCCGCTTCACCTGTACCCCGTTTCTCCGCTGCTGCCGAGTTTCCGGACCGTGGCGGCCGGAAGCTCGAGATCGTCCGCCTCGGTGACGGCGAATCCCACCCCGTAGAGCTGCTGGATGCCCGCGATGCGCAGGTAGGCGTCGCTGACGACGAAGGACGTCTGCAGCCGGGACGGGGGCCCCACCGCCGAGACCGTGTACGGGGAGAATACGGGCCGGTTGTCGACGAGCATCGCTCCCCCGGCCTGGCGGATGGTCACGCCGGGGCCCACCCGCACGCCGCCGACCTCGACGGCCTCCGCACCGGCGGCCCAGAGCGCGTTGACGACCGACTGCAGGTCGCGGTCGAGGACGAGCGCGGTGGGCCGGTCCTCGAGTCGCGCCGCGTCCGAGAGGTTCGGGCGCGCGGCGGGTTCGGTGAGGGTGACGGTCATCCCGGGTCCGCGTACAGGTGTCGCGGCGGCCGCGGTCTCGGCGTCCCGGAGTTCGTCGAGGATGCTCGCGCCGTCACCGCCGTCGGCGAACAGCGCGGTACGTCGTTCGTCGATCGCGGCGCCGAGTTCGTCCCGCCGCGCGGTCAGGGCGGCGATCCGATCGTCCCCCGCCCGGAGGGAGTCGAGGATCTCGGCGTGGGTGCTGTCGGTGCCGGCCTCCACGTCGGCGTTCTGGGCGTACGCGACGCCGAGGACGAGGCCGGCGAGGAGGACACCGGCGCCGAGCCACGCGCGGGAGGCCCGCGGCGTGGTGCGGGAGCGGCCCGCCGCCCGGTCGGCGGCGGACGCGGCGTAGCCGGGGTCGAGATGATCCTCGAGAAGCGACTTCAGCAGCGAGGGCACCGGATTGCGCCGGATGCGTTCCCACGCGCGGCTCATCGGATCACCTCCCGACCGGCACGTTCCGTGCCGTCACGACGGCCTGCGCGAGGTACAACAGACCGGTCCACACGTACAGCACGGTCCCCCAGATCAGGGCGGCCCAGCCGAGCGGTCCGGTGACCGGTTCCGAGGCCGGCACGGCGACGGCGCCGAGCATGAGCGGCAACGCGCACATGAGCAGGAAGGTGGCGCCTTTGCCGAGATAGAGCACCTCCGGTGGAGGCAGTTCCCGGCGCCGGTAGACGGCGAGCGTCGGGGCGAGGACGAGTTCGCGGCCGACGAGGACCACCGCGATCCACCACGGCACGATGTCGCGTGCCACGAGGGCGACGAGGGTGGCCACGATGTAGAGGCGGTCGACGGCGGGATCGAGGAGTGCGCCGAGGCGGGAGGTCTGGTCGAGGAGCCGGGCGAGTTTGCCGTCGGCCCAGTCGGTGATGCTGCTGGCGGCCAGCAGGATCAGCGCCCAGACGTCGGCGTGGGCGACGAGAACCAGGTAGAGGAAGACGGGGACACCCAGGAGCCTGATGAAGCTGAGGACGTTCGGCACGGTGAGGATGCGGTCCGCTCCGCGCGCGTCGGCGGTTCCGGTCGCATCGGTCATGGCGGGGCCGCTCCGTGTTCTCGTGAGATCGTTCTCGTGTTGCCCCTCCGGAGTTCCGGTTCGGGTGCGGAGTCCAGCCTTCCACAGCCGCGCGGCCGGAGATCCCCGGGTGTCAGCGCCAGGCGAAGACCGGCTGCTCGAGGTCGTCGATCCGGGTGGCCCGCCGGCGGAGGACGACTTCGCGGAACTGGTAGACGACGGCGGCGGTCGGTGCGTGCACGAGGTGCCCGCGGAACGGCCACTGGATCACCGGCTTGTCGGATTCGGGGATGCCGACGAAGCGCGGGTCGACATCGAGTTCGTCGGCGGTCACGGCGAAGAGCACGTCGACCTCGTCGGGGCTCGGCTTCAGATCGGTCACGGCCGTGCGCGCCCACACGACGAACGGCGACATCACATAGCCGGATCGGGTGACGTAGTCGTCGAGTCGGCCGAGGACGGCGTCGGAGCCGAGGTCGAGTCCGAGTTCCTCGTGCAGTTCGCGAAGGGCTGCCTGCTCCGGTTCCTCCCCTTCGTCCAGACGGCCGCCCGGCAGGGCGAACTGGCCGGGATGGGCTCGCAGGCGCGTCGGCCGCCGTGTGAGGGGCATGACAGGGTTGCCGTTCCCGTCGTCGAGCACCGCCACGACGACGGCTGCGTGCCGGCGGCCGTCCAGCGGCAGACGGCGCGAGTCGAACGCGTCCAGCGCGTCGCGGACGTTGTCTCGGTCGAGGGGGTGCGCAGCGGGCATGGATCGACAGTAGTTCGTCTCGTCCGTGCCGGCGGGTAGGCGTACGTCGTAGTTGCTGTCGGGGGTGTTGCCCTCGGGTCGAGGGATATTCTGAATATCAATAGTTTCCGTATGACCCGGATTGTCCGCCTCGTGAGAGTTCTCCGGACAGGGATCCGCACCCGCCGTCATAGTGGGAGCCGACGGAAAGGAGCTCGATGAACGACGTGCCCGCCGGCCTCGACCTCGATGCGCTCGACGCCCACCTGCAGACCTCCGCCCCCGAGCTGTTCTCCGGGCCCCTCCGCGCTCGCCTGATCAGTGGCGGGCGATCGAACCTCACCTACGAGGTGACCGACGGCGAGCGGCGGCTCGTGCTGCGCCGTCCCCCGCTCGGACACGTCCTCGCCACCGCCCACGACATGGCCCGCGAGTACCGGGTCATCTCCGCGCTCGACGGCACCGCGGTACCGGTCCCCCGCACCTACCTGCTGTGCGAGGACGATGCGGTGCTCGGCGCGCCGTTCTACCTCATGGATCTCGTCGTGGGAACGCCCTATCGCACCGCCGAGCAACTCGCCCCCCTCGGCGCCGCGCGCACCCGGGTCATCTCCGAGCAGATGGTCGACACCCTCGCGACCCTGCACGCGGTGGACCCGGCCACCGTGGGACTCGAGGACTTCGGTCGCCCGCGCGGCTTCCTCGAGCGGCAGGTGCGCCGTTGGACCACCCAACTCGAGAACTCGCACAGCCGGGACCTGGCCGGCGCCGAGGAGCTGCACCGGCTGCTCGTCGACCACCTGCCGGGCGACGGCGAGGTCGGCATCGTGCACGGCGACTACCGGCTCGACAACATCCTCGTCGGCGACGACGACGAGGTGGTCGCGGTGCTGGACTGGGAGATGGCCACCCTGGGTGATCCGCTCACCGACGTGGCATTGCTGCTGGTCTACCAGCGGCTGGCGCGGGAGAACCGGGAGTTCCCCGTCTCGACGGTCTCTCGCGCACCGGGTTTCCTCGGCGACGACGACCTGCTCGCCCGGTACGAGGCGGCCGGTGGACGGGACCTGTCGGACATGGCATTCCATCTCGCCCTCGCCTACTACAAGCTCGCCGTGATCCTCGAGGGTATCTACTTCCGGTTCCGTCAGGGAAAGACCGTCGGCGACGGTTTCGAGGAACTCGGTCGTGGCGTCGAGCCGCTGCTGCGCGCCGGCATCGATGCGCTGAAGAGTCGGGCGAGTTGATCTCGGCACCGTTGTCGTAGTCGCTCGGTACGCTCCGCCCATGCCGCATCCGGTGATGTTCGACGAAACGGATCCGCTACTCGCCCGTGTGCGCGCGATCGCGCTGGCCTTTCCCGGCGCCTCCGAGAAGATCTCGCACGGTCGTCCGTTCTTCTCCACCCGGACGGCCTTCGCGGTCTACGGAGGGGCCGAGAAGAGTACCCGCGCACCGTTTCCCCGCTCCGTCGTCGTCAAGCCCGACGAGGAGGAGCGTCGCGCGTTGCTCGAGGAGCCGCACATCTACCTGCCGATGTACTTCGGGCCGTCCGGGTGGGTCGGGTACGACCTCGCCCGTCCGGAGGTGGACTGGGGCGAGGTCGCCGAACTGCTGGACATGTCCTACCGGGAGACCGCGCCGCCGCGGCTGGTGCGCGAGCTCGACGCCCGCCCCGGCTGACGGCCACCGAGCCGTTCAGCCCTGCTGGTCGCCGATGCTGACCATCCACGCAATTCCGAAGCGGTCGGTGCACATACCGAACAGATCTCCCCACGGGGCACGTTCGAGCGGCATGTCGACGCGACCACCTTCGCTCAGCGCGTCCCACCAGCCGCGGAGCACGCTCTCGTCGTCCCCGCTGAGCGACAGCGAGAAGTTCGTGCCGGGCGAGTAGTCCACGCCGTTCGGGGTGTCCGAGGCCATGAGCACGAAGCCGCGGTCGGTGGTGAGCATCGAGTGCATCACCTTGTCGTCCTCGCTCGGATCGTCCGAGGCGTGCATGTCGGCGAACCTGCTCACCGCCAGTTCACCGCCGAAGACCGATCGGTAGAACTCCATGGCTTCGCGCGCGGAATCGCGGAATGCGAGATAGGGATTGAATCGAGTGGTCATCGTGGTCCTTTCGCGGGTGCGGTAGGGCGCGCTCGGCGCCCTACCGGTAGTGACCGTCCGCCGACGCACTTCTCATCGTGAGGGGTGCGTCCCGGATCCGGGAGCGTTCGGTGCGCTCGCCCGCTTCACATGTGACGCCCCGCTCAGAACGGCGCGCACCCTGGAAGGAAGGCGCCGGCATCGCCGGCACTGAGCGTCCCGTAGGTCAGAAGGGAGCGGAGCAGACACTGCGGGTTGCCGAAGTATCCGGCGGAACCGGTGTCCGCTGCGGCGGTAGAGGATCCCCCGAGTACGAGTCCTGCCGCCGCGGCCGTCACGAACGCACTCCTGGCGAGTTTCTTCATCCTGTTGCTCCCCCTTGCACGACGCCGGACCATCCGGCGCGCGAGACGAACCTAGAGGATTCGTCGGGGGTGGGCCAGGTCGGATTCCGTCGTCACCGGCGTCGGGTGTGAAGGCGCGTCCGCGAACGAGAAAACCCCTTCCGACCGAAGTCGGAAGGGGTTTCGCTGTCGGGCTGACAGGATTTGAACCTGCGACCACTTGACCCCCAGTCAAGTGCGCTACCAAGCTGCGCCACAGCCCGTCCGCGCTCTCTCCGAGCGCTCTCAGAGATTACAACAGGAACGGACCGAAACACTAATCGGCTGGTCAGCGCGTTTTCGCGACCGGACGCCGTCGCGGGTTCACTTCCGGCGGTCGCGCTTCTCCCGCACCCGCACCGAGATCCGCACGGGGCTGCCGTCGAAGCCGAACTCCTCACGCAGGCGACGCTCGAGGAAGCGGCGGTAGCCGGCCTCGAGGAAGCCCGTGGTGAACAGCACGAAGGTCGGGGGCCGGGTGGCTGCCTGGGTGGCGAACAGCACACGGGGCAGGCGACCACCGCGCATCGGCGGCGGAGTCGCAGCCACGACCTCCTTGAGCCACGAGTTCAAGCGTCCCGTGGAGATGCGCTTGTCCCACGACTCGAGCGCGGTCTCCATCGCCGGGACGAGCTTCTGCACGGCTCGACCGGTCTTGGCGGAGATGTTCACGCGCGACGCCCACGGCACCCGCAGCAGGTCGCGGTCGATCTCGCGGCCGAGCTCGTAGCGACGATCCTCATCGACGAGATCCCACTTGTTGAACGCGATCACCAGGGCACGACCCGATTCGACGACCATCGTGATCACCCGCTGGTCCTGCTCGGTGATCGGTTGCGAGGCGTCGATGAGCAGCACCGCCACCTCGGCCGCGTCGATCGCGCCGCGCGTGCGCAGCGACGCGTAGAACTCCGCTCCGGAGGCGTGTGTGACCCGCTTGCGCAGACCGGCGGTGTCGACGAACCGCCACGGCTTGCCGCCGAGTTCGACGATCGAGTCCACCGGGTCGACGGTGGTGCCGGCGACATCGTGCACCACCGAGCGTTCGTCCCCGGCGAGCTTGTTCAGCAGGCTCGACTTGCCGACGTTCGGCTTGCCCACCAGGGCGACCCGGCGGGGTCCTTCGCCGCCGGAACCCTCGCGGGGGGTGGCGGGCAACTTGGCGAGCAGCTCGTCGAGCAGATCGCCGGTGCCGCGCCCGTGGGTGGCCGACACCGAATACGGCTGGCCGAGCCCGAGCGACCACAACGTCGCGGCCTCGGATTCGACGCGGTCGTCGTCGACCTTGTTCGCGACCAGCAGCACCGGCGTCTTCGATCGGCGCAGCACCTTCGCGACCGCCTCGTCGACGCTGGTGGCGCCGACGGTGGCGTCGACCACGACGAGGATCGCGTCGGCGGTACGCATGGCGACCTCGGCCTGGCGGGCCACGGACTGCTGCATGCCCTTCGCGTCGGGTTCCCACCCGCCGGTGTCCTGCACCATGAACCGCCGGCCGTTCCACGACGCCTCGTACGAGACGCGGTCCCGGGTGACGCCGGGGACATCCTCGACGACGGCTTCGCGTCGGCCGATGATGCGGTTGACCAGAGTGGACTTGCCGACATTGGGTCGGCCGACCACGGCGACGGTCGGGACCGGAACGAACTCCTCGAGCTCGTTGCCGTCGGCGAACTCGACGTCCCAGTCGGCTTCCTCCGACCAGGTGCCGTCGCCGGCGAAACCGGTGTAATCGGTGCTCACGTCGTCGCTCACAACTTCGCTCCAGTCTGCTCGGCGACCACCGCGAGCAGCGCGGCGATCACCTCGTCGATGTTCATGTCGCTGGTGTCCACGACGACCGCATCGTCCGCCGCGCGCAGCGGCGACACCGCGCGGGTGGAGTCGAGGTGGTCACGGCGCTGCACCGCAGCAAGGACCGCCTCGTAGTCGTCGCCGCGACCCTCGGCGATGTTCTGGTTGTTGCGCCGGTACGCGCGGGCCTCCGCCGAGGCGGTGAGGAAGATCTTCACGTCGGCCTCGGGGAAGACGACCGTGCCGATGTCGCGTCCTTCGACCACGACGCGGTGCTCGGCGCGCCCGAGACGCTGCTGCGCCTCGACGAGCTGGGTGCGCACCTCGGGGACCGCGGAGACCGCGGAGACCGCGGCCGTGACCTCGGCGCCGCGGATGATCTCGCGCACGTCGTCCCCGTCGAGCCGGATGTCCTCGACGGTGGGATCGGTGCCGATCGACCACGGCAGATCGGCGGTGGCCGCGGCGATCGCGGCCGGATCGGTCAGGTCGGTACCGCGGCGCAGAGCGTGCAACGTCGCGATGCGGTACATCGCCCCCGTGTCGAGGTAGGCGGCACCGAGATGCTGCGCGAGACGCTTGGAGACGGTGGACTTGCCGGTGCCGGACGGTCCGTCCATCGCGACGATCAACGCGTCGGCCGGTGCGCCGGTCACAGCTTCACCGCCTGGTACAAACCGCCGACCTCGTTGCGGCCGAGGACACGGAGAGTGCCGGGACGCTGGTCGCCGAGCGCGACGGGGCCGATGTTGGTGCGCACGAGCCGGATCACGGGATGACCGACGGCGTCGAGCAGACGTCGCACGATGTGCTTGCGGCCCTCGTGCAGCACGAGCCGCACCAGCGACTGGCCTTCGTGGACCTCGAGCAACGCGAACTCGTCGACCGAGGCAGGCCCGTCCTCGAGTTCGATACCGGCCTTGAGCTGCTTGCCGACCCCGCGCGCGAGCACACCCTTGACGGTCGCCAGGTAGGTCTTGGGGACCTCGTAGGACGGGTGCATGAGCCGGTGCGCGAGTTCACCGTCGTTGGTGAGCAGCAGCAGACCTTCGGTGTCGGCGTCGAGACGACCGACGTGGAACAGGCGCTGCCCGGCGGCGACGCGTTCGGAGACGATGTCGCCGACACAGGGACGACCGAGATCGTCGGACATCGTGGACTGCCAGCCGCGCGGTTTGTTCAGCACGAGATGCACGAGATCCTTGTTGACGACGACGCGGACGCCGTCGACCCGGATCACGGCGTTCTCCGGGTCCACGCGCAGGCCCTGCTCGACGACGATGTTGCCGTCGACCTCGACGCGACCTGCGGCGATGAGTTCCTCGGCTGCGCGGCGCGAGGCGACGCCGGCCTGGGCGAGCACCTTCTGCAGCCGCACGCCTTCACCGGCGGGCAGCTGGGCCGGGCCGGCTTCGCGGTGCTGGTGACGCGCGGGGCGAGCGTTGCTCACGGTCGGAACGACGCGCTGTGCGGCGCGCTTGGCGGCAGGCTTGGAGGGCTTGCCGGTCGAGGTGCCCTTGCGGTGCGGTTTGCGACCGGCGGCCGGCTGGGCGGGATTGCGGCCTCCGGCCGACTGGGCGGGATTGCGGCCTCCGGCCGACTGAGCCGGATTGCGGCTGGCGGCCGACTGACCGGGAGTGGCCCGGCGATCGGAACGGGGTGAGTCGGTGCGCTCCCCCGTACGGGGAGCCCCTGCGCGCCCCGCACGCGGGGATTCGGTGCGTCCTCCCGCACGCGGAGATTCTGTGCGTCCTCCGGAACGCGGAGACTCTGTGCGTCCTCCGGAACGCGGGGATTCGGTGCGTCCCGAGCGGGAGGCCCCGGCATTGCGCGTAGTCGCGCTGCGGGGATTGTTTCTTCTACGATCCGGTGTGCCATCACGGCGAGCGGGTGTATTCACTTGATTCCTGTCAGTTCTCTGGATCGAACTCCGCGGGCGAGAGAGTCTCGGGACGCGCGTTCCTACCCATTCTCTCAAATCGTGGGTCCGACTCGAGACTGTCGGCGATGTCGTCGATCACATCGACATCGGGCAGAAGCGGCGCAACGGGCGGAAGATCCTGCAAAGATGCCAGGCCGAGGCGCTCGAGGAACAACTCGGTGGTGACATAGAGCGTGCCACCGGTGTCGGGATCGGTGCCGGCCTCGGCGATCAGATCGCGGGCGAGCAGCGTGCGCATCACCCCGTCGACGTTGACGCCGCGCACCGCGCCGACACGGCTGCGGGTGACCGGCTGCCGATAGGCGATCACGGCGAGAGTCTCGAGTGCGGCGCGGGTGAGTTTGGTGCGGGCGCCACCCTGCAGCAACTTCTCGACATACGGCGCGAAATCGCGACGGGTGTAGAAGCGCCATCCGTCGCCCGCATACCGCAGGTCGATGCCGGATCCACGCGCGGTGAGGTCCTGCGCGAGACGTCGCAGCGCGGCCTCGGCCCGGTCGGCGGTGACCCCGATGGCGGTGGCGAGCTGCTCGGTGGGTGCGGGGGTGTCGACGACGAGCAGCAGCGCTTCGAGGGCCGCGGTGAGTTCGTCGTCGGCGATGTCGAGAAGCTCACCGTCCCATGCACGCTCCTGCGCGGCGGTGTCGCCTGCACGCTCGTGCTCGACGGCGTCGTCGCTCACCCGTAGTCCTCCTCGAAATCGATGGCGTCGTCGGTCTCCCCCGTCCACGCGACCTGCAGGTGCCCCAGCGGATCGGGTTGCTCGAAGGTGACGGCGCGTTCGCGGTACAACTCGAGCAATGCCAGGAACCGGGCGACGACGAGCAGCCCATGGTCGCAATCGGCGACGAGTTCGTCGAAACCGACCCGGACGCCGGCGCCGCGGGAGCGGAGCAAGCCCAGGATGTGGGCGGCCTGCTCGGGAACCGACACCTTCGGGGTGTGCAGGTGGTCGAGGCCGACGGTGGGGGGTGGTTTCGGCCGGAAGGCGGCGGCGGCGATCTCGGCGAAGCGCTGCGGGTCGACGCCGAGCACGACCTCGGGCACCAGATTCTCGAAACGGTCCTCGAGGGACACCGCGCGTGGATAGCGGCGCAGGGCGGCGGCCTCGAACGCGGCGAACTGTTCGGCGATCTGCTTGTAGGCGCGGTACTGCAGTAGTCGCGCGAACAGCAGGTCGCGGGCCTCGAGGAGCGCGAGGTCCTCGGGATCGTCGACCTCACCGGCGGGCAGCAGCCGCGCGGCCTTGAGATCGAGCAGGGTCGCGGCGACGACCAGGAACTCGGTGGTCTGGTCGAGGCCGAGTTCGGGTCCGAGCTTGCGGGTGTAGGCGATGAAGTCGTCGGTGACCTCGTGGAGGGCGACCTCGGTGACGTCGAGTCGCCGCTGCGAGATGAGGGTCAGCAGCAGGTCGAACGGGCCCTCGAAGTTGCGCAGGCGTACGCGGAACCCCGAGGTGGTCTCCACCTCCGCAGGTGTCGGCCGGCCGGGTTCCTCCAGGACCCCCGCGTCGGCTCCCGCTTCGGGTGCCGTGCCGGTGTCCGCGGTGTCGTGAACGGGAGCGTGCACGGAACTCAGCGACCGCTCCGGTGGATGACTTCCCGTGCAAGGGCGCGGTACGACTCGGCGCCGGCGGAGGCGGGCGCCCAGCGAGTGATGGGTTCACCCGCGACGCTGGTCTCGGGGAACTTCACGGTGCGGTTGATGACGGCATCGTAGACGAGGTCGCCGAAGACCTCCACGACCCGGGACATCACCTCGCGTCCGTGCAGAGTGCGCGAGTCGAACATGGTGACGAGGATGCCCGCGACGGCGAGCTTCGGGTTCAGCCGGTCGCGGACCTTGGCGACGGTGTCGTTGAGCAGCGCCAGGCCGCGCAGGCTGAAGAACTCGCATTCCATGGGGATGAGCACCGAATCGGCGCAGGCGAGCGCGTTGACGGTGAGCAGCCCCAGCGACGGCTGGCAGTCGACGAGGATGTAGTCGTAGCGGTCGAGCATCGGGTACAGCGCCCGTCCGAGGGCCTGTTCGCGGCCGACTTCGGAGACGAGCTGGATCTCCGCCGCGGACAGGTCGATGTTGCTCGGCAGCAGGTCGAGGTTCTCGACATGGGTGCGTACGAGCACGTCGTCGGTGGAGACCCGCGGTTCGACGAGCAGGTTGTGCACGGTGAGATCGAGATCGTGGTGGGCGACACCGAGTCCGGCGGACAGCGCGCCCTGCGGATCGAGGTCGACGAGCAGGACGCGGCGCCCGTACTCGGCGAGGGACGCGCCGAGGTTGATCGTCGAGGTGGTCTTGCCGACCCCGCCCTTCTGATTGCACATCGCGATGATGCGAGCCGGTCCGTGGGTGGACAGCGGCACCGGTTCCGGGACGGGACGGCGTGGCCGGCCGGTCGGTCCGAGCTCGGGCTCGTCCGTGGTTCCGGCGGTGGTGGTCGGCTCGCTGGTGGACGTTCTGTCGGCGTCCTCGCGGCCGATTGCGTCGACCGGGACGGTGTTCGACCGGAGGTGCTCCGGCTCCATGTACGTGGCGGGTGGCCGAGGTGTGCCCACGTTCGGTACTCCCCCTGTCTTGCGACCCAGATGTTCTCTCGTCGATCCGTCGGGTGGCCCGGCGGCTCTTCCCCGGAACGCTACCGCTTCGTCGGCAGGATCACCGCACGGACACGCGTCCGTCGCGGAGCCGGTCATCGTGCCCGCGGATGCGCCTGTGCCCACACTTCGCGGAGGGCACCGGCGGTGACCAGGGTGTATATCTGCGTGGTCGTCACAGAAGCATGCCCGAGTAGCTCCTGTACCACGCGTACGTCGGCGCCGCCGTCGAGCAGGTGGGTCGCGAACGAGTGGCGCAGGGTGTGCGGGGAGACACCGACGTCCACTCCGGCGCGTTCGGCGGCGGTCTGCAGCACCTTCCACGCACTCTGCCGCGACAGGCGTCCACCGCGCGCGTTCAGGAAGACCGCGGCGGTGCGGCCGGTCGCCAGCGTCGGCCGCCCGCGCACGAGATAGGCGTCGAGCGCGCCGAGCGCCGGCCGCCCGACCGGCACGAGCCGCTGTTTGCCGCCCTTGCCGCGCAGCAGCACCGTGCGCGATTCGGTGTCGAGGTCGTCGACGTCGAGCCCGACGGCCTCGGAGATGCGGGCGCCGGTGGAGTACAGCAGTTCGAGCAGCGCCCGGTCGCGCAGGTCGCGGGGAGCGTCGGCCTCGGGTGCGGCGGCCTCGAGGATCGCGGTGACCTGGTCGACGGTCAGCGCCTTGGGCAGACGGCGTCCGGGTGCCGGTGGTTTGACGGTGCGAGCGACGTCGACGGGGGTCTGACCTTCGGCGGCGGCGAAACGGTGCAGGCCGCGCACGGCGATCAGGGCGCGGGCGGCGGAGCTCGCCGCGAGCGCCGGGCGGTTCCGTTCCGGATCACCGCGGCGCAGACTCGCGGCGAAATCGCTGATGTGGTGTTCGTGGACGTCCGCAAGATCGCCGACATGCACGTCGGTGAGGTGTTCCATGTAGCGCAGCAGATCGCGCCGGTAGGAGGCGAGCGTGTTCGCCGCTACCCCTCGTTCGACGGTCAGGTGCGCCAGATAGGCGTCGAGTTGCCCGGTGAGTGTCGGGGACGGCTGCGGAGCGACCTGCGTGGCCGGACGCTCCTCACCGGGCAGCACCGCTCACCCCTCCGCGCGGGTGCGGGCGAAGGTGGTGGGCCGGTCCGGCCACGGCGCGTCCGGTGTGCGGGTCGCGGTGCCGGTCGCGCGGGTGGTCGCGAACGCGAGGAGACCGGACACTGCGGTGGCGTTGACGATCTCCCCGCCCAGCACCATCGACACGGCCTGGTCGACGGGGACGCGGCGGACCTCGAGATCGGCCTCCTCGTGCTCCGGATCCGGCCGGTCGACCTCGCTCAGGCCGCGGGCGGCGAAGACGCGGACGGCTTCGTCGGTGAACCCGGGTGAGAGCGCGATGTCGACGAGGAGCTCCCAGTCGGCGGCGGCCAGACCGGTCTCCTCGGCGAGTTCGCGGCGGGCGGCGTCGAGGGGATCCTCCCCGGGTGCGTCGAGCAGCCCGGCGGGAAGTTCCCACAGGCGCCGGCCGAGCGGATGCCGGTACTGGTGTACGAGCACCACCCGGTCCTGCTCGTCGACGGCCACGACCGCCACCGCGCCGTGATGTTCGACCACTTCACGTTCGGCGGTGTGCCCGTCGGGCATCGCCACGTCGTCGACGCGCAGCGACACGATGGCACCCGTGTAGATCCGCCGGCTCGCCAGGGTGCGGAAGTCGTGTCGCTGCGCCATGTCGACTACTCGGCGTCGCCGGCGGCGGACGTCGACGCGGCCGTGGCGGTTTCCTCGGCAGCGGTGTTCTCACCGTGGATGTCGACCGGGAGCCGCTCGGCCGCCTTGTACTGCAGTGCTGCGGCGACGAGGCCGGAGAACAGCGGGTGCGGGCGGGTGGGCCGGCTCTTGAGCTCCGGGTGCGCCTGGGTGGCGACGAAGAACGGATGCGTGGCGGCCGGGTACTCGACGAACTCGACGAGACGCCCGTCCGGGGAGGTCCCGGAGAACACCAGACCGGACTTGGCGATCTTGTCGCGGTAGGCGTTGTTGACCTCGTAGCGGTGCCGGTGCCGCTCGGAGACCTGCTCGCTGCCGTAGGCCTTGGCGACGACCGAGCCCTTCTTCAGCACGGCGGGGTAGGCACCGAGACGCATGGTGCCGCCGAGATCGGCCTCGCCCGCGACCGCCTGTTCCTGGTCGGCCATCGTGGAGATGACCGGGGCGGTGGTGTCGGGATCGAACTCGGTGGACGACGCGTCGTCGATGCCCACCGAGCGGGCGGCCTCGATGACGACGCACTGCAGACCCAGGCACAGGCCGAGCAGCGGGATCTTGCGGGTACGCGCGAAGCGGATCGCGCCGAGCTTGCCCTCGATGCCGCGGATACCGAAACCGCCGGGGATCAGCACCGCGTCGACGTCGCCGAGATGCTTCTCGGCGCCGGCCTCGGTTTCGCACTCGTCGGAGGCGACCCAGCGGATCTTGACCTTCGCTCGGTGCGCGAAACCGCCGGCGCGCAACGCCTCGGTGACCGACAGGTAGGCGTCGGGCAGGTCGATGTACTTGCCGACGAGAGCGACGTCGACGGTCTCGCGGGGGTTGTGGACCCGCTCGAGCAGGTTGCCCCATACCGTCCAGTCGACGTCGCGGAAGGGCAGGCCGAGCTGACGCACGACGTAGGCGTCGAGACCTTCGCTGTGCAGCACCTTCGGGATGTCGTAGATGCTCGGCGCGTCGGGGCAGGAGATGCAGCCGGCAACGTCGACGTCGCACATCAGCGAGATCTTGGCCTTGAGCGAGGCCGGAACGTCGCGGTCGCAGCGCAGCACGAGGGCGTCGGGCTGGATGCCGATGTTGCGCAGCGCGGCCACCGAGTGCTGGGTGGGCTTGGTCTTCAGCTCACCGGACGGACCGAGATAGGGCACGAGCGAGACGTGCAGGAAGAAGCAGTTCTCGCGACCGACCTCGTGCCGGACCTGGCGGGCGGCCTCGAGGAACGGCTGGGATTCGATGTCGCCGACGGTGCCGCCGATCTCGGTGATCACCACGTCCGGGACCTGGCCCTCGGCGTCCGGGGCGGCCATGGCGAGGATGCGGCGCTTGATCTCGTCGGTGATGTGCGGGATGACCTGCACGGTGTCGCCGAGATATTCACCGCGTCGTTCCTTGGCGATGACCGTGGAGTACACCTGGCCGGTGGTGACATTGGCGTCGGCGGACAGGTCCCGGTCGAGGAAGCGCTCGTAGTGACCGACGTCGAGGTCGGTCTCGGCACCGTCCTCGGTGACGAAGACCTCGCCGTGCTGGAACGGATTCATCGTGCCGGGGTCGACATTGAGGTACGGGTCGAGCTTCTGCATCGTCACGCGCATGCCGCGTGCGGTGAGCAGAGTGCCCAGGCTCGACGCTGTGAGCCCCTTGCCGAGCGAGGATGCGACGCCCCCGCTGACGAAGATGTGCTTGGTAGGGGTACGCGAGTGGCGTGACTGTGGCAAAGAAGCTCCCGTGACGTCAGGTGCAGGACTTTTGGACTGATGCGATACAGCTGGGGCCTGCCGACCCACGGAACTTCACGGTAACACCTCCGCGGGCCGGCGCGTACCCGACTCGCGGGTGCGGACCGCCGGTGCAATCGACGTCACAGGCCCGTCCCGGATCGGGACGGCCACGGCGACGCTCAGCGAGCCGGGGAACCGACCGTGACGGCGGTCGCGCTCGGACCGGTCCCGTACCGGCCGCTGCCGCCGTCGAACTGCTCGCGCAACGCGAGGACCGTCGTCAGGCGCCCCGATTCGCGGTCGAGGTTGTCCACCGTGGACAGGCCCGCGGCGAGCGCGGCATCGGCCCGCACCACCGCGATGGGTCCGTTGCCCTCCGCTGCCCCGGTGCGGCCTGCGAGGACCGCGCCGGCGCCGCGGCCGTCGACGACCCCGGCGAACCGGGCGATCAGCGACCCGCGGTTACCGCCGCGTTCGGCGTTGCCGCTGTGGTCGCCGGTGACGACGAGCGCGCTCTGGGCCGGGTCGATCCGGTCGTCCTCGTAGGTGACGAAACCGCCGCTGCGCAACGTGGTGAGCGCCAGGGCGCGTTCCTCCGGGGTGCTCCGCGGCCCGCCGGTGGCCGGGTCGACGAGCAGCACCGCGCCGAGCAGATCCCCGGCGAGGCTGCCCGGATCGACGGCGCCGGTCTGCAGTTCCACCCCGGCGGGCACGACGTTGGTGACGGTGGTGCGGAGTTGATCGGTTCCGGTCGCGTCGACGAACGAATCGGTCAGCGCGATCCGGGCGGTGACCCGGCCCCCCGCATCGCCGACAACCCGGACCACGGCGTCGACGTCCTCGGGTGCGGCGTCCGGGGTGGTCACCAGGAGGATCGTGCGGCCGAGGAGCTCGTCGCGCACGATGCGCGGGCCGACGGTGGAGTCGAAACCGTCGCCGGCGAGCAGTTGCGCCTCGAGCCGGCTGCTGTGGTCCTCGGCCTGCTGGACCTCCCGGCGCAGCTCCGCCTTGTCGTCACGCAGGCCGGTGACGACGCTGTCGGCCAGCAGCCCGGAGCCGAGCACTATCCCGACCGCCAGGGCCAGGAACACCGCCACCAGGGAAACGACGTGATGGCGCATCGAGATCACGCGCGCAGACCCCGAATCCACTCGACGGCGTTCTCCCACCACTGCCGGGCGAGTTCGACCACGTCGCCCCCGAGGTTGGACACCGCGAGCGCGGCGATCACGGCGATCAGGGCCGCGAAGACGAGCAGGGCGATCACCCCACCCGAGACCCGGCTGCGATAGAGGGTGGCCACGGCCTTCGCATCGACGAGTTTCGGGCCGACCTTCAGGCGGGTCATCACCGCCGACGGATTCGTGTCGCGGCGACCGTGGTCGAAGAATTCATCGAGCGAGACGGTGCTGCCGACGGTCACCACCAGCGCCGCGCCGTGATGCTCGACGAGCAGCAACGCCAGGTCGGTGGGGGTGCCGACGGCAGGGAAGGTCATCGCGCCGATGCCGAGATCCTGAATGCGCTCGAGGCCCCGGGCGTGGCCGTCCGGGTCGGCGGGCAGCACCACTTCGGCTCCGGACTTGAGGGTGGAGGTACCGATCTCGTCGGGATCCCCGACGATCAGGTCGGGACGGTAGCCCGCCTTGGTGAGGCTGTCGGCGCCGGGACCGACACCCACCAGGATCGGCGAGTACTCCTTGATGAACGGCTTGAGGTCCTTGAGGTCCTGCACGTGCCCGGGACCGTCGGAGACGACGACCACGTGCCGGTCGCGCAGGTCGAGGTCGATGTCGGGGATACCGACGCCGTCGATGAGCAGCGGGCTCTCCGAGCGGATGAACTCGATGGTGTTGCCCGAGAACGCCTCGAGGTGGTCGACGAGCCCGGTCCGGGCCTCGATCATGCGGTCGGAGATCTCGATGTCGGTCTGCTCGTCGCCCTCGATGAGCAGCTTCTCCCCCGCGTACACCCCGCCTTCGTGCACCCGGACCTTCGCACCGTCCTTGATCTTCTTGAAGACCTCGGTGCCGACGTTGTCCACCAGCACGATGTCGTGCGCGACGATCACTTCGGGGCCGAGATTCGGGTACCGGCCCGAGATCGACGGGGACGCGTTGATCACCGCGGTGACACCCGCCTCGACGAGCGCGTCGGCGGTGACGCGATCGAGGTCGACGGCGTCGAGGACGACCACGTCGCCGGGACCGATCCGGCGCAGCAGCTTCGCGGTGTTCCTGTCGACCCGGGCAATGCCACTCACTCCGGGCAACGTTTCGTTGTTACGGGACAGCAGCGCCGGCATCTTCATGGAAGAGATGATGCGCCGGTATACGAGTGAGGTTGTGGAGGCGCGCCGGGAGGCGTGTGAACATCGACCCGGCGCTCCGGCGGTTCAGCCGGTGCGCTCGGCGTGGGCGACGGCGAGCAACTCTTCGGCGTGCGCACGCCCGGTTTCGGTGTCGTCGAGCCCGGCGAGCATGCGGGCCAGTTCGGTGACCCGCTCCTCCTCGCCGAGGGTACGCACCCCGTCGTCGACCTTGTCGACGACGAGGTGGGTGTCGGCGAACGCCGCGACCTGCGGCAGGTGCGTGACCACGATGACCTGATGGGTGCGCGACAGACGTGCGAGACGCCGACCGATCTCGACGGCGGCGCGGCCACCGACCCCGGCGTCGACCTCGTCGAAAACCATGGTGGCGCCGCGCTCGGAGCCGGCGAGCACCACTTCGAGGGCGAGCATGACGCGGGAGAGCTCACCGCCGGAAGCGCTGCGGGCGAGCGGGCGGGCCGGGGCGTCGCTGTGCGGGGCGAGCCGGAACTCCACCTCGTCGATCCCCGATTCGCCGGCGTGCAGCAGCCGGTCGCCGACCTGCAACGGTGCCGTGTCGCTCGCGGTCGCCGCGCGGTCGGCGATGTGCACGTCGAGGACGGCGCGCCCCATCGCGAGACCCGACAGTTCCTTGCTCACGGCCTTCGCCAGCTTGCCGGCGACCTTGTGCCGTGCCGTCGACAGAGCGGTGGCGGCTTCGGCGGTGGCGGCCGCTTCGGCCTCGACCTCGGCGGCAAGCTTGTCGATGGCCTCGGCGGAGACATCCAGACCGGACAGGCGCTCGCGGGCCTCGCGGGCCCATTCGAGCACTCCGTCGATGTCGGCGGCGTACTTACGGGTGAGGTTCTTCAGTTCCGCCTGCCGGTTGAGGAGCGTCTCGAGAGCGCTCGGGTCGGACGGCAGGTCGGACAGATAACCGGAGATGTCGGCGGTGACGTCGGTGACCACCGCGATCGCTTCACCGAGGCGGGGGCCGAGCTCACGCAGAGCGGGATCGTCGCTGCCTTCGAGCCGGGCGCGGGCCTCGCCGAGCAGGTCGAGCGCCGCAGAGTACGCGTCGGCATCGCCGTTGTCGTCGCCCGCGAGGGCGTCGTGCGCGACGGTGGCCGCCTCGCGCAGCGAGTCGAGATCGGACAGGCGCCGCACCTCGTCGACGATGCGGGTGTCCTCCCCCGGTTCGGGTGCGGCGCGGTCGATCTCGTCGAGCCCGAAGTGCAATCGGTCGGCCTCCTGCGCGAGTTCGCGTGACCGCTCGGTGCGTTCCTGCAGCTCGGCTCGGGCCTCGAGCCAGCGCCGCCGCCGCGTGCGGTAACGCTCGAGCAGACCGGCGACGGTCTTGCCCCCGAACCGGTCGAGCGCGGCGCGCTGTTCGTCGGGGCGCAGCAGCCGCAGCTGGTCGTTCTGCCCGTGCACGGTCAGCAGCGGGCCGGTGAAGTCCGACAGCACCCCCACCGGCACACTGCGCCCGCCGAGATGGGCGCGGGAGCGGCCGTCGCTGCCGACGGTGCGCACGGCGATGATGCTGCCGTCCTCGTCGCGCTGGGCGCCGGTGGCCTCGAGCAGCTCGGCGATCTGCCGTTCGATGTGGCTGGGCGCCGGTTCGATCTCGAAGCGCCCCTCCACCACGGCACGGCTCGCTCCGACCCGCACCCGGGACGGGTCGGCGCGCACCCCGGAGAGCAGGTGCAGGCTCGTCACGACCATCGTCTTACCGGCACCGGTCTCGCCGGTGAGCACAGTCAGACCCCCGTGGAAGCGTGCGTACGCCTCGGAGATCACACCCAGGTTGTCGATCCGGATCTCTGCGAGCATCAGAGTTTCCTTCCCCGCCAGCCCTTCACCGGAAGTTCGAACTTGCGCACCATCCGATCGGCGAACGGTGCCGAATCCAGCCGCACCCAGCGGACCGGATCGCATCCTCGCACGACTTCGAGCCGCGCACCGGCCGGGACGTCCAGGATTCGGCGGCCGTCGCAGAAGACCACCCCGTCGTGCCCACCGGCGAGGGTCTCGACGGCGATGATCGACTCGGGGCTGGTCACCAGCGGGCGCGCGAACAACGCGTGCGCGTTGCTCGGGATCACCAGCAGCGCTTCGAGTTCGGGCCACACGATCGGTCCGCCGGCCGAGAAGGCGTAGGCCGTCGATCCAGTCGGGGAGGCGACGAGAACGCCGTCGCAGCCGAAGGAGGAGACGGGACGGCCGTCGACCTCGAGAACCACCTCGAGCACCCCGAGCCGCGACTTGTTCTCGAGACTGGCCTCGTTCAACGCCCAGCCGCGGTCGAGGACCTCGTCGTCCATGCGCACGGTCACGTCGAGGGTCATGCGCTGTTCGACGCGGTATTCGCGGCGTACCACCTGCACGAGAGCTTCTTCGAGGTGTTCGGCCTCGGCCTCGGCGAGGAAGCCGATCCGGCCGAGGTTGATTCCGAGGACCGGCACCGCCGAATACTGCGCGAGTTCGGCGGCCCGCAGGAAGCTGCCGTCGCCGCCGAGGACGATCACCATCTCGCAGCCGGCGGCCGCTTCCGGGCCGGGTTCGACAACGCTGATGAAGCTGCCCGGCAGGGCGAGGACACCGAGTCCGTTGCTCACGGCCTCGTCGTCGAGGGTGCGCAGGCCGATGCCGGCCTCACCGAGGATCTTGGCGACCCTCAGCGCGGTGCCGGCGATCTCGTCGCGCCCCGAATGGGAGACCAGCAGGATCTCCCGGCCCGATCGCGCCGCATCGGTCGCGACGGTCTCTTCGCTCACTGTGGTCCTTCCTGCACCGCACGCTCGATCAGTTCGATCACCGCCGGGTCGAGCTCTTCCGGCCCCGGTTCTCCGGCCCGCAGCCACAGGAAGTACTCGACGTTCCCGGACGGCCCGGGCAGCGGGCTCGCCACCGCTCCGAGGGTCCGCAGGCCCTGCCGCTGCGCTTCGCGCGCGACGTCGAGCACCGCCTCGGTGCGCAACGCCGGGTCGCGCACAACGCCGCCACTGCCGACTCGGTCCTTCCCCACCTCGAACTGGGGTTTGACCATCGGCAGCAGGTCGCCGCCCGGGGCGACGCAGGCCACGAACGCCGGCAACACCAGGTTCAGGGAGATGAACGACAGGTCCGCGACCACCAGGTCCACGCGTCCGCCGATCGTCTCGGCGTCGATGCTACGCACGTTTGTTCGATCGATCACATGGACACGCTCGTCGGACTGCAGCCGCCAGACCAGCTGGCCGTACCCGACGTCCACCGCGACGACCTCCGCGGCACCCTCGTGCAGCAGCACATCGGTGAAACCACCGGTCGACGCGCCGGCGTCGAGACAGCGACGCCCCGCCACCTGCAGCCCCTCCGGCGTGAACGCCTCGAGGGCACCGAGGAGCTTGTGAGCGCCACGGGACGCCCAGGAGACCTCGTCGCTCACCTCGGTGACGATCAGCGGGGTGTTCGGTTCGACGGCGGTCGCCGGCTTGGAGGCCACGGTGCCCGCTATCAGCACCCGACCTGCGGCGATCAGTTCGCTGGCGTGCTCACGTGAGCGCGCCAGACCCCGCCGTACCAGTTCCGCGTCGACGCGTGCCCGGCGTGCCACGTCAGATCTTGTCCACGGTCGACAAGGCCTGCACGAGAACCTCGTGGGCACGTTCGAGCATCTCGGCCTGTTCGAGCAACACGGACTGGTCGGTGCTCGCGGCGTCGGCGGCGGGTGCGCCCTCCCGCACACGGGTCAGCAACGCGTCGACCTCTTCGCGGACGCGTGCGGGATCGACGGTGGGGCGCGTGCCGGGAAGGTGTTCGCCCGGACGTGGAATCGGCGTGCTCATCGCCGTCCACGCTAGTCGATGTGTGCGACCGCACCACACACTCCGGTGCGGATCAGACCGTCGCCGCCCACGCGTCCACGACGGAGCGCGCATGCGCGTCCAGCGGCCGGACCTGCCCGAAACCGGGGTTGGCCCAGGCGATGTCGAGAAGACCCCGCAGCGCCTCCATCGGATCGGCCGCCGATTGCGTGGCAGCGAGGTGAAGATCACCTCCGTGGACCCTGACGTCCCACGAGGTGTGCGGGGCGACGCGAAGCAGATCGGCGGGCTGATCGAGGCTCGCGAGTGAGGCCGCGACATAGGTCGGGCGCTGTTCGGCCGAGGCCCGCAGTAGATCGTCGACGGTGCTCACCCCGGTCAGCACGAGCAGGGAATCCGCACCCACGGCGTTGGCACCTTCGATGTCGGTGTCCAGCCGGTCGCCGACCACGAGGGGACGTCGGGCGCCTCCGCGACGGATCGCGTCCTCGAGAAGCGGAGCAGCGGGTTTACCCGCCACGATCGGGATCGCGCCGGTGGCGTTTCGCACCGCCGCGACCATCGACCCGTTGCCGAGGACGAGCCCGCGTTCGGTGGGCAGGGTCGAGTCGACGTTCGTGGCCACCCACAGGGCACCGGCACGGACGGCGAGCGTCGCCTCCGCGAGGATCGCCCATCCGGTATCCGGAGAATGCCCCTGCACCACGGCCACCGGACGCGTGTCCGCCGACCGGACCGGGGTGAGACCGACACCGGCCACCTCCTCGGCGAGGGCATCGGTTCCGACGACGAGCACCGGCGCGCCGGCCGGGAACCGCTCGGCGAGCAGGCGCGCCGCGGACTGCGAGCTCGTCACCACGGACGAATCCTCGGCCGGAAAGCCGAGTTCCCGCAGGTGCAACGCGACCTCCGAAGGCCGGCGGCTGGCGTTGTTCGTGACGTACAGAACGGTGTCGTCACCGGCCGCCAGCGCCTCCCGGGCACCCGGGACGGGTTCGGCGCCCCGGTAGACGGTGCCGTCGAGGTCCAGCAGCAGGACGTCGTAGATCCGACGCAGCGTGTCGCCGGAGGCGATGCCTGTGGCCGGCTCGGTGCCGTCGGTCACGGCGTCTCTCCGGTGAGCTCCTCCACCCGCTCCTCGGCGTCGGTGACGCCTTCGATGTCCGCGGCTGCGGAGTGCAGGAACCACTGCAGGCCTTCTTCGGTCCGTCCGGCGGCCACGAGGGCGTCGGCGTAGGCATAGAAGAGGCGGGCTGCAGGCGTGCCGGTCCGGTCCGGATCGAGGTCGGGCGTCTGCAATGTGACGACAGCCTGGTCGTACTGACCGAGGTCCATGCGGGCACCGGCGAGGACGATGCGCAACTCGGCGGCGTCGTCGCCGGTCAGCTTGCGTGCATCGTCGCCGCGTCCCAGCTCGAGTGCCTTCTCGGGACGGCCGAGGCCACGTTCGCAATCGGCCATCACGGCGAGCAGTCCCGTACCACCGGACATGCGGCGCGCTGCACGGAGTTCGGACAGCGCCTCAGCCCACTCACCGGCGTGATACGCGGTGATGCCGGCGGCCTCGCGGACGACGGCGATGCGGCCGGCGCGCTGACGGGCGGCACGGGCATGGGAGAGCGCGGCACGGGGATCGTCGTCGAGCAGCCGACCGGCCATCACCAGATGCCGGGCGACGCTGTTCGCGTTCGACTTGTCCAGGCTCAGCAGGTCGCGGCGAATGGTCGGATCGAGCTCGGACGCCTCGACGTCGTCGGGCAGATCGGGTTCGTCCGGACGTGCGTCGCGACGCTGCGGCGCGATGCCTTCGCGCCCACGGGACGGCCCGAATCCACCTTCACCACCGCGACGGCGGGGCGCACCCTCGCTGCGGCGGTCGCCGGACTGGGGTCCTCGACGGTCACCGGAGTAGCCCCGGCTGGCGCCGCTACCACGCTGGTCGCCACCCCGCTGGTCACTGCCGCGACGGTCGTCGCGATTGCCGTAGCTGCGCTCGCCGCGGGGACGGTCACCGTACTGCCGACCGCGGTCGTCGCTGCGACCCGGACGATCCTCGCTGCGACGGGGGCGATCGTCGCCTCCGGAGCGTTCCCGGTAGGGACGGTCGCCGCGATCGGAACGGGCGTCGTCGCGACCGCGATCGCGGCGGTCTCCGCCCTGGTAGGAGCGGCGGTCGTCGCCGTGCTGGGGACGACGGTCGTCGCCGCTTCGAGGGCGACGGTCCTCACTACGTTGAGGACGCCGATCATCGCTGCGCGGGGGACGTCGATCGTCACCGCGCTGGGGACGACGGTCGTCGTCACGGCTGGACGAACGTCCGCCGGTTCCGTAGCCGCCCTGCCGGCGCTCGTCGCCGCGCCCGCGTTCGTCGCGGTCGCGCGGTGCACGCTCGCCACGACTGTCGTCGGCGCGTTCGTCGCGCTCCTTCTTGCGGCCCGACCACGGAGTGGATCCTCCACTCCTGAAGGACCGACGTTCACCGTTGCCGTCGGACACAGAAAAATCCTCTCATGAAAACACGAAAGGGGACCCAAACGAGTGGGTCCCCTTTCG
>NZ_LPZN01000075.1 GCF_001646655.1 Rhodococcus gordoniae | reverse complement strand
CATCGCGACGCGCTCGTTGGCGAGGGTCGTGCGGGCGAGCTTCCAGCCGTCGCCGAGTTTCCCGACCACGCACTCGTCCGGCACGAAGACCGAATCGAGGAAGACCTCGTTGAACAGCGCGTCGCCGGTGATCTCCCGCAGCGGCGAGATCGTGATACCCGCGGACTTCATGTCGACGAGGAAGTACGTGATGCCCTTGTGCTTGGGGACATCGCGGTCGGTGCGGGCGAGGCAGATCGCCCAGTCGGCCTGCTGAGCGAGCGAGGTCCACACCTTCTGCCCGCGCAGCACCCATCCCCCGTCGACCTTCTCGGCACTCGTGCGCAGTGCCGCGAGATCCGAACCCGCTCCGGGTTCCGAGAACAGCTGGCACCACACCACGTCGCCGCGCAGGGTGGGCATCACGAACCGTTCGATCTGCTCGGGCGTGCCGTGCTGGAGGACGGTCGGCACCGCCCACCAGCCGATCACGAGATCGGGGCGTTCGATACCGGCAGCGGCGAGTTCCTCCTGGACGACGAGCTGTTCGGCGGCGCCGGCTCCCCGACCGTAGGGTGCCGGCCAGTGCGGTGCGAGCAGACCCGACTCGGCGAGAGCGACACGCTGCTCGGACTCGGGCGCGGCGGCGATGCTCTCGATCTCGGCGCGGATCCGTGCCCGCTCCTCCTCGTGTCCGGACAGGTCGATCCCGAGATGACGACGCGCGCCGTCGCGGACCAGGGTGGTGAGCCGTGACCGCCACACGGTGGAGCCGCCGAGTACCTGCCGGGTGGCGACCGCGCGGCGAAGATAGAAGTGCGCGTCGTGCTCCCACGTGAAGCCGATGCCGCCGAGCACCTGGATCGCATCCTCGGCCGTCCGGACCGCGGCGTCGAGCGCGATCGCCGCAGCAGCGGCCGCCGCGATCGGCAGTTCGTCGGGCTGCGAATCGACAGTGACCGCTGCGTCCCATGCCACGGCCCGGATCTTCTCGGTCCGGCAGAGCATTTCGGCACAGATGTGCTTGACCGCCTGGAACGCGCCGATCGGTTTGCCGAACTGCTCACGGATCTTCGCGTAGTCGACGGCGGTGGTCAGCGCCCAGCCGGCGAGGCCGGCCAGTTCCGCGGCGGCGAGACCGGCGGTGAGGTCGCGCACGAAGCCGGCCGGGACGGTCGCGACACGCCCTGCCGGCACGGTCGCGCCGTCGAGCCGGACACGGGCCACCGCGCGGGAGGCGTCGATGGTGTCGAGCGGCTCGACCTGCAGACCCGGATCGTCGGCCTCGACGAGCGCCCAGCGTTCGATGTCCGGGGCTCCGCCGGCGGGTTCGATGTCCGGGGCTCTGCGGGCGGGCTCGACGGCCGGATCACCGTCACCCCCGAGACGCACGAGCACAGCGATCCCGGCTTCGGCGCCCACGGCCGGCCCGGCCTCGCCCCGCAGCACGAATCCGTCCCCTGCCGGTTCGGCGGCCACGGCCGAGTCGAGCGCGAGCGCGGTGGGGACCTCGCCCTCGGCGAGTCGCGCCGTCGTCTTGGCGACAGCCTCCCCGGCGCGGCCGAACACGAGAGCCGCCACGGCGGTCGTCAGGACGGGGCCGGGCGCGAGTTCGCGGGCGGCCTGTTCGAGCATGACGGCCAGGTCCACGGCAGTCGCTCCGAGGCCGCCCGCGTCCTCGGGGACGGCGACACCGAAAAGTCCGAGTTCTGCGAGGGACGACCAGCCGTTGCGCCACGTCGCGTCGCCTGAGCGACGTATCGTCGAGATGGGGTCGACGGTGCGTGACCAGGCCTGCACGGATGCCTGGACGGCTCGCTGCTCCTCGGTCGTGGCGATACTCACAGCGGTTTCCGCCCTTCCGAATGACATCATTGCTAGAACGTGTTCTAATATGACACCGATTCGGAGTCAAGGCGTGAGGAAACGAATTTATGGCCACCCCGTCCCGCTCCCGTGCCAATGGACACGGAACTCTGACCGCCCTCACCGAGGACGATCTCAGTTCCAATGCCCAGAAGGAACGGCGTAAGCGGATTCTCGACGCCACCCTGGCGCTCGCGTCCAAGGGTGGATACGAGGCCGTGCAGATGCGGGCAGTGGCCGAACGAGCGGACGTCGCTGTCGGCACCCTCTACCGGTACTTCCCGTCCAAGGTGCACCTGCTGGTCTCCGCCCTCGGCCGTGAATTCGCCCGTATCGAAGGCAAGGGCCGCATCCCACCCGGCCACAGCCCGCTCGAGCGTATGCACCTGGTCCTGAGTCTGATCACCAAGGCGATGCAGCGCGATCCGCTGCTCACCGAAGCCATGACGCGGGCGTTCATGTTCGCCGACGCCTCGGCCGCCGCCGAGGTCGATCAGGTCGGCACCCTCATGGACCGGCTGTTCGCGCGGGCCATGAACGACGGCGAGCCCACCGAGGAGGAACTCGCCATCGCGCGTGTCATCAGCGACGTGTGGCTGTCGAATCTCGTCGCCTGGCTCACGCGCCGTTCGTCGGCCACCGATGTCGCCCGCCGGCTCGAACTGACCGTGGATCTCCTGCTCGGAGACGGCTCCCGCGCCCCGAAGACGGTCGCCTCGGGAGTATGAGACTCGGGAGTACGAGAGTTGCTTCCCGTCTTCTGTAACCGGAAACACGCACTCGGAAGGCCGACGGGGTCCGACTCCCGCCCGACTCTGACCTAACGTGGTTCAGGTGAGTGCCCACGATCTTCCGATTGACCTTCGACGTGCTCTGGTGGCTGTCGCGCGGACGCCCCGTCTGCTCGTGGCGACCGATTACGACGGCACCATCTCCCCCATCGTGAGCGACCCGGAGAAGGCCTACCCGCACGACGATGCGGTGCGGGCGCTGCGGGGCCTCGCAGCTCTTCCCTCGACGTCCGCGGCGGTCATCTCGGGTCGCGCCCTCAAGGATCTCGCCGCCCTGTCGCGGTTGCCGGTCGAGGTCAAGCTCGTCGGCAGCCACGGTTCCGAGTTCGACATCGGATTCGTCCACGAGGTCGATCCCGAGGCCAGGGACCTGCTCGCCACGATCGTCGAAGGACTGGACGGCGTGGCGTCCCGGTTCGCCGGCGTGCGGGTGGAGGTCAAGCCTGCGAGCGCCGCGCTCCACGTGCGCAACGCCACCCCTGGCGACGCCGAACAGGCCCTCGACCTCGTGCGGAACGATCTCGCTCTCCGCCCGGGTGTGCAGGTGACAGAGGGCAAAGCCGTGATCGAGCTGTCCGTGGTGCCCACCGACAAGGGCAAGGCCCTCGGCGTCATCCGGCATCAGGAGGCCGCCACCGCGGCGGTGTTCTTCGGCGACGACGTGACCGACGAGAAGGCCTTCCGTTCCCTGCAGGGTCCGGATGTCGGAGTGAAGATCGGCGACGGTGACACCGCCGCCGAGTACCGCGTCCGCACCAGCGAAGAGGTCATCGCGGCGCTGGCGTTCCTGCTCGAGGAACGTCGTACGTGGCTGTCGGGTGCCCACGTCGCCCCGATCGAACGTCTGACGATGCTCGCGAGTCCCCGTTCGAAGGCGCTCGTGACCCCCGACGGCACGATCACCTGGCTGTGCCACCCCGATCCCGATTCCGCCGCGGTCTTCGCCCACCTGCTCGGTGGCGACGCCGCCGGTCACTTCTCCATCGGCCCGACCCGCCAGGCGCTGCCGCTCAGCCAGCGTTACGTCGACTCGACGATGACGGTGGTGACCCGGTGGGCGTCGCTCGCGGTGATCGACTATCTCCCGCACGACGTCGAGACCGGCCGCACGGATCTGACCCGCGTGATCACCGGGCGCGCGAGCGCGGTGGTGACCTTCGCGCCGCGACCGGAGTTCGGCCAGGGCCAGGTGACCCTCGAGGTCGAGGACGACGGCATCCGCGTGATGGGCTTCAACGAGCCCTACGTGCTGCGCTCTCCCGGTGTGCGGTGGGACATCACGACCGATGGGGTGCATCAGACGGCTCATGCCGTGGTCGACCCCAGCGAGAACGACATCATCCTCGAATTTCGTTGCGGCACCGATGATCTCGACGAACACCCGGTTCCGGAGGTCGAACGCCGGGCGCAGTCCGAGGCCTACTGGCACACGTGGGCGTCGCGCCTCGAACTCCCGCCGCTCAAGCCCGACCTCATGAAGCGTTCGGCGCTCACCCTGCGCGGGCTGGTCCACGGGCCGACGGGTTCGATCCTCGCCGCGGCGACCACCTCGCTCCCCGAGGAGATCGGTGGGGTCCGAAACTGGGACTACCGCTACTGCTGGCTGCGCGACGCCGCGCTCACGGCGCAGGCGCTCGTGCGGGTCGGATCGCTCGAGGAGGCCGAGAACTACCTCGACTGGGTCCACCGTGTCCTCGAGACCGTCCCCGGCCCCGAACGCCTGCACCCGCTGTACACGCTCGCCGGCGGGCCGCTTCCGCCCGAGGCCGTGCTCGACTCGCTTCCCGGTTACGCCGGTTCGCGGCCCGTGCGTATCGGCAACGCCGCGAACCAGCAGGTGCAGCTCGACGTGTTCGGTCCGATCGTCGACCTGATCGCCGACCTCGCGCACAGCCGCGAGGAAGGCGGCGCGCCCCACGATCAGGCCCTCAGCGACCGCGACTGGGAGCTCGTCTGCTCGATGGTCACCGCGGTGGAACGGCGCTGGTTCGAGCCGGATCACGGCATCTGGGAGATCCGCCACGCACCTCGTCACCACGTGTACTCGAAGGTCATGGGGTGGCTGACCGTCGACCGGGCGCTGACGCTCGCCGAGAAGTTCGGCCGGACCGCCGGTGAGGGTTGGGCGGCGCTGCGCGACGAGATCGCCGACGAGGTCATCGAGAAGGGCTGGAACGACGACGTCCAGTCGTTCACCTCGGCCTACGACGGCACCGATCTCGACGCGGCCACCCTGTTCATCGGCCTCACCGGACTCGTCGACCCGGAGGACGAGCGGTTCCGGGCGACCGTGGCGGCCACCGAACGGGAGTTGCGCAGCGGCGCGACCGTCTATCGCTATCACAGCGACGACGGCCTGCCCGGTAGCGAAGGCGGCTTCCACCTGTGCGCGGCGTGGCTCGTGGCGGCCTACCTGCTGATCGGGCAGCGCAACGACGCCGAAGCACTGTTCGCGCAGCTCGTCGCCGCAGCCGGACCGACCGGCCTGCTCAGTGAGGAGTACGACCCGGTCGCGGAGCGTTCACTGGGCAACCACCCACAGGCGTACAGCCACATCGGTCTGCTGCGCTGCGCCCAGCTGCTGTCGGGAGCGAAGCCGATGGGCGAGCGGATTCGCTGACACCCTGCGGCCGGCGACACTGCCCTATTCCGCGTACCACTCGCTCTCGACCCGGCCCGAGGTGGCGCCGAACCACAGTTGGGTGCCCAGGGTCTCGAGTGCGGGTACACCGGAATGCGACGGGGCGGCGAGGAGCAGTTCGCCGGCGCGCCGCCCCTTGTCCTTCTGCGGTTGCCGCACGGTCGTGAGACCCTCGCGCATCGCTTCGTCGATGCCGTCGAATCCGGTGATCGACAGGTGCCCGGGCACGTCGAGACCCATCTGGTTGGCCCATGCGAGCGCGCCGAGCGCGAGTACGTCGGTGGTGCACACGAGCGCGGTGATCCTCGGGTTGACCCGCATGATCTGCGCTGCGGCGGACATGCCGTCCTCCGCCGTGTGGGTGTAGCGCTCGACGACGGTGAGCGAGTCGGGGGCCAGGCCCGCAGCGCTCATGGCGTCCTGGACGCCGCGGATGCGTTCTCGCTGCACGTGGAAACCGCCGGTCCCGAGGGTCGACAGATCGACGACCCCGTCGTGTCGTTCCCGGCCGAGGCGCATCGACAACATGCCGATCTCACGGTGGCCGAGCTCGACGAGATGGGCCGCGAGATCGCGCATCGCCCGCCGGTCGTCGATGCCCACCACCGGGGTGTGCTCGAGTCCGCGCGGCTGGTCGCACGCCACGACCGGGAGGTGCCGTTCGAGTACGGCCGCCAGATAGGGATCCTCGGCAGGGACCGAGTACACGACGAAACCGTCGACGGACGACCGGTGCACGACCTGTGCGGCCTCGTCGTCGGTGCGTCCGGGTCCGGCGGGGATGAGCAACAGCCCCTGCCCCGCCGCCTCGCACGCCTCGGACAGTCCCGACAGGAAGCTCATGGCGGCGGGATCCCGGAAGGAGTAGCTCAACGCTTCGGTGAGCAGGACCCCGACCGCTCCGGCCTTGCGGGTACGCAGCGACCGCGCCATCGGATCCGGTCCGGCATATCCGCGTCGCTTGGCAACTTCGAGGACACGCTCACGCAGTTCGGCGGACAACTGATCGGGACGGTTGTACGCGTTCGAGACCGTGGTGCGGGAGATCTTCAACTCGGCGGCTATCGACGCCAGGGTCGCCTGTCGGCGCGGCTGACGAGACCTGGACATGAGAGGACCGTAGTCCTGTGTCGGTGCTCACGACCACTCAGGGATGGTGGGAGGGTTTCGCGCCGTCCGCTAAAGTGGAACGGTAACGGTTACCAATAACGTTTGGGTCGGTCGCTCGGTCGTTCCGGACCCCGTTCGCCGAAGACCGCCGATCCTCAGGAGAAGAACTGTGCGACTGTCCTCCCGCACGGCCCTCGCAGCCGCTGCCGTAGCCTGCGCGACCGCACTCGCCGCGTGCGGCACCGATACCTCCGGCGCCGACGACGACGCCATCAGCGTCGTCGCCTCCACGAACGTGTGGGGGTCGATCGCGCAGGCCGTCGCCGGAGACCGCATCGAAGTCCGCTCGCTCATCACCGAACCGAACGCCGACCCGCACTCCTACGAGGCCAGCCCCCTCGACGCCGCGGCGATCAGCGACGCCTCGCTCGTGGTCTACAACGGGGGCGGCTACGACCACTTCGTCGACGACATCCTCGACGCGAGTGGCGAGAAGCCGGCCGTCGTCGAGGCCTTCGCCCTGTTCGAGTCCGGCGCGTACTCGGATCTGCACGCCGGGCACGACCACGGCAACGAGGATTCGTCCGAGAATGATTCGGACACAACCATTTCCGATGATCATTCGCACGAGACCGGAGACGGCCACTCGCACGAGGGCCACGACCACGGCGGCATCAACGAGCACGTCTGGTACGACCTCGCGACCGCCGACGCCGTCGCGCACGCGGTCGCCGACCGGCTCGCCGAACTCGATCCCGAGGGTGCCGCCGTCTACGAGACCAACGCGGCAGCATTCCACGAGAATCTGCACTCCGTGGCGGATGTCGTCGACAGGATCGCCGACACGCACGGCAACGCTCCCGTCGCTCAGACCGAGACCATCGGTCACTACCTCGTCTCGGCCGCGGCACTCGACGACGTCACTCCCCCGGACTTCACCAATGCCATCGAGAACGGCACCGACCCGTCCCCGGCGGCGATCGCGGCGACGCGGCAACTGCTGGTCGACAAGCAGGTTCGCGTCCTGATCTACAACCCGCAGACCGAGGACCGGATCAGTCGCGAGATGCGCACGGCAGCAGAGTCGTCGGGCGTCGCGGTGGTCGAGGTTTTCGAAACCCTGCCCGACGGTGTCGACTACATTCAGTGGCAGGCCCGGACCGCCGAGACCCTCGCCGCCGCGCTCGAGACCGCCTCCTGACCATCCGATCGAGAACACGGACTTCGGTGACACCTCCTCCATCCGACCGCACACCCACCGTCGAACTCCGCGATGCCCGGCTGGCATTCGGAGATCGCGTCCTCTGGGAAGGTCTCGACCTCGTCGTCGAGCCCGGCGAGTTCCTGGCGGTGCTCGGACCCAACGGTGCCGGCAAGACGTCGCTGCTCAAGGTGCTGCTCGGCCAGCTCCCGCTCACCTCGGGAACGGCGACGATCGCCGGGCAGCCCGTCCGAACCGGGAACTCCCACGTCGGCTACGTACCGCAGCAGAAGTCACTCGACGAGGGCGTACCGCTCCGGGGACGCGACCTCGTCGGCCTCGGTATGGACGGACACCTGTGGGGCACCGGCCTGCGGACCCGCCGGCGCCGCCGCGTCGCGGTCGACGACGCGATCGCCCAGGTGGGCGCCGAGTCCTATGCCGGCGCCCCGATCGGCACACTCTCCGGCGGTGAGCAGCAGCGGCTGCGTATCGCGCAGGCCCTCGTGGGCGATCCGCGGGTGCTCCTGTGCGACGAACCGTTGCTGAGTCTCGATCTCGCCAACCAGCACCTGGTGTCGTCGCTCATCGACCGCCGCCGCCGCGACCACGACACCTCCGTACTGTTCGTCACCCACGAGATCAACCCGATCCTGCCGCTGGTGGATCGCGTGCTCTACCTCGTCGACGGCCAGTTCCGCATCGGCACTCCCACCGAGGTGATGACCTCGCAGGTGCTCTCCGAGCTGTACCGCACCGACGTCGAGGTGCTCGAGATGCGCGGACGCCTGGTGGTGGTCGGCACCGGCGACGCCATCGACGCGCTCGGCAGCGCCGGCGGACTGCGCCCCGGGGAAGGCGTCCACCACGATCACGAGGACCACGAATGAGCAGCAAGTTCACCGACGCCCTGGGCCGGATGTTCGACGTGGAGACCACCGTCGAACTCCTGCAGTACGACTTCGTGCAGCAGGCGCTGGTCGCCGGTGCGATCCTCGGCCTGCTCGCCGGCGTGATCGGCCCGTTGATCATCAGCCGTCAGATGGCGTTCTCCGTGCACGGCACCTCCGAGCTGTCGCTCACCGGCGCCGCCGCGGCGCTCATCGTCGGGGTCTCGGTGGGGCTCGGCGCCGTCGTGGGTGCCGTGATCGCCGCGATCCTCTTCGGGGTCCTGGGAACACGTGCGCGCGAACGGGACTCCGTCATCGGTGTGGTGATGGCCTTCGGTCTCGGCCTGGCCGTCCTGCTGCTGTGGGCCTACGACGGGCGCACCGGTGCCGCCTTCTCGTTGCTCACCGGTCAGATCGTGGCACCCGGTGGCACCGGCATCGCCCTGCTCGCCGCGTGCGCTGCCGTCGTGATCCTCACGCTGCTGGTGATCTACCGTCCGCTGCTGTTCGCCAGCACCGACCCGGAGGTCGCGGCCGCCCGCGGCGTCCCGGTCCGCGCGTTGTCGATCGTGTTCGCGGTACTCGTCGGTGTCACCGCCGCCCTCGGCGTGCAGATCGTCGGGGCGCTGCTGGTGATGGCGCTGCTCATCACCCCGGCCGCCGCGGCGGCACGCGTGGTCAGCGGACCGCTCGCCGCCACCGTGCTGTCGGTGGTCTTCGCAGAGATCTCGGCGGTCGGCGGCATCCTGCTCGCACTGGCGCCCGGCGTGCCGGTCTCGGCGTTCATCACGACGATCGCGTTCGTCATCTACATGGTGTGCCGCGTGATCGGCACCGCCCGCAGCCGGCGGGGTTCCGGACGGGTCGCCGCAGCTGTCTGACCGACGCGAACGCGATCGTCCCGTGGCCCTGGCATTCGCTCGGTGGTGCGAGCCCGGGCACGGTGTGCGATCCCGAGGCCGGGTGCTCGGCCGGCGCGGGTTGTACGTGCTCGACGGCGCCTAGACTCGGGGCGTGACCCGCATCGATCTCAACAGCGACCTCGGCGAGAGTTACGGCCGGTGGCGTCTGGGCGACGACGAGACCATGCTCGACATCGTCACCAGCGCCAACGTGGCGTGCGGATTCCACGCCGGCGACCCGGCGACCCTGCTGAGCACCTGCCACGGCGCCGCGAAGCGCGCGGTGCGGATCGGCGCCCAGGTCGGATACAACGACCTCGCCGGCTTCGGTCGCCGCTTCATCGAGGTGCCGTCCGCGGATCTCACCGCCGAGATCATCTACCAGATCGGTGCACTGGACGGGCTGGCGCGAGCGGCGGGCTCGTCGGTCGGCTACGTCAAACCCCACGGCGCGCTGTACAACGCGATCGTCCATCATCGCGAGCAGGCCCGGGCCGTGGTGGACGCGGTGCGCGCCTACGACGCCTCACTGCCCGTCCTCGGGCTGCCCGACTCCGTCTTCCTCGAGGAAGCCGAACGGGCCGGTCTGAGGGTCGTCACCGAGGCGTTCGCCGACCGCGCCTACACCCCCGCCGGGACGCTGGTCTCCCGGCGCGAACCCGGTGCGGTACTGCACGATCCGGACGAGATCGCCGAGCGGGTCCTGCGCATGGTCACCGAGGGAGTGGTCACCGCGATCGACGGGAGCGACATCCGTGTGGGAGCGCAGTCGGTGTGCATCCACGGCGACTCCCCCGACGCCACGGCGGTGGCCGTCGCCGTCCGGCGCCGCCTCGACGCCGAGAACATCGACATCCGGGCGTTCGTGTGACTCCCGGGACGCCGCGAGGTACACCGATGAGGATCATCCGCGCCGGGGACAGCGCACTGCTCGCCGAGTTCGAGTCCCTCGACCAGGTTCTCGGCCACTTCCGGGCGCTGGACCGGGAGCGGCCCGGAGGCGTCGTCGATCTCGTTCCGGCGGCTCGGACGCTGCTGGTGAGCTTCGATCCGACCGAGACGAACGTGCAGGTCGTGCACCGGTGGATCGCCACCACCCCACCGTTGTCCGAGGGAGCCACCACCATCGAGGAGGTGACGCTCGAAGTCCGGTACGACGGAGCCGATCTCGAAGAGGTCGGTGAGTCGACCGGCCTGGGCGCCGACGGCGTGGTTGCCGCCCACACCGGCAGCCTCTGGACGGTCGCCTTCGGCGGATTCGCGCCCGGCTTCGCCTATCTCACCGGTGGGGACCCGCGGTTGCACGTGCCGCGCCGCAGTTCGCCGCGCACCACCGTGCCGTCCGGCGCAGTGGGGCTCGCAGGCGAGTTCTCGGGCGTCTACCCACGGCAGTCGCCGGGCGGGTGGCAGCTGATCGGAACCACCGACGCCCCGCTGTGGCAACCGGATCGAACCCCTGCGGCACTGTTGCGGCCGGGACACACGGTGCGCTTCGTAGCACTCTGATCCGCTCGCTCGACCTCGGTTCCACTGCGCTGTTGCGCTCGGTCCTACTGCGCCATTGCCCTCAAATACCCAGCACGGTCTTCGCGATGAGGAAGTAGATCACCAGGCCGGTCGCGTCGACGAAAGTCGTGATGAACGGGTTGGAGAACACTGCAGGATCGGCGCGAATCGATTTGGCCACCAACGGCATCGCACCACCGACCGTGGCTGCGAGAGTGCAGGTGCTCACCAGCGTCAACCCGATCACCGCACCCACCGACGAGTCGTAGACCAGGGACGTCAGGACGAACGCGACCGTTCCCAACAGAACTCCGAGGGACAGACCCACCCGGAACTCGCGGGCGATCACCCTACCGATGTCGTGCGGTGTCACGTCGTCGAGTGCCAGCGCGCGGGTGACGGTGGTGGCGGCCTGATTTCCGGTGTTCCCGCCGGTGCCGATGATCAACGGCACGAACAGCGCGAGAGTGACCACCTGGTCGAGGGTCGACTCGAAGACCTCGAGGACCTGGACCGTGAGTGTCGCGCCGAGCGCCAGGACGAGCAACCACACCACCCGTGAGCGCACCAACTGCCCGACCGGTGTCGCGAGATACGGCCGGCGCAGCGGCTCGGTACCACCGATCCGGGCCTGATCCTCGCTGTCGGCGACCTCGAGGATCCGAAGGGCGTCGTCCACGGTGAGGATGCCCACCAGTCTGGTCTCGCTGTCGACGACGATCAACGCCAACAGTTCGAGTTCGGCACATCGGCGCGCGGATTCCTCTGCATCGTCGGTGACGCGGGCCCAGTACGGTTCGTTCATGATGTCGGCGATCACCGTTCCCGGCGACGCCCTCATCAGCGCGCGCAGGCCGATCACACCTACGAGCACGCGCCCGTCGTCCACCACCGGCAGGGTGTACACCGTTTCCGCGTCGTCGAGGCGACGACGTACGGCGTCCATCGCCTCCTCGGCGGTCATGTCCTGACGCAACGACACGAAGGCCGGACTCATCCGCCGGCCGATCGCACGCTGCGGATAGCCGAGAATCGTGGAGGTCATCTCCCGCTCGTCCGGCGGCAGTCCGTGCAGCAGCGACGAGGCGACCGTGGCGGGGAGCTCGTCGAGCAGTTCCACCCGGTCGTCCGGTTCGAGGCCGGCGAAGATCGCGGCCACCTGATCGTCGCGTAGACCGCGGACCAGTTCGCTCCGCATGCTCGGATCGAGATGTTCGAAGACCTCGATCGCACGGTCCTTGGCCAGAAGCCGGTAGAGCACCGCACGGTCGGTCCGGCCGAGCCGTTCGAGCACGTCGACGACCTGGTCGACCTTCAGTTCCGCGACGGCGTCGTGCGCTGCCGGAAGATCGTCGGCCTCGAGGGCCTTCTCGACGAGTCTCGTCGTCGCACGGACGTCCGCTTCCTCCATGCCCGGCACCTCCGTCCTCGATCATCTTCAACCTATCCCGTCCTTTCGGTAGAAGTTCGGCCGGGCAAGCGAACGCGGTGGGTGAGAATGAACGTCGTGGCGTGGTTCGAGGTGATCTCCGGTGGAATGCTCACGACGGTGCAGGATCGCGGACGTCCCGGTTACGGCTCCTCGGGGCTCACCCGGTCCGGTGCCGCCGACCGGCGCGCGCACGACGCGGCGAATCGGCTCGTGGGCAACCGGCCGGACGCCGCGACACTCGAGGTGACCGGCGGCGGTCTCGTCGTCCGCAGCGTCGGCGAGACGACCGTGGCGGTGACAGGCGCCCGCGCCGACGTGACCGTGTGCAATCGTCCGGTCGGCGACTGGGCGCGCATCACCCTGCGGAACGACGACGTACTGCGGATCGGCCTGCCGAACGACGGCCTGCGGATCTACCTCGCCGTACGCGGCGGCATCGATGTCCCGGAGGTACTCGGCAGCAGATCCACCGACACCTTGTCGAACACCGGACCGTCACCGGTACGCACCGGCGACCGGCTGCTCGTCGGCGCGATGTCGGCCGGCCTGCCCGACGAGGAACAGTTCCCACCGCCGCCACCGATGGGCGATCCCGTGGAGATCCGGGTGCGGCCCGGGCCGCGCGACGACTGGTTCACCCCCGGATCACTGCGTGCCCTGTTCCACGAGACCTGGACGGTGACACCACAACTCGACCGGGTGGGCATCAGGTTCCATGGCCCCGGCCGCCTGCACCGGGCACGGCACGAGGAGATGCCCAGTGAGGGCATGGTTCCGGGGTCGCTGCAGATACCGCCGGACGGGCACCCGGTGCTGTTCCTCGCCGACCATCCCGTCACGGGCGGCTATCCGGTCGCCGCAGTGGCGATCGCCGCCGACCTGCCCGTCGCGGCGCAACTGCGTCCCGGGCAGCGGGTGCGGTTCGTACCGGTCCGGTGATCGGCCGGTCCTGCGAGCGTCAGATCCGGGACCGGACGGACGGATCGGCCTCGTCCGTCGGGTCGGCGGTCGTCACCCGTCGCACGAAGGTGATCGCCTCGTCGAGTGCGTGTTTCGCCGGCGGCGAGATACCCGGCAGGCTGAGATAGCCGTGCACCGTGCGGGGGTAGTCGGTCTCCGTCACGTCACCACCCTTGTCCCGCAACGCCGACGCATATCGAACGGCGTTGTCGCGCAACGGGTCGTGTCCTGCCACTTGTACGAGGGCGGGCACGGCGGCACCGGCGAGCGTGCCGCGTAGCGGTGCCGCGGTCGGCGCAT
>NZ_LPZN01000074.1 GCF_001646655.1 Rhodococcus gordoniae | reverse complement strand
GTCGCTGACCTATGCGGAGTTCGATGCGCGGGTCAATCGTCTTGCGCGCAGGTTGATCTCGGAGGGTGTGGGTCCGGAGTCGACGGTGGCGCTGGCGATGCGTCGCTCGGTCGAGTTGCTGGTCGGTATGTATGCGGTGGCCAAGGCCGGTGGTGCGTATGTGCCGGTGGATCCGGATCAGCCGGACGAGCGCAATGCCTACATCCTCGACGCCGCGGCGCCGGTGGTCGTGCTGTCGACCGAACGCGACGATTTCGTCGTGCCGGGGGAGAGGTCTGTCCCGAGCCTGGCGATCGACACGCTCGATCTCTCGGACGTCTCGGACGCATCCATCGCAGACGGCGAACGGGTCGCGCCGTTGCGTGCGTCGAATACGGCGTATGTGATCTTCACGTCGGGTTCGACGGGCCGGCCGAAGGGTGTGGCGGTGCCGCACGCGGCGATCGTCAACCAGTTGCTGTGGAAGCGTGAGTATTTCGGTCTCGGTGTCGATGATGCGGTGCTGTTGAAGACGGTGGCGACCTTCGATCTGTCGGTGTGGGAGTTCTGGTCGGCGCTGGTCTCCGGTGGGCGTGTGGTCATCGCGTCGGCCGATGGTCATCGCGATCCGGCCTATCTGAACCGGTTGCTGACGGAGCAGTCGGTGACGACCCTGCATGTCGTGCCGTCGATGCTCGAAGCATTGATGGTCGACGCCGACGGAGTGCTGGCTCCCTCGCTGCGCCACATCCTCGCCATCGGCGAAGCGCTGCCGCCGGCGACCGCCCAGCGGTTCCTGACCCACAACCGGGCGCGGCTCGTGAACCTGTACGGTCCGACCGAGGCCGCGGTGTCCGTCACCGCCGGTGATGTCACCGACACCTCCGGTGCGTCGGTGCCGATCGGTGTGCCGGAGTGGAACACCCGGGTCTACGTGCTCGACGAGCGTCTGCATCCGGTTCCGGCCGGTGTCGCCGGTGAGTTGTATCTGGCCGGTGCGCAGCTCGCGCGCGGGTATTTCGGGCGTGCGGATCTGAGTGCGGAGCGGTTCGTCGCGTCGCCGTTCGGTGACGGGGAGCGGTTGTACCGTACGGGCGATCTGGTGCGGTGGACCCGTGACGGGCAGTTGGATTACTTGTCGCGCACGGACTTCCAGGTGAAGGTGCGTGGTTTCCGGATCGAGCTCGGTGAGATCGAGTCCGCCCTGCGCGCGATGGATGCGCTGCGTGATGTCGCGGTGATCGCCCGGGAGGACGAGCGGGTCGGCACGCAGCTGGTCGC
>NZ_LPZN01000073.1 GCF_001646655.1 Rhodococcus gordoniae | reverse complement strand
ACGGCGGTGATCGCGGCGGGAGTGGCGGCCTGTTCGAGGGTGACCGGTCCGGCGCCGATGCCGGTGGTGGCGGCGGTGACCGCTTCGAGGGCGAGCGTGGTCGCGTGGGTTTCGGTGCCGGTGGGCAGGGCGAGGCCGAGCGCGCCCCAGACGTCGAGTCCGATCTCGCGCATGGCGGCGGGGTTGTTCTGGAGTCGGGGGAGGTCCTGCCAGCGGACGGTGGCGGTGGTGAGGGCGCGGCCGAGGTCGGTGGGGACGGCGAGTACGACCGGGGAGGTGGCGAGGGAGCGGGGTGTGCCGTCGACGGCGTCGGTGGCGCGGGCGCTCATGCGGTTGTCGAGGGGGACCCACAGGGCGGGTTCGGGGCCGAGAGCCGGATCCCAGTTGCCGGTGGCGAGGGTGTCGGCGGCGGCGAGGCTGTCGACGGGGATGATCTCGGCGGTGACGCAGTGGTCGCGGATGACGCGGACGCCGCCGTCGGTCCAGCGGTCGGCGAGTTCGGTGAGGGCGGGGGCGATGAGGGGGTCGGCGGCGATGTGCAGCACGGTGTCGCCTTCGACGCAGGTTTCGGCGGCGGCGGTGGCCTGGTTGTCGATGTTGTCGCGGAGGCGGAACCAGCCGAGGACGGCGAGCAGGGCGAGTACTACGCCTGCGGCGACCACGATGACGCTTGTGCTGATTCCTCGTCGTCCGCTGCCGCGATGTCGCCCGCCCACGTCGTGTCCGCCTCGTTTCGTTCGTCGATCCGATGGTCGAGTCTAGTGAGGAGCGGAGTGTGATCCGGCTCCGGCGCGCGGTGCGGAGACGGGCAGGGTCCCGATCCGGTGCGGATCGGGACCCTGGGCGTCGGTGTGCGGGTCAGGCGTACTTGGCCTTGTATTCGCGGCGACGGCGGTGCAGGATCGGCTCGGTGTAGCCGCTGGGCTGCGTGGTGCCTTCGAGGATGAGTTCCTTGGCGGCCTGGAAGGCGATGCTGTCGTCGAAGTTCGGGGCGAGCGGCCGGTAGCCGGGGTCGCCGTCGTTCTGCCGGTCGACGACGGGGGCCATGCGCTCGAGGGAGGCGACGACGTCGTCGGCGGTGACGACGTCGTGCCGGATCCAGTTGGCGAGGAGCTGGCTGGAGATGCGCAGGGTGGCCCGGTCCTCCATGAGGGCGATGTCGTGGATGTCGGGGACCTTGGAGCAGCCGACGCCGGCGTCGATCCAGCGCACGACGTAGCCGAGGATGGATTGGCAGTTGTTGTCGAGTTCTTCGCGCTTCTCCTCGTCGGTCCAGTTCGGGTTCTCGGCGAGGGGGATGGTGAGGATGTCGTCGACGGTGGCGCGGGCGTGGCCCTTCAACTCGTCTTGGACGGCGAAGACGTCGACCTCGTGGTAGTGGGTGGCGTGCAGGGTGGCGCCGGTGGGTGAGGGCACCCACGCGGTGTTGGCGCCGGCCTTGGGCTGGCCGATCTTCTGCTCGACCATGTCGCGCATGAGGTCGGTCATCGCCCACATGCCCTTGCCGATCTGGGCCTTGCCCTGCAGGCCGCAGGCGAGGCCGGTGTCGACGTTCCAGTCCTCGTAGGCGGCGATCCAGCGCTGTTGCTTCATGGCGGCCTTGCGGACGACGGGTCCGGCCTCCATGGAGGTGTGGATCTCGTCGCCGGTGCGGTCGAGGAAGCCGGTGTTGATGAACACCACGCGGTCGGAGGCGGCCTTGATGCAGGCGGCGAGGTTGACGGTGGTGCGTCGCTCCTCGTCCATGATGCCGACCTTGAGGGTGTTGGTGGGCAGGGAGAGGACCTCTTCGACGCGGCCGAACAGTTCGGTGGTGAAGGCGGATTCCTCGGGGCCGTGCTGCTTGGGCTTGACGATGTAGATCGAGCCGGTGCGGCTGTTGGCGAGCGGGCCGTGATCCTCGTCGATGTGCAGGCCGTGGATGGCGCACAGGCTGGTGATGAGCGCGTCGAGGATGCCTTCGGGGACCTCGTTGCCGTCGCGGTCGAGGACGGCGGGGTTGGTCATGAGGTGGCCGACGTTGCGGACGAACAGCAGGGAGCGGCCGTGCAGTTCGAGGTCGCTGCCGTCGAGGGCGGTGTAGACGCGGTTCGGGTTCAGCGTGCGGGTGAGGGTCTTGCCGCCCTTGGCGAAGGACTCGGACAGGTCGCCGCGGTTGAGGCCGAGCCAGTTGCGGTAGCCGATGACCTTGTCGTCGGCGTCGACGGCGGCGACGGAGTCCTCGAAGTCCATGATGGTGGTGACGGCGGATTCGAGGACGACGTCCTTGACGCCGGCGGCGTCGGTGCTGCCGATGGGGGAGTCGGGGTCGATCTGGATCTCGATGTGCAGGCCGTGGTTGCGCAGCAGCACCGAGGAGGGCGCGGTCTTGTCGCCGAGGTAGCCGACGAGCTTGTCGGGATCGGCGAGTCCGGTGACGGTGCCGCCCTCGAGGGTGACCTGCAGTTCGGTGCCGTCGATGCGGTAGCCGGTGGAGTCGGCGTGCGAGCCCTGCGCGAGGGGTGCGGCCTTGTCGAGGAAGTCGCGGGCCCAGGCGATGACCTTGTCGCCGCGGACCTTGTTGTAGCCGGTGCCCTTCTCGGCGCCGCCCTCTTCGGGGATGACGTCGGTGCCGTAGAGGGCGTCGTAGAGGGAGCCCCAGCGCGCGTTGGAGGCGTTGAGGGCGAAGCGGGCGTTGAGGACGGGCACGACGAGCTGGGGGCCGGCGGTGGCGGCGATCTCGGTGTCGACGTTCTCGGTGCCGATGGTGAACGGTTCGGGGGCCGGGACGAGGTAGCCGATCTCTTCGAGGAAGGCCTTGTAGGCGACCGGGTCGTGCGGTTGGCCGGCACGGTCGCGGTGCCAGCCGTCGATCTTGGCCTGGAGGTCGTCGCGCTTGGCGAGCAGTGCCCGGTTCTTGGGGGCGAGGTCGTGGACGATCTTGTCGGCACCCGTCCAGAAGGTGTCCGCGTCGACCCCGCTGCCGGGGATGGCCTCGTTGTTGACGAAGTCGTAGAGAACCTGCGCGATCTGAAGTCCGCCGACCTGCACGCGTTCTGTCATCACCCTCACTCTTTCCGGTTGCTGTGCGGCCGGAAACGTCCCGGCCGCACGGAATCGTCGATTATGTTACCCGCCGGTAGTAACGGACGCAGAGGTTCTGTGCGCCTGCAGGGCGGTACATCGATTCATCAGCTCTTCTCTCAGAGCTGCGGCGCGACGGGTGAGCGCCGACTGCTCGCGGACGTACTGTGCGCGTCCGGCGGCAGTCTCGATCCTGATGGGCGAGTAGCCGTAGTCCTCGAGATCATACGGGCTCGCCCGCATGTCCAGTTCGCGGGCTGCGGCCGCGTGTCGCAGGCACCGCACCGTCAGCGCCGAATCGGTCAGCGGCAGCAGCTTGTAGCACCACTTGTACAAGTCCATCCCGGCGTGCAGGCAGCCGGGTTGCTCGGTGCGGATCTGCTCGTCGCGGGTCAGAGTCTCGGCGTTGCGGGGCACCGCCGCGGGGGTGAAGAACCGGAACGCATCATAATGAGTGCATCGCAACTGCATTGATTCCATCACCGCATCCGTACCGTCGTGTCCGAGGCGCAAGGGCACCGACGCGTGCCGCACCCCCTCCCTGCCGGTGCGATAGACCATCGCCCATTCGTGCAGGCCGAAGCAGCCCAGCTGCGGCGGACGGGAGGCGGTCGCGGCGAGCAGCCCGGCCACGAAGTCGACGGTGCCGGCGCGCCGGTCGAGCATCGCACGGCCCACCCGCACCCCCGGCTCCCCGTCGTGCACGACCCGCTCGTAGCCGGCATGGTCACGGTAGGCGCGCACCGCGCTCGCTCCGAGCAGCACGGTGCCGAAACCCGGATGCCAGCGCCGCAGCTGATTCGGCCGCAGGCTGTAGTAGGTGAACAGGAAGTCGTGCACCGGATGGGTGCGACCGGTGGCACGGCGCCCGAGATGTCCGTCGAGCAACTCGTCCACGACGGTGTGGTGCTCCTCGCGCCGCGCGGTCCACTCCGCCTCGGTCAGGATCGTGGGACGGTCGGTCGGGGTGAGAGAGCGGGTCATGATTCTCGTTCGGTCGATCGGGGTGCGGTCGTGCGGGGCCGGTTGCCCAGCGGGTCCGCGACCCGGTGGGTGGCGTCGCGGACCGTCCCGACGAACTCTTCCACAAGGTCCTCGAGGGCGACGATGCCGCGCAGCGTGCCGGTGGTGTCGACCACCCCGGCCAGATGCGCGTTGCTGCGTCGCAGGGCGCCCAGGGCGTCGTCGAGACCGTCGGCGATCGTGATGGTGGGCAGCGGACGGATCACCGCGGCGGGGATGACGGTTTCGGGACCGGTGGACTGCTCCCGCACGAGATCGAGCACGTCCTTGATGTGGACGTACCCGGTGATCGTGCCGTCGGGACGCCGGGTCGGATACCGCGAGAATCCGGTCGTGGTGACCGCGTGCTCGACATCCCCGAGTGTCGGGCCTGCCCCGGTGTGCGGCACGGTGCGCACCCGGGCGAGGGGGATCATCACGTCGGCGACGGTGCGGCTGCCGGTGGCGAGGGCGCGGGTGAGGCGCTCGTGTTCCTCCTCGTCGAGCAGTCCCTCGGATCGGGATTCGCCGATCATCTCGGTCAGCTCCACCGCGGACACCGAGGTGTCGAGTTCGTCCTTCGGGTCGATGCGCGCCGCGCGCAGGGTGGCGTTGGCACACAGATTGTAGAAGGCGATGACCGGCCGGGCGGGCCGCATGAACAGCAGGTGGATCGGCACGAGGAGCATCGCGGCGCGTTCGGGGCCGGCGATGGCGATGTTCTTCGGCACCATCTCGCCGAGCAGGATGTGCAGGACCACCACGATGGTCAACCCGAGGGTGAACGCGATCGGGTGCAGCAGCGCGTCGGGGACCCCTACCGCGTGCAGGGGCACCTCGATCAGGTGCGCGATGGCCGGTTCGGCGACACGGCCGAGCAGGATCGAGCAGATCGTGATGCCGAGCTGGGAGCCGGCGAGCATGAGCGAGAGGTGTTCGCCGGCCCGGATGACGGTGCGGGCGCGGGTCTTGCCCTGGGCGAGCAGCGTCTCGAGCCGGTCGCGGCGGACGGTGATGAGGGAGAACTCGGCGCCGACGAAGAAGGCGTTGCCGGCGAGCAGCAGCACGGCGAAGACGATCGCGAACCAGTCGTTCATCGCTGCGCCCCGCCCGCGTCGGTGTCGGGGGCCGGGTCGTCACCGGCGGGGTCGTCCTCGGGGGCCGCGCCGGGCACGAGCAGTATCCGGTCGATGCGGTGCCCGTCCATGTCGAGGATGCGCCCGTACCAGGTGAGGTCGCGTTCGCCGCGGCGCAGCGGCAGCTGGATCTCGTCGCCGACCTCGGGGATGCGGCCGAGTTCGGTGAGGATCAGCCCGGCGAGGGTTTCGTAGTCGCCGTCGGGGGCGTGATAACCGGTGAGCTGGGCCACCTCGTCGGTGCGCAGCAGCCCGGTGCACGACCAGCCGTCCCCGTCGCGGTGTGCGTCGAGTTCGGTCTCGTCGTGTTCGTCGCGGACGTCGCCGACGATCTCCTCGACGAGGTCCTCCATGGTGATCAGGCCGGCGGTGCCGCCGTATTCGTCGACGACGAGGGCGACCTGCATGCCGTCGGAGCGCACCCGTTCCATCACGGTGTCGCCGTCGAGGCTGGACGGCACGGTGGGCACGCGGCGGGCGAGGGCGCCGACGGCGGTGGTGCCGCGTGCCGGGCCGGGCACGGTGAAGGCGTGTTTGACGTGCACGACGCCGAGCGGGGCGTCGAGGTCGCCGTCGACGATCGGGAAGCGGGAGTAGCCGGTGCGGGCGGACAACTCGATGAGATCGAGCACCGTCGCGTTCCGGTCCAGGCTCTCGACGGTGCTGCGCGGGGTCATGAGGTC
>NZ_LPZN01000072.1 GCF_001646655.1 Rhodococcus gordoniae | reverse complement strand
GCCGTGGCCGATCGAGTTGAAGATGCGCCGCAGATCCTCGAACCGGCCGCTGACGACGGTGAGTTCGTAGAACCAGATCGCGGTGATCACGATCCACATCACCGGGAAGAGTCCGAAGGTGATGCCCTGCAGGGCGGACAGGCCGGCCAGGGGCGCGGGCATGTCGAAGCCGATGATCGCGACGATGAGCGCGGCGACGAGGGCGCCGAGTCCGGAATACCAGGCCTTGAGTTTGAAGCCGGCGAGCAGGACGAAGAAGGTCAGCAGCGGCGCAAGGCCCACGAGAGCCGATGCGGTGAGGCTGCCTGCGATGGCGTCAGTGGCGGGGGTGGATGTCGCCGGGATGGCGTCGGGGGGGGGTGTGAATGTCACCGCCGATATCCGGGTTGCCACACGAAACTCCTGTGGTTGCGCCGCTGTCGGCGGCGGATGTGATTTCGACCGATGTGGTCAGACCACGTGAAAGTACACCATGGTCCGCGTCACAGTCGACCCCCTGACGGAATGTGCGGTC
>NZ_LPZN01000071.1 GCF_001646655.1 Rhodococcus gordoniae | reverse complement strand
CGGCGCCATGGCTATCCCGATCACCACCGCCGGTGCCCTGACCGACATCCCCGCCACCGAGATCGCCGCCGTCGTGGGCCGTCAGACCCCGGTCCTGGCGCTCTTCGTGCCGCTGTTGCTGCTCTTCCTGGTCGACGGTCGTCGCGGTGTCCGGCAGGCCTGGCCGATCGCGTTGGTCACCGGCACGACGTTCGCGCTCGCCCAGTTCTGGTGCTCGAGCCACTTCTCGTACGAACTCACCGATGTCGTCGCCTCGCTCGCCGGTCTCACCGCCGCCGTGCTGATGCTGCAGGTCTGGAAGCCGCGGACCCCCGAGGACCAGCTCTCGCGTACCCGCACCGATGTCATCGCTGTCCAGGCCGGCAAGGAGGGCCCCGGAGCCGCTCGTGCGCCGCAGCGTCCCGTCGCCGACGAGTCGCTGACCACCTCGCGCGTCGTCATGGCGCTGTTCCCGTACCTGCTGGTCATCACCGTGTTCGGCATTGCGAAGCTGTGGACCGTCGGTGTCGATCTGCCGGAGCGTCTCGCCGCCACCGACGTCGAGATCGAGTGGCCCGGCCTGTACGGCAATCTGCTCACCGGCGGGGGCGACGCATCGAGCAGCGCGGTCTACACCTTCTCGTGGCTGTCGTCGCCGGGCACACTGCTACTGCTCAGCGGCGCGATCGTCACTCTCGTCTACGCGCGGCGGGACAGCGGCGGCATGTTCCCGCTGACCGTCCGCCGAGCCGTGGCCACCTTCGGCACCACCGTCGTGCGTATGAAGCTCGCCATCGCCACGGTGGCCACCGTGCTGGGTCTGAGTTATGTGATGAATCAGTCCGGCCAGACCGTCGCGATCGGCACCTGGCTCGCCGGCACCGGTACGATCTTCGCCTTGTTCTCCCCGATCCTGGGCTGGCTCGGCACCGCCGTCACCGGCTCGGATACCTCCGCCAACGCCCTGTTCGCCCGCCTGCAGCAGGCAGCCGGGCAGACCGCCGGCATCGACCCGACCCTGCTGGTCGCGGCGAACACCTCCGGTGGTGTGGTCGGCAAGCTGATCAGCCCGCAGAACCTCACCATCGCCGCCACCGCGGTCGATCAGCCGGGCAGCGAATCGGTGTTGTTGCGCAAGGTGATCGGCTACAGCGTCGCGATGCTCGTCATCCTCTGCGTGCTGGTCTACCTGCAGTCCACACCGGTGCTGTCCTGGATGCTCCCCTGATCCGGAATCGACTAGGCTCTGAAGTCATGTCGTCGTCCGAGGGTCGTGCGTGGGAGCAGGTGCTGAACCACCTGGAGCAGATGCTGGTCTCGGGAGAACTCGGCCCGGGCCAGCATCTGCCCCCGGAGCGCACGCTCGCCGCACAACTCGGCGTCGGCAGGTCTTCGGTTCGTGAGGCACTGCGCGTGATGGAGGCCCTCGGACTGCTCAGCACCCACACCGGTTCCGGGCCGAACGCCGGCGCAATGATCGTCTCGCGACCCACCGGCGGGATGTCGATGCTCATGCGCCTGCAGGTCGCGGCGCAGAACTTCCCGGTCTCCGACATCGTCCGCACACGTCTGGTACTCGAGACGGAAGTGATGCAGACACTGGCCAACCGAACCCCGGCACCGGAACTCACCCAGGCCGAGGAACTCCTGGACGCGATGGACGCTCCGGAGTTGGCCGCACCCGAGTTCCTGGTTCTCGACGCCCAGTTCCACGTCGCGATGGCCGACGCGGCCGGCAACCTCGTCGTCGCGGCGATGATGGCCGGTCTGCGCGACTCCATCGAGAGCTACGTCCTTGCGGGCGCGCCGCACACCGACTGGCCCGCGACCTGCGTGCGGCTGCGTCACGAGCACCGCGGTCTCGTCGACGCGGTCCGCGCCGGCGACGCCACGCTCGCACGCAAGCGCATCGTCGAGCACATCCGCGGTTACTACGCTCGAAGTTTCGGCGCCGACGCGTTCTGACTCCGCTCCCGCACGCCTGCACGGTCGACCCGGTCCGACGAGACAAACTGTCGGGCCGGGCTTTTCGGATGTTCGATCACTGCTCTTGCAACTGCCGGATGGCGTCGACCAGCGGCGCCAGGACGGGTTCGGTCGCGGCCTCGTCGAGCGCCTCCCGCAAGGCGGTGTTGTGGGTGGGCCGGGCCTCTTCGAGCAGGCGCCGACCGGCGTCGGTGACGTCGGTGTAGATGCCGCGACGATCGGTAGGACACAGATAGCGCGAGAGCAACCCACGATCCTCGAGCCGCGTGACCAACCGCGTCGTCGCGCTCTGACTGAGAACCACAGCATCGGCGACCTGACGCATCTGCAGGTGCCCGCCCTCCCCGTCGTGCTGACGGTTGAGCACATCCAGCAGCGAGTACTCACGCACGCTCAACCCGTGGCCGGACTGCAGGGCGCTCTCGATCCGGTTCTCGATCCGCCCGTGCAGGAGCGACAGCGCCGACCAACTGTTGGCCAGCGCGGTCATCGAGGGGTCCGTGGCGGTCATGGTCGGCTCCTGGGTCGGCTCGTACGAACAGGTGACGCCGACGACATGCCGACGTTGTCGCAACGCTCACTATACCCGCGCTTGCAATTAGTCGGCGCCTGCAATTATTGTCTACGCCAGTAAAGCGCGTCTGCGTCTCTTCTCGATCGAAGGATCGTTCTCATGCCACTCGCTCTGCTGGCCCTGGCCATCGGCGCCTTCGGGATCGGCACCACCGAGTTCGTGATCATGGGGCTGCTCCCCCAGGTCGGATCGGATCTCGGCGTGTCGATCCCCACGGCCGGATATCTGGTCACCGGCTACGCCCTCGGCGTCATGATCGGCGCCCCGATCATGACGGCGCTCGGCACCCGGATCTCCCGTAAGAACATGTTGATGCTGCTCATGGGCCTGTTCGTCCTGGGCAACGCCGTCTCCGCCCTCGCGCCCACCTTCGCCGTCATGCTGATCGGCCGCGTCGTCGCCTCCCTCGCCCACGGGGCCTTCTTCGGCATCGGCTCGGTCGTCGCCGCCGAACTGGTGGCACCGCAGAAAAAGGCGGCTGCCATCTCCCTGATGTTCACCGGACTGACGGTGGCCAATGTCGTCGGCGTGCCGCTGGGCACCTTCGTCGGCCACACCGCGGGCTGGCGCGCGACATTTCTGATCGTCGCCGCGCTCGGCGTCGTCGGCCTGGCCGGCGTCGCGAAGCTCGTTCCCGACGTCCCCCGACCCGCAGGCGTGCGGCTGCGCCACGAGATCGCCGCGTTCAAGAACGTCCAAGTCGTACTGGCCATGACCATGACGGTCCTCGGCTTCGGTGGCGTGTTCGCCGCGATCACCTACATCGCACCGATCCTGACCGATGTCAGCGGTTTCGCCGAGTCCTCCGTCCCCTGGCTGATGGCCGTGTTCGGAACCGGCATGGTGGTCGGCAACCTCGTCGGCGGACATTTCGCCGACCGCAATCTCATGCCGATGCTCTACACCGCCCTGGCCGGCCTGGCCATGGTGCTCGGACTGTTCACCTTCCTGTCCTCCGACAAGACCGTGTCCGTCGCGGCGGTCTTCCTGATCGGCGCCCTCGGTTTCGCGACCGTGCCGCCCCTGCAGAAGCACGTCCTCGACCATGCGCACGGCGCCCCGACCCTGGCTTCCGCCGCCAACATCGGTGCCTTCAATCTCGGCAACGCCCTGGCCGCCTGGCTCGGCGGCACGGTGATATCCGCCGGATTCGGGTACACGGCACCCAACGCCGTCGGGGCCGTCCTGGCCGCGTCCGCTCTGGTCCCGGCGGTCCTGTCCCACCGACTACAGCGAAAGGACGACCACACCAACGCAACTCACACATCCACAGAACCCGACCTCCACAGCACCTCCCGTGCTGCCGTCGACCCCGTCCGACTCTGATCCCGAACTACGCGAACACCCCCGAAGGAGCACCATCTCGTGACATCGTCCACGATCCCCACCGTCACCCTGAACAACGGCGTCGAGATCCCCCAGCTCGGCTTCGGCGTCTTCCAGATCCCCGAGGACGAGACCACCGCGGCCGTCAGCGCCGCACTCGAGACCGGCTACCGCCACATCGACACCGCCGCGATCTACGGCAACGAAGCCGGCGTCGGCCGCGCGCTGGCGGATTCCGGACTGTCCCGCGACGAGCTGTTCATCACGACGAAGGTGTGGAACTCCGATCAGGGTTACGACGCCACCCTCCGCGCCTTCGACACCAGCCTCACCGCGCTCGGCCTCGATCGTCTCGATCTCTACCTGATCCACTGGCCGACCCCGGCCCGCGATGTCTACACCGACACCTGGCGTGCCCTCGAACGCCTCGTCGAGGAAGGACGCCTTCGCGCTGCGGGCGTGTCGAACTTCCAGCCGGCCCACCTCCAGCGCCTGCTGGACGGCAGCTCGCTCGTCCCGACGATCAACCAGATCGAACTGCACCCCGGTCTGCAGCAGAGCGAGCTGCGCGCCTTCCACGCCGAGCACGGCATCGCCACCGAGGCGTGGAGCCCGCTCGCCCAGGGCGCCGTGCTGGACGACGAGGCGATCACGTCGATCGCCGGGCGCACCGGCAAGTCGCCGGCCCAGGTGGTGCTGCGCTGGCATCTGCAGCTCGGCAACGTCGTCATCCCGAAGTCGGTCACGCCGTCCCGGATCCGGGAGAACTTCGAGGTCTTCGACTTCGAGCTGACCGACGAGGACATGTCCACCATCACCAACACCGATCGCGATCTGCGCACCGGACCCCATCCGGACCAGTTCAACTGACAGACCTCACCACTCCGGTTTCTCCGCCCGGGATCGGATCCGGACGCAGATCCTGGCTCATGGTGGATGCCTCTTTTCACCCCCATCCGTTCCCAGTACACCACCGGTATCGGGCGGCATACACCCCTGACCAGGGTGAAACCTGTCGTCTCACGGGTGAATGACGCAGCCGAATCCGATATGGCACGTCGCGGTCTCCTCGGTGTCACCCTGGCGGGCCGCGGGTCGGTACCGCAGACAGTAGTTCGGGGCGCACAGGTGCGAGCCGCCCTTGATGACGCGGCGCGGATACGCTTCGCGCGGATCGTGTTCGGCCTCGTCGACGCGGGGATTCGTCGGGATGCACCACGATGAGGCCGGCGCGACGTTCCTGCCGCTCGAAGCATGGTTCGCGGTGAAGTAGTCGGCGGTCCACTCCCACGCGTTGCCCGCCATGTCGTGGAGGCCGTATCCGTTCGGCCGGAAGTGTCCGACAGGTGAGGTTCCGGCGAATCCGTCCGTTTCGAGGTTCTGCCACGGGAATTCGCCCTGCCAGACGTTCCCGCCGGGCCGGCCCTTCGGTTCGCGCTCGTCGCGCCATGTGAAGGCCTTGCGGTCGAGTCCGCCGCGGGCGGCGAACTCCCATTCGGCCTCGGTCGGCAGTTCCTTGCCGGCCCACTCTGCGTAGGCGCGGGCATCGAACCACGAGACGTGGGTGACGGGATGGCGTTCCCGCCCGCCGACGGTGCTCCCCGGGCCTTCGGGATGACGCCAGTCCGCACCCGGGACGAACGACCACCACCTCGTGTAGTCGTCGAGCGGTACCGGCCCCGGAGGAGGAGTGAACACGAGCGAGCCGGGCACGAGCAGGGACGGATCGGCGCCGGGATAATCGGCCGGGTCCGGCGCGACCTCCGCGGTGGTGACGTGTCCGGTGTCCTTCACGAAGCGCCGGAACTCGGCGACGGTCACCGGGTGCGTGTCCATCCAGAACCCGTCGACCGTCACCTGGTGGACCGGTCGCTCCTCCGGATAGAAATCCTCCGACCCCATCCAGAACGTGCCCCCGGCGACGAGAGTCATGTTCTGTGTCGCAGCACGCCTCATGACGTCAGCCTCGCACGGCCCGGGTCGGGGCGCGAAGGACGCACCGCCGCGAGGAGACCGCGCATTCACCGGTCCCGTCCCGCCCCCGTACCGCAGACTCGGGACATGCCCTCCACGACGACGGAACTGTCCCCGATGCTGGCGACCCTCGGTCCGCCGCCGACCGGGAATTGGGCGTTCGAGATGAAATGGGACGGCCAGCGCACCCTCGCCACGGTGACCGACGGACAGTGCCGGCTGACCAGCCGCACCGGCAACGACATCACCCGGAGCTTCCCCGAGCTCCCCCACCCGCTCACCACTGCGACGGACGGCCGGGACTGCATCGTCGACGGCGAGATCGTCACGCTCGATTCCGAGGGTCGGCCGTCCTTCGCCCGGTTGCAGCGCCGGATGCACGTCCACCGCCCCACCGAAGAGCTACGTGCCGAGCTACCGGTCCTGATCTACCTGTTCGACGTCCTCGCTCTCGACGGAGAATCCACGACGGAGCTGTCCTATCTGGAGCGCCGGGCCGTCCTCGAGGACCTGATCGTCCCCGGACCTCGGGTTCAGCTGTCGCCCTACTGGACCGATGTCGACGCACCGACCATGCTCACGGTCGCGCGCGAACACGGCCTCGAAGGGATCGTCGCCAAGGACCCGGACGCACCGTATCTACCCGGGACCCGTAGCGACGGCTGGATCAAGACGCCGCTGCGTCGGAACACCGAGGTGGTCGTCGTCGGGTGGCTCCCCGGATCCGGCAAGGCTGCCGGCGGCATCGGTTCGCTACTCCTCGGAGCGCACGACGACGAGGAACGGTTGGTGTTCATCGGCCGGGTCGGGACGGGATTCACCACCGCGACCCGCCGCGAGCTGCGATCGCAGTTGCGTCCGCTGGAGCGGCCCACCACCCCACTGGCGGTCGCTCCGCCGGCACGGGAGACCCACGGCGCCCACTGGGTGGAGCCCATCCTCGTCGGAGAGGTCGAGTACCGGGAGTACGCGGGCGGAAGCCTCCGGCATCCGAGCTGGCGAGGACTACGCACCGACAAGACGGTGCCGGAGGTCGATCTCCCGGGCCGACACTGACCGTCCGGTTACCGTGAGGCGCATGGACGTCCGTCGCAGTGTCGCCGATGCCCGAGTGGCCCGCCTCGCCACCGCCGACGGGTCCGGCGAGCCACACCTCGTCCCCATCGTGTTCGCCCTCGACGGCGACGTGATCCACACCTGTGTCGACGACAAGCCGAAATCCACCCGGCGCCTGCGTCGACTCGCCGACATCGCCGAGAACCCGCGGGTGTGCGTGCTCGTCGACCACTACAGCGACGACTGGTCGCAGCTGTGGTGGGTCCGCATCGACGGCATCGCCACGGTCCACGACGCCGACACTGCCGAGGGAACTGCGGGCATCGACGCGCTCGTCCGCAAATACCCGCAGTACCAGGCGAAACGACCACCGGGACCGGCCATCACCATCGACAGGCTGCGCTGGCGATCCTGGTCGGCGTGAGCAACTACCGGTCCAACGTGAGCATCGCCTCGGCGATCTCGTCGACCACCGCAACAGGGACCGCGGTGCCGGCATCGTCCAGGACGAGCAACCGCGCTCTCGGGATCTCGCGTGCGATGGCTTCTCCGTTGCCGACGGGGAAGAACGGATCCCGGCGGCCGTGCACGACGAGGGTCGGGACGTCGATCTGGCGCAAGCGTTCCCGCCAGCGGGGCGTGCAATCGAGTCTGGCGAAGACCATTCCGAGCTGATTCGCGGACTGGACCGACGGCTCGTCGTTCGGTGTGCGGTCCCAGATGCGCTCGGCAACCACGCACGCGGCGTCGGGATCGTCCCCGAGGACCGCGGCGCGAGCGGCCGCGAATTCCGCCACGGCCGTGCGATCGGCCCAGTCGGGCATCGGGAGCGCGAACATGCGCTTCATCGTCGCCGCGCCGTGATCGGGAAGGTCGGGATCGCACGGGCCCGGTGCGACCGGACGCGTCCCGACCAGAGTCAGGGCCCGGAACGCGGCTGGATGGTCGAGCGCAGCGACCTGGGCCACCATCCCGCCGACACCGATGCCCGCGAGATGCGCCGGCCTGCCATCGAGCGCGTCGACGAGGGCTGCCGCATCGTCGGCGAGGTCGCGCAGGGTGTAGCCGGGCGCGTCCGGGTCCTTCGTCGTCGACTCCCCACAATCCCGCAGGTCGTATCGCACGACACGACGCCCACCCGCGGCGAGCCGTGTGCACAGTTCGTCGGGCCACGAGAGCATCGTCGTGCCGCCGACGAGCAGGACGAGTGGTGCGTCATCGTCGCCGAAGAACTCGACGCCGAGGTCGACCCCGTTGGCGCTGATGGTGGTCATGGCTCACTCGAGCTTCCGGTGTGCAAGGTCGAGTCCTCGTAACGGGTGCCGTCGAGCCGTGGTCGATGTCCCATGTTCTCGTCTCCTTCTCGATCGGGTTCGGTCTTCTCCGAATCTGCGTGAACGAAGTCCGCGACAGTGGCCACGAGTGGTGGCGTTGAAAGGACAGACCGGAGCAACTCCCCGATCTCATCGGTCCGGCCGTCCAGATCCCCTTGCCGACGAGGACCTGGTCGAGACACAGTGGGTCGCACTGCGCCTCGCCGAACGCTCCGACGGTTCGCCAGCGCTTCCCGCACTGCTCCACGACACCACCTACGTACCGGACACTGCGGAGGTCGTCGATTCCCTGATCGCTCGGAGCCTGATCCGCGACGACCGGCTCAGCGAATCCGGACGAGAAACCGTGGCAAGGATCGAACATCGCATCGAGGAGCTGACGTCCGGTATCTGGGAGGCCGTCCATCCGGCCGACCGTGTCGCCGCCGAACGTGCGCTGAACACTGTGCTCGACCGTGCCCGAGCGGTCCTTGTGAGTCGGTAGTTGTCAGCGCATCAGTCCTGTCGATTGCCGCGAGCGAGGCACCTTCTCGACGAGTTTGCAGGACGGCCCGTCGACGTCGAGAGCCACGATCGAGATCGTCCTGGATGTGCTGTTGTCGGTCGTCGGTGTCCGGCAATGGTTCACCTCCTCCGTTCGAGCGTCGGACCCTTCGAGGGTGTCTTCCACCTTGACACGCCCGACCTACCCGGAGGGCACATACCGGGGTGCGACAGCGGTCAGTTCACGTGTGCGCGCAGCACATCCACCACCCGGCGGACCGCCGGCGCCGGGTTGTCACGACGCCACGCGAGCGCGATCGGCAGCACCGGACTGTTCCGCAGCGGGACGTACCGAACGCCCGTCACAGTGATGTCGGTGGTCGACGCGACGACGACCGCAACCCCCACCCCGGCACCCACGAGGGCCAGCAGGCTGTAGGGGTCCGGTGCCTCCCGGGCGATCACGGGGGTGAATCCGGCGGAGTGGCACACCGTGAAGGTCATCTCCCGCACGCTCGACCCGTGGGCGGCGGGATAGACGACGAACCGCTCGCCGGTCAGATCGGCGGCGTCGAGTTCCTCCCGGGTCGCCAATCGATGATCCGCCGGCAGCGCAACCATGAGCGATTCCTGCCGCACCGTCTCGGTGGCGACGTCCCGGGGCACCGGGAGGCCGACGATCCCCATGTCGAGCAGTCCCTGCGAGACGAGATCGAGCACTTCCCCCGTATAGGTCTGCGGACGCAGATCCAGCTCGATCCCGGGACAACGCTCCTCGAGGCGCCGGGCCAGCTGTGAGATCACCGTGTAACCGCTCGCGCCGCCGAATCCGACGCTCACCACGCCGGTGACACCCGAGGCCGTCGACCGCACGACCGTCCGGGCGATCTCGATCTGGGCGGCGATGACGCGCGCGGGACCGAGCAGCGATTCACCGGCGGCGGTGAGCTGCACCGAACGGGTGGTGCGGGCGAACAGCTCGGCGCCGAGGTCGCGTTCGAGGGCGCGGATCGTCTGGCTGAGCGGCGACTGGGCGATGTGCAGTCGCTCCGCCGCGCGTCCGAAGTGCAACTCCTCGGCCACCGCCAGGAAGGCCCGCAGCTGCCGAAGTTCCATGCCGACCTCGACTTTATAAGTTGATCTACACAATCGTGCTCGATTAGGTCTTGGACTTTACACGGTTGCGCCGGTGATAGTGATCCACGACTCATTCATCCGCGGATCGACTCCGCTCGACGCCCTCGGAAGTGCAGCGTGAATACTCCTCCAGAGCACACCGCGACCCCGCCGCCACGTCCGATGCACGACACCCGGGCCGCACGCCGCGCCGGTGTGACCGCCTTCGTCGGCACCACCATCGAATGGTTCGACTTCTACATCTACGGCACGGCCTCGGCTCTCGTCCTCGGGGCACTGTTCTTCCCCGACGCCTCGCCCGCGGTCGGCACACTCGCCGCCTTCGCGACCTTCGCCGTCGGTTTCATCGCCCGGCCTCTCGGCGGGATCGTCTTCGGCCACTTCGGCGACCGCTTCGGACGGAAGAACGCGGTCATCATCACCCTCGCGCTCATGGGCGCCGGCACCGTCGGCGTGGGCCTGCTGCCCACCTACGACCAGATCGGAATCTGGGCGCCTATCCTCCTCGTCGCCCTGCGAGTGCTGCAAGGCATCGCGATGGGCGGCGAATGGGGCGGAGCAGTCCTCATCGCCACCGAGTTCGCCCCACCCGGCAAGAAGGTTCTCTACGGTGCCTTCGCCCAGCAGGGTTCGCCGGTGGGCAATCTCCTTGCCACTCTTTCCTTCCTCGGACTCACCGCGATGTCCGATGCCACCTTCGAAGACTGGGGCTGGCGCATTCCGTTCCTCGCATCCGCCGCGCTGGTGATCGTCGCCCTCTACATCCGCGTACGGATCCAGGAAACGCCGGAGATGCGCGTGGCCGCCGCTGCACAGGAACGCACGAAACTACCGTTGGTCGAAGTCCTGCGTTCACACCCGGCGGCGCTGCTCCTCGGTGTCGGTGCCGTGGTGGCGGGCGTGGCGATCACCTACGTCAAGACGACCTTCGCCCTCGCCTGGGCCACCACCGACCTCGGGTTCACCCGATCGGACTTCCTGCTCGTGATCACCCTCGCACTGGTCGCGCAGGTGCTCGTCCAACCCTTCGGTGCGGTTCTCGCCACCAGGATCGACGCGCGGCGCGCCGTGCTGTGGATGCTCGGACCCGAGCTCATCGTCCTGCCGCTGATGTTCGTGCTGATCCGCACGGGCTCGCTCACCTGGGCGATCATCGGCATGGTGCTCGCCACCGCGCCGCACGCGATGTACTACTCGGCGCTGGCCGGCATCCTCGCGCAGGTCTTCCCCACCCACGTGCGCTACACCGGCATCTCGTTGTCGTATCAGATCTCGACGGCGATCTTCGCCGGCACCGCCCCGATGGCGAGCCAGTTCCTCCTCGAGCGCGCCGGCTCGATCTGGCCGGTCGTCGGACTCGGGATCGGATACGTGCTGATCTCCCTGATCTGCATGACCGCGCTGCTCAAACGCTCACCGACCAGCACCGAGCCCGACGAACCACGCCCCGCCCCCGCCCGGACGACGGCCGACGCCTCCTGACACCGAACGGATGAAAATGAACTACGCCCATACCGACCCGGCTCTGGATGCGGTACTCGACCGCTGGATCTCCGACGCCGACCGGCCGCTCACCGACCGTCTCCTCGCGTGCCTGGGTGCCGATGCCGCCGACCGTCTCGACGCGCTCGCGGCCACGGCGAACGCCCATCCGCCGGTGCTGCACCGGTACGACCCCGACGGCGAGCGCATCGACCGCATCGAGTACCACCCCGCCTATCTCGAACTGTGCCGCGCCGCCTACAGCGAATACGGTCTCTCGGCACTGTCGCACCGCCCGATCCACGGTTGGACGGACACGCCCCCGCATCTCGTCAAGTACCTCGCGTCATATCTGTTCGTGCAGGCCGAGTTCGGCCTCGCCTGCCCGGTGTCGATGACCGATGCCGCCGCGCGCACCCTGCGGATGTTCGGCGACCCCGAGGTGTTCGGCCCGTGGATCGACGGCCTGACCTCCACCGATCCGGCCACCGCTCTGACGGGGGCGATGTTCATGACCGAGACCCAGGCGGGCACCGATATCGCGAAGACCGAGACCCGCGCCGAATTCGACGGCAACGCATGGCGCTTGACCGGACGCAAGTGGTTCGCCTCCAACCCGGACGCCGATGTCGTGATCACCCTCGCCCGGTTCCCCGGCGGCGACGAGAACTCGACCCGCGGCGTCGGAATGTTCATGCTGCCCGAGCGGCTTCCCGACGGGAGCCGGAACTCGTACACGATCGACCGTCTCAAGGACAAGCTCGGCACGCGATCGATGCCCAGCGGCGAGGTCACCCTGCACGGGGCGTACGCGCTGCAGGTCGGCGACCTCGACCGTGGATTCCGGCAGATGACGGAGATGCTGAACACCTCCCGCCTGTCGAACGCGATGCGCTCGAGCGCCCTGATCCGGCGCGCCGTGCGCGACGCCGTCGCTCACACGAGGGATCGGGTGGTCTTCGGGAAGTCCCTGTTCGACCAGCCGCTCATGCGCGCCACCCTGCTGCCGCTGCTGCTCGACGCCGAGGCCGCTCTCGCGCTCGTCGCCTACAGCGGTGCGACCCTCGATCGCGCCGACCACGGTGACGCGCAGGCCCGCAGTGTCGTCCGGATCCTCACGCCCGTCGCCAAGCACTACATCTGCAAGCGCGCCCGCACCGTCACCGGTGAGGCGATGGAGATCCGGGGTGGCAGCGGCTACATCGAGGACCGGGTGTTCGCCCGCCTCGTGCGCGACTCACACCTCGGATCGATCTGGGAGGGTTCGAGCAATGTCATCGCGCTCGACGTGCTGCGGTCGATGCGCAAGAACGGCGCGCACCGGGTCCTGGCCGACGCGCAGCGCACACTGCTCCACGCGGCGCATCCGGAGTGCGCCCCGGTCGTCGCGGCACTGCGGGAACGCTGGGATGCGCTCGAGGCGCGCGGCGAAGACCTGCTCGCCGGCGACGACACGCACGCGCAAACCCGCTGCGCGACCTACACCGACGATCTCGCACGGACGGTGATGGCGACCCTGCTCGTGGACCTGGCGTCGCACCGCATCGCGCGCGGTCGCGGCCACCGGTCGTTGCTCGTCGCCCATGCCTACCTCGACGGCCTGGCCGGTGAACCGAATGCCGTCGCTCTCGACCACCTCGCCGTGATCGCCGACGGCACGGACGTCGACCCGTCCGTCGCGGCCGCCGCGGCGCCGAGCACCGCCGCCGATGCGGCACCGACTGCACTGACAGGAGCCCGCTCATGAGCACGCATCCCACCGGCCCGGCCCCGCTCGCCGGCATCAAGGTCCTCGACCTGTCGAAAATCCTCGCCGGACCGTACGCGACCATGTCGTTCTCCGACCTCGGCGCCGATGTCACCAAGGTCGAGCACCCCCAGGGCGGCGACCCCACCCGGGTGTGGGGGCCACCCTTCGTCGGCGACGACGCCACCTACTACCTCGCGGTCAACCGCGGCAAGAAGTCGGTGACGATCGACCTCAAGTCGGAGGAGGGACAGCGGATCGTGCACCGGATGCTCGCCGACGCCGACGTCGTGGTCGAGAACTTCAAACCCGGCAGCGGCCTGCAGAAGATCTTCGACTACCGCGCTCTGTCCGAACAGCACCCGCACCTGATCGTCCTGCACATCTCGGCCTTCGGTGACGAGGGACCGCTGGCCGACCAGCCCGGCTACGACATGGTCGCTCAGGCCGCCGGCGGTCTGATGTCGCTGACCGGTGAACCCGGTGGCGCGCCGATGAAGGCCGGATACGCGATGGGCGATCTCGGTGCAGCACTGTTCGGGGTGATCGGGGTACTCGCCGCGCTGGTCGAACGCACTCGCACCGGTCGCGGCCAGTACGTCACCACGTCGCTGTTCGAATGCCAGCTGGCGATGCACGTCAACTGGGCCACGAACTATTTCGCCACGCGGGAGCGACCGCACGCTCTGGGCTCGGCGCACCCCAATCTCGCTCCCTACCAGGCATATCCGGCGAGCGACGGATACTTCGTCGTCGCGGTGGGGAACGACGGGCTGTGGGAGAAGCTGTGCGTGGCGCTGGGCCGACCCGAGCTCGTGACCGATGCACGGTTCCTCCACAACCGTGATCGCATCGAGCATCGCGACGAACTCGACGAGGTCCTCACCGAGGCATTCGCCATCGGGACGGTCGAATATTGGTGCCGGGTCCTCGAGGAACATGGCGTGCCGGTATCCCCCATCCGGCATCTCGACGAGATCTACAGCGATCCGCACACCGCCGCGATCGGCATGGTCGGCACCGTCGACCATGCGTCCGGGCCTCTCGAACAGATCGCGTTCCCGGTCAATTTCGGGGGGGCACGACCGCCGCTGCGGTCGGCACCGCCGCTGCACGGAGAACACACCGACGAGATCCTCGCGGGATATCAGGAGGTCTCCGTTCCGTCCTAGCGACGAACGCCTCGAATATCGCTGACCTACGGCCGTTTCCGATCGATCGGGAACGGCCGTAGGTCTGTCCGGCCATGGACGGCGGTGGCGGCATCCCACTGCGGTGTTGCCGGGGTCACGCAGTGCGGCAGCACTTCTGAGGTCGATACGTCCGGATTTCTCCGCGATACGCGGGGGTAACGTCCGCGAAACAAGAGCCGCGCATGATCGGCATCGAGTGCACGACCGCCGACTCGCACGAAAGAACGACATATGCAGCTGACTCCCGCCGATACCGAGAAACTCCTTCTGGCCGTCGCCGGCATGGTGGCGCGCGACCGGCGGGACCGCGGCGTCCGACTGAACTACCCCGAAGCCGTTGCCCTGTTGTCCACCTGGGTGATCGAACGGGCACGCGAAGGCGCCGACGTCGCCGACCTCATGGTGAAGGGCCGCGAGCTCCTCGCCCGCGAAGAGGTCATGGACGGCGTCACCGAAATGCTGACCGACGTGCAGGTCGAGGCCACTTTCCCGGACGGACGCAAGCTCGTCACGATCCACCACCCGATTTCCTGAAAGGAGCCCGACATGGCATCCGGACCGACTTCGGGACCCGGAGCGATTCGCGTCGCCGAGGGCTCCCTCACCCTCAACGCGGACCGCTCCGACGACGAGCGCATCACCCTCGTCTTCCTCAACACCGGTGATCGTCCCATCCAGATCGGCTCACACCTCCACCTGCCGGACGCGAACGCGGCCCTCGAATTCGACCGTGAACGCGCGCAGGGCTTCCGCCTGGACATCCCGTCGGGGACGTCGCAGCGATTCGAACCCGGCAGCAGCCGCGAACTGGACGCCGTCGCCCTGCGCGGGCGACGCGTCGTACCCGGTATCCAGGTGCGGAAGCAGGAGGACTGAGAACGTGGAGATCACACGCGCCGAGTACGCGGCACTGTACGGACCGACGGTCGGCGACCGGGTACGCCTGGGCGACACCGACCTGTGGATCCAGATCGAGGAGGACCGCACCTTCGGCGGCGAGGAAGCCGTCTTCGGTGGCGGCAAGTCCATCCGCGAATCGATGGCCCAGGGCGTGACGACGCGGGCCGAAGGTGCTCCCGACACCGTCATCACGAACGTGATCGTGCTGGACTGGTGGGGCATCGTGCGCGCCGACGTCGGTATCCGCGACGGTCGCATCGTCGCCCTCGGCCGCGCCGGCAACCCGGACATCGCCGACGGCGTGCACCCGAAGTTGCAGATCGGCCCGTCCACCGACGTCATCTCCGGTGAAGGCCGCATCCTCACTGCCGGCGCGTTCGACTCGCACGTGCACCTGCTGTCGCCGTCGCAGATCGTCGAGGCACTCGCCACCGGCATCACCACGATCGCCGGCGGCGGAACCGGTCCGTCCGAAGGATCGAAGGCCACCACCGTCACGCCGGGCCCGTGGCATCTGATGCAGATGCACCGCGCGCTCGACGCGCTGCCGGTGAATGTGCTGCTGCTCGGCAAGGGCAACACCGTCTCCACCGAAGGGCTGCGCGAACAGGCCCTCGCCGGTGCCGCCGGGTACAAGGTGCACGAGGACTGGGGCTCCACACCGGCCGCGATCGATGCGGCGTTACGCGCGGCCGACGAGCACGGACTGCAGGTCGCGCTGCATTCGGACTCACTGAACGAGGCGGGCTTCGTGGAGAGCACCTTGGCCGCGATCGGCGGCCGCTCGATCCACGCCTTCCACGTCGAAGGCGCCGGAGGTGGGCACGCCCCGGACATCCTGAGCATCGCCGGGTTGCCGCACATCATTCCCGGCTCGACGAACCCGACTCTGCCGCACACGGTGAACACCGTCGAGGAGCACCTCGACATGCTGATGGTCTGTCATCACCTCAACCCGGCCGTCCCGGAGGACCTCGCGTTCGCCGAATCCCGGATCCGGGCCACCACCATCGCGGCCGAGGACATCCTGCACGACATGGGTGCCCTGTCGATCACCTCGTCCGACGCCCAGGCGATGGGACGGATCGGTGAGGTGATCACCCGCACCTGGCAGGTCGCGCACGTGATGAGGAACCGCCGCGGGGCGCTCCACGGCGGCATGCCCGCCGACAACGAACGGGCCCGTCGCTACGTCGCGAAGTACACGATCAACCCCGCGATCGCGCACGGCATCGACCACGAACTCGGTTCTGTCGAGGATGGCAAGCTCGCCGACCTCGTGCTGTGGGACCCGAAGTTCTTCGGCATCCGGCCGTCGCTGGTCATCAAGGGCGGATCGATCGCCTGGGCCGCGCTCGGCGACCCCAACGCGTCGATCCCGACCCCGCAGCCGGTGCTTCAGCGTCCGGCGTTCGGCGATGCGCTGGCCCCCCACACGTCGGTGTCGTTCGTCTCCCCCACCGCCCTCGACGACGGCCTGGAGGAACGACTCGGGTTGCGCCGCAGGTTGTTGCCGCTGCGGCCGACCCGGCACATCGGCAAGGCCGACATGAAGCAGAATGACGCGTTGCCGCGCATCGGGATCCGCCCCGACACCTTCGACATCGACATCGACGGCGAGCGGGTCGTTCCGGCGCCGGCCACCGAACTGCCGCTCACGCAGCTGTACTCGATGTTCTGATGGTGCCCGGCACTCTCTCCCCCACCACGGTGCTGCTCCTCCTGGCGGACGGGCGCGCACCGGTCGGCGGGAACGTCAACTCGGGTGGGCTCGAACCAGCGCTCCAGGGTGGGATGTCACCGACCGAGGTGCGCCGCTTCCTCGTCGCACGGTTGCGCACCTCGGCGGCAGTCGAGGCCGGCGTCGCCGTGGTCACCCGACACGCGGTCGACTCCGATGCCGGAGCCGCCCTGTCGCTCCGGATCGACGAGATCGAGGACCACTGGGCGGCGCGCACTCCGGGCCCGGCCCAGCGCGACGCGTCCCGGTTGCTGGCCCGCGGTTATCTGCGACTGGCCCGGAACCTGTGGCCCTCCACCGTTCTCGACGACCTCGACGCCCGGACCCCGCGACCGTCGCGGGGACTGGTGGTCGGGGCCATCGCGGCGCTCGCGCGCATCCCGGCGATCGACACCGCGCGACTGGTGCTGTACGAGGAGGCGCAGGCGATCGTCGCGGCCTTCCTCAAACTGCACCCCTCCGACCCGGCCATCGGTTCGCGATGGACGCTCGAGGCCTGCGCCCATCTCGAACCGCTCATCGCCGAGCTGTCCGCTCTCACCGACCCGGCGGGCATCCCGGCGACCGGTGGTCCCCAGACCGAATTATGGGCCGAAGCCCACGCATCCGCTCCGGAAAGGCTGTTCCGTGCCTGAACACATCACCACCCGTTCGCTCCGTCTCGGCGTCGCCGGTCCCGTCGGCACGGGCAAGAGCTCGCTGATCGCGACCATCTGCCGCACCCTCGCGTCCGAGCTGCAGCTCGGCGTGATCACCAACGACATCTACACCGACGAGGACGCCCGTTTCCTCCGCTCGGCCGGCGTGCTCGATCCCGAGCGCATCCGCGCGGTGGAGACCGGTGCGTGCCCGCACACCGCGATCCGCGACGACGTGACCATGAACCTGCTCGCCGTCGAAGATCTCGAACGCGACTTCGCGCCGCTCGACGTCGTCCTGGTGGAGAGCGGCGGTGACAACCTCACCGCGACCTTCTCCCCCGCGCTCGTCGACGCGCAGATCTTCGTGCTCGATGTCGCCGGTGGTGGCGACGTCGCCCGCAAGGGTGGTCCCGGCATCAGCCGCGCCGACCTGCTCGTGGTGAACAAAACCGATCTCTCCCCCTATGTGGGTGTCGACGTGCCCCAGATGGTCGCCGACGCCGAGAAGGCCCGCGAGGGCGGACCGGTGCTGGCGCTGTCCCGGACCGACGCCGCATCGGTGCAGGCGCTCGGTGACTGGGTGCGCGAGATGCTGGCAGCCCACCGCGCCGGGTCGCACACCCCGGTCGATCCCGGTCCGATGGCTCCGCACTTCCACGCCGACGACGACCACGGCCACAGCCACAGCCACGCCGTCGCACACACGCACGACTGATCATGTCCCGCACCATGATTGGTATCGACCGCGCACCGGGCCGGGCACGCCTGACCCTGCGGGCGGGCATGCTCGTCCCCCGCACCGTCGAGGTCGGTCCTGACCGCGCGCGGGTCGCCCTCGTCGCCGCCGGCGCGTTGTTGCTCGGTGGTGACTCGGTGACCGTCGACGTCCACGTCGACGCCGGGTGCACGCTCGAACTGCAGGACATCGGTGGCACCGTCGCCTACGACGCCGACAACCGGCTGTCCCGGTGGGACGTGCGGATCACCGTCGCCGAGGGCGGCACTCTCGTCTGGGACACCTACCCGTTCGTGATCGCCACCGGCGCCCGCGTGCACCGCGACACCCGGATCGAACTCGCCTCCGACGCCGCCGCGGACATGCGGGAGACGCTAGTCCTCGGGCGCCACGGAGAAACCGGAGGTGCGATCCGCAGCCGCACCTCGGTCACCCTCGATCGTCATCCCCTCTTCGTCGAGGAGTTGTACGCCCACGGCGCGTTCCCCGAACCCGGGATCCTCGGTTCCACGCGGGTGCACGACGTCATCGCGACCTACGGGCGACGCGCCGAGGGCGACGGCGTCGTCCAGCTCGAAGGGCCCGGCAGCCTGCTGCGGTTCCTCGGGGCCGACGCCCACTCCTCGCCGCTCGAATCGACCTGGCGCTCCTGGCGCTCCACACCCGTTCACCCGTCCACCCTCGAAGGGAGTCTCACCCATGCACGTCCCTGACCATTTCCTCCCCATGAGCGCCACCGCGCCCGCTGCGGCGATCGCCACCGGTGCGGTCGTCCTCGCCGCCACGGCCGGGCGGCCGCGCATCACGATCCGGGACACCCTTCTCGCCGGCACCACCGCCGCCATGATCTTCGGCGCTCAGATGGTCAACTACCCCATCGCCGGCGGCATCAGCGGCCACCTCATCGGCGGCGCTCTCGCGACCGCGCTCCTCGGGCCCCGGCTCGCGCTTCTCGCGATGACCGCCGTGGTCGGCGTGCAGGCATTGCTGTTCGGGGACGGCGGGATCAACGCCCTCGGGGTGAACGTGCTGCTGATGGCGGTGCTGCCCGTCCTCGTCACCGCCGCCATCCGTACCGGCGCCGAGCGACTCGGCCTCGGGAAGCTGACGCGGACCACCGCCGCTCTCGGCGCAGGTCTGTCCGTGCCGGTGAGCGCCGCGGTTCTCGGCGCCGCATACTCGGCGACCGTCGGTACGGGCGCCGCCGCAGCGTTCATCGGCGATCTGACCGCAGTCCATCTGGCCATCGGTGTCGGTGAAGCCCTCATCACCGCCGCGGTGTCGAGCGCGGTGATGGCGTTCGCGCCCGGCGTGGCCGTGTGGGACGAGCGGGCCACCGTCACCTCGGTCGCCGTGCGACGGGGAGTCGCGGCACTCGGTGGTCTGGCCGTGACCAGCGCCTGCGCGCTGGCCCTCGTCGCGTCCGGCAGCCCCGACGGTCTCGAGCACATCGTCGGCGCCTACTCACTGCCGGTCGGGGATGCCACCTTCGCCGGTGTTCCCGGCCTCGCCGCCTACGGCACGATCAGCGGCACCGAGTTCCTCGCGGCGCTGGCCGGGCTCGCTGCGACCGCGGTGATCGGCGCCGGCCTCGCTGCGCCGGGCCGCCGCACGCCGGTCCGTCAGGGCGCGTAGCGGTCACGGCACGCGCCTCGTCGAGCCCCTCGGTCGGGACACCTCCGATCGAGGGGCTCGATGAGTTTCGGGCCTGCCCCCGGTCGACATTCGTGAACGGATCCGTCCGACTCCGGGAGACGTCATGACCCAGCAGACCACCCGCGCCCTTCCCCCGATCGTCGACGAGCAGACCTGGCGGTCGGCTCTCGCCGACCTGCGGCGTCGAGAGAAGGCCGCCACTCGCGAACTCGACGCCATCGCGGCACAACGTCGCCGACTGCCGATGGTCGAACTACCCGACTACACGTTGATCGGCGTCGGCGGCCCGATCCGGCTCGTCGATGTGTTCCAGGGCCGCTCGCAGCTCATCACCTATCACCACATGTGGTCCGACGGCGCCGAATGGCAGTGCGGTGGATGCACGAGCCTCACGACACAGTGGACCCGGCTCGGCATCCTCGACAACTACGACGCCCGCATGGTCATCGTCACCGACGGACCGATCGACGAAGCCCTGGCCTACAAGACGAAGGTCGGCAACACGATGGAGTGGTACTCGTCGTCGGAGAGTTCGTTCGGTGCCGACGTCGACGCACCTCCCGGTGGAGGGTTCGCGGTCAACGTGTTCCTTCGCGACGGCGACAAGGTCTACCGCACCTGGCACACCACCGGCCGCGGAACCGAACAGCTCAGCTACACCTTCGCCCTGATCGACCTTCTTCCGTGGGGTCGTCAGGAGGAATGGCAGGATTCGCCCGAGGGCTGGCCGCAGTCGCCGACCTATTCGGGGTGGCTCGATTCGCCCGACGTGGCGCGGCTCTACGGCCCGGGCACCGGCGCGCGGTGAAGGCGGGTGACATGGCGGACGCGACCCCGTCACGCGCCTGGTAGGTGGGAACCGGTGTGTCACAGGAATTCAGTCGGCAAGGTAGCGCAACATCACTGCGGTGGCGAAGTGACGTGTCTCGACCAGGCGCAGATCCACGCGTTTCTCCAGGGGCGGGAACATGGGTGTGCCACCACCGAGCAGGACGGGTGAGACGAACACCTGGTACTCGTCGACGAGACCGTGGGGGATCAGCGACGCGGCGAGGTTCGCCCCACCGACCTCCATGACTCCGTCGCCTTCGGCTTTGAGTCTGCGCACCTCCTCCACCGCGTCGTCGCTGACGAGGCGACTGTTCCAGTGGACTTCGGTAAGTGTGCGGGAGAAGACGACCTTGGGCGTGGTCGTCCACAGTTCGGCGAAGTCGCGCTCGATGGGCGAGGCATCGTCGGGCAGGTGCGGCCAGTACTTCGCCATCAACTCGTACATCCGCCGGCCGTGCAGCGAGAGCTCGAGCTGACGGAACCGGTCGTTGTGGAACCGGTGCAGTTCGTCGTCGGGGTCGGTCCAGTCGATGTTGCCGTCGCGGTCGTTGATGTAGCCGTCGAGGGACACGCCGAAGTCGTAGATCAGTTTTCTCATGATCCGATAGACCGTCGGCGCGCCCCGAACTCATCGGCCCGGTGCGACTGTGTGGCGCTTACGGCTGAAGCAGCACGTCCAGACCACGCTTGAAGTCGTCGATGCGGCGACCGAGCGCGTGGTGACCGCCGTTGACGAGCTCGGACACCCGGACGATCCCCGCGGTGTCCGCGACCTCGTTGAGGTTGCGCGAGGTCCAGTACCAGGCGGCGGTGGTGAAGGCGTTCTCCGGCGCAGCGAGCAGCTCGGGGTGCGCGACGAAGTCGACGCCGACGTGTTCGCTGACCTTCTCGTAGTTGTGACGGCCCGTGATCTGGATCGCGCCGCGCCCCTTGTAGCGTTCCCCGTCGCCGGGCTGGGTGTTGCCGAGGTCGGCTCGCCCCTCGTAGGCGCGTCCGGACGCGTACTCCTCGAAGGTGCGGAAGGAATCGGATTCGACGGCGAGCTGGGCGATGAACGCCGCCTGACGGACCGGGTTGTCGATGCCGCTGCGCGTCATCGCATCGTTCAGCGGCGCGATGTACTGCTCGATCTTCTCTGCCGGGATACCCGGCACGATGCGGGTCAGCTCCTCGGGTGTGACCGCCGGCGGTACAGGAGGCGGAGCGATCTCCGTCGCGACCTCCACCACCTCGGCCGACTCCGTGGAGGTGGCGTCCTCCACGGAGTCCGTCACGGTCCAGCCGTCGGCGGACAGTGCGTCGAAGTCCAGCGCCCGGATCAGAGCGCGGGGCTCCTGGAATCCGGTCGGTGCGGAGGTGGCGGTGTCGGCATCGGCGGCGGACGTACCGACGCCGATGGCGGTGGTGAGAACGGCAGCCGCGGCGAAGGCGGCACGGAAACGGCGCAATGATGAAACGGACAAGGTCGTGCTCCAAAATCGGCCGAATCGTGTCCGGCCCTCAACGGGGCCGCGGGCATCGCCGGCGGGATCTGGACCACCGCACGGAGCGTCATCACGCGACCTTCAGGTCACAACCAGGTAACGTCGCAGCTAGAGAGGTTTTCAAGCGATCGTGGCCGACGCCATCTGAACCGAGGTAAGTGAGTCACGCCATACTCGAAAGTCGATCATTGCGGCCCTCGCGTTCGGCCGGCCCGATAAGAACCTGCCGTAACGGCACCTGGCCGATCCTGCCCCTCGTCCACGGAGGATCGACGTGCTCTCACCGAATTCCTTGTGCATCAATACCTTCGATGACACGACCGCACGCGCCGAAGGTTCGCCTCACAGATGATCGAATCAGGCAGCGATGGGTCGCCCCCTCGAGAACAGACCGGTTCGATTCGACCGAGAAGGTGTACACCCCCGAGCCGGGTCGTAATCATTTCGTGTCCGACGACACACCTCGATAACGCGCTGCCGCAAGCAGAGGAGTCCATCCGCGTTCACGGTGTAACGGACCCGAAGGGGAAGTACCGACCGGTATGTTGACGCAGGTCGAAGGCCCCAACCATTCGGTCGGGGCCGTCCATGATCAGCGCGCCGAAACGGGGTCGACGCGGCGCGTTGCGGTAGCGAGCCCCGGTTCATCGCGCGACCTGCACTGAGGGGTACCGACCGCCCTGTATGCCGCGCCGAGAACTTCAACGGTCGCGGTAATACGCCCGGATCGCGCGGCTCATCACCTTGATCTCGCGGGTCCGCTCGTGCCGCAATCGGGCATCGGACCGGGCCGCGATCCGCTCGTTCTCACGCCGCAGTTTGCGATGGCTCTCCACTCGCCGGGCATCGAGGTCGCCGCGGTCGACGGCGGCACGCACCGCGCATCCCGGCTCGGTCTCGTGCGCACAGTCCGTGAAGCGGCAGTACTGCGCGAGCTCGTCGATCTCGGGAAAGGCGGACGCGATGCCGGCATCGGCATCCCACATCCCGACGCCCCGCAGGCCCGGCGTGTCGATGAGGGTCACGCCGCCACCCAGAGGGAACATCTCCCGATCGGTCGTGGTGTGCCGACCCTTGCCGTCCCCCTGCCGCACCGGCGCCGTCGCCTGGATGTCGCGACCGCACAGCGCGTTGACCAGCGTCGATTTCCCGGCGCCGGACGCTCCGACGAACACGACGGTGCCGTGGAGCAGCGCGCGCAGTTCTCTCAACCCGGATCGGTCCGGCGCGCAGACCTCGACCACACTCGCTCCGGGTGCGAGCACGGCGACCTGCTCGAATACCGGTTCGGTGGCGAGGTCGACCTTCGTCAGGGCGACCACCGGCTGCGCGCCGCTGTCCCAAGCCAGCGCCAGCAGACGTTCCACGCGACCGAGGTCGAGAGTGTCGGCCGCGACCGTCACCACGACCGTGTCCACGTTGGCGGCGAGGACCTGCTCTTCCGAACGGCCCGACGCGTCGGCACGACGAATCGCGCCGGTACGCGGCAGCACCGCACAGACCGTGCCGGTCATATCGCCTTCGGTGGGCGGTTCGCGCACGATCACCCAGTCGCCGGTGCAGACGTGGTGGCCCGCTGTCCGTACCCGCAGCGGACCGGCGGAGGTCACGGCGTCACTGTGACCGCGACCGACCCGCACGATCCTGCCGGGGGATTCCTGGATGCCGTTGTCCGCGAACCGTTCCGCGATCTGCTCGGACCAGCCGTACTCGACCAGCGGATCGGTTCCGGGTGGGACATCGGGGTGCACGGTGACTCCTGGATCATGACGAGGCGCGGGTGGTCCGCTCCGACAGATCCGATGGTGAACTTCGCACCCCGGCAATGCAATCGAATTTCCGCGTGCACCCTCAACCGCGGTGGGCCGACAGCAACCAGGCCGGGAGCATCGAACGGCCCTTGTCGTCGCGTTGCCACGCGGCAGCCTCTTCGTCGCCGAGAAATGCGTGGATGAAGGCCGGCCGCACGTCGTCGACGGTCCAGAACTCGGCAACCACGTCGCGCAACTCGTCGTCCGTCACGGGATTCGGTCCCTGGCCCTCTTCGGGGAAGGCGTCCTTCGAGAAGGCAAGGACGAAGAAGGACGCACTCGGTGCAGCGGCACGGGTGACGGCGCTCAGGTAGGCGCGGCGCCGGTCCACGGGCAGCGAATGGAACAGGGTGCTGTCGACGATCGTCGCGAACCGGCCGTCGAATCCCGTGAACGACGTGATATCGGCGACCTGGAAGGTCGCGGTCGTCAGACCCCGCTCCGACGCCGCGGCTCGAGCTGCCTCGATGGCTGTGGGCGACAGATCGAGACCCACCACCGTGTACCCCTGTGCCGCCAGGTGGAGGGAGGTCTCGGCATGTCCGCAGCCTGCGTCCAGCACATCGCTGCGGAATCCGCCCTCGTCGATCGATCGGGCGATCTCGGGTTGGGGTTCGCCGATGTTCCACGGTACGGGGCCCGAAAACCCTTCGGCGACTCCCCGGTAGATGTCGTCCCACGGTGCAACCTGGCCGTCCTCGGTCATGGATCCGACGGTACGCCCGCCGCCGGATCCGCCGCACCGATTCCGAATTCGACACCGGTAACCGGTTCACTCGACCGGGTTCGTGAGGAAGGATCGACAAGCGCCACCGCTCGAGAGGGGAACTCACTCGTGACCGAAACTGCTGCCTCTGCACCCGCCGGCCCCGGCCGGGAACGTCAGGGGGTCGTGTACCGCAACGGAGCGTTGGGCCGGCGTCCGGCCGTTCCGACCTCCTTCGGCGACCTCGAACGCGCCGCGCGGCGTGCGAGTTCGAAGCGGGCCTGGGCGTATGTCGCGGGCGGTGCCGGCGAGGGACGCACGATGCGCAACAATCGGCGTGCGTTCGACCGCTGGGCGATCGTCCCGCGTATGGCCCACGGCGTCACCGAACGCGACCTGCGTACGACTGTGGCGGGCACCTCGCTCTCCTCGCCGCTGTTGCTGGCCCCGGTCGGAGCGGGAGCGTTGATGGCCGCCGACAGCGACCTGGCGATAGCGCGGGCGGCCGCCGCGACCGGCGTGCCGTACATCTTCTCCAATCAGGGCTGCAATTCCATGGAGGACTGTGCTGGCGCGATGGGCTCTGCGTCCCGCTGGTTCCAGCTGTACTGGAGTTCCGACGAGGATCTCGTCGACAGCCTGCTGCGACGGGCCGAAGCAGCCGGCGCCGAGGCCGTCGTCGTCACCCTCGACACGACGATGCTGGGATGGCGTCCGCAGGACCTGAATCTCGGGTCGTTGCCGTTCGCGCGCGGCGAGGGCATCGCCCAGTACACCTCGGATCCTCGCTTCCTCGACATCGTCCGGCAGCGGATCGACGCCGCCCGCGAGATGGTGACGGAGCGACCCGATGTCACGTTCGGCGCGATCCGCACACTGGTGTCGATGACCCGTAACCATCCGGGCCGATTCCTCGACAACCTCCGTTCCCCCGTGCCGCGCGCCGCTGCGGAGACCTTCCTCGACATCTACTCCAATCCGGGACTGAGCTGGGGGCATCTGGCGACGTTGCGTGAGCGGACGCGCCTTCCCATCGTGCTCAAGGGAATTCTGCATCCCGACGATGCGCGTCGCGCCGCGGATCTCGGCGTCGACGCGATGGTGGTGTCGAACCACGGTGGACGCCAGGTCGACGGGTCGATCGCCTCGCTCGATGCTCTGCTCGACATCCGTGCCGCGATCGGCCGGGAGCCGACCGTGCTGCTGGACAGCGGGATTCGCAGCGGTGCCGATGTCTTCGTCGCGCTCGCGCTCGGCGCGGACGCCGTGCTGCTCGGCCGGCCCTACATGTACGGCTTGGCGATCGCGGGTCGGCGCGGTGTCGAGGAGGTGGTCCGCAACGTGATCGCCGAGTTCGATCTCACCATGGCGTTGACCGGCGCCCGATCGGTCGCCGATATCGACGAGCGGTTCGTCCGGCCGAATCCCTCCTTCTGAGACAGGATCAGCCCTTGCGCGCACGCACCTTGCGGTACGGGGTCTCGTCGATGCGCGTGGTGATCTCGGCGACCATCTTGTCGTACGACTCGTTCTTGCGGGCGATGCCGATGAGCCGCTCGGTGGTGCGCGCGGCGCGGAGGTTCATCGGGCGTCCTTCGACGCCGTACATCAGGCGCGCCACTCCGGCAGGCGCGACAACATGCCGTCCTGCACCACGACGAAGGTGAACACCTTCACCGGATTGCCCCACAGGCTCGGCTTCCGGAGCGCGTGCGTCGCCTCGGCGACAGCGACAACCAGTGGCGCTGCTCGTCGACGTACGCCACGAGGTCGGTACGGGTCGCGGGCGGTCCGGAACTGCGCGACGAGTTCTGCGGCGATGCGCTGTTCCCGCCATGCCCGCGACGCGAGAGGACGGATCGGCGTACACCCTCCACGAGACGGAGCCGGGGCCGCAGTAGCCGTCGTCTTCACGCGGCGCGTTCCGGGCAGGGTGGGGGGTAATTGCGGTTACGGGTAGGGCTCCTTCAGCACCGGGGGAAGTGCATATCGGGAGAATGTCATTTCCGTGTGCGAAGTTTCGCGCGCCGCTCAGACCCCTCACCCCACACTCACCCCGGAAGATCACCTCATGTCTTCAGGTACGCCAACGCCGACCGGGCGGCGTGGTACCCACACATGCCGTGCGCCCCGGCACCCGGCGGAGTCGCCGCCGAGCACAGGTACACGCCGGAAACGCCGGTCGCGTACGGGTCCAGAGCCGGGCGGGGCCGGAGCACGAGCTGCACCGCACTGTTGGCTCCGGTGACGATGTCCCCGCCCACGTAGTTCGCGTTGTGGACCGACATCTCGGTCGTCGTCCGCACGTGCACCGCACGGATCGTGTCGCGGAAGCCCGGGGCGAACCGTTCGATCTGAGCGGTGATCAGCTCGGTCGCGTCGCCGGTGTACCCGTGCGGGACGTGCGCGTAGGCGTAGAGCGGGTTCAGGTTCCCTGCGGAGCGCGACGGGTCGGCGAGGAACTGCTGGCCGACCAGGACGTAGGGGCGATCGGGCATGGTCCCCCGGTTCACCTGACGCTCGACCGCCGCCGTCTCGGCGTACGAACCGCAGACGTGGACGGTGCCGGCGCGGCGGGACGGTTCGTGCTCCCACGGCACCGTGCCATCGACGGCGTACTCGACCTTGAACGCCCCAGGCCCGTGCTTGTACCGACGGTAGGCGCGGGCGGTGCGGCGAGGCAGCCTGGCGCCGACGATCCGCACGGCGTCGGCGGGTGAGGTGTCGAGGAGCACCAGATCGGGGTTGCCGAGTTCGTCGAGGGACTCCACGCGCACCCCGGTTTCGACGGTGCCGCCGTTCTTCTCGATCAGCGACGCCATCGCTGCGGCGATCGCGCGCGATCCGCCCTGCGCGACCGGCCACCCGTAGGCATGCGCGGCCGTGCCCAGCGCGATGCCGATGGCCGAGGACATCGGCGAGCCGAAGGGCCGCAGCGCGTGCGCTGCGACCCCACCGAACAGGGCGCGCGCCTCGGGTGTCGACCAGGCGCGCGCGAGCACGTCGGCGGGCATCGCGGCGAACATCCCGAACCTGGCGAGCAGCACCGGATGGACGGGCACGTGCAGCATCGGGCGCAGGAAGTCCTCGGTGATGCCGCCGAATCGTTCGGTCAGCGCACCGAAGATCCGGCGCCACACGGCCCCGTCCGTCCCGAGCTCCGCGGCGGTGTCGTCCACCGATCGATAGGCCGCGCCACCACGTCCGCCGTCGAGCGGATGGGTGTACTGCACCTCGGGCCACGACCAGATCAGACCGTGTTCCGCGAGGTCGTACCGCCGGCTGAAGGGTGTGTCCACGGCCAGCGGGTGGAAGCCGCTGCATTCGTCGTGGAGCAGACCCGGCAGGGTCAGCTCGCTGCTGCGCGTACCGCCACCGATCGTCTCGGCTGCCTCGAGCACTCGCACCCGTACGCCCTCGGAGGAGAGGACGACGGCGGCAGCGAGCCCGTTGGGTCCGCTGCCGACTATCACCGCGTCGGTCATGCTCCAACCTTGACACGATCGGGCCGGACCTGCGGGTGGAGGTAGGCCGTCCCGGCCGGTTCGTAGCCGGCCATCCGCCAGGTGACGGTGTGCGGGATCGGGCCGTCGGGCAGCCACGGCTGCGCCGAGACCGCGTCCTCGATGTGATAGTGACCGCGCTCGACGACACCGAGCGCCGCGTCGATCACCTTGTAGTCCAGCGTCTTCCGATGGATCGGCTGGGATTCTATCCAGACGATGACGCATTCTCCCGGTTCGAACCGGCACCGCGCCTGGACCGCACTGATCGTCTGCTCGTTGTGGAGGTGGCCGTCGCCGAACTGCCAGCCCACCAGGGTGGTGCAGGTGAACTCACCTTCGCGGATGCGGTAGTTCTCGAGCTTGTCGAGGTGCCGCATCATCAGCGACATCAACCCGCGGCCCTGGCTGTGCATGGTGCGCCATGCGACCGCCTTCTGCATGAAGATCTCGGCGACCTCCTTGCCGAACGCCCCACTCAGCTGGTCGATCTGGTTGTCGTTGAACTTGGTGAGGTTCTCGTTGAGCTTGTTCTCCGCCTCGTCACCGCGGAAGGCCCACAGCGCCGACGCCCAGTTGCCGGCGTACTGACGCATCGACGGCAGGAAGGAGACGAGGTCGGGGCGCACGTTGCCGAGGATCGGGAACAACAGGAAAGCGACGAGGATCGGTGCGAGGATCCAGACGGAACTCACGTCGCCCACCCCGTAACCGGCGCCGGTGGGGAATCCACCGAAGAGCCAGACCGCGGCGAACATGTAGAAGACGTTCCACTCGAGCGGGACCGCCAACGGGAAGGTCGAGGTGATGAAGATGTGGAACATGACCATGCCGATGATGGCGAGCCAGGTGATCGCCGTGTTCGTGGAGAACAGCAGCACCAGCGGGACGACGAGTTCGACGACGGTGCCGCAGACATGGGCGAGGAACCAGCTGACCTTGGACGGACGCAGGTCCTGCGGGAAGTTGCGGTAGAGCGAGCGCTTGAACCGCTTCGAAGTGATCCACGGGGTGTTGCTGAGCATCGGCGGGATCACATTGGTGAAGTGGTGGCCGAACTTGGAGACACCTGCGCCGAACCACACGGTGACCAGCGCGATCTTGGCTGCCAGGATCATATCGACGTGGTTGCTGAAGATGCCGAAGAAGAACATGACTGCGACGTACTGTTCCGAGCGTGCGGCCAGGAAGACCACGCGGTCGCGCAGGCCCATGACGATGATGAGGCCGACGTAGGTCAGCAGCGCCCACTGCGGGAGCAAGCCGACCTCGCTTCCCGGCAGGGCAGCGGTCGTGACGCCGGGTCCGAGCAGCAGGAACAGCAGCGTGGCCAGGAGCGCGAAGTAGATCGCGACGTCGACGACGGTGCGATGGTCACCGCGGGTGAACGGCACCACCTTCGGCCAGGGTGGGAGCCGCAGGGTGCCGCGGCGGGTCCAGTAACGCCAGCCACCGGTGAACGGCTTGAACTTGAACGCCAGCGGTCCGGAGGACGACGCGTAGCCGGTGATCTCGAACAGGATCGTCCACACCATCAACTTCTGGTAGACGATCGGCTCGCCCCACCAGCCGGCGAGATCGGCGAAACCCAGTCCGGGCGTGGTGAGTCCGACGACCGCCACCCCACCGAGAACGTAGAAGATCAGCTTGCACACGTACAGCATGTGCATCTGTTTGGGGCTGCCGAAACCGTATTCGGCCCAGTGGGTCGCCAGCACCCGCATGCGCTCCATGAAGGGCATGTCGTCGTAGGTGGCCGGGTCGACCGGTGGCATGTCTGCCGTCTTGAATCCCATTGTTACTCCTGAAGGTGGGCAGGGCTCATCACCGCGAGGGGAACTCGCGTCGAGGTAGGACGAGAGATGGGGTCAGGCGTGTTGCAGTGTGCGCCTGAGCGAGGGCTTGTCGATCTTGCCGACGGGGTTCTTCGGTAGTGCGTCGAGGATGTCGATCCGCTCGGGCACCTTCGCGCGCATCAGGTGCCGCCGGCAGTGCTCGAGGAGGCCCTCGGCGGTCGTCGTCGCATCCGGGTACAGCACCACGTAGGCGACGGGAACCTCGCCGAGGACCGGGTCGGGCCGGCCGACGACCGCGGCTTCGAGAACGTCGTCGATCGAGGTAAGGACGGTTTCGATCTCCTTGGGGTAGATGTTCTCGCCACCACGGATGATCATGTCCTTGACGCGGTCGACGATGCGCAGATAGCCGTCCTCGTCCAGGATCCCGATGTCCCCGGTGTGCAACCAGCCGTCGCGGACGGTCTCGGCGGTCGCATCGGGGCGATCGAGGTAACCGCGCATGACCGTCGGCCCCGCGATGACCACCTCTCCTGTCTCGCCGGACGCCAGCAGTTCCCCGTCCGGCGACATGATCCCGATCCGCTGCCCGGGCAATGCCGGTCCCACCGTTCCGAGCTTGCGGACGCCGTCGACGGGATTGCAGGCGGATGCGCAGGTCGCCTCGGTGAGGCCGTATCCCTCGACCATGACGAACCCGAAGCGGTCGTGGCACCGCTGCAGCAGTTCCTTCGGGACCGGAGCCGCGCCGCACACCACGAACCGCAGCGACGAGGTGTCGGGCCGGACGGTGTCGGGCAGCGCGGCAAGCATCGCATAGATCGCGGGTACAGCGGAAAAGTATGTGGGGCGGAGCTTTTCCACGTGGTCGAAGAATCGGCTCGCGGAGAACGATCCGATCACACTGAGCTGTCCGTGCGAGCGCCAGACCGCCAGTGCGCTCACCATGATCGCGTTGACGTGGAACAGCGGCAGGACCAGCATGCAATGGTCATCGGCTGTGAGACCGAAATGGTGCGCCATCGTCGACGACATGGCCTCGGCATTGTCGTGATCGAGTATCACGCCCTTCGGCCGGCCGGTGGATCCGCTGGTATAGATGACCAGGCTCGGTTCGTCACCGCGCAGGGCCACGGGTTCGGGGCCGTCGCCCTCGACGGCGAGATCGTCCACGGTGATGCTCGACCGGCCGCCGTCGGGCGCGTCGGTTCCGTTGTTGACGACGAGGACAGCACCGGAGTCCGAGATCTGATAAGCCGCTTCCGATTCCGTGAACGCCGGATTGACGGGTGTCGCGGCAGCACCGAGACGCCACGCCGCGAGCATGGCGACCAGCAGTTCGACCCGGTTCGGCAGCATGATCGCGACGACGTCGCCCGCACCGACGCCGTGTCGCGCGAACTGCGCTGCGACAGCGCGGGTTCGGTCGTCGAGCCGGGCGTAGGTGAGTTCGAGCCTGTCGTCCCGGACCGCCGTGCGAGCGCGATCCTCGGCGGGGACATTCCAGGGGAGAAAGGGAAAGCGGGAGAAGGGCATCTACAGCTCCTCGGTCCGACGAGCACGTATCGGTTGTGATGCACGACACTATGCGGCCGGCGTGATCCAAGACACGTCCCCGCGAGACCAACTTCGACGCTGCCGTTGTCGAATCTGCACAAAAATCGGGTCAACGACGGGACGCGCGCTTCCCCATGGGCATCAGCACGGGTCGTCCGAGCACGTGACAGACGTGCAGAGCCAACTCGAGATCCAACCGGTTGTCGGAGATGGGCCGTCCCCGTTCCTCCTCCGCCTTCTGCAGCCGGTACTTCACGGTGTTCCGATGAAGGACGAGTTCCTCGGAGGTCTGCACATAGCTTCCGCCGGTCCGCAGGAACATCCGCGTCGTGTCCCGCAGACGCTCCGCGGCCGGGTTGTCGATCGCGAGTCGGCCCAGCGTATCGGCGACGAAACGCCTGGTCGTCGCGAGGTCGCGTGCCAGCACCGCCGTCGCGGACATGCCGTCCTCTCCGTAGTACACCGCTCGGCTGTGCGGAACGGTCGCGGTGCTCGCGACGATCCGCACCGCTTCGGCCTGCTCGTGGCTGCGCCGGAACCCCGCGACCCCGACCCCCGGCTTCCCGAATGTCACGCGCAACCCGGGGACGGCCTGCACAACGGTCCGGAGGCGTGGCACGTCGACGACCGTGCCACCCGCCGTCGTCGTCCACAACCAGGCCGTGCGGCGATCCACCGGGACGAGCAAAGGCGACCCTCCCCCACCGGCCGCGACCGTGAGGGTCTCCGCTGCCGCCGCGAGGGTCGGGGTCTGGTCCGCTCCCTGGGCCGGGCCTTCGATCCACGCGATCGCACCGAGGTGGGTTCCGTCGAGCCGGTAACCCGTCTTCGTCGCGAACTCCTCGGTATCGAACGCACCGCCGCTCAACACCTGTTCCACCAGCGCCGACGTCACGTTCTCGGACTGCCGGACCAGCACCCGCTGCTCTTCTTCGTGAGCGTCGAGCACGACGCGCGTCATCCAGTCCACATACTTGTGCATCCACCCGGCGAAATGGTGGAGCAGCTCGAGTTTCAGGTCGGGCGCACAATCGAGCTGCTGGATCTCCGCGAACATCTGGTTGAACAGGTCGTCGGAGCCGATGTGGTAGGCCCGGCGCAGCGCAGCCGCAGGAACGCCGTGTCGCGCGAGCCTGACCGCATACTCCGTGGCGGCGGTGATCGGCTGGATACGATCGAGCGGGATGTCGTTGCTGATCATGTGCAGGATGGTGGCGACGTTGCCCTCCACGCTCGCGCGCAGCATGTCGGTCAATTCGGACTCGCCGAGATCTTCGACGGCCGACTCGATCGCCGCGTCCATGCTCGCGACGATCTCGTCGGACCGCCGCTGCATCCGCTCGCCGACCACCACCACGAGTTCCTGCACATCGGCGGCACGCGTGTCCTTCGACGGAGTACCGCGTCCGGCGTCATCGCTCATTGCACTCGTCTACCAGAAAACTCTCGTGCACAGTGTGCGATCACCACACCACCGACGAGGTCCTACACGAACGTCAGCCCGCGGCGTCGTCCTGACATGCCGCACAGCCTCCGGCAACGAAGGCCGACAACGGCATCATGTAGCGCAGGAACAACACCTTCTTCGGCACAGTGGTATCGCCCCACGGCAGTACGGTCACGGTCGGATCGACGACCGAGGGAAGGTCGGACGGCGCGGCGATCGCATACGTGTAGTAACCCGACGCGTCGAGTGCGCGATGATCTGGTCGAAGCCTGCCTGTGCGAGCTGTGCGGCGGGTCCGGTACAGGAAGTTCGGGTCGAACGGCTGCTCGCACGGTTGCCTGAGCATCGTCGCCCCGCCGAGGCGCCTGGTCACCTCGGGGCAACGGCACGCCGTCGCTGAGCGATGCGGCGTCGTCGGGCACGGACACGCGGATGATCAGAAGCCCACCGGGGTGCTCTGCCCCTCCGGAACACCGCGGATCTCGTTGCGCGCGTGGTCCGCCGGACCGGGTACCACAGTGGCATGCCACTTCTGCTGTGACGGACGGCGATTCCGCGCCGCTGATTCCGCGAACGGATTCCCGCTACCCGAATCCGGCACGATCATGTCGTCACGCAGCAAATCGACGGTGTCGAAGTTCGTGCCGTAGGTGTCGAGCGAGAAGTACCGCGCGGCCGGATAGGTGCCGGACACCTCGATCGAGTCGCCCGGGCCCAGCGCAGAAGGCCGGTTCGGCACCGTCGGCCGGGGGCACGGCGAGCGTGACGCTCCCGCACAGAAACGCAAGCGCGGCGACGATACGAGCACAGAGGACTCGGGACGAATTGCGGGACACGGGGACTCCGTTCGTCACATACACGATGAACGCGGGTCACCGCCTGTGAAGCGAATTCCGTGGACGAAATCGTCGATTTCACCCTCGCCGCATCAGGTGAGAAGCGCGGCGTCGAGTACTCGGCGCGCCACCGCGGGATCGTCGACGTGGATCGAGACCCGGCTCACGAGCGCCGGACGGCGGCGGTGTTCGAAGAATGCCGGCAACAGGACGTCGACAGGTTCCGCGAGCATGAGGTCGAGATTGGTGCCGTCGGGTCCGGGCAGGAACAGCACCTCGCCATCCACGCGCGTCTCCGTCGGCCGGAAGCGGTGGCGAGGAGTGCATCGCTGCAGGTTGTCGGCGCCGATATGTGCCACGACCTGATGTCCGGCGCGCAGGACCAGGCCGTCCCGCGTCAGAAGATGCGGATTGACGACACGATCCGCGAGCCACCCGACCAGGGGAAGAAGTGAGCACACCGAGACGATCGACAACGTCCAGCGCAGCCACTCCCAGGGCACGAGTATGTGGACCACCGCGATCTCGATGACCGACGCCACGAGCCACGCGATCGGCACGCTCATCGTGCCGCGGGTGTAGCCGATCGTCGTCACCCCGGGGCCGGCATCGACTCGACGCCCTCGTATCAGCAACCACAGTGCGCGGTAGCTTCTCAGCTCCGCGCGCATCAGGGTTGCGGGCACGCGGCCGACGAGTTCGTCGAGCACCCTCGCCCATGGGGCTTCGGATCGGCGCAGAACTCGGATGCGCACTGCTCCGACGATCAGCACCAGGACCCCGAGAGGTAGCTCGAATCCGAGCCAGACCTTCAGCGCGGTCGCCGGGGCGAAGACGTCCAGCGCAGCAAGGACGGCGTTCGTGCAGGCCACTACTACGGTGAGGACAAGGGCGGCCCGGTGGACGAGCCGGACGGTGCGCTCGGTCATGACCGCGCTCCGTGCTGTTGCGGTCCCGATTGTTCGGCGACGCGCCGGACGAACCCGATCGCGACGGCCTGCTGGGCCGGGTCGGGCAGGAACTCGGCGAGAACGTCGATGTTCGATTCGAGGGCCGTCGCCGCCTCGGCCGCCCAGGAGCCGAGCACCTCCACCATGATCGGGATGTCGTCGAGAAGTGCGGTCATGCCGTCGATCACGGCGGTGATCTCGTCGGCCGCGGCAGCGGAATCCTGTCCGGCGAGTCCGCCGAAACGTCGGTAGACGGCAACCATCGCGTGTCGTTGTCCGGGGTCGTCGAGCAGGGTTCGCAGTGCCTCGAGGTATTCCGGTGGGGCCTGTCCGGTGAGTGCGAGCATCTCCCAGCTGTCGCGCTCGCGCACGAACAGAGTCCGGGTACGCGGGTCGTCCTCGCCGTCGATGAGTTCGTCGAACGCATCGACGATCGGTGACGGCAGGGGCGAGAGCCGGTCGCCTGCGCGATGGCGCTCCAGGATCGCGGCGAGAGCATCACGCTTGACCTGCAGGGTCCGGATCTGGGCATCCGCCGCCTCGAGCAGCGATTCGAGGTCTGCAGTGAGATCGGACCCGGAATCGCGGTCGTCGCCGTCGATGAAGCGGCCGCCGAGAACTGTCGCCACCGAACCCAAGGGAACACCCGACTGGGCGAGCCAGCGGATGCGCAACAGGCGCACCAGGTCGGCGAACCCGTAGTCCCGATATCCGTTGGGTGCCCGTGGGGGTTCGGGCATGAGCCCGAGCCGGTGGTAGTGCCGGACGGCCCGAACGGTGGTTCCTGCGGCCTGGGCCAAGTCGCTGATCCTCATGGCTCCAGCATCGACCCTGACGCTACGACAGGGTCAAGTCGTGGATGCGGCGCACCTCGGGCGAGAACAACCCGAGGAGGACGGCGGTTGAGTGCAGTAAGGTAGTTGACAAATCAACTACATGACCGAGAGGGGTTACCGTGCCCGCCGTAACCGTCGACAACGTTCTCGCTCTTCCCCGCGTCGAAGAGCCCACACCCGGCGCGCTCTCGCGTCCCGTCCTGTCCGTGACCACCGCCCCGCGCGGCTTCGAAGGCGAAGGCTTCCCCGTCCGCCGTGCGTTCGCGGGCATCGAGACGAAGCACCTCGATCCGTTCATCCACATGGATCAGATGGGCGAGGTGAACTACGCGCCCGGCGAACCGAAAGGCACACCCTGGCATCCGCACCGCGGATTCGAGACCGTCACCTACATGATCGACGGCGTCATGCAGCATCGCGACTCCCACGGAGGCGGGGGCACGATCGGTGGCGGCGACACCCAGTGGATGACCGCAGGCAGCGGCATCCTGCACATCGAAGCGCCACCGGAACACCTGGTGGTCAGTGGTGGGCTGTTCCACGGCGTGCAACTGTGGGTGAACCTGCCCGAGGCCGAGAAGTTCGTCGCTCCGCGGTATCAGGACATCGGTGGCGGCGAGGTCGCCTTGTTGTCCTCGGCCGACGGTGGCGCGCTCATCCGGGTGATCGCCGGAGAACTCGACGGGCACCGCGGCCCCGGTTCGACGCACACACCGATCACCCTGTTGCACATGACCGTGGCGCCGGGAGCGAGCGTCACGCTGCCGTGGAACCCGGAGTTCAACGCGCTGACATACGTACTCGCCGGCGATGGCGCGGTCGGACCGGAAGACCGTCCGATCCGAACCGGGCAGACGGCCGTCTTCGGCAGAGGTGAGAGCCTGACCATCTCTGCTGCCGCCATGCAGGATTCGCGTACCGACGCGCTCGAGTTGTTCGTGCTCGGCGGCAAGCCGATTCGTGAACGCGTCGTCATGGCAGGTCCGTTCGTCATGAACACCCGGGCCGAGATCATCGAGGCGATGGACGACTTCCACGCGGGGCGTTTCGGGTCGATTCCTGCCGTGCGCGGCTCGGACGAGAAGGCCTAGACGCACCGGTCGCCCAGGGCCTCGCCCGCCGGAATGAAGATCCGGCGGGCAGGCAACCGGTACCGGCAACACCTCCGCTGGATCGACACCCGCCAGGGTTTCCCGTTCGCCGGGAACTTCGATCTCGCGATCCATGCGCACGCTCCGTTGACGGTGCACCTCGTCCAGATGTGGATTCCGCCGGACACCGCCGGTATCGAACCGAGTTACGAGGAACTGCCCGTCGCGGAGGAACTCGCGAGGGTAGGACCGGGCTTCACGGAGACGTTGCCCTCCGCGGCACTCGACGGACGAGACCGATCAGCAAATCGTGGCGAGCACACCTCCGCCACCTTCCCACGTGCCCATGAGGCCGGGACCGGCAAGCTCCACGACCGTCGGCAGGTGATGCACAACGATCGTGATACCCGCTGTGCCGATATGCGTCCGACTGTCGCTCTCATCGGTTGCATCGATTGTTGTGACTGCAGGGACCTCGATGCCCTCGGCACCACTTCCCCGAACGCGAACAGTTCCGGCGACCTTCCTCGGTTTGCCCCCGTCGACGTGGACATAGTGTTCGGCTTCGCTTCCGCCACTGCAGATCGTGACGAGTAATTGCCGGACGTAGACGGGATCGGTGGTCGCGTCGTAGACGAATCGGTGTCCCAGCACCGAATGTTCCGTCTCCCCGACCGATCGACCGTCGGGTAGTGGCGCCGAACGATAGGTCCAGGGCACCTGATAGACGACGCCTTGGGTGTCGCGCACGAGGTGGGTTTCGATACCGACCTCACCGGCCGGATCATCGAAACGAAACGCGCCGAGCCGGTCGACGTCGGAGTCGCCACCCCGGTAGAAGGACGTACGTGGGAGCCAATCCCGCAGCAATCGGCTCTTGGTGGGAGACAGTTCGGCGTCGTACAGGAGAGCCATGCCGTCGACAATAGTGCCGGCGCAGAGCGAATGGCCCCCGCACCTACGCCAGTGCCAGCGCCACGAGCGCGACCAGCGACGGCACACTCTGGCACAGCGACCCCACCACTCCGGATCCACGTGGGCGACTCATCGCCATCCGGTCCGAGACGAACAGCGCGACCCCGGCCGAGAACATGAACGCACATGTATAGACGACGAGCGTGCGACCCGGGGTCTCGTGCCCGGTCCACCACACGATCACCCCTGCGATGGCTCCGGATCCGAGGAACAAATTGTAGAAGCCGACGTTGAACGCCCACATCCGTACCGGCGGAACATCCGCAGTAGGGATGCGGAACAGGTCCCGGTGAATGCTCGGGCGGCGGAACAGGATCGTCTCCCACGCGAATGCCAGCACGTGTATCGCGGCGGCGACCAGCGCCGCGAGCTGCGCGATGAGGATCATGTCGCGGCCTCCTCGGCGAACCGGATGTCATAGCGAGCGGCGATCTGCGCGAGTGTGCTCGTCAGCACTTCCTCCGGAAGATGCGCCTCGCCCAGCGCGTGGAGATCGGTGAAGAAGCCTCTCATCCCGGTACCGGGACAGACGAGGAGGAACGCCGCGTCGTCGGTGAGCACCGAGAAAGTGTTCGATGTCCCCGCCTCGATGGTGAGCGTATCGCCGGCAGCGAGTTCACAACCGTAGCCGTCGAGCAGGGCGAGAATCCGGCCGCGCAGCAGGTGGTAGGTCTTGGGCCAGGGCTCGGAGTGCAGCGGCGGTGGAGTGCCGCAGGGCGCCTCGACCAGCATGACCTCGTAAGCGCCGCCGGTATGTTCACCGGACGACAGAACGGTGACGACGGCGTCCGGCACCGAAAGACGCCTACCCGTACCGGCCTGAGTGAGATGAGTGGACACACTGGCGACGCTAGGGCGCCGTCAGTGGCCGAACCATCCCCGAAACCGGGGATGCTCCGGCGGTTGGGGCCGGCGCATACTGGGCTCATGCTCGAAGTGCGGGCAGAGCGGGTCCGCCGTGAGATCCTGGAGTTCGCGGGCACCGGCGCGGGTGCCACCGAACTGCACGAACGTGCCATCGAACTGGTCGATCGCATCGTGCGCAGCGACCTGACGTGCTGGGCGCTGTTCGATCCCCTGACCCTGGCGTTCGGTTCGATGACCAGTGGACGCAACCGCATTCCTTCCGAATACGAGCCACTACTCGCCGAATCGGAATGCGGTGGACACGATCCCGCGACGTTCGCAGACATCGTCCGCAGTGGACGAACGGTGGTGCGGGCCTCGGATCTACCGTCGACCGAAGTCGCCCACAGTCTCCGGCACGCTGCGGTATGGCGCCCGCTCGGACTCGACTGCGAGGTGCGTGTCGTCTTCACGGCTGAGGGATTAGGTTGGGGATCAGCCGGTTTCGTCCGATCGGGTCCGGACTTCACGGATCGCGAACTGGAGTTCCTGGCGATGATCGCGCCGGCGGTGGCGGTCGCGACACGGGCGGCCGCCGCCCACTCCCTGCAGGCACGCCCCGGAGCCGATCCCGGTCCGGCGGTGATCGTGACGGACCCTGTGGGCGAACCGGTCGCGTCGACCGTCGCGGCGCGGGCCTGGGAGGAACGACTCGCCGGTCCTGTGCGACCGGCATTGCTGTTGCGGGCGGCAACGTTCGGAGCACGGGCGAGTTCGACCGGGGTGTTCCGGGCGCGTGTCCGCAACGAGGGCGGAGGCTGGATCGTCGTCCGTGCGGCGCCGTTGAGCGCCGACGGCGACGAGTCCCGCACCGCGGTCACCATCGAACCCGCTGCGGCCAGTGACCTCACAGAGGTGCTGTTCGCCGCGTACGCGCTGACCGATCGCGAGTGTGAGGTGTGCACCGACGTACTGAACGGGCTGTCCACCGCCGAGATCGCTCGGCACCGGGGCATCACGACGAACACGGTGCACGATCACTTCAAGTCCGTCTATGCGAAGACAGGATCGAGTAGCCGCGCGGAACTCGCCGCTCGGTTGGCCGGCCGGCAGATGCCACGGTCGTCGCTGTCGTCCCGGGCCGGCGCAGCGCCACGGAAATCGGTTCGGGGGGCGCGTCGGAACCCGTGAACGCCGGGGTTCGGGGTTGGATGTCCGTGTCCTCGACGTTGCCGGCACGATGCCCGGCCTCCCCGTGCGTCTGGACATCGTCGTAGAGATTCGTCGACCCGAACGACGCACCGTCCTGATGCACACGAGTGCATACAGCATGTATCAGCCGAAACATGCCGGCCCCGATCCGATCGAAGTCGCCCCATTGTTTTTTGCACCTTGTTGCACATAGGCTGCCGTCGAAGGGACCGTCCGGAGACAAGAAGGAGCCACACCATGACGCTGCCACCGATCCTGTCCGGCCCGCTGAGCGTGCCCCTGATCGCTTCCCCGATGTTCATCGCGTCGGGGCCGGAACTGGTGTCCGCCCAATGCCAGGCCGGTGTCATCGGGTCGTTCCCGGCGCTCAATGCCCGCCCCCAGTCGATGCTCGTCGACTGGTTGCACCAGATCACCGAGAGCAACGCCGACTATGCCGCACGCCACCCCGAGCAGTACGTCGCGCCGTTCGCCGTCAACCAGATCGTGCACCGCTCCAACGAGCGGCTCGAGCAGGACCTCGAAGTCATCGTCGAGCACCGGGTGCCGATCGTGATCACCTCCTTGGGGGCGCGAGAAGAGGTCAACGAGGCCGTCCATTCCTATGGAGGCATCGTTCTCCACGATGTGATCTCCAACGAATTCGCTCGTAAGGCGATCGACAAGGGTGCGGACGGAATCGTCGCCGTCGCCGCGGGAGCAGGAGGACATGCCGGCGTGCAATCACCGTTCGCCTTGCTCCAGGAGATCCGCCGGTGGTTCGACGGCCCACTGCTGCTGTCGGGATCCATCGCGCACGGCCGCTCCATCCTCGCCGCCCAGGCCGCCGGCGCCGACCTCGCGTACGCCGGCACCGCCTTTCTCGCCACCGAGGAAGCCCGCAATGCCGCCGATTACAAGAATATGATCGTCGACAGCACCGCCAAGGACATCGTCTACAGCAACCTGTTCACCGGGGTGCACGGCAACTACCTGCGAGGCAGTATCGTCGCCGCCGGCCTCGACCCCGACGACCTCCCCGAATCCGATCCGTCCGCCATGAACTTCGGCTCCGGCGGCGGCACCGACGCCAAGGCCTGGCGCGACATCTGGGGAGCCGGCCAGGGCCTCGGCGCGATCGAGTCCGTCGTCACCGTCCGCGAACTCGTCCAACGGCTCCGGGACGAGTACGAGCAGGCGTGGGGGTCCCTCGAACGACGCCGAGTCGTCATGATCGACGCCGGATAACGTGACCTAGGCTGACCCGATGTCACTCAGGTTCGCCATCCTCACCGCACTGGTCGAGCGCGACAGCACCGGACTGGAACTCGCTCGACGCTTCGACCGGTCGATCGGTTACTTCTGGCCGGCGACCCACCAGCAGATCTACCGCGAACTGGACCGGATGCGCACCGCCGACCTGATCCGCGAGGTCCCTGCGGACGGCAAACCCGGCCGAGGACAGCCCCGGCGTTTCACCATCACACCCGACGGCCGACGGCTGCTGCGCGGCTGGATCGCCGAGATCGAGGATCCGGACGTAGTTCGGTCCGGCATCTCCGTCCGTCTGCGCGCCGCCGCGGCCCTCGCCGATCCCGGCTCCGCGCGCCCGGCATTGGAACATCAACGCGCGTATCGGACGGCGATGCTCGAGCAGTATCGAGCCATCGAGCAACGCGACTTCGCCGAACTTCGGGGCGACGCGCGGCGTACCCTGCAACACCGCGTGCTGCGCCTCGGCATCGTCCTGGAGGAGACCTGGCTGGCCTGGCTGGACGAGACGCTCGATACGATCCACCGACTCGACACGGCACCGGATACTTCGGACGACCGGAGCGGAACACTGCCGTAGGCCGATCTACGGTAGGCGGTGAGCTCAGAAGTGCTGTCACCAGGGGGGCAACAGGTGTCCCACGCGCGTGTCCTGCCCCGGAGTCGCCCACCGTTCGTGGCAAGGTCGACAGAATGCATCCGTACGACCAGGGGTTCGAGCCTCCGCAAGCGTGTTCGGAGTGGTGCCGGGCGCGCTCGTTCGACCTGCAGGTCCTCGACGAGGGCGTCACCGTCGACCTGAAGTGGTGGAACGGCCATCTCGAGCGTGCCGGGCACGAGATCCGCCTCCGCGGCCGGAATCTCGACGGACGGATCATCGATGACGGTGACGCGATCGTCCAGCGCAACGACCTCCGTTCGGGCAGCGAACTGATCGATGCAGACCACGCCGGACTGGGTCTGCTGTTCCTGTGCGCGGCCTGGCGTAGTGCACACCCGAGACGACGCGGCGCCAGACGCTTTCCCGATGTCCGCGACGCACACGCCCCGAAGGACCGGGACAGGTTCGCCAAGATCAAGGGAGTCCTCGACTACTGCGCGAAGACCAAGTCGCTGCCCGAGACTGCTCGGCAGACCTGGTCCGGATGGCCGGATACCCCCGGGGTCGGCGTGCCGCTACTGGCGACCTATCTGTGGGCGGTCGAGGTCCGGACCGAGGCAGGGCCGGCGCAACTTCTCGATCAGCACGCGGTGTCGACGCTCATCCACGAAGGCTGGCTCGAGGATCCCTCGGTCGCCGACTTCACCTTGCGGCGCTACCACCGGTACGTCGAACTACTCGACATGTGGGCGTCGTTGATCACCACGCGTCCGGAGATGGTGGAGATGTGGCTCGTCGACCGCTGGCACGCCCGGATCTGTGAAGCCCGGGACGGGTCGCACGCGACGCCGCGCTTGTTCTGACACCGCTCGGTTGTGGACGCGAGGCCGCGCGAATCACGCCGTCGAGGTCGTCTTCCGAGTCTGATCGGCGGCAACGCCACGGCTCCGAGGAGCACACCACCTCGCGTTCGTGCCCTCGACATGCTGGTCGCGCTGCCGGGAAGGCGTCATGATGGAGGAGTGACGCCCGCGTCGCCCGGAGACTTCGCGTTCCTCGCCCGGATCCGTACTGGGGATCCGGAATCGCTGTGCGCCAGTTCTGTTCACGCGATCACCCGGACGCCCTTCCG
>NZ_LPZN01000070.1 GCF_001646655.1 Rhodococcus gordoniae | reverse complement strand
TCCCCGGTCGCGACCGGGGATGTCACACGAATGCAACACGGCGTTGCGGAGCTCGCAACATCGGACCGCGGAAAGCAGCACCGCGCGGGCGGCGAGTGACGTCGTCGAACCGCGTGCGCCGCCGCTTCCAGGACGCATTACCCTGGACAGGACGTTCACTCTCCATCGGAAAGGGGCCATTCACGGTGCCTGCCATCTCCCGTGACGAGGTCGCGCATCTCGCCCGGTTGTCCCGGCTTGCGCTGACCGATGACGAACTCGACGAGTTCGCCGGTCAGTTGGATTCGATCCTCAACCACGTCAAGGCGGTGTCGGAGGTGGCCGCGGACGATGTGGCTCCCATGGCGAACCCGAACGCCGTCACCAACGTGACGCGACCCGACGTCGTCGTTCCCGGCCTCACGCCCGAGCAGGCGCTCTCCGGTGCGCCTGCCGTCGAGGAAGACCGCTTCTCGGTCCCGCAGATCCTGGGAGAGGGCGAATGAGCGCCGATACGACCCGTCTCGACGCCGCGACCCTGGCGTCGAAGATCCACGCCGGCGAACTGTCGTCGGTGGAGGTCACCCAGGCCCACCTCGATCGCATCGCCGAGGTGGACGGGGAGTACAACGCCTTCCTGCACGTCGCGTCCGAGCAGGCGCTCGCCGCCGCGGCCGAGGTCGACCGCGCCGTCGCCGCGGGTGAGAAGCCGGCCTCGGCACTCGCCGGTGTCCCGCTCGCGCTCAAGGACGTGTTCACCACCACGGACATGCCCACCACGTGCGGTTCGAAGATCCTCGAGGGCTGGGTCTCGCCCTACGATGCGACGCTCACCGTGAAGCTGCGCGAGGCGGGTATCCCCATCCTGGGCAAGACCAACATGGACGAATTCGCCATGGGCTCGTCCACCGAGAACTCGGCCTACGGACCGACCCGCAACCCGTGGGACACCAGCCGCATCCCCGGTGGCTCCGGGGGTGGTTCCGCTGCCGCACTCGCGTCCTACCAGGCGCCGCTCGCGATCGGCACCGACACCGGTGGCTCGATCCGTCAGCCTGCTGCCGTCACCGCCACGGTCGGCACCAAGCCCACCTACGGCACGGTCTCGCGGTACGGCCTGGTCGCGTGCGCGTCGTCGCTCGACCAGGGTGGTCCCTGCGGCCGCACCGTCCTCGACACCGCGCTGCTGCACGAGGTCATCGCCGGGCACGACCCGCGCGATTCGACGTCGGTGAACGCCGCCGTGCGTCCCGTCGTGGAGGCGGCGCGGCAGGGCGCGGCCGGCGACCTGACGGGCCTGAAGGTCGGCGTGGTCAAGGAACTGCACTCCGACAGCTACCAGCCCGGCGTGCTCTCGTCGTTCGACGCGGCGGTCGAGACGCTCACGAAGCTCGGCGCGGAGGTCGTCGAGGTGTCGTGCCCGCACTTCGAATATGCGCTCGCGTCGTACTACCTGATCCTGCCGTCGGAGGTGTCCTCCAATCTGGCCCGCTTCGACGCGATGCGCTACGGCATGCGCGTCGACGACGGCACGATGAGCGCCGAACAGGTCATGGCCGCGACCCGCGCCGCCGGTTTCGGCAAGGAGGTCAAGCGCCGCATCATGATCGGTACCTATGCGTTGTCGTCCGGCTACTACGAGGCCTACTACGGTCAGGCGCTGAAGGTCCGGAGTCTCATCGCGCAGGACTTCGACAAGGCATACGAGCAGGTCGACGTACTCGTCTCGCCCACGAGCCCGTTCACGCCGTGGAAGCTCGGCGAGAAGGTCGACGATCCGCTGGCGATGTACCTCTCCGACCTGTGCACGCTCCCGACCAACCTCGCGGGTCACTGCGCGATGTCGGTGCCGTCCGGCCTCTCCGCGGACGACGGTCTTCCCGTCGGCCTGCAGATCATGGCCCCGGCTCTGGCCGACGAGCGCCTGTACCGCGTGGGTGCGGCCTTCGAGGCGGCACGAGGACCCATCGTCGCCTGATCCGCTGTCGTACCGCGACCCGCCGTGCCGTCCGTCGGCCGGCGGGTCGCGGTCTTCCGGGCCGTCGCATCATCCCGAGGGGGAGGTGCACGATGTCTGGTCGTCGCCGTAACGGTGGCCGTGGCCGGGTGCTGTATCGAGCGAGGTGAGCAGATCCACCGTCGTGTGCAGGAACGACACCACCGGTAGCCACGGCGGGGCCGGAGCGTCGACACGTGCGTGCGACAGGTCCGGCGGTGACCACAGCAGCGACGGCCGCCACCACACCACCGGGTCGGAGGTGTTCGCCAGGACACTCGCGCCGGCCGTGCGGACACCGGCGGGTGGCCCCGCGAGGAAGAGCCCGCACGACTCCGGCTCGATGTCGTCGAAGACGGCGCTCGCGCCGATCGCGCCCAGGGACTGCCCGTAGACGTGGAGGGCGGGACGCCGTTCGTCCGGCAGGGTGGACAGGTGGGCACGCAGTGCGGTGACGAGGGCGTGGGCCTCCTCTGCGGCGGCACGGCGGTCGAGAACGAAGGTCGCCCAGCTCGGCAGGTCCGAGTACTGCTGGGCGACGATGGCGACGTCGTCGCCCCACCGGTTCTCGAAGCCGCGGACCGCAGCGGCATCGACCCAACCCGAGCCGGTCGGCACGGCCACCACGAGATGCGGTCGGTCGAAGGCACTCGTCCGACGGAGTTCGTCCACCGCGAACTCGGCGCGTGCAGACGGATCCGGCGCGGCCGACAACGGCACATAGATCCGGATCGGTGACCCCTCGGCAGGCAGGGAGACGAACTTCTGTCCCTCGCTGCCCAACCGGTTCCACGACATCGCCGATCCCGCGCCGCCCGACAGGCCGGTCGACAGGGCGGTGGGGGAGACGACCGTGTCGATCGTCCTTCCGGGGGAGAAGGCAACCGTGGCGGTGCCGATCACCAGCATCACGGCGACGGCCGTCGCCGCCCGGCGCCGCGACAGGAGATTCACCAGGCGTGGAACGGCGAGCAACACCGCGACGACCACGATCGTGACCGCCAGCGCCTCGAACCAGTAGCGCACGTCCAGGGTCGGGACCGACATCGCCTCCCGCAGCCGGTTCTGCCACCGATGGGCACCGGCCGCCGCGACCAGCACGGCGGATCCACCGACGAGCGCGACGGGCAGACGGAGCTCGGACCGCTCGGGAGGTGCAGTTCGCCCGGACCGGCGTCGCCGCACGGACACGACGAGGCGGAGCAGCGCCAGCGCCGTCACGACGAACAGCCCGGTGACGACGCCCTGCACGACCGACTGTCGCGGCAGCAGGGGAGGAGCGAGGGAGATCACCGTCGCGAGAACCACCGTGAGAACCGTCATCGCCGAACCCTTCGTGCCGTGTACGCCAGGACGACCGAGCCCGCTGCGACGGCCGGGACCCACGGCGATTCGGCGACGGGAGTCCGGTGACCTTGCCGCCATGAGTTGAGTTCCACTGCTGCAGAAGAGATCCCTGCGATACGCGTGCACGCCGTGATGCCGGTTTCGGAACGGCAGACGGTGTCGAGATGCCGGGCGAACAGTCCGTCGAGGTCGCGCCGGGCAGCGGTGCCCAGCTCGCCACCCGTGGTGTGGGCGTACCGGAGGAGGTCGTACCCGAGATCGTGGACGCGGCAAGCCGATTCGAAGGACGACGGCAGAGGCACCGGAGCGGAGCAGCCCCCCTCCGGATCGGTGAGGACGGCCGTCCCACCGGGGTGCTGCTCGACGATCGGCGAGTAGCCCATCACACCGGCGAAATCGGCCGGCAGAGACGACAGTGCTCGCTCCGGGTCGTCGGCGACGAGCGCCGTCACCGTCGCTGCGGCCGCGGTGTTCTCCGCCGGAGGTGCGGCGGAGTGGGCGAGCGCCCCCGGCGCGGCGGCATACGCTGCGGTGGCGAGGAAGACGACCGACCCGATTCGGGCGGCTGCGGATCTCACTGTCATGCCGGTGACGCTAGGAACGCGCAGCCCTCCACCGGACCCCGCGACGGAGCGATCTCGAGGAGGTCGACACCACCCGCAGAGCTATGCGGATCTCACTCCCAGGTATGAGGACAGTCGAGACCCCGGCTCCTAGCGTGGGTGAGGTGAAAGAGCTTGCGAAGTCCGGCGCGAGAACCGCGGAACGCCTGGGCCGGGGACGGTGGAGTGTCGTCGCCGTGGTCGCCGTGACGGTGATCCTCTATGCGATCGCGTGGCCGACGCTGCCCCTGACGCACGACATCTCCCCGCCCCTGTTGCCGCTGATCTCGGGGATGGCGGTACTCCCGTTCCTCCTCGTGCTGGTCCGGCCGGCGCTCGGGTGGGCGGTGGTTGCGGCGGCCGGTCTCGTCGTCCCGATCGCGTTCGACCGGCTTCCGGGATACGACTATCCGTGGCAGGTCGTGCACATCCTGGTGATGCTCGCGCTGGTGTTCGCCGTCGCAATCCGCGAGGAGATCCGCGTCGTGCTGGTCGTGTGGGTCGCGACCGTCCTGTTGTTCGCGGCCTTCGTTCCCGGCCGTGACGGCTGGGGATGGGGCATCGGGATCAGCGCGATCGTCGTCTTCGGGTTGCTGGTGCGGTGGCTGCTGATCTCCCGCCGGCAACTCGCCCGGGAGGAAGAGGTCAGCGAGCTCGAACGTGCGCGTCGCGCCATCCTCGAGGAGAAGGCGCACATCGCACGCGACCTGCACGACATCGTCGCCCACCACATGTCGATGATCGTCGTGCAGGCGCAGAGTGCCCCCTATCGGCTTCCGGACGTGAACGACGACGTGCGTGCCGAATTCGAGGCCCTCGGCGCGACCGCGCGGGAAGCGCTGAACGACGTCCGCACCCTGCTCGGTGTGCTCCGCAGCGACGGGCAACTCCCCGAACACGAACCGCAGCCCGGCATCGACCGCATCGGCGAGCTGTTCGACTCCTCCCGTCGAGCCGGTATGACGCTCGAGACGGAGACGGTCGGCATCCCCGGGTCCGTCTCCGACGGGGTCGGACTCACCGTCTACCGGATCCTGCAGGAATCCCTGGCGAACGCGGCCCGACACGCACCCGGTGCCCGCGTGTGCGCGCGGCTGCGGTGGGAACCGGCGACCGTGACGGTGGAGGTGACCAACGGACCGGCGGTGGCCGCCGAGTCCGACGCCGCGGCTCGGCAGTCGGAGCGCAGTGGTGGCAACGGCATCCTGGGCATGGCCGAACGCGCATCCGTCGTGGGCGGCCGGCTCGTCGCTCACCCACGACCCGACGGAGGTTTCGAGGTCCGAGCGGTCCTCCCGATGGCGACCGGGGCCTAAGGTGGGTGCCGATGACCGAACCGCACCCACCCATCACCGTGTTCATCGCCGACGATCAGGCCATGGTCCGGCAGGGCTTCGGCGCGCTACTGGGTGCCCAGCCCGACATCAGCGTCGTCGGTGACGCTCCCGACGGCCGGGCGGCCGTCGCGGAAGTCGCGCGCCTGCGCCCGGACGTCGTTCTCATGGACGTGCGGATGCCCGAGATGAACGGCCTCGAGGCGGCACGGCACATCCTTGCCGACACCCGTGAGCCGCGGTCGAAGGTCCTCATGCTCACCACGTTCGACCTCGACGACTACGTCTACGAGGCGCTCGGGATGGGAGCGAGCGGGTTCCTGCTCAAGGACGCCCCCGCCGACGAACTCGTGCGTGCCGTGCGGGTCGTCGCCGACGGTCAGGCGCTCCTCGCGCCGACCGTCACCCGTCGTCTCATCGCCGACGTCACCAGCCGGCGCAGACCGACGAGGGGACGCGATCGTGTCCTCGACCCGCTCACGCCGCGCGAACTCGAAGTGCTCGAACTGATCGCGCACGGATTGTCGAACACCGAGATCGCCGAACGCTTGTTCGTCGCCGAACAGACCGTGAAGACCCACGTCGGAAAGGTGCTCGGGAAGCTGCATCTGCGCGACCGCGCGCAGGCCGTGGTGCTCGCCTACGAGTCCGGTCTCGTCACACCCGGCTGAATCGGGCTGCCGTCGCGCCGGTGAACGGGCAGGATGGCAATGCAGCAGCGGTCCGGGCGGTATCGGTCCGTGCGGTACGGATCCATGCGACGGGAGGTAGTGCGTGACGAGGATCGGAATTCTCACCAGCGGCGGGGACTGCCCCGGTCTCAACGCGGTCATCCGCGGTGCGGTGCTCAAGGGGACCGAGGTGCACGGGCAGGAGTTCGTCGGATTCCTCGACGGCTGGCGCGGTCTCGTCGAGGGCGATGTGATCCCGTTGGACCGCAGCCGTGTTCGCGGTCTCGCCCAGCAGGGCGGCACGATCCTCGGTACGAGCCGGTTCGGCCCGTACCAGGGGCCCGACGGTGGAGCACAGAACATCCAGAAGACGCTCGACCGCCTCGGTGTCGACGCCGTGATCGCCATCGGGGGAGAGGGCACCGCCGCCGCCTCGAAGCGGCTGTTCGGTGAGGGAATCCGCATCGTCGGTGTGCCCAAGACGATCGACAACGACCTCGGTCACACCGACTACACCTTCGGTTTCGACACGGCCGTCGAGATCGCGACCGTGGCGATCGACCGTCTCCGCACCACGGGCAACTCCCACAAACGGTGCATGGTGCTCGAGGTCATGGGCCGGCACGCCGGGTGGATCGCGTTGCATGCGGGCACCGCCGGTGGTGCGCACGCCATCCTCATCCCCGAACACCCCGAGAGCCTCGAACAGATCTGCGAGTGGGTGACCAGCGTCCGCGACCGCGGACGGGCGCCGATGGTCGTCGTCGCGGAGGGCTTCACGCTCCCCGAGATGGAGGAGGCGTACTCCATCAAGGGACTCGACGGTTTCGACCGGCCACGCCTCGGCGGTATCGCGGAGGTGCTCGCCCCGCTCATCGAGGAACACACCGGTATCGAAACCCGCGCGACGGTGCTCGGGCACATCCAGAGAGGCGGTGTCCCCACGGCATTCGACCGGGTGCTCGCGACCCGCCTCGGCATGGCGGTGACCGATCTCGTTGCCGAGGAGGACTGGGGGCACATGGTCGCGCTGCACGGCACCGACATCGCCCGGGTCGATTTCGACGAGCTCGCCGAGCCGAAGTACGTGCCCGACGAGCGCTACCAGGAGATGCGGATCCTGTTCGGGTGAGGCCGCGCGGCGGCACTCGTGGCGCCGTCTAAAATCGACATCATGACTGCCTCCGTGTCCGCTGACCTGCTCGCCTACGACGACGTGCTCGCGAAGTTCGAGCCCGTGATGGGCATGGAGGTGCACGTCGAGCTGCACACCGCCACCAAGATGTTCTGCGGATGCCCGACCGCCTTCGGCGCCGAGCCGAACACTCAGGTGTGCCCGGTCTGCCTCGGCCTGCCGGGGGCGCTGCCCGTCGTCAACCAGGCCGCGGTCGAGTCCGCGATCCGGATCGGGCTCGCGCTGAACTGCTCGATCACCCCGTGGGGTCGCTTCGCGCGGAAGAACTACTTCTACCCGGATCAGCCGAAGAACTACCAGATCTCGCAGTACGACGAGCCGATCGCCACCGACGGCTACCTCGATGTCGTGCTCGACGACGGCACCACCTGGCGGGTCGACATCGAACGCGCGCACATGGAGGAGGACACCGGCAAGTCGCTGCACGTCGGTGGCGCCACCGGCCGCATCCACGGCGCGAGCCACTCGCTGCTCGACTACAACCGTGCCGGTGTGCCGCTCGTCGAGATCGTCACCAAGCCGATCGTCGGTGCCGGCGAGCGCGCCCCCGAGGTCGCGCGTGCCTACGTCACCGCCCTGCGCGACCTGCTCGAGGCCCTCGACGTCTCCGACGTCCGCATGGATCAGGGTTCGATGCGCTGCGACGCGAACATCTCCCTCATGCCGATCGGCGCGAAGGAATTCGGTACCCGCACCGAGACGAAGAACGTCAACTCCCTCAAGTCCGTCGAGGTGGCCGTGCGCTACGAGATGCGCCGGCAGGCTGCGGTGCTCGTGTCCGGCGGAGAGGTGATCCAGGAGACGCGGCACTTCCAGGAGGCCGACGGCACCACCTCGCCCGGTCGTCGCAAGGAGACCGCCGAGGACTACCGCTACTTCCCGGAGCCCGATCTCGAGCCCATCGCTCCCGACGCCGCCTGGGTCGAGGAACTGCGCGCCACCCTGCCCGAGCTGCCGTGGCTGCGCCGGGCCCGCATCCAGGCCGACTGGGGCGTGTCCGACGAGGAGATGCGCGACCTGGTGAACGCCGGCGCGCTCGATCTCGTCATCGCGACCACCGAGGCCGGTGCCTCCGCCTCGGAGGCCCGCTCGTGGTGGGTTGCGTACCTGGCCCAGCAGGCCAACACCCGCGGCGTCGAACTCGCCGAGCTGCCCATCACGCCCGAGCAGCTCGCCCGGGTCATCGCGCTGGTGGCCGAGGGCAAGCTGACGAACAAGCTCGCCCGTCAGGTCGTCGACGGTGTGCTCGCCGGTGAGGGCGAACCCGACGAGGTGGTGGCCGCTCGCGGTCTCGAGGTCGTGCGCGACGATTCGGCGCTGCAGGCCGCGGTCGACGCCGCCCTCGCCGCCAACCCGGACATCGCCGACAAGATCCGTTCGGGCAAGGTCCAGGCGGCCGGCAAGATCGTCGGCGACGTCATGAAGGCCACTCGCGGACAGGCCGATCCGGCGCGCGTGAAGGAACTCGTGATCGCCGCGTGCAGTTGATCTTGCGCCGCTAGAGTAGCGGCGCATGGACGCCGCAGTTGCCACCTCGCTGTTCTGGATCGTCGTCGCAGCGGTGCTCGCACCGCTGATCGCCGGCCTCGTTCCGCGTCGGCTGATCCCCGAGGTCGTGCTGCTGCTGGTCGCCGGTGTCCTCATCGGCCCCTACGCGCTCGATCTCGCGGAGACCGGTAGCGAGATCGGTATCCTGCGCGAGCTCGGGCTGGGAATGCTGTTCCTGCTCGCCGGATACGAGATCGACCCGGCCGAGCTGCGCGGGCGAGGCGGACGTCGCGCGATGGTCACCTGGTGCGTGTGCATGCTGTCGGCGCTCGGTACCGTCGCCGTCCTCGGAACAACGGGTCAGGTGCACGCCGAGATCGCCGTGGCGATCGCCCTGACGTCCACGGCACTCGGGACGCTCCTGCCGATCCTCGCCGACCGCGGACTCGTCGCCACCCCGGTCGGGCGGTCGGTGCTCAACCACGGTGCGTTCGGGGAGTTGCTGCCGGTCGTCGCCATGGCGATCCTGCTCGGGGCGCGCGGCGCACTCGGGTCGCTGATCGTGTTGCTGGCCTTCGCGGTGGTGGCCGTCCTCGTCGCCGTGCTGCCCACCTGGATCCTGCGGGAGGGCACGCGGTTCTCGCAGTTCGTCCGGCTCGGCTCCGACACCACCGCTCAGATCCCGGTGCGCCTGACGATGCTGCTGCTCGTCGGGCTCATCGCGGTGGCCGCGGTCTTCGATCTCGACATCATCCTCGGCGCGTTCGCGGCCGGTTTCATCCTGCGCCGCACGATCCCGGCCGGCGACGAACGGCTCGAGAAGAAGCTCGACGGTCTGGGATACGGCTTTCTCATCCCCATCTTCTTCGTCACCTCGGGCATGGCGATCGACGTCGGTGCCGTCGTGGGCGCCCCGGGGATCCTGCTGGCCTTCCTCGGACTGCTGATCCTCGTACGGGGTGTGCCGGTGTTCGTCGCGTCGCGTCTCGAACGCGACGCGACCGGGAACCGGATGTTCGGAACCGCGGAACAACTGCAGATCGCGCTGTACTCGACGACCGGCCTCCCGCTGATCGTCGCGGTCACGGGGGTCGCGGTGGCCGCCGGGCAGATGTCGAACGCGAGCGCGTCGATCCTCGTGGCGGCCGGCGCCGTCACCGTCCTGGTGCTCCCGATGCTCGCGGGACTGCTCCACCGTCCCGCGCCGGCGGAGACACCGGAGCGGGCCTGATCAGTCGAATCCGCCGCCGCCGGCCGGGAACTGGATGCGCACGACGCGGTCGTCGTTCGGTCCCGGTTCGGCGCCCGACTTGTTGACCGTGGACACCCACAGCAGGCCGTCGGGCGACGAGGCCGCGCCGCGCAGCATGCCGTAGCGGTCCTCCGCGGCGAGGACGGGGGCTGCCGTGACCGCCCCGGTTCCCGGGTCGGTGGTGACGACCGCGACGGCTTTCGCGTCGGTGAGCGAGATCGCGATCCCGTCGGGGGCCGCCGCACAACCGGCGACGCCGGGCCGCTCGGGCCACGTCCAGGCCGGGCCGGTGCCGGTCGAGCCGTCCACCCCGACCCGCTGGAGCCGGTCCTCGAGGGGCGTGCGGTCGGTGACCCACAGGTTGCCGTTCGGATCGCGGCACACGTCGCCCGCGGTACCGATACCCGACAGCATCACCGACGGTGCCGGCGCCGCTCCGGGCGCCGGGAGCGGTAATTTCAGGAGCTTGCCGGACAGGACGTTCGGATCGTTTGCGGCGGAAGCATTTCCGGCGTCACCGGTGAGGACGGCGATCTCGGTGGGCGAGACGAACTCGAGGGCGCCGGCATTGCCGGTGGCGCCGCGGGGTATCCCCGTCAGCACGTCCTTGGGGGTGTCGCCCGCGGCGATCCGGACCACGCGATTGTCGGAGGCCGTGGTGATGTAGGCGTAGAACAACCGGTCCTCGGCGAAGGTGGGGGAGAGCGCCACGTCCAGCAGCCCGCCGTCTCCGGACCCGTCGACGGGGATCGTCGCGACCTCGACCGGCTCGGTGTCCGGCGCGACCTGCAGTATCCGACCCGTTCGGCGTTCGGTGACGAGCGCGGAGTTGCCGTCGGGCATCGTCACCAGCCCACCGGTGACGTCGAGGCAGGTCGCGATCACCGCCGGGTCGGGATCGACACACGGCCCCGGCAGCTTGGGGGAGGCGCTCGGCGTCGTCGTCTCGGTGGGATCCTGCGGGCCTACACCCGGACCGGGATCGAAGGTGGGTTCGGGGGTGAACGGGCTCGATGCGGAGTCGTCGAAGCGGGCACACGACGGGACGGCGAGGGCTCCGACGGCCAGCGCCGCCGCTGCCGCGCGTACGCCCCACGAACCGGTCCACCGCGTACCCCGTGTCATGCCGCAAACGTTACCGGCACGACGCGCGCACCCGCGGATGCCGGGTGCGGGTGCGGAGGCGGGCCTAGGCTGAGGGCGTGGCCGACAACAAGAACGGTGGCGTACCGGACGCGGGTTCGAGTCCCTACGGCACTCAGCCCGACGAACGCACACTCGAGATGCGCCGACCACGCGAGTCGTATCTCGGGTCCGACGACGACTTCGATGCCGGAACTCCGCTGGGCAACGACGCCTACGCCGCTCCCACCGAGCAGATGTACCGGCCGGAACCGGTCTACGGTGCGGAGACGGGCGGCGCGGTGGCCGCCGGGGAGCGGACTCCGGTGAAGGTCCGCCGGGGCACCCTGGACCTCGGTCTGTTCGTCCTGCGGGCAGCGGTCGGGGCGATCCTCGTCGCCCACGGACTGCAGAAGCTGGTGGGGCTGTGGAACGGCCCCGGGCTGGACGGTTTCGAAGCGTTGCTGCGCGATGCGGGATACCGGGAGCCGGCGGTGCTCGCGATCGTCGGCGCGGTCGGTGAGATCGCCGCCGGTGCGCTGCTCGTGCTCGGTCTGCTCACCCCGTTCGCGGCGGCCGCGATCGTCGCGATCATGATCAACGCGGTGCTGTTCGAACACGAACTCGAACCGGGCGTCCAGTTCTTCGCCGCCGAATCGTCGGGCTTCGAATTCGAGGCCCTCCTCGTCGCCTGCGCGGTGGCGATCACCCTCACCGGGCCGGGCCGCATCGCGGTCGACGGACGACGCGGCTGGGCGACACGCCCCTTCGTGGGTTCGTTCACCGTACTGCTGCTGGGTGTGGCGGCAGGCGTGTGCCTGTGGATCTTCGGACGCTGACCCACGAACAACCGGGATACGACGAACAACCGGGATACGACAAGGGCGAAGGCTCCGCGATCGGATGATCGCGGAGCCTTCGCCCTCGTGTGGTGAGGGGTTACGGCACGCGCCGGACGGCACCCTTGTCGGCGGAGGTCGCCAGCGCAGCGTATGCGCGCAGTGCCTTCGAGACCGTGCGCTCGCGGTCGACCGGCTGCCAGGGCCGCTCGGAGGCCTCCATCTTCGCGCGTCGCTCGGCGAGCACGTCGTCGTCGACGAGTACCTCGAGGGTGCGGGTCGCGACGTCGATGCGGATCCGGTCGCCCTGCTCGATCAGGCCGATCACACCGCCCGAGGCGGCCTCGGGGGAGACGTGCCCGATGGACAGACCGGACGTGCCGCCGGAGAACCGGCCGTCGGTGATCAGGGCGCACACCTTGCCCAGACCGATTCCCTTGAGGAACGAGGTGGGATGCAGCATCTCCTGCATGCCGGGGCCGCCGGCCGGGCCCTCGTAACGCACGACCACCACGTCCCCGGCCTTGATCTTCTTGCCGAGGATGACCGAGACGGCCTCCTCCTGCGACTCGACGACGTAGGCCGGGCCCTCGAAGTGGAACAGATCCTCGTCGATGCCGGCGGTCTTGAGGATCGCGCCGTCCGGTGCGAGGTTGCCGCGCAGCACGCACAACCCGCCTTCGACGGTGTAGGCGTGCTCGATGTCGCGGATGCAGCCGCCCGCGGCGTCGGTGTCGAGCGACGACCAGCGGTTGTCCGTCGAGAACGGTTCGGTGGTGCGCACACCGCCCGGGGCGGCGTGGAACAGCTCGAGGGCCGTCTCGGACGCCTTGCCGGAACGGATGTCCCACGTGTCGAGCCACTCGTCGAAGCTCTTCGTGTGGACCGTGGAGACGTCGGTCTCGAGCAGGCCACCGCGACGCAGTTCGCCGAGGATGGCAGGGATTCCGCCGGCGCGGTGCACGTCCTCCATGTGGTAGTCGGAGTTCGGGGAGACCTTCGCCAGGCACGGCACCCGACGGCTGATCTCGTCGATGGTGGACAGGTCGAAGTCGACCTCGCCCTCCTGCGCGGCGGCGAGGGTGTGCAGCACGGTGTTCGTGGAACCACCCATCGCGACGTCGAGCGCCATCGCGTTACGGAAGGCGGCCGGGGTCGCGATGTTTCGCGGCAGCACCGACTCGTCGTCGTCGCGGTAGTAACGCAGGGCTGCCTCGACGATCGTCGTTCCGGCGGTCTCGAACAGTGCGCGTCGCGCCTCGTGGGTGGCGAGGGTCGAACCGTTGCCGGGCAGCGCGAGACCGAGGGCCTCGGTGAGGCAGTTCATCGAGTTGGCGGTGAACATGCCCGAGCACGAACCGCAGGTGGGGCACGCGCTGCGCTCGACCTCGTCGAGGCCTGCGTCGTCGACGTCCTCGCTGGCGGAGGCGGAGATGGCGGTGATGAGGTCGGTAGGGGCGTGCGCGACACCGTTGACGACGACGGCCTTGCCGGCCTCCATCGGGCCGCCGGAGACGAAGATCGTCGGGATGTTCAGGCGCATCGCGGCGTTGAGCATGCCCGGCGTGATCTTGTCGCAGTTGGAGATGCACACGAGCGCGTCGGCGGTGTGCGCGTTGACCATGTATTCGACCGAGTCGGCGATGATCTCGCGGCTCGGGAGCGAGTAGAGCATGCCTCCGTGGCCCATCGCGATGCCGTCGTCGACGGCGATCGTGTGGAACTCGCGTGCCACGCCGCCCGCTTCGCGCACGGCCTTCGCGACGATCTCACCGACGTCCTTGAGATGGACGTGACCGGGTACGAACTGCGTGTAGGAGTTCGCGATCGCGACGATCGGCTTGCCGAAGTCGGAATCGGTCAGGCCGGTGGCGCGCCACAGGGAGCGCGCTCCTGCAGCGTTTCGTCCGACGGTGGTGGTGCGTGACCTCAACGGGGGCATGGGCTGACTTCCTTGACGGTGGCTGTGTGCGCAATCGGCCGGGCCGCATCCGGTCGCCGGGCTGGGGCGGGTTCGGGCAGCGGCACCGACGAATCTACTCGTGTGTCTCCGGGTGCATCTATCCGCACCCGGTCGCGGGACTCAGGAGGAGCGGTGGTCCTTCTTCTCGACGGTGCCTGCGTCGTCGGCGGTTTCGGCACCGGATACCGATTCGGATCCGGATTCGGATGCCGCCTCGGCGCGGTGGGACTCCTCCTCGGCGCGGCGTGCGGCCGCGTACGGATCGGGGATGCGGCCGGCGCTGGCTTCCGACAGCTGCGGCAGGCGGCCGAAGGTGACGACCGGCAGTGCGACCTCACTGCCGTCGGTGAGCCGTGCGCGGGCCCAGCCCCGCTTCGGGAACCGGAGGCCGTCGAGGGAATCCCAGTCCAGAGTCGTGGTGGAAAAGGTCGCCCGCGCGACGATGCCCTCGGGGCCGACGACGGTGCGTACACGCACGATCCATGCGGCGACGAGAAACGGGATGATCAGCGTCCATGCGAAGGCCGCCGGCCACGCCAGTGCGGGGGAGGCGAGGGCGAGGAACAGCAGGGCGCACGCCAGGAACGACAGTCGCGAGATCTGGATGACCTGCGTCGTCGAATCGGGCGTGTGGGATGATGGAGTAGGTGGCACGGGCTGCTGGGAAGATGACACCTCTACATCTTCGCACTGCAGCCGCGGCATCTCACATTCTGGGACAGTCGACCGCATCAAGTTGACTGTCTGGACACCATGCGCCTACCGTCGAGCGCGTGAATCAGAATGGGTTGCTCGTAATCGGCCGGCGCGTCGTCGCCTGAGCCGCATTCCGCAACTCGCCCACGACGCGCCACCCTCGTACAGCAGACTTGCTGACGAGGGTTTTTTGTTGCCCGGAGCCAGAATCAGAGGAACTCGCAGTGAGCGCACCAACCGCACGGCCTCAACCCTCGCCGCGAAAGCCGGGGTCCACCACCCCGACTCCCGCAGCTGCAGCAGCGCAGCCCGCCAACCGTCGCCAGGTCGCCCCCGAGCGGGTCACCGGCGCGCAGTCGGTGGTCCGCGCACTCGAGGAACTCGAGGTCGACACGGTATTCGGCATTCCCGGCGGCGCGATCCTGCCCGTCTACGACCCGCTCTTCGACTCGCGACGCGTGCGTCACGTGCTCGTCCGTCACGAGCAGGGCGCCGGACACGCTGCCACCGGTTACGCCCAGGCGACCGGCAAGGTTGGCGTGTGCATGGCCACCTCCGGTCCGGGCGCGACGAACCTCGTCACCCCTCTCGCCGACGCGCAGATGGACTCCGTGCCCGTCGTCGCGATCACCGGCCAGGTCGGTCGTCCGCTCATCGGCACCGACGCCTTCCAGGAAGCCGACATCTCCGGCATCACCATGCCGATCACGAAGCACAACTTCCTGGTCACCGACGGCGCCGACATCCCGCGCATCCTGGCCGAGGCGTTCTACCTCGCCTCCTCGGGCCGGCCGGGTGCCGTCCTCGTCGACATCCCCAAGGACATCCTCCAGGCGCAGACCACCTTCAGCTGGCCGCCGGAGATGCACCTGCCCGGCTACCGCCCCGTGACGAAGCCGCACGGCAAGCAGGTCCGCGAGGCCGCGCGGCTGATCGCCGACGCGACGAACCCGGTGCTGTACGTCGGTGGCGGTGTCATCAAGGCCGACGCGTCGCCCGAGCTGCTCGAACTCGCCGAGCTGACCGGCATTCCGGTCGTCACGACGCTCATGGCCCGTGGCGCGTTCCCCGACAGCCACAACCTGCACTGCGGCATGCCCGGCATGCACGGCAACGTCGCCGCGGTCGCCGCGCTGCAGAGGAGTGATCTGCTCATCACCCTCGGTGCCCGTTTCGACGACCGGGTGACCGGCCAACTCGACTCGTTCGCGCCCGACGCCAAGGTCATCCACGCAGACATCGATCCTGCGGAGATCGGCAAGAACCGGCACGCAGACGTGCCGATCGTCGGTGATTGCAAGGAGGTCATCGTCGAGCTGCTCGAGGCCATCCGCGCCGACCGGGCGACCGGCACGAAGCTCGACTACGCGGCCTGGTGGGCCTATCTCGACGACATCCGTCGCACCTACCCGCTGAGCTACGACCGCCCCACCGACGACACCCTGTCGCCGCAGTACGTCATCCAGGCCGTCGGCAAGCTCGCCGGTCCCGACGCGATCTACTGCGCGGGTGTCGGACAGCACCAGATGTGGGCCGCGCAGTTCGTCGACTACGAGAAGCCGCGCACCTGGCTCAACTCCGGTGGTCTCGGCACCATGGGCTATGCGGTGCCCGCCGCGATGGGCGCCAAGATGGGCCGCCCCGACGCCGAGGTGTGGGCCATCGACGGCGACGGCTGTTTCCAGATGACCAACCAGGAACTCGCGACCTGCGCGGTCGAGGGTGTGCCGATCAAGGTCGCGCTGATCAACAACGGCAATCTCGGCATGGTCCGGCAGTGGCAGACCCTCTTCTACGAGGAGCGGTACTCCAACACCGATCTGGCGACGCATTCGCTGCGCATCCCCGACTTCGTCAAGCTCGCCGAGGCCCTCGGATGTGTGGGTATCCGCGTCGAGCGCGAGGAGGATGTCGAGCCGGCGATCCGCCGGGCACAGGAGATCGACGACCGTCCCGTGGTGATCGACTTCATCGTCGGCAAGGACGCACAGGTGTGGCCGATGGTCGCCGCCGGCACGAGCAACGACGAGATCATGGCTGCGCGCGACATCCGGCCGTTGTTCGACGACGACGCCGCCGCCGACGATCCCGCCGTCATCCACGAGACCATCGACGCGCTCGAAGCCCGCAGCGAGAACGCGGCGGCCCAGGAGGAGACCAAGTGAGCACGAGCCACACTCTCAGTGTTCTCGTCGAGGACAAGCCGGGCGTGCTCGCCCGAGTCGCATCGCTGTTCTCGCGACGCGGGTTCAACATCGAATCCCTTGCCGTCGGTGGTACGGAAGTGCCCGACATCTCGCGGATGACGATCGTGGTGACCGTCGACGAGTTCCCGCTCGAGCAGGTCACCAAGCAGCTCAACAAACTCGTCAACGTCATCAAGATCGTCGAGCAGGAGGACGAGGCGTCCGTCGCCCGCGAACTCGTGCTCATCAAGGTGCGGGCGGACGCCAGCGTGCGCACCCAGGTCATCGAGACGGTGAATCTGTTCCGCGCCAAGGTGATCGACGTCTCGCCCGAGTCGCTGACCATCGAGGCCACCGGTACGCGGTCCAAGCTCGATGCGCTGCTGCGCATGCTCGAACCGTACGGAATCCGCGAGATCGTCCAGTCCGGTGTCGTCGCGGTCGGACGCGGTCCGAAGTCCATCACGGCTACCCGTTAGCCTTAACACACCCATACTTTCTGAAAGAGGTAATCACTGTGGCAGTCGAGATGTTCTACGACGACGATGCCGACCTGTCGATCATCCAGGGTCGTAAGGTCGCCGTCATCGGCTACGGCAGTCAGGGACACGCGCACTCGCTGAGCCTGCGCGACTCGGGCGTCGACGTTCGCATCGGTCTGAAGGAGGGCTCGAAGTCGCGGGCCAAGGCCGAGGAGGCCGGCCTCACCGTCGGTACGCCCGCCGAGGTCTCGGAGTGGGCCGACGTCATCATGGTCCTCGCCCCCGATACCGCACAGGCGTCGATCTTCACCAACGACATCGAGCCCAACCTGAAGGACGGCGATGCGCTGTTCTTCGGCCACGGCCTCAACATCCACTTCGGTCTCATCACCGCTCCCGAGAACGTGACCGTCGCGATGGTCGCCCCCAAGGGCCCCGGCCACCTCGTGCGTCGCCAGTTCGTCGACGGCAAGGGTGTTCCGGCGCTCATCGCCGTCCACCAGGACCCCAAGGGTGAGGGCCAGGCGCTCGCGCTGTCCTACGCCAAGGGCATCGGCGGCACCCGCGCCGGCGTCATCAAGACCACCTTCAAGGAAGAGACCGAGACCGACCTCTTCGGTGAGCAGGCCGTGCTCTGCGGTGGCACCGAGGAACTGGTCAAGACCGGTTTCGACGTCATGGTCGAGGCGGGCTACGCCCCCGAGATGGCCTACTTCGAGGTCCTCCACGAACTCAAGCTCATCGTCGACCTCATGTACGAGGGTGGCATCGCCCGCATGAACTACTCGGTGTCCGACACCGCCGAGTTCGGTGGCTACCTCTCCGGACCGCGCGTCATCGACGCCGGCACCAAGGAGCGGATGAAGGAGATCCTGAAGGACATCCAGGACGGAACCTTCGTCAAGCGCCTCGTCGCCAACGTCGAGGGCGGCAACAAGGAACTCGAGGGCCTCCGCAAGGAGAACGCCGAGCACGGCATCGAGGTCGTCGGCAAGCAGCTGCGCGACCTGATGAGCTGGGTCGATCGCCCCATCACCGAGACGGCGTAAGACCTCCCGATCCGGTCACGGCGGCCCGGTACCCCTGCGGGGGTGCCGGGCCGCCGTCGTTCGGGCGATCGTGAGCAGGTGATGTCGTGAGCGATGCCGCCCCACGGGCGAAGGCGGCGGAGGACACTCGGCCGATGTGGCTCCGAGATGCGCGCTCTCGGTGTGGTGAACATCGCAGCCGGTGGCACAGGGTGATTCCCGATCCGCGCCGGTGGCAGCCGGACGCCGATGCTCGAACAGGCCGGAGCGCGTACCCAGCTCGCCGCGATCGTGTCGTCGCCGGCGGTCGTCGTCGTGCGTGCCCGGCGATCCCACCGGACCGAACCGGTCGAACTCGAGGACGTCGCCGGATACCACGACCGGCCTTTCGCCACCGCAACCGACCCGGTATCGAGCGCAGTCTGCTCGTCGCGTCTCCGCGGCACGTCGTGCTGCCGCCACGGAAGGATCCGCCCGCGCCACCGTGATCCCCATCCCGGTGGCGCCGTGGCCGGGGTCGGGGCACTAAACTGTGGGCGGTCGCGGGTGCCCGTGCATGCTGTCGGGCGCGAGCGCCGTCGACCACTCACACATCCACGACACAGGGAGTCCGCACGTGAGCCAGAATGGCCGTCCAGTAGTCCTGATCGCCGACAAGCTTGCGCAGTCGACCGTCGACGCGCTCGGTGACGGTGTCGAGGTGCGCTGGGTGGACGGCCCCGACCGCCCCGCCCTGCTCGCGGCCGTGCCCGAGGCCCAGGCGTTGCTGGTCCGCTCCGCGACCACCGTCGACGCCGAGGTGCTCGCGGCGGCACCCAACCTCAAGATCGTCGGTCGTGCCGGTGTCGGCCTCGACAACGTCGACATCGCCGCTGCCACCGAGCGCGGCGTGATGGTCGTCAACGCGCCCACCTCCAACATCCACTCCGCCGCCGAGCACGCGGTCGCCCTGCTCATGTCCGCGGCCCGCCAGGTCCCGGCCGCCGACCGCACCCTGCGTGAGCGCACCTGGAAGCGGTCGAGCTTCAACGGCACCGAGATCCTCGGCAAGACGGTCGGCGTCGTCGGTCTCGGCCGTATCGGCCAGCTGTTCGCCCAGCGTCTCGCGGCCTTCGAGACCCATGTCATCGCGTACGACCCGTACCTGCCGGCCGCTCGTGCCGCACAGCTCGGCATCGAGCTCGTCGACATCGACGAACTCGTCGCCCGCGCCGACTTCATCTCCGTGCACCTGCCCAAGACCAAGGAGACCGCCGGCCTGATCAACGCCGAGCGCTTGACCAAGGCCAAGGACGGCGTGATCATCGTCAACGCCGCTCGTGGTGGCCTGATCGACGAGGACGCCCTGTACGACGCGCTCGTCGGCGGCAAGGTGCGAGCTGCCGGCCTCGACGTCTTCGAGACCGAACCGTGCACCGATTCGAAGCTGTTCGATCTCGACAACGTCGTCGTCACTCCGCACCTGGGCGCCTCCACCGCCGAGGCCCAGGACCGCGCCGGTACCGACGTCGCGAAGAGCGTGCTGCTCGCCCTCGCCGGCGAGTTCGTGCCCGATGCCGTCAACGTCTCCGGTGGCCCCGTGGGCGAGGAGGTCGCGCCGTGGCTCGAACTCGTCCGCAAGCTCGGCCTGCTCGCCGGTACCCTCTCGCCCGAGGCAGTGCAGAACGTCCAGGTCGTCGTCAGCGGTGAGCTCTCCGCCGAGAACGTCGACATCCTCGGTCTGGCGGCCCTCCGCGGCCTGTTCTCGGCGAGCAGCGACGAGCCGGTCACCTTCGTCAACGCCCCCAAGCTCGCGGAGCAGCGGGGCGTGACCGTCGAGGTCGACAAGGTCAGCGAGGCCACCACGCACCGCAGCGCCGTCGAGGTCCGCGCCGTGGCGCCGGACGGACACGTCACCTCCGTGGCGGGTGCCCTCACCGGCCTGCAGCAGGTCGAGAAGATCGTCAACATCAACAGCCGCAGCTTCGACCTCCGCGCCGAGGGCCACAACCTGATCGTCCACTACCAGGACCGCCCGGGTGTCCTCGGAACGCTCGGCACCGTGCTCGGCAACGCGAGCATCGACATTCAGGCCGCGGCTCTGAGCCAGGACGCGGAGGGCCCCGGCGCGACCGTGATCCTGCGCGTCGATCGCCCCGTCGGCGACGCCGAGGTCGAGCAGATCACCCAGGCGCTCGAGGCGCGGGTCGCCCAGGTCGACCTGTCCTGATCGTTTCGTTCTCCATCATCCGGTGGCCGCGACCGTGTCTGCACGGTCGCGGCCACCGTCGCACAGGAAGTGAGTAGTGCTCATGAAACTTGCGGTCATCCCCGGTGACGGCATCGGTGTCGAGGTCACGGCGGAAGCGCTGAAGGTGCTCCGCGCGCTCGTCCCGGACCTCGCGACGACCGAGTACGACCTCGGCGCCCGCCGGTACAACACGACGGGTGAACTGCTGCCCGATGCCGATCTCGCCGCGATTCGCGAGCACGACGCGATCCTTCTCGGGGCCATCGGTGATCCGTCGGTCACCCCCGGTGTCCTCGAACGCGGTCTCCTCCTGAACATGCGGTTCGCGCTCGACCACCACGTCAATCTCCGTCCGGCACGGCTGTACCCGGGCGCGACGTCGCCGCTCGCCGCCGACCACGAGATCGATTTCGTCGTCGTCCGTGAAGGCACCGAGGGGCCGTACACCGGCAACGGGGGAGCGATCCGGGTGGGAACGCCGCACGAGATCGCCACCGAGGTGTCGGTGAACACCTGGTTCGGAGCCGAGCGTGTGGTGCGGTACGCCTTCGAGCTCGCGCAGACCCGCCGGAAGCACCTGACGCTGATCCACAAGACCAACGTCCTGTCCAACGCCGGTGCGATCTGGACACGGGCCATCGAGACGGTGGGGAAGGAGTTCCCCGACGTCACGACCGCCTACTGCCATATCGATGCGGCGACGATCTACATGGTCGACGACCCGTCGCGGTTCGACGTCATCGTCACCGACAATCTGTTCGGCGACATCGTCACCGACCTCGCCGGTGCGGTGACCGGTGGCATCGGTCTGGCCGCGAGCGGCAACATCGATGCTTCCGGCACCAACCCGTCGATGTTCGAGCCCGTCCACGGTTCGGCTCCGGACATCGCCGGCAAGGGCATCGCCGATCCCACCGCGGCGATCCTGTCCACCGCACTGCTGCTGCGCCATCTCGGACGCGAGCAGGACGCCGCCCGCGTCGAGCGAGCCGTCGAGGCCGATCTCTCGACCCGTGGCACCGGTCCGATCGTGACCACCGAGATCGGCGACCGCATCACCGCCGCGCTCTGACGTTCCCGTGTGGCTCCGTCGGGTATCTGCCGGAGCCACACGGTCCGTCAGTCTTTCGGCACCACCGGAACCGCCGCCGCCGGAGCCACTGCGGCCAGCGCGAAGGCGATCGGAAATCCGGCCGCGGCGATGAGGCCGCCGAACACGGGCCCGACCGCCGCGGCGAACACGAACTGTCCCGTGTTCTGGATCCCGAGTGCGCGACCTCCCCAGAACGGTCCGGCGATCTCGGCCACGGCGGTGAACGCCAACCCGTTCGGGGCCGACGTCAGGATCGACGCGACGAGCAGGGCACCCACGGCGATCGGCGAGTTCGTCCACGCCGTGACGGAGAGCGCGATCATCGCCAGGACGACCGATAGGGCGACGAGGCGCATCGGGGCAAGCCTGCTCCCGACGCGGTCGGACCACGCTCCGGTGACGACACGGCCGATCGCGCCGAGGATCTGGGCTGCCGTGATGACGAGACCGGCACCGACCTCGTCCCATCCGCGATCGGTGATCAACCACACCAGGGCATAGGTCCACACGACGTACTGCGGGATCACGAGCAGTATCGACGCGAGATGGATCCGCGTGAGGGACATCGAAGTTCGATACGGATTCGCAAGAACACCCGCGCGTTCGGCTTCGGTCCGGCCGGGGCGTGGCGGATCGGTCACGCCGACGGCGCAGGCGACGGCCGCCCCACCGCACGCGAGTGCGGGAAACGCGAGAGCCCAGGCGATTCCGTGATCGCCCGCCAGCGTCGGAATGACGAGGGCGCCCGCGGCGACGCCCAGCGGCACCGACATCTGCCGGATCCCCATCGCGAGGCCGCGCCGGTGCGGAGGGAACCATCCGACGACGACCCGGCCGCTCGCCGAGTTGGCGCTCACGGCGCCGGCTCCCGCGCACATCAGCAGCACACCGAGCAGAGCCGCGGAGGTCGTGCGGGAGAGTTCCACGGATGTCGTCGCGCTCGCGGCACCCATCGCGGTGCCGGCGATTCCCAGTCCGGCGGTGAGCGCGAGACGCTCACCGAAACGATCCGCGATCGCACCCCATACGACGAGGGTGAACACGCCGCCGAGCAGTGGTGCGCCGGCGAGTGTCCCGGCCTGGGCGAGGGTGAGGCCGGTGTCCTCGTCGAGGGTCGGGATGAGGAAGGCGACGCCGTTGATCACCGTGGCCTGCGCGGCCTGGGCGAAGACGCCGAGCGCGAGGATGAGCCACCGCCGCCGGCCGATGTCCGGACTATCCATTTCTCTCACTATCTGAGATGCCTGTTCCGTTATGTGGAATTCGATCCGGACTCTACCTCCCGGCCACCCGGCAGTCGATCGCCGTGTGCGCACCCCGTTAGACTCCGGACATGCGCCTTGGTCGAATTGCCAGCCCGGATGGAGTCGCGTTCGTGAGCGTGGAGGGGGAGGGGGAGTCCGCGAGAGTGAAGGAGATCGCCGAGCATCCCTTCGGCAATCCCACCTTCACGGGCCGGAGCTGGCCCCTCGCCGACGTGCGGATTCTCGCCCCGATCCTCGCCACCAAGGTGATCGCGGTGGGCCGCAACTACGCCGCGCACGCGGCCGAATTCGGCAGCGATGTCCCCGACGAGCCCATGATCTTCCTCAAGCCCAACACCTCGATCGTGGGGCCGGGAGCGCCGATCGTGATTCCACCCTCCACCTCGCTCGTCCATCACGAGGCGGAACTTGCGGTGGTCATCGGCCGCCCCTGCAAGGACGTTCCCGCCGCGAAGGCGCGGGAGGCGATCCTCGGGTACACGATCGCCAACGACGTGTCCGCTCGCGACCATCAGCGCACGGACGGCCAGTGGGGTCGCGCCAAGGGGTACGACACCTTCTGTCCTCTCGGGCCGTGGATCGAGACCGACATCGATGCCTCCGATCTCGAGATCTCGTCCGAGGTCGACGGGCAGATCCGGCAGCGCAGCCGGACGTCGAAGATGGTGCACGACATCCCGAAGCTCGTCGAGTGGATCTCCGGTGTCATGACGCTGCTCCCGGGCGACATCATCCTCACCGGTACGCCCGAGGGGGTGGGGCCCATCGAGCCGGGGAACACGGTCTCGATCACAGTCGAGGGCATCGGTACGCTCACCAACCCGGTCGTCGCGAAGGGATCCTGACAGGAACTCGCGGCAGGGCGGATAGCCTGGGATGGTCTCCCGTCGATCCTCAACCCTGAGCGAGTCATGACCACCAGCGAAGTACGCGTACGTTTCTGCCCGTCACCGACCGGAACCCCGCACGTGGGTCTGGTGCGCACCGCCCTGTTCAACTGGGCTTTCGCGCGTCATCACGGCGGCACCTTCGTGTTCCGCATCGAAGACACCGACGCCGCACGCGACACCGAGGAGTCGTACCAGGCGATCCTCGACGCACTCCGGTGGCTGGGTCTCGAATGGGACGAGGGCCCGGAGGTCGGCGGACCGTACGAGCCGTACCGGCAGTCGCAGCGGCGCGACCTGCATCTCGAGATCGTGCAGAAGCTCGTCGACGCCGGCGAGGCCTACGAGTCGTTCTCGACGCCGGAAGAGGTCGAGGAGCGGCACAAGGCCGCCGGTCGCGACCCGAAGCTCGGCTACGACAACTTCGACCGCGACCTCACCCCGGAGCAGCGGCAGGCCTTCCTCGACGAGGGCCGGAAGCCTGTCGTGCGACTGCGCATGCCCGACGAGGACCTCACCTGGAACGACCTCGTCCGCGGCGAGACCACCTTCAAGGCGGGTTCGGTGCCCGACTTCGCGCTCACCCGGGGCAACGGCATCCCGCTCTACACGCTCGTCAATCCCGTCGACGACGCGCTGATGAAGATCACGCACGTCCTGCGCGGTGAGGACCTGCTGTCGTCGACCCCGCGTCAGCTCGCGCTGTATGCGGCGCTGCAGCGCATCGGCGTCACCGATTTCACACCCGAGTTCGGCCACCTGCCGTTCGTGATGGGGCAGGGCAACAAGAAGCTCTCCAAGCGCGACCCGGAGTCCAACCTCTTCCTGCACCGCGATCGCGGGTTCATCCCCGAGGGCCTGCTCAACTACCTCGCCCTGCTCGGCTGGGGTCTCGCCGACGACCGCGACGTGTTCTCCCTCGACGAGATGGTGGCGGCCTTCGAGATCTCCAAGGTCAACTCGAACCCGGCCCGGTTCGACCAGAAGAAGGCCGACGCGATCAATGCCGAGCACATCCGCCTGCTCGAACCGGCGGAGTTCGCCGCGCGCCTGAAGACCTATCTCGTGGAGCACGGCAGGATCGGGGCCGAGGTCGACGACGCGCTCTTCCGCACGGCCGCCGATCTCGTGCAGACCCGCATCGTGGTGCTCGGCGACGCCTGGGATCTGCTGAAGTTCCTGTTCGTCGACGAGGCCGACTTCACGCTCGACGAGGCATCCGCGGCGAAGAACCTCAAAGAGGATGCCGCGCCGGTGCTCGACGCCTCCCTCACGGCCCTCGAGGGCCTGGCCGACTGGACCACCCCGGCGATCGAGGAGGCGTTGAAGAGCGCGCTGATCGAGGGCCTGGAACTCAAGCCGAGGAAGGCCTTCGCGCCCGTGCGGGTCGCGGTGACCGGATCGCACGTCAGCCCTCCGCTCTACGAGTCGATGGAGTTGCTCGGCCGGGAGCGCACGCTCGCCCGGCTGCGCGCCGGCCGCACTCGTATCGCCTGACGAGTCCGTCCTCTCGGCCCGCCGCCTACTCCCGGCGACGGGCCGAGATGGTGTCCGGGCTCGATTTCGGTGCTCTGACCAGCCGATTTGTAGTTCATGGCGGGGTTGGTGCTAATCTTCTTCTCGGTTCGGAACGGAGACCGCAGCGCGAGAGCGCGGGCCGACGGAACAGACCATTGGGGTATGGTGTAATTGGCAACACAGCTGATTCTGGTTCAGCCATTCTAGGTTCGAGTCCTGGTACCCCAGCTGAGGCGCGGTGGTTTGCCCGCAGCGCCTCGGCCAGCTATGCTGGCTGAGCTTCCTTCGGGGAGCGAAGAGAAGAAGTTCCATAGGCCCCCGTCGTCTAGCGGCCTAGGACGCCGCCCTCTCACGGCGGTAGCGTGGGTTCGAATCCCATCGGGGGTACAACGGACTCCCACCGATCTGCGGTTCGGTGGGTGTTTCTTCTCTCCGAAGGCACCGATCGGTCGGTGCCGAGGAAAGTTCCAGGCCCCCGTCGTCTAGCGGCCTAGGACGCCGCCCTCTCACGGCGGTAGCGTGGGTTCGAATCCCATCGGGGGTACAACCACGAAGGCTCTCCGATTCTCGATCGGGGAGCCTTTCGCGTATCCGGGGTCAGTGTGCGGTGGACGGAAGATAGGCCGCCGTCGTGCCGCCGATCGCCATGGCGGGCATCCCGAGCTTGCGGTGGTCCCACGAGCGCACCCGCACGGGCACCACGCGCACGGCCACCCGCTTGTTCATCATCTGCTCCACCACGGGACGCGCCTCGTCCGTGTACGGGGCGGTGTACCGCTCCCACACGTCGCGGCAGACGTCGAACAGCCGGTCGTGGTCGTCGACGATCTCTGCCCGCCCCTCGATCGATACGCCGCGCAACTGGTCGTAGGTGTCTCCGGCCTCGACGAGGACGGTGACACGGTCGTCGCGGCGAAGGTTGACGACTTTCTGCGACTTCGACTTCGTCTCGAACCAGATCTCCCCGCCCAGTACCGCGTACCACATGGCGACGAGATGCGGGGTGCCCGTCGGTCCGAGGGTCGCGAGGTTCGCGACCCGGCTGCGGTGGAGGAACTCGTCGATCTCCGAGTCCGTCATCGTGATGTCTGCGCGGCGGTTCGTTCCCATGCGAAGCACTGTGGCACAGGGTGGGGCCGCACGCCCGGGTTCCTCCCGCTCCCGCCCGGGAGGTGGCCCGCGCGTGCGTTCCGGCTTCAGAGACGCTTCTGGAGCGCCTCCGCGGCGGCGAGGAGGTCGGCGGCCCATCGGGCACCCGGTCGGCGGCCCATACGGTCGATGGGACCCGATACGGAGATCGCGGCGATCACGGCGCCGGCGTTGTCGCGGACGGGTGCGGCGACCGAGGCCACACCGGGCTCGCGTTCGGCGGCGCTCTGGGCCCAGCCGCGGCGGCGGACCTCGACGAGGACGCGTTCGCCGAACGCGGCCTCGGGAAGAATGGCGCGCTGGGTCGCCGTATCGGCCCACGCGAGCAGAACTTTCGCACCGGAACCGGCCGTCATGGGAAGGCGCGCCCCGACAAGGACCGTGTCGCGCAGGCCGGTCGGGGGTTCGAGGGCCGCGACGCAGACCCGCTGGGTGCCCTCGCGGCGGTACAACTGCACGCTCTCTCCGGTGATCTCGCGTAGGCGGGGGAGTACGAGAGAGGCGGCCTCGACGAGGGTGTCGCCTGCGCCCGCGGACAATTCGGCCAGTCCGGGACCGGGACGCCACTGCCCGTCGCTGTCGCGCATGAGCAGGCGGTGAACCTCGAGGCCGACTGCGAGACGGTGCGCGGTGGCGCGGGGCAGGCCCGTCCGTGCGCACAACTCGTTGAGGTTGCACGGTTGTTCGGCAACCGCGTGGAGGACTGCCATCGCTTTGTCCAGCACTCCGATCCCGCTATGCTGTCTCATAGGTCGATACCTCCGTCTCGCATAATGGGAAGCATATCGCATGCCGAGAGCGGTGGGGACGACGCCATACGCGGCCGGACAGCCCCCGGGATTCGCGTTCGTCACGTACGACAAGGTGGAGAAGATGGCTGGAAAGACTCTGGCGGAGAAGGTGTGGGACCAGCACGTGGTCGTGCGCGGTGAAGGAGAGGGATCGGCGCGACAGCCCGACCTCATCTACATCGACCTGCACCTCGTACACGAAGTGACCAGCCCGCAGGCCTTCGACGGCCTCCGGCTGGCCGGACGCCCGCTCCGGCGCCCCGATCTCACGATCGCCACCGAGGATCACAACGTCCCCACGGTGGACATCGACAAGCCCATCGCCGACCCGGTCTCGCGCACGCAGGTCGAGACCCTGCGTCGTAACTGCGAGGAGTTCGGTGTCCGGCTGCATCCCATGGGCGATCTCGATCAGGGCATCGTCCACGTGGTCGGTCCGCAGCTCGGACTCACCCAGCCCGGTATGACGGTGGTCTGCGGCGACAGCCACACGTCCACGCACGGCGCATTCGGTGCCCTCGCAATGGGAATCGGCACCAGTGAGGTCGAACACGTCATGGCCACACAGACGCTGTCGTTGCGGCCGTTCAAGACGATGGCGATCAACGTCGACGGCGCGTTGGCGCCCGGAGTGACGAGCAAGGACCTCATCCTCGCGATCATTGCGAAGATCGGTACCGGCGGCGGACAGGGCTACGTCCTCGAATACCGCGGCGAGGCGATCCGCGCGCTGTCGATGGAAGCGCGGATGACCATCTGCAACATGTCGATCGAGGCAGGTGCCCGCGCAGGCATGATCGCACCCGACGAGACCACCTACGAATTCGTCAAGGGCCGGCCGCACGCCCCGGAGGGCGCAGACTGGGACGCCGCCGTCGAGGCGTGGGAGCAGCTGAAGACCGACGACGACGCGGTTTTCGACGCCGAGGTCCATATCGACGGCAGCGCTCTGACGCCCTTCGTCACGTGGGGTACCAACCCGGGCCAGGGCGCACCCCTCGGATCCACGGTTCCGGTACCCGAGGAGATCGCGGACGAAACCGAGCGGTCTGCCGCGGAGAAGGCGTTGCGCTACATGGATCTCGAGCCGGGGATGCCGCTGCGCGATGTGAAGATCGACACCGTCTTCGTCGGGTCGTGCACCAACGGCCGCATCGAGGATCTGCGTGCGGTGGCGGATGTCCTGAAGGGCCGCAAGGTCGCCGACGGCGTCCGGATGCTCGTCGTGCCGGGCTCGATGCGGGTGCGGGCACAGGCGGAGGACGAAGGCCTCGGCGAGATCTTCACCGCCGCAGGCGCCGAGTGGCGTCAGGCCGGATGCTCGATGTGCCTGGGCATGAACCCCGACCAGCTGGCGCCGGGTGAACGCTCCGCGTCGACATCGAACCGGAATTTCGAAGGACGGCAGGGCAAGGGCGGACGGACGCATCTCGTCTCGCCGGCCGTGGCCGCCGCAACCGCGGTGCGGGGAACGCTTTCCGCACCGGCGGATCTGGACTAGACCACAGGACCGACGAGGAGAATTTTCGATGGAAGCCTTCACCACCCACACGGGCATCGGCGTCCCGCTGCGCCGGTCCAATGTCGACACGGATCAGATCATTCCGGCCGTCTACCTGAAGCGTGTCACCCGTACGGGATTCGAGGACGGTCTGTTCGCCGCGTGGCGCAACGACCCGTCCTTCGTGCTCAACACCCCGCCCTTCGACCGCGGCAGCGTTCTCGTCGCCGGACCGGATTTCGGCACCGGCTCGTCGCGTGAGCATGCGGTGTGGGCGTTGTCGGATTACGGATTCCGGGTCGTCATCTCGTCCCGGTTCGCCGACATCTTCCGCGGCAACGCCGGAAAGGCCGGTCTGCTCGCCGCCCAGGTCGCGCAGGACGACGTCGAACTGCTGTGGAAACTCATCGAACAGCAGCCCGGACTCGAACTGGAGGTGGATCTCGAGAACCGGACCGTGACCGCCGGAACCACCGTGGTGCCGTTCACCATTGACGACTACACCAGGTGGCGTCTGCTCGAGGGTCTCGACGACATCGGATTGACATTGCGCCAGGTAGACGCGATTTCCGAGTACGAAAAGTCAAGGCCGTCATGGAAACCGAGTACCCTTCCGGCGCCCTGAAAACACCCTCCGGGCACACCCCGTCCGGGCCCGGTCCGACACTCCCGTCGGGCCGGGCCCGGATGTATTTGCATGAGAATCCGCGTGGCACATAGACTCTTGCCCGTTTGCGGGTCTACCGTGGACTGGAGTCGGTCTGACGGTGGACCGTGTATGTGCGGAGGAAATCAATGAACAAGGCAGAACTGATCGACGTTCTGACCGAGAAACTCGGTTCGGACAGGCGCACCGCTACCGCGGCCGTCGAGCACATGGTGGACGCCATCGTTCGCGCCGTGCACGAGGGTAAGAGCGTCACCATCACCGGATTCGGTGTCTTCGAGAAGCGTCGCCGGGCCGCTCGTGTCGCCCGGAACCCGCGCACGGGTGAGACGGTCAAGGTCAAGCCGACCTCGGTGCCGGCCTTCCGTCCCGGCCAGTCCTTCAAGAACATCATCGCGGGCACCCAGAAGCTTCCCGCTTCGGGTCCGGCCGTGAAGCGCGGTGCGGCTGCAGCGGCCAAGAAGACCGCGGCAGCCAAGAAGGCGGCCAAGAAGACTGCGGCGAAGAAGACCACCGCCACCAAGTCGACCGCGGCGAAGAAGACCACCGCGGCGAAGTCGACGCCGGCGAAGAAGACCACGGCGACCAAGTCGACCGCGGCGAAGTCGACCCCGGCGAAGAAGACCACGGCGACCAAGTCGACCGCGGCGAAGTCGACCCCGGCGAAGAAGACCACGGCGACCAAGTCGACCGCGGCGAAGTCGACGCCGGCGAAGAAGACCACCGCCACCAAGTCGACCGCGGCGAAGAAGACCACCGCGGCCAAGTCGACGCCGGCGAAGAAGACCACCGCCACCAAGTCGACCGCGGCGAAGAAGACCACCGCGGCGAAGAAGACCCCGGCGAAGAAGACCACGGCTCGCAAGAGCGCCAAGAAGTAGAAGTCACCCTCGATGCTGCCTGCACACGTGCGGGCAGCACAGGTGCGGCGACGGCGGCCACCGGACATCCGGTGGCCGCCGTCGCGCGTTACGGGTCAGATGCTCTCGTCGTCCACGGTGGGGCGGCCGGTGGGAAGAGGACTGTCGATGTGGTCTGCCGCGACCAGGCGGTCGCCGCGCAGAGACAACACCCACATGCTCGCCTTCCGATTCCGTGCCGGAGGCAGCACGAGACCGTCGCGCTCCGCCCACCACTCGAGCAGTGGCGGGATCACCTTGCCCTGACTACAGATCACGGGTGTACCGGGACCGGACGCGATCTCCAGCGCCCGCTTGCGGCCGCGGTCCGGGTCGGCGCGGTACTCCTCTTCGGACAAGGACGGTTCGAGCGAGACCTCGAGCCCGTGCCGGGAGGCGAACGGTTCGACCGTCGCGGTGCACCGTGTGCGATCGGCCGATACCACCCGATCGCCGCCGAACGCCGTCAGTTGCGGAACGAGAGCGGCGGCCTGGGCCCGTCCGGACGCGTCGAGGGGACGGTAGCGGTCGTCGCCCTTGTACTTCTTACGACTTCCGGCCTTGGCGTGGCGGACGATCAGAGCGGTGGTGGTGTCGAGCGGCACGCGACGGAATCGGCGCAGGACACTGCGGTCCATCGGGTACGACAGGAGATCGAAAGCGTCTCCGGGGGTCACCCAACGCAATTCGTCCACCTCGTCGTTGGGTGTGAACTGCCCGTCGACGGTGCGTGCGGCCCAGTAGTCGACCCTCTTGAGTTTGCGGTGCCCCGGAACCGGGTAGACCACTTTTCCGAGGCTGCGTCCGAGTGCGGCGCGGAACCCGGTCTCCTCTTCGATCTCCCGCACCGCGGCGACCACGGCGGTCTCGCCCGCGTCGAGTTTGCCCTTCGGGAAGGACCAGTCGTCGTAACGGGGACGGTGTACGAGGGCGACCTCCGCATCGTACGGAGCGTTCTCGGCGGCGCCCCGCCACAGGACCGCACCCGCCGCGAAGATGTTGGC
>NZ_LPZN01000069.1 GCF_001646655.1 Rhodococcus gordoniae | reverse complement strand
AGCTTCAACCGGAGCCGACAGGGGCAAGCGCCGTCCCCTGCTGGCATTGCATCTCGTACGCATCGTGAGCTTTCTCGTGTTGGCTTTCGCCGGCACCGGACAGCTCCTCACCGTTGCCGTCGTTCTTTTCGGGCTGTCCTCGTTCCCCGTGATCCCGCTGACCACAGGATTGATCGCGGATCGCTTCGGTGGCACCGCCATGGGCGGGATTCTCGGCTCGACCTGGCTGATCCATCAACTGTTCGCTGCGCTCGGTGTGCTGATGGGTGGCGTGCCCCATGATGCCACCGGCAGTTACGGCATCTCTTTCCTCAGCGGCGCTGCGGTCCTGCTCGTGTCAACCGTCCTGACCTGGCTCATTCGAGAGCAGCGAGTAGCAGCACCGCAGCCGGCGATGCAGCCGAGCTGAGCTCCATCATCGATTCGGCCCGCACCGACTGCGCCTTGGATCGCCACAGTCGGTGCGGGCCTCGAGGTTCGACTGTCACCGACCGCCTCGATGAATGCTGCAATCCGCCAATGAACGATCGATTTCGGGAAGCGCTTGCACATACGGCACTTGCACATACAACGTTTTATCGTTGTCCCGGAGCGACAGGCGGGGCCACCAACCCGACCTCGAGGGTGCCCTGTGTACCTCCGGGAAGGTTCAACAAACGTTCCCTGTGCCAGTTGTGCGGTCGGTTCTCATGGAACGGGCCATGCGTACTCGATTGCCGCAGATGTCACTGGGAGGCCACTTCGGTCCCGAGGTCGATGCCGCGTGTCTGGCCGAAGAGCCGGCGGTCGACCGCTGGGAGGCGGGCGTCGAATATCCGAGTTGGGAGCAGACCGTCGCGCTGGCCCGCTTCCTCGATGTGCGGGTGCGCGATCTGGCCCACCCCGACGCCGAGCCCGGCACCACGAGGTCCGTCCACGACTCAAGATTTCGGGCCTGGCGATCCTGTCCTTCGAGCCTGCGGCCGTCTCAGCGGTCACAGCAGGTGCCGGCGCCACCGAGCGCACCACACACGACGATCACCCCGACGCCTGAACCGGATTCCGGAGCAGACCGGAGATATACGCGTTGACCTGGCCCGACGGTATGTCCCCGCGCTGCACTGATGACATGCCGCCCTGCGGTGGGGTGGACGACATCGCCACCGGGAACTATTTGGTCCGATGCAACGGCCGGTGCTGCAATCGCAGGTGTAACTGCGGTCCGGCCTGCACGAAGCGGTCCCTCCACATCTCACGAGGTCCGTGAGGTCTGCTAGGGGGTGTTCGCTACTGATGGAACCTCGGCGTCCGTTTCCGGCGGAGCAGTTGGGAGACTGAATTTCACGATGTCGAGAAGGGTGTCGCCAGGAAGATCCGGATAGTGCTGGTCCAGGGCTGCGTGAAGTGATTCGAGGCAATCGATCCGTCGAGTAGCGCGTCCTGCTCACTCAGTGCTGCGCGTGAGACGGTGCGCACCTGGTCCACGTGGGCATCGATCGTGATCGTTTCTCCGTTGCCCTTCTCGAAAACGAGGACCGCAGGGCCTGGACGAAAAGGATCGTCAACGCGGATAGTTTGGCGCTTGCGGCCCTCGCGGATGAGGGTTTCGTAGCCTTCCCACATGTAGATCAGCTGAGGCGCTTCCATGGCCTGCCAGTCGTAGGCATGAGGCAGAAGAACTCGGACCGTATGGGCTTGCAGACCGTTCGCTGCGCGGATGATGCACTCGATGTTCGGATCGAGGTCGAACAGGATCTGCCGACACTTGCCGCAAGGAGCGATCACGCTCGCCGTCGGCCCGTATGCCGCAACGACGGCCACGATCGGATCATCGGGGCAGTGCGCGGCGTGATTGGACAGCGCGCTGATCTCCCCACATGGCCCTCCGAGAAAGTGGTGAGTGTTCAGACCGAGTATCACCCGGCCCGAGCGAGTCAGGATCGCTGCGGCGACGGTATGTGCATCGCCGTCGTGGGTTGCGACCGCGTGGTCTACAGCCACAGCGACAAGTTCACGATGGTTTTTCGTCAGCACAGTCGTGATCCTAGAGCGAGCGAGAGGCAAGGGGCGCGGCCCTGCAATCAGCGCCCCCTGTTCCGTGATGTCTGTCCGCGTCGGACAGCATGAAGTCGCACACCGAGCACCCGCGCCCGGGGTGCGGTCGGCTACGTCAACCGTCCGTCCGACCCGACATCGAAGGGGCGTTCCTGGACCGGTTTATCAAAGGTCGGCAGACACACCCGGCCGCTGTCGAGATCGATCCGCCCGTCGTCGCCGATCGACAGATCGATGCGACCGTTCTGCTTGCCGGCGATCTCCTCCACTGCATGTCTGGTGCCCGGGGAGAAGAGCCCGTCCATCACACCCAGCATGCCCGCCCCCGCATCCGCCGAGCCACCGGATTTGCGCCGTCGCCAATAGATCCAGCCTCTGCGTTCGGCCCACAACGCCAACTGATCGAACCCCACCAGCACCGCCACCGCGATCGCGCCGACCACCACAATCTCCATTGCTCCCAACTCTCCCACTCTTCCGATCTTCGACCGAAGTATCACTGCGGCCGGCCACCCACTCGAGCTGTGTGCGCGGTACGTTGACATATCCCCACCACGATCCAGGCCACCGCCGGCACGCAGGCAGGGCCGCCGATGCGAATTCATTGCCCGAGGCGCACCAGAGCGCCAACGCCGACCACAGCCCCACCATCACCGCGCACGTGCCGGACCCGACGCCGCGCCCCTCTACGAGTCCCAGCCTCGCACCCACCCCCAGGACGCTGGGGCCGCAAGGTGCGGCGGGCGTGCTACACCTGCCAGGATCGGCGACAGCACCGCCGGGCGTACCGATGACCGCACACATCCAGACCCGACGAACCCCCGGACGGAACGGTTGAGCATCGGTCCTGAGCTGGTCCGATGACACCTCCCCGCCCTGGGCTGCCTCACCGCCGACACCGGAAAACGCACACCCTCGGCGCTGCTCGCATCCGGCCATCCGGAACATGCTGCCGGATAAGGTGACCGGTTATGGGCACCGTCCTGCACGCACCGCACCCCTGGCCGCACATCACCGCCGCCCTGCGCCGCCGAGGGTCCCGCCGCGTCGCCATCGCCTACCTCGACCACACCGCGCCCGACCTGTTGCCGCTGCGCGCCGGAGACCTGCTCATCGTCAATGCCGCCCGTACGGCCGTGCGCGCACACGCCACCTCCCCCACCGCCCTCGCGCGCTTCCTCACCGCCGGGGTGCGGGTGCTGTCCACCCCGAACCTGCACACCGGCCTGATCATTACCAGCGAGAAGGTGATCGTCGGTCCCGCCAGCGCCTCGCACAGCTCCACCGTGGCGGACGAAACCGCCCTGGCTACAGACGATCCCGACGCCATCGCCGCGGCGCATACCTTTATCGACGGTCTCGACGACACGGTCGAGGTCGACGAGGTGTTCCTCGACAGCGCCACCGCCATCTGGCAGGTCGGCCGCGCCGTGCCGCTGGCCGGGATCGGCAGCCGCGCCCGCACCGGCCACGACTTCCTCCCCGCCCCCGTGCGCCGGATGTTCTTGCGCCACAACGGCGACCACACCCCCGCCGCCGAGGACCAGGACACCTGGGCCACGCCCGCGCCGGAAACGAGTGGACCGAACCCGCGGTACCGCACCGAGTGGCTGCACGAGGACAAACCTGGCACCGACCGCCGCAGTCGCCTCCAGGCCGGCGACGTCGTGATCCGGATCAACGACGACGACACCACCTTGTTTCCACCGACGGTGGTCGAGACCGGCCCGCACCGCATCCCCCACACCCGCCATGCCGTGGCCTACCGATTACGCGTCCGCACAGACCTCGACCCCATCACCGTAACCGACGCCGCGCGCACCCTCGCCGAACACGGCCACCCCAACCCGCGGCTGCACCACGACCACCGCGTCATCTCTCCGAGCCTGCGTGCGGCGCTGCTGCAATTGTGGAAGCTGTGACCTTCGGCGTCTGTACGGTACGACTTCGCGCCAGCGAAGAATCCGGATCATGCTGATGTGGGACGAGTTCGAACGCAACCAAGCTGTATCTTGCCGTGAGCTGTACACTCGATCTCTTCGTCTCCGGGCGGAGTACTCGGGAGCGACGACCGATGTCAGAACACATTCAGGCGATATCCCCCACCCTGCCGCCGCCGCATGGACAGCCTCATCACCGAGCGGAGACGGACACCGGAGATGTTCCCGGGCGTCGTTCCGTTCCCCGGGCTGTGGGGACCTGCACTCGTACGGGCCGGGGGATGCAATGACCGCATGGGTGCAAATGCTGGTGACCATGGCCGATGGGCCTCGCCGGCCGATCCACGGTGTGATTGTCCCGTACCGCAACTCCGACGGGCCGTTGCACTACTACTACGGCACCTACGGTGAAGAGCCCGTCTTTCTTCCCGTCCGGCGAGGGGGCCTACGTCTGTACCGGTGGGGACGCCGATCGAGGATCGAATCGCTCGATGGGCACGTGCTGTTCGTCAGCGACGGCGTCACCGCCTGGGACTTCACCTCCGAGCCGGACCGTCCGCGCTGCACCGAACTGCGCCGGGTGCATTCGCCGGGTTCGGGCCGGTACCTCGTGATCACCCCACGGGTCGAGCATTGGGTCGGAGACCACCATGCCCGTCCGGCAGGACCGGTGACCGACCTCGAATTTCTCGGCCGCCGTTGCTGGTCCGTGGACCTGGCAGCGCGTGAGAATGACCGTATGCCCGAGCCCTCGATACGTCTGGTGGTCGATGCCGAGACCGGCACGGTGCTTGGACAGCATTCGGGTGACGGTATCGACGGCGCCGCATTCACCGACCTGATCGTGGGAGAATCGCTCGAGCCTTCCCTGTTCACGTGGGACGGACCGGTCGTCTCGGACGAGGAATCCCGCGCCCGCGCCGGACACGGCGGTCCGCCGGCGACACGGTGGGAGGAATCGATGCAGTGGTTCCGGGAGAACATCACCGCCGACCCCATCCACGTGCCGGTGCTGATGGACTTCACCCCGCGCCTGGTCGACCTGACCGATCCACAATCCGGTGCGTTCTCCGCACCACTGGGCACAGACCAGCGGACAGGCTGGATCATCCGACGACCTCGATCGAGCACACCATGGAGGGTGAGAGTGCACGGCCATCAGGTTGCTTGGTCCACCACGGATTTCGACTGGGCTTGTCAGATCTATCGGGGAACTCTCGACGACGCCGCGCTCGCATCCCTGCAACAACAACTCCATCCGCACGAGCCGGTCGTCGGGACACCCCGCCTCGTGTTCGGTGGTTCGGACGGCCCGTGAAAAACAGGCGGCCGTACCGTGATACGACCATCGACGCAGAGGACAGTTCCATCCGGCCCCTTCCGTGGCAGGGTCACAGACTGATGCCCGCGTGTGAGTACGTATCGGACCACGGCAGGCGCGGCTCCCTACCTCGTCCCTTCCCCGCGCCGAGGGGGTGCGGGGTGTCGTTCTTGCCGACCGGAACACCCATCATTCAGGCGGTGCGGACGATCTCCACGGCGAAGCGACCATCGACGGTCGGGGTGACGCGGGAGTGTGCCCAGCATCCGCCCGGGATGTGCGGCGAGTCGATCACACCCCACCCGTCGTCGTCGTTCCACATGCGCACGATGCCGGTCGTCTGCCCATCGAATGCCGCTGCAAGCGAATCCTGATCGGATGCGACGACGGTGAGCGTGTCGGCGGTGCCGTCGCGCTGCATCAGCACGAACACTCCCCAGCCGAGATACTCACGCAGGTAGCGCGTGTATCGGGCGGGCGCGGCGGTGAGCTCTGCCCGAACCTCTGGCGCCAGTTCGTCGTCCGGGTTCTCATCGAGCCAGCGGCGCATGTTGAGCCACTGCACCGCGGTATAGCGGTCCCAGTCCTCCTGGTCGGCGAGCATCATCTCCACGACGTCATACCCGAGTTCCCCGAACTGCTCGATCGACCCGGCAGCGGCAGGAAGTCGGCAACGCCGGTGGCGTGGCAGGCCGCCGCCGTCTCCTCGTCGGAAGGAGTCACGCGCCAGTAGGGCTCGCCGATCAACATCCTCCCGCCGGGACCGAGGCTGCGGGCGAGCAACTCGGCGGTCCCGGCCACTCCGTTACCGATCCACGTGGCGCCGATGCACGCGGCGAGATCGACCGACTCGTCCGCGACGTGACCCGGAGGCGTCGCCATGGACGAACGCCACGCGGTCGGCGAGACCGAGGCCGACAGCGCGGGCGCGGGCCTGCTCGGTGAAGAGCGTGCTGATGTCCACGCCCGTGCCTGTGAATCCCAGATCACGGTCCCACGTGCAGAGCATCTCGCCCGAGCCGCTGGCGAGGTCGAGTACCCGTGTCCCGGGGATGACGTGGAGTGCCTGTCCGAGGGTGGCGAATTTGTCGGGGGTCAGCGGGTTGTGGATGCGGTGGCTGCTCTCACGGATCGTGAAGATCCATGATGAAATGCCTTCAGTATTTGAAGTTCGGGGATTTTTTGATGGCGCGGATCTGGCGGGAGATCTGCTTGACGGGCCGTTTCAGCTCGGCACGCAGCCGTGCGTCCGTCCGGGAGGCGCAATCGTTGTGACGTGGCATCTCGAGGGCGACGCCGGGTTCACCTCGACTCGCCGAAACGAACACGAGTTCGGCTCGGTTCACGCCTGACTCGGAGTCCTGCAGATTCGGCCGGCTCTTGCATCGAGTTCGGCGAGTTGTGCTTCCAGTGCTCGGTGGGTTTCGACTCCGCGGGTGCTGAGGTGAACTTCGACCCGGCGCCGATCTTCGGCGCTCACCTCACGGTAGACCAGTGTCCGGGAGACCAGCCTGTCGACGGACCGGGTGAGGGTGGCTCCTGATATGGCGGTATGCGACGACAACTCGGCCATCGATGCGCTTCCGTGGCGTGCGAGCGCATCGAGCACGAGCACATCATCGCAGGTCAAATCGAATTCGGAGCCGATCGACGTGAGCGAGGACACAATGGCTTTGGTAGCCTGCAGTAGCGCAACGACCGCTGAAGGAGAGTCGATGGTAGCGATATCGCCGGAAATCGCCGTTACTCGGGTCGCCAGCCGATCGGAGTTTCGGGGAGCCACGTGAGTCTCCTGCCTTTTCAGCCCTTCGATCTGTACGAGTGGCGGGACGATGAACCGATGCACCTCCGCCGACATTACCCGAGAGGATCCGATGTCGGCATCCGCGCCACACCGCCGGTCGGAGGTCTACCGGGTCGGCATGGTGATCCCGCTGCAAGGCCCAGGCGGTATCTTCGGACCTTCGTGCATGGCCGTCAGCGAATTGGCTCGACGCGAACTCAATGCGGGAGCCGGGTTCGGCGGCCGTGAAATTCAGCTCGAGTTCATCGATGGCGGTCGCGACCCCCGCGCGGTCACAGCCGAGGTGTCCGACCTGCTCGATGCCGGCGCCCTCGATGCGATCAGCGGATGGCACATCTCGTCGATCCGACGACATCTCGCGCCCGTCGTTCGTGGTCGGGTCCCGTATGTGTACACCTCGCTCTACGAGGGAGGCGAGGTCAGTTCCAACGTCTACTGTTCGGGAGAATCTCCCGAACAACAGATCTATCCGGCGATGCGGTGGCTGCGCGATCACCACGGTGTGCGGTCGTGGTACGTCGTCGGCGCCGACTATATTTGGCCGTTGCGTACGTATCAACTGATCGGACACTTCGCTGCTGCGCTCGGGGTGGACATAGTCGGTTCGTCGTTCGTTCCGATGGGCCGGGCCGATGACCCACAACTGCCCGTGGTGGCTGCGGAGAGTAGATGCCAGGCGGTGTTGACACTTCTGGTAGGCCAGGACGCCGTGGACTTCCACCGAAATTTCGCTGCCCGCGACCTCCATCACCGCATGCTCCGGTTCAGTCCCCTGATGGAAGAGAACATGCTCCTGGCCGGCGGCGCCGAGACGACCGAGAATCTGTTCGCATCCGCAGCCTATTTCCGCGCCTTGAACACCGAATCCTCTTTGCAGTTCGTCGGCAGTTACGTGAACGCCAACGGCTACGAGGCTCCCGCTCTGAACAACATGGCAGAGTCCTGTTATCAGGGGATCTACGCTCTCAGCCATCTTGCACGCCGAGCCGGAGGATTGGATCCGACCCGCTGTGATGCCCGGATCGACGGGTTGGAGTTCGACAGTCCTCGCGGCGTCGTTCGATTCGAGGGGAACCAAGCGCGGCAGCAGATCTATCTCGCGCAGGCGAACGGTTTGGATTTCGAGGTGGTTGCTGCCCTCTGACCAGCGTGTATATGCGGCCGGATCACCGCTGGGACAACGACAACGCGGCCACGGACACCGTGATTGCACCGATCGCCAGTGGTATCCCCAGGGTGGCGAACTGCTGCCAGGGGACGATGTGGCCGGCTCGGCGCAACTGATCTGCCCACAGCAGCGTGGCCAGAGAGGCCCACGGTGTCACGATCGGCCCGGCATTCGAGCCGATGAGCAGAGCGATCAGGGCTGCACCGGACGCGGCCGCGGGCTCGAGAAGCAAGTAGGCCGGAATGTTGTTGATCAGGTTGCTCAGCACCGCTCCTGTTGCGGCCGACACGAACAGCGTGCCGACGGAGTCGCCCTCCAGGTGCGCGAACGCCGCACGAACAAGCTGTTCGACGCCGAGGGAATGAACGACCTGAACCGCAACGGTCAGGCCGATGGCGAGAGCCAGGGCTGTCCACGGGATCAAGCTCGGGCGCAGAGCCGATCGGTCGGTGACCGCGAAGGCTGTCACGAGCACCATGGCCGCCGCCGACGTCGACCACCAGAAGGGGATCGACGTCGCGAGCAG
>NZ_LPZN01000068.1 GCF_001646655.1 Rhodococcus gordoniae | reverse complement strand
CGTGCGCCGCGGGTCGACGCCCAGCGCGTCGACGGCGTAACGGAAGATCTCCGGTTCGGGTTTGACGGCGCCCACCTCGAAGGACAACGCGAACACCGACACGAGGTCGTCGATGCCGAGCCGCGCGAAGGCGGGCCGCAGGTCGAACGCGATGTTGCTCACCACGCCGACGGCGATCCCGTCACCGGCGAGCGCCTCGATCACGGGGACCGTGTCGGGATAGACCGTCCAGCAACCGGGGTCGGTCACCTTCCGGTACAGCGCCTGTGCCTGTTCGGGATCGGCGACTCCCGACTTCCTCAGCACCGTCAGATAGGCCTCGCGGTGCCAACGGGGTTCGCGGTCGCGATTGGTCCAGGCGTGGTGCTCGTCGGCGTCCATCTCGACGGGCTGGCCGGTGGGCGCGGTCAACCGCCGCATGAGTTCGGCCTGCCGGTGCACGTCGAAGGGTTCACCCGCGTCGTCGGTGACGTCGGCGAGCCAGCTCTCGTCCTCCTCGAGCCGGAACAACGTGCCGGAGAAGTCGAACAGGACGGCGTCGAAAGGTGTCGTGGCCATGCAGCCGAGGCTAGAGCCCGCACCGCCCGTCGGTCGGGCAACCGCCGCGTCCCGTGCCGGCCGCTCCGCTCGCGCTCGTCCGTCAGGTGGGCGAGAATCTGTCCATGGCCGCGACTCGCACGAGTGCCGGAAGCAGTACGAAACTGTCCGTCGTCGGTGCCGGCAGCGTCGGTACCGCAGTGGCCTACGCATGCCTGCTGCGGGGGTCGGCCGACGCGATCGCATTGTTCGACACGAATCCCGCGAAGGTGCGCGCCGAGGTCCTCGACCTGAACCACGGCACCCAGTTCGCGCCGTCGTGCCGGATCGAGGGCGGCGACGACGTCGCGGTCACCGCCGGTTCGGATCTGATCGTCGTCACGGCGGGCGCCAAGCAGCATCCCGGCCAGTCGCGCCTCGAGCTCGCCGCTGCGAACGTCGCGCTGGCACGGGATCTGACGCCCCGCCTGCTGTCCGCCTCCCCCGATGCGGTGATCGTGTTCGTCAGCAATCCCGTCGACATCGTGACCCGTGCCGCGGTTGCGGCGACCGGAATCGCGGACGGTCGGATCTTCGGATCGGGAACGGTGCTCGATTCCGGTCGGCTGCGGTACCTGCTCGCGCACCGCGCCGATGTGGCCGTCGAGAACGTCCACGCGTTCGTCGTCGGGGAGCACGGCGACTCGGAGGTCGCTCTGTGGTCCGGTGCGACGATCGGCGGCGTGCCGGTGGACTCCTTCACCGTCGACGGACGACCGGTCTTCGGTGCCGCCACCCGCGCCGAACTCTTCGACGAGGTGGTACGCAGCGCCTACGAGATCATCCGCGGCAAGGGTGCCACGAATCTCGCGATCGGCCTGTCGAGTGCCCGCATCGTGGAGGCGGTCCTGCGCAACCAGCGCCGGGTGCTGGCGGTCTCGACGCTGCAGACCGGCCTGCACGGCTTGCAGGACGTCTGCCTGTCGCTCCCCACCATCGTCGACGCGCGCGGCGCGCACACCGTGCTCGAGGTGCCGCTGTCGTCGGAGGAGAAATCGGGGCTGGCCGCTTCCGCGGCCACCCTGCACGACGTGCAGTCGTCCCTCGGCCTGTGACGGCCCTGTACCGGAGAACTCAGCGCTGCCGGACGACCGGCGGGTCGTAGGCCCGGATGGGCGGCAGCTCACCGTCGAACCGCTCGACGTCGACGAGCACGTGCTGCCCCGTGCATCCGTGGGACAGCGACGACGTCCCGACGTCAGGGGTGAGCACGTTCGCATTCCCGTGCACGCACATCGACCCCGGATCGGACGGGTCCAGCGGGTCGTACCACGCACCCGTCGCGAGCTGGACGACGCTCGGGAGCAGTCCGTCGTCCACGACGACCCCGGCGAGACAGGATCCGCGATCGTTGAACACGCGGACGATGTCTCCGGATTCCAGACCTCGCGCGGCGGCGTCGTCGGGATGCATCCGGATCGGTTCACGGCCGCGGATCTTCGACGTCTGGCTCACGGACCCGTGGTCGAGTTGGCCGTGCAGGCGCGTGGCCGGCTGGTTGGCGATCAGGTGCAGCGGGAACCGTTCGGCCCGAGGGGAACCGAGCCATTCGTCCGGCTCGTACCAGGTGGGGTGACCGGCGCAGTCGTCGTACCCGAACGAGTCGATGTCGGCGGAGAAGATCTCGAGACGTCCGCTGGGGGTTCGCAGCGGATGTCCGTCGGGATCGGAGCGGAAGTCCTCGAACAGGGTCAGATCGTCCTCGGTCCGCATCCGGACCGGTCCGCCGTACCAGAAGTCCTCGAAGGGCGGTGGATCCTCGACCCGCCGGTCGTCGGCGAGGACGAAACCGCGCCACTGCTCGTAGAGGTGTTCGAGCCACTGCCGGGAAGTCCGGCCCTCGGTGAACGTCTCGCCGAAACCGAGCCGGTGGGCCAGAGCGGTGAAGGTGTCGTAGTCGTCGCGGGCGTCGGCGAAGCGCGGTACGGCGGCCTGCATCGCGACGAGCAGCGGATCGTTGCGTGTGCACGTGAGGTCGTCGCGTTCGAGCGCCGTGGTCGACGGCACGACGATGTCGGCGTGCTTGGCCATCGCCGTCCAGTACGGGTCGTGGACGACGATCGTGTCCGGTCGCCGCAGCGCGCGACGGAGCCGCCCGATGTCCTGGTGGTGATGGAAGGGATTGCCGCCCGCCCAGTACACGAGCCGGATGTCGGGGAAGGTCGGACGTTGCCCGTCGTAGTCGAACTGTTCCCCCGGCCGCAACAGCAGGTCGGAGATCGCGGCGACGGGGATGAAGTCCGCGACGTCGTTGTTGCCCTGGAACAGGGTGGGCAACGGATACGGGACGGGCGCGAGACCGGGTTCGTTCATCGAGCCGTAGCCGTGACCGAAACCGCCGCCGGGGACCCCGAGTCGACCGAGCATCGCGGCGAGGGTCACGCCCGCCCAGGGAGCCTGCTCGCCGTGCCGGACACGTTGCAGCGACCAGGTCACGGACACCAGGGTGCGACCGCGGGCCATGCGCCGCGCGAGGTCGACGAAGGTTCCGGCGGGCAGCCCCGAGAGCGTGGCCGCCCACTCCGGGGTCTTGGGAACGCCGTCGGTGCGGCCGAGCAGATACTCCTCGAACCGGTCGTAGCCGGTGCAGTAGCGGTCGAGGAACTCGCGGTCGGCGAGACCTTCGGTGGCCAGGACGTACGCGAGGGCGAGCATGATCGCGACGTCGGTGCCCGGCCGGGGAGCGAGCCACTCGTGCTCGCCGTGCATGTCGCTGCGGATCGGGCTGAACGAGACGATCCGGCCGCCGCGGGCCCGCATCCGCTCGAGGGCGTCGCGGGTGGGGTGGTCGCTCGTGCCGCCGTCGTTGACAGCGGTGTTCTTGAGCGGGATGCCGCCGAAGCACACCATCAGATCGGTCTCGCGGGCGATGACCTCCCAGGAGGTGGAGCGCGCGAACAGTTTCCAGTGGGTGCCCAGCACGCGTGGCATGATCACGCCGGTCGCCCCGAGCGAGTAGGAGTGCACCGAGCGGGTGTAACCACCGAACATCTTGAGGAAGCGGTGCACCTGGCTCTGCGCGTGGTGGAACCGGCCGGGCGCCGACCAGCCGTAGGAGCCGCCGAAGATCGCCCGGTTGCCGTGCCGGTCCTTCACGCGCTGCAGTTCGCCCGCGAGGATCTCGGTGAGTTCGTCCCACGAGACCGCGACGTACTCGTCGTCGCCGCGTCGCGTGCTCGGTCCCGGTCCGTTCTCGAGCCAGCCGCGGCGGACGGCCGGTCCGGCGATGCGAGCACGGTGCCGCACCGATCCGGGGATGTTCCCCAGGATCGGTGAGGGGTCGCGGTCCCCGGCGTAGGGCTGCACGGCGACGACCTCGCCGTCGCGTGCCTGCGCCGAGAACATCCCCCAGTGCGCCATCTGGGAGAACAGCCGAGCGTCTCCCTCCGGTGGCACCGCGCTCGTCGGGGTCACGTCAGGGCAGCGACGCGACCAGCGCTGCGACGTCGACCCGCGGCCCGGTGAAGAAGGGGGTCTCCTCCCGGACGTGCAGGCGCGCGTCGGTGGCACGCAGGTCGCGCATGAGATCGACGATGCGGTCGAGCTTCGGAGCCTCGAAGGCGAGGATCCACTCGTAGTCGCCGAGCGCGAAGGCCGGGACGGTGTTGGCACGCACGTCGGGGTAGCCGCGAGCCGCCATACCGTGGTCGGCGAGCATCTTCCGGCGCTGCTCGTCGGGCAGCAGGTACCACTCGTAGGACCGCACGAAGGGGTACACGCAGACGTAGTCGCCCGGCTCCTCCCCCGCGATGAAGGCGGGCAGGTGGCTCTTGTTGAACTCCGCGGGCCGGTGCAGCGCGGTGTTGGACCAGACCGGGGTGCTCGCCCGGCCCAGGAGCGTGGTGCGCCGGAAGTCGGCGTACAGCTTCTGCAGGTCCTCGATGTGCTCGGCGTGGCTCCAGATCATGAAGTCGGCGTCGGCGCGGGTGCCGGCCACGTCGTAGATGCCGCGCACGATCACGTCGGTGTCGTCGAGGCGGGCGAAGAACGCCTTCGCGTCCTCGATCGCGGCGGTGCGGTCGTCGCCGAGAACACCGGGCCGGACCTGGAAGACCGACCACATGGTGTAGCGGAGGGTGGAATTGAGTTTGTCGTAGTCGAGACGTGCCATGACGTTCATCCTTCCATTCGTGCAGCCAGGCGTGCGGCCGCGGCCGTGCCTGATGCGACACATGCGGGTACGCCCACTCCGTGCAGCATCGCGCCTGCGACCTCGAGTCCGTCGATCCCGGCGATCTCGGCCTCGAGGGCGGCGACGATCTCGCCGTGGTGTTCGCGGTACTGCGGCAGCCCGCCGTGCCATCGCTGCACGATGGCGGCCACCGGTTCGGTGTCGACTCCGGTGACGGTCGCGAGATCCGCGCGGGCGAGTGCGATCAGCTCGGCCTCCGAGGCGTCGACGAGCGCGTCGTCGCCGAACCGTCCGAACGACGCGCGGGCGAGTGCGACGGGTCGTTCCGCGAGGTGCGGCCACTTCCGGCTCGACAGAGTGAACGCCTTCGCCGACAGCTCCTCCCCCGTCGCGACGAGGATCCCGGAGTTCTGCGGCAGGCCGGTGTCGTGCGGGAACGCGAGCGCGACCACCACCGACGAGGCGAGCGGGATCTGCGCGGCGCACTGCGCGGCAGATCTCACGCTGTCGGCGAGCAGCCGGGCGGCGTCCGGCGCGGGCACGGCGAGTATCACTCCGTCGACCTCACCGAGCGGCTCGATCGACCACCGGTCGCCGTCCCGCTTCAGCCCGGAGGCCGCGGTGCCGTAGAGGAATTCCGCGTCGGCCTCGCGCACGAGGGCCTCGAGCAGGACACCGTAGCCCTCGCGCAGCGTCCCGAAGACCGGAGCGTCCGACGGCGGGGGCAGGGCGCGGGAAACGGCATCGCTCAGGCTCGTCGCACCGGCGTCGAGGGCGGCGGCGAGCGTCGGGACGGTGGCCCGGACACCGGCGGTGTCGGACAGCCCCGAGTACACCCCGCCGAGCAGCGGGTCGACGCTGCGCCGCACCACCTGCTCCCCGAAGCGTGAACGGACGAGTTCGGCGACGGAGACATCGGAGCTGCGGTTCCACTCCAGCGGCACGGTGGGCTCGGCGGCGATACGGGCCAGGGTCTCGTCGTCGACGAGTCCCTCGACGGACTGCGCGGACGCCGGGATGCCCATCAGCGTGCCCGTGGGCAGCGGATGCAACCGTGCGCCGGCGTACAGGAGCGGTCGCGCGCCCGAGGGGTGGACGATGTGGTCGCTCAGCCCCAGTTCCTCGGCGAGTGCGAGCACTTCGGGACGGCGTGCGATGAACGCCTCGGCCCCGACGTCGACCGGGTCTCCGGCGAACGGCACGGTGCGGAGCTTGCCGCCGAGCCGCGACGATCGTTCGAGCACGACGATCCGCGCGGCGGCGCCGAGCGAACGACGCAGCCGGTATGCGGCGACGAGACCGCTGATCCCACCGCCGACGACCGCGACCGTCGGCGGGGTCACAGCGAATGCACCAGCTCGACCACTCGGGTGATGACGTCGGGATCGGTGTCGGGCAGGACCCCGTGACCGAGGTTGAAGATGTGGCCGGTGGCGCCGGCGGCCAGCGCGCGATCGGCTTCGGCGGCGATGCGGCGCACCTCGCGTTCGACGACCTCCGGGCCGGCGAACAGGATGGCGGGGTCGAGGTTGCCCTGCAGGGCCTTGCCGGCGCCGACGCGCGTCGCGGCGACGTCGAGCGGGATGCGCCAGTCGACGCCGACGACGTCCGCACCGGCCTCACCCATGGCGCCGAGGAGCTCGCCGGTACCGACGCCGAAGTGGATGCGCGGTACTCCCGCATCGGCGATCTCGGCGAAGACACGCTCGGAGTGCGGCAGGACGTACTCGCGGTAGTCGGCGAGCGACAGGGCGCCCGCCCACGAGTCGAAGAGCTGGACGGCGTCGACACCGGCGCCGATCTGCGCGCGCAGGAAGCCGATGGCGACATCGGTGAGCTTGCCGAGGAGCGCGTGCCAGGTCTTCGGGTCGGCGTGCATGAGCGCCTTGGTGTGCTCGTGGTTGCGGCTGGGTCCGCCCTCGACGAGGTAGGACGCCAAGGTGAAGGGCGCCCCCGCGAAGCCGATGAGCGGGGTGTCGCCGAGCTCGCGGGTCAGCAGCCCGACGGCGCGGGCGACCGCTCCGACCTCCTCGGCCTCGAGGGACGGCAGCGCGGCGACATCGGCGGCGGTGCGGACGGGGGTCGCGACGACCGGGCCCGTCCCGGCGACGATGTCGAGGTCGATACCTGCCGCCTTGAGCGGGACGACGATGTCGGAGAACAGGATGGCGGCGTCGACCTTGTGGCGCCGCACCGGCTGCATCGTGATCTCGCAGACGAGCTCGGGGTCGAAGCACGATTCGAGCATGCCGACGCCGGCGCGGATCTCCCGGTATTCGGGGAGGGAGCGGCCGGCCTGGCGCATGAACCACACGGGCCGGTGGACGGGCCGTTCACCGCGTGCGGCCGCCAGCAGCGGCGCATGCGGCAGGATCCTCCGCGCGGGGTACTCCGCGGGCACCGCAGAGCCGACGTTCGTGTTCTCCAAGCCGGTCATCGATCCTCGTTCTTCGGGCACTGCGCGCAGTCGCGCAGGGCAGCGTCTGTCGGGTCCCGGACCGAGACGTGTGGTGCGGACCCGTTGCCCCATGCTGCCACGACCGCGCCGCCCACCGGAATCGGCGCGCCTCCCGCGTGCGGTGCGTCACCGGCACTAACGTCCGCTCGGTGACCACCTCGCCCGCCGAGCCGGCCCGCTTCCGTTCCGCAGTCGATGCGATGAACGCGGCTACCGTGCGCCCGGAGATCGAGGTCGGGCCGATCCGACCACCGCAACGGCTCGCTCCCTACAGCTATGCACTGGGCGCCGAGGTCCTGCACGACGAGACGGAGAGGGTGCCCGAGCAGTCGGAGGGCGACGCGTTCGGCCGCCTCATCCTGCTCTACGACCCCGACGGCGACGAGGCGTGGCACGGGACCACCCGGCTCGTCTCGTACATCCAGGCCGACGTCGACGAGAGCCTGGCGGCCGACTCGCTGTTGCCGGAGGTCGCGTGGAGCTGGCTCGTCGATGCACTGGCCGCGCACGGCGAACCCCTCACGGCCCTGGGCGGCACGGTGACCTCGACGACCTCCGTGCGGTTCGGCGACATCGCGGGCCCGGGCCGCGCACACCAGCTGGAACTGCGCGCCTCGTGGACTCCGCAGTCGGACGTGCTGGCCCCGCACGTCGAGGCCTTCTGCGACGTCCTCGCCTATGCCGCCGGCCTGCCTCCCGCGGGGGTCGCACGACTGCAGCGGTGAAAACCGGCGCAATCCGACCAGATTTCTAGAACCTGTTCTACCCTGGTTCCATGCAGCGTCTCAGCGGACTCGACGCGGGTTTCCTCTACCTCGAGACTCCCAGCCAGCTCCTCCACATCTGCGGGCTGATCGTGCTGGACCCGACCACTGTCCCGGGCCGCCACGACTATCCGAGCCTTCGCAACGAACTCGGGGCACGACTCGCCGCCGTGCCCCAGTTCCGGATGAAACTGGCCGACAGCAAGTTCAACCTCGACCATCCGGTCTGGGTCGACGACCACGATTTCGACCTCGACCGGCACGTCCACCACGTCGGCGTGCCCGCCCCGGGAAGCCGGCTCGAACTCGCCGACCTGTGCGGCCACATCGCCTCGCAGCCCCTGGATCGCTCCCGGCCCCTGTGGGAGATGTGGTTCGTCGACGGGCTCGACGACGGCCGGGTCGCCGTCGTCGTGAAGATGCACCACGCCGGAGTGGACGGGGTGTCCGGCGCCGCCCTCGTCTCACAGTTGTGCAGCCTCGACCCGGCCGATCCCCGGCCGGAACCGGTAAAGCGGGGCGCCGGCGACGCGAACGATCTCGCCATCGCCCTCGCCGGTGCCCTCAACGTCGCCCGGCGACCCCTTCACTTGCTGCGGATCCTGCCGGCCGCCGTGACGTCGGTGACCTCGTGGATCGCCCGCGCACGACGCGGCGACGCGATGCCGGCGCCGTTCACGGCTCCGCGCACACCGTTCAACTCCACCATCACCGGACGCCGCAACGTCGGCTTCGCCGAGCTGGACCTCGACGATGTGAAACTGGTGAAGAACATCTTCGGCGTCACCGTCAACGACGTGGTGATGGCCGTGTGCGCCGGCGCGCTGCGCCGATATCTGGAGCGGCGTGGTGAACTTCCCGATTCCCCGCTCATCGGGATGATCCCGGTCTCGGTCCACGGCAGGTCGGATCGGCCGGGACGCAACCAGGTCTCGGCGATGTTCGCCGACCTCCACACCCACATCGCGGATCCGGCCGAGCGCCTGCGTGCCCTTGCGGAAGCGAACGCGGTGGCCAAGGACCACAATGCCGATCTCGGTGTGAACCTGCTGCAGGACTGGTCGCAGTTCCTCGGCGCGGCGGTGTTCGCGCCCGCGATGCGCGCCTATGCCGGACTCCGCCTCGCCGACCGGCATCCGGTGATCCACAACCTCGTGGTCTCCAACGTGCCCGGACCGCCCGTCCCGCTGTACTTCATGGGCGCGCGTATGACGGCCATGTACCCCTTCGGACCGATCTTCCACGGGGCGGCACTCAACGTGACGGTGCTCTCCCTCGACGGCAGGCTCGACATCGGCCTGATCTCGTGCCCCGATCTCGTTCCCGACCTGTGGGAGCTCGTCGACGACTTCTCCCCCGCCCTCGACGACCTGATCCTCGCGGCCGGCGCGGAGGGCGACGAGGCCGTGCCGCAGGAGGGGTGAGCGAGGTCCGGCGAGCCCGCGCGGTCCCGCCGATCGCACGATCCGGACACGAACGGAATTGCGCGCGGGACGGACACGGCTAGAGTCACGCCCATGCCGGCACAGAACGACGAGGACGGGCAGAACAGCGCGAGCGTGACGACGGTGCCGCTCCTCGAACCCCGTGACGGCGTCCCCGAGGTCGTCACCACGGCGCGCGGGGTCGCCGACGCGGCAGCGATGCTCGCGCAGGGACACGGCCCGCTGGCCGTCGACGCCGAACGCGCGTCGGGCTACCGCTACTCCGCGCGCGCCTATCTCGTACAGTTGCGCCGCGAGGGCGCCGGCACGGTGCTGCTCGACCCCATCCCGACGCGGGACGATCTCGCGCCCCTGGCCGAGGTGATCAACGACCTCGAATGGGTTCTGCACTCCGCCGACCAGGACCTCCCCGGCCTTGCCGAACTCGGTCTCCGGCCGGCGACGTTGTACGACACCGAACTCGCCGGTCGCCTCGCCGGTTTTCCTCGCGTCGGTCTCGCTGCGATCGTGGCCGAGACCCTCGGCCTGGAACTGCGCAAGGGTCACGGTGCCGCGGACTGGTCGACCCGGCCGTTGCCGGAGTCGTGGCTCAACTACGCCGCGCTCGACGTCGAACCGCTCGTCGAGCTCCGCGAGGCGATGGCGCGTGAACTCGAGCGGCAGAACAAGACCGAGTGGGCCGCCCAGGAATTCGAGCACATCCGCCTCGCCGGGCCTCCGGCGCCGAAGCCCGACCGGTGGCGACGTACGTCGAAGATCCACGCGATCAAGGACCGGCGCCGCCTCGCGATCGTCCGCGAACTGTGGACCACGCGCGACGAGATCGCTGCCCGTCGTGACATCGCCCCCGGGCGCATCCTGCCGGACTCCGCGATCATCGCCGCCGCGGAGGCGAGCCCCGCTACCGTCGAACAGCTGCAGGCACTTCCGGTCTTCGGTGGACCCCGTCAGCGTCGTTCCTCGCGTGCCTGGTTGAACGCGATCGAGCGGGCCCGGGCGCTGCCCGAGGACCGGCTCCCACCCCTCACGCCGCCGCTGACCGGGCCTCCCCCGGCCGGTCGCTGGTCGCGCCACCACCCGGCGGAGGCGGAGCGTCTCGCCGTGGCGCGCGGCGAACTCACCGCTCTGAGCGAGGAGGTCGCCGTTCCGGTCGAGAATCTGGTGAGCCCGGAACTCGTGCGGCGCCTGTGCTGGGACTGGGACGTCGCGGCAGGGGACGACGTCGAGGAGTACATCGGCGGTCGTTTCGCCGAGGGCGGGGCACGGCCGTGGCAATGCGAGTTGACCGTGCCGCGACTGGCGAAGGCGCTCACTGCGGAGAAGTGATCTCCGGGGATCGCCCGAGCGAGGTGCGGACCGGGGACGAGTTCTCGCCGGAAACGTCGAGTCGGCAGTTCGGCGCGGCGTAATGTTCCCCTGAAGAAAACACAGTGTGTCCAGCCCTTTTCGTGCCCTCGCGGCCTGTCCCATCCAGGAGTTCCACGGTGACCCAACCATCGACCGCACACGCCGCGAAAGTCATCGCCGTGACCGTCGCAGCGGCCGTAGGCGGTTTCCTGTTCGGCTTCGACAGTTCGGTCGTCAACGGCGCCGTCGACTCCATTCAGGAGAACTTCGCGCTCAGCTCCTTCGTGACCGGCTTCGCCGTCGCCATCGCCCTGCTCGGTTGTGCCGTCGGTGCGTGGTTCGCCGGACGCCTCGCCGACAGCTGGGGCCGCAAACGCGTGATGCTCCTCGGCTCGGTCCTGTTCGTGATCTCCTCGATCGGATCCGGCCTGGCCTTCAGCGTTCCCGACCTGATGTTGTGGCGCATACTCGGCGGCCTCGGTATCGGTATCGCCTCGGTCATCGCGCCGACCTACATCTCCGAGATCGCGCCTGCGCGCTACCGCGGTGCCCTCGCGTCGCTGCAGCAACTCGCCATCACCCTCGGCATCTTCGCGGCTCTTCTGTCGGATGCGATCCTCCAGAACGCCGCCGGTGGCGCGTCGAACGAGTTGTGGTGGAATCTGGAGGCCTGGCGGTGGATGTTCCTCGTCGGTGTGGCCCCCGCAGTCCTCTACGGTGTACTGGCGCTGACCATTCCGGAGTCGCCCCGGTATCTCGTGGGCAAGGACATGGACGAAGAGGCCGCGGCCGTGCTGGCGAGCGTCACCGGCGAGCTTCGGCCCGACGAGCGTGTCCGCGAGATCCGTCTCACGCTGCGCCGGGAATCGAAGGCCTCCTTCGGCGACATCCGCGGCCCGGTCTTCGGTCTGCAGCCGCTCGTGTGGGTGGGCATCACGATGGCGGTCTTCCAGCAGTTCGTCGGTATCAACGCGATCTTCTACTACTCGACGACGCTGTGGAAGTCCGTGGGCTTCTCGGAGAACCAGTCGTTCACGACGTCGGTGATCACGGCCGTGATCAACGTGCTCATGACGTTCGTCGCGATCCTGTTCGTCGACAAGATCGGTCGCCGCCCGTTGCTGATGACCGGCTCCATCGGCATGTTCGTCAGCCTCCTGCTGGCAGCGATCGCGTTCTCGCAGGCGGTCGGCAGCGGTGAGGATGTCGAACTGCCGGCACCGTGGGGTGCACTCGCGCTCGTCGGTGCGAACGCCTTCGTGATCTTCTTCGCCGCCACCTGGGGTCCGATCATGTGGGTGATGCTCGGCGAGATGTTCCCGAACCGCATGCGCGCGGTGGCCCTCGGCATCAGCACCGCGGCCAACTGGATCGCGAACTTCACGGTCACGCTCGCATTCCCGCCACTCACCTCCGCGGTCGGACTGTGGTTCCTGTACGGGCTGTTCGCGTTCTTCGCCCTGCTGTCGTTCTTCTTCGTCAAGGCGAAGATCCCCGAGACCAAGGGCATGGAACTCGAGGAGATGCAGAGCTAGTCGACATGCGTGAGGGGCGGTATCCGGACCACCGGATACCGCCCCTCACGCGTATGCCCTCGCGTCGGCCGGCTCAGCCCGCTTCGCGGTCGGACTGTTCGACCGCCGAGGGGCGCGACCGCTCCTCGGGTTCGCTGTCGAGGCCGGCGACCCAGCCGGTGACCTGGCGTGCCACGTCCTGGGCCGTCAGACCGAGTTCGGCGTGGATCTCGTTGCGGGAGGCGTGATCGAGGAACCTCTGCGGCACCCCGACATCGCGCGTGGGAACGTCGACATCGTTGCGGCGCAGGGCAGCGGAGACCGCCGAGCCGACACCACCGTGCAGACCGCTGTCCTCGACCGTGACGACGATCCGGAAACCGCGCGCGAGGTCGACCACCGCGTCGGGCACGGGAAACACCCACCGGGGATCGACGACCGCGGCATCGATCCCCTGCCGGGAGAGACGATCGGCGACGTCGAGCGCGAGACCCGCGAACGCTCCGACCGCGACGATCAGTGCGTCGCCGCGCCGCGCCGGCGGCATCCGCAGCACGTCGACCGTGCCGTCGATCCGTTCGACCGCGGGAATGTCTTCTCCCACCGAACCTTTGGGGAATCGGAGGACGGTCGGTCCGTCCGAGACGCCGAGCGCCTCGCCCAGTTCCTCGCGCAGCGTCGCCCCGTCGCGCGGAGCGGCGACCCGGATACCCGGCACGATGCCCAGCAGAGACAGATCCCACATGCCGTTGTGGCTGGCACCGTCCGAGCCCGTCACGCCCGCGCGGTCCAGGACCACGGTGACCGGCTGCCGGAGCAGCGCGACATCCATGAGCAACTGGTCGAAGGCCCGGTTCAGGAAGGTCGAGTACACCGCGACGACGGGATGCATCCCGCCGAGCGCCAGACCCGCCGCCGACGTCAGCGCGTGCTGTTCGGCGATGCCCACGTCGAAGGTGCGCTCGGGGAACCGTTCGCCGAATTCGGCGAGGCCGGTCGGTCCGGGCATCGCGGCGGTGATCGCCACGACATCCTCTCGCTGCTCCCCCAGGGCGATGAGCTCGCCGGAGAAGACCGACGTCCAGTCGGGTGCGGAGGCCGCCTTCGCCCGACCCGTTCGCGGATCCATGACGCCCGTGGCGTGCATCTGATCGGCGAGATGATTCTCGGCGGGCGCGTAACCGGCGCCCTTGCGGGTGACGGCGTGGACGAGGACCGGACCACCGTACGCCTTCGCGCGACGCAAGGCGGATTCCATCGCCTGCTCGTCGTGCCCGTCGACGGGGCCGAGGTACTTGATCCCCAGGTCGGTGAAGAGCACCTGCGGGCTGACCGCGTCCTTCACACCGGCCTTCATACCGTGGAGCACGGAGTAGGCCGCCGAGCCGATCCACGGGATCCGCTTGACGATGCGCCTGCTGTTGTCGAGCACCTTCTCGTAGCCAGGCTTGAGGCGCAGCGCCGCGAGATGATCGGCGAGACCGCCGATGGTGGGTGCGTAGGACCGGCCGTTGTCGTTGACGACGATCACCATCGACCGGTTCTGGCCGGCCGCGATGTTGTTGAGCGCTTCCCAGCACATGCCGCCGGTCAGCGCACCGTCGCCCACGACCGCGACGACGGTCCGATCGGACTGCCCGGTCAGCGAATAGGCCTTGGCGAGCCCGTCGGCATAGGACAGCGCAGCCGACGCGTGCGACGACTCGATCCAGTCGTGTTCGCTCTCCGCGCGGCACGGGTAGCCGGACAACCCGCCCTTCTGCCGGAGGCTGTCGAACGCGTCGCGACGACCGGTGAGAATCTTGTGTACGTAGGCCTGGTGACCGGTGTCGAAGAGGATCGGATCGCGCGGCGAATCGAACACCCGGTGCAGAGCGATGGTCAGCTCCACGACGCCGAGATTGGGCCCGAGGTGACCGCCGGTCGCCGCGACCTTCTCGACCAGGAATTCCCGGATCTCCCCTGCGAGCTCGGTGAGCTCCACAGGGGAGAGTCGACGTAGATCGTCGGGCGACTGGATGCGGGACAGAACACCCAACTGGAACAGCTCCCTCCGGCTCGTGCCTCGCGCTCGTCGCGCGAGTGATTCCCTCAGTCTACGGAGCACGGGAACGGAGCGTCTCCCGCCACCGCCTCGGTTCCGCGTGATCTGCTGGTCACCGGTGGGCGGATCGCCCGGTCGTGATCGAGGTCACCCTTGCGGGGAGATGTCGGCGCGATCGGCCGGCGACTTCTCCTCCACGAGATCGATGGTGGTGCGCAACGCCCGGTTCGGGATCAGCACCACTGCTACCAGAGTAACGACTGCGAACGCCGCCGCCACGAGGAAGAGAGTCGCCGTCGCATCGCCGTAGGCAGCGCGGATGACCTCCGCCACCGGCGCAGGCAGCCGGGAGAAGTCGAGACTTCCGCCGGAACCGCCACCGGAGGTGTCCACACCGAGCTTCGCGAGGCCGTCGGCGGAGAGCGTCGCGACACGGGAGGCGAGGATCGAACCGAGCACCGACACGCCGATCGCGCCACCGAAGGTGCGGAAGAAGGCCACGGAGCTGCTCGCGGCGCCGATGTTGCGAACGCTGACGGTGTTCTGCACGGCGAGGACGAGGTTCTGCATCAGCATGCCCGTGCCCAGACCCACGATCGCGATGTACACGCTGATCAGCGTCAGCGACGTGAGGTGATCGACCGTGCCGAGCAGGCCGAAACCGACCATCTGCAGGAGCGCACCGCCGATGAGGAATCCCTTCCACTTGCCGAAGCGCGTGATGAGCTGACCCGAGAGCATCGACGAGACGAGCGTGCCGGCAACCATCGGGATGGTGAGCAGACCGGCGACCGTCGGGCTGTAGGCACGCGAGGTCTGGAAGTACTGGCCGAGGAAGGTGGTGGCACCGAACAGGCCGATACCGACTGCCACGGACGCGATGATGGCGAGGGCGGTGGTGCGTTCGGTGACGATCTTGAGCGGGATGATCGGATCGGCGACGTTCGACTCGACGATGAGCGTCGCGGCGAGCAGGACGAGGCCGGCTCCGACGTACAGGGCGGACTCGACCGAGAACCACTCGTAGTAGCCGGCCTTTCCGGCGAAGGAGACCCAGATGAGCAGGACGCTCACGGCGGCGGTGATGAGCGTGGCGCCGAACCAGTCGATGCTCACGTTCTCCTTGCGGACGGTCGTGACGTGCAGCGTGCGCTGCAGCAGGACCAGCGCGACCATGGCGATCGGCACACAGACGTAGAAGCACCAGCGCCAGCCGAGGAGGTCGACGATGACGCCACCGAGCACGGGACCGCCCGACATGGCGACGGCCATGACGGCGCCCATGTAGCCGGAGTACCGACCGCGTTCACGGGGCGGGATGATGCTGCCGATGATCGCGACGACCAGAGCCGTCAGACCGCCCATGCCGATGCCCTGGATCACGCGGGCGGCGAGCAGGACCGGCACGTTGTGTGCGAGGCCGGCCAGCACCGATCCGACGACGAAGACCAGGATCCCGAGCTGGACGAGCAGTTTCTTGTTGAACAGGTCGGCGAACTTGCCCCAGATGGGGGTCGACGCGGCGTTGGCGAGCAGCGCCGTGGTGATGACCCAGGCGTACTGGGTCTGGGTGCCGTTCAGGTCGGCGATGATCGTCGGCAGGGCGGTCGAGACGATGGTGCTGCTCAGCAGCGCGGTGAAGAGAGCGGCAAGGAGGCCCGACAGCACGACGAGGATCTCGCGGTGCGTCATCTGCTCCTCGGCTGCGGGAGCAGCCGGGTGCGCTCCCGATCCGGAGACTGTGGTCATGGATTGGTCCTTCGTGTATCGATAACGAGCGGCGCCAGGGACGAGGTGAGGCGCTCGAGCGTCGTGATGGCGCCCGCGATCTCGTCCTCGTGCCAGTCCGCGAGTTCTGCGGAGAGACGTTCGGTCCGGCGTTTCTTCACGAGTTCGAGGATCTCGATTCCCGCGACCGAACAACTCACCCGGTGAGCGCGGCGGTCGTCGGGATCGGGATGTCGATCCACGAGGCCACGCTCGACGAGTTCGGCGATCTGTCTGCTCAACGACGACTGGCTGACGCACATTTCGACGGCGAGCTCGCTGGGACGGCACTCCCCCATCCGTGCGAGCACGAACAGCACCGCGACGAGTGCGGAGGGAAGCACGTCGGTGTCGTGGTGGACGAGTGCACCGCGCAGCGTGCGACCGAAGAGGAAGATGGCGTCGGCGAGTTCGTGGGTTTGGGCCTTGTCCGACACAGCGAACCTCCGTCGGGTGGATCAGTTGATTACGTCATGCAACTGTACAGATTAGTTGCATACTACAAGCAATCTCTTACCGACATCACACCACCACTCCGACGTGTTTCCCGTCAC
>NZ_LPZN01000067.1 GCF_001646655.1 Rhodococcus gordoniae | reverse complement strand
GGAGTGCGACTCCGGGTCGGGGACCCGTCCCGGTAGAGGATCCCTCCGACCCGGAGTCGCACTCCGCGCCGGGGGAGGTGGTGTCGGGTGGTGGGGTGGCTGCGGGTGCCGCGGGCACCGGTGTCCTCTCGTCGGGTCCGGTCGCGGACGGTGTCCGCCTGCCGGAAGTGGTGTCGACGGGTCCTGATTCTACTGATGGCCGGTGCCGTGTGTCGCGGTGCCGACGACGGTGCGGCGCCTACGGTGAGGGTCGAGCAGGTGTTGTCGAGGGACGAAGGAGTGGGAATGAGCGGCGGCGAGGGTCCGGAACACGGCGGCGGCGCGGAGCGGGTGCCGAGTCTGTGGGAGGAGATGGTGGCGCAGAATCCGGCGCATTCGTCGTGGTATGTCGAACGGTTCCGCACCATGGCCGCCCGGGGGCAGGACACCGTCGGGGAGGCCCGGTTGATCGATGCGATGGTGCCGCGCGGGGCACGGATCCTCGATGCCGGGTGCGGGCCGGGCCGGCTCGGTGGGTATCTGCACCGGGCCGGGCACAGGGTGGTGGGGGTGGATGTGGATCCGGTGCTGATCGCGGCGGCGGAGGAGGATCATCCGGGGCCGCGGTGGCTGGTCGGGGATCTGGCCGAGCTGGATCTGCCGTCCCGCGGGGTCGCCGTCGAGTTCGATGTGATCGTGTGCGCGGGCAATGTGATGACCTTCGTGGCGCCGTCGACGCGGGTGGCGGTGCTGCGCAGTTTCGCGGCGCATCTGGCACCGCAGGGCCGGGTGGTGATCGGATTCGGGGCGGGCCGCGACTATCCGTTCGAGGCGTTCTTCGCCGACGCGGCCGCGGCGGGGCTGGCGGCGCAGCTGCGGTTGTCGACCTGGGATCTGCGGCCGTTCAGCGACGATGCGGAGTTTCTGGTGGCGGTGCTGGGACGGGCGTAGCCGCGGCGGGGGTGTCGGCGGCCTGGGCGCGGGAGAGCGCCACGGTGGTCACCAGCATCACGGCGACGGCGGCACCGACGAGGATCAGGGCGGGGCCGTCGGCGCGGAGGTGTTCGCCGAGCACGGTCGTGCCGAGGACGATCGCGGCGAGGGGTTCGCCGACGGTCAGGGCGGGCAGGGAGGCGGTGAGCGTCCCGGCCTGGAAGGCGCGTTGCTGCAGGTAGATCGCGGCGGCGCCGGCCGCGACGAGCGTCCAGGTCTGCCACGAGCCGAGCAATTGGCCGATGCCGTGTTCGGCGAGGTCGGTGACGTGTTTGGTGAACGCGCTGGTCACCCCGTAGAGGATGCCGGCGGCGATCCCGAAGGACAGCGCCCGCAACCGTGGGGAGAGCACGGCGAGGGCGACGGCGGCGGCGGTGACGGCGAGCACCGCCCCGAGGGGCAGCGCCCAGTGGGCGGCGGACGGGTCGCCGCTGCCTGCGGTGGGGTTGCCGACGAGCAGGAACACCGCCAGCGCCGCGCACAGCGCGCCGGCGAGCAGCCAGGTGGTGCGGGTGACGCGGCGGCCGGTGGTCGCGGCGGCGAGCGGCAACGCGAACAGCAGCGACGCGACCAGCAGGGGCTGGACGAGCAGCACGGACCCGAACGCGAGCGCGACGACCTGCAGCAGGTAGCTGCCGCCGTCGCCGAGGATGCCCGCCCACCAGCGGGGGCTGCGCAGCAGGGAGCCGACGAGGGAATCGGTGTCGGGCACGGCAGCGGCCGAGCTCTGTTGCGCGATACTGCCGACCGCGACGAGCGCGGCGGCGGCGAGCGCGCACAGGACGGCGACTGCCGTGCCCGTCATCGGGTCAGGCCTGTATTTCGGAGCGGTCCCCGCTCCACAGGGTGTGGAACTTGCCCGGCTTGTCGGTGCGTTCGTAGGTGTGGGCGCCGAAGAAGTCGCGCTGGCCCTGGGTGAGGGCGGCGGGCAGCCGGTCGGCGCGCAGCCCGTCGTAGTAGGACAGCGACGACGCGAACGCCGGGATCGGGATGCCGAGCGCGGTGGCGGTGACCACGACGCGGCGCCAGCTGTCGATGCCGACCTCGATGGCGTCGCGGAAGTACGGCGCGAGGATCAGGCTGGGCAGGGCCGGGTCGGCGTCGTAGGCCTCCTTGATGCGGTTGAGGAACTGGGCGCGGATGATGCAGCCGCCGCGCCAGATGGTGGCCAGGGCGGCGCGGTCGACGTTCCAGCCGTATTCGGCGCTGCCGGCGGCGATCTGGTCGAAGCCCTGCGCGTAGGCGACGATCTTCGACGCGTACAGGGCGGCGCGGATGTCCTCGGTGAACTGCGCGGCGTCGGTGGGGGCGGCGCCGAGGTTGCCGGCGGCGAGACCGCGGGCGGCGGCGCGCTGGTCGCGGGAGCCGGACAGGGCGCGGGCGAAGACCGCTTCGGCGATGCCGGTGACGGGGACACCGAGGTCGAGGGCGGCCTTGACGGTCCAGCGGCCGGTGCCCTTCTGTTCGGCGGCGTCGACGATGACGTCGACGAGGGGTCGGCCGGTGGCGGCGTCGGTCTGGCGGAGCACCTCGGCGGTGATCTCGATGAGATACGACTCGAGGGTGCCGGTGTTCCAGTCGGCGAAGACGTCGGCGATCTGCCCGGCGTCGTAGCCGAGGGCGTCGCGCAGCAGGTGGTAGGCCTCGCCGATGAGCTGCATGTCGGCGTATTCGATGCCGTTGTGCACCATCTTCACGAAGTGGCCGGCGCCGTCGGGGCCGATGTGGGTGCAGCAGGGGGTGCCGTCGACCTGGGCGGCGATGGTTTCGAGCAGCGGGCCGAGCGCTTCGTAAGATTCGGCGGGGCCGCCGGGCATGATGGACGGGCCGTTGAGGGCGCCTTCCTCGCCGCCGGAGATGCCGGCGCCGACGAAGTGCAGGCCGCGGGCGCGCAGGGCGGCTTCGCGGCGGATGGTGTCGGTGTAGAGGGCGTTGCCGCCGTCGATGATGATGTCGCCGGGTTCCATGGCGTCGGCGAGCTCGTCGATGACCGCGTCGGTGGCGTCGCCGGCCTTGACCATGATCAGGACGCGGCGCGGCTTCTCGAGGGCGGCGACGAACTCGTCGATGGTCTCGGTGCGGACGAAGGTGCCGTCGTCGCCGTGCTCGGCGAGCAACGCGTCGGTCCTGGCGATGCTGCGGTTGTGGAGGGCGACGGTGTAGCCGTGGCGGGCGAAGTTGCGGGCGATGTTCGAGCCCATCACGGCCAGTCCGGTCACGCCGATCTGGGCCTGCGGTGTTTCGGTGCGTTCGACGGTCATGGTCTACAGCTTCCCCCGAAAAGGGGGCCGATCGAAATCGGGGCGGGCCGAGCGGGGCGGCGTGTCGGGGCTCAGCGGCCGAGCAGCAGGGACAGTTCGGTGAGCCAGGGCACCGCTACGGCGATGGTGGGTACGACGAGGATCGCGGCGGCGGCGGTGTAGGCGGCGGCGGAAATCCCGAGGTGGGGGCCGGGTCCGGTGAGTCGCTGCACGCGCAGCACGGTGCTGGGTCCGCCGACGGCGAGGGCACCGGTGGGGGTGTGGGCGCCGGCGCACGCCACGAGGGCGCGGGCGCCCACACCCCCACCG
>NZ_LPZN01000066.1 GCF_001646655.1 Rhodococcus gordoniae | reverse complement strand
TGAGTTCTCAAAGAACACGCGCACATCGTCACGTTCCGGACTGTCGTCCGACCCGCTCTGAGGCAACTGTTCCAGCCTACTTCCTCCTGCTCACGGACGCAAGTCCGTGTTGCTTTCGGAACCAGGGGCGACTCGAAACCTTACCAGAAGGTTTCGAACCAGTGAAATCTGCAGGCGCCTTCGTCCAACCTCGTTGTCCCGTTCCTTTCGGCCCGGGTCGGTGTCCGTGTCGCTCTGACCTGGAATAAGTTACGCGAACATCTCCGAGAACACCAAATCGCCTGCTCAAAGCATGTTTCGACCTCCCGTAGTTCCCCACCCGAGGAGCAGGGTGACCCCTCGACCGTGGTGCTCGTCGCGTCCGCTCACGGATCGTCCTACTTCTCGAGTAACGTTCACCGTTGAGCTGAGCGAGGAAGGGTGCCGTGACGTCGACGGGGAACATGGTGGGGTTGTTCGCCGGTATCGGCGGGCTGGAGCTCGGACTCGGGCGACACGGGTGGAACACCGAACTTCTCTGCGAGATCGAGCCGGGTGCGCAGGCAGTACTGCGCACGCGTTTTCCCGACGTTCCCCTTCATCCGGACGTCACGCGTCTCCGCTCTCTCCCCCGCGATACCGAACTCGTCGCCGCCGGCTTCCCGTGCCAGGACCTCTCCCAGGCGGGCCGTACGGCCGGCATCACGGGATCGAAGTCCGGACTCGTCGACGAAGTGTTCCGTCTCGTCAAGCGTAAGAACGGCCCGCGCTGGCTCGTCGTGGAGAACGTTCCCTTCATGCTGCAGCTCGGTCGCGGTGCAGCGATGCGCCACATCACCGATGCGTTCGAGGAACTCGGTTACATGTGGGCCTATCGCGTGGTCGACGCCCGCGCATTCGGCCTTCCCCAGCGCCGGCACCGCGTCCTGATGGTCGCCTCGCGCACGGACGACCCACGCACGGTCTTGTTCGGCGAGGACGCCGGGATGCCCCTCGAAGGCAACCCCGATCTGTTCCCGTGCGGTTTCTACTGGACCGAGGGTGTGCGCGGACTCGGATGGGCGGTCAATGCCGTGCCCACGCTCAAGGGTGGCTCGACCCTCGGCATCGCCAGTCCGCCGGCCGTGCGACTGCCGTCCGGCGAGATCGTCACCCCCGGACTGACCGACGCGGAGCGACTCCAGGGATTCGACGCCGACTGGACCGCCCCCGCCGTCGAGGCTCCCGGCGTTCGGTCCGGGCACCGGTGGCGTCTGGTCGGCAATGCGGTCAGCGTCCGGATGGCGTCGTGGGTGGGCCACCGACTGAACAACCCGATCGAGTACAGCTCCGATCACGAGACACCGTTGCGTCCGGGTGACACCTGGCCGACCGCCGCGTGGGGTACGCGTGGACAGGCGTTCCGCGTGCACGAGTCGCAGTGGCCGGTCCAGGCGCCCTATGAGGACCTCGGGGGTTACCTCCTCGATGCTCGTCTGCTGTCGGCGCGGGCGACGGCAGGTTTCCTCCGCCGCGCACGCTCCGGCAACCTGCGTTTCCTGCCGGGATTCCTCGAGGACGTGGAGAACCACCTCGAACGTATGGGCGGCTTCCCGCGAGTGGCAGCCTGAGACACGGAGATGGAGCCACGGTGATGGCGTCGTCCGATCGGCCCGGGACGGATCCGCGTACCAGTGCGCGGATGAGCCGGCAGCGGCGGCGCGACACCGTTCCCGAAGTGGCGTTGCGCAGAGAGCTGCATCGGCGTGGCCGGCGGTTCTTCGTCGACCGTGCTCCACTGCCCGGACTGCGGCGACGTGCCGACCTGGTCTTTCCTCGTCGCCGGGTAGCGGTCTATGTGGACGGCTGCTTCTGGCACAGTTGCCCGCACCACGCGACCTACCCGAAGAACAACGCCGAATGGTGGGCCGCCAAGCTGGCCGCCAACGTACAGCGCGATCGGGACACCGACACGCGCCTGCAGGCCGCGGGGTGGACGGTGGTGCGGGTGTGGGAGCACGAAGACCCCGTTGCCGCCGCGACTCGCGTGGAGGACGCTCTGTCGTCGCCCCCGGACACGGATACAGGGCAGGCGCAGGGATGACCTCCCCGCACCGGACCCGAGACCTGTGCGATCAACCCTTCGTGAGCTGCGTGTACCGCGCGACGTGCTGCTCGGCGGTGCCGAGATGAACAGCGGCCGGGACGGCTCGGCGACGAGTGCGTGTCCGAATGAGTCACGTGGCTCCCCTCGCGGAGTGAAGACAGCCACAAGAGGGCGATGAACCCGGCCGGCGAGCCGTGTCGATTCCGTGTCGTGGCGACCCGGTAACCAGAGATACGAGGAAGCCCCCACCAGAGTTTTCTTCTGGTGGGGGCTTCGTGTGTGCGCCCGAAGGGATTCGAACCCCTAACCTTCTGATCCGTAGTCAGATGCTCTATCCGTTGAGCTACGGGCGCATGTGTATTCAATTGTCGTCGGTGACGCTACACCAACTGGCGGAGGCGAGAGGATTTGAACCTCCGGTCCCCGGTAAGGGGGACAACTCATTAGCAGTGAGTCCCATTCGGCCGCTCTGGCACGCCTCCTCGGGGATTCGATGCTCTCGAACCGCCGGATCGAAACATTACACATGCCCCGCAGGGAAACGCAAAACGCCTGGTCAGAGACTCGCAGACCGGCGTTACTCGCCATCCTGCCGACACGGCGCCGAACGACGGGGCGCATAATCACCACGTGACTCCACGGACCCGCCCCGACCTCGAATCGATCCCCGCCTACGTTCCGGGCCGCTCGTTCCCCGGTGCGGTGAAGCTCGCCAGCAACGAGACGACGATCGGCCCGCTCCCCAGCGTCCGGGAGGCGATCGCAGAAGCCGCCGCCGGCCTCAACCGCTACCCCGACAACGGCGCGACCGAGCTCGTCGCGGCACTGGCGGAGCGGCTCGGTGTCCCGACCGAGCGGATCGCCGTGGGCTGCGGGTCGGTGAGCCTGTGCCAGGAGCTCGTGCAGATCACGTGCGCCGCGGGCGACGAGGTGATCTTCGCGTGGCGCTCGTTCGAGGCGTACCCCATCATCGCGGCCGTGGCCGGCGCGACCGCCGTGCGCGTTCCGAACACCGCGGATCACGGGCACGACCTGAAGGCCATGCTCGCCGCGATCACCGACCGAACGCGCCTGATCTTCGTGTGCAATCCGAACAACCCCACCGGATCGCTGCTGGGCAAGGCGGAGCTCGAGCAGTTCCTCGACGCCGTCCCCGAGCACATCGTCGTCGCCCTGGACGAGGCGTACTTCGAATACGTCCGCCCCGAGCTGGGTGAAGATCTGCCGGACGGTCTCGAACTCGCAGAGGGTCGCAGCAACGTCGTCGTGCTCCGCACCTTCTCCAAGGCCTACGGCCTCGCGGGCATTCGCGTCGGATACGCGGTCGCCGATCCGTCGGTCGTGACCGCGCTGAGCAAGGTCCACATCCCGTTCTCCGTCAACTCGCTCGCCCAGACGGCCGCCGTGGCGTCGCTCGGCGCCGCGAACGAGCTGCTCGCCCGCACCGAGGGTGTCGTCGCCGAACGGGAACGGGTCCACGCCGCACTCGTCGACGCCGGCTACGAGGCGCCCGCGAGTGCCGCGAACTTTCTTTGGCTACCACTGGGCGAACGCTCCGCCGCGTTCTCCGAGGCAGCGGCGGAAGCGGGTGTGGTGCTGCGCAACTTCACCGGCGAGGGAACCCGGGTGACGATCGGCGACCCGCACGAGAACGATCTGTTCCTCGACTTCGCGACCGGGCAGGGACGGGCACTCGCCGGCATCGGCTGACCCCGTGACGAGACCCAACCGTTATGGCTGGGTATCGGCCGCGTGATCCGGGCCTGCCAGACTCGGGCGGTCGGATCGAGCCGGGGTCGGAGGCACTGTATGGGGGTAGGCACGGTGCGTCGCGCCCTGTCGGCCTGCGCCATCGTGGGCTCGCTGGTCGCCTTCGGCGGTTCGGCGCCCGCCGGCGCTGCACCGGCGAACACCGTGCCGTCGAACACCGTCCCGCTCCGGGTGATCGCGTTCGGCGACCTGCACGGAAATCTCCTCCCCCCGGAGGGACTCCACGGTGAGGTCGTCCGATCGGACGGTGTCTCGGTCCCCGCAGGTGGTGCGGCCTATCTCGCCGCCTACGTCCGGCAGCTCCGGGAACAGGCCGACAACTCCGTGCTCTACGCCGTGGGCGACACCTGGGGATCGTCGCCGCTCGAGTCGGGTCTGTTCCACGACGAGCCGACCATCGCTCTGCTCGGCGAACTCGATCTCACCGCCGCGGCCCTCGGCAACCACGAACTGGACCGCGGTTACGCCGAATTCGAGCGGTTGCGCGACGGCGGTTGCCACCCGAAGGAAGGCTGCCGCTACGCCGAGCCCTTCGAGGGCGCGAACTTCCCGATCCTCGGCGCCAACCTCACCACGACGGACGGAACACCCGCCGCACTCCCCTACAGCATCGACTACGTGGACGGAGTGCCCGTCGGAGTGATCGGCGTCGTGCCGAGCAACACCCCCGACATGATCCGGCCCGACGCGATCGCGGGGCTGCGGTTCGAGGACGAGATCGCCTCCGTCAATCGCACCGCCGACATCCTCGGTGCGCTCGGCGTCCGCTCGATCGTGGTGCTCTACAAGGGCGACATCGGCGCAATCGAGGGCGACGATCCGTGTCCGAGCCGAGACGGCGGGGCCGCGGCCATCGCGACATCCGTCTCTCCCGACGTGGACCTCATCATCACTTCCGACGGCGACCGGCATTTCAACTGCACCTACACCGACCCGGCGGGGAGGCCACGCACGGTCGTGCAGGGCGCCTCGCACGGACGCATCCTGTCGGTCGCCGACCTCGCCATCGATCGTCAGAGCCGGGAGGTGCGGCGCGACAGCACCGTCGTCTTCACGCAGGTGGTCACGCACGACATCGCTCCGGATCCGGCCACACTCGAATTCGTGGACCGGGCGGTGGAGACGTCGGCGGAGGTCGCGAACCGGCCGATCGCCCGCATCGATGCGGACATCACGCGGCGTGAGACTCCGAGCGGGGAATCGGCACTGGGCAATCTCGTGGCCGACGCCCAACTCGCGGCGACGCGGCATCTGGGGGCGCAGATCGCCCTGATGAACCCCGGCGGACTCCGTAGCGACCTGCTCGCGGGAGAGGGCACCGTCTCGTACCGGGAGACCTACGCGGTGCAGCCCTTCGGGAACATGCTGCAGGTTCTCGACCTCACAGGAGCCCAACTCGACGCGCTGCTCGAGCAGCAGTTCCAGAAGAGTGCGGTGGGCTCGGACATCGAACGCATCCTGGCCCCGTCGCACAATCTGAACTACACCCTCGACCGGCTGGCGCCGCGTGGCGAACGCATCCGGTCGATCACGATCGACGGCGAGCCCGTGGACCCCGAGCGCGTGTACAAGGTGGTGGTGAACAACTTCCTGGCCGGCGGCGGAGACGGTTTCACCGTGTGCACCGAAGCGCACGGACTGGTCGGGGCGGGCAAGAGCCTGGACGCCCTCAACAGCTATCTGGCGACCCGCTCGCGTGTGGAGCCCCCGGCCGTCGATCGCATCCGCCTGCACTGAGACGGTCTCCGACGATGCGCGGATGTGGTCAGCGGAGTCCGAGTGCGTCCTCGAGAGTCGGCCATGCGGCCTTGATGTCGTCCTGCCAGTAACTCCACGAATGCGTGCCCCAGGGGCGGTAGACGACGCGCGCGGGAATGCCGAGTTCGCGGAGGCGACGATCGTAGGTGACGGTGCACACGAAAGTGCCGAGCTCGAGCGGCGCACCGACGGTGAGCACGTCCTGGCCGGCGCCGAGATCGTGCGGACCGAGCAGGCCGTTGCCGGTGCTCAGGAAGACCTCCTTGCCGCGCAACTTCTCGGCGAGCAGGTAGGAGTCGTGTTCCTCCCACCGACCGTCCTCGGGTGGTCCCCACATGTTGTCGGGGTTGCCGCCCTTGTAAGCAACGGTTCCGCGCACCGTGTCGCGGGAGGAGTCGCTGGAAGTGTCGTAGCACCCGCTCAGCGCCGCGACCCCTCGGTAGAGGTCGGGGTTACGGGTGATCAGCGACATCGCTCCGGTGGCTCCCATCGACAGTCCCGCGACCGCGTTGACACCGTTGCCGCCGAATTCGGCATCGATCAACGGGGGCAGTTCCTCGGTCAGGAAGGTCTCCCACTTGTTGACCCCGAGGACGGGATCGGGAGTGTTCCAGTCGGTGTAGTAACTCGCGGTGCCGCCGACGGGAAGCACGACGTTGGTGTTCTTGTCGGCGAAGAACTCCTCGATGTCGGTGCGCTGCGTCCACGTGCTCTCGCGGAAGTCGGACTCTTCGCCGGCGCTGACACCGTCGAGCAGATACAGGCTGGGGCGTGAACCCTCCCCCGCCGGGTGCAGCACCTGCACCTGCATGATCCTGCCCATGGCGGGCGAATGGACGAACAGCTTCGTCTGCCTGTCGCCGACACGTTCGACGTGATCGATCCTGGCCGACGCCGGTTGGGCATGGGCGATCGTCGCGCCGGAGATCGGCACCATCAACGCCACCGCGACAGCCGCCGCAAGTCTCTTCACCATCGAACTCCCCGTCCCCCGACGACCTGGAGTGATCTCACAGTCCCTACCTGTACCCGGTCAAGCGGACCTGCACGCGACCCTAATACTGGTCCTCCGATTCGTGACGAATCGGAGGAAGTACGGCGGCGTCGCCCCCGCCGGGTGGGCGAGGGCGACGCGTGCGAGCCGGGTCGTCAGCGGAGGTGGTGCACCTCCTGCAGTCCGTAGACCGGGGTCGGGATGCCTTCGTAGCGCGCCTTCAGCTGCAACGCCAGGTACAGAGAGTAGTGCCGCGACTGGTGCAGATTGCCGCCGTGGAACCACAGACCGTCCTGCTGCGTGGGCTTCCACATGTTGCGCTGCTCGCCCTCCCACGGACCGGGGTCCTTGGTGGTCTCGGAGCCCAGACCCCAGCACTTGCCCACCTTGTCGGCGACCTCCTGGGAGATCAGGTCGGCGACCCAGCCGTTCATCGAGCCGTAGCCGGTCGCGTAGACGACGAGATCGGCGTCGAGTTCGGTGCCGTCCTCGAGGATCACCGAGGTTTCGGTGAGTTCACGGACGTTGCCGTGGGCCAACGCGATGTCGCCGTTCGCGACGAGCTCCGAGGCACCGACGTCGATGTAGTACCCGGAGGCGCGACGCAGGTACTTCATGAACAGACCCGAGCCGTCGTCGCCCCAGTCGTGCCGGAAGCCCGCCTTCTCGAGCCGGTCGTAGAAGTCGGCGTCGCGCTCGCGGATCTTCTCGTAGATCGGGATCTGGAATTCGTGCATGATCCGGTACGGCAGGGACGCGAAGGTCAGGTCGGCCTTCTGGGTCGTGACGCCGGCGGCGAGGGCCCTCTCGGAGTACAGGTCGCCGAGGCCGAGATCCATGAGCGAATCGGATCTGACGATATGCGTCGACGAGCGCTGCACCATGGTGACGTCCGCGCCGACCTCCCACAGAGCACCGCAGATGTCGTGGGCACTGTTGTTGGCGCCGATCACGACGACCCTCTTGCCGGCATACGCATCGGGGCCGGGATGGGCGCTGGAATGGTGCTGTTCGCCGCGGAACAGGTCCATCCCCGGGAAGTCCGGGATGTTCGGCTTACCCGACATGCCGGTCGCGATGACGAGCTGCTTCGGCCGGAGGATCACCGGTTCGCCGTCGCGCACGACGTGAACCGTCCACTCCCCCGTCTCCTCGTCGTAGCTCGCCGAGGTGCACTCCGACTTCGACCAGTACGGAACCTCCATCACCTTCGTGTACATCTCGAGCCAGTCCGCGATCTTGTCCTTGGGTGCGAAGACCGGCCAGTTGTCGGGGAAGGGCAGGTACGGCAGGTGGTCGTACCAGACGGGGTCGTGCAGACACAGCGACTTGTAGCGGCCGCGCCACTGGTCGCCGGGCCGGTCGTACTTGTCGAGCACGATCGCGGGGACTCCGAGCTGGCGCATGCGGGCGCCGAGCGCGATCCCACCCTGACCACCACCGATGATCACGACGTACGGCCGGCGCGTGTATCCGAGTTCGCGTTCCTCGATCTCGCGCTGCTCCGACCACGTGACCCGCTGCTTGTCCGCGCCGTGCTTCGTACCGCGCGGACGACGCGTGCCCTTGTTCTCCTCGTATCCCTTCAGTTCCTGCATCGTGGTCAGCAGCGTGAAGGCGCGATCCTCGCCGCTCTCCTCGTCGCGTTTCAGACGCAGATGACCGACTCCGCGGCCGACCGCGGTCTCGAATGCGATCCAGGCGCTGAGTACGCCGTCGTCGTCGGTCGCCGGTTCGGTGGTGCGGAAGCCGCTCGGGTCGGTCTCGGCGAGTCGCGCGTGCAGCATGTCCGAGACGCCCTCGCGTCCCTCGACGGTCTTCAGGTTCCAGGTGAAAGCGACCAGATCGCGCCAGAAGGAGTCGATGCCGAACAGGCCGGCAGCGGCGTCGACGTCGCGCTGCGCGAGGGCGGTGCCGAACGCCTGCAACCAGGCGTCGACGCGGTCGTCGGGAGTCGCGGTGCCGGAGGTCGCGGGCTTGTCGAGGGTGTCGGTCATGGTGAGTCCTTTCCGGTGGTGATGTGATCCAGGACACTCCCCGTGGCCGCGCCCGGCAAGCGTTGCATCACGTTGCACAGGTACCAAATTGTGGCGCATCACACATTTGCGCCCTATGCTCCGAGGACGACGACGAAGAGGAGACCGTGACCACGTTCAGCGCGATCGCGCCCGGCACCGACCTGTCGCGGTACGCGCGCGAGTTGACGCGGATGCACGACGCGGTGATCGGCGGCGCCCGGTCACCGATGCGACCCCGGCCGCTGGTGTCCCGTTCATGGCAGCGCGTGCTCGACGCCGGACTCGATCCCACCGGGATCAACGAGCGCAACCGTCTGCCGGCCGCGGAGGTCGAGCGGCGCCGCCGCGCGTCCGCCCTCTCCGCGGTGATCGGCGACCTCGAGCAGGTCATCACGCCCGTCGCCGACGCCTCCCACCTGCTGCTGGTGGTGACCGATGCCGACGGCGTGATTCTCTGGCGCAGCGGTTCCGCACCGATCCGTTCCCGCGCCGACGCCCTCGGTTTCCAGGAGGGAACGGTGTGGACCGAGGCGACCGTCGGCACCAATGCCATCGGCACGGCGCTCGCGGAGGCCGCACCCGTCCAGCTGTTCTCGGGTGAGCACTTCGAGACGACCCAGCACCCCTGGTACTGCACCGCCGCCCCGATCCACGACCCGATCCGCGGCGACCTGCTGGGCATCGTCGACGTCAGCGGCCCTGCACTGACCCTGCATCCGGCCATCGTCGCCCTCGTCGACACCGCCGTCCGGCTCGCCGAATCGCAGTTGTGGCGACGGCACGAGGTGCGCCTCGAAAAGCTCCGCACCGAGGCCGCTCCGCTGTTGTCGTCGACCCGGGGTCCGGTACTGCTCGTCGACGAGGACGGCTGGGTCGCGCACGCCTCCGGCATCGCCGCCGAACGGGTCGCGGTTCCGCGACAGGCCCGTCCCCTGACCGTACCGGGGATGGGATTGTGCGTACCCGAACGTCTTTCGCACGGTTGGCTGATACGCGGGGCGCCGGCGGCCTCGAGACTGCGGATGATTCTGCACGTGTCGTCGTCGCCGACCGTGGAGGTCTTCGGGGACGGCGACTCGTGGCGCACTCTCGTCACCGCGCGTCAGGCCGAAATCCTGCTGTTGCTGCACGAGCGCAGCCCGGTCGGGATGACGGTCGCGGCGCTCAGCCGGGCCCTCTACGGGGACGACGACCATGCCGTGTCGGTCCGGGCCGAGGTGTCCCGGCTGCGACGCGCGATCGGAGACGTGATCGAGAGCAAGCCCTACCGGCTCGCCGGCACCGTCGACCTGTCGCTGGATCTCGGCGCGGACGAACGGCTCGCCGACTCCGACTTCGTCCGCCGCTCGGGGGCACCCGGAGTACGAGCGCTCGGTGGCGCGCACTGACACGACCGCGCCATGTTTCCTCCTCTCGGCGACCGGGAACGCACCAGTGAACCCGAGTCGTCGAACATGCTGGAGACACAATGACCGTTCTCGTCGTCACGGACAGTCCCGAAGGTCCGCCCCAGAAGATCGCTCAGCTCGTCGCCGATGCGCTCGGTGAGCGGGACATCGACGTCACCGTCGGTGACATCTCGGATCTCGAGAGGTCGGAGGAATTCGAGGGCGTCGTCTTCGGAGGTGAGGTCGACGCCGGTGAATACTCGCCGGACACCCTCGAATTGTTGTCGTCGCGGGCCTCCGCATTGAGTCAGCAGCTCGTGTGGCTGTTCGCAGTGGGCGACGAAAACGGTGAGGACACACCGGATCCGGTGTCCGAACTCGCGGCACTCGACTACCGGTCCTTCTCCCCGTCCCCGGGCGAGGACGAGGTGCGGTCGTGGGCCGCCTTCATCGCCGACGAGATCGACGGACACAGCTGAACCCGCACGTTCCCACGAGCGAAGGGGCCGCCATGCTCCACACGGATGTAGCGCCCGGCGTACATCGTCTCGCGCACGCCGACGTCAACGTCTACCTGATCGAGGACGACGACGGAGTGACCGTCGTCGACACGGGACTGCCGGCGACCGCCCGCCGCATCGAGGATGCGATCTCACGGCTCGGCCGACGCGTCGACGAGGTGCGGGGAGTCGTCCTCACGCACGCCCACTTCGACCACGTCGGGTCCGCGAAGCGACTGCGGGAACGGTGGCGCGTGCCGGTCTGGGCGCATCGCGACGAGAAGTTCCTCGCCGCGCACCCTTACCGCTACCAGCACGAACGCAATCGGCTGCTCTATCCGGTCCGGTATCCCGCCTGCATCCCCGTGCTCACCCGGATGACCGTGGCGGGGGCACTGTGGGTGCGCGGCATCGACGACGTGACGCTCTTCCACGACTCCGAACCGCTCGACCTGCCGGGTCGTCCTGTCCCCCTCCACACCCCCGGACACACCTACGGGCACTGCGCACTGCATCTCCCCGATCGCGACACCGTGATCGTCGGCGACGCGATCGTCACCCTCGACCCGTACACGGGCAGGCACGGTCCGCAGATCGTTTCGGGTGCGGCGACCGCCGACAGCACGACCGCCCTCGCCTCGCTGTCGGCCATCGCCGGTACCGGCGCGAAGAACGTCCTCGTCGGCCACGGCGAAACCTGGCACGACGGGGCGGCCGCGGCCGTGGAACGAGCGGTGCTCGCCGGGCCGAGCTGACGTCGTTCCGAAGACGGAAGGACCGCAGCCCCGGTGAATGGATGTCCACCGGGGCTGCGGTTCTGCGCGGAAGCGGAGGGATTCGAACCCCCGTTGGTGTTACCCAAGCTCGCTTTCAAGGCGAGTGCATTCGGCCGCTCTGCCACGCTTCCGTGGCAGAGCCTAACCGATTCGCAGTGTCAGCGATCGGCCAGAGCGTGCTCGACGCGCGCGAAGATCTGCGCCAGCATGTCGAGTTCGTCCTCCGACAGCAGGTCGATGAGGTGGGTGCGCACGTCGTCGACGTGCGTGGGCGCGGCTTCCCGCAGTCGCCGCCGACCCTCGTCGGTGATGGTGGCGAGCACGCCGCGACCGTCGTCGGGGCACGAGCTGCGCACCACCATCTTCTCTTGTTCCATCCGCCGGATCTGATGGGTGAGACGGCTGCGCGAGGACAGCACCCCGTCGGCGAGATCGCTCATGCGCAGCGCACCGTCGGGGGCTTCGGAGAGCAGCACCAGGATCCGATACTCGGCCAGCGACAAGCCGTGTCGATCGTTGAGAGATCGGCTGAGGGCGCTCATGAGACGGTTGTTCCCGTCCACGTAGAGACGCCAGGCCCCCTGCTCCTTCGCGGTCAACCATTTGGGTTCGTCTCGTTCGCTGGTCACGCCGGGGAGTGTAATGCCGATCGTCCGTTGTTACCCCTCGGTAGCTACGAGCAGACGACCGCGTTTCGACCGGAGTGACCGTCCCCTCACTGCGCCGCACGCGATAGCGTCGAACACATGTATGCAATCGTCGCCACCGAACCCGGTGGTCCAGAAGTTCTCCGGTGGACCGAGCGGCCCGACCCGGACCTGCCTCCCGGGCACGTACTTCTCGATGTCGCGGCGACCGCCGTCAACCGTGCCGACCTGCTGCAACGGCGAGGACTGTATCCGCCGCCGCCCGGGGCGAGCGACATCCTGGGCCTCGAATGCTCCGGGGTGATCTCCGAACTCGGCGAGGGGGTGACGGGCTGGAACATCGGCGACCGGGTCTGCGCCCTGCTCACCGGCGGCGGTTACGCCGAGAAGGTCGCAGTGCCCGCCTCCCAGCTGCTGCCGGTGCCGAAGGGCATCGACCTCGCGGTCGCGGCCTCGCTTCCCGAGATCGCGTGCACGGTGTGGTCGAACATCGTGATGACGGCCGGCCTGACGCGCGGCGACGTCCTGCTCGTCCACGGTGGCGGCGGCGGTATCGGTACGCACGCCATCCAGGTGGGTAAAGCGCTCGGCGCGAAGGTCGCGGTGACGGCCTCGGCCGGCAAGCTCGACCGCTGCCGCGAACTCGGCGCCGATCTGGCGATCGACTACCGCGAGCAGGACTTCGTCAGCGAGGTGCGCACTGCGTTCGGCGGCGCCGACGTGGTGCTCGACAACATGGGCGCGAAGTACCTGTCCCGGAACATCGACGTCCTCGCTCCCGACGGACGCCTCGTCGTCATCGGCATGCAGGGCGGCACCAAGGGCGAACTGCACCTCGGCAAGCTTCTCGCCAAGCGCGGTCACGTCATCGCCACCGGTCTGCGCGGCCGTCCGGACTCGGGACCGTCGGGCAAGAGCGCGATCATCGACTCCGTGCGCGCCAACCTGTGGCCGCTCATCGAGGAGGCGAAGGTCCATCCCGTGGTGCACGCCGAGCTTCCGATCACCGAAGCCGCGCGTGCACACGAGCTGCTCGACAGTCCCGAGACCGTCGGGAAGGTCGTGCTGCGAATCGAGCGGCACTAGAGGTTGCGGAGCTCGCGGACGAGCTGATCCACCTCGAAACTCGTGGTGTAGGGGGCGAGACCGATGCTCACCGCTCCCCCTTCGTCGCTGACGCCGAGCGAGTCGAGGAGCCGGCTCGATCCGCGGGTGCTCGCCACCGTCGCGATGCGACGGTCGGCGAGGTGCGCAGCCACCTTTTCGGCCGGGACCCCGTCGACGGTGAAGCTCAGGGTGGGGACGCGGCTCGATGCGCGGCCGAGCACGATCACGCCGGTGAGGCTGTCGAGTTGCCGCATGAGGCGGTCGAACAGCACGTCCTGGTAGTTCTGCATCGAGCTGATCGAGATGTCGAGACGCTCGCGGCGGGATCCGGTGGCGTCGTCGTCGAGCGAGGCGATGAAGTCGATGGACGCGGGGATGCCGGCGAGCAGACCGAACTGGTGGCCGCCCACCTCGAGGCGCTCGGCGCCGCGCGCGTGCGGGTTCAGCGACATCGCCGGCACCCGTTCGAGATGGGTCGGGTCGGCGAAGACGAGCGCGCCGATCTGCGGTCCGCCCCACGCGGCCATGTCGACGGTGAGGACGTCGGCGCCGAGGTCGTCGATGTCGATGTGGGCGTAGGGAGCGGCGCCGGCGGCGTCGACGACCATGAGACCACCCACGTCGTGGACGAGATCGGCCACGGCCCGCACGTCGGGCGCGGTGCCGACGATCGACGACGCCGCGGTGAGCGCGACGAGCCGGGTGGTGGGCGTGATGAGTTCCTCGTACTGCCAGGTGGGCAGCTCGCACGTCTCGATCTCGATCTCGGCCCAGCGCACCTGAGCGCCGTAACGGCTCGCGACCCGCAGCCACGGAGCGATGTTCGCTTCGTCGTCGAGTCGCGACAACACCATGCCGGTGCCGAGCCCGAGGCGGGAACTGAGTGCTTCGGCGAGCCAGGCGAGCAACACCGCGTGGCTCGGACCCAGGACGACGCCGGTCGGATCCGCACCCACGAGTTCCGCGACCGCGACGCGCGCGTCCTCGAGGATCGCGGCACTGCGACGCGACGACAGGTGCCGCCCCGTGGCCGAGGCGGCCGAGTTCCGGAACGCGGTGGACACGGTGCGCGACACTACGTCGGGGATCTGCATACCGGCCCGCGGATCGAGGTGGATCCAACCGTCGCCGAGCGAGGGGATGAGCCCCCGGATCCGGGCAACGTCGTAAGCCATGGCAGACACTCTAGGTCCCGATGTCAATCGGGACGCGCCGTACCTGCACTCGGCGTTGCCCTCTCGGTAGGCTCGGTCGGGCAACCGGGCACCCCCGGGTGGGAAAGGGAAGAATGGAGTCATGACGCATCCGGACAGCGACCAGGTTCTCGTGATCGGCCCCGACGGTCACCCCATCCGTGTCTCCCGTGAGGAGGCCGCTCGTGTCGAGGCCGCCACCGATTCGGAGGCCGGGACGAACGAGAACGGCGGCGAATCTCTGGCCGACATGGTCGAGCAGCCGGCGAAGGTCATGCGGATCGGCACCATGATCAAGCAGCTCCTCGAGGAGGTGAAGGCCGCGCCGCTCGACGACGCCAGCCGCACCCGCCTCAAGGACATCCATCTGTCCTCCATCCGCGAGCTCGGTCAGGGACTCGCCCCGGACCTGCGTGAGGAACTCGAGCGGCTCGCACTGCCCTTCGGTGAGGACTCGGTGCCCTCCGACGCCGAGTTGCGCATTGCGCAGGCCCAGCTCGTCGGCTGGCTCGAAGGTCTGTTCCACGGCATCCAGACGGCTCTGTTCGCTCAGCAGATGGCGGCCCGCGCCCAGCTCGAGCAGATGCGTCAGGGTGCGCTTCCGCCCGGCGTCGCGCAGGGAGGTCCCGGTCACAACGATCAACAGCTTCCCGGCCAGACCCACCCCGGGACCGGCCAGTACCTCTAGTCCCGGCGGGTACGCCCCGGGACTCCGGTATCGCCGCGACGGGTACGCTCGGGTCCCGTGTCAGCGTCTGGAGCAGCATCGTGAGTCGGGTCGGCATCGAAACGCGCGGCGCGTGCGTGGACTTTCCCATCTTCGACGCCAAGACCCGCTCCCTGAAGAAGGCCTTCCTGGGTAAGGCGGGCGGAGCGATCGGCCGCAACAACTCCGACGTGGTGGTCGTCGAGGCTCTCCGCGACATCACGATGTCGCTGAAGGAAGGCGACCGCGTCGGACTCGTCGGCCACAACGGTGCCGGCAAGTCCACCCTGTTGCGCCTGCTCTCGGGGATCTACGAGCCCACGCGCGGCCATGCCCGGGTGACGGGCCGCGTCGCGCCGGTGTTCGATCTCGGTGTCGGCATGGATCCGGAGATCTCCGGCTACGAGAACATCATCATCCGCGGCATGTTCCTCGGAATGAGCCGCAAGCAGATGCTGGCCAAGGTCGACGAGATCGCCGATTTCACCGAGCTCGGCGACTACCTCAACATGCCGCTGCGCACCTATTCGACGGGCATGCGGGTGCGGGTCGCGCTCGGCGTGGTCACCAGCATCGACCCCGAGATCCTGCTCCTCGACGAAGGCATCGGCGCGGTCGACGCGGAGTTCATGAAGAAGGCGCGGGTGCGTCTGCAGGATCTCGTCGCACGTTCGGGCATCCTGGTCTTCGCCAGCCATTCCAACGAGTTCCTCGCGCAGCTGTGCGACCAGGCGATGTGGATCGATCACGGGCAGATCCGTGAGCAGGGCGACATCGAGCACGTGGTGCGGTCCTACGAGGGCGACGAGGCCGGCGACCACGTGCGCACGATCCTCCACGAGCTCGAGCGCGAGCGGATCGCGAAGTCCGCCCACGACGCCGCCGCCTCGACGGGTTCGAACGGTGGCTGACGAACGGATCATCGGCGTCGTCGTCACGCACCGTCGCCGCGAGCTGCTGGCCGACTCCCTGAAAGTTCTTGCCTCGCAGTCGCGTCCACTCGACCATCTCGTGGTGGTCGACAACGGCGACGAGGACGCGGTGCGCGAACTCGTCGACGCGGTGGACGTGCCCACGAGCTATCTCGGCTCGAAGCACAATCTCGGCGGCGCGGGTGGCTTCGCTCTCGGCATCCTGTACGCGCTGTCGCTGGGAGCCGACCGGGTCTGGCTCGCCGATGACGACGGTCGCCCCGAGGGACCGGACGTGCTCGCGACGCTGCTGGACTGCGCGCAGCGCAACGATCTCGCCGAGGTGTCGCCGGTCGTGTGCGACATCGCGCAACCCGACCGCCTGGCCTTCCCGCTGCGCCGCGGCGTCGTGTGGCGACGGTGGCGGCACGAACTCGGCGACGAGGATCTGCTCCCCGGCATCGCCTCGCTGTTCAACGGCGCGCTCTTCACGGCCGCGGCGATCGACGCGGTGGGCGTACCCGACCTGCGGTTGTTCGTCCGAGGCGACGAGGTCGAGGTACATCGGCGTCTCGTCCGTTCGGGACTGCCCTTCGGCACCTGTCTGCAGACGGCCTACCTGCATCCCGACGGTGCAGACGAGTTCAAGCCCATCCTGGGCGGCCGGATGCACACGCAGTATCCGGACAACGACACCAAACGCTTCTTCACCTACCGCAACCGTGGCTACCTGCTCTCGCAGCCGGGATTGCGCCGGTTGCTCCCTCAGGAATGGGTGCGGTTCGGCTGGTACTTCCTCGTCACCCGCCGCGACCCGGCCGGGCTGCGCGAGTGGATCCGGCTGCGCAGGCTCGGGCGCGAGGAGAAGTTCGAGCGTCCCTGACGTCCTCGGATGTCCGACGTACCCGACTGTTCTCGACACTCACGCGGTCACGACGGTCTGGGCGGCGATCTCCTTGAGTTTCGCGTTCGCCCAGCGCAGTTGACGCAGGGTCTGGGGGTGGCAGCGTTCGGAGACTGCGAGCAGTTCGCGGTCGCTCAGTGCCTGCGCCGTCTGGGCGAGGATCTCCCAGTCGAGCGAGACGCCCGCCGCCATGCGATGCACGGTGCGCAGATCCCGCAGCAGCAGCACACTCGGGGCGTGTCGGCGTCCGAGCATCTCGCTTCCCTTCCGCCGCACCTCCGCGAGCACCTCGTGGACGCCCTGGGGCTCGTCGTCGAGGTCGAGGTCGTAGTCGTGGCCGACGCGGGCGAGTTCGCGCACGTGTTGCTGCGACCAGCCGGCGATGTCACGCGCCACATGGACGATCTCGTGGTCGACCTTGTGCCGGTCGGCGGTCCGCAGCAGCTCCCCCGCCAGGTCGTTCTCCGAGCGGTGCAGTTCGCGGATCGCCAGAGCAACCTTGTTCATCGCGGACCTCCCTCGTCGAACGTTTCGGTGGTCTCGGCGTCCCGTCCACCCGAGGTGGCGGGCACGGTGCCGGCGACCGGCGCCGAGGCGGTGGTGGTCGGCGCCGCGGAAGGCCCGTCGTCGACGACCGCGACCCGTTCGACGCGCGCGGCACCCGATTTGAACAGGGGTTGTTTCGAGGCCGGATCCCAGTCGGTGAAGGTCAGTTCGTTGGCCGCGCGTCCCTCGAGCGCGGGTTCGTGGCCGGCGGGGGTGTCCCAGTAGCCGTAGTGGAAGGGCAGGAACAGCACCCCGGTCCTGATCCCACTGATCCGCAGCCGCGCGGTGACGTGCCCGCGCGGCGTGTCGATCCGCAACAGGTCGCCCTCGGACCATTCGTGCTGCTCGGCATCGCTCTTCGACATCTCGACCCACACCTCCGGTGCCGCGCGTTGCAGTTGCGGGGCGCGGCCGGTCTTCGTGCGGGTGTGGAAGTGGTAGAGCGTGCGGCCGGTGGTGAGCAGGTAGGGATATTCGTCGGAGACCGTCTCGTGCGGGGGAAGGTACTCACCGGCCTTGATGATCGCTTTGCCGAAGGGGTTCAGCGCCCGGTACTCGGTGGGTTCGACCGGCGCTCCGGTGACCATGTCGCGTCCGTAGTTCTCGCAGTAATCCGGTGCGGCCCAGAACTTTCCGTTCTCGTAGAGACGTTCGGTCCCGTCGGGAGCGTTGGCGTTGCACGGCCACTGGATTCCGCTTCCGCCACGTAGTTTCTCGTAGGTGATGCCCGTGTAGTCGCAGGGTCGGCCGGCCGTGCACTCCTTCCATGCTTCGAATGCCTCCTCGGGCGTGGACCACTTCACGAGCGGCTCACCGTCCTTGTCCCGCAGGTCGAGCCGGCGCGCGTAGTCGACGAAGATGTCGAGATCGGGCCGGGCCCGCCCGGGTGGTTCGACGGCCTTCTCCGACAGGTGCACGGTTCGGTCGGTGTTGGTGAACGTCCCGGTCTTCTCACCCCACGTTGCAGCGGGCAGCACGACGTCGGCGAGCTGGGCGGTCTCCGACAGGAAGATGTCCTGCACCACGAGAAAAAGCCTGTCCTGGGACAGGATCTCGCGCACCCGGCGTAGCTCCGGCAGGGACACGGCCGGATTCGTCCCGCTCACGTAGAGGAACCGGATCGAGCCGTCCTCGACGTACCGCATCATCTGCATCAGATGGGTGGGCGCGGTGTAGTGCGGGATCCGCATCGGATCGATGTTCCACACCCGGGCGAGGTCTTCGACGTGCGACTCGTTGGCCCAGTTCCGGAAGGCCGGCAGATCGCCGTCGGCACCGCATTCGCGGGTGTTCTGCGCGGTGGGCTGCCCGTTCATCTGCAGGATTCCGCACCCGGGCTTCCCCAGCATGCCGCGCACGAGATGAATATTGTTCACCTGCACGGCGGCCGCGGTGGCCTGATGGGACTGGTAGAAGCCCTGCAGGACCGTCGAGAGCAGCCGCTCCGCCGTGCCGAGCAGCCGAGCGGCCTCCCGCAGATCCTCGATGGGGACGTCGCAGATCTCGGCGGCCTTCTGGAGGGGATAGTCGCCGAGTTGGGTGCGCAGTTCGTCGAATCCGACGGTGTTGTCCTCGATGTACTTCTCGTCGATCCACCCGTGTCGCAGGATCTCGTGCAGCAGCCCGTTCATGAGGACGACGTTGGTGCCCGGGCGCGGGGCGAGGTGCACCGTCGCGGCCCGCGCGACCGGCGTCCGCCGCGGATCCACACAGATCACCGCGGGCGGATTCGGTCCGGCGAGCCGGTCGAGGATCCGCGTCCATGTCACCGTCTGTGTCTCGGCCATGTTGTGTCCGTAGAGCGCGATGACGTCGGCGTGGTCGATGTCGGCGTAGGAGCCGGGCTGGCCGTCGCACCCGAAGGACTGCTTGAGAGCAGCCGCCGCCGTCGCCGTGCACAGGCGGGTGTTGCCGTCCATGTGGTTGGTTCCGATGCCTCCGTGACCGATCAGCGCGAGGGTGTAGTACTCCTCCAGGAACAGCTGCCCGGTGGTGTAGAAGCCGACCGAGCTGGGGCCGCGCTCGTCGAGCAGCTGCTTCGTGCGACCGGCGACGGCATCCATCGCGGTGTCCCAATCGGTCTCGACGAGCTTTCCGCCGCGCCTGATCAGCGGTGTCGTGAGGCGGTCCGCCGAATGGTTCGCCTGCCAGCCGAACAGGTCCTTCGGGTCGAGCCGGCCGTGATTGACCCGATCGACGGCACGTCCTCGCACCCCCACCATGCGCCCGTCCTTGACGGCGATGTCGAGACCGTCACCGTTGGAATGCAGGATCGTCGCCGACTGCACCCACCTGTCGACTTCGTCCTCGGTCAGTCCGTCGGCGAGAAAAGTGTCGACGCGGGTGGGCCAGCACTCCCCGGGTCCGTACGGTGTACGCGAACCCCACGGATCCGCGATTCGATCCACGGTGACCATGACACGGCGGTACCCGGACGGGCAGGGACCAAACCGCTCGCGCCCGTTGCGACCCGGAAAGAGTTCGGATCCGGCACAACAATCCGGCAAAACCGACCGCGAACGTTGCCGATTCGCTTTACGCTGTCGCCACACTCACCTCTGGAGTAGTGATGACCCTTCGCACCACCACCCCGTCGACTCTCTGCGAAGCCTTTCGGACCACCGCCGCGGCGTACCCCGACAAGGTCGCGCTGCGCACGCCCGACGATTCGGTCCGCTACACCTGGCGTCAGTACGCGCAGCGCGTCGAACGCCTCGCTGCCGGACTCGCCGGTCTCGGTGTGAAGCGCGGTGACACCGTCGGGCTCATGCTCACCAACCGGCCCGAATTCCACCTTCTCGACACCGCCGCGTTCCACCTCGGAGCGGTGCCGTTCTCGATCTACAACTCACTGACGGCCGAACAGATCTCGTACGTGCTCGGCAACGCCGGGAACCGGGTGATGATCGCCGAGGAGCAGTTCGTTCCCGTCCTGCGGCAGGCGATCGGCGACACGAAGGTCGAGCACCTGGTGTGCATCGACGGCAGACCCGCGGGCACCATGCCCCTCGACGACCTCGAGGCCGCCGCCGAGCCGTCGTTCGACTTCGACGCCGCATGGAAGGCCGTGCAGCCGTCCGACCTGCTGACCCTCATCTACACCTCGGGCACCACGGGTCCGCCGAAGGGTGTCGAACTCACCCACGCCAACCTGCTCGCCGAACTCGAGGCGACGAGTACGTATCTGCCCACCGGACCGGACGACCGGATCCTCTCGTACCTGCCCGACGCACACATCGCCAACCGCTGGGGTTCGCACTATTCGAGCTTGTACAGCGGCATGCAGATCACCACGCTCGACGATCTCAAGCAGGCCATCACGGTGTTGCCGAGCCTGCGGCCGACGCTCTTCGGCGCCGTCCCCCAGGTCTGGTACAAGCTCAAGGCTGCGATCGACAAGACACTCGCCGAGGAGTCGAGCCCGATCAAGAAGAAGCTTGCGCTGTGGGCGATCGACGTCGGGCGCACACGCGCGCGGCTGCAGTCCGACGGCAAGCCGATCCCCCGTACCCTCCAAGTGCAGCACGCGGTGGCCGACAAGCTGGTGCTGTCCGCGATCCGCGGCAAGCTCGGCCTCGACCAGGTCCGCGCCGCCGTCACAGGCGCCGCCGCGATCTCACCGGAAGTCCTCGAGTTCGTTCTGGCCCTGGGCATCCCGTGCTCCGAGGTGTGGGGAATGTCGGAGACCTCGTGTGTGGTCACCATGAACCGGCCGGGCGCCATCCGCATCGGCACCGTCGGCCAGGCCGTGCCCTGCGCGAAGATCAGGATCGCCGAGGACGGCGAGCTGCTCGTCTCCGGTCCGTTGCTCATGAAGGGCTATCGCAACGACCCGGAGAAGACTGCGGACGCAATCGATTCCGACGGTTGGCTGCACACCGGTGATATCGGCGAGATCGACGCGGACGGCTACCTGCGGTTGATCGACCGTAAGAAGGAGATCATCGTCAACGCGGCGGGGAAGAACATGTCTCCCGCCAACATCGAAGGCGCCTTACGTGCTGCCTGCCCGATGCTCGGTGGTGCCGTCGCCATCGGCAACGACCGTCCCTACAACGTCGCGCTGCTCGCGCTCGATCCCGATGCTCTGGCCGTCTTCGCCGAACAACACGGTCTCAGCGGCAGCCACGAGGAACTCGCGCACCATCCCGTCGTCCTCGAGTCGATCGCGAAGTCGGTCGAGGAAGCGAACACCAAGCTGTCGCGAGTCGAGCAGGTCAAGAAGTACACGGTACTGCCGACGATCTGGGAACCCTCGGGCGACGAACTGACTCCGACGATGAAGCTCAAGCGCAAGCCCATCGACGCGAAGTACGCGGAGGAGATCGACAAGCTCTATGCGCAGGCCTGATTCGTCACCGCGCTCACGATCCGGAAGGAGTGGGACGGGTTCGTGACCGGACGGAAGGCCCTGACGGAGTCGTTCGGAGGTCGATTCCGAGCTATGTCGATGAATCGGTGAGCGAGGCGGTGTAGTCGCCGACGATCTGCTCGGCGATCTCCCGCACCTTGACGTTGCGGTGCTGGGAGAAGGCGACGAGCTTCTCGAAAGCGGTATCGGAGTCGCACTCGAACGTGGCCATCATCAACCCGACGGCCTTGCTCAGCGTCGACCGCGTCTCCAACGCCGTCTTCAACTGGTCGGATTCACGTTCCTGCGCGGCAATGAGTTGCTCACGCAGCCAGGACAATTCGAGATTGACACGGACACGGGCGACGAGTTCACCGGGGTCGAACGGTTTGGTGATGTAGTCGTCGGCGCCGGTGCGCAGGCCCCCGATCGCGGCCTCCGCGCCGGCCCGGGCGGTCAGGAGGATGACCGGCAGGCGAGACGTTGTCGGGTCCTTGCGGATCTCCTCGAGAAGCGCCACTCCGTCCCGGCCGGGCATCATGATGTCGCTCAGGACGAGATGCGGCGGTTGCGACCGGATTCGCTCGAGCGCAGTGTCGCTGTCCCCCACCGCATCCACGTGCCAGTTCTCACGACGCAACAACTGCATCAGGTAATCGCGCATGTCCGCGTTGTCCTCGATCACGAGGATCTGCGGCAGCTCCTCTTCCTGCCCGGAAGATCCGGCCTCGGCGACGGTGTCCCTGTCCCACTGGTGCGCTTCCCCGACGTACAGGGCACTCAGGTCTCCCGGGACGGTTCCGGCCGGGGATTCCGACACCGGACCGAGAACGCGGGGAACGGATACGGTGAAGGTACTGCCGCGCCCGAGCTCGCTGGACACGGTCACACTTCCACCGAGTGCGTGGACCCAGTCCGAGACGAGGGACAGGCCCAGCCCGATGCCCTCCTGACTGCGTCCCCCGGCGTTCTCGACGCGATGGAAGCGCTCGAAGATACGACCGAGTTCCGCCTCCGGAATACCGAGTCCGGTATCGGCGACCGTCAGAACCAACCGGTCGTCCTCGACGTCCAGATCGAGATCGACCGACCCGGCCGGGGTGTACTTGATCGCGTTGGAGAGCAGGTTCAGGACGATGTGAGCCCACAACTGGGGGTCGAGCTGGGTCTGCTCGGCCGCGGCGGCGGCGATCCGACTCCGCAGTTCCAAGCCCGCACGCTGCGCCGCATCGGCGAACAGCTCCACGCATTCGGCGGTGAGTGCCGCCGGGTCGCTCGGTGTCAGGGATTTCCCCGACAGATCGGCTTCGGCACGCGTCACGTCGAGCAACGCGTCGACGAGTCGCCGCAACCGGACCGCAGCGCGCTGGGCGGCTTCCAGTGATTGCCGCTGCGCGTCCGTCAGTGCCGTGGCGTCGTCGAGCACACTCTGCAGCGGACCGAGGAGCAGCGTCAACGGTGTGCGGAACTCGTGGCTGATCGACTCGAGGAACCGCGTCTTCGCGGCGTCCAGCGCCGCGAACGCATCGGCCCGGCGACGTTCGGCGTCCATCGCCGACGCATCGCGCAGCAGCCCCGAGATCTTGGTGACGACGAGTTCGGCGAACGTGGCGTAGGCCGCGTCGAACACCCGATACGGGCTCAGCCCCACCGCGAGAACACCGAGTGGGGCATCGTGTCCCGAGGCCCTCAGCGGGGCGAGCAGGATGTTGTCGATCGGATGGTCGCCGAGGGCCCGCTGCCGGTCGAGCAGGTCCGGGAAGCGCTCGGCGATGCCGGAGACGACGATCGGTTCGGAGGCCGTGGCGGCCTTCGACAGCAATCGATCCTCGTCCGGACCGAGCAGCGCGCCGGAGAAGCCGGGTTTCGTGCCGATCGAGGCGAGCCGCTTCCAGTCCGATTGCGGATCCTCGGGATCGACCACGCGAGCGTCGAGGAAGAGCGCGGCCAGTGGAATGTCCTGCCGGCTCGGAGCGAGCGCGTCCAGCGCGTTCCGGCACGTGTCGATCACCGACATGCCCGAATCGGTGATCGCCACCGTGCCCAGGCGGCTCAGAGCCTCCAGGCGACGCTCACCGAGTACCCGTGAGGTCACATCGGTGGTCGCGACGAAGACGCCCGCGACCTCGCCGGATTCGTCGCGGATCGGGCTGTAGGAGAAGGTCCAGTAGGTCTCCTCCTCGTAGCCGTGGCGCTGCATGAACAGCAGTTCTTCCTCGGCGAAGGTGGCGGTGCCCGCCATCGCCCGTTCGACGCGGGCGCCCACCTCGTCCCATACCTCGTGCCAGCATTCCGGCGCCGGTTGCGCGACCGCGCCGGGGTACTTGTCGCCGAGGACCGGAATGATCGCGTCGTTGAAGATCTGCACCAGCTGCGGCCCCCACCACAGGAGCATCGGCACCTCGGAGGGCAGTACCGTCCGCACCGCCATGCGCAATTCCGCCGGCCAGGACTCCACCGGACCCAGAGGTGTGGCCGACCAGTCGGTCTTCCGGAACCGTTCCAGGCTTTCTCCCGGCCCCGCGAACAGGCGTTCCGCCGGCCACGCTTCTCCCGACTCGGCTGTCGCCCTCATGCCTCGTCACTCCCATCTGCGGTACTTCCCGCCGCCATTCTCCCCCGAGACCGCACAGAACGACGCCACATGGAGGACATACGTCCTCCTTTCCCCAGGTCCGCGCTCTGGCCTCACCCACCCTGGTCGCCGACAATGGGTTCGACCCCGTTGACACGACCGAGCAGGGAGGCCCGGGATGACACTCGCAGAACTCATGAGCACTGCCAGGGACACGGTGACCGTCGAACGAGTGTTCTCGAAACCCTTCGAGAAGGACGGGGTCACGGTGATCACCGCCGCGACGATCACCGGCGGCATGGGCGGAGGCGGTGGTTCGTCCGCGGACGGCGAGAACGGCGAAGGTGGCGGCTTCGGCGTCGGGGCCCGACCGGCGGGCGCCTATGTCGTCAAGGACGGGAAGGTGTCGTGGCAACCGGCCGTCGACGTGAACCGGTTGGTGCGGTCGGTCGCCGGTGTGGTGATCACCTTCTTGATCACGCGCGCTGTCGTCGAACGCGGGCGGGCGGGCCGGCGCCGGTGATCGGCTACTCCGGGCACGTCCCGGCGTAGCGATCCAGACCCAGGCCGTTGTTCCGCTTCTTGCTGCGACCGGTCGGGCCGCCCTTCGGGGAGCGCACCCAGTTGCCGGACGAGTCGAGTCCGGGCATGCGTTCGCTCCCGAACCTGCTGTACCGGGTCTCGCCGTCGACGGTCAGCACACCGTCCTGCACGTCGATGTGGGCGACGGTCGCCCAGTACGAGTTCTTCCCGTTGCCGACGTACACGAGGATCTCGTCGGCGTCGGGCCCGGGCAGACCGTCGTGCCCGGCACGACCGTATCGGATTGCCACACGCGGCTTTCCGAACTTGTCGATCGCGCCCGCGCCGTTGTCGATGCTCTGGTAGATGTTGACGAGAAGATCGCCGTTCTCGTTCGGCAGTACCCGAACCTGTTCGACCGCAGGCCTCTTCCCGTTGCCCGGACCCTTGCTGTCGCCGTAGTGGTGGATATGCGGCCACGTGTCGAGACTTCCGCGATGACCGGGATCTCCACTGACGACGACGTAGTCGTTCGTGTGTTCGTTGCGGCAGTAGAAGTAGACGTCGAGATCTCCGGTGCCGTACTTCTTCACGTTGCCGTTCCGGTCGTATGTCGCGCCGCGACCGTCCCATTCGAGTCCGACGGTGAGCACCCAGTTCGGATCGCCCTGCGACTTGCGCAGATCGATCCGGGCGGTCTGCGTGGGCGAATCCTTCGTGAGCGAGATCTGCACCTTCTCGAACGAGATCGGGCTCGCGGCAGGAGGCACCTTCGGAGCGGAAACGGCCGGTTCGGATTCGTCGTCCGCATCGTCGACGACGATCCCGTGATCGGTCGCGAATGCCGCGAGTCCGTCCTGGTAACCCTGGCCCACCGCGTCGAGGCGCCACCCACCTCCACGCCGGTACAGCGCGACCACCTGCAGGACGGTTTCGGTGGCCGGCCCGGGCGGCAAGAACTCCAGCACCTGGCCCGGCCCACGGATCTCGACGCGCACACCCGGAACGTCACCGAAGGTGCGTCCCTGCGCTTCGGTGCTCGCGGCGACGAGCACCCGCTGCACATCCGACGGCACCGCGGACAGATCGACCGTGACGGAGGTATCGGAGGTGAGGTGGACCCCCGGCGCCTTCGGATTGTTGAAGAACACGAAGTCGTCGTCGTTGCGCACGCGGCCGTCGTCGGCGAGGAGGACGGCCATCAGGTCGACAGCTCCGTCCACTGCGGCGCCGAGCGTCACCTCGTATCGAAGATCGGTGAGATCGGTCTTCGACCCCTTCGCCACCTCGGCCATACGGTCCTCCTGTCCGTGCGGGCGTCCACGAGGAGTTTTCCTCGTTCGCTCGTCCACCATCGCATCCCTTACATTCGAGGCAGTCGGCAACAGGAGTCCCGCGGATGCGACAGGGACAGTGGACGCGGTGGTGGCCGCTCGCGGCCGGAGCGGCGTTCGTCGTGCTGCTCGCCGCGACGAATGTGATCCCGACCTGGCCCGGACTGATCCACCTGGTCGCCCTGCCGCCCCTGGATCAGTTCACCGACCTGCGGGTCCTGATGTCGCGGGCACCGTCGTGGCCGGTCTTCCTGATCCTGTTCGCTCTGGTCGCCGTAGCCCGAGTCGTGCTCATGGCGTGGCTCCTGGGCGGCCTCGACGTCCGGCGTCTGCGCTGTGCGGCTCTGTTCTATGCGGTCGCATTCGGGCCGGTGCTGGTGGCAGCGTGCGCCGACGCCACCGCATACGCGGTGCTCTATGCCCGGGTGTTCTGGCCCGCCCTCGCCCTGATCGCAGTGTCGATGTTCGTCCTCGGCCCGGTCCCCTGGCAGGGCCGATTCCGATTGCGGGAAGCGGGGGCACCGACATGGCGTCGTGGGCTACGGATCGAAGTGACAGTGCCGTATTGCGCCGTGATCGTCACGCTCGGCGCCGTGGCAGACCGGCTTCCCGTCCTCACGGTGCCGCTCGTACCGGTCTCCGCCCTCGCGACCGGCCTGACGATCGCAATGATGGAGCGTTCTCCGCTGCGTAGACCGAGGTCGGTCCTGGCCGCGTTCGTCGCGGTGCTCGTCGCCGTGTCGATCGCGTTCGTCACGACGCGAGGGCCCGACGAGCCCGAACCCGGTCCGCCGCAGACGGGTTCGTTGCTGATCCTGTCCGGGATCAACTCGGCATCGGGGCAGGGCAGGATCCATGCGATGGACGTGCACCGTCTCGGTTACCGATGCGAGCAGGTGTACTACTTCTCCTATGCCGGGCCGGGCGACGGACAGCCGCAACACAACGCGACCTGCCCGATCCGCACGGGTGCGCCCTACGGGCCGAGCGACACCCAACGTCCGTTCGAAGAGCAGGTCGACCTGTTCGCCCAACAGGCGTCGGCGCTACCTCGCCCACTGGTGGTCGCGGCGCATTCGCACGCCGTCTGGGTGGTGTGGGAAGCAGTCGCCAGCGGGCGGGTCGCCGTCGACGCTCTTCTGCTGATCGGCCCGTTTCCGAGCACCCCCACCGGCTACCCGCCACCACATGTGAACGAACCGGGGCGGGTCGTGGGCGACATGATGCGCGCCGCCGTCCCCGTCACCGACCTTGTCCACCTCCACTTCGATCCCGAGACCCCCGCGGCCCGGGAACTGCTCGGCACGGTGGGGGCAGCAGAATCCATTCTGGACCGACCACTTCCCGCGACAGTGCGAGCGATGACTCTTCCGTCTGTCACCGATCTACCCCTGGCGAGCGACTGGCACTTCGACGTCGAACGAAACGGATGCCCGGCCCGGACTGCCCACCCCGACCTTCCGCTGTCACCGGCCTTCGAGGACGCGGCCATCCGCTTCCTGAACGGTCGTCCTCCCCCACCCTGCCCGCCGTGGCGGGAGTGGGTCGCGGTGGCCGCGCGGCCGTTCGGGATGCCCAGCCGTAGTGGGTAGTCCCGGCAACCGCGCCGCTGGGATCGCGGGTTCTATGCGCTCCTTACGTCCGCCGAGTCGTTGACCGCGCGGATGGTTTGGACGAGCCGCAGGGCCTGCTCGGGTTCGAAGACCTGATCCGGCCCCTGCGGCGCGTAGTCGGTGAACGGCGTCTCGTACAGCAGACCCGGATCCATGGCACCGTGCTTCGTGAGGTGCGCGACGATCAGGTTGACGAAATCGATCTGGCCGGCCGTGGCCGTCCGGCCTTCCAAGAAATCAGCGAAGGCCTGTTGCACGGCTTGCTTGTCGAGCCCCACCAGCGACCGCACGAAACGGCCGAGGCCTTTCGCGTTCTCCACCGCACGTTCGAAGTCTTCGCGCTCCCCGGCGCCGCTGCGGACGAGGAGTTCCTCGAGAGACGCCAGGTCCGCTTCGGTGAGAGGCTTGCCCGATCGGAGTTTCTGCAAAGCCAGGTTGTCGGGCTGGTAGCGGAGGTAGTCGCGCACCTTGGCGTTGAACCGGTCGGTGTCGGTCCCCGATCGCAGTTCGGGCATGGCGCGCTCGACGACCTCACCGAGCGTGTCCTGGAAGTCGGTGTAGACGATCGTGCGCTTCTTCTTCTCCAGGAGACCGACGAGCGACCGCAGTTCCTTACGGGCGTATTCGAGCATCGGAGGCGTGATGTCCTGCCACCATTCGTCGGACGCCACTTCGCGGAGCAACGTCTCCTTGGCAGCTACCTTCGGGATGGACAGCTGCTCGAGCAATCCGTCGGCGATCTCACGGATGGGCGTCTCGTACTTCGGCAGCGCACCGTCGCCGTAGAGCACCGATAGTTGCCCTCGCAGGATGACAAGGTCGAACCGCTTGGCCATCTCGTCGCTGTCACGAACTGCGGTGGGGAGATCGGCCAGTGATTCGACGATCTCCGCCGCCTTCTGCTCGTTCAGCGAATCCCACGCGCTGCGATCCGAGTACTTCTCGACCTCGCGGCGCCGCGGCCGCACCAGGAAGTTCTCGGTGTTCATCCCGAGGACGGTGCGGTGGAGCCGGTCGGCCGTCTCGGTCCGCAGAACCGGATAGTCGGCAGCCTTCTCGAGCGCGACGAGCATTTCCGTTCGTGCTTCGAACAGCCGCGCCGACAAAGGACGCGCAAGGGCGCCTTCGGAGGCGTCGGGATATTGATCGAAGAACTCGAAGTTGCCGCACAGGTCGAAGATGAAGAAGTCTTCCTTGTCCTGTCCCGGCCCGTACAGGTCCGGGCACAGACGTGTGCCACGTCCGACCATCTGCCAGAACTTCGACTTCGACCGAACCGGCTTGAAGAACACCAGGTTCACGACCTCGGGCACATCGATACCGGTATCGAGCATGTCGACGGAGATCGCGATGTGGGGTTCCTGGTCGGGCTGCGAGAACTTGTCGATGAGATCCTGACCGTGGGAGACCGCGTGGGTGATGACCCGCGCGAAGCTGCCCTTGTACTGCGGGTAGTTGTGATCGAATCGGTCGGCGATGAACTGGGCGTGCTTCTGGTTCTTCGCGAAGATGATCGTCTTCCCGAGCCGATCCCCACCCGCGACCTTGTGCCCGCGGGTCATCAGCACTTCGAGTGCCTTGTCGACGGTGTCGGTGTTGAACAGCCACTTGTTGACCGCTTCGGCGGCTACTGCGTCCGGCAGTTCGTCCTCGTCCGCGTCGTCACCCCAGTCGGTGGACTCCCACCGCTGACGTTCTTCTTCGGACAGCTCACTGCGCTTGATCCCCTTCAAAGGAAACGCGAGCGGTACCGTCACGGCACGCGGCGGGACGAGATAGCCGTCGGCGATGGCATCGTCGAGTTCGTAGTTTCCTGTGGGAACGCCGGTTTCGAGGTTGAACAACTTGTAGGTGTTGTAGTCGACCTCGTCCTTGGGAGTGGCAGTGAGTCCGAGTAGAAGCGAGTCGAAGTACTCGAAGATGCGCCGGTACTTCTGGTACACCGAGCGGTGGGCCTCGTCGATGACGACGAGGTCGAAATGCCCTGGGCCGAAGCGCCGCTTGCCGTCCTCCATTTCGTTGATCAGGCCCATCATCGTGGGATAGGTAGCGACGTAGACGCGACCTTCGGTGTTCTTGTCGGTGAGCAGGTTGACGGGAGCCGAGTCGGGCAGGTGGGTCTTGAAAGCGTTCACGGCCTGCTTGACGAGAGCAACGCGGTCGGCGAGGAACAGCACCCGCTTGACCCAATTGGCGCGCATGAGCATGTCGGTGAGCGCGATGACGGTTCGTGTCTTACCTGACCCTGTTGCCATGACGAGCAGCGCCGCACGCTCGCGGTCGTTCTCGAAGTGCTCGGTCACCTGTCGTAACGCCGCTTCCTGGTAGGGGCGGCCGGCGATGTGCTTGGGGATTTCGATGGATGCGAGCGGTTTACGGGTGCGACGGCGCTGCATCTCGAGCGTCAACTCGTCGCGCGTGTGAAAACCCTCGATCGTGCGTGGTGCGTAGTGCAGGTCGTCCCAGATGTAGGTTTCGAACCCGTTGGTGTAGTAGATGATCGGGCGCTGGCCGTACTGCGCTTCGAGCCTGTCGGCATACAGCCTGGCCTGCTGCTGCCCCGCGACAGCGTCCATCGACGTGCGCTTGGCTTCCACGACAGCCAGGGGCAGGCCGTCCGCGCTCCACAGCACGTAGTCGACGAATCCGTTCTTGCCGTCGGGCATGCCGGTGACGGGCACTTCCTTGCCCACCCTGTCGTCCGACCATCCGGCCTCGGCCAGGAGGAGGTCGATGATGTCGCGGCGGGTCTGCGCTTCGTCGTAGTCGTGGGTGTCGGGTACAGCGCGAGCCGCCGCCTGCGCTTCGGCGACCTGCTGCTGAAGCTGCGCGACGAGCTCTTCGAGGTTCTTGGTGACGAGTTCTTTGGCCTCGATCTCGGCGTTGCGCCCTTCGAGCTGCTCGATGAGCAGGCGACGCTGCTCTTCGGCGTCCTCGAGCTGCTGATCCTTCTCGGCGAGCTGGTCTTCGAGTTTCTTGAGCTGGGCCAGCGACTTCGCCACCACTGCCCCACCGCCGGGCTTGGGAAGTCGTGCCGGATCGAACTGCGCGGTCGGGGCCGGCTTGCTGCTGAGCTGAGTGGCATAGGTGCGCGCGAGCCACGACAGGATGTGGAAGAGCTCGGCGAGTACTCGGCGACCGACGTCCTGCGAAACCGGTTTGGCTTCGTGAACGGCCTTGTTGCCGTACTCCCGGATCAGGTTCATCTTCGGAAGCACTTGCGGAGGAACGACCGTCTTGAAGACCGGGTCGTGCAGGCGAGCCGCGAGGTCGCTCTTGTAGGGGACCTGGATCTCCTCGACTCGGTACAGCCACTTGACGACGAGTTCGACGGTGCGGCGTGCGTAGAAACAGGTGGTGCGCGGGTCGAACAGGGCGTCGCGCTCGGCTTTCTTCGCCTCGGCGTGCAGCTGTGGCCACTCGGCCTGAAGGAAGTCGAAGTTCCCCACCATGCCCTCTGGTCCTCCTTGTAGTCGGGTCGCACCTGTTCGACCCATCGTGCCTCTATCGGTGCCGAGCCGGGTGACGCTACACGGCAGATCCGACAATGCTCTGCGAGACCGTCACCGTTCACAACCTTCAACCAACTCCCACGCTGTTAAAGTTTGATACAGCAAACTTTGATAACTCGCGTCACAATGTAGGGATATCACCGCCATGGCCGACGTCCGAAGGCACTTTTGGGAGCCCGACCTCGCATCGGGTCTGGTAGCGCGCGATCGCCGCGGCGGTACCTACGAGACCTACCAGCCGGACCTCCTCGTCACCCGCGCGGTGGTGTTGCCCCCGGAAGTGACCGCACGAGCCGCGGTCACAGAGCGAGAGATCCGCAGTCTCAGCACCGGGCCGGGCGCAGCCGGCTTGGCAGCTCTGTCTCGTTTGCTCTTGCGGTCCGAGGCGATCGCAAGTTCGATGATCGAAGGAATCGCACCGTCACCCCAGCAAGTGGCATTGGCCGAATTGGCCCAGAGCGAAGACGTGCGCGGATTCAGCGCGCAAGCACGGCTCGTCGCAAACAACATCACGATCCTTCGCCGCGCCTCGAACGAACTCGTCTCCACAGAGGCGGTGACAGTCGGCGACATCGAATCACTCCACGCCGCACTGCTACCTGACGAACGGCATCACGGATTGCGTCGAGTCCAGAACTGGATCGGCGGCACGAACTGGCATCCGCTGGATGCCGAGTTCGTTCCTCCGGCTCCCGAACTGGTGCCGAGCCACATGGAGGATCTCGTCGCGTATCTGAACGGTGGGCTTCACGGACCACTGGTGCAGGCGGGATTGATCCATGCCCAGTTCGAAACGATCCACCCGTTCACCGACGGCAACGGCCGGGTCGGCCGGGCGTTGATCCACACCGTTCTCGCGCGGCGCGGACTTTCACCCGACGCGGTACTCCCGATCAGTTTGGTGCTGGCCACCCTCAGCGAACGGTACGTCGACGGCCTCACCGCGTACCGATACCTCGGTGACGCCACCGCCTCCGAGTCGATCGAGGGCGTCTCCGCGTGGTTGAGCCTTTTCATCGAGGCCGCACACATCGCCACCGAGCAGGCGCGGAAGCTGGCGGACGACGTGGCAGAGCTTCGATCGTCGTGGTTCGAGCGGTTGACCACATTCCGCACCGGACGGGGATTGCGTCCCGAACCACGTGCAGGTTCTGCTACCTCGCGACTGCTGGATCGCCTCCCTGAGGCCCCAGTTCTGACGGCGAGAACGGTGGAGCGAATTCTCGAAGTCTCGTTTCCGGCGGCACGGGCTTCCCTGGAGGAACTCGCCGAAGCCGGCATTCTCTCCCGCAAGAGCGTCGAGCGCGGTACCACCGGGTACATCGCGCGGGAGATCCTCGACTTGGTGGGGCTGGCCGAGCGCCGACTCGCCAGCACACGTTTCGACACGCGAATCTCGCCACCTCACGGTCGCGCACCTGCGGCTCCCCGCGGCAAGTAGAGAGTCGTCACGAACTTGTCGGAGGGTTGTGCAAATCTGTCCGGCTCTCGTACAGGCGAGTGCACTCCGTACGGAACACCACGTATCCGCGGAGTAACGACGTTGACAGGAAACCGTCTTGTCCGAGTACATCCCTCCCTCTGCCGACCTTGCCGCAACGACGACGGTGAGTCCTCGGAAGCGCCGACGTTGGCCGGCCATTCTCGTTCTCGTCGCTGCACTACTCGTTGGCGGTGGAATCGGCTTCGTTGTGGGTTCCGATCCTCTCGACAGTCGTTCGGCTGCGCTGGACCAGCGCGAGCAGGACGCCGATCAGCGCGACGAGGAGATCGCACAACGCGAACGAGATTTCGCAGAAGCGAAGGAGGCCTCGAACGCGGCGCTCGACAGTAGGCGGAAGACCCTCGACGAGAAGGGCGCCGACCTCTCACGACGCGAGCAGGAGTTGCTGCCGAAGGAGCGCGAGGCAGCGAAGAACGTCATCAACGGCGACGGCATCTTCCTGGTGGGCATCGATATCAATCCAGGTACTTACCGGAACAGCGGTGGTTCGCGTTGCTACTGGCAGCGTTCGAGCGGCACCAGTGGCGAACTCGGTGAGATTCTCGCGAACGGCAACGAGAGCGGACCTGCGGTTGTGACGATCCAGCCCAGCGATGTTGCTTTCACCAGCAAACGTTGTGGCACATGGTCTCTGGTGAACTGAACTCGACGGAGAGGATCTGAATCCTGATGGCCAGCAGAACCACCCGTCCGCGAGACTCGGTGATCAAGAGGCTTTATGCCCTGTCGATGAATCGCTGTGCGTTTCCCGAGTGCACTACTGAGATCGTCGAGACCGGTACTGGGACGGTCGTCTCCGAGGTATGCCACATCAATGCTCACAGCGTCGGCGGACCTCGGTACGACGCGGGTCAAACCGATGAAGAACGTCAGGGGTTCGACAACCTGATCATCATGTGCAAGGTGCATCATGCGGTCGTCGACGATGAGAACAACCTCGATAGGTTCACCACCGAGTACCTACACAACCTGAAGCGTGAACACGAAACAGCAGCCCGGCAGGCCCCCCGACCACCTGAGCCCGAAGGCCTTTTGACCGCACTTCAACTCTCGGCCGCCTTCTACGAATCCGGATCCACACACATGGATTTCCGCAACGCGATCTTCAAGGTCGGCGGTGAGGGCGGGTACGCCGGGGGCGGTGGTGGCAACGGTGGCATGTTGACCATTGTGGGAATCGCCCGGCTACCCGAAGGAGTCGACGTCAACCTTGACGGCGGCCACGGTAGGTGGCCGGGTGGAGGCGGCGGTGGAGGCGGAATCCTTCGGTTCCAAGGTCGCCCGGCCGATACCGGTGACGTTACTTCCGGGTTGTCGGTTCGTGCCTTCTTTACTGCAGATGCCGCGCGCATTTCCGAAGGCCTCTTGTTCACCCTCGGTTCTGGGCCTTCCTACTTCGGTGTGGAGAGCTTTCCGGCGTCCTTCGTTACGGAATGGGTGGCCATGGTCGACTTCGGGTCCATCGCCGCGAATACCTTGCTCCAGCTGCGCATCGAGGCCGACTCCGAGGAAGGTCACGCGGAGGCCGATGGCACTCTCGACGCCGAGGTCCCAGATTGGGAAGACGCGATCGTCAGGCGGTCTCTGGTGGGGCGAGTGTCCTTGACCGTCAGCCGGCCTGGGATCGTAAATCTCCCGAGTTGCACCAGATTAG
>NZ_LPZN01000065.1 GCF_001646655.1 Rhodococcus gordoniae | reverse complement strand
TCGCGGGCGCGCCCGTACACCTCCGACGAACTGCGGATCTCCGGCAGCATCGACTCCGGGATGCCGAGTTCGGCACAGATCGCCGGATCCCACTGCTGGGTCTCGAGATTCATCAGCAGTGTCCGGGAGGCATTGGTCACATCGGTGATGTGCAGGCCCGGCGGCTGGTCCTCCTCGCCGACACCGCCGGTGAGATTCCACAGGATCCAGCTGTCGACGGTGCCGAACGCGAGATCGCCGGCCTCGGCGCGTTCGCGGGCACCGTCGACGTTGTCGAGGATCCACCGCACCTTCGGCCCGGCGAAATAAGTCGACAGCGGCAGGCCGGTGATCTCGCGGTAGCGATCGGGCCCGGCGTCGCCGGCGAGTTCCTCGACGAGCGTGTCGGTGCGGGTGTCCTGCCAGACGATCGCGTTGTACACCGGTTTTCCGGTGGTGCGATCCCACACCACAGTGGTCTCGCGCTGGTTCGTCAGACCGATCGCCGCGATGTCTCTGCGTCGCAGATCCGCTTTGGCAAGCGCCGCGGCTCCCACCTCACGGGTGTTGAGCCACAGTTCTTCCGGATCGTGTTCGACCCATCCCGACCGCGGGAAGAACTGGCGGTGTTCCTTCTGCGCGATCGACACGATGCGCCCGTCGTGGTCGAAGATGATGCACCGGCTGGACGTGGTGCCCTGGTCGATCGCCGCGATGAACTGGTTCACAGGTGGTCCTCGGGTGAAGGGGACGGCTCGGGTCGGCAACGCTTCCGCTGCGCGCTGCGTCGCTCAAGCTACTAGCCTTGATCGGGATACGTCGGCGACTCACGGGAGCGGGTGCGGTGACCAACCAATCGGGTGTGCAACTCCTCGGACCTCGGCAACGCGCCGACGCCTGGCGTCGGCTCGCCACCGAACAGTTCGACGTCGTCGTCATCGGCGGAGGTGTCGTCGGGGCGGGAGCAGCTCTCGACGCCGCGACCCGTGGTCTGCGGGTCGCGCTCGTCGAGGCCCGGGACTTCGCGTCGGGCACGTCGAGCAGGTCGTCGAAGATGTTCCACGGTGGTCTGCGCTATCTCGAACAACTCGAATTCGGCCTGGTGCGGGAAGCCTTGCGCGAACGCGAACTTGCCCTGACCACGCTCGCCCCGCACCTGGTCAAGCCGCTCGAGTTCCTGTTCCCGCTCACCCATCGGGTGTGGGAGCGGCCGTACGTGGCGGCGGGGATCTTCCTCTACGACCGGATGGGCGGCGCGAAGTCCGTTCCGCCGCAGAAACACCTGACCCGTTCGGGTGCCCTGCGGATGGTTCCCGGTCTCAAGCGGAATTCGCTCGTCGGCGGAATCCGCTACTACGACACGGTCGTCGACGACGCCCGGCACACGATGACGGTCGCCCGGACGGCCGCGCACTACGGTGCGGTGGTGCGCACGTCCACACAGGTCGTCGGTTTCCTGCGCGAGGCGGATCGCGTCTCGGGTGTGCGTGTGCGCGACAGTGAGGACGGGTCGGTCACCGAGGTGCGGGCGCACGCCGTGATCAACGCGACCGGTGTGTGGACCGACGAGATCCAGTCGTTGTCGCGGCAGCGCGGCCGGTTCCGGGTCCGCGCCTCGAAGGGCGTGCACATCGTCGTTCCCCGCGACCGGATCGTGAGCGACTCCGCGATCATCCTGCGGACCGAGAAGTCGGTGCTGTTCGTCATCCCGTGGGGCAACCACTGGATCATCGGCACCACCGACACCGACTGGAATCTCGACCTGGCGCACCCGGCCGCGACGAAGGCCGACATCGACTACATCCTCGACCACGTCAACCGCGTGCTCGTCGTCCCGCTCACCCACGACGACATCGACGGTGTCTACGCCGGTCTGCGGCCGTTGCTGGCGGGGGAGAGCGACGAGACGTCGAAGCTCTCGCGCGAGCATGCTGTCGCGCGGGTGGCGCCGGGACTCGTGGCCATCGCCGGCGGCAAGTACACGACCTACCGGGTCATGGCCGAGGACGCCGTCGATCTCGCGGCCGAGGACATCCCGGCCCGGATCGCGTCGTCGATCACCGAGAAGGTGCCCCTCGTCGGGGCCGACGGGTATTTCGCGCTGGTCAACCAGACCATGCATCTCGCCGAGCAGTACGGTCTGCATCCCTATCGCGTCAAGCATCTGCTCGACCGCTACGGCTCCCTCGTCGAGGACGTGCTGAGCCTCGCGAAGGGCCGGCCCGAACTGCTCGAACCGCTGACCGATGCCCCCCAGTACCTGCAGGTCGAGATGGTCTACGGCGCGGCGGCCGAAGGAGCCCTGCACCTCGAGGACCTCCTGGCGCGCCGGACCCGGATCTCGATCGAGTACCCGCACCGCGGGCTGCACTGTGCGGAGCAGACGGCCCGACTGGTTGCTCCGGTCCTGGGCTGGGACGACGCGGCCGTCGACCGGGAGGTCGCGACGTACCGGGCGCGGGTCGAGGCCGAGATCGAGTCGCAGAGCCGTCCCGACGACGAGTCCGCGGATGCGCTCAGAGCGGCGGCGCCCGAGGCTCGGCCGGAAATCCTCGAACCGGTGCCGATCAAGTAGCCGAGGCGGCGCGCGACGGGTCTCGGTGTGCGACGGGTCTCAGTGCGTGAGCACGACCTTCACGACGACCACGATCGTCGCGATCAGAGCCACTCCCACCGCGGCCACCACGGTCCGGTGGTTCGGTCTGCGGTTCTGCAGCCGGCGCACGACGAACACGGTCGAGCCGATACGGATCAGCACGGCGACCTCGGCGAGGATGTGTGCCGTGCGGGGCTCGAGCCAGCCGATCCAGGCCGTGGCGAGCACGAGACAGGGCAGCACCGCCGACGACAGGATGGGAACCGAGTCGCGAAGTTCCTCGATGCGTTCGCTACGTGAGAGTTGTTCACCCGAACGAACGGACTGGGCGACCGACTCCGCGAAGACATGGGCGATGAACGTCGAGAGCGCGGTGCCGATCACGATCGCGATCCCGATGTACTCGGGTGAGCTCGTGATGGGGACGAGCGCGGCCAGCACCAGGATGTTGCCGTAGACGTAGGCGCTGATGCGGGAGGCCGCCGACTCCGGGGACAGAGGGCGGCGCCGTCCGGACGACAGGTACGAAGGCGTGGACACCTCGATAGCGTGACACAGACCGGGCTCGCCGACCTCGGTGTCGGGCGGGATGTGTCAGGGTGAAACGGCGGTGGGGCGGTGCCGGTTCGCCACGTCCGGGCTGTAGTGCACCGGTGAGTCGCGGCGGTCGAGGGGCGGCAGGTTGCGCCCGGGTGTCTCGAGCAGACCGGTATCGGCCGGGATCCGCCCGCATGCTCGGTCCCAACCGGCACGGGCCCGCGGGTGGTAGCGGTACCGCCACGGCACGAGCTTCGTGCCGAATCCGATCGTGCGGCCGACGAGTGCGTGCAGTGTCTGCTCCGGCCGGCTCCACCGGTAACCGAGCAGCTCGCGCACCGGCGGGTCGTACAACCCGATGGTGAGCCACAGGAAACCGGCGGTCACCGGCGGGCGGATCAGCTTCCAGACCCCTTCGGGGAACCACCGCAGGAAGGGCGGGCGCCCGAGATTCGACAGGTCGAGCACGTCGCGGGTTGCCTTGTTGTCCTCGAGCACGGTGCGGCACATGCGGTCCCAGTACGCGAGGAAGTCCTCCCAGGACTCGGGGACCGGGTGCATCGGCATGCCGTACAGCCGGTACCACTGCACGTGCTCGTCGAACAGCCGGTGCTTCTGCTCGACGGTGAGCGGTCCGTCGAACCACTCGATGGAGACGACGAGACTGTAGAAGAAGGTCGCGTGCGCCCAATAGAAGGTGCCGGGATCGAGCGCGTGGTACCTGCGGCCGTGCTTGTCGACTCCCTTGACGGTGTTGTGATAGCCGCGCACCTTCGCCGCGGTCTCCGGGGCGCGGGCACCGTCGAAGACGACCCCGTAGATCGGGTACAGCGACCGGTAGAGGCGTTCCCATCGTTCGTCGAAGAACGTCGAGTGTTCCTCGACACCGGCCCCGAGCCCGGGATGCATGTTCTGCATCGACCCCGCCCAGGGTCCGAAGAGCATTCCCCGCCATCCGCCGAAATATCTCCACGTCAGCGACTCGGGCCCCAGCGGTTCCGGGGGCGCCGGTCGTGGTGTCGCGGCCTGCGACGACTCGGCGGTGCCGGACCCGGCGGAACCCTGACCACACATGTTGTCAGAGTAGGATTCGGCGGGCATGCAGTCAACGACGGGACGAAACAGAGTGGACACCACGCGCCGCAGCTGGGCGGGCGTCGGCATCGACGAACGCCGTCGGCTGCGCAGGGAACGTCTCCTCGCGGTGGGTGTCGAACTGCTCGGAGCGCCGGACGGCGCGGCAGCGAACGTCCGGGCCGTGTGCCGTGCCGCCGAACTCACCGAACGGTATTTCTACGAGAGCTTCACCGACCGCGACACCTTCGTCCGCGAGGTCTACGCCCACGTGGCCGACCGCGCCCACGACGCACTGACCGATGCTCTGATCTCCGCGCAGGCCACCGGGCGGGCCGAGGCCGCCGTGCGGGCGTTCATGGAACTCATGGTCGACGATCCCGCGAAGGGACGCGTTCTCCTCCTCGCCCCGCTGCGCGAACCCGCGATCGGCAGGCGCGGCATCGAACTCGCACCGACCTTCGTCGCACTCGTGCGCGACCAGCTGCCCCCGGGCGGCGACGACGGTCATCGCCACATGGTCGCCGTGGGGGTCGTCGGGGCCCTCACCAGCCTGTTCATGGGGTACCTCGAAGGAGATCTCGCGGTCTCGCGCGAGGCCCTCGTCCGGCACTGCGTCGCGCTCGTCGAACAGAGCGGTCGGGCGGGATGCCTGCAGGACGATCAGACGGCGGAACCGCCCGGGCGCGGCTGACATCGCGGGCACCGGTAGACCACCCGTTCGGGGTCGGTCGCGGTGCCGATCTCTCCGGACCGGATCGGGGTCCGGCAGCGACGGCACGGCTTCCCCCGACGCCCGTAGACCCACAGAGTGCGACCGGGACGCCGGTCGCCGGTGGTGATGCGCGTGGTCCGGTCGCGGTTGGCGACCAGCAGCCTGTGCGCGAGGTCGATCCACGCCGCCGGGTCGCCGGCCCGCGCAACCGGCGTCCACGGATCGACGCCCCGCAGGAAGCACAGTTCGGAGCGGTACACGTTGCCGACGCCCGCCATGATGCGCTGATCGAGCAGCGCCACCCCGATCGGGCGGTCCGGATCGCGCGCGAGATTCGCCGCTGCGCGCTCGGGGTCCCAGTCGGGACCGAGGAGATCCGGTCCGAGATGCCCCACGGCGTCGTCCTCCCGGTCGCGGGCGAGTACCTCGACGATGCCGAGTTCGAACCCCACCGCCTGGACGTCCTCGGTGCCGAGCACGATGCGGGCCTTGTATCCGGGCTTGCGCCAACGAGTTCCACGCGGGTACACGTGCCATTCACCTTCCATCTTCAGGTGCGAATGGATCGAGACGTCGGCGACCCGGATCAGCAGGTGCTTACCGCGGGAGAGGACCTCGTCGACCGTGTGCCCGGTGAAATCGGCGGTGGCGAAACGCGGCACGCGGAAGTCCGTCTCCGTGAGCACCTGTCCTTCCAGAGCCGTACGGAGGCGGTGCGCGGCGCGGAACACGGTGTCTCCCTCGGGCACGTCAGAACCTCAGCCGGTAACCGCGCGGCGTCGCCGAGAATCCTGCCTCGGCAAGGAAATTGGCGAACTCGTGCCCGTGGATCGAGGCGCCGTCGACCTTCTCGACGACGATCTTGTCGACACCTCCGCGTTTGACGGTCGCGGCGAGGGACGCGCACGCGGTGCGCAACCGGCCCGGGTCGTCGTCGAAGGTGAGCAGGGTGCGACCCCCTCGTTCGACGAACAGCACGAGCGCACCGTCGGCGAGTACCACGAGACCACCGGCCTTGCGGCCCGGCCGGTGCCGCGGGGCGTCATCGTCGGCGGACGACGACGGCCACGGGAGTGCCGCGCCGTACGGATTGGCCGGATCGCAGGCCGCGAGTGTGACGGCCGCGGTCTCCGAGTGCCGGCCCTCGATCGAATCCGAGAACGACCGCAGGCGGTCGACGACCGACGGCGTCGAGAACTGGGCCCCGCCGAGCGAGTCGACGAAATAGCCCCGGCGGCACCGGCCCGTCTCCTCGAAACGGCTGAGCACCTTGTACATCGTCGCGAAACCGCCGGGTACTCCCTCGCCGACGACGACGCCGCGGGTGACCACGCCGTACCGCTCGAGCAGCAGTTCGGCGGTGGTGTGCGCGCGGACCGTCGCGTCGGTCTCGCGGTTCGGCACCATCGACCAGCGCCCGCTCACCGTCGGCGGTCCGGTACGGCTCGGCAGTGTGGGCCGTGCCCGGTACATCCGGGCCCGCGGTGCCCGGCGCGGGGTGCGGTGGGCGGGCTTGGCGCGGGAGGTGTCGCCGATCAGGGCACGCAGCGGGGCGAGGGTGTCGCCCGTGACGTGCCCGCTCCACACCAGTTCCCACAGCGCGTCGGCGACCGTCGTGTCGCTCGCCGTGGTGTGGAGTGCGGTGACCGCGTCGGCAAGTTGCCGGAAGAAATAGGCACCCCCGCCGGACAGCGAGTCGAGGATCGCCTGATGCACCGGACCGAGTTCGATGTCGTCGACCGGTGCCAGGCTCACCGGCGCCAGATCCGCCGGATGCAACGCCACCCACCCGTCCTTCCCCGAGATCGATCCGGCCCCCGACCACAGGACCTCGCCGGTCGTGGTGAGCTCGTCGAGCATCGTCGGTGTGTAGTCCCGCACTCGGGGAGCAAGGATCAGCGGTTCGAGGGCGCTCGCGGGCACCGGCACGCCGGCGAGTTGTTCGACGACGGTGAGAACACCGTCGAGGCCGTAGAGCGCACTCGTGCCCGGCCCGGTACCGAGGTGATGCCAGTCGGGGAGGAACCGTCCCAGAGTCGTGGTGCTGACCGGCTCGACGTCCTGCCGGGCGGCTGCCAGCGACCGGCGCCGCAACCTCCGCAACACCTCGGTGTCGCACCATTCCGATCCGGTTGCGCCCGGACGGAATTCGCCTGCAGTGACGCGCTTCTCGGCGGCGAGCCGGTCGAGGACGGACTCGACGACCGCCGTGCCCAGCCCGAACCGGGCGGCGGCCTGCGCGGTGGTGAACGGGCCGTGGGTGCGGGCGTGCCGGGCGATCAGATCGCCGAGCGGATCGGAGACCGGCTCGACGAAGACGGTCGGCACCCCGATCGGCAGAGGGACACCCAGCGCGTCGCGCAGGCGGGAGGCGTCCTCGATCGCCGCCCACCGGTGCTCACCCGCATACGACACGCGCAGTGCGCGTCGCTGTGCCACGAGATCGTCGATCCACGCGCTCGGATCGTCGGTGGTGCGCTCGCGCAGTTCGGTGTCGGTGAGCGGACCGAGCAGCCTCAGCAGGTCGGCGACACCCTCGGCGTCGCGTGCTCGTCGCTCCGGAGTCAGCCGTTGCAGTTCGTGTTCGGCCTCGGTGATGACGTCGGCGTCGAGCAGTTCGCGCAACTCCACCCGGCCGAGCAGTTCGGCGAGCAGCGTCGAGTCGAGCGACAGTGCCGCGGCCCGGCGCTCGGCGAGTGGACTGTCGCCCTCGTAGAGGAACTCGCCGACATAGGAGAACAGCAGTGACGTCGCGAACGGTGAGGCCGTCGGAGTCTCCACCTCCACCAGACGGAGTTTGCGCTGGGCGATGCTGCCGAGCAGGTCGCGCAGAGCGGGCAGGTCGTAGACGTCCTGCAGGCACTCCCGGACCGTCTCGAGCAGGATCGGGAAGTCCGGATAACGACGAGCGACGTCGAGCAACTGCGCGGAGCGCTGACGCTGCTGCCACAGCGGGGCGCGCTTGCCGGGATTTCGGCGGGGCAGCAGCAGTGCCCGCGCCGCGCATTCCCGGAAGCGGGAGGCGAACAGTGCCGAGCCGCCGACCTGTTCGGTGACGATGTCGTCGATCTCGTCGGTGTCGAAGACGAAGATCTCCGAGCCCGGTGGGGCATCGTCGGTATCGGGCAGGCGGACGATGATGCCGTCGTCGGACGCGGTGGGATGCGATTCGACACCGTAGCGCTCGATCAGACGTGCCCCCACCGCAAGGGCCCACGGCGCGTGTACCCGTAAACCGAACGGCGAGTGCAGTACCAGACGCCAGTCGCCGAGCTCGTCGCGGAACCGTTCGACGACGAGCGTGCGGTCGGTGGGCAGGTGCCCGGTGGCCGTGCGCTGCTCGTCGAGCAACCGGATCAGATTCCCCGTCGCATAGTCGTCGAGACCGCCCTTGCGACAGCGGGTCTCGGCATCCTCCGGTGAGGCGTGCCCCATCTCGCGCAGGAATGCGCCGAGCGCGGCGCCGAGTTCGGCGGGGCGCCCCTGACTGTCGCCGTGCCAGAACGGCAATCGGCCGGGCCGGCCGTAAGCGGGGGAGACCAGCACCCGGTCGAAGGTGATCTCCTCGATCCGCCAGCTCGTCGCGCCGAGCGCGAAGACGTCGCCCACCCGCGACTCGTAGACCATCTCCTCGTCGAGTTCGCCCACGCGCGTGTTCTTCTCGCCCACCATGTACACGGTGAACAGACCGCGGTCGGGGATCGTGCCGCCGGACGTGACGGCGAGTCGCTGGGCGCCGGGCCTGCCGGTGAGGATGCCCGCCGTGCGGTCCCACACGACCCGGGGGCGCAGCTCGGCGAACTCGTCGGACGGATAGCGGCCGGCGAGCAGGTCGAGCACCGATTCGTAGACCCCGCGGGACAGGCTCGCGAACGACCCGCTGCGCCGGACCGTGTCGAACCAGTCGTCGACGTCGACGGGTTCGAGGGCCGTGGCCGCGACCGTCTGCTGGGCGAGCACGTCGAGCGGATTCGCCGGAACCTGCAGGGCCTCGATGTGGCCCTCGACCATCCGCTCGACGGTCACCGCGCAGTGCACGAGATCGGTGCGGTGCTTGGGGAACAGCACCCCGCGCGAGGTCTCGCCCACCTGATGTCCGGCGCGGCCGACGCGTTGCAGACCGCTGGCCACCGACGGCGGGGCCTCGACCTGGATCACCAGATCGACCGCGCCCATGTCGATGCCGAGTTCGAGACTCGACGTCGCCACCACACACCGCAGCCGACCCGACTTGAGGTCGTCCTCGATCAGCGCGCGCCGGTCCTTGCTCACCGACCCGTGATGGGCGCGCGCGAGGACCGGTTCGGCCCCCGCGGACGTGTCGGTCGGCGACCCGAGCTGCGAGGGCGGTGCGCCCTCGTCGTCGACCGGATTTCCCGAGCGGTCGGCATGGATCTCGTTGAGCCGGGCGGTGAGACGTTCGGACAGGCGCCGGGAGTTGGCGAACACGATCGTCGACCGGTGCTCGGTGATGAGATCGACGATCTGTTCCTCGACGTGCGGCCAGATCGATCCGGCCTGGGGAGTGGGGGACAGTGACTCCTCGTCGGGCTCGGAGACCCCGAGCTCGGTCATGTCCTCGACCGGTACGCGGACCGTGAGATCCCACGTCTTCGCCGACGGGGGCGCGACGATCCGGATGGGGGCGGAGCCGGTGAGGAACCGTCCGACCTCCTCGTGCGGCCGCACGGTGGCCGACAACCCGATGCGTTGGGCCGGGGCGCGCAGCAGCCGGTCGAGCCGCTCGAGCGACAGCGCGAGATGCGCCCCGCGTTTCGTACCTGCCACCGCGTGGACCTCGTCGACGATCACCGTCTCGACCCCCACGAGGTTCTCCCGTGCGGACGAGGTGAGCATGAGGAAGAGGGACTCGGGAGTCGTGATGAGGATGTCCGGTGGTGTGCGGGCCAGGGCGCGACGATCGGCTGGGGAGGTGTCGCCGGAGCGCACGCCGACGGTGATGTCGGGTGGCGTCAGACCCAGCCGTTTCGCGGTCTGCGTGATGCCGACCAGCGGGGAGCGCAGATTGCGCTCGACGTCGACGGCGAGGGCCTTGAGCGGTGAGACGTACAGCACGCGGGTGCGGTGTTCGCGTGCTGCGTGCTCGTCCGCCGGGGTGGACGCGAGCCGGTCGAGCGACCACAGGAACGCCGACAGGGTCTTGCCCGAGCCGGTGGGGGCGACGACGAGCGTGTGGGCTCCCGAGGAGATCGCCTCCCACGCGCCGAGCTGGGCCGGGGTCGGGGACTCGAATGCCCCCGCGAACCACGCTCGGGTCGGCGCGGAGAAACGATCGAGGATGTCGGTCACCATCCCATCGTCTACCCGCCGACCGACACACTCAGTCGTCGTACGCGAACCGGGCGATCTGACGGCAGTGGTCGTCGGCCCGGGAGTTGCGTCCGTCGCGCATCAGCTCCGAGACGAGCGCCCGAGCCGGGGCACGCCACGGCAGAGCCGCGAACTGCTCCCGGGCGGCGGGTTCGTCGCTCCACACCACGCACACGACGGCACCCTCGTCGACGAAGGTGAGGGCGGGCGAGTCCGCCGCGAGCTGCTCACGTGTCGAGCCCGAGGCCTGCTCGAGTTCGGTTCCCGACACGCGGACGTAACCGGCGAGGCTCCGCTGTCCGCCGGAGAGGTCGAGGAACACCCCCGCGACCGCCAGGTCGCCGGCGTGCACCGACACCAGCGGCTTCCGGGGGTCGGTCGGCTCCTCGGGGGGAAGACATACGACGGACCAGTACTCGCATTCGCTCATGCGGGCGTTCGGCACGATCGACGACACGACGTCTCGAAGCCAGGCCGTGACGGACCCGAACTCCGGATACTGCTCGAGTTCGCGGTACTTGGTCTCGCGCAGTGGCAGGGCGGCCGTCGACGGGGGCACACGGGTGTTCACGCGACGATTATGACCGCTGCCGGTGTGGTGTGGGTCATCAGATCACCACTCCGGGATTCAGGATCGAGTTCGGGTCGAGTGCGGCCTTGATCCGCTCGGTCAACGCCATGACGTCCGGCCCCACCTGATCCGGCAGCCAGGCCTTCTTGAGCCGGCCGACGCCGTGCTCGCCGGTGATGGTGCCGCCGAGTTCGATGGCCAGATCCATGATCTTCCCGAACACCGCCTGTGCCCGCGCCGTCATGTCCCCGTCGGCGGGGTCGTAGACGATCAGCGGGTGAGTGTTGCCGTCGCCGGCGTGTGCGATCACGGCGACGGTGACGTCGTGTTCGGCGGCGAGCTCGGCGATCCCGCTCACCAGCGCGGGCAGGGCGGGGATCGGTACCCCGACGTCCTCGAGCAGCAGACTGCCGGTGCGTTCGACGGCCGGGATGGCCATGCGGCGGGCCACCGTGAACGCCTCGCCCTCCTCCGGATCGTCGGTCGCGAAGACGTCGTCGGCCCCGGCCTCGCGGCAGGCCCGCACCATGATCTCGATCTCCTCGGCGGCCGCCGCGCCCGGCGCGTCGGAACGGGCGATGAGCATCGCCTCGGTGCTGCGTTCGAGTCCCATCCGCAGCATGTCCTCCACGGCCCCGACGGTGGCCCGGTCCATGAATTCGAGCATGGCCGGTCGCAGCACGGCGGTGATGGCGACGACCGCGTCGGCGGCGGCCTGCACCGACGAGAACGTCGCGACCATCGTGGATCCGGGTGGCGGTGGTGGGACGAGACGCAGAGTCACCTCGGTGATGACGCCGAGCGTCCCTTCGCTTCCGACGAACAGTTTCGTCAGCGACAGGCCCGCGACGTCCTTGACCCGTGGCCCGCCGAGCCGCACCGCGGTGCCGTCGGCGAGGACCACCTCGAGTCCGAGCACGTAGTCGGTCGTCACCCCGTACTTCACGCAGCACAGGCCACCGGCGTTGGTGGCCGCGTTCCCGCCGATCGTGCAGATCTCGCACGACGACGGATCGGGCGGATACCACAGGCCTTGTTCGGCAGCCGCCTTCTTCACCTCGACGTTGAGCAGGCCGGGCTGGGCGACCGCGGTGCGTGTCGCGGTGTCGACGGTGATCGCGCGCATCTTCTCGGTGCTCAGCACGATGCCGTCGGCGAGCCCGCCCGACCCGCCGGACAGGCTCGTGCCGGCACCCCGGGGTACCACCGGCACCTTGTGGGTGTTCGCCCACCGCAGCGTCGCCTGTACGTCGGCGGTGGATGTGGCCCGTACGAGCGCGAGGGGAACCGCGGCGTCCGGGTCCTGCGCCCGGTCCTGCCGGTAGCCGGCGAGGATGTCGGGATCGATGATCAGTGCGCCGGCGGGCAGTTGCCCGCGGAGTTCGTCGAGCAGGTTCCCTGGATACACGACCCAGGTCTACCACAGGATGTGTCACAGGCCACAGATCCTCTGATTGGGTGAAGTGTCGTCGGGTACCCCTTCCACAGGACACGGAAAGGAGAAGACGATGCCGAATCCGTCGATCAAGAACGAGAAGATGTACGAGGACCTGCGCGAGGACGGTGCCTCCAAGGAGAAGGCGGCCCGGATCTCCAACGCGGCTGCGAACGAGGGTAAGTCGCAGGTCGGGAAGAAGGGTGGCAAGTCCGGCTCCTACGACGACTGGACGGTCGACGACCTGAAGAAGCGTGCGAAGGAACTGGGCATGACCGGTTACTCCGACATGAAGAAGGACGAACTGATCGACGCACTGCGCAACCACTAGCCGCCCGGAACCCGAGTTCGCGCGCCGAAACGAGCTTCGCCCCTGTTGTGGGGGCGGCGAGGCTCGTTCAGGCGCGCGAACGTCGTCGTTCAGGCGTACGAACGTCGTTCGGGATCAGCCGAACTCGACACCCTGGGCGAGCGGCAGCTCCGTCGAGTAGTTGACGGTGTTCGTCGCCCGCCGCATGTACGCCTTCCACGCATCCGATCCGGATTCGCGCCCGCCGCCGGTGTGCTTCTCCCCGCCGAAGGCGCCGCCGATCTCGGCCCCCGAGGTGCCGATGTTGACATTCGCGATGCCGCAGTCGGATCGGGCGAGGAACAATTCCGCCTCGCGCTGGTCGAGGGTGAAGATCGACGACGAGAGTCCTTGCGGGACACCGTTGTGCAATGCGATCGCCTCGTCGAGGTCGTCGTAGTCGAGGACGTACAGGATCGGGGCGAAGGTCTCCTCGCGCACCACCTCGCTCTGTGCGGGCATCCGGACCAGCGCGGGGGAGACGTACACACCGCCACCCGCGACGTCCACTCGCTCACCGCCGACGACGAGTGTGCCTCCGTCGGTCTGCGCGCGGTCGAGCGCCGCGGTCATCGCCTCGTAGGACCGTTCGGAGATGAGCGGACCCACGAGCACACCCTCGTCGAGCGGATTCCCCCTCTCGACGAGTACGTCTGCGATCGATCGGCGCACGATCAGCCGGCGCAGACTGGTGCAGCGCTGGCCCGCCGTGCCGGCCGCGGCGAACACGACGCCCCGGACGGCGAGGTCCTGATCGGCGGACGGAGCGACGATCGCCGCGTTGTTGCCGCCGAGTTCGAGCAGGCAGCGACCGAACCGCGCCGCGACCCGCGGCCCGACGATCCGCCCCATCCGGGTGGAGCCGGTCGCACTCACCAGGGCGATACGGGGATCGTCGACGAGCGCCTCACCCACCCTGTGGTCGCCGAGGAGCAGGTGATGGAGACCGTCGGGGGCGCCGACGTCGGCGGCGGCGCGGCGCAGCAGCGCGTCGCAGGCGAGGGCGGTGAGCGGGGTGGTCTCCGACGGTTTCCACACCACCGGGTCGCCGCACACCAGCGCGATCGCGGTGTTCCACGACCACACCGCCACGGGAAAGTTGAACGCGGAGATCACGCCCACCACGCCGAGCGGATGCCAGATCTCCATGAGCCGGTGTCCGGGCCGCTCGGACGGCATCGTCCGCCCGTAGAGCTGTCGCGACAGACCGACGGCGAACTCACAGACGTCGATCATCTCCTGCACCTCGCCCGCGGCCTCCGACGGGATCTTCCCCGCCTCCAGGGTGACGAGCTCGGCGAGATGCCGCTTGTGCTCGACGAGCAGTTCGCCGAGCCGTCGCACCACGCGGCCGCGCACCGGGGCGGGGACGTGGCGCCACTGCTCGAAGGCCCGTGCCGCCGCGGTGATCGTCGCATCGACCTCGGTGGCCGAGTGGACGGGTACGTGCCCGAGCACGCTGCCGTCGATCGGGCTGGTCACCGCGAGTGCCGCGTCATCGGGCACGGCGTCGGCGCCGCACTGCCTCAGCGCGGTCGCCGCGCGGTCGGCGAGATCGGTGGTCGCATTCATCGGTGAGCTCCTTTGCTGCTCGGATACCCTGCGCTGGTGCCCGAATCCTCGAGAAACGACTCGTCGAAGGAGTCGCTGGACGACATCGATCGGATGTTGCTGCGCGAACTGGTCGCCGACGGTCGCGCGACGCTCGCGGCGCTCGCCGAGAAGGCGGGACTGTCCGTCTCGGCCGTGCAGTCGCGGGTGCGCCGACTCGAGGCGCGCAACGTGATCCGCGGATACAGTGCGCGCGTCGATCCCGAAGCGCTCGGGCTGATGTTGTCGGCGTTCGTGGCGATCACCCCTCTCGACCCGTCGCAACCCGACGACGCACCGGCCCGCCTCCGGCACATCTCCGCGATCGAATCGTGTCACTCGGTGGCGGGCGACGAAAGCTACATCCTTCTCGTGCGTGTCGAGTCTCCTCGCGCTCTCGAGCGGTTGCTGCAGGAGATCCGGGCGACCGCCGATGTCGCCACCCGCAGCACCGTCGTTCTGCAAACATTTTACGAATGATAGGCGTCTGCGCCGTAAATGTTGCTGTGATACCGGGTTTGTCCCGTTGAGTCTCGCGTACGGTGGGGTCATGAGCACTGCATTCCGAAACCCGGACGGTGCCGAGAATCTCGCCCCCGACCGGGTACACAGCATCCTCGGCCGGCACATGCTCGCCGACGGTTTCGACCTCGTCCTCGATCTCGACCGCTCCCGCGGAGTCCGCCTCGTCGACGCCCGGGACGGAACGACCTATCTCGACATGTTCGGGTTCTTCGCGTCGTCCACGCTCGGGATGAACCACCCCGCGCTGACCGATCCGGAGGCAGCCCGCGAACTCGCCGCCGTCGCGGCGAACAAGCCCAGCAACTCCGACATCTACACCGTGCCCATGGCACGCTTCGTCGAGACCTTCGTGCGCGTCCTCGGCGACCCGGCACTCCCGCACCTGTTCTTCGTCGACGGCGGCGGGCTCGCTGTGGAGAACGCGCTCAAGGTGGCGTTCGACTGGAAGAGCCGCCTCAACGAGTCCCGCGGTCTGTCCGCCCACCCGGGTGGTTCGGTGCTGCACCTGACCGGGGCCTTCCACGGCCGCACCGGGTACACGCTGTCGCTGACCAACACCGATCCGGTCAAGACCGACCGGTTCCCCAAGTTCGACTGGCCGCGGATCGACGCGCCCCGTCTCGCCGAGGGCCGCGACGTCGCCGCAGCCGAGGAGAAGGCCCTCGAACAGGCACGCCGCGCCTTCGCCGAACGTCCCCACGACATCGCGTGCTTCATCGCCGAACCGATCCAGGGGGAAGGCGGCGACCACCACTTCCGTCCCGAGTTCTTCCGGGCGATCACGCAGTTGTGCCGGGAGAACGACGCCTTGGTGATCTTCGACGAGGTGCAGACCGGCGCCGGCACGACCGGTACGGCGTGGGCCTACCAGCAACTCGGCGTCACTCCCGACATCGTCGCCTTCGGCAAGAAGACACAGGTGTGCGGGATCATGGCCGGCGAACGCATCGACGAGGTGCCCGACAACGTGTTCACCGTGAGCTCGCGGATCAACTCGACGTGGGGCGGCAACCTCACCGACATGGTGCGGGCCCGTCGCATCCTCGAGGTCGTCGAGAACGATCGGCTCATCGACCGGGCCCGGTGGAGCGGTGCGCATCTGCTGTCGGGATTGCAGCAGCTCGCCGCGCGACGACCGGTGGTCACCGAGCCCCGGGGACGCGGACTGATGTGCGCCGTCGAACTCCCGACTCCGCAGATCCGCGACGAGGTGCTGCGGCGGCTGTACCGCGACGAGCACGTCCTCGTGATCGGGACGGGCACGCACGGCATCCGATTCCGGCCCCCGCTCACGGTCACCACCCACGAACTCGACGAGGCCCTCGGCGCGCTCGACAGGGTGACGGCGCAGTACGGATGACGGGACGGTTCCCCCTGTTCGAGATCGGACGGCGGTAGCTTGTCGGACATGGCCGATGCACTGGACGAGACCGTAACCGGTGGCGAATCCTTCGCGATTCCGTCGCTCGCCAACCTGAGGGACATCGGGGGTTGCCCGAGTTCGTTCGGCGGCGCGGTCCGCACCGGGGTGGTCTTCCGCTCCACCCACCTCGGCCGCCTGACCGAGACCGACGTCGAGACTCTCGACGCCCTGAGCATCGCGACGGTCTTCGACCTGCGCACGCTCGAGGAACAGCAGGCCCGCCCCGATCGCGTCCCCGCCGGCGCCCGGCACCTCGGCCTCGACGTCCTCGCCGACCGTGACGGCGGATCCATCGCGGCGACACTGCCGCAACTCGTGTCGAATCCGGAGTTGGTGTCGCAGACACTCGGGGACGGTCGCGCCGCCGACTACCTGCGGCAGAGCTACCGTGATTTCGTCGTCCTTCCGAGCGCCGTGGCCTCGTACCGGACCCTGGCCGACACCGTTGCACACGGAGACGTTCCAGGGCTCGTGCACTGCAGCGCCGGCAAGGATCGCACCGGATGGGCGGCGGCGTCGCTGCTCCTGTTCGCCGGCGCCGACCCGGAGGCCGTGTTCGCCGATTACCTGCGCACGAACGACGAACTGCTGCCGCACTTCGACGACTTCTTCGCCCGGTTCGCATCGCTCGGCGGCGATCCCGAGCTGCTCACACCCCTACTCGGGGTGCGCCGCGAATACCTCGAGGTGGCGATCGACGAGGCGCTGTCGCGCTACGGAACCATCGAGCAGTACTTCGCTGCCGGACTCGGTCTCGACGACGACACCCTGCAGGCCCTGCGGACCCGGCTCGTCGATCCGAACGCGACCGCCTGACCGTCACCTCGGCGCCGGCGTGCTCAGGATCGGCACGGGGACCGGACCGTAGCGTCGCCATCGCGGTCCGGGTGCGTAGGAGCGCAATTCGTCGACCCGGCGCGCGATCGCCTCGGGGTCGGCGAGTTCGGCGCGAGCGGCGGGGTTGCCGAGGTAGTGGTCGAGCACGGCGTCGAGGAGTTCGGGTGCGATCTCGAACCGGCGCCGGTCGATGCGGGCAGTGCGGCCGGGGCCGCGCCGGGACGAGGGACGCAGGTCGCCGTCCTTGCGGTCGTCGATGATCCGCCACGGCAATGGAACCCGCGAACTCGTGGTGGCGCCACGCGCCGGTCGAGCGACGACCACGACGTAGAGCGGGTCGGCCAGTACTCCGGACGTCGATGCCTCCCAGGGGATCCAGGTGTCCGTGGCGTGATCGCTGAAGCGGATTCCCTCGGCGGAGAGTGCGATGTAACCGGGGCGCAGTGTGTGTCGGACGATGAAGAAGGAGTAGCCGACCTGCCATGAGCAGGCGAGGACGGTGAGAACGATGCTTCCGGACAGCTGCTCCCGAGACCCTTCGCTGACCCAGATGATCACGAGGAGCATGAGCGTGAATGCCCCGATCTGAACGACGGCGCTCCAGAATGTCGAGGAGGATTGCCGGAGAATGAGAGCCGGCGAAGAACTCTCGGAGCCCGAGACGATGTGATCGGCTCTGATCCGAGGGCTGTACATGAGGACACCGAGCACCGGATACATCAGAAGGGTTGCGCCCAGTGTCAGGAGAAGAGCTGTAGCGTCGGGAAGCGCGAACGGCAGCCCCGCCACTACCCGTTCGACCACGGCTGCGACGAGGAGCAACGGGCACAGCAGACCTACCAGGGCGGTGAACACGATGACGTAGGTGGCGCGCGGATCCCCGTAGGTACGGAGATCAGGACGATCAGAAAACGGCATCCAGTATTCCTCTCCCCAGGTGTAATGTTCCGCGGACGCCGGCGCCGGCCAACGCTCCGGTAGCTGCGGCAGCACTTTCGACTTCCTCCCGGCCCGCACCGATCGCTCCCCACACGGATTTGGTACTCGCCTCGTAGAGGTTGTCGACCGCACCGGACGTGAAGATTCCGGCGACTGTGCCTGCCCCGGCGCCGAGCACGGCACCGAGAGCAGTACCCGCACCCGGAAGAATCGACCCGATAGCGCTCCCCACCGCCGCGCCGGTTGCTATCGAGGCTCCGAGGCCGAGTCCGTTGGAGACCACGGCTTGCTCGAGGGACTCACCACCAGCGAAATAGTCGAGCCCGACACCGGCGACGAGACCTATGGTCCCCGCGGCCCGGCCGGCTGTCCGGGACATCGATGCCATGTCGTCGAGGCGTCCGGTGGTCGTCACCAGATCGTCGAGTGGTTTCCGCGCAGAACCGAACGTACGTCGTAGCTCGTCGTACGGTGTGTCCGGCGAAAGCGAGAGAAATCGCTCCATCTCACGGATCGCCTCGGTCCGGAGTTGTTGCTGCACGGCGAGGAGGCCCGCGATCTTGCCCTGCAGGTTCTTGTCGACGTAGTCGAGCGCGGTGCTCCCGAGGAAGGACGCTGACCACGGATGTCCCGTCCAGGTGTTCACGGCGCCGGCAATCGCCACCGACCAGCGAGCGTGCACCGCCTCGGCGGCGTCATTCGCCTCCTGATATGCCGAGGCCCTTCGGAAAGCGACTTCGTCGTCACCCGGGGGAGGATCACCGATCGTGTTGCCCACGACCGGCAGTCCCGCGGCCGCGGCGCGAGCCCGGATGCCGGCCATGTCGGACAGGGCACGCGACAGTTCGCCCGCCAGGCCCGCGAAGACATCGGCGGTCCTCGATGTCCGCTCGTGGAAATCGTCGACGGCGTGGACGTGTTCGCTCGACCTGTCGAGGTAGGTCTCGGAAGCGTCGCCCTCCCAGGCGTCGTCGGCGATGCGACGCGCCCGGGCCGCGGCGTCGGCGACGTTCCCGATCGTGGTGCCCAGCGTGGTGCGGATCCAGTCCTCTACCCGTCGGATGTCCGCGGGGTTTCCGGCGATGAAGGTGTCGATCGGCACGGTCACTCCGACCAGGCCCGGACGAGCGCGGCGGCGGCTTCGTCGTCGGCTTCCCGGTACGTCTGTGCCGTGGTCGTCAGCAGGCCACCCGTTCCGCCGAGGACCTCGACCGTGCCGGCGAGGTCGGTGACGATCTGCGCCAGCATGCCGGTGAGAGGGCCGGTCGCCAGACCCGCGTCCACGCTCGTGGGGCAGGTGCCGACGAGATCCGCGGTATCCGCGGCCGCACCCGTGTAGACGCCCGCGGCCCGATCGAGTTCGTCGGGGTCGACGTACAGGCTCATCGCGCGTCCCCGTCCGCCGGGCGTCTGCGTTCCGATTCGGGTATCGGGACGTCGAGCAGCAGAGAGTCCCACGGCTGTGCCTCACGCAGTCGCGGGAGCACGTGCGTGGGCAGCACCAGCCAGGGTTGCCCGGCGCCGCAACAGGAGTGGAGACGGTCGAGCGCCGTGTAGGCGAGCAGCGCGATGCGGCCGTCGCCGAGATACCGATAGTCGACGACGGCGTCGGCCGGATCCGGGACCGCGTCCGCGCACGGTAGATGGAGATACGGCGGAAGCACCGTCGGTAGTGCGTCCGCGACCTGTTCCTGCGACATTCGTTCCCCCGTGAGCAGCCTGTCCGATCCCCCGTCGGACTGTCGGCGCGGAGGAGGCTACCAGCGGCAGGTCTTGTGACGAATCACGGGTTGCTGCTTACGGTCTCGATCGCGTGCGGGAACGCGAGCCGACGGCGGCCGCGACGGCGAGGCCGATCGCGACGCCGGCGAGATCGGCGCACCAGTCCCAGAACGACCCGGAGCGCCGGACCGCGACGGTGGCCTGGAGGATCTCCGTCAGCACGCCGTAGAGACCCAGCCACACCACGGTGACGACGGGGGAGATCCGTGCGTAGCGGGAACACAGCGCGAGGGCCACGAACATCAACGCGTGCGTGACCTTGTCGGCATGGGGAGGACCGCTCGGCACGGTACCGCCGGGAGAGAGCAGCATCGCGGTGATGACGACGACCGCGAGGATCAGGGGCAGAGCGCGGTGCCGGAGGGGCGTGGACGGCACGGTTCAGGCGTTCTTCTTCTCACCACGGTGGGTGTCGGCGTCGTCGGTGCTGTGCCCGTCCCGGTCGCGACCGGCGAACAGGACGATGCCCACGGCGGGGATCAGGAGGAAGAACAGCCACGTGTCGAAGGTGAAGAACAGCACGAGCGCGACCAGCGGCGTCAGGCCCATCACGACCTCGCGCCACCGCTCGGGATCCTTCTTCGGGATGATCACCGGAAGGTCGTCCCGGGTCGTGGCCGAGCTATCGGTGAGGTGGGCGGGCAGGTCGGTGAACAGCACGTCGAGATCACCGCGCGTCCCGGCCGCCGACGCCTTCGCGCTGCGTTCGTCGAATTCCGACAGTGTCAGCCGGCCGAGCGCGAAGTGTTCGCCGAGCAGGTCGAGCGCCTCACTGCGTTCGGCGTTGCCGATCCGGATGTCGGGGTGTTCGGGCATGCCGGTCACCCTAACCTGTGGCGTCGGAGCGGCGACAGACACGGGCATCTCCCGGGATGCTGTGATTTCCGCGACAGCAGAAAGGGCGGCCGGGCACCGGACGGTCAGGACGGGCCGCGTCCTTCACCGAGCAGCCGGTAGGCACGGCGACCCGCGACGAACAACACCCCGAAGGCGATGAGCAGCGCGATCGGATGCCGGAGGACGACGATCACGAGCAACGCGACGAGCACGAACGGCACCAGGGTGAGCAGTTGTTCCGCGAGATCGCGGGGTCCGGGGGAGGGGGCCACCACGGCCGGCGCCGAAGGCAGATCGGCGAAGAGGGGAACCAGATCGCCGCGCACTGTGGCCTGCGTCGCGAGCGCGACCCGCTCGTCGAACTCCGCCAGGCCGAGGCGCCCCGCGGCGAAGTGCTCACCGAGCAGCGCTACGGCTTCCTCACGCTCGGCGGTGCCGATGCGGATCTCGGGACGGTCGGCCATGTCTCCAGGCTAATAGCTTTCACGCGCGGAAGCCGGACCGTGACGCCGGATGACACCCGGATACAGCGACGGTCCCCCGCATCGTGAGCGATGCGGGGGACCGTCGGGGATCTGCTGTGTTACTCGATCGCCGTATTACTTGATCTCGGTGAGGACGGTGCCCTGGGTGACCGCGGCACCCGGCTCGACCGCGAGGCCGGTGACGACGCCCGCCTTGTGGGCGTTGACCGGGTTCTCCATCTTCATGGCCTCGAGCACGGCGATGAGTTCGCCCTCGGCGACCTCCTGGCCTTCGGCGACCGCGACCTTGACGACGGTGCCCTGCATGGGGGCGGTCACCGCATCGCCCGACGCCTTGCCGGCGCCGCCGCCGCCGCGCTTGCGGGGCTTCGGCTTCTTGCGGATCACGCCGGCGCCGCCGCCGTTACCGCCGAGCGAGAACTGGCCGGGCAGCGACACCTCGACGCGGCGTCCGCCGACCTCGACGACGACGTTCTGACGCGGCAGTGCCTCGTCCTCGTCCTCGATCGGGGCACCACCGGTGTACGGCTCGATGGTGTTGTCCCACTCGTTCTCGATCCACTTGGTGTAGACGTCGAACTTCTCGCCGTCGCCGACGAAGGCCGGGTTCTCGACGATGTGGCGGTGGAACGGGATGACCGTGGCCAGACCGTCGACCTCGAACTCCGCCAGCGCGCGGGCGGCGCGCTGCAGCGCCTGCTCGCGGGTCTCACCGGTGACGATCAGCTTGGCGAGCATCGAGTCGAACTGGCCGCCGATGACGTCGCCCTGGACGACACCCGAGTCGACGCGCACACCGGGGCCCGTGGGCTCCTTGTAGACGGTGATCGGGCCGGGGGCGGGAAGGAAGCCGCGACCGGCGTCCTCACCGTTGATGCGGAACTCGAAGCTGTGGCCGCGCGGGGTCGGGTCCTCGGTGAGCTCGAGCTTCTCACCGTTGGCGATGCGGAACTGCTGACGCACGAGGTCGATGCCGGCGGTCTCCTCGGTGACCGGGTGCTCGACCTGCAGGCGGGTGTTGACCTCGAGGAAGGACACGGTGTCGCCCTGCACGAGGTACTCGACCGTGCCGGCGCCGTAGTAACCGGCCTCGCGGCAGATGGCCTTGGCGGAGTCGTGGATGCGCTTGCGCTGCTCGTCGGTCAGGAACGGCGCGGGAGCCTCCTCGACCAGCTTCTGGAAGCGGCGCTGCAGCGAGCAGTCGCGAGTGCCGGCAACGATGACGTTGCCGTGCTGGTCGGCGATGACCTGGGCTTCGACGTGGCGGGCCTTGTCGAGGTACTGCTCGACGAAGCACTCACCGCGGCCGAAGGCGGCGACGGCCTCACGGGTGGCCGACTCGAACAGCTCGGGGATCTCCTCGATGGTCTGCGCGACCTTCATGCCGCGTCCGCCACCACCGAAGGCGGCCTTGATCGCGACGGGCACGCCGTACTTCTTCGCGAACTCGACGACCTCGTCGGCGTTCTTCACCGGGTCCTTGGTGCCGGCCGCCATCGGGGCCTTGGCGCGCTCGGCGATGTGGCGGGCGGTGACCTTGTCGCCGAGGTCGCGGATGGACTGGGGCGAGGGGCCGATCCAGATGAGGCCGGCGTCGATCACGGCCTGCGCGAAGTCGGCGTTCTCGGAGAGGAAGCCGTAGCCGGGGTGGATGGCGTCGGCGCCGGACTTGGCCGCGGCGTCGAGGATCTTGTCGAACACCAGGTAGGACTCGGCGGAGGTGGTGCCGCCCAGTGCGAACGCCTCGTCGGCGAGCTTCACGAACTGTGCGTCTGCGTCCGGTTCGGCGTAGACGGCGACACTGCCGTAGCCCGCGTCCTTGGCGGCTCGGATGACCCGCACAGCGATCTCGCCGCGGTTCGCGACGAGCACCTTCGTGATCTGCGCGCTGGCATGACTGGGCACGGAGCCTCCTGTTGATCGATCGTTAGGTTATTTCCGTCGACGGGCAGTCTAAGCGCCAATCGGATCGACGATGTAACCGGATGGCCCCTATACATTACGGCGGGCCTTCGAGCATCCGATGCTACTCACCGGTAGGTGGGACCGTCACCGTTTCCGGCTGCGCGATCCACGGCCCGCCGACCGCGACCTCGTGCATCAGCTCGCGGGCGCGTGCGATGAGGCGGGGGACGTTCTCGCCCGCGACCGTGTTGTCGGGGAATCGCGCCGACATGTTCACCCCCTCGGGGGTGCGATTGATCCAGATGTACACGTCGTGCGTGAAGCTGCGGCTGCGCAGGGCCCGGGCGTTCCATTCGGGCCACTGTGCTGCCATGGGAACGAACCGCACGTCCATGTAGGACACGACGAACCGGGGGCGGATGGGGACGCCGAGGAGTTCGCCCACCCGCACGAACGGCACTCGCGCACTCGCCCGGGTGCGGTGCAGTTCGTCGCCGGCGCGCATCGCCAGGACGTCGAAATCCGTTGTGCCCGTAAGGTTCAGGTCGATCGGTCGAAGGCCGACGAACCAGCCGAGCGAACCCGCCCAGATCGGGCCGGCGCGGGTGTGCGCGGGCGCGACGGTCCGGAACCGCTCGGCGCCGGTGATCTCGGCCGTCGCCCGGCCGAAACACGCCAGCACGCCGGCGAAGAAACCCGTCCCCGCACGGCGGCAGCACGCGGAGAAGGCACTCGCCTCGTCGTCGTCGAACCAGCGCTCGGACAGTCGCTGCTGGGGTGTGGCGTGCGATGGTCGCGCACCGATCGGCAGGGGGAAGGCGGGTGGTTCGCCTCCGCATTCGGTCAGGGTGCGCCGCCAGATCTGCACCGCCTCGTGATGGTCGTCCAGCTGTGCGGACTCGTCCCGTTCGGCGGCACCGAAATCGATGTAGCTCCCCACCGGGAACAGGTCGGCCGCGCGACCGGTGCGCTCCTCCTCGTAGAGCGCCGAGATCTCGTGCGCGACGAGTACCACGGAGTACCCGTCGATGATGGAGTGGTCGGCGCCGAAGAAGACCGTGAACCGCTCATCGGTGTCCTTCGCGCCCCCCGTGTCGCCGACATCCCCGTCCGGCGTCCGCTCGAGCGTCGCGAAGACGTAGGACGGCCACAGATGCGGCGTCGTGTAGTCGTCGAACAGGCCGAGCAGGTGGTCGCGGATCGTGTCCGGATCGGCGGGATCGTGCCGGATGGGACGCACCGACACCCTGCCCGGCGGTGCGGTGCGCCGCACCAGGTCGTTCCCGCTCTGCTCCCCCGCGAGCTGGGCGTGGCTGCGCAGCGGTTCGTGCCGGTCGATCCAGCGTTGCAGGGCCCGCCGGAACCGTTCGGTGTCGAGCGGCCCGGCGACTTCGAAGGCCGTGCCGAGCCAGGAGTCGCGGCCGCCGCCGTACCGGATCCCCGAAGTGCGCCTCAGATGCGCCTCGTGGATGTACGAGGCGGGACGGGGATCCTCGCGCCAGTCGTCCTCGGCCGCGCAGGGCAGCCATTCGGTCAGAACGCCGGGAGGGATCCGGTAGTCGGCGAGCTCGGTGAACTCCATGACCGCGTCAGGTTCGGAGGTGCCGCTTGATGCGCGTGAGCATCGCGCTCATCCCTCGCAACCGCAGCGGGCTGACGGCCTCGGCGAGCCCGAGCGAGGCGTAGAAATCGTCGGGCACGTCGAGGATCTCCTGCGCGCTGAGACCGTCGAGTCCCTGGTGCAGGATCGAGGCGAATCCGCGCGTGGTCGGCGCCTCGGGGGGTGCGCTGAAGTGGAGCTTCACCTGCGACCGGTCGGATGCGTCGACGGACAGGAACAGCGGCGACTGGCACTCGGGCACCGGCTCCATCGCCGCTTCCTCGAGTTCGGCGGGAAGCGGCGGGAGCTCGCGGCTGAATTCGAGAAGCAACTGCAGCTTGTCCTGACCTTCGACGGCAGCGAAGTCGTCGACGATCTCGGCGAGGGGGGCGGGGATGCTCATGCGGCCGGCGCTTCTCCGGGCTCGTCGCCCTTGGCGATGGGCACGCGGACCGCGTTGCCCCACTCGGTCCACGAACCGTCGTAGTTGCGCACGTTCGAGTACCCGAGCAGGTGGGTGAGGACGAACCACGTGTGGCTCGACCGCTCGCCGATCCGGCAGTAGGCGATCACGTCGGCGTCCTTCGCGATGTCGCCGTAGATCTCGTCGAGCTCGGCCCGGGCGCGGAACCGGCCGTCGGGCGCCGCGGCCTTCGCCCACGGGATCGATACCGCGGTGGGGATGTGACCGCCGCGCAGGGCGCCCTCCTCCGGGTAGTCGGGCATGTGGGTGCGCTCACCGGTGTACTCCTGCGGCGACCGCACGTCGACCAGCGGACCCGTGCCCAGGTGGGCGAGGACGTCGTCCTTGAATGCGCGGATCCGGGCGTCGTTGCGCTCGACGACCGGGTAGCCGCTCGTCGTGGCGGACGGGATGTCGAGGGTGGTGTCGCGGTTCTCGGAGATCCATGCGTCGCGGCCACCGTCGAGGAGGCGGACGTCCTCGTGACCGAAGAGGGTGAAGACCCACAGCGCGTAGGCGGCCCACCAGTTGGACTTGTCGCCGTAGATGATCACGGTGTCGGTGCGACGGATGCCCTTGCGGTCCATGAGCGCGGCGAACTGCTCGCCGTCGATGTAGTCGCGGGTGACGGGATCGTTGAGATCGAGATGCCAGTCGATCTTCACCGCACCGGGGATGTGCCCCACGTCGTAGAGCAGGACATCCTCGTCGGACTCTACGACCTTCACTTCGGGATGGCCGAGATGAGCGGACAACCACTCCGTCGACACGAGACGGCCGGGATCCGCATATGCGGCGAACGAAGGGTTGCTATCGGGTGCGACGGGCACATGGGCTCCTGAGGCTGTGGTGGCAGGTGCGCCGTCGATTCTAGGCGGTACCGTGACGGGACGTGACCCGCAGCAACCCTCACGCCGGGCGGCCGGCCCGCGCCGAACTCGCATCGCGGGACCACATCGACCTGCTGGTCCGCCGGTTCTACGAACGCGCACTCGCCGATCCCGTGCTCGCACCGGTCTTCGATGTTCTCGCCGTGGTCGGACTCGACGACCATCTGGTGGTCGTGGGCGACTTCTGGGAGCAGATCCTCTTCCGCACGACCCGTTATCGCGGCGCGTTCGTGCCGGTGCACCGGGCGCTGCACGGGCACCACGGACTGACCCCCGCCCGATTCGAGCGGTGGTTGCAGTTGTGGTGCGAGACCGTGGACGAGACGTTCGACGGAGTGGACGCGGACCGCGCGAAGGCCAAGGCCGAGGCGATGGTGACCTCGCTGCAGAAATCCCTGTACGGCGGCGCGACCCGATAGGGCCGGACACGGCCTAGTTCTCGAGCGACTCCAAGGGGATGGCAGCATTCTCGGCCCACAACCGCGCCACGGAGATATCGACCTCGGCGAGCAGGCGCCGCACCAGCGGGAGTCCGATGCCGATGACCGACGACGGATCGCCCTCGATGCGCTCGACGAACCAGCCACCGTGACCGTCGAGCGTGAAGGCGCCGGCCACTTCGAGCGGCTCACCGCTGTCGAGATACGCCTCGAGCTCCTCGTCGGTGGGGGTGCCGAAGTGTACGACGGTGCCGCTGTGGTCGGCGACCTCGGCGACGACCTCGTCGTCCCGGACGCGGAGCACGGCATGACCCGTGAGCAGCTCGCCGCTGCGACCGGCGATCGTCCGCCAGCGCTCCCGGGCCGCCTCGACGGTGCCGGGCTTGCCCTGCAGGTCGTCGTCGATCAGAAGCATCGAGTCGCAGCCGATGACGACGGCGTCCCGCAGACCCTGCTCGCGCAGGACCGGCAGGATGTCGGTGGCCTTGGCGCGGGCCAGCTCGGTGACCACCTGCGCCGGCGGCGTGCCGGGGCCGAGGGACGCGATGAGCGCGTCCTCGTCGACCTCCGACACCTGCACCAACGGCTTCACGCCCGCCGCGTGGAGAACCGCGAGGCGGGCGGGTGAAGCCGAGGCCAGAACGAGCCGGGGCACGTCAGCCGCGGTTCGGGTAGGAATACGGCGAGAACGGCGCCCACCGGCGGTGCATCCGGGTCGGATCCCCCCAGGTCTCGGGCGGCCGGGTGTCGCTCACGTCCTCGCCGGCCGACGCAGCGGCAGCGGCGAGCACGGCGACGAGAGCCGCGATCTCCTCGTCGGTCGGATTGCCCTTGACGATGCGGAGGGCGGCCGCGGTCTCGGCGACCGCGGGGCTCTCCGGAGCGGCTTCTCCCGCTCCGTCGTCGGGCGTGGCCTCGACCGTGGGCGACTGCTCGTCGACTTCGAACTCGGTGATGATCTTGTCCTCTGTCGTCGCTGTCACAGGGCACCCCCCGGATACGCGTCCGCACGGGCATCGGATGCCCACCGGGTCGCTGTCATGTCGATCCCTCTCTCGGGTTCATCGCACGTCGTCGGCGACGTGCTACGCCGTGCAGGTCGCGGCAGGACCGGGGTGCGCCCGGTCCTGCCGCAGAGCGTCACAGCGGAATGTTTCCATGCTTCTTCGGCGGGAGCGAAACCATCTTCCGCTCGAGCAGGCGCAGCGCGGAGACGATCTGGCCGCGCGTGTGCGAGGGCGGGATCACCGCGTCGACGTAGCCGCGCTCGGCTGCGACGTACGGGTTCACCAGGGTGTCCTCGTACTCGTTCTGCAGCTCGAGGCGCAGCGCGTCGACGTCCTCACCGTTCTTCGCGGCCTCGAGCAGGCGCTTGCGGTAGACGAAGCCGACGGCGCCGGAGGCGCCCATGACGGCGATCTGCGCGGTCGGCCACGCGAGGTTGACGTCGGCACCCATGTGCTTGGAACCCATGACGTCGTACGCGCCGCCGTAGGCCTTGCGGGTGATGACCGTGATCTTGCCGACGGTCGCCTCGCCGTAGGCGTAGAGCAGCTTGGCGCCGCGGCGGATGATGCCGTTGTACTCCTGCTCGGTGCCGGGCAGGAAGCCGGGCACGTCGACGAGCGTGATGATCGGCACGTTGAACGCGTCGCAGGTGCGGACGAAGCGCGCGGCCTTCTCGGACGCGTCGATGTCGAGGCAGCCGGCGAACTGTGTGGGCTGGTTGGCGACGATGCCGACGCTGCGGCCGTCGACGCGGCCGAAGCCGACGATGATGTTCTTCGCGCGCTCGGCCTGCACCTCGAGGAACTCGTCGTCGTCGAGCAGGCGACGGATGACCTCGTGCATGTCGTACGGCTGGTTCGGCGAATCCGGGATGAGCGTGTCGAGCTCGATGTCCTCCGCGGTGAGGGAGTCCTCGATCGACCCGACGATCGGGTCGGTCGGCGCGAGACGCGGTGCGGCGGCCTGGTTGTTGCTCGGCAGGTAGGACAGCAGATCCTTGACGTAGTCCAGGGCGTCCTGCTCGCCGTCGGCGACGTAGTGCGCGACACCCGACTTGACCATGTGGGTGTGGGCGCCGCCGAGGTCCTCCATCGTGACGTCCTCGCCGGTGACGGTCTTGATGACGTCGGGGCCGGTGACGAACATCTGGCTGGTCTGGTCGACCATCACGACGAAGTCGGTGAGAGCGGGGGAGTAGACGTGACCACCGGCCGCGGGGCCCATGATCAGCGAGATCTGCGGGATGACACCGGAGGCCTGCACGTTGCGGTGGAAGATCTCACCGTAGAGGCCGAGGGAGACGACACCCTCCTGGATGCGCGCGCCGGCGCCTTCGTTGATGCCGATCAGCGGACGGCCGGTCCTGATGGCCAGGTCCATGACCTTGACGATCTTCTCGCCGTAGACCTCGCCGAGGCTACCGCCGAAGACCGTCGCGTCCTGCGAGAAGACGCAGACGTCGCGGCCGTCGATCGTGCCGTAGCCGGTGACGACACCGTCGCCGAGCGGACGGTTGTCGGCCAGGCCGAAGTTGGTGCTGCGGTGGCGAGCGAGGGCGTCGAGCTCGACGAACGATCCTTCGTCGAGAAGCGCCTGGATGCGCTCGCGAGCGGTCAGCTTGCCCTTGGCGTGAACCTTCTCGACTGCGGCCTCACCGACCGGGACCTTGGCCTGTGCTTGACGGTTGCGCAGGTCGGCCAGCTTGCCGGCGGTGGTGTGGATATCGGGCGTACTCGCCGCCTCGGGCGCGGACGGCTCCTGGACAGTGGTCATGGCACGTCAGCTTAGCGATCGTCATACAAGGCCGTTGCATCGAGGTCCCGAAGGCCGGGCACCGCGCCGGACCTACCGGCGGGTAGGTGGCGAAGGTCCACTTTAGGCTGTGTACATGGCATCCGACCGGCCCACGACCGATCTTCCCGCCCTCCGCACACCGCTCGACGAGGCGGCGCTACGCGATGTTCTCGTCGGCGCCGAGCGTGAAGGCTTCTACACCCGTCTCGACGTCGTCGCCGACACGGCTTCGACCAACGCGGATCTGCTCGTCGTCGCCGCGACCGGCGACGACCGCCGGGTGCTCCTCGCCGAGTTCCAGCACGGGGGCCGGGGCCGCCACTCGCGCAGCTGGAACGGGGTGCCCGGCGCGCAGATCATCGTCTCGGTCCTGCTGCGCCTGCCCGAGTGCCCGCTGCAGAACCTCGGATGGCTCCCGCTGCTGTGCGGCGTCGCCACGGTCGACGCCGTGCGATCGGTCACCGGCGTCGAGGCGAAATTGAAGTGGCCCAACGACGTTCTGGTCGACGGACGCAAGCTCGCCGGCATCCTCGTGGAGGTCGCCACCACCTCGCCGGTGCCCACGGTGGTCGCCGGGATCGGCATCAACGCCACCCTCGGGCGCGACGAACTGCCTGTGCCCACCGCCACCTCTCTGTTGCTCGAGGATGCCGCCGAACTCGATCGCACCCCGCTCGCGCAGGCGCTGCTGGCGGGTTTCGGTGAGCGGATCCGGGCATGGGCCCGCGCGGGATGGGACACCGCCGATCTGGCCGCGGCGTACCGCGAACGGTGCAGCACGATCGGGCAACGCGTCCGTGCGATCCTGCCCGGCGACACCGAGCTGCACGGCGTCGCCACCGACGTCGACGACCAGGGGCGCATCGTGATCCGCCCCGACGGTGGGGGAGATACCGTGGCGGTCGCTGCGGGCGACATCACACATCTGCGCCCGGTCTGATCGCCGGGCGACCGCTCGCATCGGCACGGCACCGGCATATGCCATCGTGAGCGGTATGGGATATCCGGAGGACGCCCTTGCACCCGAGGAAGAGTTGCTGCTGCATCGGCATCCGCACTGGAAGGCGCTCGTGCTGCCGACGGTGATCTTCCTCGCGTCCACGATGATCGCCGGATTCCTGCTGGGCACGATCCAGGCGCGCCTCGACGGTGCGGCCGCGACCGTGTGCGCCGTCGCCGTGGCCGTCGCATGGATCGGTATCGTCGGCCGGCTGTGCGTCCCCCGTTTCGTCGGGTGGCTGACGACGCATTTCATCGTCACCGACCGGCGCGTCCTCGTCCGCACCGGCGTCCTCACCCACACCGGTATCGACATCCCGATGGGCCGGATCAGCAACGTCCAGTTCCGGCACGGTCTCGTCGACCGGATACTGCGGACCGGCACGCTCGTCGTCGTCTCCGCGGCCGACGATCCCATCGAGTTCGACGACATCCCCGACGTGCAGCAGGTGCACGCCCTGCTCTACCGGCAGGCCTTCGACGCACAGGAGTCGCGCCCCGACGACCGTCACACCACTCGCTACCGGCGCGACGAACACGAGCACCGGAAGGCCTGGTGACGGCGAGTGGAGCGACCGCCGACACGACCCGCTCGTAATCCCGACAAAGCGAACCCCGATCCGTAGGCTGGCGTGGTGACTGCCGTTCTACTCGCCGAAGACGACGACGCCATCGCTGCACCGCTGTCCCGCGCGCTGGGACGCGAAGGGTACGACGTGACCGTCGAGGACAACGGTCCGGCCGCGCTCGAACAGGCACTGTCGGGCAGGTTCGAACTGCTCATCCTCGATCTCGGTCTCCCCGGAATGGACGGACTCGAGGTGTGCCGCCAGATCCGGGCGAGCCGCTCCGATCTCGCCGTCCTCATGCTCACCGCCCGCACCGACGAAGTGGACTTCGTCGTCGGTCTCGATGCCGGTGCCGACGACTACGTCGGCAAACCCTTCCGCCTCGCCGAACTCATGGCGCGTGTGCGTGCGCTGCTGCGTCGCCGTGGCGGTCCGGAGAACGACGACATCGTGGACGTCGCCGGGATCCGGCTCGAGCGCGCCGCGCGCCGCGTCCTCGTGGACGGCTCGGAAGTGACCCTCGCCAACAAGGAGTACGAGCTCCTGCGTGTGCTGCTCGAGCACGCGGGGCAGGTCGTCTCTCGCGACGCCATTCTCGAGGAGGTGTGGGGCGACGCCGATCTGCGCGGTTCGAAGACTCTCGACATGCACATGTCGTGGTTGCGCCGCAAGATCGGCGACGAGGGACCGGCCGGGGAACGTCGCATCGCCACGGTGCGCGGCGTCGGTTTCCGGCTGAACACCGACTAGCCTTTCCGGCGTGCGCAGCCGCATCCTCAACGCCGTCCTGGCGACCGTGCTGCTCGTCGCGTTGTTGCTCGGCGTCCCCCTGGCCTACACGGCCTTCCTGTTCGTCGAGGACACCGCCCGGCGCGACCTGCAGACTCGGCTCGAACGCATGGCCGACGAGATCATCGCCCAGGAGGGCACCGACGGATTCGTCGTCGGGGGGCTCGATACGAGTTCGCTGCGCCTGCTCGTTCCCACCGACGGACGGGCCGTCGTGGTGTATCCGACCCCCGAGAACGTCGCGGCACGCCTGGACATCGGCACGCCGGTGCTCGGGGCGTCGATCGTCGAGTCGTTGTCGATGGGCACGTCGGGCTCGCTGCTCATCGAGGTGCCCTCGGAGAGCATGCGCACCCTGCAGCAACAGGTGCTCGCCGCGGTGAGTCTGCTCGTGTTGCTGTCCGTCGCGGCCGGGGCGCTGGTCGCGGTGGCGACCGCCCGACGACTCGCCGACCCGCTGCGCGACGTGGCGAACCGGGCGGCCCGCCTCGCCGAGGGAGATTTCCGCCCGGTGGCCCGGCGGCACGGCATCCCCGAGCTGGATCGCGTCTCGGACGTGCTGGACGCGGCCGCCGTCGAGATCTCGCACCGCCTGCAACGCGAGCACGCGCTCGTCGGCGACGTGTCGCATCAGCTCCGCTCCCGGATGACCGCGATCCGGCTGCGTCTGGACGAGTTGTCCACCCACGAGGATCCCGCCGTGGTGGAGGAGGCCGACGCGGCCATGGCCCAGGTGGACCGGTTGACCACCGCGATCGACGGGCTCGTGCGCCAGTCCCGCGACAGCAGCGCCGACCAGCGCACGGACGTCTCGGTGGTCGGCGAACTCACCGGGGTCATCGCCGACTGGCGTGGGCCCTACGAGGAGGCCGGACGGGAACTGGTGCTGCGCGGCGACCCGTCGCTGCGGGCGGCGGTGACCGGTTCGCGGTTGCGGGAGGCGGTCGCGGTGCTGGTCGACAACGCACTCGTGCACGGAGGCGGCACGTGCACGGTCTCGGTGCGGCACGTCGCGACCCGCGGCGACGTCACGGTGTGCATCGAGGTCGCCGACGAGGGGGAGGGCGTCAGCGACGAGGTCGCCCCGTACGTCTTCGACCGCGGGTTCTCCGGGGGTGGTTCGACCGGGGTGGGCCTGGCGCTGGCGCGTGCCCTCGCGGAGGCGGACGGCGGCCGGCTCGAACTGCAGCGCCGCCGGCCCGCACTGTTCGCCCTGTTCCTCGGGGCACAGCGCGATCGGGACATGCGGCCGGCGAGCGGGACACGCGAACCTCGTTAGACCCGATCGGGCCGGTCGGGGATCAGGATCGGTCGAGCTGCCCGGTGTGCTCGTCGGCGGGGGTGTCCGGAACCATCTCCTCGGGAAAGACGAACTTCCGGAAGCAGTAGAACCGGAAGATCATCTGCAGCAGGTTGCCGATGATGTACGCGCTGACGAAGTCGGCGATGTTCTCCGTCGCGAGGCTCACCTCGGGAACACGCAGGTCGAAGACGTAACTCGAGATCCACAGCGGGATGAAGGACAGCACCACCCCGATCCCGCTGATGAAGAAGAACAGGAACGCCTCGTGGGCACGCTCGCGGCCACCGCGGTTACGGAAGGACCATTCGCGGTTGAGGATGTACGAGCAGATCACTGCGACCACGCCGGCGATGATCTTGGCGGTCACCGGCTTCTCGGCCAGGATCGTGAGCTTGAGCGTGTAGAAGATCGACGAGTCGATCACGAAGGTCGTACCGCCGACGATGGCGAACTTGATCAATTCGCGATGCCGGAGCAACAGCCCCCGCAAAGGCTGGGGAACTCTGCTCAACGCTTCATCGACGACGGCCACTTGGAGAAGTGTACGAAACGTGGAGGTGAATTTCCGAAACCCGACCGCACATGTCGGCATTCCCACACGCCTCCGTCGCTCGTCCGTGGTGCCCCGGGACGGCGTGACGACATGCTGTGACACCATGGACAGCCGTGACAGGCAGACCTGATTCGTCCCCCCGATCCGATACCTCCCGCACCCTGACGACCGGCATGCCCGTCGTCACGATGATCGGCGGAGGCCAGCTCGCGCGGATGACGCATCAGGCGGCCATCGCCCTCGGTCAGACGCTGCGCGTGCTCGCGGCCGGCCCGGACGAACCCGCCGCGCAGGTCAGCCCGAACGTGGTGATCGGCAGTCACGACGACCTCGACGCCCTCCGCCGCGCCGCGACCGGTGCGCACGCGCTCACCTTCGACCACGAAGGCGTTCCCACCGAGCACCTCGAGGTGCTCCAGCGCGAGGGTGTCGCGGTGCTGCCGCCCCCGCAGGCCTTGATCTACGCCCAGGACAAGATCGCGATGCGGAAGCGGCTCGGTGCGCTCGGCGCGCCGATGCCGAAGTTCGCGGAGATCACCTCGGTCGAGGACGCCCGCGCGGCCCTGGACACGCTCGGTGATCCGTACGTGCTCAAGGCCGCGCGCGGTGGTTACGACGGCCGCGGTGTGTGGATCCTCGACGATCACGCCGAACTCGACCGGGTCGTCGCCGAGCAGCTCGCCGCCGGCGTCCCGCTCCTCGCCGAGGAGAAGGTCGAGTGGACGCGGGAACTGTCGGCGATGGTCGCCCGGTCCCCGTTCGGTCAGGGTGCGTCGTGGCCGGTCGTCGAGACCGTCCAACGCGACGGTCAGTGCGCCGTCGTCATAGCACCTGCCCCGGATCTGGCCGAGGACGTCGCGACCGCCGCCGAGCAGCTCGCCCTGCGGATCGCGGGAGAGCTCGGCGTCGTCGGTGTCATGGCAGTCGAGCTGTTCGAGACCCGCTCCGGTGAGCTGGTCGTCAACGAACTCGCGATGCGTCCGCACAATTCCGGCCACTGGGGTATGGACGGTGCACGCACCGGCCAGTTCGAACAGCACCTGCGGGCCGTGCTCGACTATCCGCTCGGCGACACGAGCCCGATCGCCCCGGTGACGGTGATGGCGAACGTGCTCGGTGCGCCCGAGGCGCCGGCGATGAGCATGGACGAGCGTCTGCACCATCTGTTCGCCCGGATGCCCGACGTGCATGTGCACCTCTACGGCAAGGGGGAGCGCAAGGACCGCAAGATCGGCCACGTCAACGTGCTCGGCGCACCGTCCGGATCGATCGACGATCCCGAGTACGTCGCTGCGGTGCGTGAGCGCGCCGAACGCGCAGCGCACTGGCTGTCGCACGCGGTGTGGACCGACGGTTGGAACGAACACACGGGAGAAAACGGTGAATGACGCGGTGCAGGGCGCACAGGTCGGCCTGATCATGGGCAGCGACTCGGACTGGCCGACCATGCAGGCCGCAGCCGAGGCGCTCGTCGAGTTCGGGATCCGCTTCGAGGTGGGTGTCGTCTCGGCGCACCGCACGCCGCAGCGGATGCTCGACTACGCGAAGGACGCCGCCGGTCGCGGTATCAAGGTCGTCATCGCCGGTGCCGGCGGCGCCGCGCATCTGCCGGGCATGGTGGCCTCGGCGACCCCGCTGCCGGTGATCGGTGTGCCGGTACCGCTGAAGTACCTCGACGGTATGGATTCGCTCCTGTCGATCGTGCAGATGCCGGCCGGTGTTCCCGTCGCCACCGTTTCCATCGGCGGCGCCCGCAACGCGGGTCTGCTCGCCGCCCGCATCCTCGGCGCCTCCGATCCGGCGCTGCGCGAGCGGATGGAACGGTTCCAGGCGGGTCTCGAGCAGATGGTGCTCGAGAAGGACGAGGCATTGCGGCAGAAACTGCTCGGCTGACGGGTTGAAGGTGCCTCTGGTCGAGCGGTGGCACCGCTGGAGCCGGGACCATGTCGGGACGATCGACGCGTTCCTCGCCGCTGCGCTCGTACTCCTGAGCGTGGTCGGGACGCTCTCCGCAGACGAAGGACCGTGGGCGACCGGCGTGGCCGTCGCGATGACGGTGCCGCTGGCGTGGCGACGCACTCGTCCCCTCGTCGCCGGGGGGATCGTGGCGGCCGCCGCCTACCTACATCTGGCGATCCTCCCGGAAATGAACGCCGCGGCACCGTTCGCGGTACCGGCCGCGGTGTACGCCCTCGCTGCCTACGCTCCGCGGTGGGCGGCGAACACCGCGCTCGTGGTGTCGGTCGTCGGTGGCGCGATCGCCGGAGTGCGGTACTTCGACCAGTACGAGGGCCGCACACTGTTCGTGACGGTGACGTCCGCGCTGCTCGTCGCGATGTTCGTCGCGGGGGTATGGGCGTTCGGCCGGATGCGTGGTCTGCGCTTGCGTGAGATGGACGCACTGACCGAGCGCAATCGGCTCCTCGAACTCGAACGTCTCAAGGAAGCCGAACTCGCGGCCACCCAGGAACGCACCCGCATCGCCCGGGAGATGCACGACATCGTCGCGCACTCGCTCACCGCGATCATCGCGCAGGCCGACGGCGGGCGATACGCCGCGGCCGCGAACCCGCAGACCGCAGCCGACGTACTCGGCACGATCGCCGACACCGGTCGCCGCGCGCTCACGGATATGCGCTCACTGTTGTCGGTGCTGCGCGAGGACTCGCCCCGCGAGTTCACCACCACTCCCGGTGTCGACGACGTGCCCGCGCTCGTCGAGCAGGTGCGCGCGAGTGGTCTCGAGGTCGCGCTGGTGGTCGACGGCCGGGCTCGCGAGGTATCGGAGGGATTCGGGCTGTCGGTCTACCGGATCGTGCAGGAGTCGCTCACCAACGTGCTCAAACATGCCGGTCCGCGCGCACGTGCCCGTGTCTGCCTCGAATGGCGCTCCGAGATGCTCGTCGTGGAGATCGTCGACGACGGCAGGGGAGCGGCCGCGCTCGTCGAAGCGCGGCCGGGTGGGCAGGGACTGACCGGGATCGAGGAGCGTGCGAGATTGCACGGCGGTCGCGCGGTCGCCGGCCCCTGGCAGGGCGGTGGCTATCGTGTCCGCGCAGAACTCCCCACATAGGGTGGCGGACGTGACCGAATCCGCCGATCCCATCCGTGTCGCACTCGTCGACGACCAGCAACTCGTGCGGGCGGGTTTCCGCATGGTGCTCGAATCGCAACCCGACATCGAGGTGGTCGCCGAGGCGTCCGACGGTGAGGCGGCGATCACCGAACTCGCGCGGGTCCGGGCCGACGTGGTGCTCATGGACGTCCAGATGCCACGGGTCGACGGGATCTCGGCGACACGTGAGCTGCTGCGCTCCGTCGATGCGCCGAAGGTCGTGGTGCTCACCACCTTCGACAACGACGACTACGTGGTCCAGGCGATTGCCGCGGGGGCGAGCGGTTTCCTGCTCAAGGACGCACCCCCCGAGGACCTGCTGTCCGCGGTTCGCACCGTCTACCGTGGTGACGCCGTCATGGCGCCGCGCGCGACCCGCTCACTGCTGCAGCATGTCTCACCCCTGCTCGACGGAAGGGGAGCGTCGTCCGGGCGGATGGAGGTGCCGGAGGATCTCACCCCCCGCGAACTCGAGGTGCTCGTCGCGATGGCGCACGGCTTGACCAACGGCGAGATCGCCGAACGATTCGTGCTGTCGCCTGCGACGGTGAAGACCCATGTGGGCCGGGTTCTTGCGAAGACCGGTTCACGAGATCGCGTGCAAGCAGTGCTGTTCGCGTTCCGCGCCGGACTGGTGAGACCCGACGAGTTGCTCGGCGCGGGGGAGTAGGACTCCGGGTGGACCTCGCCCCGAGCGGGTCCTACCCGGGTACGACGGGGGCGACGAGGAAGATCGCACCGCTCTCCGATGTTCTTGTGCGGCAGAATTTCTACGGTTCGTAGTATGACTTCGACCAATTCTTTCGTCCCGGCCTGTTCCGCCGAGGACGTCGTGCGTGTCTACGGACGCGGCGACACCGAGGTGCGTGCCCTCGACGGGGTGTCCGTCGCATTCGAGCGCGGCCGCTTCACCGCGATCATGGGTCCGTCCGGCTCGGGAAAATCGACCCTCATGCATGCGCTCGCCGGCCTCGACGACATCGACGCGGGACGCGTCGTCCTCCACGGTGACGGCCGCCGGGCGGACGTGGAGATCAGTGCGGCGTCCGACGCCGTTCTCACCGGGTTGCGCCGCGACCGCATCGGTTTCGTCTTCCAGGCGTTCAACCTGCTGCCCGTCCTGACCGCCCGGGACAACGTGCTGCTGCCGATGCGGCTCGCCGGTACCCGCCCCTCGGCGGCCTGGTTCGAGGAGGTGACCGGTCGCCTCGGACTGGCCGATCGTCTCGATCACAAGCCTCACGAGATGTCGGGAGGCCAGCAGCAACGTGTCGCGGTGGCCCGTGCACTGCTGCCGCAACCCGACGTCATCTTCGCCGACGAACCGACCGGCAACCTGGATTCGCAGGCCGGAGCGGAAGTGCTCTCCCTGTTGCGGTCGAGTGTGCGGGAGACGGGGCAGACCGTGGTGATGGTGACGCACGACCCCGTCGCCGCCTCGTACTCGGACCGGGTGGTCCTCCTCGCGGACGGACGACTCGCGGGCGAGATCACCGACCCCACCGCCGATACCGTCCTCGACACCATGCGCCACCTCGGTGCATCCTCGGTGGTGTCGGCGCGATGAGACGGCTCGTTCTGGCGCAGGCGCGCGCCCACCGCGGCCGGTACGTCGCGTCCGCGCTCGCCGTACTCGTCGCGGTGGCCTTCGTCGTGACGACACTCGTGCTCGGCGACACGGTCGACTCGTCGATCACGAAGTCCACCGCCGCTCGCTACGACGGAGTCACGGCCGTCGTGGCCGAGGGGGAGTCCGATACGGAGCCGGACGATCTGCTCGCCGCGATCACCGGCGCCCCCGGAGTACGCGCGACGGCGTTGGACGTGTCCGGACCCGTGCACATCGTGGACGAGAACGGCGGATCCGGATACGGCGAGGCCATGTCGGTCGCGGCCGACGAGACCCTGCGCTGGCAGCGACTCCGGGACGGCCGGTGGCCCGCAGGCCCCGATGAGGTGCTCGTCGGTTCGTCGTCCGGGCGAGCGATCGGTGATTCGATGACGATCACCGACGTTCTCGGTACGACGGTACCGGCGAGCGTCGAGGTGGTCGGCGTCGTCGACCTCGACGGCTCACCCCTCGCGCTGAATTCGCGCACGATCTTCGCCGATGCCGGGCCGGTACGCACGTGGACGGGTGAGATCACGGACTGGGAGGTACGCGTGACCGGGGATCCCGACGTCGTCCGCGACGCCGTGGCGGGCCTGGCGCCGGGAGCAGTGGTGATGTCGGGGGCCGAGCGTGCCACGATGGTCGCCGACTCCTATGTCGGCGATATCGCCTTGTTGCGCAATATCCTTCTGTGCTTCGCGGCGATCGCCGTGGTCGTCGCCGGCCTCGTCATCGCGAACACCTTCGCCGTGTTGCTCGCTGCCCGGACCCGCGAGCTCGCACTCATGCGGTGCGTCGGTGTCACCGCCGTGCAGGTGCGCCGCAGCGTGCGGGGAGAGGCGCTCGTCGTCGGGTTCGTCTCGGCGGTTCTCGGAGTTCTGGCCGGGTACGGCCTCGCGGCGGCCGTTGTGGCCCTCGCTCGTGCGGCGGACGTCCCGCTCCCGCTGACATCGATCTCGGTGACCGTCACGACGATCCTGCTCGGCCTCGTGCTGGGAACCGTGGTGACGGTGATCGCCGCGAACGGTGCGGCGCGCGCCGCGACCCGGGTCCCCGCACTCGCGGCGATGCAGCCGCTCGAGACACAGCCCGAACCGATTTCGGATTCCCGGGCCCGGCGCATCTGTGCTGCGCTGGCGATCTCGGCGGGATCGGCGTTGCTCGTGGCCGGCGTCATGACCGCCAACGTGCTCCTCGCGTGCCCCGGAGGGTTGTCGCTCTTCGTCGGGGTGCTCCTCGCATCCCGGCGGACGGTGCCGGCCGCAGTGGGAGCGGTGGGAGATCTGCTGGCCCGATTCGGTGGTCCGACGGCCGCACTGGCCGCAGGCAACGCACGTCGTAATCCGCGTCGCACCGCCTCGACCGCGGCCGCCCTGTTCATCGGCGTCACCCTCACATCGACCCTGGTCGTGGGTATCGGCACGGTGAAGGCGGGCGCTCCCGACCTCCTCGACGAGAACCTGCCGGTGGACATCGTGGTGACCGCGCCGGGCTCGGTTCCGGCCGGTGCAACCGACCGGTTGACGGCGATCGACGGCGTCCGGTCGGGCACCGAGGTCGCGACGGGTTCGGTCGCCGTCGCGGACACGGAGTTCTCGGTACTCGGTCTCGACGCGCGATCGGCAGCGTCCACAGTCCGCGCCGACCTCCGATTGCCGGAACCGGGAACGATCGTGCTCGAGGAGTCTCTCGCCACCGAGTTGGGGGTGGGTGACGGCGAGATCGTGACGGTCGGCGGCGAGACCGGTACGCGCACACTGACGGTCGCGACGACCGAGCGAGGTGGCCCGGACCTGATGGACATCGGTGATCTGAGTGCGCTCGCTCGTTCCGCGGCGGACACGGTGTGGTTGAAACTGGACGACGGGTTGTCCGACGGCGATCTCGCTGCGGTCTCCGACGAGATCTCCCGAGTCGCCGCGACGGCGTTCCCCGGTAGCAACGTCGAGGGCGCGGTGCAGACGCGGCAGATGTTCGAGAAGGTCCTCGACACCATGCTGATGATCGTCGGCGGGCTGTTGTCGGTAGCGGTGGTGATCGCCTTGATCGGGGTGGGCAACACGATGGCGTTGTCGGTGCTCGAGCGACGCCGGGAGACCGCGGTGCTACGGGCCGTCGGCCTGTCCCGGGCGGGGGTGCGCAGCGTGCTCATCCGCGAGGCACTGATCATCGCGGGCGTGGCGTCCGTCCTGGGCGTGGCTCTGGGGCTGCTGCTCGGGGCGGCGGGAACCGCGTCGGTGATCGGGGCGAACCACGTCGGCCTCGGATCGGTTCCCTGGTGGCAGCTCGCGGGCATCGTCCTCGCCGGTGGCGGTGCCGGGGTGATCGCCTCGCTGATCCCGGCGCAACGCGCGAGCAGGGTGTCGCCGGTCGCCGCCGCGGCGGGCTGAGGTCGCGGTGCGGCCGGGTCGGTAGAATCGGTTCGTGGCGAACGGAATCGGAATGCCCGACCGCACGACCCGGGCAGCGCGGGGAGTGCCCGCCGTGCGGGTCGTGACGATGCTGGCGCTGTGCTGGGCGCGACTGTGGGGCGGCACCGTGACATTCGATCCCGAGTACGGCCTCTACGTCGCCACCGGCATGCGTGGCGGGTTCGCGCGCGGCGGCACCACCGTCGGCGGGGTCTTCCTCACCCGGAAGGCTCCGCCGCGCCGCCTGGTGCGGCACGAGGCGATCCACGTCGACCAGTGGGCGCGATACGGACTCGGATTCGCGGTCCGCTACCTGGCGGAGGAACTCCGCAACCCCGGTCCCCGCAACAGATTCGAGATCGAGGCGGGTCTTGCGGACGGCGGCTACCGCACCGAGCGCAGCGTTACCCGTCCAGGCGAACCGTGACCTTCTCGCTGGCGACGCGTCGTTCGGTCGCGTCCGGATCGGGATTGCTCACCTGCACCAGGGAGGCCCCCGCCGCGAGCACGGCGAGCAGGCCGTCGACGAGTGCGTCCGGATCGGACCAATCACGGCTCGACAACACGCGATCGCTGCCGCGGATCCCCGCGGAGGCGGCCGAATCTTTCGCCGCCGCCACGACGTCCGGCACGGAGCGTCCGGCGAGGACCTGATCGCCCGACCCCGAGGACCGGAACTGGTCTCCGTGCATCCGCACATCCGTCGCATAGTCCGTGATCCCGGGCGGCAGGTCGCGCACGGGGGCGCCGAAGGCATCGAGCGACAGTGCCGCGACTTCGGGGATCGCATCGACCTCGTCCAGCCGGTCGGAAGTGACGAAAGCGAGTTCGGCGTCCGGATCGGCCTCGAGCACGACCTCGGTACCGGCCCACCACGCACCGAGCAGCACCGCGGCGCTCTGCCAGTGCGCGGGCAGCAGCACTGCGACGCGACCGCCGGGAAGGACGCCGAACTGCTCGCGAATCATGTTGGCCGTCTTGGCGGCCCAGTTCGCGAGGGTCAGGGCCGACAGTTCGATGCGTGCACCGGTCGCGTCGTCGTACCAGGTGATCCGCGGACCCGCCGGATCGTCGGCGAGGATCGGGTCGAGCAGGGCGTCGGTCAGGGTGGTCACGATTGTCTTCTTCCAGGATGTCGGTTCATGCAGCTGTCAGTTCACGCAGCGCGGGCCGTCGGATCCCGCATCGATGGGCGGTGCGGCGGGAGCCGGGGTGGCGGTGCCACCGGCCGGGCTCACACCGACGTCGGCGGCGGACGCGGCCGTGGACGACCCCGTGTAGGACGCCGAGCCCGGACCGGTGTAGTCGCCGGCGAGCACCACCCGCACGGTGCCGGCGGGCAGCGAGGGATCGGACGCGGTGTCGAGGCCACCGAGTGCCGCCGCCACCGCGCGGGTCTCGTCGGAGTCCTCGTCGGCACCGAAGACCGTCGAGGTTCCCACGCCGGAACCGGTGTAGTTGCCCACCTCGCCCTCGACGTATCCCTCGGCGGACAGAGCCGCAGCGACCTGCGAGGCCAGTCCGGACACCGATCCGGCGTTCGCGACATCGACCGTGACGGCCGATGCGTCGATGTCGGGGGCGGGCACCGGCGTGGAGGTGGTCTCGCTGCCGTCGGGCTCCCGGCCGATCAACTCGGCGACGAAGTCGCGTACCTCGTCCGGATCCACCTGCACCACCGATTCGCCGTAGTCGGTCATCGCGTTGATGTCCTGCACCGGGATCGTCGAGAACGTCACGTCGCCTCCGGCCAGGCCCTGCAGCTGGGTGGCCAGCGCCATGATGTCCCAATCGGAGTCGAGCACCACGGACCGCTGCACCGCGGCGGTCAGCTGACTCACCTTGGACGGATTGGACAGGGTCTTGGCGCTGAGCACCTTCTGTGCCAGCGACGCCATGAACACCTGCTGCCGTACGATCCGGTCGAGATCGCCGCGGGGAAGATCGTGACGTTGGCGGACGAAACTCAGAGCATCCGAACCCTGCAGGGTCTGCACACCTGCGTCGAACCTCGCACCCGAGAGCGGTTCGTCCACAGGCGCGTTCAGGCACACGTCGACACCGCCGACGGCGTCGGTGAGCAGCACGAACCCGAGAAGCCCGACCTCGGCGTAATGGTCCACCGTCACCCCGGTGAGGTCGGCGACCGATTCGATCAGGGCTTCCCGGCCCGCCTGGGTGGACTCGGCTTCGAGTTCGGCCTCGCTCGTGTCGGCGTCCGCCTCGATCAGTTCGGTGCGCCGGTTCGCCTTCGTGGCGCCGTACGCCGCGTTGATCTTCGACATCCCGATCTCGGGAACCTCGACGTAGGTGTCGCGCGGGATCGACATCGCGGTCGCCGACCGGCCGTCGTTCGGCACGCGGATCAGGATGATGGTGTCGGTGTTGTTCGCTACTTCCTCACCTGCGCGCAGCGCGTCGAGTTCGCGCTGGGAGAGGGGATTGCCGTGCGCGTCGGTACGGCTGTCCGTACCCACCAGCAGGATGTCGACGGCACCGTCCTCCCCGTCGCCGAGGGCGAGCCCCCGTACCGACGCCAGCGACGACTGCAACGCGTCGACGCTGCGCCAGGCCACACCGGTGACGGCCAGCACGAGGCACGCCGCGATCGCGACGGCGATCTGCCACGGCCTGCCGTTGTACACCCGCACTTCTCCCGGCGTGGCCCCGGCAGGAGGGGGCGGCCGGCGCCGGGCGGTACGCCGGGGCTGCCCGGCGGCAGAATCGTGACGGGACCGCCCGGCGCGCGGTTCGCGGCGGTACCTGCCGTCGGCAGCTGTCGGATCGCCCGCACGGGTGCGGCGTCCCGTCGAACTGGGACGCCTTCCGGTGCGGCGACGCGGCTCTGGCGGCACCTGGTGCTCCTCCTGTGGGTGTTACGGGTCGATGGTCGAGTCTCTCGAGTGAAGGCTACTGGTGGGTGCGCTCGCTCGGCGCACACCACTCCGGCGTGCCAGACTTCTTCGAGTGCGTAGCGTTCTCGTCACCGGAGCCCGTGGCCAGCTCGGCCGTCATCTCGTGAACCGTGGCACGGCGGCGGGAATACCGATCCGCGGTGTCGGATCGTCCGAGGTCGACATCACCGACCCGCAGGCCGTGGCTGCCGCGGTCGAACCCGGTTCCGTGGTCGTCAACGCCGCGGCGTACACCGCCGTCGACGCCGCCGAGACCGACGAGGACCGGGCCGCCGAGGTCAACGGCACGGGCCCGGGCGTGTTGGCCGCGGTGTGTGCCGACAAGGGCGCGCATCTCGTCCATGTCTCCACCGACTACGTCTTCGCCGGCGACGCGACCGAGCCCTACCGCGTGGACGCGCCGACCGGCCCGCGCACCGCCTACGGCCGCACCAAACTCGCCGGTGAACGGGCGGTGCTGGAGGTGCTTCCCACCGCGCACGTCGTGCGCACCGCCTGGGTGTACACCGGCGACGGCAACGACTTCGTCGCGACCATGCGGCGGCTCGAGGGCGAGCGGGAGACCCTGCGCGTCGTCGACGACCAACGTGGTTGCCCCACCTACGCGCGCGACCTGGCCGACGGACTGATCGAACTCGCCGGGCACGGTGACCGGATCCCCGGTGGGATCCTGCATGCCACGAACGCCGGAGAAGCGACGTGGTTCGACCTCGCCCGGGCGGTCTTCGAGGAGATCGGCGCCGACCCGGAGCGGGTGCAGCCCTGTGGCAGCGACGAGTTCGTCCGCCCCGCGCCGCGGCCGGCCTATTCGGTGCTCGACGACAGTGCCTGGATCGGTGCCGGCCTGACGCGCTTCCGTCCGTGGCGGGAGGCGTTGCACGAGGCGATCGCCGGTGGCGGAACCGTGCCGCCCGCGCGATGACGTGTGAGGAAACGGCCCGTGAGGTGTCGCACACCGCCGAGGTCGCTAAGGTGACCGGCGTGGATTCGACGCTGGCCGTGGTGACGGTGACCTATTCGCCCGGTGAGCACCTCGAGAACTTTCTCACCTCGCTCACCTCCGCGACCGTTCTGCCGACACAGGTGATCCTGGCCGACAACGGTTCGACCGACGGTGCTCCCGAGGCCGCCGAGGCGGCACACGAGAACGTGCGACTGCTCCGGACCGGGGGAAACATCGGATACGGCGGGGCGATCAATCGCGCGGTCGCCGAGATCGACCCGTCCGCGGAGTTCGTGATCGTCGTGAACCCGGACGTCCGGTGGCACCCCGGTTCGATCGACGAACTGCTCGAGGCGGCGCGTCGCTGGCCGCGCGCCGGCTCGCTCGGACCGCTGATCCACGAACCCGACGGCAGCGTCTACCCTTCGGCGCGCACCGTCCCCACCCTGGCGTCCGGTGCCGGTCACGCGCTGCTCGGCACCGTCTGGCCCGCCAACCCGTGGACACGTCGCTACCGCCAGGAGAACGAGGAGATCGGCGAGCGCCCCGTCGGCTGGCTGTCCGGATCGTGCCTGCTGCTGCGACGCGCGGCGTTCGATTCGATCGACGGCTTCGATTCGCGATACTTCATGTACATGGAGGACGTGGACCTGGGCGACCGGCTCGGCCGGGCGGGCTGGCTCAACGTGTACGTGCCGTCCGCGGTGGTCACCCACGCCAAGGGCCACGCGGCCGGACGGCACCCCGAACTGATGCTCCCGGCACACCACGAGAGTGCCTACCGCTTCCAGGCGGACCGCCACCCCCATCGGTGGCAGGCGCCGCTGCGATGGGCGTTGCGGGCCGGGCTCGCGGTGCGATCGCGGGTCGCGGTCGCGGCAGCCGTGCGGGAGCGTCGGAACGGGAGGACCGACCGGGACATTCGGGTCGGCACGACAGTGAACAGGGGAGACGATGACGAGTGAGTCGGCACCGCACACCGATGCGGTGATTCTGGTCGGTGGACAGGGCACGCGGCTACGGCCGCTCACCCTGTCGGCACCCAAGCCGATGCTGCCCACCGCGGGGGTGCCTTTCCTCACCCATCTGCTCGCGCGGATCCGTGAGGCGGGCATCAAACACGTCGTCCTCGGCACCTCGTTCAAGGCCGAGGTCTTCGAGCAGCACTTCGCCGACGGTTCCGACTTCGGCCTCGAGATCGAATACGTCACCGAGACCGAGCCGCTCGGCACCGGCGGCGGTATCCGCAACGTGCTGCCGAAGCTGCGCGCCGACAACGTGATGGTCTTCAACGGCGACGTGCTCGGTGGCACCGATCTCGGTGCGGTGCTCGACACCCACGTGCGGACCGAGGCGGACGTGACCCTGCACCTGGTGCGGGTGAGCGATCCGCGTGCCTTCGGCTGCGTCCCCACCGACGACGACGGCCGGGTGACCGCCTTCCTCGAGAAGACTCAGGACCCGCCGACCGATCAGATCAACGCCGGCTGCTACGTCTTCCGCCGCGAGATCATCGAGCAGATCCCCGAGGGCCGTCCGGTGTCGGTGGAGCGCGAGGTGTTCCCGACGCTGCTGACCGAGGGCAAGAAGGTGTACGGGCACGTCGACGCGGCCTATTGGCGCGACATGGGAACCCCGGAGGACTTCGTCCGTGGCTCGGCCGATCTGGTCCGCGGTATCGCTCCGTCCCCGGCGCTCCCGCCGCAGCGCGGCGAGTCGCTCGTGCATCCGGGTGCCTCCGTGGCCCCGGGCGCCCTGCTCATCGGCGGCACGGTCGTCGGCCGCGGCGCCGAGATCGGTGCGGGTGCCCGCCTGGACGGCGCGGTGATCTTCGACGGTGCGCGGGTCGAGGCCGGTGCGGTGGTCGAACGGAGCATCATCGGTTTCGGTGTACGGGTCGGTCCGCGGGCCCTGATCCGCGACGGTGTGATCGGTGACGGCGCCGACATCGGTGCGCGATGCGAGCTGCTGCGCGGTGCCCGGGTGTGGCCGGGAGTGAAGATCCCCGACGGCGGTATCCGGTTCAGTACCGACGTGTGAGTCGAGAGGTCGAAGTGGGTTTCGAAAGGTACGTGGCCCTCGGTGATTCGTTCACCGAGGGTGTGGGTGATCCGGATCCGGCGCGTCCCAACGGGGTACGCGGCTGGGCCGATCTCGTCGCCGGTGAGCTGGCGCGCCGGTCGGAGAACTTCGCGTACGCGAACCTCGCCATCCGGGGCAGGTTGCTGCGACCGATCATCGACGAGCAGCTCGAGACCGCCGTGGCGATGCGTCCCGATCTCGTGACGATCTACGCCGGCGGCAACAACCTCATGCGTCCGAAACTCGACCTCGACGCGCTCGCGGCGGAATACGACGAGGCGGTCGGCAAGCTCGCCGCGACCGGCGCCCGCGTCCTGATGTGGACGGCCTACGACGGCAGCTGGGCGCCGGTCTTCGGGATCCTGCGCGGCCGCTGGGCCGTGTACAACGAGCTCGTCCGGGCGATCGCCGACCGGCACGGCGCGACCATCGTCGACTTCTGGCGTTTCGACGAGTACCGGGATCTGCGCATGTGGGACTTCGACCGGCTGCACATGTCCGCGGCCGGCCACCACAACATGGCGATCCGCGTTCTCGACCTGCTCGGTGTCGAACACGATCTCGGACCGGTGGAGTTCGACGAGGCACCCGTCCTCACCCGGGCCCAGGAACGTGCCGCGGACCGCGCATGGATGCGGGGGTTCCTCGTCCCCTGGATCGGGCGGCGACTGCGCGGAGTCTCCTCCGGCGACGGCATCACCCCGAAATATCCCGAGCTCGGACCGATCCGGTTCTGACCTCCGCTCGTCCCGGCGGTCCCGCCGGGACGAGCGCGGGTGTCTCAGGCCCGTCGGGCGGCCGCGAGCCGCACCAGGTGCGCGATCGTCTCGTGTTCGGCCTCCGGTGGCAGCGCGTCGACCGGCCACCACTGCAGGTCGGTGGACTCGTGGCTGCGCACCGGCCGGGCGCCCACGGGTGCCGTCACCAGGAACCGCAGGTCGAGGTGCCGGGTGGGTACTCCGAGCGAGCACGTGATCGGATGGGTGTGCGCCGAGAGCAGATCCGGATCGATCACCAGATCGGCGATGCCCGATTCCTCGGTGGCCTCGCGCAGTGCCGCGGCGACGACGGTCTCGTCCGACGTCTCGCAGTGACCGCCGAGCTGGATCCACCGCCCCACCCGAGGATGCAGGGTGAGCAGCACGTTGCGGTGATCGGCGTCGAGGACGATCGACGACGCCGTGATGTGCCCCGGCACGTGCTCGCGCAGACACCCGTCGGGCGCCGAATCGAGGAACGCCAGCATGGTGTGCCGCAGCGACTCGGCGTCCTCGGAGTTGGTGTGCCAGGTGGTGAGCCGGTCGATCGCCGAGGCGTGCAGGGAACGCGCCGACACGATTACAGCTCCACGAGGGCGTCGCCCGGATCCGCGGGTTCGCGCGGTTCCGGTTCGGTGAGCGGGTAGCCGACGGCGACCGCTCCGAGCGGCGACCATTCGGCGGGCAGCCCGAGTTCCCCGCGGACCACTTCGGGCGCGAAGATCGTCGAACCGATCCAGCAGCTCCCCAGGCCGCGGGTGGCCAGGGACACGAGCAGGCCCTGGACCGCGGCGCCGGCGGCCACGGTGAACATCGTGGCCTCGGCGGCGGTGCGACGCGCGTCGGGGTAGTGGTGTGCGCCGTCGGGCACCCGGAACGGAACGATCACCTCGGGCGCGTCGTAGAGGATCGCGCCGCGGGCGAGGCGGCGTTCGACGGCCACCGGGTCGAGTCCGTCGCCGCGAAGATCCTCGGCCCACTTCTCGCGCATGCGGTCGAGGAGCCGCCGACGGACCTGTTCGGTGCGCACCCACACGAACCGCACCGGGCGGGTGTGGTGGGGTGCGGGGGCGGTGAGGGCCTCGGCGATCGCCTCGCGCAGATCCTCGGGGTCGACGGGTTCGGCAGCGAACTGCCGCACCGACCGGCGCAACAGAAGTGCCTCGCGCCGGCCGCGTTCGAGGGCCTCCTCGGTGCCGAGCCAGAACAGGTCGTCCTCGCCGCTGCGGATCAGGGCGCGGGCGGTGGAGCCGTCGTCGGGCAGGTCGAGTCCGCGCACCACGGCGACGGGCACACCGCCGAGCTTGCCCTTGACGAGATCACCGGCCGCGGCGATCTCGTCGGCCACCGCCACGGACGTGACCTGCAGTTCGTTGCCCTGCGAATCGTGCGAGCCCGCGTAGCCGTGGAGGACGGGGAGCCCGGACGATCCGATCGCGGCGTCGGTCTGCCCGTTGCGCCAGGCGCGACCCATCGTGTCGGTGACCACCACGGCGACCCGCACGCCGAGCAGCGCACCGATCCGCTCGCGGAGGGCCGAGGCGCTCGCGTCGGGATCCTCGGGCAGCAGCGCGAGTTCGGCGCTGTCGACGTTCGACCCGTCGATCCCGGAGGCCGCCTGCACGATGCCCAGCTTGTTCTCGGTGATGAGGGTGCGGCCCTTGCGGGCCAGCACGCGCACGGCCTCCTCGTTCACGAGACGCCGGCGCAGTGCGTCGCGGGCATCGGGATCGGTGGGCGCGGCGACGATCCGTCCCTCGACCTTCGAGACCACCTTGCTCGTGACGACGAGGACGTCCCCGTCGGTCAGCCACGGTGCGGCCCGGGCGACGGCCGCAGCCAGGTCGTCTCCCGGGCGGAACTCGGGAAGCCCGGGGACGGGCAGGATCTCGATCGGACCGCCCGGCGCGTGGTCGCGCACCGAGGGGTCGGCGACGGCGTCCGGCATCACAGGTTCACTCCGGCGAGCTCGAGGGCGGCGCGGGCCATGTCGGCCGTCGCGTCGGTGTCGGTCATGAGCAGGGGAACGGACCGGACCTCGACGCCCGGTACCTCGGCGCGGTCGGTCGAGTGCACGAGCCACCCGTCGAGAATGCCCGTGCCGGAGCGGGCACCGTAGTACCGGCCGACGGCCTCGGCGGTGGTCTCCACCCCGATGACGTCCAGGCACGCATCGGCCATCCCGCGCAGGGGCTTGCCGTCGATGACAGGGGAGAGGCCGACGATCTTCGCGGACGTGGTGCGCAATGCACCCCGTATACCCGGGATCGCGAGGATCGCGCCGACGCTCACGACAGGATTGGACGGGGCCAGCAGGACGGCGTCGGCGTTCTCGATCGCCTCGACCACTCCGGGAGCCGGCTTCGCCTCCTCCGCGCCGATGTGCGCGAAGCTGTGGGTCGGCACCTGGGCGCGGTGGCGGACCCACCATTCCTCGAAGTGCACGGCGCGCTGCTCACCGTCCTCGGGATCGGTGATGACGACGTGTGTCTCGCTGCGGTCGTCGGAGACGGGCAGCAGGGTCACGCCGGGTTTCCACCGGGTGCACAGTGCTTCGGTGACGGCGGAGAGCGGATAGCCGGTCCGCAGCATCTGCGTGCGGACGAGATGCGTGGCGATGTCGCGGTCGCCGAGACCGAACCAGTCGGGGATCGCACCGTAGGCGGCGAGTTCCTCCTTCGCGTTCCAGGTCTCGCCCGCACGGCCCCAGCCGCGTTCGGTGTCGATCCCACCCCCCAGGGTGTACATGCAGGTGTCGAGATCCGGACAGATCCTCAGACCGTGCATCCAGACGTCGTCGCCGACGTTGACGATCGCGGTGATGCCGTGTGCCGCGTCCGGATTCGGCTCGACGCCGGGGGAAATATCGAGAAGTCGGCGCAAACCTGAGAGAAAACGCGCCCCACCGACACCTCCGACCAATACAGTCACATTCACGGCCCAAGCCTAAGCGGTGCGTCATCTACCCGGTCGCGCGCCGTCCGAAACGCGTTTCGGCAAAGCGGCCGATGATATGTGAACAACGCCGCTCCGCTTGACCGCGACACACCCGAAGTGTCTAATCACATACATGTCATTCGATAATCGAATTCGAGATTCCTTGCGGTGAACCCGCATTCGAACGAGTATTCGAGGGATGGCAGCGGGTTGATCCCCGGTCATGATTCGGCGCTGCAGGTGAGGAGGGACAATGGCCGGCGAGCGCGACAGCTTCGAGCTCATTCGAAGCGATACTGCAGTCGAGGCTGTCTGTGACTACCCGGACGTCGGGGTGCCCGTCCTGAGTGTGATTTCGGGATTCGGCGACCCTGCGGATGGCGAGGAGCAGTGGCAGGAGCGTGCGCTCTGTGCGCAGACCGATCCGGAGGCATTCTTCCCCGAGAAGGGGGGATCCACCAGAGAGGCCAAGCGCATCTGCATGGGGTGTGAAGTCCGGGACGAATGTCTCGAATACGCCCTCGCTCACGACGAGCGGTTCGGTATCTGGGGCGGGCTTTCCGAGAGGGAACGCCGTCGCCTCAAGCGCGGAATAGTCTGACGAGGAGTTCGGCCCGGTACGGGGAGTACGGGACCGAGTGAAACACCGAATCGGATGACGAAGGCCGGGTTGCGGCCGTGGGGGACGAGCAACCCGGCCTTCGTCATGTGTCCGGAACGTTTCTCAGTCCTCGTCGTCCTCGTCGAGTGTCGGATCCACCACTTCCGGTTCGACGCCGAGATAAGTGGCCACCTGGTGCACGAGGACGTCGTGGACCAGATCCGTCAGATCGTCCGGATCCTTCGCTCGCACCTCGAGGGGGCGACGGAACAGCACGATCCGCGCCCGGGTGGCGGCCCCTCGTCGATCGATCCCGGCGGGCACGAGCCGGGACAGTGGCACCGGCCCGTCGGCGACCACTTCGTCGGGCCAGTTCACCGAGTCGGGATCGCGCGCCCGGATCTTCGGGACCTCGTCCACGGCGATGTCGAGCTTGGTGAGGCGGTCGTGCCAGCGCGCGTCGATCGGCGCGAACGCCCCGAGTACGAGCAGGTCGAACTTCTCGGCGCGGGTCTTCCAGGCGGGCAGGCTCTGCGGGAACAGGGGACCGCGGATTCCTCTGCCGCGGCGTGCCACGGAACGGGACGACACAGGGCGGGAACGTCGTGCGCGGACCATGCCATGGACACTACGACACGAAAATCCGCCGCCCGTTTCGGTGTGTCCGAATAGTCCTGGAGCGCTCGGCGCGCTACGCTCCCAGTCGTGAGAACACTGCGTCGATGCTGCCGGCCTGGGTGCAAGAACCCTGCTGTTGCGACGCTGACCTACGTGTACTCGGACTCCACCGCCGTCGTCGGCCCCCTGGCGACCGTCGCGGAACCGCACTCGTGGGATCTCTGCGAGATGCACGGTTCACGTATCACGGCCCCCAAGGGATGGGAACTCGTCCGGTACGAGGGAGCGTTCTCGTCGGGCACCCCCGACGAGGACGATCTGACCGCCCTCGCCGAGGCCGTACGCGAGGCCGGACTGGGTGAGCGTTCCCGCTCCGACTCGGCCGACGACGATGCCGAGGAACCCCAGCGGGCCGTCGTGCCGCCGACCACGCGCACCGGCCGACGTGGGCACCTGCGTGTGCTTCCCGATCCCACGTCCTGAGCCGTTCGCACTAGGCTGAGCGAGTGCGATGTCGCGGAGGACGGCATCGCACGAGTCGAGGTTCAGGAGTCAATACAGTGGCGAGAGCTGCCGAGTCGGTGTCAGCGGTCATCAAGGCGTACGACGTACGGGGAGTCGTCGGGGAGCAGATCGACGAAGAGTTCGTCCGCGAGGTCGGAGCGTCGTTCGCACGCCTGTTGCGCAGCGAGGGCAGCGCCGACCGCGTGGTGATCGGGCACGACATGCGCGCCTCGTCCCCCTCGTTGTCCCAGGCCTTCGCCGACGGGGTCACCTCCCGAGGACTCGACGTGGTGCTCATCGGACTCGCGTCCACCGACCAGCTCTACTTCGCGTCGGGTCTGCTCGACGCACCCGGCGCGATGTTCACCGCGAGCCACAACCCTGCGAAGTACAACGGCATCAAGCTCTGCCGTGCCGGTGCCAAGCCCGTCGGTCAGGACACCGGTCTGGCGCAGATCTCGGCCGATCTCGTCGAAGGTGTTCCCGCCTACGAGGGCGAGCGCGGCAGCATCACCGAGCGCGACGTCCTCGACGACTACGCCTCGTTCGTCCGCGGTCTCGTCGACCTTGCGCAGATGCGACCGCTCACGGTGGCGGTCGACGCCGGTAACGGGATGGGCGGCCACACCGTCCCCGCCGTCTTCGGCGCCCTGCCCGTCGACCTCGTCCCGCTGTACTTCGAACTCGACGGCACCTTCCCCAATCACGAGGCCAACCCCCTCGACCCCGCCAACCTCGTCGACCTCCAGCGTCTGGTCGTCGAGTCCGGCGCCGATGTGGGCCTGGCCTTCGACGGCGACGCCGACCGCTGCTTCGTGGTCGACGAGCGCGGCGAGCCGGTCACGCCGTCGGCGGTGACGGCGCTCGTCGCAGCCCGCGAACTCGCCGAGGAACCCGGCTCCACGATCATCCACAACTTGATCACGTCGCGGGTGGTGCCCGAACTCGTCACCGAGCAGGGCGGCAAGCCCGTCCGCACCCGGGTCGGGCATTCGTTCATCAAGCAGCAGATGGCCGAGACCGGCGCCGTCTTCGGCGGTGAACACTCGGCGCACTACTACTTCCGCGACTTCTGGGGCGCCGACTCGGGCATGCTCGCGGCACTGCACGTACTCGCCGCGCTGGCCTCGCAGGACGGCCCGCTCTCCGAGTTGATGAGCTCCTACAACCGGTATGCGGCGTCGGGAGAGATCAATTCGACGGTCGTCGACGCGGCCGAGCGCACCGAGGCGGTCGTCGCGGCGTTCGAGGATCGCGCGGTGTCGGTCGACCGGCTCGACGGTGTCACCGTGGACCTGCCCGACAACGCGTGGTTCAACCTGCGCGCGTCCAACACCGAGCCGCTGCTGCGACTCAACGTGGAGGCGCGCACGGACGGTGAGGTCGAGGCATTGGTGAAGGAGATCCTTTCTGTCGTTCGTGCGTAGACGGAGGGACAACAGGAATAATCGAAGTGCCGGTGCATGGCGTGCCGGGCTCGGTCAGGTGGCTCGCCGAGGTCGCGGCGGCGGAAGGAAGGTGATGCGGTCGTGACGGCACCCTCACCGCTGTTCGACTTCGACGATGCGGGCGGTCTGCTCGCCGCCGATGTCGACGGCATCCTCAGGAGCGCGGCCCTCGGCGGTGCCCAGATCCGTGCGGTCGCCGCGGCGGTCGACGAAGGTGTGCTCGGTCGGCTCACCGACATGCATCCTCGCAGTGTCGTCTTCGTCGGCACCGATGCCCGCGCCCGATCGGCCGCCGAACTGGTCGTCGCGTTGTTCGGGGACCGGGCCGGTGTACCGCTGGTCGCCGCACCGGCCACCCCGCCCTGGGTGGGTGCGCTCGACGTCGTGGTGGTCTCGGGAAACGATGCCGGCGATCCGGAATTGGCCCGCAGCATCGACGCCGGACTGCGGCGCAGCGCGGAGGTCGTCGTCGACGCGCCGGACGAGGGTCCGGTGCGGGCGGTCGCGGCCGGCCGCGCGATGTCGTTGCCGCCCCGGATCCGCGTCCGGACGCGGTACGTGCTCGCCCGGCACGTCGCGGTGTTCTGCGCTGTGCTCGGTGTGCTGCAGCGCGCCGTGCGGATCGCCGGTGTGCCACCGCTCGCCGACGTGGCCGACACGGCCGACGAGGAAGCGGCGCGCAATCATCCGGAGAACGAGGTCTTCCACAATCCTGCGAAGTCGCTCGCGGTGCGCATGCAATCGCGCCGAGTGGTGTTCGCGGGTGATTCCGCCGCGACGACGGTGCTCGCCCGGCACGCGTCGGAATCCTTGCTGCAGGAGGCGGGGGTGGTCTCGGGTGCCGCGGCGCTCGGCGACGTTCTGGTCGCGCGCGATCGGCTCATGGCCGTCGTCACCGCGAGCGGTGAGAACTACGACCCGTTCTTCCACGACGAGGAACTGGACGGACCGGCGCCGATCGCACCGGCGCGGGTGTTCGTGCTCAGCACGGACCCCGACCGGTCGGCGGCGCAGCGGAGGACGGCGGCACTACCGGATGTGGAAGTGATGTCCGTGGTCGGAGAATTCGAGTCGAGCACGGTGCCGACCGTGCTGGAACAGGTGGCAGTGTTGACCGTCCGCACAGAGATGGCGGCTGCATATCTCGGATTGGCAGGGGGGAGATAGTGCACCGACTCGAAGGTGCGGTGCGCTCGTACGCGTGGGGATCGCGAACCGCGATCGCCACCTTGCGTGGCCGCACTGTGCCGTCCCATCACCCCGAGGCCGAGTTGTGGCTCGGTGCGCATCCGGCAGATCCTGCCAGGCTGGTGGATTCGGACGGCGACGAGCACTCGCTGCTCGATCTGCTGTCGGCCGAGCCTCAGCGACATCTCGGCTACCGCGCTGTGGGGGCGTTCGGTCCCCGGCTGCCCTTCCTCCTCAAGCTCCTGGCAGCGGAGGAGCCCTTGTCGTTGCAGGCGCATCCCAGTGCCCGCCAGGCGGCCGAGGGGTTCGCTCGCGAGGAAGCGCTGGGAATCCCGATCGACTCGCCCGTTCGCAACTACAAGGACGCGAACCACAAGCCCGAACTCGTGGTGGCGCTGACGCGATTCGAGGCGCTCGCCGGTTTCCGCGATCCGAAGCGGACGGTGGAGCTGTTCGAGGCGCTGGCGGTCCCGGAGCTCGACCCCTATGTGGGACTGCTCGCGGGACAACCCGATTCGAGTGGTCTGCGGGCGCTGTTCACCACCTGGATCACGTTGCCTCCGCCCGCTCTCGCGGCGCTGCTGCCGCGCGTGCTCGACGGCTGCGTGACCTATCTCGCCACCGGCCGGGACGGTGAACGCGACTTCGTTCCGGAGGTGCGTACGGCTCTGCAGCTGGCGGATTTCTACCCGGGCGATGCCGGGGTGCTGGCGTCCCTGCTGCTCAACCGCATCACTCTGCAGCCGGGGGAGGGACTCTATCTCGACGCGGGAAATCTGCATGCCTATCTGCACGGCATGGGCGTCGAGATCATGGCGAATTCCGACAACGTGTTGCGCGGCGGTCTCACTCCCAAGCACGTGGACGTGCCCGAACTGCTGCGCGTGCTCGACTTCGGCGCGGCGTCGGTGCCGATCCTCGAAGCCGTCCCGGAGATCTCGGCAGCGACCGATCCGGGGCAGCTCGGCCCGGCCGAACGCCGCTACCGCACTCCGGCGCCGGAGTTCGCGTTGTCGCGCATCGACCTCGGCGCCGGCGACGCCCTCGAGGTCGGTGCCGACGGCCCCCAGATCCTGTTGTGCACCGCGGGCGATGTGCGGGTCGAATGCGAGGGCGAGTCGGTGACGCTGAAGCCCGGCGACTCGGCGTGGCTGTCGGCCTGCGATCGGCGGCCGGCCGTCCACGGTTGTGCCGCGGACACGCAGGTCTTCCGGGCCCGCCTCGGCGAGGTGTCGGCATCGGTGGTCGACGAGTCCTGAGCCGGGTCCCGATCGGGACCGATTCGAACGGAAGGCGAGCCCGCACGGGCTCGCCTTCGTCGTTTCCCGCCACCACTCGCGAGATTTACAAATTCGGTCAAATGTCTAGACGTCGGACGAATACCGTTCTAGAGTCAAGCTATGAGTGGTGTGCGTCACCAAAGGGTTGGCGTGCTCTGCGTTATCGACGGTGATGAGGAGACCCGACATGAGTACGGCATCGGCGGATTCGGTGGCCCGGCCCGATCTCCCATGGCGCGACCGCAAACGCCATCTGTGGCTTCTGGGGCTGGTGCCTCCGACGGCCCTGTTCGTCGCCACCGCGCTGGTGTGGGGCGGTAACCAGCTCGGACTGCAGAGTGTCACCCCGGTCCTGTGGTGGATCGGCCCACTGCTGATCTACGTCCTCGTACCGTTGCTCGACCTGTTCGTCGGGCCCGACGGGGAGAACCCTCCCGACGAGTTGTTCGAACAACTCGAGAACGACCGCTTCTACCGCTACTGCACCTACCTGTATCTGCCCTTCCAGTTCGCGTCGCTGATCTTCGCCTGCTATCTGTGGTCGGCCGACGACCTGTCCTGGCTCGGCATCGACGGCGGCCTCGGCGTGGTGTCGAAGATCGGTCTTGCCATCTCGGTCGGCGTGGTCGCGGGCATCGGGATCAACACGGCGCACGAGCTCGGTCACAAGAAGGTCGAATTCGAACGGCGCCTGTCGAAGTGGGCTCTCGCCCCCGCCTTCTACGGCCACTTCTACATCGAGCACAATCGCGGGCATCATGTGCGCGTCGCGACTCCGGAGGATCCCGCCTCGGCGCGGTTCGGGGAGAGCTTCTGGCGTTTCCTGCCGCGCAGCGTGGTCGGCAGTCTGCGTTCGGCATGGCGTCTCGAGCGGGCCCGCCTCGAACGGCTCGGCAAGCCGGTGTGGAGCGTGCACAACGACGTCCTCAGCGCGTGGGCGATCTCCGTCGCCCTGTACGCGGTGCTCCTCGGCGTCTTCGGTCTCTCCATCGCGCCGTATCTCGTGATCCAGGCGATCTTCGGCTTCTCGCTGCTCGAGGTCGTGAACTATCTCGAGCACTACGGCCTGCTCCGGCAGAAGACCGGTAAGGGGCGTTACGAACGCTGCTCGCCCGCGCACAGCTGGAACAGCGACCATCTGGTGACGAACATCTTCCTCTACCACCTGCAGCGGCACAGCGACCATCACGCCAATCCCACCCGGCGCTACCAGACCCTGCGAAGCATGGAGGTCTCGCCGCAGTTGCCGGCCGGCTACGCGACGATGATCACCCTCGCCTACATCCCACCGTTGTGGCGCAAGGTCATGGATCATCGTGTGCTCGACCACTACGACGGCGACATCACCCGCGCGAACATCGAGCCGCGTCGCCGCGAGAAGATCCTCGCCCGCTACGGAGTAGTGGATCACGCTGCCGCGGAAGGGAAGTGATCGTGGCGTCCTACCGTTGTCCCGTCTGCGAATTCACCTACGACGAGAGTGCCGGCGCCCCGCGGGAGGGTTTCCCGCCCGGCACCGCGTGGTCCGAGGTGCCGGACGACTGGCCGTGCCCCGACTGCGGAGTCCGGGAGAAGATCGATTTCGAGGAGTACACCCCGTGAGTACCGATTACCGCTTGTTCCGTTGTCTGGTGTGCGGTTTCGAATACGACGAGGCCGAGGGATGGCCCGACGAGGGCATCGAGCCCGGCACCCGGTGGGAGGACATCCCCGACGACTGGTCCTGCCCGGACTGCGGTGCTGCCAAGGCCGACTTCGAGATGGTGGAGATCGTCCGCCGGTGAACCCCTGTGCGGTGAATCACAGCACGGTGGATCACGGTTCGCGTTGCTTTGACGAGCACATCCGTGCGTGAGAGCGTTCCTCCCATGCCGAACGCGCGGGTTCCCTTCCACGAGGCCAGTCGGGTGCTGTTGCGCTCGACGATCCTCGACGCCATGCGGGAGCTGCTGCTCGAACGCGACTGGTCGGCCGTCACGATGAGCGACGTCGCCCGGACCGCCGGCATCAGCCGGCAGACCCTCTACAAGGAATTCTCTTCCCGGCAGGGCCTGGCGCAGGGCTACGCGCTGCGGCTGGTCGACGAGTTCGTCGACGCCGTGGCCGATTCGGTGTACGCGCACGTCGGGGATGCGCGCGCCGCGCTCGTCGACGGCTTCGCGTTCTTCTTCGAGGCCTCCGCCGCCGACCCCCTCGTGCAGTCGCTGCTGAGCGGTGAGGCCAAGCCCGACCTGCTGCGGTTGATCACCACCGACGCCGCCCCCATCCTCGAGCGGGGCGCGGGCCGCCTCACCGAGACCTTCCATCACAGCTGGATCGCGGCGTCCGAATCCGACGCCGGGATCCTGGCGCGGGCCGTCGTGCGGGTGGCGCTGAGTTTCGTCTCCATGCCTCCGGCTTCGGGGCGCGACGTCGCCGCCGACCTCGCCGATCTGCTCGTGCCGTTCGTCGAACGGGCCGCCGTCCGCGGCTGACCGGCCGGTCGGCCGGGGCGGAACCGTCGGTGGACGATCTGCTCGGTCGATCCTTGCTCAGGTTGTATAGCCTGGAACCACCATTGTCTGCCGACAGGAAGAGGCATCTGCACGTGTCCGACACCACGCTCGTCGCCGACCGGGCCAACGGTCTCGATTTCAAGGTCGCCGATCTGTCCCTCGCCGAATTCGGGCGCAAGGAGATCCGGCTCGCCGAACACGAGATGCCGGGCCTGATGGCGCTGCGCCGCGAGTACGCGGAGGTGCAGCCGCTGAAGGGCGCACGGATCTCCGGCTCGCTGCACATGACGGTCCAGACCGCTGTGCTCATCGAAACGCTCGTCTCCCTCGGTGCGCAGGTGCGCTGGGCGTCGTGCAACATCTTCTCCACCCAGGACCACGCCGCCGCGGCGATCGTCGTCGGCCCGCACGGTACCGCCGAGGAGCCCGAGGGTGTCCCGGTCTTCGCGTGGAAGGGCGAGACTCTCGAGGAGTACTGGTGGGCTGCCGAGCAGATGCTCACCTGGCCTGGTGAGCCCGCCAACATGATCCTCGACGACGGTGGCGACGCCACGATGCTCGTGCTCAAGGGTGCCCAGTTCGAGAAGGCCGGCGTCGTCCCGCCGATCGACGAGGAGCAGGACTCCGCCGAGTACAAGGTCTTCCTCGAACTGCTGCGCCGCTCGCTCGCCGCCGATTCGAAGAAGTGGACCACCGTCGCGGAGTCCGTCCGGGGCGTCACCGAGGAGACCACCACCGGCGTGCTGCGCCTGTACCAGTTGTCGGCGGCCGGCGAACTCGCGTTCCCGGCGATCAACGTCAACGACTCGGTCACCAAGAGCAAGTTCGACAACAAGTACGGCACCCGGCACTCGCTGCTCGACGGCATCAACCGCGGCACCGACGTGCTCATCGGCGGCAAGGCCGCGCTCGTGTGCGGTTACGGCGACGTCGGCAAGGGTTGCGCCGAGGCGCTGCGCGGCCAGGGTGCACGCGTGTCGGTCACCGAGGTCGACCCGATCAACGCGCTGCAGGCCATGATGGACGGCTACGACGTCGTGACGGTCGAGGACTTCATCGGCCGGGCCGACATCGTCATCACCGCGACGGGCAACAAGGACATCATCACCTTCGAGCACATGAAGGCGATGAAGCACCAGGCCATTCTCGGCAACATCGGCCACTTCGACAACGAGATCGACATGGCCGGCCTCGAGCGCGCAGCCGACGTCACGCGGATCAACATCAAGCCGCAGGTCGACGAGTTCACCTTCGCCGACGGTCATTCGATCATCGTCCTGTCGGAGGGCCGCCTGCTCAACCTCGGCAACGCCACGGGTCACCCTTCCTTCGTGATGAGCAACTCGTTCGCGAACCAGGTGATCGCCCAGATCGAGCTGTGGACCAAGCCCGACGAGTACGACAACGAGGTCTACCGCCTGCCCAAGCATCTCGACGAGAAGGTCGCGAAGATCCACGTCGAGGCGCTCGGCGGGCAGATCACGAAGCTGACCAAGGAACAGGCCGAGTACATCGGCGTCGACGTCGAGGGCCCGTACAAGCCCGAGCACTACCGCTACTGATCCCGGGCACTCGACGGGAAACGCGGAGCGCATGAGTGATCTGATCGTCGTCGAAGGTCTCGACGGGGCCGGCAAACGGACGTTGTCCGCCGGTCTCGTCGAGACCTGGCGCGAGGCCGGACGGAAGGTCGCGACGCTGGCCTTCCCGCGTTACGGGAAGTCGATCCACGCCGATCTGGGCGCGGAGGCGTTGCGCGGGCACCACGGCGACACCGCCTCGAGCGTCGAGGCGATGGCCCTGCTGTGGGCCCTCGACCGTCGTGATGCGGCCGACGAACTGCGGAAACTGCTCGCCGACAACGACATCGTGCTGCTCGACCGGTACGTCGCGTCCAACGCCGCGTACACCGCGGCGCGCCGGAACGAGGACGCGACCGGCCCGGCGGTGGAGTGGATCCGCCGGCTCGAGTTCGAACGATTCGGGCTTCCGGTACCCGATCTGCAGGTGCTGCTCCGCGTTCCCGTCGAACTGGCCGCGGAGCGCGCCCGTCACCGCGCTGCGACCGAGACGGACCGCGACCGCGACGCCTACGAGCGTGACGGCGGTCTACAGGAACGCACGGGTGCGGTGTACGACGGGCTCGCGCAGCAGCAGTGGATGTCTCCGTGGGAGGTCGCGGGCCCGCAGACCTCCGCGCCACAACTCGCCGTTCACATCTCAAATCTGCTTCACGACGGTGAAGGGGTGACACGATAGAGGCTATGAAGCCGAGGATTCTGGTAGTCGACGACGACACCGCGCTGGCCGAGATGCTCACGATCGTGCTGCGCGGCGAGGGATTCGAACCGTTCGTGGTGGGGGACGGCACGCAGGCGCTCGGTGCCGTGCGTGAGATCCGGCCCGACCTCGTCCTGCTCGATCTCATGCTCCCCGGCATGAACGGCATCGACGTCTGCCGCGTGCTCCGCGCGGATTCGGGTGTGCCGATCGTGATGCTCACCGCCAAGTCCGACACGGTCGACGTCGTCCTCGGCCTCGAATCCGGCGCCGACGACTACATCGTCAAGCCGTTCAAGCCGAAGGAACTCGTCGCACGCGTGCGGGCCCGTCTGCGCCGCACCGAGCAGGAACCGGCCGAGGTCCTGACGATCGGTGACATCACCATCGACGTCCCCGCCCACAAGGTCACCCGCGGCGACGAGGCGATCTCGCTCACGCCTCTCGAGTTCGACCTGCTCGTGGCCCTCGCGCGCAAGCCGCGCCAGGTGTTCACCCGTGAGGTCCTGCTCGAACAGGTCTGGGGTTACCGGCATGCCGCCGACACCCGGCTCGTGAACGTCCACGTCCAGCGCTTGCGCGCGAAGGTCGAGAAGGATCCCGAGAATCCCGAGGCGGTGCTCACGGTGCGGGGGGTCGGCTACAAGGCCGGACCGCCGTGATCCGAACCTACCGGCTTCGGCGGCGTATCACGCGTAGGACGCTGCCGCTGGTGAGGTGGTCGCGGTCGATGAGCAGCCGACTCGCGCACACCTGGCGACGATCGCTGCAGCTGCGGGTCGTGACCTCGACCCTCACGCTGTCGCTGATCGTCATGTTCGTGCTCGGAGTGGTACTCACGAGCCAGATCACCGACCGTCTGCTCGAAGTGAAGATCGATGCCGCGACCGAGGAGATGGATCGCTCGCGCGCGCTGGTCGAGGGACAGCTCGCGGGCGCCGACGACTCGGGCTCGCTCGCGGTCCGTCTCGACGGTGCCGCGGCGATCCTCACCAGCCGCGGCAGCGACGGGGGACAGGACACCGGCGTCGCCGGAACCTTCGACCCCGTCCTCATCGTCCCCGGTGACGGTCCGCGGGCCCCCACCTCGAGCGGGCCCGCCGACCAGATCCCGCAGAACCTGCGCGCCTTCGTCCAGAACGGGCAGATCGCCTACCAGTTCGCGACCGTCGCCGATCCCGAGGGCTACACCGGGCCGGCCCTGATCATGGGCAGTCCCACCGATTCCGACATCTCGACGCTCGAGCTGTATCTCGTCTTCCCGCTCGGCGGTGAGGAACGCACCCTCGCCCTCGTCCGCGGCACCCTGCTCGTCGGTGCCGTGGTTCTGCTCGTCCTGCTGGCGGCGATCTCCATGATCGTCGCCCGGCAGGTCGTGCTGCCCATCCGGTCGGCCTCCCGGATCGCCGTGCGCTTCGCGGACGGGCGGCTCAAGGAACGCATGCCGGTCCGCGGCGAGGACGACATGGCCCGGCTCGCGATGTCGTTCAACGAGATGGCCGAGAGCCTGTCGCGCCAGATCACCCAGCTCGAGGAGTACGGCAACCTGCAGAAGCGGTTCACCTCCGACGTGAGCCACGAACTGCGCACCCCGCTGACGACGGTACGCATGGCCGCCGACCTCATCCACGACGGCAGCGACGACCTCGACCCCGTCCTCAAACGGTCCTCCGAACTGCTCGTCGCCGAACTCGACCGCTTCGAGAGTCTGCTCAACGACCTGCTCGAGATCAGCCGGCACGACGCCGGTGTCGCCGAGCTCGCCTCCGAGCGTCTCGACCTGCGGATGTGTGCGCGTGCCGCCGTCTCGACCGTGCGTCACCTGGCCCGCGAGACCGCGACCGAACTCATCGTCGACATGCCGGACGAACCCGTCGAGGCCGACGTCGATCCGCGTCGTGTCGAACGCATCCTGCGGAACCTCCTCGCCAACGCGATCGATCACGGTGAGGGCAAACCGATCCTGCTGCGGCTGCGCGCCGACGACACCGCCGCGGCCTTCGTCGTGCGCGATCAGGGTGTGGGTCTGCGACCGGGGGAGGAGAAGCTCGTCTTCAACCGGTTCTGGCGTTCGGATCCGTCGCGGGTCCGGCGTTCCGGTGGCACCGGTCTCGGACTCGCCATCAGCGTCGAGGACGCAAACCTGCACAACGGCAAACTCGAGGCATGGGGCGAACCGGGACGAGGTGCCAGCTTCCGGCTGACCCTGCCCCGCGAACGCGGACGTAAAGTGGGTCGCAGCCCCCTCCCTCTCGTGCCCGGCGCCGCGAAGGCCGTGCAGGGCAAGCCCCCACCGGACGACGACACCCCGGAGCAGCCGTCGACCGGAGAGTCCCCGACCGACCCTGCGAGCACGCCGTCCGAAGGAGCCAGTACATGAGCCGCTCGACTCCGCGTGCAGCGGGCGTGCTCGTCGTCCTCCTGACGGTGGCCGGACTCGTGTTGTCGGGATGTGCCACGCTGCCCGATTCGTCCTCCCCGCAGGCCATCGGAACCCTCGAACGCGGTCCCTCGACCACGGAGGTCGCCGCACCGGTGCCGGGTCGCGAACCCGATCTGCTCCTGCGCGACTTCCTGCAGGCCAGCACCGATCCGACCAACCGCCATCGCGCGGCCCGCCAGTTCCTCACGCCCACGATGTCCGACACCTGGGACGACGCCGCGAGCGCGACGATCGTCGACAAGGTCGACGTCCTCGTCGAGGAACGCGACGGCGACAGCGCCACCTATGTGGTGCGGGCGAGTACCGTCGGCTTTCTCGAGGAGGGCGGCATCTACCGCCCCGCCGACGGGGAGTTCGAGGCGCGGTTCTCACTCGTCCGCACCGACGGGGAGTGGCGCATCGACCGGCTGCCGGCCGGCGTCATCATGGACCGCCCCCGTTTCCTCAACACCTATCAGCGGCGCTCGCTGTACTTCCTCGACCCGACGGGCAACGCCGTCGTCCCGGATCCGCGCTGGATCACGGGCACACCCGAGCAGACGGCCTCCCAGCTGATGGGGTTGCTCGTCGAGGGCCCGAAGCAGGTCCTGGCACCTGCGGTCAAGAATCTGCTCGAGGACGTCACCGTCATCGGATCGGTGACGAAGGCCGACGGCCGCACGACCGACGTGGGCGTCGGGCTCGGCGGCATCCGCATCGACTTCCAGGGGGTCGGCTCGATGGGGCGGCAGGATCGCGAACTGCTCGCCGCACAGGTGATCTGGACCCTCGCCAATGCCGACATCAGCGGCCCGTACCAGCTCCTCGCCGACGGCCAGCCGCTCGACGAACGCTTCCCGAACGGGTGGACCACCGCGGACGTGGCGTCGATGAACCCCCTCGCCGCGTCGAGCGTGACGGTGGGTCTGCACGCGCTGCTCGACGGCGCGCTGGTGAGCGTCGCAGAGACGGGTGTGACCCCCGTACGCAGCTTCTTCGGTGCGTCCGACGACCTGCAGTCGGTCGCCCTGTCGCTGGACGGAGAGCTCGTCGCCGCAGTCGAGAACACCGGCAAACCGGCACCGGAACCGGCCGTGCAACTCATGGTGGGGGCCTACAGCGAGGGCGGTGCCGAGCCGGCGGTCGACGGCGAGTCGATCACCCGGCCGTCCTGGTCGCCCAACAACAATTCGGTGTGGGCGGTCGTCAACGGGACCTCGGTGGTGCGCGCGGTGCGCGAACCCGGCACCGGGCGGGTCACCGTCGTCGGGGTGGAGGCGGGCGCGGTCCGCGGTCTCGGCGGCCGCATCACCGAACTGCGCCTGTCGCGCGACGGTGTCCGCGCCGCCATGATCATCGACGGGCGGGTCTTCGTCGCGACCGTCGTGCCGACCACGACCGGCGAGTACTCGCTCACCAATCCGCGCGAGATCGGCTTCGGTCTCGGTGGTCCCGCGCTCGCCCTGGACTGGAGCACGGCCGACACGATCGTCGTCTCCCGCGCGTCGGCCGACGTGCCCGTCGTGCAGGTCGCGGTGGACGGCTCACGCATCGACGCACTGCCGAGCCGCAATCTCACGCCCCCGGTGGTGGCGGTCGAGGCGTCCACGGCGAGCGAGTTCGTCGCGGATTCCCGGACGGTCTTCCAGCTCAACAACCGCGACCCCGCCGGCGACCGGTACTGGCGGGAGGTGCCCGGCCTCGCCGGGATGGCCGCGATTCCCGTCCTGCCGGGCTGAGCGCGGTGCCGGTGACACCGGTTGTCGGTGCTGCCGTCGACCCCGGCTGTCGGTGACATCCGGCACACTCGCGGTGTGCTGACGGCCCTGCTCGATCTCGTCCTGCCCGCCCGGTGCGGGGGATGCGCCGACCCCGGGGTGAACTGGTGCCGAGAGTGCGCGCGGGAACTCGGCGACCATCCCGGGACGGTGACGCCCCGCGTCGAGCCCGGGGTCCCGGTGTGGAGTCTGGGCCCGTACTCCGGTCCCCGGCGTCGCGCGGTGATCGTCGCCAAGGAACGCGCCCGGCGGGATCTCGCCGAGCCTCTCGGGCTCGCGTGGGCGGTCGCGATCACGCGGCTGCGGAGATGGGGCGAGCTGCCCGGCGGGCCGTTGATCGTGGCGCCCGCCCCCACCCGGGCGCGGGCCGCGCGGGCACGCGGAGGCGATCCCGTCGCGCGTGCCGCCCGGGCCGCCGTGGCGCACGACCGTCACCTCCACGTGCATCCGATCCTGGGTGTGGCGGCGGGTGTGCGCGACTCGGTGGGGCTCACCGCGGCCGACCGGCAACGCAACCTCGCCGGCCGCGTGACGGTGAGCGCCGACGGGCTGCCGCGGACGATCCCGGTACTCGTGGTCGACGATGTGCTCACCACCGGAACCACCGCCCGCGAGTCGGTACGGGCTCTCCGGCGCGCAGGATTGTACCCGGTGGGAGTGCTCGTGATCGCCCACGCGTGAGTACTCCGACGGGTCCGGGCAGGGCCCCGTCCAGGACCGGAATGCGACGCGAAGTGAAATCGGGTGGGAACGGTGGCAGACCTTCGAGTTACGTACTAACGTCGCCATCAGACCCGGAAACAACAAGGTAGACGGGTGGAAACGCTTGTTCTTCCGATTCCGGGCGAGTGCGCTCTCGCGCTCATTCATCATGCCGGCGCGCGGGCTGCGCCGGCCGTAACTCGGGAGGTACGCGTGACGACCCCTTCGAAGTCCAGAGGTTCCGTTGCAGAGGCCGATGCCGCCACGGAAGGCCCCCGTGCCGATGTTGTCGTGAAAGGACGCAACGTCGAGGTCCCCGATCATTTCCGGATCTACGTCTCCGAGAAACTCGCTCGGCTCGAACGCTTCGATCCGACGATCTTCCTCTTCGACGTCGAGTTGCAGCACGAACGCAACAGGCGTCAGAAGAAGAGTTGCCAACGGGTCGAGATCACTGCCCGCGGGAAGGGACCGATCGTACGGGCCGAGGCCAGCGCCGACAGTTTCTACGCTGCCTTCGAGTCTGTGATCAGCAAGCTCGAATCGCGCCTGCGAAGGACGAAGGAGCGCCGCAAGGTCTCCTACGGTGAGAAGACGCCCGTGTCCGTGGCGGAAGCCACCGCGGCTCTCGCCCGTGACGACGAGCTCGCGATCTCGCCCGATCTGTCGCTCGGCGACAGCGAGAAGGAATCCCAGGACGGTCCCGGTCGCATCGTCCGGACGAAGGAACACAACGCTGCGCCGATGACCGTCGACGACGCCCTCTACGAGATGGAACTCGTCGGTCACGACTTCTACCTGTTCCACGACAAGGAGACGGACAAGCCGTCCGTGGTCTACCGGCGACACGCCTTCGACTACGGTCTGATCAGGCTCGTGTGACACTGCCGGGAGTGACCTGAGGCACCTCGCCATCGCGGTCACTCCCGCGCAGCGCCTACCATGGAATCCGGCCGGGGTCCGACAAGGCCTCGGCCGGATTTCTTGTCCGTGCAGGTACCCGAGATTGAGGACGAACACACCAGTGCTGTCGCTGACGAAGCTGCTCCGGATCGGTGAAGGTCGCATGGTCAAGCGGCTCAAGCACATCGCCGAGCATGTCGATTCCCTCTCCCCGGACTTCGAGGCCCTGACCGACGCCGAGCTCCGGGCCATGACGGAGCAGTTCCGGAGCCGCTACCAGGACGGCGAGACGCTCGACGATCTGCTCCCGGAGGCCTTCGCGACCGCCCGGGAGGCGTCCTTCCGGGTGCTCGGGCAGAAGCACTATCTCGTCCAGATCATGGGTGGCGCGGCGCTGCACTTCGGCAATATCGCCGAGATGAAGACCGGTGAGGGCAAGACCCTCACCTGCGTGCTGCCGGCCTACCTCAACGCGATCTCCGGCGACGGCGTCCATGTCGTCACGGTCAACGACTATCTCGCCAAGCGCGACGCCGAGTGGATGGGCCGTGTGCACCGTTTCCTCGGGCTCGAGACCGACGTGATCCTGTCCGGGATGACCCCGGCGCAGCGCCGCGCAGCCTATGCCGCCGACATCACCTACGGCACCAACAACGAGTTCGGCTTCGACTACCTGCGCGACAACATGACGCACTCGCTCGACGACCTCGTGCAGCGCGGACACAACTTCGCGGTCGTCGACGAGGTCGACTCGATCCTCATCGACGAGGCCCGGACGCCGCTGATCATCTCGGGTCCCGCCGACGCGTCGAGCAAGTGGTACTCCGAGTTCGCCCGCATCGTGAAGCTGCTCAAGCCCGAGGTGCACTACGAGATCGACATCCGGAAGCGGACCGTCGGTGTGCACGAGGCCGGTGTCGAATTCGTCGAGGACCAGCTCGGCATCGACAACCTGTACGAGGCGGCGAACTCCCCGCTGGTGAGCTACCTGAACAACGCCATCAAGGCCAAGGAGCTCTACGCCAAGGACAAGGACTATATCGTCCGCAACGGTGAGGTCGTCATCGTCGACGAGTTCACCGGTCGTGTGCTGTCGGGCCGCCGCTACAACGAGGGCATGCACCAGGCGATCGAGGCCAAGGAAGGCGTCGAGATCAAGGCCGAGAACCAGACGCTGGCCACGATCACGCTGCAGAACTACTTCCGCCTGTACGACAAGCTGTCGGGCATGACGGGTACGGCCGAGACCGAGGCCGCCGAGCTCCACCAGATCTACAGCCTCGGGGTCATCCCGATCCCGACGAACCGTCCGATGGTGCGTGTCGACCAGGGCGACCTGATCTACAAGACCGAGGAAGCGAAGTTCGCGGCCGTCGTCGACGACGTGGTCGAGCGTCACGAGAAGGGGCAGCCGGTCCTCATCGGTACGACGAGCGTCGAGCGGTCCGAGTACCTGTCGCGTCAGTTCACCAAGCGTGGTGTGCCCCACAGCGTGCTCAACGCGAAGTTCCACGAGCAGGAAGCGCAGATCATCGCGCAGGCCGGTCGTTCCGGTGCGGTGACCGTCGCAACCAACATGGCCGGTCGTGGTACCGACGTCGTGCTCGGTGGCAACCCCGACATCCTCGCCGACATCGCGCTGCGTCAGCGTGGTCTCGATCCGGTGAACACTCCGGAGGAGTACGAGGCGGCCTGGGACGAGACCCTCGAGCGGATCAAGGCCGAGTCGAAGGCCGACGCCGAGAAGGTCCGTGCCGCCGGCGGTCTGTACGTCCTCGGTACCGAGCGGCACGAGTCCCGTCGCATCGACAACCAGTTGCGCGGCCGTTCCGGCCGTCAGGGCGACCCGGGCGAGTCGCGGTTCTACCTCTCGCTCGGCGACGAACTGATGCGGCGCTTCAACGGTGCGGCCCTCGAATCGATCATGACCCGGCTGAACCTGCCCGACGACGTGCCGATCGAGGCGAAGATGGTCTCCAAGGCCATCAAGAGCGCCCAGACACAGGTCGAGCAGCAGAACTTCGAGATCCGCAAGAACGTGCTCAAGTACGACGAGGTGATGAACCAGCAGCGCACCGTCATCTACGAGGAGCGTCGCCGGATCCTGCGCGGCGAGGACCTCGAGGGTCAGGTGCAGCACATGCTCACCGACGTCGTCACCGCCTACGTCGACGGCGCGACCGCCGAGGGATACGTCGAGGACTGGGATCTCGAGCAGTTGTGGACGGCGCTCAAGACCCTCTACCCGGTGGGTGTCGACCACAAGACGCTCGTCGCCGAGAACGAGGACCTCGACCGCGACGGTCTGCTCGAGGCCCTGCTCGAGGATGCCCGCGCCGCCTACGCGCGTCGCGAGGCCGAACTCGAGGCCATCGCCGGTGAGAACGCGATGCGCGAACTCGAGCGTCGCGTGCTGCTGTCGGTCCTCGACCGCAAGTGGCGCGAGCATCTCTACGAGATGGACTACCTCAAGGAAGGCATCGGCCTGCGCGCGATGGCGCAGCGCGATCCCCTCGTCGAGTACCAGCGCGAAGGTTTCGACATGTTCACCGCGATGCTCGAGGGTCTGAAGGAGGAGTCGGTCGGATTCCTGTTCAACCTCCAGGTCGAGGCTGCGCAGCAGCAACAGCAGCCGGGTGTGGCGGTCACCGCGGCCTCGGCGGCAGCGGCCGCACAGGCGGCTCCGAGCCTGGCCGCGGCGGCTCCCGTGCAGGCCGCACGTCCTGCTCCGGCGCAGTCCGCCCGGCCCGCACATGCGGCGCAGCCCGCGCCGGCCGCGCTGCAGGCGAAGGGTCTCGACGAGACCGAACGGCGCCTGACCTACACCGGTCCCGACGAGGACGGCCGCGCCCACGTCGCGCGGACGACCGCCGGTTCCGATGCGGGATCCGCACCGAAGCAGGCGGGCACCCGCAAGGAACGTCGTGCCGCCGCCCGGCGCGACGCGAAGACCAACCGGCACCGCTGACCCCGCCCGGTAGGGCGCGTACTGCGCGGCCGGCGCCGGACCACCTCACGACCCTGTGGCTCACCCGAGCCACAGGGTCGTGATCGTCCAGCGATGCGGCGCGCGTGGACGGGGACGCTTGCACACCATCCGCCCGGCGAATGCGAACACCCGTTCCCCCCGGGCGTAGCTGCCGAACAGTTCGACGGTGTCCGCGTCGACGGGGCGCACGCGTGTGCGCAACAGGACCGCGGTGCTGCGACCTGCGCGTGGCGTGCGGCCCGTGACGATCGTGGAGACGAGCCGTGGGTCGAGGACGGTCGCCGACTGCACGGCAGGACGGCGCCCGTCCACCACCTCGAGGACGAGGCGCACGGCCGACTCCGCCACCCGTCCGACTGCCGGATCGACGGGGAGATCGGGCCGGTCGTCCGTGTTCGCGGCCACGCCGGTACTCCCGATTCCCTGGTGCCGGAACGGGATTCTCCCGGAGCGACCATCGTGCGGGGTGGCCCGGCGGGTCGCGTGGCTGCGGGAGCGACCGCAGTTCTCCTCGGCGGGGGGTTCGAGGCAGGTGAGGCGGCGCACGTAGCGCCCGGTGTGATGCGGCATGAGCTCTCCCGAAAGTCGTGACGGCGAATCGGCGGCACGGGTGGACCGGTGCCGAGGAATCGGTTCGGGAGAGGACGAACCGCGCACATGATGCCACACCTGCGGGGCGCCGGCGCGATAGGACGCGATCGGGGTGCCCGGGACATACGGTGGTGTCGTGCTGCGAGGACTCGTGCTCGATGTCGGTGGCGTCCTGGTCGGGCCGGGAAGCGACCCCGGCGCGTTCGGTGCGGTCGTGGCGTTCCTGCGTGCGCGGGGCGTGCGGACCGCTCTGCTCAGCAACGATCCCGGTGGCCCCGGCGCGCAGTGGCTGCGCGATCTCGAAGGTGCCTTCGTCGACCGCGTGGTGCTCTCGGGTGATGCGGGCGTCGCCAAACCCGACCCCGAGAGCTACCTGCTGGTCGCGCGACTGCTCGACCTCGGGCCGGGCGAGTGCGTCTTCGTCGACGATGCGGTCGGCAACGTGCGAGGTGCTGCCGCTGCGGGGATGGTCGGCGTCCACCATGATGGTTCACACGACGCGCCGGGCGAACTGGCCGTACTCTTCGATCTCGATCCCGAGGAGATCGGGGGCGGAGCTGCGGGCGGCGCCGAGCCGTGGTGGCGATGCTCGGCAGGTTCGGGTCAGGAGGGGGAGCGGGGTCGATGACGAGCCGGATGACGGCGCAGGACGCGTCGTACTACTACTTGGAGACGAGCAACACGCCGATGCACGTCGGTTCGCTCGCGATCCTCGAACCTCCCGAAGGCGGCCTCGACTACGAGAGCGTGCTCCGGCTGGTCGAGCAGCGGCTGCCCGAGGTGCCCCGCTACCGGAAGAAGGTGCGGGAGGTCGCATTCGGGCTGTCCCGCCCCGTCTGGGTCGACGACCGCGACTTCGACATCACCTATCACGTGCGGCGCTCCGCGCTGCCGAGACCCGGCTCCGACGAACAGCTGCACGACCTCGTCGCGCGCCTGGTCTCGCGGCCGCTGGACCGCACACGGCCGCTGTGGGAGATGTACCTCGTCGAGGGGCTCGCGAACGATCGGGTCGCGTTGTTCTCGAAGTCGCATTCGGCGCTCGTCGACGGTGAGGAGGCCCTCGACATCGTGCAGGTGCTCTTCGACCAGGAGCCGGTGCCGCGTGAGGTTCCCGAGGAATTGTGGATGCCCGAACGCGAACCGTCGGAATCCGCGCTGCTCGTCGGGGCGCTCGCCGAACTCGTCGCGCGCCCAGGGGAGGGGGTCGCCGCCCTCCGCTCGGCCGTGGGCGACCTCACGGCGACCCTCACCGAGACCGTCGACGCCGTCGGCCGCCTCGCCCGCACGGCTGCGCAGTCGGCACCCGAGACGCCGCTGAACACGCAGATCTCGAGGAGCCGCCGATTCTCCGTGGTGCGGTCCGATCTGGCGCCGTACCGCAAGATCCACTCGCGCTACGGCTGCACGATCAACGACGTCGTACTCGCGGTTCTCGCCGGGGCATTGCGCTACTGGCTGCTCTCCCGCGGGGAACCGGTCACCGAGGCCACCGTCGTGCGGGCGATGGTCCCGATGTCGGTGTACACCCAGGATCCGGACGACGGCGCCGGCAACGACACGATCCAGGTCCATCCGCAGGGCGAGGTGTCGTCCTTCCTGCTGGACCTGCCGGTGGGGGAGCCGAACGCGGTGGTCCGGCTCTCGCACATCGCGCACGCCGGCGAGGCCTATTCGCGGCAACGGCGGCGGGTGGCGGCCCAGACGATGGTCCGGTTGTCCGGCTTCGCCCCGGCGACGATGCACGCGGTGGGTACCCGGGTCGCGATGGGTTTCTCGCAGCGGATGTTCAACCTCATGATCACCAACGCCCCGGGTCCCCAGCACCCGCTCTATCTGACCGGGGCCCGTCTCCTGGAGATCTATCCGGTCTCGCCGTTGCTGAAGAATCAGGCCCTGAGCATCGCGTTGACGTCCTACGACGGCAAGATCTACTACGGTTTGAATGCGGATCGTGATGCGATGCCCGATGTGGACGTGGCAGCGACGCTGATCCAGGAATCTCTCGAGGAGTTGACGGATGCCGGCAGGTGAGAAGTGACGCGTGTCTATGTACCGGCAACGCTCGCGATGGTGCAGCGACTCGTCGCCGACGACGAGGTCGATCCGGTGAGCAGGACGGCCTTCGCGGTGACCCCCATGTTGCGGGAGGCCTACACGGCGGGTGACGACGAAGAGCTCGCCGAGGTCGCGATGGCGGAGGCGGCACGTGCGTCGCTGCGATTGCTCGCCTCGGAGGAGCCCGGTGATCATCCGTCCTTCGCGTCCCGCCGTGTGGTGATCGCGGCCGATGTCGACGAGGTGAAGCCGCGGCCGGATCTCGACGATGCGGTCGTGCGGCTCACCGGGCCGATCCCGATGAGTGCGGTGGCCTCGGTGCACATCGACCTGCAGGAAGCGGAGACCGACGTCGCGCGGGCGCGTGAGGTCGTCGATGCGGCCGAACTGGGCGACGAGGAGGCGGAGTTCGTCCTCGGCGACGCGGAGGACCACGAACTGGCCTGGTACGCGACCCAGGAATTGCCATTTCTGCTCGACCTGCTCTGACCCCGCCTTCGGTGTGACGGCCGTCTCGCCCGCAACCTACGCTTCCGTAACCTCTGATAACCTACGGAGGCGTAACCGGAGTGAGGAGAAACGGTCGGATGGGTCTGAAGGAATGGATCGAGAAGCCTGCGGCACACGTCGCGCCGGGAGAGAAATCGCTCTCCAACGTCCTGCGCGGCGCGGTGGCCCGGCTGACCACCCCTCTGCTTCCCGATGACTATCTGCATCTGGTCAACCCGCTGTGGTCCGCCCGTGAACTGCGCGGGCGCATCGTGTCGGTGCGCCAGGAGACACCCGATTCCGCGACGATCGTCATCCGTCCGGGTTGGGGCTTCGACTTCGGATACGCCCCCGGCCAGTACATCGGGATCGGCCTGCACATCGAAGGTCGCTGGCACTGGCGCTCCTACTCGCTGACCTCCTCGCCCACCTGGGACGACAAGGTCATCTCCATCGCCGTGAAGGCGATGCCCGAGGGGTTCCTGTCGAGCCACCTCGTCGGCGGTGTCCCGGAGGGGACCGTCGTGCGCCTCGCGGCCCCGAAGGGCGATTTCGTCCTGCCCGATCCGCCGCCGGCGAAGATCCTGTTCCTGACGGCCGGTAGTGGCATCACGCCGATCATGTCGATGCTGCGCACGCTCGACCGGCGCGCGATCGAGCGCGAACTCGATCTGCCCGACGTCGTGCACATCCATTCGGCGCCGACGGCCGAGAACGTGATGTTCCGCTCGGAGCTCGAACGCTTCGACGCCACCCACGACCGCTTCCGGGTGCACGTGCGTCACACGCGCGAGAAGGGCAAGTTCGCGCTGTCCGAGCTCGACGAGGTGTGCCCCGACTGGCGTGAGCGCCAGACCTGGGCGTGCGGTCCGCAGCAGATGCTCGACGACATCACCGCGCACTGGGCCGCGGAGGGACTCGAGGATCGGGTCCATCTCGAGCGGTTCGCCGTCAGCCGCGCCGATACCTCGGGGTCGGGCGGAACGATCACGTTCGCGAAGTCCGGTAAGACCGTCACCGTGGACGGTGCCACGACGATTCTCGAGGCCGGTGAGAGCGTCGGCGCGCTGATGCCCTTCGGGTGCCGCATGGGAATCTGTCAGACTTGTGTGGTGCCGCTCGAGAAGGGGCACGTCGTCGATCTGCGATCCGGCAAGGAACACGCAGAGGGCGAACGCGTCCAGACCTGCATCGCCGCCGCGGCCGGCGACTGCACACTGGACGTGTAGACACCGACAGCAACCTCCGAAGGATCCCGCTTGGCCATCACCGACATCCGCGCGTTCTCGCATCTGACCGAAGACGATATCGTTGCTCTCGCAAACGAATTCGACGCGATTCGGCGGGATGTGGAAGATTCGCGCGGCCCACGGGACGCGCGTTACATCCATTCCGTCATCCGTCTGCAGCGTGTGCTGGAGGTGGTCGGACGCTGCGCGCTGTTCGGTTCCCGCCGCCGGTCGCGCTGGATCGTCGGTACCGCCGCGCTGTCGCTCGCCAAGATCATCGAGAACATGGAGCTCGGGCACAACGTGATGCACGGGCAGTGGGACTGGATGAACGATCCGGAGATCCACTCCACGTCCTGGGAGTGGGACCAGACCGGCCCGTCCGAGCACTGGAAGCGCGCCCACAACTACGCGCACCACACCTACACGAACATCGTGGGCATGGACGAGGACGTGGGATTCGGGATCCTGCGGATGACGCGCGACGAGAAGTGGCGTCCGCGCAATCTCGCGCAGCCGATCGCCAACATCATCCTCGCCCTGACCTTCGAATGGGGGATCGCGCTGCACGATCTCTCGGCGAAGAAGGAACTCGAAGGCGTCCCGCCCACGCAGTGGATCTCGGGGCCCGACAAGGAATTCGCGGTGAAGGCCGGTCGGCAGGTCGTGAAGGATCTGGTGTTCTTCCCGGCGCTCACCGGCCCGGCCTGGCGTAGCACGCTGTCGGCGAACCTCGCCGCCAACGTGATCCGCAACATCTGGGCGTATCTTGTGATCTTCTGCGGCCACTTTCCGGACGGCGCCGAGAAATTCACCACGGAGCACTACGAGAACGAAACCCGCGGAGAGTGGTATCTGCGCCAGTTGCTCGGCAGCGCAAACATTTCGGGTGGGCGCGCGATGGATTTCCTCACCGGGAATCTCAGCTACCAGATCGAGCATCATCTGTTCCCCGATCTGCCGAGCAACCGCTACCCGGAGATCGCCGCGCGCGTGCGGGCGCTGTGTGGGAAGTACGACCTGCCGTACACCACCGGCTCTCTCGCCCGGCAGTACTGGCTCGCCCTGCGCACGATCCACAAGCTCGCGGTGCCCGACCGATTCCTGAAGGCGACCTCCGACGACGCCCCGGAAACCTCCTCCGAGCGCAAGTTCGACCGGTGGCGCCCGGAGGCGCCGGCGACCGAGGCGTCCACCGGCCGGCGCCGGGGATTGCTCACGGCCCTCCGTGTCCATGCCGAGCATGCGGTAGCAGAGCGTCGGCGTCGCCGTGGTGAATCGGGTCGTCGACGACGTTCCGCGACTGTGTGATTCGCGTCACAGGTCCGATTTCGGCTAACCTACGGAGCCGTAACCTACGGTAGAGTAGCTCCCATGGCGATATCGGATGTCAAGGAGTACGCACACCTGACGGATGCGGATGTCGAGGCCATCGGCCGCGAACTCGACGCCATCCGGCGCGATATCGAGGAGTCCCGCGGTGAGCGCGACGCTCGATACGTCCGCAACACGATCCGGTTGCAGCGTGGCCTCGAGATCGGTGGGCGCCTCGTGCTGCTCGGCTCGAACAAACGCCCGCTGTGGCTGCTGGGCACGGGCATGCTCTCCCTGTCGAAGATCATCGAGAACATGGAGCTCGGGCACAACGTGATGCACGGGCAGTGGGACTGGATGAACGACCCCGAGGTGCACTCGGCCAACTGGGAGTGGGACAACGTCGACCCGTCGGCGCACTGGAAGATCACCCACAACTACCTGCACCACAAGTACACCAACATCCTCGGCATGGACGACGACGTGGGATACGGCCTGCTGCGCGTCACCCGCGACCAGCGGTGGAAGCCGTTCTATCTCGGCAACGTCGCCTACAACGCGATTCTCGCGGCGCTGTTCCAGTACGGCATCGCCATCCAGCTCCTCGAGCTCGGCAAGGTCGTCCAGGGACGCGACGACCGCGAGCTGACCAAGGCGCGCGGCAAGGAGGTGCTCGCCAAGCTCGGCAAGCAGCACCTGCGCGACTACGTCGTCTACCCGGCGCTGAGCGGTAAGTCGTGGAAGTCCACGATGAAAGCCAATGCGACGGCGAACTTCGTGCGCAACATCTGGACCAACGCGGTGATCTTCTGTGGCCATTTCCCCGACGGTGCGGAGAAGTTCACGAAGCAGGACATCGAGAACGAGACGCGCGCCCAGTGGTACCTGCGTCAGATGCTCGGTTCCGCGAACATCTCCGGCGGCCGGGTCATGGACTTCATGACCGGCAACCTGAGCTACCAGATCGAACACCACATCTACCCCGACCTGCCGTCCAACCGGTACGCCGAGATCGCGGTGCGCGTGCGCGAGCTGTGCGAGAAGTACGACCTGCCGTACACCACGGGTCCGCTCGCGGTGCAGTACTGGAAGTCGTGGCGCACCATCGCCAAGCTGTCGCTGCCCGACAAGTACCTCAAGGACGATCGCGACGCCGCCCCGGAGACCGCCTCCGAGCGGGGCTTCGGCGGAGTGCCGGAGATCGATCCGGTCACCGGTCGCCGCATGGGTCTGGCCACCACCATCGAGAAGACCCGCAAGCGCGGATTCATCCGCCGCGCGCTCGGCATGCGCTAGCGGTCACGAGAACGAGAACGAACCCCGGCACCCGGAGAAGGTGCCGGGGTTCGTTCGTTCGGTCACCCGGGTTCGATCACCAGGCGTCGTTGGAAGCCAGAGCCGTGAGCAGTTCGCGCACGGCCGTCGCCCGGCGGTGCGACTTGCCCTCCAGGGCGTCGAAGGCGCATTCGGGGTCGGCCGGCGGCCCGAGATGCGTGCATCCGCGCGGGCAGTCCTCGACCGCCTCGGACAGGTCCGCGAACGCCGCGACGACATCGTCGGGGCCGATGTGCGCGAGCCCGAACGACCGGATGCCGGGGGTGTCGACCGCCCAGCCGCCTTCGGGGAGATGCAGCGCCACCGACTGGGTGGAGGTGTGCCGTCCCTTGCCCACCCCGGAGACCTCGCCGGTGGCCCGGTCGGCGTCGGGGACGAGCCGGTTCACCAGCGTCGACTTGCCGACCCCGGAGTGCCCGATCAGCGCGGTCAGACGACCGTCGATCCGGTCGTGCAGGGCGGTGAGATCGTCGTCCTGCCCGACCAGCAGTACCGGGATGTCGAGATCCGCGAAGTGCGCGGCGAACTCGTCGGGATCGGCCAGGTCGCTCTTGGTGAGCCCCAGCAGGGGAGTGAGCCCGCCGGCGTAGGCCGCCACGAGTGCGCGTTCGACGAGTCCGGTCCGGGGCGGGGGATCGGCCAACGCGACCACGATGAGCAGCTGTTCGGCGTTGGCGACGACGATGCGCTCGAACGGATCGGTGTCGTCGGCGGTGCGTCGCAGGACGGTGCTGCGCTCCTCGACCCGCACGATGCGCGAGAGCGTGTCGGGACGGCCGGAGAGATCACCCACGACCCCCACCCGATCGCCCACCACGATGGGGGTCCGGCCGAGCTCGCGTGCCCGCATCGCCGTCACGATCCGCTCGGGATCGCCGCCGAGTGCGACACCCCACCGTCCCCGGTCGACGGACACGACCATGCCCTCCTCCGCGTTGCGGTGGGCGGGGCGGTCCTTCGTGCGCGGCCGCGAGCCGCGCCCGGGGCGGACCCGGACGTCGGACTCGTCGTACTCGCGCCGTCTCAGGAGTCGCTCCTCGTCAGCAGCGACTCCCACAATGCCTCGAAATCGGGCAGGGTCTTGGCGGTGGTGCCGATGTCCTCGACCTCGATCCCGTCGACGACGAGTCCGAGGATCGCGCCGGCGGTGGCCATCCGGTGGTCGGCGTAGGAGTGCCAGACGTCGCCGTGCAGCGGAGCCGGTTCGATGTGCAGGCCGTCCTCGGTCTCGGTGACCGAACCGCCGAGGCGGCCGATCTCGGTGGCGAGAGCGGCGAGCCGATCGGTTTCGTGACCGCGCAGATGCGCGATACCGCGCAGGTTCGACGGCGAGGTGGCGAGCGCCGCAAGGGCCGCAACGGTCGGCGTGAGCTCACCGACGTCGTGCAGGTCCACGTCGATGCCTGTCAGCTCGTGAGGGCCTCGCACGGTGAGCGTCCCGTCGGCCCACGACACCTCCGCGCCCATCTGCTCGAGGATCCCGCGGATCGCGTCACCGGCCTGCGTGGTCGACTCCGGCCACAGCGGTACCGAGACGACACCGCCGGTGACGGCCGCGGCCGCCAGGAAGGGGGTGGCGTTCGACAGGTCCGGTTCGACGGTGACATCGAGTGCCTCGATCGTCGACGGCGGCACCCGCCAGGTGTTCGCCTCGGACGTGTCGACGGGGACTCCGGCCGCCCGGAGCATCTCGACGGTCATCTCGATGTGCGGCATGGACGGCACCGGCTTGCCGTCGTGGTGCACCACCACTCCCTCGTCGAAGGCGGCGCCCGAGAGGAGCAGACCCGAGACGAACTGCGACGAGGCCGACGCGTCGATCGTCACCGCACCACCCTCGAGGCCCCCGCGGCCGTGCACGGTGAAGGGGAGCCGGTCGCCGTCGATGTCGGCACCGAGCGCGCGCAGCGCGTCGAGCACGGTGCTCATCGGGCGGACGCGTGCCTGTTCGTCGCCGTCGAACCGCACGTCGCTGTCGGCCAGCGCCGCCAGCGGCGGCACGAATCGCATGACCGTGCCGGCCAGTCCGCACGCGACGTCGCCTCCGCGTAGCGGCCCGGGGGTCACGTCGAGAGTGGTGCCGCCGTCCCGCTCGGTGACGGTCGTGCCGAGCGTGCGCAGGGCTCCGATCATCAGATCGGTGTCGCGGCTGCGCAGCGCGCCGGTCACGGTGGACGGCCCGTCGGCGAGTGCGGCCAGGATCAGGGCACGGTTGGTGATCGACTTCGATCCCGGCAGCGTCACCGACGCTCGAACCGGGGACACGGCGCGGGGTGCTCTCCACAGACTCACCCGACCATCTTCGCCCATCCGGACCGGTGCGGGCACCCTCGCCCACCCGTGTGCGCCGGTGTCGGTTCCGTCACCCCCCGATGCCACACTCGACGGCATGTGCGGAAGGTATGTCTCCACGGCCGACCCGGCGATGCTCGCCGTCGAACTCGACGCACTCGACGAGACCGGCGACGACACCGGCGGGGACGAGCGGGGACCCGACTACAACGTCGCGCCGACCAGCGAGGTGCTCACCGTCGTCGCCAGGCACGACGGTGAGGATCCCGACGGCCCGGTCCGTCGTCGTCTCCGCCGCATGCGCTGGGGCCTCGTGCCTCCGTTCGCCGAGGAGATCGGACGGTCCGCTCCGCTGATCAACGCTCGATCCGAATCGGTCGCGACCAAGCCGAGCTTCGCCCGGTCGCTGCGCCGCAAACGGTGTCTCGTCCCGATGGACGGCTGGTACGAATGGCAGGTCGAGCCGGCACCGGACGGCAAGCCCCGCAAGGTTCCGTACTTCATGTCGCCGGCCGACGGATCGCGGATCTGCATGGCCGGACTGTGGGCCGAGTGGCGCGACCCGCGGAACCCGAAGGCGCCCCCGTTGTCGAGCACGGCGATCCTCACCGCGCAGTCGGTCGAGCAACTCGGCAACGTGCACGAGCGGATGCCGCTGATCCTCCCGCCGGAGCGATGGGACGCGTGGCTCGACCCCGACAGCCTCGGTCACCCGGAGCTGATCGTGCCGAGCGTCGAGGCGATCTCGGCGATCGAGATCCGCCGCGTGTCCGCGAAGGTCAACAGCATCCGCAACAATGGTCCCGAACTGCTGCAACCCGACGACGGCGCCGGCGATCAGATGGTGCTGTTGTAGGCGCGCCGCTGGAGCGGACGGGCCCTACGGACCGGCCGTGATCGGTGCCACGACCGCGCCGGTCAGCCGGATCAGATCGTGCGGATCCAGTTCGATCTCGAGCCCGCGCCGACCCGCGCTGCACAGCACCCGGTCCCACTGCTCGGCGGAGACGTCGATCACGGTGCGTAGACGCCTGCGCTGCCCCAGCGGTGAGATGCCGCCGACGACGTAGCCGGTCGCGCGTTCGGCGGCGGTGTGATCGGCCATCACGGCCTTGCCGCCGCCCAGCGCCCCTGCCACGGCCTTGAGCGACAGCGTCGCCGGTACCGGGATCACCGCGACGGCGAGCTTGCCGTCCGCCGGCGACACCACCAGCGTCTTGAAGATCTGCTCGGGGAAGACCCCGAGGCGCTCGCCCAGTTCCTCGACGGCCTCGGCGCCGAAGGACGCGGCCCTCGGGTCGTGCGCGTACTCGTGGACCCGGTGCGCGACCTTCTCGCGTTTCAGCAACACCGTCGCGGGAGTGGATGTCGAGGCCATCCGATCACTCTAGAAAACCGGAGGTGGGGAACAAGCGCAGTGGGTGCGGCGTTGCATTCCGACGGGTGGGTCCACCGGCCACCCGACACCCGACGATCGGAGAATTCGTGGCAGTGCTGTGCCCGCCTCGACCGGACGCCGTCCGGCGTCCCCCCGATCCGGACGCCGTCGTACCGGTAGCCTTCTCGACAGGCGTCGATGAAGGGATCGGTGTGGTCGAGGAGTCTGTGGAAGAACTGACGGAGCGGTTCGAGCGGGATGCGCTTCCCCTGCTCGATCAGCTCTACGGCGCTGCGCTGCGGATGACCCGCAACCCCTCCGACGCCGAAGATCTGGTGCAGGAGACGTACATCAAGGCGTTCTCCGCCTTCCGGTCGTTCCGGGAGGGAACCAACCTCAAGGCGTGGCTGTACCGGATCCTCACCAACACCTACATCAACTCGTACCGGAAGCGGCAGCGGCAGCCCGCGCAGTATCCGACCGACGAGATCACCGACTGGCAACTCGCCGCCACGGCCGAGCATTCGTCCACCGGTCTGCGGTCCGCCGAGGTCGAGGCGCTCGACGCGCTTCCCGACGACGACATCAAGGCGGCGTTGCAGGAACTTCCCGAGGAGTTCCGCATGGCCGTCTACTACGCCGATGTCGAAGGATTCCCCTACAAGGAGATCGCAGAGATCATGGGCACGCCGATCGGCACCGTGATGTCGAGACTGCACCGGGGACGCAAGCAGCTGCGCGGCCTGCTGGCCGACGTTGCGCGCGATCGTGGATTCATGCGGGGGAAGGCCGTGGACGCGGCAACCGGAACAACCGATCCGGCCGAGAGCGGAAAGGGAGCAGCGCAGTGAGCGAACCCGACTTCGATCGACTCGACTGCTCGGCGGTGATCGCGGACGTCTATCTGCTGCTCGACTCCGAGTGCGACGCCGGTTCCCGGGAGAAGCTGCAACGGCACCTCGACGAGTGCGGCACGTGTCTCGAGGCCTACGGGATCGAGGAGAAGATCAAGTCGCTGCTCGGTCGCAAGTGCGGCGGCGAACACGCCCCCGAGGGGCTGCGGGAGCGGCTGATGTTGCAGATCCGCCGCACCGTGGTGATCACCGAAACCGACATCACCGAGTCGTAGCGGGACGACGCACGGGCTCCCGTTCGGGACGGCGCCGAACACGACAGGTCCGAACGTGACAGGGGCCGGAAAGCTGCTGCTTTCCGGCCCCTGTTCGCGTCTCAGGCGTTGGGACGCTTGCCGTGGTTGGCGGCGTTACCCTTGCGGCTGCGCTTCTTGCGACCTCGCTTACCCATGGTGGGATCTCCTTTCTCGTTCATTACAGTGTTTCACGTGCGGTCGAGTGGTCCTGTCGGCAGGTCCGCCGCCGGAGCGTGAAACGAGGTGTTCGATGGCGGAAGACGTACGCGCGGAGATGGTATCGACCGTGTTCGAGGTCGTCGTGCGAGAGGGTGACGTGGTGGCCGAGGGCGACACGCTGGTGATCCTCGAGTCGATGAAGATGGAGATTCCGGTGCTTGCCGAGACGGCCGGCACGGTGACCTCCGTGGGCGTCACGGTCGGGGACGTCATCCAGCAGGGCGACCTCATCGCCGTCATCTCCTGACGACGGATATCTCCTGAGTACGAAAGCGGTTCCCGTGTCCACACTCAGCTCGTTGCTCGCGAGGTACACCGATCTTCCGGGCGCGGCCGTCGATCACCTGCAGCGGGTCGTGGGCGAGTGGCAGTTGCTCGCCGATCTGTCGTTCGCCGACGTTCTCCTCTGGGTCGATGCCGCGCCGTCCGGAATCGTGTGCGTCGCGCAGTGCCGGCCCACCACCGCGTCCACGGTCATCCCGGAGGACGCTGTCGGCACCCTCGTCTCCGACAACGAACATCCTTACGTGCGTGAGGCTTTCGAGACCGGCACGATAGTCGACGTCAAGTCGTCCCCGGGCGCCGGAATCAACATCCGGCAGGCCGTGCCCGTGCGCTGGGACGGCCGGGTCGTCGCGGTGCTCAGTCGCGACGCCGCGCGCGTGTCGCGGCGGTCGGCCAGCGCTCTCGAAACGGCCTATCTCGAATGCGCCGACGACCTCTATCGCATGATCAGCGAGGGCACCTTCCCCACGCCCGAAGCGCGCTCCGACACCAAGTCGAGTCCGCGGGCAGGCGACGGGTTCATCCGTCTCGACCGGGCGGGCAAGGTCGTCTATGCCAGCCCCAACGCGCTGTCGGCCTACCACCGGATGGGTCTGAACTCCGACCTGATCGGCCAGGATCTCGTCGGGACGACCCGCGCGCTGGTCACCGACCCCTTCGAGAGCCGCGACGTCACCGACTACCTCCGCGGGGCCGTGGAGGGTCGTCTCGGTCAGCGTATGGAGGTCGAGGCACGCGGTGCCACGGTCCTGATCCGTGCGCTGGTCCTGAATCCGGGGGGGAAGATCCGGGGCGCCGCGGTGATCGTCCGCGACGTCACGGAGGTCAAGCGTCGCGACCGCGCCCTGCTGAGCAAGGACGCGACCATCCGGGAGATCCATCATCGCGTCAAGAACAATCTGCAGACGGTCGCCGCTCTGCTGCGTCTGCAAGCGCGCCGAACCGGTAACACGGAGGCCCAGCAGGCCCTCGGGGAGGCGGTCCGTCGCGTCACATCCATCGCCCTCGTGCACGAGGCCCTGTCGATGTCGGTGGACGAGGAGGTCGATCTCGACGGTGTCTTCGACCAGCTGATCCCGATCGTCGTCGACGTGTCGACGGTGGGCAGTCAGATCCGGGTGGTGCGGGAGGGAAATCTCGGTGTGTTCCCCGCCGACCGCGCGACGCCGCTGGTGATGGTGCTGACCGAGCTCGTCCAGAACGCGGTCGAGCACGCCTTCGATCCGGGCGTCAACGGCACGGTCACCGTCAATGCCCAGCGTTCGGCCCGCATGCTCGACGTGGTGGTACGCGACGAAGGGAAGGGTCTTCCCGAGGGCTTCAGCCTCGAGGCGTCGAACCGGCTCGGTCTGCAGATCGTCCGGACGCTGGTGGCCGCGGAACTCGGCGGATCGCTGGAGTTGACGGCCAACGACACCGGCGGAACCGATGCGCGCCTGCAGTTGCCGCTGGGCAAGGTGCCGGTCGCCTGAGGCGTCCGGCGTCCCGATGTGTGTAAGCCCGACGTTCGAAGGCCCGGCCTCCGTGAGGAGACCGGGCCTTCGAACGTATGTCGGAGTCCGCTCAGACCGCCGTGCGAGCGCGGGTGCGAGCGTTGCGGCGCTTGAGAGCGCGGCGCTCGTCCTCGCTCATTCCGCCCCACACGCCGGCATCCTGGCCGGACTCGAGTGCCCACGAAAGGCATTCGGCGGTGACGGGGCAACGGTTGCACACGAGCTTGGCATCCGCGATCTGCGCGAGAGCCGGGCCGCTGTTCCCCACGGGGAAGAACAGTTCCGGATCCTCGTCGCGGCAGATGGCCTTGTGGCGCCAGTCCATGCTTCTACTCTCCTTCGATGGTGCGTGCGCACCGGCTGATCGGTCAATGCGTGTTCACGCCTGCGGCACGGAGTGTTTCCGCGCGGTTACTTGTGAATGCTTTCACGAACGAGCGTGGAGTCAATAGAATCGACCATGATCGTGGGGAAGCTCACGCTGGTGTGAGTTTCGAGTTCGCCGACCCCTCTTCCTACTCCCTTTCGGCCGAGAAGGTAGTGGTAATCACAGAATTCGTGCTTCTCTTTCGGCCGCTGCCCCGCTACAGGGACTGTGGACGAGGCGCGACGACATCGAGGATCGACGGTACGGCCACGAACTCGACCTCGGTGCGGAGTCCCAGATAGTCGCCGTCCACCTGGAGTCCGATCGGGCGCGACGCCCGGGCGCGGACGCACGCGATGTCGTCCGCACGCACCAGGTACGGGGACGCCGGCTCGCCACGGGTGGCCAGGAGTTGCCTCACCACCCGCAGGCTCGGAGATACCCGGGTGGTGGTCATGGCAAACACCCCGAGTCCGGTGGTGAACGACGTACCGGGATTCGTGTGCACCGGACGGGACTCGAGATACGTCCACGGACTCGAGTTCGACACGAACGCATAGTGCACACCCGGAATCGGATCGGATCCGGGCAGCTCGAGCGTGAGCGTCGGCTCGTCCCGCTTCGCCGCGAAGAACCGGGTCACCGCATGCCGCACGTAGCGCGCCGTGGTCACCTTCCTGCCCTCCGCGCGGCTGAGGTCGATGGCCTCGCACACCTGGGCATCGAGACCGAGCCCCGCATTGAAGGTGAACCATCGCCCGTCGCAGTGACCGAGACCGATGCGGGTGCTCCTGCCCTCCCGCAACGACTCGAGCACCTGTCCGGTCGCCTCGAGTGGATCGGCCGACAGGCCCAGGGAGCGCGCGAAGACGTTCGCCGAGCCACCCGGCACCACCGCGAGCCGGGGGAGCGTCGGATCGGCGGAGCGATTCGGGGACGGGCCGAGCAGACCGTTGACGATCTCGTTGACGGTGCCGTCACCCCCGTGCGCGACGACGACGTCCATCCCGTCGCCGTGCGCCGAGCGCGCGAGTTCGGCGGCGTGCCCCCGATGGGTGGTGTGCGCGACGGTCAACGTGAGCCGGCCCCTCAGTGCGTGAGCGAGGCGGTCGCGACCGGCAGGAGTGGTCGTCGTCGCATTCGGGTTCACGATCAGAAGGGCGCGCACGGAACATCAGCCTAAGTGGTACCCGGCGGGTCCACTACGCTGGACGGGTGCCTCTCGAAACACCTCGCAGCAGCGTTCCGTCGACCGTGCGTGCCGCCGGCTGGCTCGTCGTCCTCGAGGGGCTCGTCGCGATGGGGTTCGCGGTGTACTCGATCATCCGTGCCGCCTCGGGCGAGCACGATCAGTCGGTGACCAACGGCTACGGCTTCGCGCTGTGGTTGTTCGTTCTGTTCGGCGGAGTCCTGGCCGGCGGGATCGCACTCGTGCGCGGTGTGCGCTGGGGGCGTGCCGTGGCGGTGCTCGCGCAGTTGCTGTTGCTGCCCGTGGTGTGGTCGCTGCTGACCGACTCGCACCAGCCGGTCATCGGCACCGTGCTGGCGCTCGTGGTGGTGCCCACGCTCGTGCTGCTGTTCAGCCCGCCCACCTCGCGGTGGCTGGCGCACGAGTACGCGCCCGACGCCGACGAGTGAGCCGCTCAGCTCCCGAGGGCGCGCAACGCGGGTCCGCTGAGCCGGAAGGTCGTCCACTCGTCCTGCGCGACGGCTCCGAGCGAGCGGTAGAAACCGATCGACGGCTCGTTCCAATTCAGTACGGACCAGGACAGACGGGTGTAATCGTGCTCCACGCATTCGTGGGCGAGTGCCGCGAGCAGCGCACGTCCGTGCCCCTTGCCGCGGTGCTCGGGTAGGACGAACAGATCCTCGAGGTAGATGCCGTGCACGCCGTCCCAGGTGGAGAAGTTCCGGAACCACAGCGCCACGCCGACGACACGCGCCGGTCCGCCGTTCTCACCCGGTTCCTCGGCGACGTGCGCGTAGACGGAGGGTCGCGGGCCGAACAGGGCCTCGTGGATCTGCTCGGGGACCACCGTGCACTCGTGCCGGGCCTTCTCGTATTCGGCGAGGTCGTAGATCAGGCCGGTGATCGCGGGGACGTCCTCGGGTATGGCTCTGCGGATCACGACGGGCTGCCTCCTGTGGTCTCGTGCGTAGATTCACCTCGCGTCGCGCCGTCGAGTGCGCGAGGATCGGGGTCGTGGCAACGGTACTTGCAGTGGCAAATCAGAAAGGTGGCGTCGCCAAGACGACCACCGTCGCGTCGTTGGGTGCCGCACTGTCGGCGCTGGGCCGGCGGGTGCTCGTCGTCGATCTCGATCCCCAGGGATGTCTGACCTTCTCGCTCGGACACAACCCCGACAAGCTCGAACAATCCGTGCACGAGGTGCTCGTCGGCGGTGTCGAGACGAAGGACGTCCTGCTCGGGACAGCGGAAGGGATGTCGCTGCTCCCGGCGACCATCGACCTCGCGGGCGCGGAGGCGATGCTGCTCATGAAGCCGGGGCGTGAATACACCCTGAAGCGGGCGCTCGCGTCGGTGGAGGACGATTACGACGTCGTCGTCATCGACTGCCCGCCCTCTCTGGGCGTCCTCACCCTCAACGGGCTGACCGCGGCGCGGTCCGTGCTCGTTCCGCTGCAGTGCGAGACGCTCGCGCACAGGGGAGTCGGGCAGCTCCTGCGCACGGTGAACGAGGTGAAACAGATCACCAATCCGGATCTCGAGCTGCTCGGCGCGCTGCCGACCCTCTACGACTCACGCACCACGCACAGCCGCGACGTGCTCGCCGACGTCTCCGATCGGTACGACCTGCCGGTGCTGGCGCCGCCCGTGCCGCGCACGGTCCGCTTCGCGGAAGCCTCTGCGTCGGGTGCCACGGTGCTGGCGGGACGGAGGAACAAGGGGGCCGCAGCCTACCGCGCTCTCGCCGAGAACCTGATGCGCTACTGGTCGGGTGAGGCGGAACTCGTGACCTTCGAGACCGTTACGGACTGAGACGGCCCCGCCGTCGGTGTCGAACGGGACGGCCCCGCCGTCGGTGCCGAACGGGACGGCCCCGCCGTCGGTGCTGAACGGGACGGCCCTGCCGTCGGTGCCGACCGAGGCGGCCCCGCCGTCAGCGCAGCGCGACGAGTTCGTCGCCGCGCTGCTCGACGACGACGTCCCCTGCGACGGCGATGTTCACCGACGACACTGCACCGCGCTCGACATCGATGCGCGGCCCGCGCTCCCCGGTCCGGGAGTCGACTCCCAGCAGGGCGTCCTCGACGGGGAGCAACAGTGAACCGGCCATGATGTCGCCGGTTCCGAGTGTGTCCTCGACGGTCCATTGCGGAGCGAAATCGGTGGTGGACAGTGCGACGGTGTCGCGGCCGGTCCACCACACGAGTACACCGCCGCGTTCGAGTGCGGGATCCTCGGATGCTCCGGCCGGACGCGGCAGGATGTGGGTGTCGACGAGGGTGCCCGCGCTGTCGAAGACCTCGATGCGCGGCCCGGCGGTGTCGTCGGGCGCCAGGTAGACCGCCGTGCGGTCGCCGACCACGGCGACGACCCTGGCCTGGGAGTCACGGTCGGCATCCGGAAGCACCGATGAGGCGAGTTCCTCGGGTTTCTGACTGTCGTCGGGGGTGGGCTCGAGCAGGGTGAGCCGAGTGGTCGGCTCGTTCGCGCACTGTTCGAGGACGGCCAGCACCTCGGCTCCCGCATCCGCCGAGCGCAGTTCGCACCCCGAGCGGGGCTGGGCGTTCGGGTTCACCGGGGCGTCGACCCGCCCGTACTCGACGGTGCGCACCAGATCGGAACGCCACATCTCGAGGCGCGTGTCGCCGAGAGCGATCAGGTGTGAACCGGTGTCGACCAGCCGGATCGGATCGTCGGCGTCGCTCGACCGCTGCGCGCCCCGGGCGCCGCTACCGGCGTCGAGTGCGGTGACCTGACCGCATCCCCGCGGGTCGCGGTAGACGGAGACCACATCGCCCCAGGCCTCGGTGGCCGCGCACAACGCCCGGTCGCGGTCGTACCGCCAGCGCTCCTCACCCGACTGCGGGTCGCGGCCGACGACCGCACCACCGTCGGCCGTGGCGATCGTGCCCCCGGACACCACCGGTGCGGTCGTCGCGGCGCTCGGAGCACGCCACAGTTCGGCGAGGGTCAGGGGGAGCGACTGTGCGGTCGCGGGAGTGGGGACGGGTCCGTCCCAGGTCGTCGACGTGGTGCCCCGCGCATCCGACGTCAGCCAGACGACACTCGCCGCCACCAGAGCGGTGACGACGAGTGCGGCTGCGACGAGAAGGTCGGTGCGGGTGCGGCGCTCGGGCGCGAGCACGTGGCTATCGTGCGGACGACGTCGAGACTGCTTCCACGCTCGACGTGTCCTGCTGCTCTGCGCGACCGGCGGGGCCCTCGCCCGAACGGGTGCGACGGCGACGACGGCGACGGCGGGCCGGAGTCTCCGCCCCGGTGCCCTCGCCCGTCTCGGATGCGGCCGGCTGTGCCTCGGTCGCCGCCGAGTCGTCGGCACCGGTAGGAGCGGCGTCCGTCGCGGAACCGTCGGCCGACCTGCCGCGCACGGTGCGGCGGCGGACCCGGTTGCGCTTCGGTCGCGATCCCGCCTCGCGGCCGGCGCGCTCGCGCTTCTCGCCGTCCTCGGCGGGAGCGGCGGCGGGGGCGGCCTTGCGGACACGCCCGGTGGCGTCGGTCGGGATGTTCAGTTCCTCGAACAGGTGCGGGGAGCTCGAATAGGTCTCGATCGGCTCCGGGATGCCGAGATCGAGCGCCTTGTCGATGAGCTGCCAGCGCGGCACGTCGTCCCAGTCGACGAGGGTGATCGCGATACCGGTACGGCCGGCGCGACCGGTACGGCCGATGCGGTGGACGTAGGTCTTCTCGTCCTCGGGGCACTGGTAGTTGATGACGTGGGTGACGTCGTCGATGTCGATACCGCGCGCGGCGACATCCGTCGCGACGAGCACGTCGATCTTGCCGCTGCGGAACTTGTCGAGTGCCTTCTCGCGCGCGATCTGACCGAGATCGCCGTGCACCGCGCCGCATGCGAAGCCGCGCTCGACGAGATCGTCGGCGACCTTCTGCGCCGTGCGCTTGGTGCGGGTGAAGACCATGGTGGCGCCGCGGCCCTCGGCCTGCAGCACGCGGGCGACGAGTTCGGCCTTGTCGAGGGCGTGCGCACGGTAGACGAACTGCTGGGTGCGTTCGTGCACGGCCGACGATTCGGCCTCCTCGGCGCGGATGTGCGTCGGGCGGTTCAGGAACGTGCGGGCGAGGGTGATGATCGGGCCGGGCATCGTGGCCGAGAACAGCATCGTCTGACGGCGGTCGGGGACCATCGTGAGGATGCGCTCGATGTCGGGCAGGAATCCGAGGTCGAGCATCTCGTCGGCCTCGTCCATGACGAGGACACCGATCTTGCCGAGGATGAGATGACCCTGGTTGGCGAGGTCGAGCAGACGACCCGGCGTGCCGACGACGACGTCGACGCCCTTCTTCAGCTCGTCGATCTGCTGCTCGTAGGGGCGACCGCCGTAGATCGACAGGACCTCGAGGCCGGACTTGCGGCTGCCGGGCAGGTACTTGGAGGCATTCACGAGGTCGTTCGTGACCTGGATGCACAGTTCGCGGGTGGGGACGATCACGAGGGCACGGGGGGTGCCGTCGAGCGTGGTCGTGCCGGATCCCTCGGTGGCGATGCGGTGCAGGAGGGGAACGCCGAAGCCGAACGTCTTGCCCATACCCGTGCGGGCCTGACCGATGAGGTCGTCGCCGGCGAGGGCGAGCGGCAGGGTGAGTTCCTGGATCGCGAAGGTACGTTCGATGCCGACTTCGGCGAGGGCGCGAACGATCTCGTCGCGGACACCGAGCTCACCGAAGGTGGGGGGTACGTGGGTGGAGTCGAGTTGCGCGGAGACGGTCGTCTCGCTCGCGTCGTCTTCGTGGTCGATGGTGATCTTGCTCAGGGGTCTGGCCTTCCTGGTCTCGGCACGCACGCACGAGGGGGAAAGGCGACCGGCCTGCACCTCAGCACGAGCGGTGTCGAACCAGGCTCGGCGAAGCGCGGCAGCGATCCGCAGTTCGGGTGCGCGCACATTATCTGGGAAGCTCGCGGGCCACGGTCGGCGGCTCGAAGCGCGGGCTTCCCGGACCATTGTACCGGTTCCAGCGCATTCCACGAGGTAGTACTACGCTTCGTCGTCATGGGAGCCGAAAAGTCGCCGTCCACAGCAGAGCCCGGCCGGGCGCCGGAAGAGGCCGCAGTCCCCGCCGATCATCCCGGTGTGTCGGAGTTGTTCGCCGTGCTCGCGTACGGCGAGATCTCGGCGTTCTACCGGCTCGCCGAGGACGCCCGGTTCTCCCCGTCCCTGCGCGGCCGGGTCGCGCTCGCAAGCATGGCAGCTGCGGAGATGAGCCATTTCGAGACGCTCCATACCGCCCTCACCGAGCGCGGAGCGGAGATCTACGCGGCGATGGAGCCCTATCGCAAGGCGCTCGACGCGTACCACGCGTCGACCACCCCCTCGACCTGGCTCGAGGTGCTCGTCAAGGCGTATGTGGGCGACGGCATCGCCGCCGATTTCTACTGTGAGATCGCCGACATGCTCGCGCCGGAGGTGTCCACGGTGGTCCGGGAGGTCCTCGCCGAGACCGGGCACTCGGAGTTCGTGGTGCAGGAGGTCCGCGAGGTCGTCGAGCGGAGTCCGCTGCAGAAGGACCGTCTGATGTTGTGGGGACGCCGGCTGCTCGGTGAGGCCATCACCCAGGCGCAGTACGTGCTCGCCCAGAACGAGGAACTCGCCGAACTGGTGATTCTCGCGTCCGGCGACCTGACGAACATCGCGGCACTGTTCGATCGTATGCAGGTCGAGCACGCCGAACGGATGTCGGTGCTCGGACTGCATTAGCCTGGGGCGGACAGCAGTACCCGCTCGGTTTTCATGCATGAGATTCGGAGGTCCACCGTGGAGGTCAAGATCGGCGTCGCGGACAGCCCGCGCGAAGTTGTCGTCGTCAGCGACCAGACGCCCGACGAGGTGGAGAAGCTCGTCCGGGCCGCGTTGAACGGCGCCGACGACGGAGTGCTCGCCCTCGTCGACGAGAAGGGCCGCAAGGTTCTCGTGCAGGCCGCCAAGATCAGCTACGTGGACATCGGTCCTGCCACGCTGGGCAAGGTCGGCTTCGCCGCCAACTGAGAGCGACCGACGAGAACGGGCCGGGGCTTGTCGCCCCGGCCCGTTCGTCGTTCGTACGGTGCCGTCAGTGCCGACGGTGTTCGCTCTCTCGTCAACGCCGACAGTGTTCGCTGTGTCGTCAGCGCCGACAGTGTTCGCTGTGTCGTCAGCGCCGACGGAGTTCGGGCTGCAGCGGCACGTGCTTGAGACCGCCCCAGGCCAGAGCGACCGTGGTGTCGACCGCGTCCTCCTTGGGGATCGGGCGTGCGGCGTCGAGCCAGTAGCGTGCGGTGAACTGGCTCGTTCCCACCAGGCCGACCGCGAGGATGCGGGCCCGGTACGGATCGAGACCGGAGTCGTGGCTGACGAGGTCGAAGACGGCGTCGACGCACGCCTCGGTGGCCTGCTCCACCCGCCGCGACACCTGCGGTTCGCCCATCAGATCGGATTCGAAGACGAGCCGGAATCCCTGGCTGTCGTTGTCGACGAAATCGAAGAAGGCCTGCACCGCGGCGCGCACGCGCTGACGGTTGTCGGTGGTGGACCGCAGGGCCTGACGTACGCCGTTGATGAGGGTGTCCACATAGTTCTGGAGCACGGCGCAATACAGTTCGAGCTTGCCGGGGAAGTGCTGGTACAGGACGGGCTTGCTCACTCCGGCGCACTCGGCGATCTCGTCCATGCCGGCCGAGTGGTAACCGCGTGTGACGAAGACCTCGCTGGCAGCCTCGAGCAACTGGGCACGACGCTCGTCACGCGGCATCCGGGCGCCCCGTTTGCCGTTGGAACCCCGGCCGGATGCTCGTTCGGTGACGTCGGTCATGCTTACTCCCAATCTGCACTACTTCCGAACGTGGCCTGTACCACCTCGGCGCTCCTCGTCTCTGCACGTTACAGGTGAAGTCGCGTGTCGAACGGATCGGCCTACCGCCCAGTATCCGTTCCCGGTGCACGAATGGGGGCGCAGGTTCGGCGCTTCGGATATCGAAATGGTCTCGATATGACATCCTGACATCCGTGATCGAGCGTGGAGGAGTGCGCGAGAGCAGGGGCCCGCAGGGCTCCTCGCCGACAGATCCTTCCCCGACGCTGCCCGGTTCGTCCCGGTCGCGAGGAACGGAGCGACCCGAGGCGGGTCGCCGGTCGCACCAGCCCCTGCGTGCCGTGTGGGACCCGGTGGGACGGCCGGACCGGCCGCCGCGCCGACCGCGACCCGAACGGGACGTCCGCAAGCAGACCCGCGTGGGCAGGTTCGTCGCCACCTACGGCTGGCGTGCCTATGCCGTGCCGATCCTCGCCGTCGTGACCCTGGTCGTGCTGTGGGACGCCGTGCGCGGGGGAGGCGAGAACATGCCCGCCGAGACGGCCGTGGCGGGCGAGGTCACCGACATCGTCGTCGAGGCGCCGCGGGCAGAGGGAACCTTCCCCGAGTCGCTCGAGTCCGGCGCCCTGCCGGCCGGTGGCCCGTTCACGGCGGCCGGTGCCCGGCAGTGGCGGATCCTTCCCGGCACCACCGGACAGGCAGGGGCGGGACAGACCCGCGTGTTCACCTACACGGTGGAAGTGGAGGAGGGGATCGGCACCACCGGCTACGGCGGCGACGCGGCCTTCGCGACGATGGTGGATCGGACCCTCGCCGATCCGCGCAGCTGGATCGGCGACGAGGCCCTGGCCTTCCGCCGGATCGACACCGGTGAGCCGGACTTCCGGATCTCCCTCACCTCGCAGATGACCATCCGCGAAGGATGCGGCTACGACATCCCGCTCGAGGGTTCGTGTTTCAACCCCTCGATGGAGCGGGTGTTCCTCAACGAGGCGCGATGGGTGCGCGGGGCCGTCGCCTTCCAGGGAGATATCGGGTCGTACCGCCAATACCTCGTCAATCACGAGGTCGGTCACGCCATCGGCCTGGCGCAGCACGACGCCTGCACCATCGACGGTGGTCTGGCGCCGATCATGATGCAGCAGACCTTCGGAACCGCCAACGACGACATCGCCCGCCTCGACCCGGACGGCGCCGTCCCGGCCGACGGACTGCGGTGCCGGTTCAATCCCTGGCCGTACCCGCGGGCATAGCCGCCGGGGCACAGTTGTCGGGGGCACAACCGCCGGGGCACAACCGTCGGGAGGGCTGTCGGGGGAGGCTTCCGCGAATGGCACGATGGACGGTGACGCACGACGCATCGCGACAGGAGAACCCGTGACCGCAACGACACCGTCGACGCGACGACCTCTTCCGCCGCTCGTGGAGCCCGGCGCGGAGCTCGGTCGCGAGGAGGTCGCCCGGTACAGCCGTCACCTGATCATCCCGAATGTCGGGGTCACCGGCCAGCGTCGCCTGAAGAACGCGCGGGTGCTGTGTATCGGCGCCGGCGGCCTGGGTTCGCCCGCCCTGCTGTATCTCGCGGCGGCGGGGGTCGGCACGATCGGCATCGTCGAGTTCGACGACGTGGAGACGTCCAACCTGCAGCGCCAGGTGATCCACGGCCGCTCCGACGTCGGACGGCCCAAGGCGGACAGTGCCCGCGACAGCATCCTGGCGATCAACGACGGTGTGACCGTGCGCCTGCACGAGACGCGCCTGGAGTCGAGCAATGCCGTGCAGCTGTTCGAGCAGTACGACCTCATCCTCGACGGCACCGACAACTTCGCGACCCGCTATCTCGTCAACGACGCCGCGGTCCTCGCGGGCAAGCCCTACGTGTGGGGATCGATCTTCCGTTTCGAAGGCCAGGTATCGGTGTTCTGGGAGGACGCCCCGGACGGACGCGGCCTGAACTACCGCGACCTCTACCCCGAGGCACCGCCACCGGGGATGGTTCCCTCCTGCGCGGAGGGCGGGGTACTCGGCGTCCTGCCCGGCACGATCGGCACCGTCATGGCGACCGAGGCGATCAAACTCGTCACCGGGATCGGCGAGCCGCTGCTCGGTCGCCTCCTGATCTACGACGCGCTCGCGATGTCGTTCCGGACGGTGACCCTGCGCCGGGATCCGGGACGGGTGCCCGTCACCGAACTCGTCGACTACGAGGCCTTCTGCGGGATCGTTCCCGATGCCGCCGCGTCGGCTCGCTCGGCCGTCACCCCCAGCGAGTTGCGCCGGATGCTCGACGAGGGCCGCGACATCGCGCTGATCGACGTGCGCGAACCCGTCGAGTGGGAGATCGTCCGCATCGACGGTGCCCGGCTCGTGCCGAAGGACCGCATCCTCTCCGGTGAGGTCCTCGCCGACCTGCCGCAGAACACGCCGATCGTGCTGTACTGCAAGACGGGAATCCGATCGGCCGAGGCGCTCGAAGTGCTTGTGCGAGCCGGATTCTCGGACGCGACACATCTGCACGGCGGGGTGATCGCGTGGGCGCAGCAGGTGGATCCCTCGCTACCGGTGTACTGACGGTGACCTCGTTGTGACCTGAAACAGCGGAGTGCCTTCCCGATCCGGGCGGTGTGCGGCGGTAGGTTGAGCTGCGTGAGCTCACTCGAACCGCCTCAGCACGTGTGCTCCACATTCGGTCTCCGCGACGTCGAACCGGTCCCGCTCGGGCCCGACTGGGACGGCGGTTTCCGGTGTGGGGACGTGGTGCTGTCCCGAGTCGCCGATCATGCTCGCGCGGCCTGGTCCGCCAAAGTGCGGGAGACCCTGACCGTCGACGGAGTGCGGCTGGCCCGTCCGGTGCGGTCCACCGACGGTCGCTACGTGGTCTCCGGATGGCGCGCCGACACCTACATCGTCGGTACGTCCGAGCCCAGGCACGACGAAGTGGTCTCGCTGTCGCTGCGGCTGCACACCGCCACAGCGCAGCTCGAACGCCCCCGTTTCCTCATGCAGCCTCCGGTCGCACCCTGGGAGGACGTCGACGTCTTCGTCGCGGCCGACCGCGCGGCCTGGGAGACCGTGCCGTTGCGCAGCGCCCGCGCGGCCGGTGCGCCCGAGACGGTGACACCCGACGGCCGCAAGAGCCTCGACCTCATCAACCAGCTCGCGACCTTCCGCAAGCCGGTGCACCTGCCCGACCAGCTCGTCCACGGCGACCTGTTCGGCACCGTCCTGTTCGCCGGGCGCGCGGCCCCCGGGCTGACCGACATCACCCCCTACTGGCGTCCGGCCTCGTGGGCGGCCGCCGTCGCCGTCGTCGACGCACTGTCGTGGGGCGGCGCCGACGAAGGACTCATCGGCCGGTGGGAGGACCTGCCGGAATGGCCGCAGATGCTGCTGCGCGCGGTGATCTTCCGGCTGGCCGTGCACGCGCTGCACCCGCGTTCGACCGAGGACGCCTTCCCGGGCCTCGCGCACACCGCCGACCTCGTGCGGTTCCTCCTGTAACACCTCACAGGGCGGCGGGCGCCGGGGTGAGCAACTCTTGACGCGACGGACACCGCGGGCAGCACCGTAGCAACACCCGTTTCCTACCTTGGGGATCGACACGGACCCGAGGAGGAACGGCGATGACGATCTTCATCGAAAAAGAAAGTCTCCGAGACAAATTCGCGCGGAGGCACAATATCGAACGGTGGGACGCCGAGGATGTCGAGGCGTGGGAGACGGGCGGCAGGCAGGTCGCCAAGCGCAACCTGATCTGGTCGGTGATCGCCGAACACGTCGGCTTCTCCGTCTGGTCGATCTGGTCGGTCATGGTGCTGTTCATGCCCACCGAGGTGTACGGCATCGACGCCGCCGGCAAGTTCTTCCTGGTCGCGGTGCCCACACTCGTCGGCGCGATCCTGCGCATCCCGTACACCGTCGCCACCGCCCGCTTCGGTGGCCGCAACTGGACCATCTTCAGCGCCCTGGTACTGCTGATACCCACCCTCGGGGCGCTGTACCTGATGCTGAACCCGGGCCACTCATACACCACCTTCATGCTGGTCGCAGCACTCGCCGGCGTGGGCGGCGGCAACTTCGCGTCGTCGATGACCAACATCAACGCCTTCTATCCGCAGCGCCTGAAGGGCTGGGCACTCGGACTCAACGCCGGTGGCGGAAACATCGGTGTCCCGGCCGTCCAGCTGATCGGTCTGCTCGTCATCGCCACCGTCGGCAACACCGAGCCCTGGATCGTGTGCGCGGTCTACCTGGTCCTGTGTGCCGTCGCAGCCCTGGGCGCCGCACTGTTCATGGACAACCTCGGTGATCAGAAGGCCGACCTGCGGGCCATGGGCGCCGCGCTGAAGTTCCGCGACTCGTGGATCATCTCCTTCCTCTACATCGGCACCTTCGGTTCGTTCATCGGTTTCGGCTTCGCTTTCGGTCAGGTCCTGCAGATCAACTTCCTCGCCGGCGGCGACACCCCCGCCCAGGCCGCCCTGCACGCCGCGCAGATCGCCTTCATCGGCCCGCTCCTCGGATCGATCTCGCGGCCGCTCGGCGGAAAGCTCGCGGACCGCATCGGCGGCGGCAGGATCACCCTCTACACCTTCGTCGCGATGGCCCTGGCCGCCGCGGTGCTCATCGTCGCCGGCACCCTCGACGACCGCGCCACCGGCGCAGCGACCGGTGGTGTGCTGACCGCCATGGTGCTCGGCTTCATCGCCCTGTTCCTGCTCTCCGGACTCGGCAACGGTTCGGTCTACAAGATGATCCCGTCCATCTTCGAGGCCCGTGCGCAGGATCTCGACGACCTGGATCGCGACGAGAAGGCCGCCTGGTCGCGCAGCATGTCCGGTGCCCTCATCGGTTTCGCCGGTGCCATCGGCGGCCTCGGCGGCGTCGGCATCAACCTGGTCTTCCGCGCCTCCTACGGCGGCCAGGCCCAGTCCGCGACGATGGCCTTCTGGGTCTTCGCGATCTTCTACCTCGCGTGCATCGTCGTGACCTGGTTCGTCTTCCTCCGCCGTCCCCATCCGACCGCCACGAGCGAACCGTCCACCGAGGCTCCCGCCCCGGCGCGCGTCGCAGTCTGACCGATCCCCGGCACGAAGGAAGAGAACATCATGAGCCGCAAGAACGTCGTGGTCGTCGGACACGGAATGGTCGCCCACCGCTTCGTCGAAGCCCTGCGTGTCCGCGACGAGCAGGGCGACTGGTCGGTGACCGTGCTCGGCGAGGAGACCGACGCCGCCTACGACCGCGTGGGACTGTCGTCCTACGTGGGGTCCTGGAACCGCAAAGAACTCGCCCTGGCCGGAAACGATTATGCAGCAGACGATCTCGTCGACCTGCGGGTCGGCACCCGCGCCGTGGGCATCGACCGCGCGGCCCGGACCGTCACCACCGCCGGCGGTGACGTTCTGCGCTACGACAGCCTCGTCCTCGCGACCGGCTCGTATCCGTTCGTCCCGCCGGTGCCCGGACACGACCTGCCGGACTGCTTCGTCTACCGCACCCTCGACGATCTCGACGGCATCCGCGCCGCGGCCCGACGCGCCGAGGCCACCGGCCGCGCCGGTGTCGTCATCGGCGGCGGTCTGCTCGGGCTCGAGGCCGCCAACGCGCTGCGCCTACTGGGCGTGACCCCGCATGTGATCGAGTACAACAACCGGCTTATGCCCGCCCAGGTCGACGAGGGCGGTGGCCGTGTCCTGGACCGTCTCGTCACCGACCTCGGACTCGTCACCCACCTCGGTGTGGGCACCGCGAAGATCGCATCGGGGCCGGAGGGGCTGCAGGTGAACCTGTCCGACGGAAGCGTCATCGAAGCGGGTCTCGTCGTCTTCTCCGCCGGTGTCCGTCCCCGCGACGAACTCGCCCGGGAGGCCGGACTCGAACTCGGTGGTCGCGGCGGTGTGCTCACCGACCGCTCCTGCCGCAGCACCGCGGACGCGGCCGTCTACGCCATCGGCGAATGCGCCGCCGTGGACGGCACCTGCTACGGACTCGTCGCCCCGGGCTACAGCACCGCCGAGGTCGTCGCCGACCGGCTCGTCGGCGGCACCGCCGAGTTTCCCGGCGCAGACATGTCCACCAAGCTCAAGCTGCTCGGCGTGGACGTCGCGAGCTTCGGCGACGCCCACGCGACGACGCCCGGCGCCCTCGAGGTCGTGCTGTCCGACTCCGCGAAGGGCACCTACGCCAAGCTCGTCGTCTCCGACGACGCGAAGACCCTGCTCGGCGGCATCCTCGTCGGCGACGCCTCGGCCTACGGCACGCTGCGACCGCTGGTCGGCCGCGAGCTGCCGGGTGACCCGGCAACGCTGATCTCTCCGGCGGGGGAGAAACCGGGCGCCGGTTCGCTGCCCGACGACGCCGAGGTGTGCTCGTGCAACGGCGTGACCAAGGGCGCGATCTGCGACGCGATTGCCGAAGGGGCCTGCGACATCGCACAGATCAAGTCGTGCACGAGCGCCGGCACCACCTGCGGCGGTTGCCTCCCGAGCGTCAAGCAGCTCCTCGCCCGGTCGGGTGTGCAGATGTCCAAGGCCCTGTGCGAGCACTTCGAACAGTCCCGCGCCGAGCTGTTCCAGATCGTCCAGGCCACCGGGATCCGTACCTTCTCCGCGCTCATCGCGCAGTACGGCACCGGGCACGGTTGCGACATCTGCAAGCCGGTGGTCGCCTCGATCCTCGCCTCCACCGACTCCGACCACATCCTGCACCCGAAGCAGGCCGGCCTGCAGGACACGAACGACCACTTCCTCGCCAACATCCAGAAGAACGGCACCTACTCGGTCGTGCCGCGCATGCCCGGCGGCGAATGCACGCCCGAGCAGCTCATCGTCATCGGTGAGGTGGCACGCGATTTCGGCCTCTACGTGAAGATGACCGGCGGTCAGCGCGTCGACCTGTTCGGTGCACGCGTCGAACAGCTCCCGCAGATCTGGAAGCGTCTCGTCGACGCCGGCATGGAATCCGGCCAGGCGTACGGCAAGTCGCTGCGCACCGTCAAGAGCTGCGTCGGCTCCACCTGGTGCCGATACGGCGTGCAGGACTCGGTCAGGATGGCCGTCGCCCTCGAATTGCGTTACCGAGGACTGCGATCGCCCCACAAGCTCAAGATGGGTGTGTCGGGCTGCGCCCGTGAATGCGCCGAGGCGCGCGGCAAGGACGTCGGTGTCATCGCGACGGAGAACGGCTGGAACCTGTACGTGTGTGGCAACGGCGGCCAGTCGCCCAAGCACGCGCAGCTTCTTGCCGGTGGTCTCGACGACGAGACCCTCGTCCGCTACATCGACCGGTTCCTCATGTTCTACATCCGCACCGCCGACCGGCTCCAGCGCACCGCCCCCTGGCTCGAGGCGCTCGAGGGCGGGCTCGAGCACCTGAAGGAGGTCGTGTGCGACGATGCCCTCGGGATCGCCGACGACCTCGAGGCCGCCATGGCCAAGCATGTCGGCGGTTACAAGGACGAGTGGGCCGGCGTCCTCGAGGACCCGGAGAAGCTGGCACGGTTCGTGTCGTTCGTCAACGCGCCCGAGCAGCCCGACCCCACGGTCCGCTTCGACGACAGCGGCCCGCGCAAGGTCCCCGTTCTCGTGGGTATGCCGGGTATCGGACCCGGAACCGGGGCATGACGACCGCTTACCCCGAGGGAACGAGCGGGTAATGCGCTCGAAACACCGGACACCCACACTTCAGGACAGCAGTGTCAAGGGAGGACAGCGATGACCGTCATCGAGACGTACACCGTAGGGGGATCGACGCGCGAGAGCGTGTTCGACGGGCGACTGGAATGGACCTCGGCCTGTCCGCTCAGCCATCTCATTCCGGGCCGTGGAGTTGCGGTGTTGCTGCGCGGCGGCGAGCAGGTTGCCCTGTTCCTGCTCGACGACGGAACGCTGCGCGCGGTGGGCAACATCGATCCGTTCGGCCGCGCCGCGGTGATGTCGCGCGGAATCGTCGGTGACCGTGCCGGCGAGCCCACCGTGGCGTCGCCGCTGCTCAAGCAGGTTTTCTCCCTCGACGACGGTCGCTGCCTCGACGATCCGTCGGTGCGTCTGCCCGTCTACGAGGTGCGCGTGTGGGCGGGAGTCGTCCAGATCCACAGCCTCGTCCCGCGCGACCGGCGGCACGAGGGCGCGACCGGAGAGGGTTCGTGAACGACGACACCCCACCGTTGCGGGGATTCACCATCGGCGTGACGGCGGCTCGACGCGCCGAGGAATTCGCCACTCTCCTCACCAGGCGCGGGGCCGAGGTCGTGCATGCTCCCGCCATCCGCATCATCCCGCTGTCCGACGACGACGAACTCGAACGCGTCACCCGGTGCATCGTCGCGCAACCCCCGGACATCACGATCGCCACCACGGCGATCGGATTCCGCGGCTGGATGGGCGCAGCGGAGGGATGGGGACTCGCCGACGGCCTCGCGCAGGCACTCGGCACGAGCCGGATCCTCGCCCGCGGCCCGAAGGTCACGGGCGCGATCCGGGCCGCCGAACTCCGGGAGGAGTGGTCTCCCTCCTCGGAATCGTCCGCCGAGGTGCTCGAGCTCCTGCTGAACGAGGGAGTCACCGGCCGCCGCATCGCCGTGCAGTTGCACGGTGAGCGCACCGAATGGGAGCCCGGGACCGATGTGTGCGAGGCACTGCGCGCCGCGGGTGCCGACGTCGTCCCCGTCCCGGTCTACCGGTGGACACCCCCCGAGGATCTCACGGCGCTCGACCGGATGATCGAGCAGATCGTCGAACACGGACTCGACGCCGTGAGCTTCACGAGCGCACCGGCCGTCGCGTCGATGCTCATGCGGGCCAAGGAGACCGGTTGGCTCGAACCGATGCTGCGGTCGCTGCGCACCGGCGTCACGGCCGTGTGCGTCGGTCCCGTCACCGCGGCACCGCTCATCGAACTCGACGTCCCCGTGAGCATGCCCACCCGTTCCCGGCTGGGTTCGCTCGCCCGGCACATCGCCGAGGAACTACCCCGGCGGGCCGTGCGCATCGAGGCCGGCGGCCACGTGCTCAGCCCGCGGGGACGCTGCGTGATCGTCGACGGCACCGTCCGGTGCCTTCCCCCTGCCGGGATGGCCCTGATGCGCACGCTCGTCGCGCGCGCCGGCCTCGTCGTCTCCCGGGAGGAACTTCTCGCGGCGCTGCCCGGCGGGGGCGGCGACACCCACGCCGTCGAAACTGCGATCGCGCGGGTGCGCTCGGCGCTCGGAGCACCGGCGATCGTGCAGACCGTCGTCAAGCGCGGTTACCGCCTCGCCGTCGACCCGGAAGGAATGCACCCGTGACCGGTACACCTACCGACCCCGCCCTGCTGCTCGTCGCCCACGGCACCCGCAATCCGCGCGGTGTCGACATGATCGCAGCGCTCGCCGACGCCGTCTCCTCCCGCGTCGGTTCCACCCGCGTCGCCTTCGTCGACGTCCTCGGGCCGTCGCCGTCCGAGGTCCTGCGCGACACCCACCGTCCGACCGTGCTCGTTCCGGCCTTCCTCGCCTCCGGCTACCACGTGCACACCGACGTTCCGCGCGAGGTCGCGGCGGGTGGGAACGACGCGGTGACGATCACCCCCGCACTCGGTCCCGACCCGGCCCTCGCCCGCGTTCTCGTCGAGCGGTTGCGGCAGGCCGGCTGGACCGAGGGCGACGACGTGGTCCTCGCGGCAGCCGGTTCGTCGGATCCTCGTGCCCGCCACGATATCCATGTCACGGCTCGCATGGTCTCCGCGCTCGTGGGCACCCCGGTGCGGGTCGGATGGATCGCCACCGGCGAACCGCGGGTCGCGACCGTGGTGGACGAGGTCCGCGCACGTGGCGCACGCCGCGTGTTCGTGGCGTCCTGTCTGCTCGCCGACGGCCTGTTCCATCGTCGCCTGTCCGAGGTCGGTGCAGACGGTGTCGCCGCACCGATCGGAGTGGCCGAACCCGTCGTCGACCTCGTCGTCCGGCGCTACCGCTCCGCGGTCGACGCGCTGCGCGCGGTCGCGCCGAACGAGGCGCCGCGCCGCGCATGTGGGATCGGCTCGCCACGCGTCTGACTCAGTGGGGGAGCGGTAACAACTCGACGGGATCGCCGTCCGCGGCTCCCGGCGGCACCACCGCGATCGCGGTGCGCCCGATGAGACCGGCCAGATGCGCTGTGCGAATCATGTTGTCGCACAACCATCGTCCCTGTTCGTCCTGGCGGGCAGGAAGCAGGCGTGTGATGTCGCCGACGACCTCCGAGGCATTGGCCAGCGGCGCGGTCACGGCCGCGGCGGGTGTACGGAGCGTGCGGCCGTCGGCGATCGCGGGCAGCATCACCAGCAGGGTCGACACCGCCGCCACCGGATTTCCGGGCAACCCCAGCACGGCGCGGCCGTCCGGCAGCGTCGCCGCGACCTGCGACCCGCCGGGCTTGCACCGGACCCGTTCGACGACCACCTGCGCGCCGGCCCGCGCCAGCGCCCCCCGCAACTGATCGGCGGCACCCCCTCCCGTCGCCCCCACAATGACCATCGCATCGGCATCGGTGCCCGCGAACAATGCGTCGAATCCGTCCGCGGTGTCGCGGAGATGCCCGTCACCGACCACCATCGCACCGCACCAGCGGACGAAATCGGGGAGCACCGGCCCCAGCGAGTCGCGCGTCTGCCCCTCGCGGAGCGGGCCGGTGCGGCGGATCTCGTCACCCGTGAGCGCGATGTGCACCCGCACGGGACCGCGCACCTCCACTTCCGTGACCTCACCGCTGACGGCCGCGGAGACCACTGCGGGGCTCACAGCGGTGCCGGCAGGGGCGAGAATCGTTCCCGGCTCCCAGTCCTCACCGCGGCGACGCGCGTCGTCGCGGATCGGCGCATCGGACAGGCGGGAGACGAGACCGTTCTCGACACGGACGAATTCGTCGCGCACGACGGCGGTCGCGCCGGTCGGCAGGTGGGCACCCGTCGCGATCCGGGCCGCCTCCCCGTCGTGGAGCGTGAGCGATCCGCCGTCGCCCGCATAACGGATCTCGTTGCGCAGCAACCACGGTCCCTCGCCGGCCACCGCGTAGCCGTCCATGGCCGAGGTCCGCACCCGAGGTAGTGCCTCTGCCGCGACGAGCGGCGCCGCCAGCGTGGTGCCCCGCGCGTCCTCGACTGCGGCGATACGAGACGGCAACGGCACCAGCGCTTCCCGTAGCATCCTGCGCGCATGACCGGGGTCGGTGGCGACCTGGACGGTCGCGGATCCGGCGCGCGCCG
>NZ_LPZN01000064.1 GCF_001646655.1 Rhodococcus gordoniae | reverse complement strand
GCGGCGGGGGCATTGGACAGCGTTTCGAGGGTGGAGAAGGTCTTCGACGCCACGACGAACACGGTCGTCGCCGGGTCCAGATCGGCCAGCGCGGCGGTCAGATCGGCGGGGTCGACGTTGGAGACGAACCGTGCCGCGGGCCCGTCGTGGAAGCGGCGCAGCGCGCCGGTGACCATCGCCGGGCCGAGATCGGAGCCGCCGATGCCGATGTTGACCACCGTGGTGATCCGCTGCCCGGTGGCGCCGCGCCAGCGTCCGTCGCGGATCCGGTCGGTGAACTCACCCATCCGGTCGAGCACGGCATGCACCTGCGCGGCGACGTCGATTCCGTCGACGATCAGCGATGCCTGCCGCGGCAGCCGTAGGGCGGTGTGCAGCACCGCCCGGTCTTCGGTGCTGTTGATGTGCTCACCGGCGAGCATCGCCTCGCGGGCGGCGGCCACACCCGTCTGCTCGGCGAGCTGGAGGAGCAGTTCGAGAGTGCGGGCGGTGAGACGCTGTTTGCTGAAGTCGACCACCAGATCCCCGGCGTGTGCGGTCAACGCCTGTATCCGCTGCGGCTCGATCGCGAACAGCTCCCGCAGGGACACCGCGGCGATCTCGTCCCGGTGAGCTTCGAGGGCTTGCCAGGCCTTCGTGGTCGTCACATCTCGCGTTTCCGTATCCATGTTTCTGCCGAGGTCTTTCATCACGCCAGGGCGCGCAGGCGCGGTGCGAGGTCGCGTTCGAACAGTTCCAGGAACCGCTTCTGGTCATGACCCGGCGCGTGGAACACGAGATGATTCAACCCGGCATCGACATATGCCTTGACCTGCTCGACCGCCTCGTCCGGATCCGACGCCACGATCCACCGCTTGGCGACCTGCTCGATCGGCAATGCATCGGCCGCCGCTTCCATCTCCATCGGATCGTCGATGCTGTGCTTCTGCTCCGGCGTGAGCGACAGCGGCGCCCAGAACCGCGTGTTCTCCAACGCCAGCTCGGGGTCGGTGTCGTACGAGATCTTGATCTCGATCATCTTGTCGATCCGGTTCACGTCGCGCTCGGCCTTCTCCGCTCCCTCCGCCACCGCCGGCAGCAGTTTGTCGGTGTAGAGATCCATACCCTTGCCCGAGGTGCAGATGAACCCGTCCCCCGCCCGCCCCGCATACCGCGCCACCACCGGGCCACCGGCGGCGATATAGACCGGAATGCCCTGCTCGGGTACGTCGTAGATCGACGCGCCCTTCGTGGTGTAGTACTCCCCCTCGAAGTCGACCCGGTCCCCGCGCCACAGTTCACGCATCAGCCGCACCGACTCGCGCAGCCGGGCGAAACGTTCCTTGAACTCCGGCCACTCCCCGGCATAGCCGGTGGCGATCTCGTTGAGCGCCTCACCGGTACCGACACCGAGGAAGATCCGCCCCGGATACAGACAACCCATCGTCGCGAAGGCCTGTGCGATCACCGCCGGGTTGTACCGGAACGTCGGGGTCAGCACCGAGGTCCCGAGCTGCAACCGCTCGGTGCGCTCCCCCACGGCGGTCATCCACGCCAGCGAGAAGGGCGCGTGCCCTCCGTTGTGCCGCCACGGCTGGAAGTGATCCGACACTGTCGCCGAATCCATCCCGTGCCGCTCGGCCAGCACTCCCAGTTCGACCAGCTCGCGCGGGCCGAACTGCTCCGCAGACGCCTTGTATCCCAACTTCAGCATTACCGTGCAACCTCCGAACAACGTGGTGCCAGCGAAACGATCACGCACAATCGAGCAAATCCTGCACGAAATCATGCACACTGAGCGCAGACAGTGTCAATATCCACGCAAAGGTGTGTCGCCTGTGCGTTATGGTCGTGCACCGACCCCGACCACGGCGTCCGAGTACCCAGAAATTCGAGTGCCCAGAGCCCTAGGAGCAATCGTGTCAGCGACCGCACGGCGACGTGAGATCTTCCACCGAATCCTCGCCGACGGATATATCGATGCGAAGACCCTCTCGGCCGATCTCGGCGTCGACGCGTCCACGATCCGTCGAGATCTCGATGTGCTCGCCCGCGAAGGGAAGGTCGAACGCACGCACGGGGGTGCCCGAGCGGTCGAGGGCGCGGGTCTCGAGGTGCCGTACGCGCTCAAGAAGGACGTGCGTCGCGAGGAGAAAGCGGCCATCGCAGCGGTTGCGTCCGCCATGGTGTCGGACGGCGACAGTGTGGTGCTCGACAGCGGATCCACCACTTACGAGGTGGCCGTGGCACTGCGGCACAAGGCGTCGCTGACGGTACTCACCAACGACCTGCGTATCGCGAAATACGTTGCGGCATTCCCGGATGTCCGGCTTCTCGTGTCCGGGGGCGAACTCCTCGGCTCGGTGTACACCCTGGTCGGGGACCACGCCGTGCGGTTCCTCTCGGACTATTCGGCCGACTGGGCGTTCCTCGGCGCCGACGCCGTGCACCCCACCGCCGGCGTCACGAACACCAACACGCTGGAGATCCCGATCAAACGGGCGATGATCCGGTCGGCTGAGAAGACGATTGTGGTGACGGACCATTCGAAGTTCGGAGAGCGTGCGCTCGCCCGGGTCGCGAGCCTCGACGAGATCACGTCCATCGTCACCGACGACGATCTCGACGAGGAGCATCGCGCACCCTACGGCGACCGGCTCGTCATCGCCCCGAAGTCTTGACATACAACCATTCGGTTGTACATTTGGAGATGTGAGCGGAGACGACGAGGACCGGGCCGACGCCCTGTTCCACGCGCTCTCCGACCGGACCCGGCGCGACATCATGCGACGCGTCCTGGCCGGCGAACACTCGGTGTCCGCTCTCGCGGCGAACTACGACATGTCCTTCGCCGCAGTACAGAAGCACGTCGCCGTGCTGGAGAAGGCCGGCCTGCTCGTGAAGCGACGCAGCGGTCGCGAGCAGTTGGCCAGTGGTGACGTGACGGCAGTGCGGTCGGTGGCGTCCATGCTCACCGAGCTGGAGCAGGTCTGGCGCGGTCGCATCGCGCGCATCGACGAACTCATCGCATCCGAATCCTCCGAGGAAGGCTGAGAAATGCCTGTAACCGACGTCCGGCACGACCCCGACAAGCTGACCCTGACCATCACCGCCGAGTTCGCCGCCCCGGTGTCCCGCATCTGGCAGGTCTACGCCGATCCCCGTCAGCTGGAGAAGATCTGGGGACCCCCGACCTTCCCCGCGACGGTGGTCGACCACAATCTGAAGCCCGGCACCCGCACCACCTACTACATGACCGGCCCCGACGGCGAGAAGTACGCCGGCTACTGGGATATCACGGCCGTCGACGAACCGACGAGTTTCTCGTTCCTCGACGGTTTCGCGGAGCCGGACTTCACCCCGAAGCCGGAACTGCCCGTCTCGCGGAGCATCTACAACTTCGAAGAGTTCGAAGGCGGCACGCGCGCAATCTACGTCAGCACCTACGAGAGCGCCGAAGCACTCCAGCAGGTACTGGACATGGGCGTGGTCGAGGGCGCTTCGTCCGCCATCAACCAGATCGACGACCTGGTGGCCACCTAGCAGAATCGAAAAGCCGACGCCCCCTGCTCTTTCCGGATGAAACGAACCGGAGAGCAGGGGGCGTCGGAAAGCCTGCCGTCAGTGCGACGGAGATCGGGTCGGGCGACGGAGGATCAGAGATTCCAGTCGCCCAGACCGTCCCAGCCGTTGAGGGTTCCACCGGCGGTGTTCTGCACGATCACCGGGTCGCCCTTCTTCGCGTTCTCGAAGAACCACTTTCCGTCCTCGGTGCTCACGTTGAGGCAACCGTGGCTGACGTTGGTGTTGCCCTGCGCGCCGACCGACCACGGAGCGGCATGAAGGAAGATTCCGCTGTTGGACATCCGCGTCGCGTACTCGACGTAGGTGCGGTAGCCCTCGGGGCTGTCGACAGGAACTCCGTAGGTCGACGAGTCCATGTACATGTCGCGGTACTTCTCACCGACGATGTAGGTGCCGTTCGGGGTGTCGTGACCGGGCTTGCCGAAGGACGTCGGCATGGTGCGGACGACCTCACCGTTGCGGGTGACGGTGATGGTCTTGGTGTTGTCGTCCGCCACCGTCACCAGGGCGTCGCCGATGGTGAACGACGACTGCGCGTCGCCGGCCTTCACGGTGACCGCGGTGTTCGCGGGCCAGAACTCGAACGGCTTCCACCGGACCTGCGTGTTCGACGCCCAGTAGAAGTGCCCGTCGACGGGCGGCTGCGAGGTGATGCGGATGGCGCGTTCGGCGGCTGCACGATCTCCGACGGCCTCGTCGAACCGGATGATGATCGGCTGTGCGACACCCACCGTCTCCCCGTTCGACGGGTTGACGGACGGAGCGGAGAACGGTGCGGCCGGCTCGGGAACGAGCTGCGGCGGCGTCACCCCGGGCGGGGTGAGTCCTTCGATCAGCTCCTGGACACTCGGGACCTCGGGCCCACCGGGCCACAGCGGTGCCGCGCTCGCAGGGCCGGCGGTGGCCAGTGCCACGGCGGCTGCGCCCACGAATGCAGCACCGATCCGCGCGGATCGGCGGCCCGTGCGGCGACGGTTCGACAAAGCTTGCTTTTCGAACATTCCACAACCCATCGTTCAGCGTTGCGCCGCGTCCTCTTTCCCCTCCGCGGCGCGCTCGTACCCGTTCATTAGATACAGGACGATAACGAGGGAGCAATTCGAGAGCGCTCGGTTCGGCGTCTACCCAGGTCGGTGGATCACACGGTGTACTTCGCATCCGCACGACCCCGGCGTGTCGCGCGTGTTCGATCACCTCGAGAATGGGGCATTGTCAGTGTATGGACGACACGGGCTCTCGCGACGACGCGGCATGGAACTACCGGGAGCGCGGTGAAACCGAGACCCAGCGACTCGACCGCAACTGGAACAACCTGCTGCAGGAACTGCGCGTCGTACAGACGGGTGTTCAGCTCCTGACCGGATTCCTGCTCACGTTGCCGTTCCAGCAGCGATTCGAGGAGCTGTCGGACGCGCAGAAGGTGATCTATCTGGTCACGGTCGCTCTCTCGGTGACCGCGGTGATCTTGCTGGTCGCGCCTGTCGGACTGCACCGGCTGTTGTTCCGGCAGCATGCCCTGGCCACGCTCGTCGCGACCGGACAACGACTGGCGATCGCAGGTATCACCGTTCTGGGACTGGCCATCGTCGGTGTCGTCCTGCTGATCTTCAGCTTCGTCGCAAATATGCCCGCCGGAATAGTCGCAGCTGCCATCGCGCTGGTGATGTTCTTCGGTTTCTGGATACTGCCGTCGTTGCAGAACCGTCACGATATCGACGATGCCCGGCCACCACACGGCGGATGACACCCCGCCGCGGCACGGGCTGGTTGCCGGAATCCACAGCAGTGCAGCAGTTTTCCATATTTCCCGTTTCGGTTCAGACCAGTTCGGGGACGTGCAGATGCGCGATGGCGAGTTCGAACTCACCGGTATCGAGCACCTTCGCGTCTGCCGCGTGAGTCACCTCGGCCCGGATGGCGTCGATGCGGTCTCCGTTGCTCTCCATCGCCTGTGCGTTGTCGAAAGTCAACGACGACACCCCGCGGCCGGTGGCGCGGTCGAGCATCAGACTGGCACTGCAGAAGCCCTCGAGTTCCTCCATCCTCGGCAACGCTGCCATCTTCCACATGTCCACTCCACGATCGAGTCGGGCCGGTTCGAGTTCGACCCAGGTGACACGGCAGCAGGCTCCACGAGTCGCATGATGATCGCGATGCATCACGGCGATCTCCCATTGCGACACCTCCGTGGCAGCATGGAACATCCGGGCCGCCTCGTCACGGAGCATGCGGACCAGGCCTTCGCTGGAGCGCAACACATCCTCGTCCCGCCATGAACTGGTGGCGATGCAGCGGCCCGAGCCGCGATCGATCAGCAGGGACAGTCCCAGGCAGCCGTCGATGTCCGCCAGCGCCGGCATGACGATGTCACGTACGTGCTTGATCCCGGAGTCGATGTACGACGGATGGGCGTGAATGGTGGTCGAGCGTGCAAACACGATCGGCACCCCCTCTCCTCGGGGCGGCGCCGACACGGCGTCGCCGGTCGTTTCCCGTGTTCCACACTGCTCCCCTGCGCCGCCGTAAGCAATAGGGCATCGTCGGCGGCGCGAGCCCGACGACGAGGTGACGTCGCGGGTCATCGCCCCGAGCGGATCGACATCCACGACGCTCTGCGGTTACTGCTTCTTCCGCCCCATCCGTCTGCGATCCTCGAATGGTGGCGGATTCGAGCCGCATAGACCGCATCGGCCCCGGCGACCTGACCGAACTCGCCTCCGACGTCGGGCCGGTGCCTCTGCACGTCGGTGCCGTGATCTTCTTCGCCGGCGAGGGTGGCTCGGATCCGGCGACTCTGCGGGCGGCATTCGCCGAGCGGCTCTCCGGCATCCGACGGCTGCGGCAACGCCTGATCCGACCTGCACCCGGACTCGGACGGCCTTACTGGTTCGACGACGACCACTTCGACATCGATGCTCACCTGTCGCAGGTGCGGTGCCCGGCCGCCGGTGATCGGGACGCCGCCATCACACTCGCCGTGGAGGCCCTCACCCGACCGCTGCCTCCGTCCCGGCCGCTGTGGCGCGCGCTCCTCGTCACCGACATCGCGGATCCGCACGGACACACGGCGATGGTGATGGTCCTGCACCATGTCCTGGCCGACGGGATCGGCGGTCTGGCGATCCTCGCGCATCTCGTCGACGGCGTGAACAGTGCGGCATCCAGGTACGAAGATGCTCCACCTTCTACGAGTCCGCGAACGGGAGAACTCCTCGCCGACAACATGATCGGACGTCTGCACAGTGTGCGGCGAGCTCCGCAGGCCGAGCTCGGACGGGGTTCCGGCGGACGTGCTCCTCGATGTTCGTTCAATGCGCCCACCGGTGTTCGCCGTGCGTTCAGGACGGTCGAGGTGGATCTGGACACCGTCCGTCGGACGGGACGACGACGGCACGCGACCGTCAACGATGTGCTGCTGGTCGCGGTCGGTGGTGCCCTGGCCACGGTCCTGCACGCGCGCGGCGAGTTTCCGTCCGAATTGGTCGTCTCGGTGCCGGTGTCCGCCCGCACCGCGACCACGCGTGGCCGATTGGGAAATCGGGTGGGCGTCATGCCCGTCCGGGTGCCGCTGGAGGGAACCCCGCACCAGCGGCTGGTTTCCGTCTCCCGCCGAACCCGCGCCCAGAAGTCGAGCGTGCGAGGTCTGTCCGCTGCGCTGATGGGCCCACTCTTCCGGATTCTCGCTGCCGTCGGGGTGTTCCGCTGGTTCGTGAACCGCCAACATCTGGTCAATACTTTTCTGTCCGACCTGCCGGGACCGTCGTCGGCCGTTACCCTCGCCGGGGCGCCGGTCACCTCGATCGTTCCGATGATCGTCGGTACGGGAAACATCGGAGTCGCCTTCGTGGCACTGTCGTATGCCGGCACGCTGACCGTGACGATCACCGTCGATCCCGATCTCGTTCCGGAGATCGATGACCTCGAAGATGCGCTGCGCGAACAGTTCCACGCGATCATCGCTTCCGAAGGGGGATCCGCACAGTAGGTCGTCACCGCAATTCACAATGCGGTTTCGTGCACGGCGGCATTCCGGCCTGTGCAGCGGACAACGCACTCACTGTCGCTGCCGGCACGGCTCTCGGCCCTTCGATCGTGACGACGGGCCTGACCCTCGACTATCTGCGGCCCGCGAGCGGTGCGCTCCTGCATGCGGTCGCCACTGTGGTCGGCGGTAGCAGGAAGCTGGTCAGTCGTGTTGCGGCCCCAGCTCTACGATGCGGCCCGCGATGGTCGCCACCGGCACATTCGACTCCTGCGACAGAGTCACCATCATCGCGAAGGCGCGATCGGCGCTCACAGCGAAACGTTCCATGAGCATGCCTTTGGCCTGGCCGATCAGATCCCGGGATGCGATCGCCGAATGCAACTGCGTCTGTCGGCGCGCCGAGACGAATGCGATCGCGGCGTGAGCTGCCAGCACTTCCCCGATGTGGATCGACTCCTCGTCGAAGACATTCGGTTCGGAGGAGAACAAGTTCAGCGCCCCCGCCTGCATGTTGTGGGTATAGAGCCGGAACGACAGGATGCTGCGCACCCCGGCTTCGACGGCCGCCGCAGTGAACAGGGGCCAGCGCGATTCCGCAGCCAGGTCGTCGCTGCGGGTGAACACCGTGTCCGTGGCAGCATCCACGCACGGTCCTTCCCCGACCCGAGCTTGCAGCGAATCGATCTGCGGAGGCAACTGCGAGGTCGCTGCGTACGATTCGTACTTTCCACGGTCGGCGATGACGAGCACGTCGGCGCTGTCGGCGCCCGGAATCAGCTCCACCGCGGCAGCAGTGATGCGCTGCAGGGTCGCGTCGAGATCCGTACCGGCGCCGTCGAAGGAACGGGCGAGTTCGGCCATCGTGCGACTCAGACGGTCGGGGTTCAGGTCGGCCATGGGCACACTTTCGAAAGTCGGTGCGGTCGGTACAGGCATCGACAGCAGCGGGAGCATCGGCACCGTCGCCGCGACACCACGCTCTGGGACCCCCAGCCTATCGCCGTGCCGATGGCATGGTCCGGCCACAGGGCGAATACACGAACGCTCGAGACTTCGGTCCGGCGGTCGGCCGAGGCCGACGATCCGGGCCGGCCGCGTGCCGGAGTCGTAGAGCCCTCCGGAAGGCCGTGGTCAGCGGATCTCTTCGACCACGCTCGTGCCCTTCTCAGGACGCGATTCCCAGGCCCAGCTCTCTTCGAGGCGTATGCGGCCGTCGCTGAGCACCTCGATCCGGCTGTCGCAGACTCCGCTCGCGGTCGAGCCGTCGACACCGAGGTGGACATACCGGAAGTTCAGTCGCTCACCGTTACGTGTCCCGACGAGGAAACCCCGCACTATCTTTCCGCCGTCGTAATCGGCCCAGATGACAGCATCGTCCTGGTGATACCGAAAGCGTGTGGCGCCATCGACCTGCCCGGTGGGCGAGTTGCCGACACCGGCGAACACCCTTCCATTCAGATCGACGGTGGACGGCGAGTGATGCGCGGCATCGGCAGTGGTCATCTCGGCACCGTAACGAAGACCGTGGGTGGGAGTGCGAGGCAACAGTGGTCGACTCCGGCCGGCGCACGACCACGAGACTCACGGCCGTGGGTTCGTGCGCGTCCACCGAGGCCGGTCGCTGCGGGTGGCCGCCGCGCAACGCCCACACGGGACGACGCCGTGTTCGCCCAGTTCCGCCAGGTACAGCGCATCGCTCCACGGCACGTGCGGGAAGCGATCGAGGCGCGCGCGGGAGAGCGGAACCCCGCACAGGGTCTGATTGGTGCCGGGCGTCCACGCGTGCGTGTCGCCGGAGGGATAGCGGATCCCGTCGGTATCGATCCATCGACTCGACGCCGCGACTGCGGGCCGAGCTTGCTGCGCCATACGCCCGGGTTCCCCCTCCGATGCGGGGTTACGCCTCGCGGCCGAGGGGAGCTGCGGCAACGAATAACGCGAAACTACGGCCGACGGCTCACGACTCGATTCGTGAGGCCGCGAGCATCTCCTCGATCGACACGAACTTCAGCCGCGAGCGTCCCGCCGCAGAACCGCGGGACTTCTCCTGCTTGTCGATCTGCAGCCAACCGCGGTAGTCGATGTGCTCGGGGCGCCGCTCGGCAACCAGCGCCGCCAGCTTCTCCCGGTCGGCGACCGGCTCGGGCAACTTGCCCTCGACGAAATCGTCGAGGATCTTCTCGACGGTTTCCGCAGAGCACTGCTTGTTGGTGCCGATCACGCCACTGGGACCACGCTTGATCCAGCCCGCGGTGTAGACACCGGGCACCGGCGCTCCGGTTTCGGCGTCGATCACCCGACCGCAGTCGTTGGGGATGACCCCGCGCCGCTCGTCGAAGGGCAGACCCGCCGGCGCGGTGCCTCGATAGCCGATCGAGCGCAGCACCAGCCCCGTCTCGAGGGTCTCGGTCTCCCCTGTCGGACGGGCCTCGAGCCGACCGTCGACCTCGACGAGTTCGTTGCGTTCGAGCGTGATCGACTCGACGACACCGTCGCCGGAGATCTCCACCGGCGAGGCGAGATAGCGCAGCACGATCCGCTTGTTGCCCTCGGTGGCGGTGCGCTGCGCGAAACCCTCGACCTGCCGCACCTTCAGCGCCAGGCGGGGTTCGACCTGCGGATCGTCGATCAGCGCGCGGCTGACCGGGTCGAGTTCGACCTCATCCCGGTCGACGACCACATCGACACCGGGCAGCGAGCCGAGCGCGAGCAGTTCCGGGTTGGTGTAGGCGGCCTGCGCCGGGCCGCGCCGGCCCACGACCACGACCTCGCGGATGTTCGACTTCCGCAGCGCCTCGAGGGCGTGTTCGGCGATGTCGGTGCGCGCGAGCTCGTCGGGGTCCATCACCAGGGCTCGCGCGACGTCCAGGGCGACGTTGCCGTTGCCGATGATCACCGCGCGCTCGGCAGACAGGTCGAAGGTGTGATCGGCGAAATCGGGGTGGCCGTTGTACCAGGCGACGAACTCGGTCGCGGCGCGGCTGCCCACGAGGTCCTCACCCGGGATGCCCAGCGTGCGGTCGCCTGCGGCACCGACGGCGTAGATCACCGCGTGATGGTGCGCGAGCAGTTCCTCGTGGGTGATGTGGGTGCCGACCTCGACGTTGAAATAGCACTGGGTGTTCTTGTGGCCGATGGCGCTGCGGAAGAGGTCGCCGACTCCCTTGGTGCTCTGATGATCGGGGGCCACACCGGCGCGGACGAGACCGTAGGGGGTGGGCAGGCGGTCGAAGATGTCGACCTGCACCGCCGAGTGCGTCACCAGATCCATCGCCGCGTAGCACGCCGCAGGACCCGAGCCGACGATCGCCACCCGCAGCGTGCCCAGCTCGGCGGGCAGCTTGCGGCGCGTGCGCAGCTCGGGCCAGTCCGGTCCGATCGGGTAGCGACGGTAGTACTCGGCGTTGATCTCGAGATACGGCTCCTGCGCCGGCGTGAGTTCGTTGTCGGCGGCGATCGCATCCACCGGGCACTCGTCGACACAGGCCCCGCAGTCGATGCACGTGTCGGCATCGATGTAGAGCATCTCCGTGGTCGCGAAGGGTGCTTCGTCGGGTGTCGGGTGGATGCAGTTGACCGGGCAGACCTCGACACACGAGGCGTCGTTGCAGCACGCCTGGGTGATTACATAAGCCACAGTTCTACCTGCCTACCGTGCCGATTCCGGACAACGAACCGGCCTCAGACTAGTACACGTTCCAGTTTTGGTCGAGAACCGCGTTCTCGAACCGACATCAGCGCATTTCGGACTGCCGAGGCGCGTCAGATGTCCGCTTCGGCACCCGACTCGATGCGGAAACCGATCTTGAGAGTGACCTGCGTATGCGCCACCCGCCCGTCGTCGATGTGGCCCCGGATGTTGACCGTCTCGAACCACTCGAGATGCCGCGTAGTCTCCGCTGCTCGCGCCACCGCTTTCGCGATCGCGTCGTCGACTCCCGTCGTCGACGATCCGACGACCTCGATCACCCGGTAGACATGGCTCATGGCTGAACTCCTCGAATCGGCGATGCTCCGATTCGGATCGTCCCGCCCCCGAGCGACCTTCGTCCTCGGAACCACGAAAATGACAGGAAGATTCAGGCGCGACGAGCGAGCGACCGGGCGAGTTCGCCGAGGCGCGCGAGGCGCAGATCCCCGAGCGGGATCGCGCCGGCACCGAGCCGGTTGGTGACGAAAGCGAGCGACAGTCCGGTGTCGGGGTCGGCGTAGGCTCCCGAACCACCCACGCCGTAGTGCCCGAGCGCGCCGCGAGGGCGCTGGATGCCGGCGAAGATGGGCTGGTGGTAGCCGAGGCGCCACGCCATAGGCACACCCAGCACGTAGTCCCGGCTGCGTACCCGTACCCGGGACATCTCGTCGATCGTGGCGCCGTCGAGGAACTTCACTCCGTCGATCGTCCCGCCGGCGGCGATCGCGCCGTACATGCGCGCGAGAGAACGCGCCGTGAACACCCCGTTCCACCCCGGCATCACCGCGTCGTGCACGGCCGGATCCCCGACGAGCCTGTCGAAACCGTCCGGCATCGCGGCCTCGGCCAGGCCTCGGGTCGGCCCGAGTCGCGACAGCACCGCAGCGCTCGCACCCCAGTGCAGACCTGCGGGGGCGAGTCGCGGGAACAACTTCGCGATCCGGCCTCGTTCGTCGTGCGGAACGCGGTACCAGAAATCGGGATCGCCCAGAGGCCGGGCGATCTCCCGTTCCACGACCTCCACGAAGGGCAGACCGGTCACCCGCTGTACGAGCTCGGCGACGAGCCACCCGTATGTGACGGCGTGGTAGCCCGAACCGCCCTCACGGCGACGGTCCGGTGCCGCCGCTTCGAGCGCCGCGACGGTCGTGTCGTACTCGAGGATCCCGCGGGTTCCCGGAACCAGGCCGCGCACCCGATGGAGACCCGAGCGGTGGGTGAGGACGTCCGCGACGGTGATGTCCTCCTTGCCGTTGGCGGCGAACTCCGGCCAGTACCGGGCGACCGGCGCGAAGTAGTCGATCACTCCCCGCTCGGCGAGTCGGTGCACAACGGTCGACGCCACACCCTTACCGGTCGAGAACGACAACGCCATCGTGTCGCGGCCCCATCGACGGTCGGGAGCAGACCAGCCGGACCAGATGTCGAGGACCTTCTCCCCGTGGAGATAGGCGGTGAGCGCGCCGCCGCCGTCCCGGGGACGCTTGTACAGCGAGAAGAACGCGTCGGCCAGTCGCAGGAATCGCGGGTCGACAACCATCTCGGTCGACGCCGCGGCCGCCGGTCGGGCGTCGATCCGTTCCGGACCATGGACCGGCGCGCACGGCGCTGCCGCCCCGGCAGGTTCGAAGACTGCTCCGGTCGTCATCGCTGTACCCCCATCGGCATGTGCGACAGGCTACGACGAGACGGAACGTAAAGGAAGACTTTACGTTCAGTCCGTTTGTCGGTGATCCGGCGGAAGGCGCGGAAAGTCAGGGCAGGGTCGGCTGCGGTGTCTCGGCATCGGGAGTGAAGTACCGGAAGTCGCCCAGCACGACGCACCCGCGAGCAGCCTCGAGGTCGAACGCTGCCGCCGCCGTGCCCTCGCACAGAACCGGATCGTCGGCGTCGCCCACGAAGGCCTGGGACTGCGGACCCGCGGCGACGACTGCCGTTCCCGGACCGTCGAGCACACCGAGAGCCAATGCCTGTGCCCCCACACCGATCGCGAACAGACGTCCCGATGTACTCTCCGCGGCCCCGACACCCCCGTCGAATCCGGCCGCCCTCACCTGGGCTGCGCCGCGGGCGTCGGCGAATCCCACCCCGCGTTCACCGTAGCTCCAGGCATCGGCGGTGCCGTCGGTGGACGCGCCGCACGCTTCGTCACCGTCGACCTGCACGACCTCGGCAGGGGCACCCGGCGGTGCCGTGCACGTCGTGGCCGCGGATGCGGTCTGAGGAACGAGGAATCCGGCGCCGATCGCGGCAGCGAACGCTGCCCCGACGCCGAGAACCCGACCGGACGCCCACCAGCGAATCACGACATCGACCCTTTCCGAACCTCAGAGGACTGTCTTCCCGGACAGTTTATGGATTTACGCTTCGGGAGGTCTCATAGTCGAGGTCACGACAGGGACGCGATTGCGAACGTCCGACCACCGACCGCTCATGTGCCCTTCGCCCGATCGGTGTCGCGCGACGGCTGGACGCGCTTCGGCTCTCCCGGCATCTTCGGGTGATTCGGGGGATACGGCAGGTCGCCGAGACCGTCGGCCGCGTCCCGTTCCGCCATCTCGAGCAGCACGTCCAGCGAATGAGCGTGCGCATCGAGATCCGCCATCGGATCACCTCGCTTCGCCAGCAGGTCCGGCACCGTGGCGATCGTGAAGTCGTCGGGTTCGGCGTCCGCCAGTTCGTCCCACGTCAACGGGGTCGAGACGGTCGCGATGGGAGTGCGTCGAACCGAGTACGCCGAGGCGATCGTCTTGTCGCGCGCGTTCTGGTTGTAATCGAGGAACAGCCGCTCACCGCGTTCCTCCTTCCACCAGGCCGTCGTCGCGCGCCCGTCGCTGCGACGCTCGATCTCACGCATGAGCGCGATCCCGGCTCGGCGAACTCCGACGAAATCCCATTCGGGCACGATCCGCAGGTAGATGTGAAGTCCCCGCCCGCCGGACGTCTTGGGATATCCGGCGAGACCCAGTTCGTCGAGGAGCGGGCGCACGACCTCCAGTGCCACCGCACGGGCATCACCGAAGTCGGTCCCCGGTTGCGGGTCGAGGTCGATGCGCAGTTCGTCGGGGCGGTCGGTGTCGCCGCAGCGCACCGGCCACGGGTGGAAGGTCACGCACCCGAGGTTCGCCGCCCACACCACGTCGGCGGCAGAACGCACCCGCAGCGCATCGGCGGTGCGACCCGAGGGGAACGTGATCTCGCAGGTCGCCACATGGTCGGGTCGTTTGACCGGTGCCCGCTTCTGGTAGATCTCTTCCCCCTCGATGCCGTCGGGGAAGCGCTGGAGATGCGTCGGCCGGTCGCACAGAGCCGTCAGCAGCGGTGCGCCGAACTCGGTGGTGATCCTCCGGTAGTACTCCACGAGGTGCCGCTTCGTGCCCCCCTCGGTCCCGAGCTGCGGGAAGTAGATCTTGTCGGGATTCGACAGACGGACGGGCGTGCCGTCGACGTCCAGTTCCTCCGCCGGCGAACGCTTCGTGGCCATGTCAGTCCTCCGTCCGGTCGAGTACATCCGCCAGGTCGTAGCGCACCGGCACCTCCAACTGGTCGAACGTGCAGCTCTCGGGGTCGCGGTCGGGACGCCACCGCTGGAACTTCGCCGCGTGCCGGAACCGCATCCCCGCTCCCGACACCCCTTCCATCTGGTCGTACGCGACCTCGACGACACGTTCGGGTCGCAACGGCACCCAGCTGCGATCCACCGCCGACCGCCACCGCGTCGGTTCGCCCTGTTCGACCACGTCATCTCCGAGGCGCAGGGGCTGCAGTTCGGCGAGCAGTTCCTCACGCCGCTCCCGGGTGAACGCCGAGGCGCCACCGACCATGGCGAGCTCGCCCTCGTGGTACAGCCCGAGCAGCAGCGACCCGACACCCTCGACGCTCTTGTGCTTGCGGTAACCCATGAGGACGCAGTCGGCGGTGCGCGCGTGCTTGAGCTTGAGCATCTCCCGTTTGTCGGGGACATAGAGCCCGTCGAGTCGTTTGGCGACGACCCCGTCGAGGCCGGCGCCCTCGAACTCCTCGAACCACCGGCGGGCGGTGCCGGTGTCGGTGGTCGCCACCGTGACGTGGCAGCTGCTGCCACCGCCGATCTCGGACCGCAGCCGCGCACGCCGGTCGGCGAACGGGGTCTCCATCAGATTCTCGTCGCCGAGCGCGAGAAGATCGAACCCGACGAAGACGGCCGGTGTCTGCTCGGCGAGCAACGCGACCCGGCTCTCGGCCGGATGAATCCGCTCGGACAGCGCCTGCCAGTCGAGCCGGGTGCGGCCGTCGTGCGCGCGCGGGACGACGATCTCCCCGTCCACCACGCATCTGCGGGGCAACTCGGCGCGCACCGCGTCCGCGAGTTCCGGAAAGTAGCGCACGAGATCCTTGCCTCCGCGCGAGCCGAGGACCACCTCGTCGCCGTCGCGGAAGACGATCGCCCGGAAGCCGTCCCATTTGGGTTCGTACGACCACTGCTCGGGGCCGCTCTCGGGTTGCGGAGGAACAGTGGCGGAGACCTTGGCGAGCATCGGTGCGAGCGGCGGTACCACAGGCAGGTCCATGCGGCACATCGTTGCACCCCTGAAGCCCCCGGGCAGCACTTCCGTAGGCTCTCCGATCATGAACGTTCTCCGACGGGCGGCCGGCGCCGCAGTGATGGTGGTGGCGACGGTCGCGCTCGGCGCGTGCACGGCGCAGGTCGAAGGGGAGGCCGTTCCCGACGCGAACGCCCCGGCCACGTCCACGGCACCGTCCGCCTCCGTGCCCACGACGAGTGCCTCGGCGTCGTCCTCGACCGAGTTGAGCATCGACGTCGCACCCGGTGATTGCGTCGCACTCGGTGGCACCGTCGACGACGCGACGATCGACAACGCGGAGTGCGGCAGCACGAGTTCGAACTACAAGGTCGTCGACATCGTGGACACGAGCGAGACGTGCCCCGGCGACATCGACCAGACCTACTACGAGTCGTTCGGTGGCGTCGAGGTCGGCGCGCTGTGTCTCGACATCGACTGGGTGGTGGGGACCTGCATGGACCTCGGCGGCGAGGATCCGCAGCGCATCGAATGCGGGGAGTCCGCGGTCCAGGGCGAAGAGGTCACCGAGATCCTGCTCGACACCGCCGACGTGAACGACTGCGCGACCTCCGAGGGTGGGTTCGTGTACCGGGAACGCAACTTCGTGGTGTGCACCGACACCATCTGACGGTTCACCGCGAGAGGCATGTCGGTGCCTCCCGCAACAATGCGTCCGACAGATCATCATCCGACGGACGCGAGGACCGAACATGACGCACTGGCCGGACAGACCGATCTGCGCGTTCGATCTCGAGACCACCGACCGGGATCCCCGCAACGCCCGCATCGTCACGGCCTGCGTCGCGACCTTCGACGGCGACCGCATCGACACCCGGTCGTGGCTGCTCGATCCGGGTATCGCGATACCCGAGGAGACCACCGCGATCCACGGCATCACCACCGCCCGCGCCCGCGCCGAAGGACTCGACTACCTCGAGGGCTACCGGCAGATCCGGCAGGCGGTATGCGACGCGTGGGCGCGCGGCCATATCGTCGTCGCGTTCAACGCCAGCTACGACCTGACGGTGCTCGACGCCGAGGGCCGCCGCCTGGGCCTGACCGGGCTCGACATCGGCACGGTGGTCGACCCGTACGTCATCGACCGCGAGATGGATCGCAGCCGCCCCGGCCGGCGCACACTCCAGGCGGTATGCGAGGCGTACCGGGTACCCCTGCCGAATCCGCACGAGGCCGAGGCGGACGCGCTCGCAGCCGGTCACCTGACCCGCGCGCTCGTCGCACGCTATCCCGAGCTCGCCGAACTCGACATCATGGCCGATCAGGCCGCTTGGCACGCCGAACGTCAACGCAGCTTCGCCGAGTATCTGCGCGGGCTCGGTCGCGAAGTCGTCGACGTCGACGACAGCTGGCCCGTCCGGCTTCCCGCTCCGGTGGGCACCGATGTTCTCGAGCGTCCCGCGACCGGGACGAGGTTCCGGCGCGCTCTGCGCGCGATCCGCGAGTTCTTCCGGCGACTGCGCGGGCGGTGATCCGGACCGCAGTCGATCAGGGCAGCAATCCCTGCCGGCGCGCTTCGACGACGGCTTCGTGCCGACTGCGCACATCGAGCTTGTCCATCGCGTGGCGCAGATAGGTCTTGACCGTCTCGACGCTCAGCGACAACCGATCGGCGATCTCCGTGTTGCGGCAGCCCAGGGCCACATGGCTCAGCACGTCGTGCTCGCGAGCGGTCAGGTGCGTCCGCGGCTGCGACGCACCGTCGCGTGCCCGGGCCAGTGTCTCCTCGACGTTCCGCACCTGTTCCCTGATCACCGGGTCGTCGGTGCGCGCGGCGATCGCCCGCAGTGCGACGAGACTTTCCGTCAGCGCCTCGGAGACGGCAATCGGAACGGATCCGGCGTGCGAGCTGCGGGCGTGCCCGATCAGCGACACCCGCCGGTCGACCTCGTCGCGGATCTCGATCTCCCGCGCGAGCTCCGCAGCCGACCGCATCACCTTCTCCGCGATCACATCGCCGATCGGCCGGTTGACTCTCAACCCGCCGTAGATCGCCGCGCGGGTGCGTCCGCGCACCACGACCGGCACCGCGAGCAACGACTCGATTCCCTCGCCGGCGACCTGCCGGTCGTAGTGGTGGGTGATGTGCGGTGACGTGAAGTAGTCGGCGACCGCACCGGGACGTTGTTCGACGACCACCCGGCCGCCGAGTCCGCGCTCCGCGGCAATCACCAGGTTGCGCAGGACCCGACCGCGGGTACCGACGAATCCGGACAGGACGACGTCCGAGCCCTGCACGGCACCACCGAACAGCACCGGTAGTCCGGTCGTCGACTTCAGCCCGCGCAGTGTGGCGCGGAGGGTGTCGAGATCGTCGGGACGCAGCACACCCGGTACGGCGACATCCATCGACTGCTCCTGCTCTTCCCTTCGAACACCCACTTTCGAGGGTAGTGGGGCCAGTTCCACGATTCGTAACCTGCACATCGCCCGGTGTTGCGACGATCACAGAAGACGCCGGAATCCGAGAAGGCCACCCCCGGAGGTATGCGTGTCCATCGTCCCCGCCCGTCCCGACTCGACCGGAGCCGCGAACTACAGCCCGATGAGCCCGCTGCGCTTTCTCGAACGGTCTGCGGCGGTGTTCCCCGATCGCACCGCGATCATCCACGGCGACCGCACGTACACCTACGCCGCGTTCGCCGACGAGACCCAGCGACTCGCACGGGTGCTGCGCAGCCGTATCGAGCCGGGCGACAAGGTCGCGTACCTGACGCCCAACGTGCCCGAGATGCTCATCGCACATTTCGCCGTGCCGCTCGCAGGCGGCGTGCTCGTCGCGTTGAACTCGCGACTGGCGGGGCCGGAACTCGAATACATCCTCGACCACTCCGAGACGAAGCTGTTGTTCGTCGACTCCGAACTACTCGGATCGGTCGCGAACGTCCGCGACAACGTTCCGGGCGTCGCCGAGATCATCGAGGTTCCCGACTCGACCGTGCCGGTTCCGGACGTACCCGCCGGCGTGGCCACGGCCCGCTACGACGAGTTCCTCGCGCAGGCCGACTCGCTCGATGCGACGCCGTTGCCGTGGAGCGTCGACGACGAGCTCGGCGTCATCACCCTCAACTACACATCCGGCACCACCGGCAAGCCCAAGGGTGTGATGTACACCCACCGCGGCGCGTATCTGAACTCGCTGGGTGAGACCTTCCACAACAGTTTCGACGGGCAGAGCAAGTACCTGTGGACGCTGCCGATGTTCCACTGCAACGGCTGGTGCACGCCGTGGGCGGTGACCGCGGCGGCGGGCACCCACATCTGCCTGCGCGCGGTGCGCGCCGATGCGATCTGGGAGGCCATCGACACTCTCGGCGTGACCAATCTGTGCGGCGCTCCTGCGGTGTGCTCGACCATCGCGAACGCCGACCAGGCGCATCCGCTCGACCGCCCGTTGCGGATCACCACGGCCGGCGCACCCCCGTCGCCGACGGTGATCGCCCAGCTCGAGCAGATCGGCATCACGGTCGTGCACGTCTACGGGCTCACCGAGGTGTACGGCCCGTACACGATCTGCGAGTACCAGGACAGCTGGGACGGCAAGCCTGCCGACGAACGCGCCGCACTGCTCTCCCGCCAGGGTGTGGGCATGCTGCAGGCCGAGACCGCACGGGTCGTCGACGAGGACATGAACGATGTGCCCGCCGACGGCGAGACCATGGGCGAGATCGTGTTGCGCGGCAACAACGTCATGCTCGGTTACTACAAGGACCCGGATGCGACGGAGGAGGCGTTCCGCGGCGGCTGGTTCCACACGGGCGACCTCGGCGTGATGTATCCGGACGGATACATCCAGCTCAAGGACCGGGCGAAGGACATCATCATCTCCGGCGGCGAGAACATCTCGACCGTGGAGGTCGAGCAGGCGATCGTCAGCCATCCGGCGGTGCTCGACGTGGCGGTCGTGGGCGTTCCGGACGAGAAGTGGGGTGAGCGCCCCAAGGCGTTCGTGATCCTGAAGAAGGACGAGTCCCTGACGGCCGACGAGCTCATCGAGTACACCCGAACGCTGCTCGCCGGATACAAGGTGCCGCGCGACATCGTCTTCCCGCTGGAACTGCCTCGCACATCGACCGGGAAGATCCTGAAGTTCGAGCTGCGATCGGCCGAAGCCGCCGAGGGGTGAGCCGACCTCTCACGACTGCATTGGATACTCGACGCCATGACATCCGGTACCGGTAGCACCACCCGTCGCCTCGACTCGACGGGACCCGATCCCGCCCAGTTCCGGGTGCATGTCGTCACGCAGGCGATCCGTCTGTTCTCCGAGTTCGGCTACGAGTCGACCACCGTCGAGCAGATCGCCGCGGCCGCCGGGGTGTCGCGGCGGACGTTCTTCCGGCAGTTCCGATCGAAGGAGGACGTGATCTTCGCCGATCACGAGTCGCTGCTCGAGCAGGTCGCCGAGCATCTGTCGCAGGAGTACGACGATCCGTGGGCGGCGGCCTGCGAGGGGGCCAAGCTCGTGTTCGGGCACTTCCGCGACCGGCGCGAGCTGGCGGTGTGGCGGTACCGGGTGGTGCAGCGGGTGCCGGCGTTGCGGGAGCGCGAACTGGTCACCACCTATCGCTACGAGCGGTTGTTCACCGACTTCCTGCGCGCCGCCGTTCCGGGGGAGAAGCCGGTGCGCACCGTCAGCTTCGCGGCGGCGATGACCGCGACGCACAACTTCCTGCTGCGGGCGATGATCCGCGGCGACGACACCGCCACGGCCGACCGGCTCGAGCAGGAGTTGCTCGAGCTCCGCCGCACGTACGGGGTGGTTCCGGCGCCGGAAGGCACGACGAACGGGAAGACCGCACCGGCCCCGCCGGAGGTCGCGGTGGTGACCTATGCGGCTCATCTGACACCCGCAGAGATCGCCGAGCAGGTTCGGCTCCAGCTCGAAGGCGCACGTCAGCACCATTGACCTGGCACTGAGTGCCGTGGTTACAATCGACTCATTCCGTCACGTCGCGAACCCTCGCCTCGCTAAGCTCGAGGGAGCAACGCTCGCAAATCTGGCACCGCGTGCCGTTAGGAGTCCGCCGTCATGGCCCTCAATCCCGACTTCGATCTGTTCAAGCTCTCCGAGGAGCACGACGCGCTGCGCGAGGCGATCCGCGCACTTGCCGAGAAGGAGATCGCGCCCTACGCCAAGGACGTCGACGAGAACTCCCGCTTCCCGCAGGAAGCCCTCGACGCCCTCAACAAGTCGGGCTTCAACGCCATCCACGTGCCCGAGCAGTTCGAGGGCCAGGGCGCCGACTCGATCGCCGCCTGCATCGTCATCGAAGAGGTCGCCCGAGTATGCGGCTCCTCCTCGCTGATCCCCGCCGTCAACAAGCTCGGCACCATGGGCCTGATCCTCCGCGGCTCCGACGAGCTCAAGGCCAAGGTCCTCCCCGACATCGTCAACGGCGCGATGGCCTCCTACGCGCTGTCCGAGCGCGAGGCCGGCTCCGACGCCGCCTCGATGCGCACCCGCGCCAAGGCCGACGGCGACGACTGGATCCTCAACGGCTCCAAGTGCTGGATCACCAACGGTGGTAAGTCCACCTGGTACACCGTCATGGCCGTCACCGACCCCGAGAAGGGCGCCAACGGCATCTCCTCCTTCATGGTCCACAAGGACGACGAGGGCTTCGTCGTCGGACCGAAGGAGAAGAAGCTCGGCATCAAGGGCTCCCCCACCGCCGAGCTGTACTTCGAGAACTGCCGCATCCCCGGCGACCGCATCGTCGGCGAGCCCGGCACCGGCTTCAAGACCGCTCTCGCGACCCTCGACCACACCCGTCCCACCATCGGTGCGCAGGCCGTCGGCCTCGCCCAGGGCGCCCTCGACGCAGCGATCGCCTACGTCAAGGATCGCAAGCAGTTCGGCCGCCCGATCTCCGACAACCAGGGTGTGCAGTTCATGCTCGCCGACATGGCCATGAAGGTCGAGGCCGCTCGCCTGATGGTGTACACCTCCGCGGCCCGCGCCGAGCGCGGTGAAGGCAACCTCGGTTTCATCTCCGCCGCCGCGAAGTGCTTCGCGTCGGACGTCGCGATGGAGGTCACCACCGACGCCGTGCAGCTGTTCGGTGGCGCCGGTTACACCACCGACTTCCCGGTCGAGCGCATGATGCGCGACGCCAAGATCACGCAGATCTACGAGGGCACCAACCAGATCCAGCGCGTCGTCATGTCGCGCGCTCTGCTGCGCTGACACCGGTCGCGTAGGTTACCCCCCGGAACATCAAGCGATCAGGAGTTACCGCAGTGGCAGTGGAAAAGGTAGGCGTGATCGGCGGCGGCACCATGGGTGCCGGTATCGCCGAGGTGTGCGCGAAGGCCGGTAGCGACGTCCTCGTCAAGGAGACCACCGAGGAGTTCGCCGCCGCAGCACGCGAGCGTCTGAAGAAGTCGATCGGACGCGGCGTCAAGTCCGGCAAGATCACGCAGGAGGACGCCGACGCGGTGCTCGGACGGATCCGCGTCACCCTCGACCTGAACGAGTTCGCCGACCGCGACCTCGTCGTCGAGGCCGCCCCCGAGATCGAGTCGCTCAAGGCGGAGATCTTCTCCGAGCTCGACAAGATCGTGAAGCCCGAAGGCATCCTCGCCACCAACACGTCGTCCATCCCCGTCATCAAGATGGCGCAGGCGACGCAACGGCCCGGCAAGGTCGTGGGCGTGCACTTCTTCAACCCGGTGCCGGTGATGCCGCTCGTCGAGATCATCTCGGCACTCACCACCGACGAGGCCACCGCCGACACCGTGTTCGACTACGCGAAGAACACCCTCGGCAAGACGGCCGTGCGCGCGGGCGACCGTGCGGGCTTCATCGTCAACGCCCTGCTCATCCCGTACCTGTGCTCGGCGGTGCGCATGCTCGAATCGGGTTACGCGACGAAGGAAGACATCGACGCCGCGATGAAGGGTGGCTGCGGCTACCCGATGGGCCCGCTGACCCTCATCGACACCGTCGGCCTCGACATCACTCTCAACGCCGCGCAGTCGCTGTACGACGAGTTCGCCGAGCCGCACTACGCTCCCCCGGCACTGCTGCGTCGCATGGTCGACGCGGGTCGCCTGGGTCGCAAGACCGGCGAGGGCTTCTACAGCTACAGCAAGTAGCCCTGCAGCCTTCGAAGGCGCCCCGACGGTCCGCTCCGGATCCGTGGGGGCGCCTTCTGCTATCGTCCCGACCCGGACGTATCGGGGGATTCTGTCGGGGGGCAGTCGTGACGTTGCACGTAGATCCTGAAGCGCTGCGCACATTCGCAGCCTTCGTGGCGGACACCGCCGACGCGGTCGACGAATGGGACGTCGGCGAACCGTATGCCGTGTCGCAATCAGCGCTTCCCGGAACAGAATTCGCGGCCGTCTGTGCACGAGCCTTCACCGCCACCGATCAGGCCCTGAACAACGTGTGCAGTCGCCTGCGCGAGATCGTCGACATCACCGACGGTGCCGAGAACAACTACGTCGTCGCAGAGACGGACTTCGTGGCTGCACTCTCGGCAATGGATCAGCACGAATGAGACCGGGAGTCGCGGCCGTCCGCTCCTGGAATCCCGACGCTCTGCGAATCACCGCCGACCGCCTCGACGTGCTCGTCGACACACTCGACGACCGCATGAAAGGTCTGCTCACCGAGCAGGATGTCCTCGCCGAGCGATGGTCCGGTGACGCCGCGCGGGCCGCCGCCGCGCGGGTCGTCCGGGAACGCTCACTGGGCAGTGCCATCGCCGAAGCGCTACTGCAGGTCGCGGAGGCGTACCGCACCGGCGCGTGGCTCGTCGAAGGCGCCCGCCTGCACCTCGTGTCGGTGGTGACCGGCGCCGAACAGTCCGGGTTCACCGTGCACCACGACGGCACCGTCGACCCCTCCGACCAGATCCGCATCCTCTCGGCGATGCTGCAGGCCGAAGCCGTCGCCGAAGCCCGCGTCCGCCTCGAACACGAAGCAGCGGAACTGACACACGCCGTCACCGGCGCTCTCGAACAGGCGTCGCGAGCAGCGACGGAAACTGCCGATCGAATCACCGCCGCCGTTGCGGTACTCGAAGCAGTTAGGGATGCCGCGGTGCGGGGGAAGGTCGTGCAGACGGAGGACGGTGAGTTCTCGTTCTGGCCTCCGGATTGGCCGGCCTCTATAGCGGGAGCCACTATCGGGTTGACCGCAGACTCGACGAAGGAGGAACTGAAGAGTGCTGCGACAGCGTCCGGGGACGACGTTGCCGGCCGTATTGCGTCTCGAATTGGGCCCGTGGGAGCAGCATTAGGAGTAATCCCCGCGATCTCGAACGACATCGAGACCGGAATGGACCCGGCCGAAGCAGTCGTTACCGAGAGTATTGGCGCTGCATTTGGATACAGGATCGGCTCCGGTGTGGGCAAACTTGTCGGAGGAGTGGCAGGGTCCTTGATCGCACCGGGCGTGGGAACCGGCGTAGGTCTTGTTGCCGGGACCGTGCTCGGTGCCGCGATTGGGCTGGGTGTCTCGAGAGGATTACAAGGACTATGGCGTTGAGCAATCTATTCACTTGGCGCTCAGCGCCCTTCAGGTCACGCATGATGAAGCCGGACAAGCCACCTGGAAATGCGTGTGCCATCCATTGGCCGTGGCCACAGCACTTCCAAGTCGTGGTGATGCTGATCTCAGTACTCATGATTGCGCTGGTGCCTGTCTTCGCTGCACTCACGCTGCAACAGTGGACACAGGATGATGTCCTAGCCGCCGTCGGTTTCGCAGGAATCACGCTCGGACTCGTCCTATCGAGTCCGATCTGCTTCCACGAAGCGGGAATCCGTCATCTCGCCTTGTCACGGCTGGTGGTTCATCACCATCATCCCGAGCACGGTGCTGGAATCCGGATACCGACACGTCGTTGGGGAATCTCGACTGTCGTCGGTACCGCACTCGCACTCGGAACCTACAGTCTCGCTGCAGCGATCGCGGTTTCACATCGGTCCGGCGAAAGCCTTCTCCCACACGGTCGAACCGAGAGCGAGGGGCTTCCCTTCTTGATTGTTCTGGTACTCGTCTGCTTTGCGACGGCGGTGTTTCTTCTGGCCGTCCGATCGGACACGCGCCTCGACATATATCGCGGGGGTATCCGGAGGCGGGTCTGTAGACGAGTTCTGACTCATGCGCAGGTGATCGATCACTTCATTCCCTGGAACGAGATCGAGCGTATCGAGGTCGGGGATCTCGGCGTCCGCTTGGGGTCCGCACAGTATCCGGTAGTCGACCTTTTCACCGTTTCACCGACGGCAGAAGACCTCCGGACCCGTCCCGACGGAGTCAACAGGTTTGCGGTGATGGTTCATCAACTCGCTGTGGAGCCCAACACTCTGTTCACACTCATGAAACGTCTGGTAGAGAATCCGTGCGATCGTGGACTCCTCACGGGATCCGGTGCAGTCGACCTTTTGCGCCCTCCGCCGCTGCGGGAACGATTCCGCGCAGCACGCCAGCCGTCGCGTCAGCACGGGAACAGTCGGTAGGTACGCAACAGCAACATCGGGTTCGCAACGCGGCCAGTAACTGACGGCGTTGCGAACCTTCACCACGTGTTGCGTACCTCGTGTACCACCGATGCCTGTCGCTTTCTGCTATCGTCCCGACCCGGACGTATCGGGGGATTCTGTCGGGGGGGACAGTCGTGACGTTGCACGTAGATCCGGCGATGGATCGACACGGATGAGACCGGGAGTCGCCGCCGTGCGGTCCTGGAATCCCGACGCTCTGCGAATCACCGCCGACCGCCTCGACGTGCTCGTCGACAAACTCGACGACCGCATGAAAGGTCTGCTCACCGAGCAGGATGTGCTCGCCGAGCGATGGTCCGGCGACGCCGCACGTGCCGCCGCCGCGCGAGTGGTCCGAGAACGCTCACTGGGCAGCGCCATCGCCGAAGCCCTCCTGCAGGTCGCGGAGGCGTACCGCACCGGCGCGTGGCTCGTCGAAGGCACCCGCCTGCACCTCGTGTCGGTGGTGACCGGCGCCGAACAGTCCGGGTTCACCGTGCACCACGACGGCACCGTCGACCCCTCCGACCAGATCCGCATCCTCTCGGCGATGCTGCAGGCCGAAGCCGTCGCCGAAGCCCGCGTCCGCCTCGAACACGAAGCAGCGGAACTGACACACGCCGTCACCGGCGCTCTCGAACAGGCGTCGCGAGCAGCAATCGAAACTGCCGATCGAATCACCGCCGCCGTTGCGGTACTCGAAGCAGCCAGGGATGCCGCGGTGCCGGGGAAGGTCGTGCAGACGGAGGACGGTGAGTTCTCCTGGTGGCCGGACTGGCCATCCACCATCGCAGCGTCGTCCATCGGCGCAATGTCCGGAGCTACCAAGGAACTCCTGACCGACGCGGCGGTGGCCTCGGGCGACGATGTCGCACGCAACATCGCGCGCGGAATGAACCCGGCTGCCGCTGCAGTAGGCACCGTTCCTGCGATCGTCAACGACATCAAGGGAGGGATGGATCCCACCGAGGCAATAGTCTCCGAGAGCGCCGGAACCGTTGCCGGCATGCTCGGTGCCGTAGCCGCATCGAAACTTTCAGCGGCGTTCATCGGGGCAGTGGGCGGTTCGGTCGTCCCGGGAGTCGGCACTGCAGCGGGCTTTGTTGCCGGCCTCATAGGTGGCGGCGCAGCCACATGGTACGCATCCAAGAAAATCCAGGAGTTGTGGTGACGACCGAAAACGTTCCGCCGGACCGATATCGAACTCACATCGATTCGTTCTTCAACCCTCGTTGGCCGCAGCAACTGCGAATCGGGTGGTGCATGGGCGGGGTCTTCGCTGCTGTTCTGGCTGTATGGTCACTCGGGGATGCACTGGTGAACGTCGGGCACGAAGAATCGATATCCACAATCGGCTCGGTAGTGTTCGGAACGTCGATGCTACTCATGAGTGTCGCAGCGTTCAGGGACGGCGGGATTCGAAATGTATTGCATTCCAAGCGGGTCAGGAGTAATGAACATTCTGAACTCGGAATCGGAATCGTTGTGCCGGGAGGACTCACCCTTCCCAGCCTGGCTGTTGCCATGCTTATCTTCAACGGCCTTACCGGTTTGGCCATCTCTGCTCTGAACGTCTACATCACCGACAGATCCGAGTTGCCGCATGGTTACGACCCCCGAACCACTGCAATCTTCGCGCTCGTGGGTGGGATCGTTCTCTTGCTCATGGCGGCGGCGTTCATCTGGTTCCGACTTCCCACCACACTGGGGTTGTATCCACACGGAATCGAAAGAGTCGTACGTTCTCGCAAGCTCCGACGAAACAATGCCACCGTGCAATTTGTGCATTGGAACGATATCGAGGGCATCGCCGGAACGGATATCGTGACCCGTTCCGGATACGGCGACGTCCGGACTCCGATGATCCACATCCACACGACCGGACGGATTCCCCCGGAAGCGCGCATCCCCCACGACGAAGAACACATTCTCGCCATCGTCTGCACTTGGCTCGTCGCAGAGCCCAACACACTCCTGGCCCTGGCCCGACGAATGCATGAACGTCCACACGACCGCACACTCCTCGCTCGGGAGGACGCGGCCGAACTTCTCAGACCACCGCCTTTGCGAGGGCGATTCCGGATGGCACGCCACCAGGAGGCGTCTCGATGAATGCTTCGCTTCAGACGACGCTCTCCGACTACCTCGCAGCACGCGAAGTCGAACTGAGCCCCTGCGACCCGGACGATCCGCGGCACCCGCAACCGGAATCCCAGGCGCCGGAAGGCTGGATCACACTCCCCCGCGATGTCTTTCCGCACGCACATACGGTTCTCGTAACTCCCGAGCACGCCGCGGACGATTGGGCACCCAACGCCGTACTCCTCCATGGTGCACTGGCGAAGTGGCGGCCGACGGACGAACTGCTGGAGGTCGCGGGGAATGAAGTTCGCGAACTGCCCGCATGGAGGGAGAGGTTCCGCGACACATCCGATTTCCGCGGGCACCGATCGGTGATCGTCCAAGGCTCCTATCGAGTGGACGACGTCGAGTACACCGCCGTGACGCGATATCTCGTGATCGACCACGAGTACGATCGCTACCTGACGCAACTGACGGCAACCGCACGTTCCGACAGCGCCGAGTCTCTTATCGCTCATCTGCATGCAATCCACGAGGGACTGAGAATCCGGTGAGCGATTCCATCGAGACGTACCCGTACGGAGAACGATCCGAACCTACTTGGCCGCAAAGGGTTTCGTACGGGATCGCTCTGCCTCGGCGTGTTCCTGGCCGGGACCGGAATCCTTGTGCTGCAGAAGACCGTCGACGTTCGACGAGCGGATGACGGCGGAGCCATCGCCCTGGGGTTCTGTCTCGCTGTGATGACGGCGTCAAGTTCGGCCTGGGGATTCGAGCGAGCCGGCTTCCACCGATTCGGTGTGCATCCGAGGATCCAGCAGTACCGAGACGACGTTCACGGCCCTGGCATCGAGATTCCTTACGTGAGGATACTTCCCGTTCAGCTGTCCGTCGTGTTCTCCTGCATGACAGTAGCGGGTGCTTTCATGATTACATGGCTCGTGCGGCGTGGCGTTTCGGACGTGTTCGTTCGATGGGACGAGATCCGGGAAGTGGCTGCCGATGTCTACACCGTCTCGGGTAGCGGGGCGTCTACACACAATCCGCTCATCCGTCTGCACGTACCCGGCTATGAACCGACTCCACCTCGCATGGGGCACGACAAACCGGATTCGTTGACCGTTCCGGCGTACGTTCTCGTCAGCGAACCCCACACGCTGCTCGGGCTCGTCGACCGTCTCCATCGGTGTCCCGAAGATCGCCATCTCGTCACCACACCCGAGGTCCCAGAACTCCTCCGTCCCCTCCCTGTGCGTGAACGCTTACGTATCGCGCGGAAGATTCCGCGTCAACAGTGGGAATGGTGATGGGTACGCAACACCGGTGGTGGGTTCGCAACGCCGACAGTGACCGACCACGTTGCGAGTCTTCACCCCACGTTGCGTACCTCGGTCATTTTCCGTTGTTCGGGCCGTGGACGCGGCGGTGCAGTGCTTCCATCCGCAGGTCCAGATCGCGCGCCGTTTCCGCGGCGAGGCGGAGTTCTTCGCGCAGTTCGTCCGGTACCTCGCGGTCGTGCTTGTAGTAGATCTTGTGTTCCAGGCTCGCCCAGAAGTCCATGGCGACCGTGCGGATCTGCAGTTCGACGTAGACGCGCTCGACCCGGTCGGACATGTACACCGGGATCTGGACGATCACGTGCACGCTGCTGTACCCGTTGGGTTTCGGGCGGGCGATGTAGTCCTCGATCTCGACGACCGTCACGTCGAGCTGGCTCGTGATCATGTCGATGATCCGGTAGACGTCCGACGTGAAGCTGCACGTGATGCGGATGCCTGCGATATCGCGGACGGCCTCGCGGATGCCGTCGAGCGAGGCGGGCGCACCCTTCCGTTCCGCCTTGGCGAGGATCGACTCGGGGCTCTTCAACCGCGACTTCACGTGCTCGATCGGGTTGTACTCGCGGGCGTAGGTGAACTCCTCGCGCAGGATGTTGATCTTCGTCATCATCTCGTCGATGCCGAACTTGTACACCATGAGTGCGCGTCGCAGATCCTGCGCGAGATGCTCCACTGCCACCAGGGCTGCCGGCACCTCGTCCGGTGCCGGCAGCCCTGGTTCGGGTTCGCCCACCGTCGTCTTCACTCGATTCCTCCTCGACTGCTTCCGGGATCGAGTCTGCCAGTCCGACCACGACAGGCGGTTCTCACCTCCACGACCTGCAGTGATGCCGGACGGTCCACCCGAACAGGACTCCCGCCGCTCGTCGATCGAGACATCCGGACGCCTCGACGCCCGGTGCTTGCCCAACCGCGTTCAGCGCTTACCCCGGCCGAACCGCTCGACCACGACCGCCCGCAGCGAGCGGGCTTCGATGCCGGCCTCGCGGCGGGCGCGCCCTCGGGTCACGAGCACCCCGATAAGCGCGATCACCCAGATCGGATACTGCGCGAACCACGCGACGCGGAAGGCGTCGAAGGTGTAGCCGCCGAGCCGGTCGAGCACGATGCCCATCGTCTGCACGACCAGCAGTGTCGCGAGGAAGCCACCGATGTTGACGATGCCGTTGGCCGTGCCGAGCGCGGTCCCGGGATTGAAGGTGCGGGCGTAGTCGAAGCCGATCATCGATCCCGGCCCGCCCACCGAGATGACGACGACGAGCACCACGAGCAGCCACAGCGGTGCGGGTCCGGGCAGGGCGAGCACCGCCGACCACGTCACTGCGCTGGCGAGGATGATCATGAGCACGAGCCACGAGCGTCTGGTCGGGAAGCGTCCCGACAGCACGCCGAGGATGGGTCCGGCGGAGATGGCGGTGACCACCGAGACGGTCAGCATCGAGCCGGCCGCCGCGGGTGACAGGCCCTGCGCGGAGACCAGATACGGCACGCCCCACATGAGCGCGAAGGTCGTCACCGAGAACTGCGTGCCCATGTGGGTGAAGAAGCCGAGCTTGGTGCCGGGACGCCGCCACACCGTGCCGAGCCCGCCGATCACCTCCCGCAGCCCTGACGCGGTGGCCTCGCGCGTCTCACCGGGCGGGGTGTCGCGCACGACCGCGAACACCAGCACGCACGCGAAAAGGCCGAGCGCCGCGGCACTGCCGTAGGCGGCCGTCCATCCCGTGCCGGTGAGCAGCAGGACGAACGGCACCGCCGACAGCACCTGGCCGAGCTGGCCGAAGATGCCCGTCAGCTGCGAAACGACAGGCACGCGGCGCGGCGCGAACCACACCGGCACGAGCCGCAGCACCGAGATGAACGTCAGGGCGTCACCGACACCGACCAGCACTCGGGCCAGATACGCGACCGGCAGCGACTCGGTGACGGCGAGGATCGCCTGACCGACGGCGAGGATCACGGCGCCGGTCGCGATCATCCGCCGCGAACCGAACCTGTCGAGGAGCACACCGGCCGGGATCTGCATCCCCGCGTAGACGATGAGTTGGAGGACGACGAAGCCGGACAGCACCGACGGTGAGATCTCGAAGCGTTCGGTGGCAGCGAGTCCGGAGACGCCGAACGCCGTCCGATGGAGGACGGCGACGATGTAGGCGAAGACTCCGATACCCCAGACCAGCCATGCCCTCATGTCACAAGGACGATACGCGTCGGTCTGTTGACGGTACTAATTACTCACGCCCGAGCGACACCCACGTCGGGTCGGCCGCACGCGGACCGGCGACCTTGCCGGCGAGACGATCCAGCCGCGCGACCTGCTCGTCGGTGAGCGTCACGTCGAGCGCTCCGGCGTTCTCGGTGACGCGACTCGCGTAGCGGGTGCCGGGGATCGACACCGACGGCAAGCCGAACTCGCGACCCTTCGCGTCCAGCCATGCCAGGGCGATCTGTGCGATGGTCGCGTCCGCATCCTTCGCGACCGCCCGCACCTCCTCGCGCACCGCGAGGTTGATCGGCAGGGCGTCGGCGTCGAAGCGCGGGAAGCGCTTGCGCAGGTCGTTCTCGGCAACCTGTCCGGGATCGAAGGCGTCGGTGAGCAGCCCCCGGCTCACCGGCGAGTACGGCACGAAGCCGATGCCGAGTTCGGCGGCGGTGGGCACCACGTGCCGTTCGACGTCGCGCGAGACGATGCTCCACTCCGACTGGATCGCCGCGATCGGGTGGACGGCGTGCGCGCGGCGCAACTCGTCGCCCGTGGCCTCCGACAGTCCGATGTGCCGCACCTTGCCGGCCTGCACGAGTTCGGCGAGGGCACCCACCGTATCCTCGACCGGCACCTCCGGATCCACGCGGTGCAGGTAGTACAGGTCGACGTGGTCGACGCCGAGACGCCCGAGCGACTCGTCGATGGCCTGCTTCGCGTATTCGGGACGGCCGTTGATGCGACGGTTGGCGGTGCCCTTGCCGCTGACCGCGCCGACGAGACCGAACTTCGTCGCCAGCTGGACCTCGTCCCGCCGGTCGGCGAGCAGCTTGCCGACCACCTTCTCGCTCGTGCCGTCGCCGTAGACGTTGGCGGTGTCGATGAAGGTGATGCCCAGATCCACGGCGTGGTGCAGGGTCGCGAGCGCCTCGTCGAGATTCACCTCGCCGTATGCGGGGGCGACGGACATCGCGCCGTAACCCTGGGCGCTGACGACGAGACCGGGCGCGAGCTGGACGGTGGGGACAGGCATGTATTTCTCCTCGACGACGACACGGTGCGACTCCCGATCGTCCCGCATCCCGCGCATGATCGCAGGAGTCGAAATCGCCGTGATTCGAGCAACCCGAGCCCTACGCTGAGAGACATGGCGACCGACTGGCTCTCCCTGCAACGAACCGCGCGGCGCGAGTTCGGCGACCGGGTCGCGCAGATCCGCGACTGGCACGCCCCGACCCCCGACACCGAATGGGACGTCACCGACCTGGTGTGGCACATGGTCGACGAGCAGCGCTGGATCCAGCCCCTGCTCTCGGGGCGTTCCCTCGACGACGCGAAGGCTGCACTCGAACCGATCGGAGACGACCTCGCCGCCGAATGGGCACGCTTCGCCGAGCAGGCGACCGCCGCGTGGGCGATGGCGGCACCGTCCCAGGAGGTTCACCTGTCCTACGGCACCGTCCCGTGCCTCGACTACATGAAACAGCAGGTCGCGGACATCACCGTGCACACTTGGGATCTCGCGCGGGCAATCGGCGCCGACGAGACCCTCGACGCCGAACTCGTCGACGCCGTGCTCGCCGACATCGAACCTCAGAAGGACATGCTCGCCTCGAGCGGTCTGTTCGCCGATCCCGTCCCGCTCCCCGACGATGCTCCGCCACAGGACCGGCTCCTCGCCCTGACCGGCCGCGACCCTCGGAAGGCCTCATGACGGACCGGCCCGATATCAAGCCCCGCAGCCGCGACGTCACCGACGGCATGGAGAAGGCCGCCTCGCGCGGCATGCTCCGCGCGGTAGGCATGGGCGACGACGACTGGGGTAAGCCGCAGATCGGGGTGGCATCGTCGTGGAACGAGATCACGCCGTGCAATCTCCCGCTCGACCGGCTCGCCCGAGCGGTCAAGGAGGGGGTGCATGCCGCAGGTGGATATCCGCTGGAATTCGGCACCATCTCTGTGTCCGACGGGATCTCGATGGGGCACGAGGGCATGCACTTCTCCCTGGTGTCCCGGGAAGTGATCGCCGACAGCGTCGAGACGGTGATGCAGGCCGAGCGCCTCGACGGATCGGTGCTGCTCGCGGGATGCGACAAGTCCCTGCCCGGCATGCTCATGGCCGCGGCCCGCCTCGATCTCGCCGCCGTCTTCCTGTACGCCGGGTCCATCCTGCCGGGCATCGCGAAACTGTCCGACGGCACCGAACGCGACGTGACGATCATCGATGCCTTCGAGGCGGTCGGGGCGTGTGCGCGAGGCCTGATGTCCGAGACCGATCTCGACGCGATCGAACGCGCCATCTGCCCCGGTGAGGGCGCCTGCGGCGGCATGTACACCGCGAACACGATGGCAGCGTCGGCCGAAGCGCTCGGCATGTCGCTGCCGGGAAGCGCATCCCCACCCGCCACCGATCGTCGCCGCGACGGTTTCGCCCGGCGCAGCGGACAGGCGGTGGTCGAGTTGTTGCGTCGCGGAATCACGGCCTCGGACATCCTCACGAAGGAAGCATTCGAGAATGCCATCGCAGTGGTCATGGCGTTCGGCGGCTCTACCAACGCCGTGCTCCACCTGCTCGCGATCGCGCACGAGGCCCGCGTGGATCTGAGCCTGGACGACTTCGTCCGCGTGGGTGCGCGGGTACCGCATCTCGCCGACGTCAAACCGTTCGGCCGGCACGTGATGAAGGACGTCGACCACATCGGCGGCGTCCCGGTCATCATGAAGGCGCTGCTCGACGCGGGTCTGCTGCACGGCGACTGCCTCACCGTCACCGGGAACACCGTGGCCGAGAACCTCGCCGGCATCAGGCCACCGGACCCGGACGGCAAGGTGCTGCGTGCCCTGAGCGACCCCATCCATCCCACGGGGGGCATCACGATCCTGCGGGGCAGTCTCGCTCCCGACGGAGCGGTGGTGAAGTCCGCAGGCTTCGACGAGTCGGTCTTCGAGGGAACGGCGCGGGTCTTCGAACGCGAACGTGCCGCGATGGACGCGCTCGAGGACGGCACCATCACCGCCGGCGACGTGGTGGTCATCCGGTACGAGGGTCCCAAGGGCGGCCCGGGCATGCGCGAGATGCTCGCGATCACCGGTGCGATCAAGGGTGCCGGGCTCGGCAAGGACGTCCTGCTGCTCACCGACGGCCGGTTCTCCGGTGGCACCACCGGGTTGTGTGTCGGGCACGTCGCCCCGGAGGCCGTCGACGGTGGCCCCATCGCGTTCGTCCGCGACGGCGACCGGATCCGCCTCGACGTCTCGAACGGCCTCCTCGACGTGCTGGTCGACGAGAAGGACATGGAAACGCGGCGGCAGGGCTGGGAGCCACTACCGCCGCGCTACACCAGGGGTGTACTGGCGAAGTACACGAAGCTCGTCGGTTCCGCCTCGAACGGTGCGGTGTGCGGGTGAGGGTCGGGTGAACCCTCGCGCCCTGGGGGCATCAGATCGGACGGAAACCTGCGCCCGGCCCGCCCCGGCCGTTGATATCGGCCATGATCACATCGATGTTGGTGCCGACCTCGGGACCGACACATGCCGCGAGCAGGTAGGCATTGACCATCGCGACGAGCGTCGTGCCCACCACCAGCGGCGCACCGGAGTCGCCTTCCACGACGCAGACCTGCGTCCACGTCTCCTGCGAGCCGAACACGTCGCCCCAGACGACTCCGCAGGTATTGCCCGTGGTTCGGCCTTCCTTGCACGCGATGTTCGGGAAGCCCACGGGAGCGCCGAGGCCCGTGATCGTCACGTCGCCGACGCGGTTGACCGGAACCACCTTGCTCCGGTCGAACTCGATGACGGCGTAGTCGAGCCGCTCGTTGGTCGAGACGATGCGGCCCACCGAGCCGGCGGCGAGGTCGTATTCGGCCTTCACCGTCATGCCGGGAGAGCCGCAGTGCGCGGCGGTGAGACCCACCAGGCGACCGGCGGCGTCGTTGCCGATCGTGGTGAGTGTGCAGTCGAAGATGTCCTGCCCGTTGTCTCCGAGAGTGATTCCCGAACCGCCGCCGAGGGTGACCGGGGGGGCCGTCGGGCTGAGCGTACTAGAGGTTTCCGCCGGATTTCCGGGTTGCGCCCAAGCTTTCCAGAGCTTGACGGGCTTCCTCGAGCTCGCGGCTGAGCTGCGCCACCCGTTCTTCGGCGGCGCGACGCGCCTCGTCGATCACCGAGTGGACGGCCTCGGTGGCCGTGGGATCACCGAGTTCCTTCACCGCCCGTTCGACGGCATCGGGCGCGACCGGCGTGGGTTTGCCGACCTTACGGGTGCCGTGCGCGACCCCCACCGTCCACTCGTTCTCCGGGTC
>NZ_LPZN01000063.1 GCF_001646655.1 Rhodococcus gordoniae | reverse complement strand
CTCGGTGCCCGGCGCATCCTGCGGCGACTGGCGATCGTCGCGGTCGTGCTCGTCGTCGCCATGGGCGCGAGCATGGTCTACCTCGACGGCAAGCTCGCGCGCGTCGACGCGCTGGCCGACTACGACGGTCGCGTCGGCGACACTCCCGGCACGAACTGGCTGCTCGTCGGTTCCGACAGCCGGGTGGGCCTCACCCCCGAGCAGGAACAGGAACTCGCGACCGGCGGGGAGGTCGGGGCCGACCGCACCGACACCGTCCTGCTCGTCCACATCCCGCCCGGTGGGGGCGCGACGACGATGGTTTCCCTGCCCCGCGACTCCTACGTGAGCGTGCCGGGCTTCGGTCAGGACAAACTCAACGCGTCCTTCGCGCTGGGCGGGCCGCAACTACTCGTGCAGACGGTGGAGGGCGCGACCGGTGTGCACATCGACCACTATGCCGAGATCGGTTTCGGTGGGTTCGCGTCGATCGTCGATGCGGTCGGCGGGGTCGACCTCTGCGTGCCGTACCCGATCGACGATCCGCTCGCCGGGCTCAGGCTCGAAGCAGGATGCCAGGAGCTGACCGGACCGCAGGCACTCGGCTTCGTCCGCACGCGCGCGACCCCGCTCGCCGATCTGGACCGGATGAACAACCAGCGTCTGTTCCTCTCGGCGCTGCTGAGCAAGGCGACGAGCCCCGGCACCTTCCTGAACCCCTTCCGGGCGTGGTCGCTGATGTCCGGTGCGGCCGGGTCGATGCGGGTCGACGACGGCGACCACTTGTGGAACCTCGCACGACTGGCGTGGGCGATGCGCGGCGAGACGGTCACCACCACCGTTCCGGTGGGCGGATTCGACGACGTCTACGGCATCGGCAACGTCCTGCTGTGGGACCGCGAGCGTGCCGTACCGTTCTTCGGAGCGATCTCGGAGGGCGATCCGATCCCGCCGGACCTTCTCGCCCCGGCCCCTTGACACGGCCCCGAGAAGAGATCTCGATCTTGGGTAAGGCTGTCCGAATTTCCCGTAGGGTAGCCGACACTGCGAAGCGCAAGGGTAGCCAATGCTTGGATGAAAAGGTCGCTGACCTGCATTAACGTCGTGATCATGACAACGATGGGCGAGATGACCAAGACCAAGTTCCACACGCTGCTGCACGACCAGATCCGCCACGAGTTCACGGCGTCGCATCAGTACATCGCCGTCGCGGTCTTCTACGACAATGCCGATCTCCCACAGCTGGCGAAGCACTTCTACGCGCAGGCCGTCGAGGAACGCAACCACGCCATGATGATCGTCCAGTACTTCCTGGACCGCGACATGGCCGTCGACCTCACGGGAGTCGACGCGGTGCAGTCGATGTTCGAGGATGCCCGCGAGCCGATCGCATTGGCCCTCACCCAGGAGAAGAAGGTCACCGATCAGATCGTCGAGCTCGCCCGCACCGCGCGCGACGAGGGCGACTATCTCGGCGAGCAGTTCATGCAGTGGTTCCTGCAGGAACAGGTCGAGGAGGTCGCGACGATGACGACCCTGCTGACCGTGGCCGATCGGGCCGGCGAGAACCTCTTCAACCTCGAGGACTTCGTGGCCCGCGAGCTGAACTCGAAGCCGAACGAACCGCGCGACAACGCCCCGCTCGCCGCCGGCGGCGCCATCTGACCGTTTCTCCATCCGGGGACAGCCCACCCGGAACGACGAAGGCCACCTCCCGCGGGAGGTGGCCTTCGTGCTCTCGCCGGAAGATCGGCGCAGGGATGGTCAGCGCAGGGTGACCTGACGGCTGCGCAGACCGTCGCGCGACCGTCGCTCGGCGGCGGTGAGCGGGTCGTCCACGGCCAGGGCCTCGTCGAGACGCCGGCCGAACTCGATGGTCGGGGCGACCCACTCGTCCGGGTGCTTGTCGCGGTCGAGATCGAACACCGGCACCAGCAGGCCGTGGGTGCGGAACGAACCGGCGAACCGCGATCCCTCACCGAGGTGCAGGCCACCCGCCGCATGCACGCGCGACAACGCGGCCATCAGCGCGTCCTCGTCCTCGGGTCGCACCCACCGCAGGTGCGCCTTCTCGCCCGGATCGACCCACCACGCGCCGCGGAGGCCGTCGCCTTCGAGCCGCGCCGACGGCAGCACGGCCTCGTTCGCGTGCTTGACGGTGTGGGCGATCTCGGCGCTCGGTTCGACCCCCGCCGGGATCCACCAGTCGAAGTCGTTGTGGACGGTGATCGCCGGCACGACCGCCGGGTCGATCAGGTCCGCCAGCGGCGGGGTGTCGTCGTCGACGTTCGCGACCTGCAGCGACGATCCCGGCTCGGCCGTGTGCGCCCAGTGCAGGGCCGCGGCCAGTTCGCCCGCCGGATCGGGGCCGAAGCCGGCGGCGAGCTGCAGGCCGACGTACGCGACCGGCGCACCGTTCTCCTCGCGGACCAGTGCCGCAACCCCGCCGGGAAGGATGGTCGCACCCACCACGCGGCGGCCGTCCTCGGCCGCGGGCAGCTCCACGAGGGCCGACGGCACGAACTCGCGCAGCGCCACGAGATCGCATTCGAAGGCGAGTCCTTCGAAGGGCCGGGACGTCGCGGCGGCCGCAGCTTCCCGCTCGAGCCGGCGCTGCTCGAGCTTCGCGGCGCGATTGCTGCCGGGCTTGGGTCCGCTGTTTCTCTTGCTCTTCTTGGCCACGGCGTCAACCTACACGGCGACCCGGATCGCGATGCCGAGGTCGCGGGACTCGACGAGGGTGCTCATCGGTCGAACGCGGCGTCGAGTTGCAGCTTGGTGCGGCCCGGGTGGTTCGTGGCGACCCACCCCACGCCCAGTTCACGGCACAACTCGACGTCGGCGGGGTCGTCGACGGTCCAGCAGTAGGTTGCCCGGCCGGACAGGGCCGCCCGGTCGACGAGGTCGCGGTGCTCACGCAATGTCGCGATGGAAGGTCCCACGGCGGTCGCGCCGACGGTGGTGGCGGCGCTCCCCCGCAGGTAGCGCGACGTCTCTCCCAGCAGCACGGTGGGCAGCAGCGGCGCGGCGCGGCGGATGCGCCAGACGGCACCGGCCGCGAACGACATCACCACCACCCGGGAGAAGTCGGCGGAGGCCGGAGTCGCGAGACCGAATCGTGCGAGCTCGGCGAGCAGTGTGTTTTCGACGAGGCCGCCGTAGCGGACGGGATGCTTGGTCTCGACGAAGACCTTCACCGGGACGCTCGTGAAGTCCATGACGAGTTCGAGCAGTTGCCGCAGGGTGAGCAGGCCGGCAGGTTCGCCGGGCCGTCCGTAATCGAACTGTGCCAGTTCGTCGAGTGTCATCTCGCTGACGACACCGGTGCCGTTCGACGTCCGGTCGATCGTGCGGTCGTGCACACACACCAGGTGGCCGTCGCGGGTGAGCCGCACGTCGCATTCGACGCCGTCGGCACCTTCCTTCAACGCGAGTTCGTACGCCCCGATCGTGTGTTCCGGGAGCGCGGCCGACGCACCGCGATGCGCGACGACCCGTGGGTGCGCACTGCGGGTCACGGCGCCACCGCCTCGGCGCGCTCCTCGTCCTCGACTCGTTCCGCGGGTCCGGCGTGCTCTTCCCGAGCGTCGGCCTCGACCTGCTCCCGCTCGCGGGCGACGGCGGCGGGGACGATCGGTGCGATCGGCGATGCGGCCGGGCCGGTCGCCTGGGTGAACCGACGACGGCGCAACGGCCGTCCCCACAGGTCGGCGTCGTCGAACAGGCGCAGCACGTGCAGGGTCGCGAGCGCGACGACCGCCCCGAGCACCGCGAGAACTGCGGTGAACAGAACACCGTCGGCGCGGGCCTGCAGCGTGTCGCGCTGACGCCACGCGAGGAGCGCCACGACGAGCACAGCGTCGACCACCCACAGCACCCACCAGGTGCGGATCGCGCGGAGCAACCGGGGGTCGCGGTCGGCGATCTCGATCAGGAAGACACCGGGCATCGCCAGGTTGAGGCCCGGAACGACGAGCCCCGCCAGGATGGACAGCGGCGAACGCGAGTCGGCGAGACCTCGCTCGGCGTAGACACGCCGGCGCAGGTCGATGAGGCGGAGTCCGGACGCGACCGCCGCGGCCAGTGCCACGACCGGACCGACGACCTGGGTCGCCCACACCGCGGCATCCGACACCGCGAGCACGAGTGGGTCGACGAGCCGGGTGCGGTTGAACAACAACAACCCGTACCGGACGGCTTCTGCGACCGCCGCGAGACCGAAGACGACGGCGGTGCCGACGAGCAGCGTCGGTGCGAGGTCGGCGGCGATGTCGGCGCGGCCGGGTTCGTCGTGGTCGTCGGCCGGGAGCGGATCGAGCAGTCCCCAGCGCGGCATCTCGCGGTAGGACGGTGTCCCGGACTCCGGGCGGGGCTGCGGCTGCGACGTCTGTCCGGTGGTCGGAAGACCACCCGCGGGGCGCGCGACCCAGCGGAAGTTGCGGCGCGAGGGAGGAACCGATCCGTCGGGGGCGACGGGCGAGAGCAGCACACCGCGGCAGGCCGGGCACCACTGCCGCGGCTGATAGGTCACGGGCCAGCGATTCTCACAGCGCACACAGATCTGATAGGCCGACATCAATAGATCTTCGCCGGTTCGTCGCGCTCGGAGACGAGCGGAAGTCCGTGCTTCTGCCACGCCACCATGCCGCCCGCCACCTGGAAGGTGTCGTACCCGAGGCGGGCCAGGTATTCGACCGCTCCGAGGGAGCGGCCGCCCTGCCTGCAGATCACGTAGATCTCGGCGTCGGGGTCGAGTTCCTCGATGCGGGCGGGCACGTCGGCGAGCGGAACGTGCAGCGCGCCGGGGGCGTGTCCGAGTTCCCATTCGTCGTCCTCGCGGACGTCGAGGAGGACGACCTCATCGCCCGGTTCGGGTACCAGGTCGACCGACACGGTGGGCACGTCGGAAAAGCTCACGTCTCAATAGTGGCACGCGCCGTGAGCCGATGTGGGCGTGGTCGTACCGATCCGGTTCTGCGGGTGGGACCTGAGGGCCCGCCCCCGTGCTCCCCACCAACCCCATCCGCTGGAGTTATCCACAATTTCCACAGGTTCATCAACAGGTCTATCCATGCATGGACAATCACTCTCGAGACATCTCACAGCGGACGGCCGACGCACCGGTACACCGCGTCGCGTCCGACGCTGGAATGATCGGTTCATGGAATTGCGTATCTTCACCGAACCCCAGCAGGGCGCCACCTACGACGATCTCCTCGCCGTCGCGCAGACCGCGGAACGACTCGGTTACGGCGCGTTCTTCCGCTCCGACCACTACCTCGCCATGAACGTCGAGGGGCTGCCCGGGCCCACGGACGCGTGGATCACCCTGGCCGGTCTCGCCCGCGACACGTCGACGATCCGCCTCGGCACGCTCGTCACCTCGGCGACCTTCCGGCATCCCGGTCCGCTCGCGATCTCCGTCGCGCAGGTCGACGCCATGAGCGGCGGACGCGTGGACTTCGGCTTCGGAGCCGGCTGGTTCGAGGAGGAGCATCTCGCCTACGGCATCCCCTTCCCCGATCTGAAGACGCGGTTCGACCGCCTCGAGGAGTCCCTCGCCGTCATCACCGGCCTGTGGGACACGCCGGTGGGCGAGACCTTCTCGTACGAGGGCGAGCACGTGCGGATCGAGCAGTCCCCCGCGCTGCCCAAGCCGTATCAGCGTCCCCACCCGCCGATCGTCATGGGCGGGGCGGGCAAGAAGCGCACGCCGGCACTCGCGGCACGCTACGCCGACGAGTTCAACGTGCCGTTCGCATCGCTGGACGAGACGAAGACCTTGTTCGAGCGCGTGCGCTCTGCCTGCCGGGAAGCCGGACGCGACCCCGAGGAACTGATCTACTCGAACGCACTCGTGCTGTGCTGCGGCCGGGACGAGGACGAGATCGCCCGTCGTGCGGCACGCATCGGCCGAGAGGTCGACGAGTTGCGGGAGAACGGGCTCGCGGGCACACCGCAGGAGTTGATCGACACGATCCGCACCTTCGCCGAAGCCGGGACGCAGCGCATCTACCTACAGGTCCTCGACCTCGCCGATCTCGAACACCTCGAACTGGTGGCGAGCGAGGTCATGCCTGCGGTCGCGGACCTGTAGCGGGGCCGGTGACTCCGGCTGCTCAGTGGCTGCTGGTGGAGCCGAGGAACGCTTCGATGTCCCGGCTCCACTCGCGGCTGCGGCGCACCTCGAGCCGCCAGTGCGCGAGCGCGAACAGTCCGGCCACGGCGACGAACGAGAACGTCCACAGCGACACCCCGGACAGCACCGCGGAGAACTTCGCGGCGGAGGTGGTCAGCGGGGGCTGCGTGTATTCCCCGGAACTCGCATCGACCCAGACGGGAACCTCGCTACCCGCGGTCGCCAGGCTGTCGACCTGCACGAGGGCCTGACGCGTCTCGTCGCCCCATCCCCAGGTCGCGGGGGCGGAGGAAATCTTCACGGTCTCACCCCAGCCGGAGGGATCGCCCGAGGCGTCGGCGTCGAGGACTGCCGTCACGGCGACGCGTTCGGCGTTCTGCTTCTCGGAGAGTTCGAGCTGGGAACTCCACATGGTGGCCGACACCCACACCGCGACGGGGATCAGGAGCGCCATCACGGCGACCATCAGGGTGAAGCATCGTGCCTCGAGCCTGTCGGTGCGACGCACGAGCGGATCCCGCCTGCGCAGACTTCGCCGTGTGCGCCGCAGGTACCCCGCTCTGGTCGTCATACCGGCACGCCGTCCCTTCCCCCTCTGGAATGATCCCTTTTCCCAGGATGCGTCTGCTCTCTGGGAAGTTCAAGGAACGCCAGCACATCTCACACTCACGATGTGAGGGGAGATGTGGTGCGCGACACCGTCTGGCGCTGTCAGGCGCCGAGACCCACCGGGCAGCTCACTCCGGTGGCATGCACGGGGCAGTACCCGCCGGGGTTCTTCGCGAGGTACTGCTGGTGATAGTCCTCGGCGTAGTAGAACTGCGTCAGCGGTGCGATCTCCGTGGTGATCTCCCCGTAACCGGCGTCCGCGAGGCGTTTGCCGAAGGCTTCGGCGGTGGCCTCGGCGACCTCGATCTGCGTCTCGTCGTAGGTGTAGATCGCCGAACGGTACTGGGTGCCGTGGTCGTTGCCCTGGCGCATGCCCTGGGTGGGATCGTGGTTCTCCCAGAACTGCTGCAGGATGCGGTCGTACCCGATCACCTTGGGGTCGAAGACGACGAGCACCACCTCGGTATGCCCGGTCCGGCCGGAGCACACCTCCTCGTAGGTGGGGTTGGGCGTGTAGCCGCCGGCATATCCGGCCGCGGTCGAATGGACACCGTCGAGCTGCCAGAACTCCTTCTCGGCGCCCCAGAAACAACCCATACCGACGACTGCGGTCTGCATACCTTCGGGGAACGGGGGAACGATGCGATTGCCGTTGACGTAATGGGTCTCGGGGACGGGCAGCGGTTCGGCGCGACCGGGGAGGGCATCCTCGCGCCCCACCATCTGCGACTTCGAACCTGCACGGGCAAGGATCTCGTCGAACCAGGACATGACCCGATGCTACGCGCGTGCCGGAGCGGCGGTCCGTTCGTCGGAGGCGGCCCGCTTCGGCGCCAGCCAGCGGTTCTTGATCCACTGCGCGGCCGGGACCTCGACGGCGCGGTACAGCACTTCGGCGACGAGACCGCAGCCGATCAGGAGGAGCGCGATCGCCGTGGTCGTGCCGACGATGCCCACGGTGTTCTCGTAGATCCGGTACATCACGAGCGTGTGGGTCAGGTAGATGCAGTAGCTGCGGGTCGCGACCCAGGAGACGACGGCCGAGCGCGCGAAGCGGCCGTCGTACCGCGCGACCAGCACGACCGCTGCGAAGACCACCGTCACCGTCCACAGGTAGCGGCTGCCCGACCAGTAGACGTTGATGTCCGTCGCCATCACGATCGTCGCGATCTGCGCGAACAGCGCCGCCAGCAGTGCGCGAAGCGAGATCAGCCCCGCCCAGCCGAAGTACACGATCTGCCCGAGGAACAGGGTCGGCAGGGTCGACGCGATCTTCGACAGGAACGGCACCGTGTACGGCTCGGGCACGTACAGGTTGTAGAGGAGCACGAGCATGCACAGCACGGCACCGAGCATCGGCACCGCCACCGGCGCCGTCCGCAACAGCGACCGTCCCGCCACGCACCACAGATAGAAGGAGATCTGCGCGGCGAGCGTCCACACCACGCCGAGCACGATCACCTGCGGTTTCAGGAAGAACGCGCCGAGGAAGAAGGACAGGAACGCCTCGGAGACGGACACGGTGGTGTGGCCGCTGAAGGTGCCGTTGATGCCCAGCCACACGAGCACGACCGCGGCCAGGATCGACACCCAGAAGGCCGGCAGGAGGCGCGCGGCCCGGGCGATCAGGAACTTCCGCCGGTCCTGACGGATCGCGGACCGGGTGACGAGCATGCCCGTGAGCATCATGAAGGCCGTCACGCCCACGGACGACAGATGCTGATTGAGTCCGGCGCCCTCGACGAGCACCTCGTACGTGAGGTCGATGCCCCACCAGCCCGTACCGAGGTCGTCGATCAGATAGAAGGCGATGTGGGAGTAGAGCACGGCCGCGACCGCGACGAACCGGACGAGGTCGACGCCCGGGAGGTCCACACGCGGTGCGTCGGCCCCGCGTGTCGGTTCGTTCAGGAAGGGCCGAAACACGCGCCAATGTTAAGGTCCCGTTCACGCGGTGGTTGCCGACGGTCCCGTCGTACGACGGTTTCCGCTGGTGGGAGCCGTTGTCCGGAGGCGTCGCCCGTGTCGGGTGCTCTACGCCACAGTCGGGGTCCGGCCGTGTCCGCATTACGGCGAATGTTGCGGACGGTGTAGTTATGGGTTTGGGTGGAAACCCGAAAAGGTACGGAATAACTGCACGGGCCGGACGGCCCGGTGAAGAAGGGACCCTTCGTGGCTGAATACACACTTCCGGACTTGCCCTACGACTACGCAGCGCTCGAGCCGCACATCTCGGCGAAGATCATGGAGCTGCACCACTCGAAGCACCACGCCACCTACGTCGCCGGTGCGAACACCGCCCTCGAGAAGCTGGCCGAGGCCCGCGACAACGGCACCATGGCGGCGCAGGCGACCAAGCTCGAGAAGGACCTCGCCTTCCACCTGGGTGGTCACACCAACCACTCCGTCTTCTGGAACAACCTCTCCCCCGAGGGTGGCGACAAGCCCGAGGGTGAGCTCGCGGCCGCGATCGACGAC
>NZ_LPZN01000007.1 GCF_001646655.1 Rhodococcus gordoniae | reverse complement strand
CGCTGCGCGCAGCGCGGCATTGAGCGGATCGGGGGAGCCGGGCGGGACGTGGTCGGGAAGGACGTCCGCGTCGCATGCCCGCGCGGCGACCGCGACGCGATCGTCGGCCGTGACGACGGTGACCGTCACGTCTCCGGCGGACAGCGCCGCCGTGACGGTGTCCTGCAGCATCGCGAGCACCAGCGATTCCCGTGCCACCGGGTCGAGAACATGGGCGAGCCGCGACTTCGCCAGGCCGAGGGCCTTGACGGGGACGAGCACGTGCGTCGCGGACATTGCCCGATTGTGCCATCAGCGACGAGTTCGGCCACTGCGCGGTCGACCGGCGCGGTCGGTGTGGCACGCGGTCCGTCCACCGACTCGGCACGGTGCCGTGGGGCCTGCGCGATACTGGGTACGACCGTGGGTGGTGACCGCCCGTGCCGGGCATCGGACGAGAGTGAGGATCGCGTGACCACAGCAGCAGTTCTGGGCGCGGGTTCGTGGGGGACGGCGTACGCCAAGGTGTTGGCCGACGCCGGAACGGACGTGACGATCTGGGCGCGACGCGAGGAGGTGGCGCGCGGCATCGCGGAACGGCACGAGAACTCCGATTATCTGCCCGGTGTGGAACTGCCGCACTCGCTGAAGGCCACCGCCGATCACCGGGTGGCGGTGGCGGGCGCCGACTTCGTCGTCCTCGCCGTACCGAGCCAGACCCTGCGCACCAATCTCGAGGCGTGGAAGGCGGATATCGGATCCGACGTCACACTTCTGAGTCTCGCCAAGGGAATCGAGAGCGGCACCCTGATGCGCATGAGTCAGGTGATCGGTCAGGTCACCGGCGCCGAGCAGAATCGGATCGCCGTGTTGTCCGGCCCCAACCTCGCTCGGGAGATCGCCGAGGGGCAACCGGCCGCGACGGTGATCGCGTGCCCCGATTCGACCCGTGCCATGGAGATTCAGAAGTCTTGCGCGACAAAGTATTTCCGTCCGTACACCAATTCGGACGTGATCGGTTGCGAGATCGGCGGCGCGTGCAAGAACGTCATCGCACTCGCCTGCGGCATGGCCGCCGGTATCGGACTCGGTGAGAACACCGTGGCGAGCATCATCACCCGCGGTCTCGCCGAGATCACCCGTCTCGGAACCGCCCTCGGGGCGAAGCCGGCCACGCTCGCCGGCCTCGCCGGCGTCGGCGATCTCGTCGCGACGTGCACCTCCCCGCTGTCGCGCAACCGTTCGTTCGGCGAACGCCTCGGCCGCGGCGAATCGCTCGAGAGCGCACAGGAGGCCACCCACGGCCAGGTGGCCGAAGGGGTCAAGTCGTGCACCTCGGTCCGCGCCCTCGCGGCGAGCTACGACGTCGAGATGCCGCTCACCGACGCCGTACATCGCGTGTGCCACGAAGGCATGTCGGTACCGGATGCGATCGGGCAGCTGCTCGGGCGCCGGATCAAGCCGGAATGAGCCGCATGACGGGCGATTCGACACGCTGCGTGAAGGCGGTTGCACACGAAGGCGTTCCGGGCTCCCCGTTGCAGGCGGGACCGGTCTTCGCCGCGCCGTACCTCCTCGGCGAGGACGAACGCGACGACGTCGATACCTACGCGCGGGCCTCGAATCCCGGCTGGCGCGCACTCGAATCGGCGCTCGCCGCGCTCGAACACGCCTCGGCGGCGCGCGTCGTCGGCTCGGGCATGTCGGCGATCACGGTCGCGTTGCGATCGCTCGTGGCCCCGGGCAGCACGGTCGTCGTCCCCTCCGACGGCTACTACCAGGTGCGCAAGTTCGCCACCGGATACCTCGCACCGCACGGCATCGAGGTGCACGAACTCTCCGTCGCCGAATTCGCGGACGGCTCGCTGCGGCGCGTGCTCGACGGCGCGGGGAAGGGAGCGGTCGTCCTCGCCGAGACACCGTCGAATCCCGGTCTCGACACGGTGGATCTGCGTGCGACCGCGGCGGCGTGCCGTCGCGCCGGGGCATTGCTGCTCGTCGACAACACCACCGCCACCCCGCTCGGGCAGCGTCCGCTCGACCTCGGGGCCGACGTCGTGGTGGCCAGTGGCACGAAATCGCTCAGCGGGCACAGCGACCTGCTGTTCGGATATGCCGCCGTCGCCGATCCCGGTCTGCTGCCCGCGATCGACCGGGAGCGGTTGCTCTCGGGAACCGTCCTGGGGCCCTTCGAGACCTGGCTCGCGCACCGCAGCCTCGGCACCGCCGGGCTGCGCTTCGAACGGCAGTGCGCCAACGCGCTCGCCGTCGCCGCGATGCTGCTCGGGCACCCCGCCGTCACCGACGTCCGTTATCCCGGACTCGTCTCCGACCGGGCGCATGCCGTGGCCGCCGGGCAGATGAGCCGATTCGGTCCCTTGCTCACCTTCCGGTTGCCCGGCCGCGACGAGGTGCACCGTTTCGTCCGCGCCGCCACGCTGGTCGCGCCGGCCACCAGTTTCGGCGGCATCCACACCACCGCGGATCGCCGCGCACGCTGGGGCGATGCCGTGCCGGAGGGATTCGTCCGGTTGTCGTGCGGAATCGAGGACACCGCCGATCTGCTCGCCGATCTCGACGCGGCGCTGAACGCACGCTGAGCGAGGGCGGATGCCCGGTGTGGACGGGACTCGGCTGGGTCTCGGCGAGGCGCTACCGGTACGGTGCGACACGTGAGTACGCCCCGCACCCGGGTGGCCGTCGTCTTCGGTGGTCGCAGCAACGAACATTCCGTGTCCTGCATCTCGGCAGGCAGCATCCTGCGCCATCTCGACCCGGAGAAGTACGAGGTCGTGCCCATCGGCATCACTCCCGAGGGTGCCTGGGTTCTCGGTGACGCCGACCCCGCTCGCCTCGCCGCGGCCGGTCGCGAGCTGCCCGTCGTCGCCGGTGACGGCTCCGATCTCGTCCTCACCGCGGATCCCACCCGCGGGGGCGACATCGTCGCCCTCGACGAGGGTTCCTACGGCCGGGTGCTCGCATCGGTCGACGTGGTGTTCCCGGTCCTGCACGGCGCCTACGGCGAGGACGGCACCATCCAGGGACTCCTCGAACTGGCGAACATCCCGTACGTGGGTCCCGGTGTCCTCGCCAGCGCCGCCGGTATGGACAAGGAATTCACCAAGAAGCTGCTCGCGGCCGAAGGGCTCCCCGTCGGTTTCCAGATCGTCATGCGCCCCGGCACCGCGATCCTCACCGAGGAGCAGAAGGCCCGTCTGGGCCTGCCCGTCTTCGTCAAGCCCGCCCGCGGCGGGTCGTCGATCGGTATCAGCCGCGTGGCCGACTGGGCGGCCTTCGACGCCGCGGTCGCCAAGGCCCGAGAGCACGACCCGAAGGTCATCGTCGAGTCCGCGATCATCGGGCGTGAGGTCGAGTGCGGCGTGCTCGAATTCCCGGACGGTGACGTGCGGGCGAGCGTGGTGGCGGAGATCCGCATGCCCGACACCTCCGGCGACCACGAGGCGTTCTACGACTTCGACACGAAGTATCTCGACGACGTCTGCGAATTCGACGTGCCGGCGAAGCTCGACGAGGAGACCTCCGACCGGATCCGCGAACTCGCGGTCCGGGCCTTCCGGGCCCTCGACTGCCACGGCCTGTCCCGCGTCGACTTCTTCGTCACCGAGGACGGACCGGTGATCAACGAGATCAACACGATGCCCGGTTTCACGTCGATCTCGATGTACCCGCGGATGTGGGAGGCCACCGGCGTCGAGTACGCCGAGCTGCTGTCGATCCTGGTGGAGACGGCGCTCGTGAGGGGCACCGGCCTGCGCTAGCGGCACGCGGCCTGTCGGCCACCGCCAGGACCCGACTAGGCTGGACCCATGACTGCCGTGACCCCCGACTCAGCTGCGACCGACGCCGGCACGGACATCCGCGAAGCCGTCCACGAGGCCGCGCGTCGTGCCCGTGTGGCCTCGCGCCGGCTCGCGCTGCTCACCACCACCGAGAAGGACGCGGCACTGCACGCCGCCGCCGACGCTCTGCTCGCTGCCGCCGACACCGTCCTCGCCGCGAACGCGGAGGACATCGAGGCCGCCCGCGCCGGTGGCACCGAGGAGGCCATCCTCGACCGGCTGCGCCTGACCTCCGCCCGGATCGACGGGATCGCCGCCGGCCTGCGCCAGGTGGCCGGACTGCCCGACCCGATCGGCGGAGTGGTCCGCGGCTCGACCCTGCCCAACGGTCTCGAGCTGCGTCAGGTTCGCGTCCCGCTGGGCGTGGTCGGAATGGTGTACGAGGCCCGCCCGAACGTCACGGTCGACGCCTTCGGTCTGGCACTGAAATCCGGCAACGCCGCACTGCTGCGCGGTTCGTCGTCCGCGGCCCGGTCGAACGCCGCGCTCGTCGACGTGCTGCGCGCCGCGCTCGAGGAGCAGGGCATCCCCGCCGATGCCGTGCAGCTGCTGCCGAGCGCCGACCGCTCGTCGGTCACCCATCTCATCCAGGCCCGGGGTCTGGTCGACGTGGTGATCCCCCGGGGGGGTGCCGGCCTGATCGCGGCCGTGGTCCGCGACGCCACCGTCCCCACGATCGAGACGGGCACGGGCAACTGCCACGTCTACGTCCACTCCGCGGCCGACCTCGCGATGGCCGAGAAGATCGTGATCAACGCGAAGACGCGCCGGCCCAGCGTGTGCAACACCGCGGAGACGATCCTCGTCGACAAGGCGATCGCGGACACCGCCGTCCCGAAGCTGTTGCGGGCCCTGCAGGAGCACAGCGTGACGGTCCACGGCGACCTGCCCGGCCTCGTGCCCGCGACCGAGCAGGACTGGTCGGACGAGTACCTCTCGCTCGACGTAGCCCTCGCAGTGGTCGACGACCTCGACGCCGCCGTCGACCACATCGACCGCTACGGCACCGGCCACACCGAAGCGATCGTCACCGCGGACCTCGCCGCCGCACGGGAGTTCACGACTCGGGTCGACGCCGCAGCCGTTATGGTCAACGCTTCGACGGCGTTCACGGACGGCGAGCAGTTCGGTTTCGGCGCGGAGATCGGTATCTCCACCCAGAAATTGCACGCCCGGGGTCCGATGGGCCTGCCCGAACTGACGTCCACGAAGTGGGTGGTGTGGGGCGACGGCCACACCCGCCCCGCCTGATCGTTACCGGTCCGACGAAAGGAACCAGCGTGGATCGTGCGCTGCCCACCACCCCGCCGATCTTCGCGGACGTCCAGGACGTGATCGATCGTCTGGCCGGTACCGGATATCTCGCCGACAAATCCACCGCGACCGCGGTGTTCCTCGCCGACCGTCTCGGCAAGCCGTTGCTGATCGAGGGACCCGCGGGCGTCGGCAAGACCGAACTGGCCCGGGCCGTCGCCGAGACCTCCGAGGCGGAACTGGTGCGTCTGCAGTGCTACGAGGGGGTCGACGAATCCCGCGCGCTGTACGAGTGGAACCACGCCAAGCAGATCCTGCGCATCCAGTCGGCGGGGGCGACCGCCGCGGCGGGTGAGTCGTGGGACCGCACCAGGGAGGACGTCTTCTCCGAGGAGTTCCTGCTGTCGCGGCCGTTGCTCACCGCGATCCGCCGGGAGGATCCGACGGTGCTGCTCGTCGACGAGGTCGACAAGGCCGACGTCGAGATCGAAGGTCTGCTGCTCGAGGTGCTCAGCGACTTCGCGGTCACGGTGCCCGAACTCGGTACGATCCGTGCCACCCGGAAGCCGTTCGTGGTGCTCACCTCGAACGCCACCCGCGAATTGTCGGAGGCGCTCAAACGGCGGTGCCTGTTCCTGCACCTGGACTTCCCCGACGCCGATCTCGAACGCCGGATCCTCGCGAGCCGGGTGCCCGACCTGCCCGACGCTCTCGCCGATCACCTCGTGCGCACGGTCCGGGTGCTCCGAAGTATGCAGCTCAAGAAGGTCCCGTCGGTGGCGGAGACCATCGACTGGGGCCGCACCCTGCTCGCCCTCGGACTCGACACCCTCGACGACAACGCGGTCCGCAGCACGCTCGGCGTGATCCTCAAACACCAGTCCGATCAGGTCCGCGCTGCCGCCGAGCTCCGGTTGAACTGACATGGCCGCAGCGCACCTTCCCGGATCCGCGGTGCCACCGGCACCCCACGGCCTGCCCGGGCACCTGGTCGGATTCGTGGAGGCGCTGCGTCGCCGCGGCATCGCGGTCGGCCCGTCCGAGACCGTCGACGCCGGACGCGTGATGACGGTGCTCGACCTCCTCGACCGGGAAGCCTTCCGCGAAGGTCTCGCCTGCACACTGCTCCGCCGTCCGACCCACCGTCCGACCTTCGACGCCCTGTTCGACCTGTGGTTCCCGCCCGCGATCGGACGGCGCGAGGCCGACGGTCCGCAGGTGAGCATTCCACGCACCCCGACAGGGGAGGTCGACCTCGACGCGCTGCGCGACCTGCTCGCCGAACTGTTGTCCGAGGAGTCGCCGGAGGCGCTCGAGGCCACCGAGATGCTCGTCTCCGGCATCGTGGACGAACTCGGTCGGTACGCATCGTCGAACGGACCGTCCTTCTCGGCCTACCAGGCGCTGCGGGACGTCTCCCCGGACACCCTGCTGACGAAGATCCTCGAGGGGCTTCTCGGAAACGGCACCCGGGAGGAACGCGACGACACCGCCTACGAGAGCGAGGTCGCGCGTCGCACCGCGGCCCAGCGGATCGCCGATTTCCGGGCCATGATCGAACGCGAGACCCGCCGCCGCACCGCCGAACAGCTCGGCCGCGAACGCGTCGAGAAGTACGGGGTGCCCAAGCTCGCCGAGGAAGTCGACTTCCTGCGCGCCTCCGACGCGGAACTCGTGGCCCTGCGCCGAAGCGTCGTGCCGCTCGCACGGCTGCTCGCGAGCCGTCTCGCCGCGCGCCGCCGCCGTGCCCGCGCCGGCGCCATCGACCTGCGCCGCACGCTGCGCAAGTCCATGTCCACCGGCGGTGTGCCCATCGATCCGGTGAACCGCAAGCCCCGGCCGGCGCGCCCGGAACTCGTCGTACTGTGCGACGTCTCCGGTTCCGTAGCCGGGTTCTCCCACTTCACGCTGCTGCTCGTGCACGCCCTGCGCGAACAGTTCTCCCGCGTGCGCGTGTTCGCATTCATCGACACCGCAGACGAGGTCACCCACTACTTCTCGGCCGGCGCCGAGCTGGGGGAGTCGATGTCGCGGATGCTGCGGGAAGCGAAGCTGATCACCTACGACGGTCACTCCGACTACGGCAACGCGCTGGGCAGCTTCGCCGAGAACCACGCCCACGCCCTCACCGGCCGCAGCTCGCTGCTGATCCTCGGCGACGGCCGCACCAACTACCGCAATCCGAACCTCGAAGCCCTCGACCATCTCGTGTCCGTCGCGCGCCACGCGTACTGGCTCAACCCCGAGCCGAAGGGGCAATGGGGTTCCGGCGACTCGGCCGCTCGCGTCTACAGCGAGGTCGTCACGATGCACGAGTGCCGGTCGGCGCAGCAGCTCGCGACGGTGGTGGCGAGTCTGCTCCCCGTGTGAACCCGTAAGCTGGACAACCGTGCATCAGCCAACGGATCGGCCCTCGGCCCCCAGGCGCCGCCTGGGCGTCATGGGCGGGACGTTCGACCCGATCCATCACGGACACCTCGTGGCGGCCAGTGAGGTCGCCGCGAGCTTCGACCTGGACGAAGTGATCTTCGTGCCCACCGGGCAACCCTGGCAGAAGACCGGCCGCGAGGTCAGTGCCGCCGAGGACCGCTACCTGATGACGGTGATCGCGACCGCATCCAACCCGCGGTTCTCCGTCAGTCGCGTCGACATCGATCGCCGCAAACCCACCTACACCGTCGACACGCTGCGAGATCTCAGCAAGCAGTATCCCGATGCGGACCTGTACTTCATCACCGGTGCGGACGCACTGGGATCGATCCTGTCCTGGCAGGACTGGCAGACCCTGTTCGACCTCGCGCGCTTCGTCGGGGTGTCCCGGCCCGGATACGACCTGCACGCCGAGCACCTGGCACCGCATCTGGACGACCTCCCCGCCGAGGCGGTGAGTCTCGTGGAGATCCCGGCCCTGGCGATCTCCTCCACGGACTGCCGCAGGAGAGCCCGGGAGAACCGCCCGGTCTGGTATCTGGTGCCCGACGGAGTGGTGCAGTACATCAGCAAACGCCGGCTCTACCGCACGAATACGCACCGCGACGGAGATCCCGTCCCGGCGTTCGACGGAAACACCCCCGGCACCATCGAGAGAAAGAGCACGCAGTGAGCGCAACGGCAGAAGCCACGGAGATGGCCCGAATCGCAGCCCTGGCCGCCGACGAGAAACTCGCCACCGATGTTGTGGTGCTCGACGTGTCCGAACAGCTGGTGATCACCGACTGCTTCGTCATCGCGTCGGCGCCCAACGAGCGTCAGGTCAACGCCATCGTCGACAACGTCGAGGAGAAGCTGCGCCTGGCCGGACACAAGCCGGTCCGCCGCGAGGGCACCCGCGAAGGACGGTGGACGCTGCTCGACTACGTCGACGTCGTCGTGCACATCCAGCATGAGGACGAGCGCAACTTCTACGCCCTCGACCGTCTGTGGAAGGACTGCCCGACCATCGAGGTCGACGGTGTGGGCGGCCCCCGCACCGCTCTCGACGCCGCTGCCGACTCCCCGGAGGACGTGTGAGTCGTCCGGGGGAGGACACTCGGAGCCCGCGGGTGCGTCAGCTGGTCCTGCTGCGTCACGGGCAGACCGAGTACAACGCCACCCGCCGCATGCAGGGGCAGCTCGACACAGACCTGTCCGAGCTCGGCCGACGGCAGGCACTCGTCGTCGCGGACGTGATCGCCCGCTTCGATCCGATCGCCGTCGTCTCGTCGGATCTGCGCCGCGCCTACGACACGGCGACCGCACTCGGCGACCGCATCGGATTGCCCGTCGAGATAGATACGCGACTGCGCGAGACGCATCTCGGCGAATGGCAGGGTCTGACCCACTCCGAGGTCGACGCCGTCGCTCCGGGTGCGCGCAACTCCTGGCGCGCGGACGCCACCTGGGCACCGCCGGGAGGCGAGAACCGAGTGGACGTGGCGCGGCGCAGCATCGCCGTCGTCGGCGAACTGCTCGACAAGTACGAGAACTGGAGCGACCGGCCCATCGTGCTGGTCGCGCACGGTGGTCTGATCGCCGCGCTCACCGCGGCACTGCTCGATCTGCCGGTGGACCGATGGCCCGTCCTCGGTGGACTGGGGAACACCGGCTGGGTGCAGCTCAGCGGGTACGGAGAGGTGCCGTCCTGGCGTCTCGACGTGTGGAACGCGTCGGCCACGGTGGCCCCCGATGACGTCCTCTGAATCGACGCCGCTCGAGGCCGACGTCGCCCCGCGACGTCCGGTCCTGTTGGTGATCGGCGATTCGCTGAGCTATTACGGCCCGAAGGGCGGCCTGCCCGCCGATCATCCGCAGATCTGGCCCAACCTGGTTGCGGCCGAACTCGGGTGGGACGTCGAACTCGTCGCCCGGATCGGGTGGACCACACGCGACGCGTGGTGGGCGATGACCCAGGACCCGCGCGTGTGGGCCGCGATTCCGCACGCCGGAGCCGTGGTCCTGGCCGTGGGCGGTATGGACACCCTGCCGTCGCCGCTGCCCACCGCACTGCGGGAAGGCCTGCGCTACATCCGCCCACCGGCTCTGCGCCGGGCGGCGCGCACCGCCTACGGGTGGTTGCAGCCGCGACTGTCGCCGCTGGGCCGCCCCGTGGCGCTGCCACCGCGGGTCAGCGTCGAATATCTCGAAACGATCAGGGACGCACTGGCATACATGCGTCCCGATCTGCCCGTGATCGGCACCCTGCCCTCGGTGCATCGGAGCGAACAATACCGGTCGGTCCATGCCGGCCGGCTCCCCGCGGCGCGTGCGATCACCCACTGGGCGGCCGAGAAGTCGGTTCCCCTCGTCGATCTCGCCGAGGCGGTGAGGGAGAATATCTTCTCCGACGATGCGAATCCCGACGGGATCCACTGGGGCTGGGAGGGACACCGGCGAGTCGCCGCCGCGGTCGGCGACGCCGTCCGGATCGTGCATCGGGATGCGGAATTCCCGGTGGAGGGCCTACGGTAGGCGTCGTGCCCGTCGTCGTCGTCACAGATTCGTCGAGTTGTCTCGACCCCGAACTGGTCGGTCGGTACGGTATCCGCGTAGTGCCGCTGCACATCATCGCGGCCGGACGCGACCTCCGCGAGGGCGTCGACGAACTGCCGGAGGACCTGTCGACCGTAACCACCTCCGGTCCGTCGCCCGCCGAGCTCACGGACGCCTACACCGAAGCGCTCGAGGCCAGCGGCGGCGACGGCGTGGTCGCGGTGCATCTCTCACGTGTGCTGTCCGGTACGTGGGACGCCGCCCGACACGCCGCGGAATCGCTGGGCGACCGTATCCGGCTCGTCGATTCGCGGAACACCGCAATGGGTTCCGGCTTCGCCGTTCTCGAAGCGGTGCGTGCCGCTCGGGCCGGAGCCGATCTGGTACGGGTGCACGACCGGGCGGTGGAGGTCGCGGCGTCCGCCCGGACCCTGCTCGTCGTCGACCGGCTCGACCATCTGCGCCGGGGTGGCCGGATCGGCACGGCCACAGCATTGCTGGGCACCGCGCTCGCGATGAAGCCGGTCCTGCACATCTCCGACGGCAAGCTCGTCCTGCGGGAGAAGACCCGCACCATGACCAAGGCGATGGCGAAACTCGTCGACGGTGCGGCCACGGACGTCGGCGACGAACCGCTCGTCGCCGTGCACCATCGCGACGCGCCGGATCGTGCGCGCAGCCTTGCCGATCAGCTCGCACAGCGACTCCCGGACGGCACCGAGATCATCGTCTCCGAACTCGATGCGGTGCTCGGCGCGCACGTCGGACCGGGCGCGGTCGGTGTCGTCGTCGCGTCTGCGGCGACCGGGGCATCCGGCACCTCGGAGGACTGAACCTCTCTACGCCACGCCCCCGACCGCATCGCGGCGGCCGGGGACCGATTCGCACGTTCATCCACAGGGATACGAGTCATCCACAGCCCCGGCCGGATCGGTGGCGACACGGGACCCGGCCGGTGTGGACGCCGTTAGCGTCGCGGCATGGCGAGCAGTGACCACCGTGACCTCGCGCGCACCCGTCTCGGCGCGATCACACGTTCCTCGGCGGACATGCCTGCGGAACCGTCCTGGACGAACGGCAGGCCGACGAACGACGACCATCCCTGGGCGGATCCGGACGGCGACGACGAACCCGTTCACTCCGGTGCCGTCCGGGAGCGGTTCGCCGATCGGCTGACCGCCGCGCGGTGGGACACGGGACGGCGGGGGACCGCTGCTCTCGCAGGGATCGGAGTGCTCGCTGCCACTGTGGCCCTCGTCGTCGTATGGCGCGACCGTCCCGTCGCCGAACCGGTGCCACCCCTCCCGCGGGTCGAGGTCGTGGAATCGGCCGAGCCTTCGGACGCGCTCCGGCCGAGGGCGGCAGAGGCGGCACAACCGGGTACGGCCGAGATCGTCGTCAGCGTCGTCGGGGCGGTGGCACGCCCCGGCCTCGTGCGGCTGCAACCCGGCACGCGCGTCGCGGACGCGCTCGACGCTGCCGGTGGTGCTGCGGACGGAGCCGATCTCGTGGGACTGAACCTGGCCCGGCGGGTGGCCGACGGCGATCAGATCGTCGTGGGAATCGCTCCGCCCCAACCTGTTCCGAATACCAGTGGAATCGTGGGCGCGCAGCCGTCGGGTGCCGGTCCGACGGAGGCAGGTGGGCTGCTGAACCTCAATGCGGCCGACGAGGCCACGCTCGACGCCCTGCCCGGAGTCGGACCGGTGACGGCTGCGGCGATCGTGTCGTGGCGGGACGCGAACGGACCGTTCACGGACGTCGAACAACTCGGTGAGGTCGACGGGATCGGACCGGCGCGGTTGGCGAGGTTGCGTGAACTGGTCACCGCGTGACGATGCGGCTGCGCGAACCGGTGATCGCGTGACCGCACGCGGCGATACCGCGGTCCCGACGGTTCTCGACGCGCGGCTGGTGCCGTGTGCGCTCGCCGCGTGGGGCGTGACCCTGCTGGCCTTGTACACCGGCTGGCGGATCGTGAGCGTCGTGGCGCTCGTCGCCGTCGTCGGGTGCGCGGTGACGGCCCGTCTCGTCGCGACCGGCCGCCTGCGGCGCGTCGGTGCGGGGGTCCTCCTCGCGGTATCGGCCGTCGTCGCGGGATTCGGGTCGGCCGCCGGACTGCGGATGTGGGCGGCCGATCATCACCCGATCGCTTCCGCAGCGGAGACCGGATCGTGGGCCACCGTCGTTCTCGTCCCGACCGACGACCCGCGACGCATCCGGGCGGCGGCGTTCGACGGCACGCCCCGGGTGCGTATTCCGGCACGCCTCGAGCACGTGACGACGGGCGGGCGGGCCCTCGACACCGGAGGATCGGTGATGGTCTTCGCGCCGGCCGACTCGTGGGGTGATCTTCTACCGGCGCAACAGGTCACCGCACGTGTGCGAGCGGCACCGCACACCGGGCCGGGCACCACGGTGGCGGTGCTCCGAGCGGAGACCGCGCCGACGGTGATCGGCGCACCACCGGTGTGGCAGCGGTGGGCCGGAACGGTACGAGAGCGCCTCGCGCAAGTGGGTTCCGCCGTGCTTCCCGATGATCGGGCCGGCCTGCTGCCCGGTCTCGTGGTGGGGGACACCACGGCGCTGACCGACGAGGTCCGCGAGGACTTCCGGGTGGCCGGACTGACGCACTTGACGGCCGTATCGGGCGCCAATGTCGGCGTCGTACTCGGAGCGGTGCTGCTGCTCGTGCGCGCGGTCGGACTCGGTCCGCGTTCCGGGACCGTTCTCGCCGCAACGGCTCTCGTCGCGTTCGTCGTCGTGGTCCGTCCGTCGGCGAGCGTGGTGCGTGCTGCGGCGATGGGATCGATCGGTCTGCTGGCGTTCGTGACGGGCCGTGAGCGACAGGCACTTCCCGCCCTGTGTGCGGCGGTCGGCGTGTTGCTCGTGCTGATGCCGGATCTCGCCGTCGATGTCGGGTTCGCGTTGTCGGTGTCCGCTACGGCAGCGCTGATCGTCGCCGTACCGCCCGTGGTGGCTCGACTCACGGATCGCGGGTGGCCGCGGCCCGTTGCGGAGGTCACGGCGATGTCGCTGGTCGCCTTCGCGGCGACCGCGCCTCTCGTCGCGGCGGTGAGCGGGACGGTGAGCGTCGTGTCGGTGGTGGCCAACTGTCTCGTCGCCCCGGTGCTCGCGCCGCTGACGGTCCTCGGCGCGCTCGTAGCGATGGCCGCCTGCATCTTCCCGTGGGCGGGTGAGGTACTCGCACGTGGCACAGGTCCGTTCCTGTGGTGGCTGATCACGGTGGCGGACCGAGCGGCGTCCTTGCCGTCGGCCGAACTGGAGGTGCCCGACGGGCCGGCGGGAGCCGTCACCGCAGCCCTGGTGATCGCCACTGCATGGTCGGTGGTCCGTCACCGGCGAGCGCGGGTGGCGGCTCTCGTGATCGCGCTGGCGATCGCAGCGGTGTGGCTGCCGGTGCGTGTGCTGAGGCCCGGCTGGCCCGGAGCCGAATGGGTGCTCGTCGCATGCGATGTCGGCCAAGGCGATGCGCTGGTGCTGGCTGCGGGGGACGGACGCGCCGTCGTCGTCGACACCGGGCCCGAGCCGGAGCCCATCGACCGGTGCCTGCGCCGGTTGCGGATTCGTGAGGTCGCGTTGATCGTGCTGTCGCACCTGCACGCCGACCACACGGGTGGGCTCCGCGGTGTCCTCGACGGGCGGTCCGTGGAGGCGGTCGTGGTCGGTCCGGGTGTTGCGGATGACGGGGCCGCCGAAGGCCTCCGGCCGGCGACCGAGATCGGTGTCGCCGTGCGGGAAGTGCGTGCCGGTGCGGTGCTGCGCGCGGGCGACCTCGACATCCGGGTGCTCGGCCCCGATACGCCGGGGACGGGCCGCTCCGAGAACGACGACTCTCTCGTCCTGGCGGTCGAGACCGTCGTGGGGCGGATCCTGCTCCCGGGTGACGCCGAGGAGTCCGCGCTCGATGCGCTCGTACGATCCGGCATCGACGTGCGTGCGGAGGTGCTGAAGGTGCCGCACCACGGATCCCGCACCACGCCCGAGCGTTTCCTCACCGCCGTGCGGCCGAGCGTCGCCGTCGTCAGCGCCGGACGCGACAATCTCTTCGGGCACCCGCACCCCGAGATCGTCGCGACGCTGGCTGCAGTGGGGACGCGCGTGCTGCGTACCGACCTGCACGGCGACGTCGCCGTGGTCCGTGCCGCTTCCGGGGCGCTCGCGGTGGTGTCGGACGTGCGTGGCACGATCGAACCGTGAGCGACGCGTCCCTGCATCTGGTCCTCGGTGAGGAAGAACTGCTCGTCGACCGTGCTGTCGCGCAGATCGTGTCCGACGTCCGCACGCGCAGCGACACTCCGGGCGATCTACCGGTCTCCCGGCTCCGCGCGGGCGACGCCGGTGTCCCCGAACTGGCCGAGCTGCTGAGCCCGTCGCTGTTCGCCGAGGAGCGCATCGTGATCCTCGAATCCACCGCCGACGCCGGGAAGGACGCCGCGGCGCTCATCCTCGACGTCGCGGCCGATCCGCCCCCGGGCGTGACGCTGGTGATCCTCCACAGCGGTGGGGGCCGCACCAAGACGATGGTGCCCGCGCTCCGCAAGTGCGGCGCCGAGGAACACATGTGTGCCGCTCCCGCGAAAGCGGGGGAGAAGGCCGCCTGGGTGCGCACGTTCGTCCACAAGGAGTTCCAGGCCGCGGGCGTACGGGTCTCCGGCGACGTCGAACAGCTCGTCATCGAAGCAGTGGGATCCGACCTCCGCGAACTCGCTGCCGCGTGCGGCCAGCTCGTGGCCGACACGGGCGGCAAGATCGACGCCGCAGCCGTGCGGCGCTACTACTCCGGCAAGGCCGAGGTGTCGGGATTCGATGTGGCCGAGAAGGCCGTGGCCGGTGACACCGCCGGAGCGCTCGAAGCGCTGCGATGGGCGATGCACCGCGGCGTCGCCCACGTATTGCTCGCCGATGCCCTCGCCGATGCCGTTCACACCATCGCCCGTGTCGGCTCGGCCGGTCGGGGCGACCCGTTCTCACTCGCCTCGTCGCTCGGCATGCCGCCGTGGAAGGTCAAGAAGGCTCAGGCCCAAGCGCGGACGTGGGCGCCGGCGTCCATCGGCACGGCGCTCACGGTGGTGGCCGCTCTCAACGCCGACGTCAAAGGGGCGGCGGCCGATCCGGATTACGCGCTCGAACACGCCGTGCGGGTCATCTCGCAGTTGGCGGCCTGAGCCGTCCGCGCGCCTCACTCGGTTTCGGGGCGACCGGCACCGTGTGGCATCCGACGCCACTGAGGCCGTCCCCTGCGGGGGACGGCCTCAGTGAAGCAGAGCCTGCGTCTACTACCTCGGAGCGATGAACTCAGAGCTTGTTGGCAAGCTTCGCGAGAGCAGACTTCTTGTTGGCGGCCTGGTTGGGGTGGATGACACCCTTGCTGGCAGCCTTGTCGAGCTGACGGCTGGTGGCGACGAGGAGCTCGTTGACCTTGTTCTTGTCGCCGGCGGCCGCAGCCTCGCGGAACGAACGGATCGCCGTACGCAGCGACGACTTCACCGACTGATTCCGGAGTCGGTTGCGCTCGTTGGTGCGAATCCGCTTCACCTGGGACTTGATGTTGGCCACGCGTAAAATCCTGTCGTCTTGCTGGTAGCTGGTAGGAAAGCTCTGGGTGCATCCGAGCACCGATGGACAAGGCTACCAAGAGCGGTTCCCAAAGCCCAAACCGGTGGAGAATGCACCCTCGTCACCAGCGCTGATGTTTCCTACGAGACAGTCCCCGTCCGATCGACGGTGTTGTCGTGCCTGGGTCGACGCTTCCTCGCCTGCTGCCCGGGCGGACACGCCACAGCGCACGATGTCGTTGTCGAGGTGACGACGCTTGCGTAGTCTGCGTCACAGCGCGAACGGCGCGTTCGCCCAGCGGTGCATCGACTCGAAGTGTTCTACCACCAGGTTCCGCCTGCGTGCGGAGCCGCGAACATCGAGGTGACCCATGGAACCCCCACGCGATCCCGAATCCCGGCTCGACGAAGATCTCGCGCGCGAGACGTCCCTGGAAATCCGTGATCCCGGTGAGTTCTCCGACCTGCGGAAGTACGTGGCGGAGGCCATCGGGACGTTTCTTCTGGTGTTCTCCGCGGTGGGTACCGCAGTGTTCGCCGGAAGCCGTGTCGGCCAGCTCGGCGTCGCATTGGCGTTCGGCCTGACCCTGCTGTTCCTCGTGTACACCATCGGCCCGATCTCCGGGTGCCACGTGAACCCGGCGGTGACGCTGGGGCAACTCATCGTCGGGCACGTGACCCCGGTGCGTGCCGTGGGCTACTGGATCGCGCAGGTCGTCGGCGGCCTGATCGCCGGTCTGACGCTCTACGCGGTGGCATCGTCGCTGCCGAGCTACAACCGTGCCGCGGACGGCCTCGGGGCCAACGGCTGGGGTGCACACAGTCCCTCGGCCGTACGCGGCCCGCTCGGCGGTGTACTCCAGAACGGCTACGGCATCGGCGCGATGATCGTCGTCGAGGTCCTGCTCACCGCGGTACTGGTGTTCGTGGTGCTCGGTGCGACCGATCAGATCGCCGACGCACCGATCGCCGGCATCGCCATCGGGTTCACCCTCGCCGTGATCCACCTGATCTCGATCCCGATCGACAACACCTCGGTCAATCCCGCGCGCAGCCTGGCCGTCGCCTTCTATCAGGACGGCGCGCTCGGGCAGCTGTGGGCGTTCATCGTGTTCCCGCTCATCGGAGGCGCACTCGGAGCCCTCGTGTACACCTTCCTCTTCGGACGGCGATACGGGCTCAGAGCTTCCTGAATCCCCGATCGGGAGCGGCCCCGTTCAGCTCCAGCCGAACTCGGTGCGGAGCCGGACCGCGACCTGATCGAACCGTGCCCGGGGAAGGATCGCCCCCTCGCGGCGGATGCCGTCCTCCGGGACGTCGAGCACGCGATCGAGTCGAACCCAGCTCGGACGGTTCTCCACGTCCCACGGTCCGGAGCCGATCCCGAGCCAGTCGCGCTGACCGTCGCGGTCGGTGTTCGACGACAGCATCAGTCCGAGCAGCGTCGAGTCGTCGCGTCCCACCACGAGCACCGGGCGGTCCTTGCCCTGCGCCGGGTCGTCCTCGTAGGCCACCCAGGTCCACACGATCTCGCCCGGATCGGCGCGGCCGTCCAGGTCGGGGGAGTATTCGAGGCGGCGCGCACGCTGGGCGGTCGGCGTGGTGCGCGAGGCCACCGGCCGGCCGGGGGCCGGGCGCTTCGTGCCGGCGGGGGTCTTCGCAGCGCCGGGCTTCGGTGCCGCCGTCCCGGCAGCACCGGGCTTCGGTGCCTCGGTGGTACCGCTTCCGGAGGTGCCGGTCTGTGCGGTCGGGTTCAGCGCGGCGCGTGCCCTGTCGAGCGCTCCGGACTGCTGCAACTGCTGGTAGATCTTCGGTCCCTGCTCGACGGCGAGACGCCCGAGTTGCCTGCCCAACTTCTTCCATGTACCGGCCACGGGAACCGAGCTTAACCGGACCGGACACGGGCGAAGTCCCGGCCGCTGCCCGACTTGGATATTCTGCAGGGTGACCGCGGTCTGCAGGCCGCTGCCAGTCCGAGTCAGGAGCACGACATCAGCACCTTCGCCGACACCACGTTCACGGACCCCGCGAAGATCCGGAACTTCTGCATCATCGCGCACATCGACCATGGAAAGTCGACGCTCGCCGACCGGATGCTGCAGCTCACCGGGGTGGTCGAGGAGCGGCAGATGCGCGCTCAGTACCTCGACCGCATGGACATCGAGCGCGAGCGCGGCATCACGATCAAGGCGCAGAACGTGCGCCTGCCGTGGAAGCTCGACGGTGAAGACTTTGTGATGCATCTGATCGACACGCCCGGTCACGTCGACTTCACCTACGAGGTCTCCCGTGCGCTCGAGGCGTGCGAGGGGGCGGTCCTGCTCGTCGACGCCGCGCAGGGCATCGAGGCGCAGACCCTCGCCAACCTCTACCTCGCGCTCGACAAGGACCTGACGATCATCCCGGTCCTCAACAAGATCGACCTGCCCGCGGCCGATCCCGATCGGTACGCCGGCGAGATCGCGAACATCATCGGCTGCGAGCCGTCCGACGTGCTCCGGGTCTCGGGCAAGACCGGCGAGGGTGTCCCCGAACTCATCGACGCCGTGATCCGGCAGGTGCCGCCGCCGGTGGGCGACGCCGATGCGCCCGCCCGCGCCATGATCTTCGACTCCGTCTATGACACCTACCGCGGCGTCGTGACGTACGTGCGTGTGGTGGACGGCAAGATCGTCCCCCGCGAGAAGATCAAGATGATGTCGACGGGCACGACCCACGAACTGCTCGAGGTCGGCATCGTCTCGCCCGAACCCAAGGCCACCGCCGGACTCGGCGTCGGCGAGGTGGGCTACCTCATCACCGGCGTGAAGGACGTGCGCCAATCGAAGGTCGGCGATACCGTCACCACCGCCCGCAACGGTGCCGAGGAGCCGCTCACCGGCTACCGCGAACCGCGCCCGATGGTCTACTCCGGTCTGTATCCGCTCGACGGCTCCGACTACCCGGTGCTGCGCGACGCGCTCGACAAGCTCCAGCTCAACGACGCCGCGCTCACCTACGAACCCGAGACGTCCGTCGCCCTCGGCTTCGGTTTCCGCTGTGGCTTCCTCGGCCTGCTGCACATGGAGATCACCCGCGAGCGCCTCGAGCGCGAGTTCGGCCTCGACCTGATCTCCACCGCCCCGAACGTCGTGTACCGCGTGGTGCTCGAGGGCGGGGAGGAAGTCGTCGTGACGAACCCGTCCGTGTGGCCCGAAGGCAAGGCGCGCGAGATCTACGAACCGATCGTCAAGTGCACCATCATCGCGCCGAGCGAGTTCATCGGCTCGATCATGGAACTGTGCCAGTCGCGGCGCGGCGAGCTCGGCGGCATGGACTACCTGTCCGAGACCCGCGTCGAACTGCGGTACACGCTGCCGATGGCCGAGATCATCTTCGACTTCTTCGACTCACTCAAGTCGCGAACCCGCGGTTACGCCTCGATGGACTACGAGGAGGCCGGCGAGCAGCAGGCCGCGCTGGTGAAGGTCGACATCCTGCTCCAGGGTGAGGCCGTCGACGCGTTCAGCGCGATCGTCCACAAGGATGCCGCCGCCGCCTACGGCAACAAGATGACGACCAAGCTCAAGGAACTCATCCCGCGGCAGCAGTTCGAGGTTCCCGTCCAGGCGGCCATCGGCTCGAAGATCATCGCCCGCGAGAACATCCGGGCGATCCGCAAGGACGTTCTCGCCAAGTGCTACGGCGGCGACATCAGCCGTAAGCGCAAGCTGCTCGAGAAGCAGAAGGAAGGCAAGAAGCGGATGAAGACGATCGGCCGGGTCGACGTGCCACAGGAAGCGTTCGTCGCCGCGCTCTCGTCGGAGGCCTCGTCGGACAAGCCGAAGAAGTAGCCGTCCCTGCTCCGACGCCCATCGGAAGGATTCGCATGCTCGACACCTGGCTCACCCGTGAACTCGGAATCTCCGTTCCCCTGCTGGGCGCGCCCATGGGTGGACGGGCCGGCGGGCGGCTCGCCGGCGAGGTGACCCGTGCCGGCGGTCTCGGCCTCATCGGCGCCGCCCGGTACAACACCGCCGAGTGGATCGCGGGGGAGGTCCGCACCGCCCGCGAGATCGGAGGCGGACCTGTCGGATTCGGCCTGATGACCTGGGCGCTCGCCGACGACGACAGCCTCCTCACCGCCGTGCTCGACCACCGGCCGCAGCTGGTCACGCTCTCGTTCGGCGATCCCGCACCCTACATCGCGCGGGTCCACGAGGCAGGGGCCGTGGTGCTCTCGCAGATCAACACGATCGACGATCTGCGGGTCGTCGAGGCGGCGGGTGTCGACGCGGTGATCGCGCAGGGCCACGAGGCCGGTGGGCACACCGGCAGGATCGGCACCCTGCCGCTGCTGCAGGAGGTGCTCGAGTCGACGTCGCTGCCGGTACTCGCCGCAGGTGGCATCGCCACGGGTCGCGGCCTGGCGGCGGTGCTCGCGGCGGGTGGGCAGGGCGCCCTGGTCGGTACGGCCCTGCTCGCCAGTCCCGAGACCGTCGGCCCGGACTACGCCCGCGGCCGGCTCGTCGAGGCGGGCAGCGCCGACACCGTCTACACCGACGTCTTCGACAAGGCCCGGCACCAGCCGTGGCCGGCGCGATGGGGTGGACGCGCCCTGCGCAACGCGTTCACCGACGAATGGCATGGCCGGGACGCCGACGAGGAGACCCTCACGGAGGTGTACACGGGCGACGATCCCGACATCGGTGTGGTGTACGCGGGGGAGGCGGCCGGGCTGGTGCGGTCCGAGCGGCCCGCGGGCGAGGTGATCCGGGACATTGCCGAACAGGCGGAATCGCTGCTGTCCCGGTTCCGCTGAGGTGTGACATCGGCGCGGACGCCCCCGCTCGAGTCGAATTCGACGTGATCCGGCCGTAGCTCGGGGCGGTCGCGCGCCGGCCGGAAGTTGCCCGCTCCGATCTCGCGTTCGGCGCGGATGACATGGACGACGGCGTTGATGAGCGCCAGATGGGTGAAGGCCTGAGGGTAGTTCCCCAGATGCCGTCCCGTGTCGGTGTCGATCTCCTCGGCGTAGAGCTTCAACGGACTCGCGAAGTCGAGCAGACGTTGACACAGTGCGGCGGCCCGCTCCACCTCACCGATCTCGACCAGCGCCGACACCAGCCAGAACGAGCAGATGGTGAACGAGCCCTCCTTGCCCGCGAGCCCGTCGTCGGTCGTCTCGACCCGATAGCGCAGTACGAGCCCGTCCTCGGTGAGTTCGTCGGCGATCGTCAGCACCGTGGCCCGCACCCGCGGATCGTCCGCGGGCAGGAACCGCAGCAACGGGATCAGCAGCGCGGAGGCGTCGAGTGAGGGATGCCCGTAGCGCTGAGTGAACACCCCGCGTTCGTCGACGCCGTGCTCGAGGATGTCGGCCTTGATCTCGTCGGCGACGGCTGCCCACTTCCGGGCGTAGTCGGGCCGGCCCTGGAGTTCGGCGAGTTTCGCGCCGCGGTCGAGTGCCACCCAGCACATCACCTTCGAGGACACGAAGTGCTGGGGTTCGCCCCGCACCTCCCAGATGCCCCGGTCGGGCTTGCGCCAGTTGGCCGCTGCTTCTTCCACCTGCCGGCGCAGCGTGTGCAGCAACGTCTGGGGAAAGTGTCCGCGGGACTTCACGTGCAGATACACCGAATCGAGCAGCGTGCCCCAGATGTCGTGCTGCTGTTGGTGATAGGCGTCGTTGCCGATCCGGACCGGGGTGGCGCCGTCGTACCCGCTCAGATGCTCGAGGGTCGACTCGGGCAGTTCGCGCTCACCACCCACCCCGTACATCACCTGAAGTGGATATCGCACCCCGTCCGCGTCGCGCGAGACGTCGAGGATGAACGAGAAGAAATCGTCGGCCTCCCGATCGAACCCGAGTGTGTACAGGCCCCACAACGCGAAGGTCGAATCGCGCACCCACGCGTAGCGGTAGTCCCAGTTGCGCTCTCCGCCAGGGGTTTCCGGTAGCGATGTGGTCGACGCGGCGAGCAGCGCCCCGGTCGGGCTGTAGGTCAGTCCCTTGAGTGTGAGGGCGCTGTGCTGCAGGTAGGTGCGCCAGGGGTGATCCGGGAATCGGCCCGTCGTGATCCATTCCCGCCAGTAGTCCTGGGTGGCGACCATCTTGGCCATGGCCTCGTCGAAGGTGTGCGGCATCGGGCAGTCCGACCACGCCAGTGCGACGAACGCCGTGTCGCCCTTGTGGAGTCGACGCCGCGCGCGGACCTCGCGGTTCTCGATCCCGAGGCGCAGATCCGTGGTCATGCGCAGCGTCGGGTGCTCGTCCGGTGCGTTCCTGCACACCGCGGTGGCCTCTTCGTAGACCTTGCCGGTGTAGCTCCACTCGGTCCGGCCGCGGTGGTAGTCGAAGGCAGGTTCGCAGCTGACATACAGGTCCACGGTCCCGTTCACGCAACGCACCGTCCGCAGCAGCATGTGCTCGGCCTCCCAGTCGGACGGGGTCCGGCGATGCGTCGTCGAGCGCTCCTCGACGTCGTACCAGGGGGCCATGACCAGCGCGTCCCGCACGATCATCCATCCCGTGTCGGTCTGCCAGGTCGTCTCCAGGACCAGGCCGCCCGGCAGGTACCGGCGTGCGGCAGGAACCGTGCGGTCGTGCGGCGACAACCGGAAATGTCCCGCGCTGCGGTCCAGCAGCGACCCGAACACGCTGGGGGAGTCCGGTCTGGGCACACACATCCACTCCACCGTGCCGTCGCGCGCGATCAGGCAGGTGCTCTCGCAGTCCGAGAGGAATGCGTAGTCGTCGATGGGTGGGAACGGACTCCGCCGGAAGGGTGCCCCTGCCGGCGGTGAGGAGGAGTGGTGATGGTGGTCCATCCCTCCATGATCACCGTGGGCCGGGCGGATCGCAGGGTGGTTGCCGAACCTACTAGGGTGTAGCCAATGGATCGGGTGGCATCGTGGTGGGACGGCTTCGAGCTGTGGCTCGCGGGCCTGTCCTTCGTCCCCCAGGTGGCCCTGGTATCGGCGGTGCTGGTGCCGGCCTGCTTCGGGGTCGCATGGTCGCTCGATCGGGCGATGGCCGGCGTCTTCCGACTGCTCGGCCGTGAAGAGACGGACTCGCCCGCCACGACGACGGAGGATTGCTGACATGCCGCGTTCGCGCGTGACCCTGGCGCTGATCGCGCTGCTGATCATCGTCGTCGTCGCATGGCTCCTCTCCATGTGAGCACTCCGCTCGCGGATCCGGTTCCGGTGCTCGATCCGCGGTGTCCGAATCGTCGATTCCGGTCGACCTTCCACCTCTGCTAGTCTCTCCCGCGTGTCCGCGACCACAGTGCCCCACATCCGCCATGAACTGGCGTTGATCGCTGTGGGCATGCCTTCGGTCGCCGACATCGACTGTTGTCGCTGACCCCCCTCTTCTCTGCGGTCCCCGTGTCCGGGTCTGCCCGGTTCCTGCCGGTTCCGCATCCTCGCGAATTCCGACCTGTCCGATCCCGGCAGCTCCTCGTCCGGGTCAGGCCGCATTCATTCCCCTCGAAACAGCCCCTCAGGAGGCTCGTCATGAAACGTTCCAGGCTCGTCGTCGCGACGCTCGCGGCGGTCACCGCGATCACCACCCTGACCGCCTGCTCCGGAGGTTCGAGCGACACCGTCGGAGCGGAGAGCGGGGCCGACGGATCCGGCGGCACGGTCGATCTCTACGCCTACGCGGTGCCGAAGGTCGGGTTCGACCTGCTGATCCCCGCCTTCCAGGAGACCGAGGAAGGGGAGGGCGTCGTCTTCCAGCAGTCCTACGGGGCCTCCGGAGACCAGTCCCGGAAGGTGCGCGACGGCGCCGAGGCCAACTTCGTGAACTTCTCGGTCGAGCCCGACATCACCCGTCTCGTCGACGCCGGACTGGTCGACGAGGGGTGGAACGACAACGCCTACAAGGGGATTCCGTTCGGATCGGTCGTCACCATCGTGGTCCGTGAGGGCAATCCGAAGAACATCCGCGACTGGGACGACCTGCTCCGTCCGGACGTCGAGGTCGTCACGCCCAACCCGTTCAGTTCGGGTTCGGCGAAGTGGAATCTGCTCGCGCCCTACGCCGCGAAGAGCAACGGTGGCGCCGACCCGCAGGCCGGCATCGACTACGTCACCGCGTTGGTCACCGATCACGTGAAGGTGCAGCCGAAGTCCGGTCGCGAGGCCACCGAGACCTTCCTCCAGGGCACCGGCGACGTGCTGCTGAGCTACGAGAACGAGGCACTGTTCATCGAGCGCAACGGCGACCCCGTCGAGCACGTCACCCCGCCCGTCACCTTCAAGATCGAGAACCCTGCGGCGGTGCTGAAGAACGCGAAGGATGTCGAGGTCGCGCAGGCGTTCAACGACTTCCTGTACACCCCCGAGGCGCAGCGTCTGTGGGCCGAGGCCGGCTTCCGGCCCGTCGACCCGGCCGTCGCCGAGGAGTTCGCCGACGAGTTCCCGCAGCCGGAGACGCTGTGGACGGTCGCCGACCTCGGCGGCTGGGACACCGTGAACGAGGAGCTGTTCGCCGACAGCACCGGTACCATCGCGGTGATCTACGACAACGCCACGAAGTAGAGCACGCGCGTGACCGTTTCGGAACACACCGCCGGGTCGGGAGATTCGTCTCCCGCTCCGGCGGGTTCGCGTCGCGGGCCGTCCACTGCGGCCCCCGCCCGGCCGCGACGCCGGATGTTCACCGGCGCCGTCGGGCCCCTCGGTATCGGCATCGCCACCCTGTGGTTGAGCCTGATCGTCCTGCTTCCCCTCGCAGCCCTGGCCTTCCACTCCGTCTCGGACGGACTCGGAACGTTCGTCGATGCGATCACCGCGCCCGCCGCCCTCGCGACCCTGCGGATCACCGTCGTCGTCTCGCTGGTCGTCGCGGCGATCAACGCCGTGATGGGCACAGTGATCGCGTGGGTGCTCGTCCGTGACGAGTTCCCGGGGAAGAAGTTCGTCGACGCACTCATCGACTTGCCCTTCGCCCTGCCCACGATCGTCGCGAGCATCGTGCTGCTCTCGCTGTACGGACCGCAGAGCCCGATCGGTGTGCAGCTCAACGCGACCGAGCCGGGACTGGTCGTGGCGCTGGCGTTCGTCACGCTGCCGTTCGTGGTGCGCTCCGTGCAGCCGGTGCTCATCGAAGCCGACCGTGAGGTCGAGGAGGCCGCCGCCTCGCTCGGCGCCGGCAACGTCACGATCTTCCGCACGGTGGTCCTGCCGGTGCTCGCACCGGCGATCCTCGGCGGCACCGGGCTGGCCTTCGCCCGCGCCATCGGTGAGTACGGCTCGATTGTGCTCATCGGCGGCAACATCCCCTACAAGACGCAGGTCGCGTCGCAGTACATCCAGCAGCAGATCGAGATCGACCGATCGGTCAACGCCGCCGCGGTCTCCGTCGCGCTGTTGGTGCTCGCGTTCGTCGTGCTGTTCGTTCTGCGCCTGGTCGCGAACCGCGGATTGCGCCGAGAGGAGGACGACCGGTGAAACCGTCCCTCGCATCCCGACTGTCGCTGCGCTTCGTCGCGCTCGCCTATCTGTTCGTGCTGTTGCTCGTCCCGATCGGGGTGATCCTCTACCGCACCTTCGAGAACGGCATCGTGGCGTTCGCCGAGTCGATCAGCACCCCGGCGGCGATCTCGGCGCTGAACCTGTCGCTGCTGATCGTCGCGATCGTCGTTCCCCTGAACGTGCTCTTCGGCATCGTGGTCGCGCTGGCGCTCGTCCGCGGCCGATTCCCGGGGCGGGGACTGCTGCAGGCCGTCGTCGACCTGCCCTTCGCCGTCTCACCGATCGTCGTGGGTGTCGCGCTGATCATGCTGTGGGGCGCCAACGGCTGGTTCGGTGCCGTCGAGGATCTCGGCGTCAAGGTGATCTTCGGGCTGCCGGGCATGGTGCTCGCGACGATCTTCGTGACCCTGCCCTTCGTGGTGCGCGAGGTCGAACCGGTGTTGCGCGAGATCGGGGAGGAGCAGGAGCAGGCAGCCGCGACCCTCGGCGCGAACACGTGGCAGACCTTCTGGCGGATCACGCTGCCGGCGATCCGCTGGGGCCTGACCTACGGCATCGTCCTCACCGTCGCGCGAGCCCTCGGCGAGTTCGGCGCCGTCATCATGGTCTCGTCCGGCTTCCCCGGCGTCTCCCAGACGCTGACGTTGCTCGTCCACGCCCGGTACATCGACGACCACAACACCTTCGGCGCCTACAGCGCCGCGACCCTGCTCATGGCCATCGCGGTGATCGTCCTGCTGCTGATGACCCTGCTCGACCGGAAGAGGAGCACCGAATGATCACCGTCACCGGGGCGCGCAAGAACTACGGAGACTTCGCCGCACTCGACGACGTCGGCATCGACATCCCGTCCGGCTCGCTCACCGCGCTGCTCGGGCCGTCGGGTTCGGGGAAATCGACCCTGCTGCGCTCGATCGCCGGCCTCGAGACCCTCGACGCGGGCACCGTCCACATCGCCGGTGAGGACGTCACCGACATCTCCCCGCAGAAGCGCGACATCGGCTTCGTCTTCCAGCACTACGCGGCGTTCAAGCACATGACGGTGCGTGAGAACGTCGCCTTCGGACTGAAGATCCGAAAACGCCCCAAGGCCGAGATCACCAGGCGGGTCGACGAACTCCTCGAGATCGTCGGGCTCGGCGGATTCCAGCGACGCTATCCGGCACAGTTGTCCGGCGGCCAGCGCCAGCGCATGGCGCTCGCCCGAGCCCTCGCCGTCGATCCGCAGGTGCTGCTGCTCGACGAGCCGTTCGGTGCGCTGGACGCGAAGGTCCGCGCCGACCTGCGCACCTGGCTGCGTCGCCTGCACGACGAGGTCCACGTCACCACTGTGCTGGTGACGCACGACCAGGAGGAGGCGCTCGACGTCGCCGACCGCATCGCGGTGATGAACGCCGGACGTATCGAGCAGATCGGAACACCCGAGGAACTCTATGATCGCCCGGCGAACAGCTTCGTCATGTCGTTCCTCGGGACGGTGTCCGAACTCGACGGTGTGCTGGTGCGCCCGCACGACATCCGGCTGACTCGGCAGCCCACCCTCTCCGAGACGTCCGGTGAAGCTGTCGGTGTCACGCGGGCGACCGTCGAGCGTGTCGTCCGGCTGGGCTTCGAGGTGCGTGTCGAACTGCGCAACGATGCGACCGGCGGGCAGTTCACGACGCAGATCACCCGCGGCGAAGCTCAGAACCTGGGACTCGTCGCCGGCGACACGGTCTACGCGCACGCCCCGGCTGCGTCGGAGGACGAACCTCTCGGTACCCTCGCGCCGTGAACGGGGTCAGTGGGCTTCCGCACCCGCTTCCGCACGGCGCCGGGCCCTGCAGATCATGACCGGACAGCAGCTGTGGTGGATCAGCCCTTGGCTGCTCGAGCCCACGATCGAGGCGGCCAGAGGGCTTCGGCCGTGGCTTCCCACCACGACGAGCTGGGCGGTCTTCGACTCCTCGAGCAGCACGATGTCGGGCTTGCCCCGCTCCACCCGGTAGGAGACGTCGACGTCGGGATACTGCTCGGTGTATCCGGCCGTGTTCGTGATCATCTCCTTCTTCCGGTACTCGACATAGGCCGACCAGTCCCTGAATCGTGAGCCCTCGCCGTATGTCAGGGTCGACTGCTCGGTCCAGGTGTGGAGCACGACGAGCGGCGCCTCGAGCGCACACGCGGTCGCGAAGGCCTGTTCCACGGCGGCCGCACTGAGCTCGGTACCGTCCACCCCGACGACGACCGGACGGCCGTCGGGCGGCCGGAACCCCTCCCGGCTGCGCCACGTCACCACCGGGCATTCGGCGTTGTTGGCGACGGATACGACGTCGGAGCGCCGGACCATCGACTGCCATTCGCTGGTGGTGGTGTGTCCGAGAACGATCATCCTTGCCTCGCGCGACAGTTCGGTGAGCACGCGATCCGGTTTGCCCGACGGCGTGGACCGTCGAACCTCGACCCGGTCGACCGCGCCACGAACCGCTGCTTCCGCGGTGGTGAGAACGGCCTCCGACGGGTCGGTGCCGTTGTCGGAGGTGGGGGGATGAACGTGGACCAGGTCGATCGGTTCGCCGAGACGTCGGGCAACGCAGGCGGCCCACCGGGCCGCATCGAGTGCGCTGTCCGATCCGTCGATGCCGACGACGATTCCGTGACCGACATTGGCTGTGCCCATGCTGCCTCCTCACGTCACCATCCAGTGTGGTACGGATCACAGCGTGTGCGCCAGCCCTGCCGGTCCCGGCAGGTGCGGAACACCGCTACGGAGGTCCTAGTCGCCGACGGCATCCTTGCCGCGCCGGACGATCATCGGGTCGGCCGGGAAGACGATCTGGCGGTCCTTGTCGTCGTACTCGAACTGGTCGAGGAAGAACCGCATCGCGTTGATCCGGGCCCGCTTCTTGTCGTTGGACTTGATGGTCGTCCACGGCGCCCAGTCGGTGTCGGTGCGCCGGAACATCTCTTCCTTCGCGTCGGTGTACTGGTCCCATTTGTCGAGCGACTCGAGGTCCATCTCCGACAGCTTCCATCGCCGGACCGGATCGAGCTGGCGGATCGCGAAGCGGGTGCGCTGTTCCCTCCGGGTGACGGAGAACCAGAACTTCGTCAGAGTGATGCCGGCGTCCACGACGAGCTGTTCGAACATCGGGACCTGTTCCATGAAGCGCTCGTATTCGTCGTCGCTGCAGAAGCCCATGACGCGTTCGACCCCGGCGCGGTTGTACCAGGACCGGTCGAACAGTACGAGTTCACCGGCGGTGGGGAAGTGCTGAATGTAGCGCTGCAGGTACCACTGACCGTGCTCGCGGTCGGACGGCTTGTTGAGCGCGACGGTGCGGGCGTGCCGGACGTTGATGTACTCCTGGAACCGTTTGATCGTGCCGCCCTTGCCGGCGGCGTCGCGGCCCTCGAACACGATGATGTGCTTGGATCCGTTGTCCTTGGCCCACGACTGGAACTTCAGCAGTTCGATCTGCAGGAGATACTTCTCGACCTCGTAGGTGGCGCGATCCATCCGAGTGTCGTACGGATAGTTCTCCCGCCAGGTGTCGACGGCCTTGCCCTCGATGTCGATCAGGTCGGGGTCCTCGCCGTGGTCGTCGCGCACCGAGTAGCCCTCCGTGCGGAGCCGATCGATGTAGCGACGGAGTTCGTTCTGCACGCGCGGTCCTCCCGGATCACGGATATCGAGTGACGCCCTGTGGTTACGTTGTAGCGGAGGAATGCGAATCGCGGGTGAACTCGGACGGAGAGTCGGTGGCGACTCAGGCCACGCGCAGCTCGTGTCCCCGACGCAGGGTCTCGGTGTACCGCTCGGTGATCACCCGCGCGACGGCGTCGTGCCGGGTGAGGGTCTGCGCGACCCGCACGTGCCCGAGGTTTTCGGCGGCGGTGCGGGCGCGATCCCACAGCAGCCCTGGGGCGAGGATCCACGGTGTCAGCACGACGGTGCGGGCGCCGCGAGAGGTGAGGGTGTCGAGGGTCGCCTCGACCGACGGCGCCGTGGTGGCGAAGCACGCCGCGGCCCGCGTCCACGCCGTGCCGGCGAGAATGCGGGGCACGACCAGTTCCGTCGTCCGGTTCGCTTCGGGGCGCCGCGATCCCACCGCGCACACCGCGACTCCCACGGACGGATCGTCCACCGACACACCCGTCGCCGTGATCAGGTCGCGAGCCGCGTCGACGAGGAGGTCGTCGTCGCCGAGGATCGGTGAGCACAGCACCTCGAGCAGCGGATGACGTTGCTGCGCCTCGTGCAACAGGGCCGGCAGATCGACCCGCGCGTGGAAGGCGCTGCCGAGCAGCAGCGGCACCACCGCGACCTGCCGATGCCCGTCCGCGGCGAGCGCGTCGAGGACCTGCCCGACCGACGGGGTGTTCAGGTCCAGGAACGCGAGTCGCACGTCCAGACCGGGATTCTCGGCCCGGACGGTGTCGAGCGCAGCAGCCACGGCCCGCGCCGATCGCGGGTCGCGACTGCCGTGCGCGACGGCGACGAGCGGCATCATGCCGGGACGCGGTCCCCGAGCTCGATGTCGGCGAGTCCGTCGCCCACGAGTCCGGCGGCGAGGGTGTTGCCCCCGGCCGGATCGATGAGCAGGAAGCTGCCGCTGCGACGGTTGACGCGGTAGTCGTCCGCGGCGATCGGCTCTGCGACACGCACCGTGATGCGCGCGATCTCGTTGAGCTCGATGCTCTCCGGGCTGGGGACGGAGGAGAGGTTCTGCTCGTCGAACCGCTCGTCGATCGTCCCGACGATGGCCTGCGTGGTGCGGGTGCCGTGCTTGAGCAGCAGCCGGGCGCCGGGGCGCAACGGCTTCTCGGCGAGCCAGCACACGGTGGCCTCGAACTCGGACAGCGGCTCCGGTGCGGCCTCCGGTGTGGCGATGATGTCGCCGCGGGAGACGTCGACGTCGTCGGCGAGCACCAGCGTCACCGACCGGCCGGCGTGCGCGACATCGAATGCGCCGTCGGCACTGTCGATGCGCTCGACGGTGGTGCGGACACCGGACGGCAGCACGACGACCTCGTCGCCGGGACGCACGGAACCCGCTGCGACCTGACCCGCGTAGCCGCGGTAGTCGGGGAACTCCGCCGTGCGGGGACGGATCACGTACTGCACCGGGAAGCGCAGACCGGTCTCGTGCCGGCCGTGCACATCCGCGTCGACGGGGACCGACTCGAGATACTCGATGAGGGTCGGACCGTCGTAGTAGGGCGTGTTCTCGCTGCGCACCGCCACGTTGTCGCCGTGCAGCGCGGAGACCGGGATCTCCTGCACGTCCTCGGTCGCCCAGCCGAGCGAACTCGTCAGCTCGCCGAACTCCGCGGAGATCTGCGCGAACACCGCGGCCGGATCCTCGACGAGGTCGATCTTGTTGACCGCGAGGACCAGCTTCGGCACACCGAGCAGGGCGAGCACCGCGGCGTGCTTGCGGGTCTGCGAGACGACGCCCTTGCGCGCGTCGACCAGCAGGACGACGAGCTGCGCGGTGGACGCACCCGAGACGGTGTTGCGGGTGTACTGGACATGGCCGGGGGTGTCCGCCAGGACGAAACTGCGCTTCGGTGTGGCGAAGTAGCGATACGCCACGTCGATGGTGATGCCCTGCTCACGCTCGGCGCGCAGGCCGTCGACGAGCAGCGACAGGTCGGGGGTGTCGAGGCCGCGATCGACCGACGCGCGGGTGACGGCGTCGATCTGGTCGGCGAGCACGGACTTGGTGTCGTACAGCAGCCGGCCCACCAGGGTGGACTTGCCGTCGTCGACCGAACCGGCGGTGGCGAGGCGCAGCAGCTGCGTGTCGCTCTGCACGGCCCGCTCGTGGAGGTCGCTCATGATCAGAAATAGCCCTCTCGCTTGCGGTCTTCCATCGCCGCTTCGGAAACCCGGTCGTCGCCGCGGGTGGCGCCGCGCTCGGTCAGTCGTGATGCCGCGACCTCGGCGAGGATCTCCTCGTTCGTGGAGGCCTCGGACAGGATCGCGCCGGTGGTCGATCCGTCGCCGACGGTGCGGTAGCGCACCGAACGCGTCTCGAGCTCTTCGCCTTCGGACGGGCCGCCCCAGACACCCGGGGTCATCCACATGCCGTCGCGGCGGTAGACGGGACGCTCGTGCGCGTAGTAGATGCTCGCCAGGTCGACGTTCTCGCGGGCGATGTACCGCCAGATGTCGAGTTCGGTGAAGTTGCTCAGCGGGAAGACGCGCACGTGCTCACCGGGTGCGTGCTTCCCGTTGTACAGATTCCACAGTTCGGGACGCTGACGCTTCGGGTCCCACTGGCCGAATGCGTTGCGCAGCGAGAAGATCCGCTCCTTGGCGCGCGAACGCTCCTCGTCGCGGCGGCCACCGCCGAAGACGGCGTCGAACCGGTTCTCCGAGATCGCGTCGAGCAGCGGCACGGTCTGCAGCGGGTTGCGGATGCCGTCGGGACGCTCGGTGAGCCGGCCGTCGGCGAGATAGTCCTCGACGCTCGCGACGTGCAGTCGCAGGTTGTACTTCGAGACCACGTGGTCGCGGAACTCGAGGACCTCGGGGAGGTTGTGGCCGGTGTCGACGTGCAGCAACGCGAAGGGCAGCGGTGCCGGCCAGAAGGCCTTGATCGCCAGGTGCAGCAGGACGGTGGAGTCCTTGCCTCCGGAGAACAGGATGACGGGTCGTTCGAACTCGCCCGCGACCTCGCGGAAGACGTGGATCGCCTCCGACTCGAGGGCATCGAGGGTGTCGAACCGGTTGCCGTCCGACAGTGTCCGGGCTTCGGTGGGATTCGTATCGGTGAGTGTCATGAGGCGTGCAACCCGCATTCGGTCTTGGCTCGGCCGGCCCAGCGCCCGCTGCGCGGATCGGCTCCGGGAAGTGGTTTGGTGGTGCACGGGGCGCACCCGATGGACGGGTAGCCCTCGTCGACGAGGGGATTGACGAGGATCCCGTGTTCGTCGATGTAGTTCTGCATGTCCTCGTCGGACCATGCCGCGATCGGATTGATCTTCACCAGCCCGAACGCGTCGTCGAACGAGACGAGCGGAGCGTTCGCGCGGGTGGGGGCCTCGACGCGGCGGATGCCGGTCACCCATGCGCGGTAGCCCTTCAGGCTCTCCGTCAGCGGCACCACCTTGCGCAGGCGGCAGCACTCGTTCGGATCGCGGGCGAACAGATCCTTGCCGAGCAGGTCGTCCTGCTCCGCGACCGACTGCTGTGCCTGCGCGTCGACGATGTTCACGCCGTACACCTGCGCCACCGCGTCACGTGTGCCGAGCGTCTCGGCGAAGTGGTAGCCGGTGTCGAGGAACAGCACGTCCACCCCGGGGCGCTGCTGCGCGGCGAGATGGACCAGGACCCCGTCCTGCATGTTGGACGCGACGATGTAGCCGCTGCGTCCGCTGTCGGTGGGGGTACCGAACGTCTCGTCCGTCCAACGCAGGAGTTCCTGCGCCGACGCACCCTCGAGTTCTGCCGCCCCCTGCGCGGCAATACTCCGGAGTTCGTCGATGTTCGTGTCGATCGTCATCGCGTCCCTTCCCGATCCGTCTTCGTGTCGCCCGCTGCAACAGTGCCGGTCATCGCAGGTCGGCCTCCTCGGCCCGGACGGCCCATTCGCCGAAACGCTCGCCCTCGGTGCGCTCCTTGACGAAAGTGCGCACCACCCGCTCGATGTAGTCGCCGAGTTCGGCGCTGGTGACCTTGTGCTGGCGCAGCTTGCGCCCGAACTTCGCGTCGAAGCCCAACGCACCGCCGAGATGCACCTGGAATCCCTCGACCTGGTTGCCCTCACCGTCGTCGACGAGCTGGCCCTTGAAGCCGATGTCGGCGATCTGGGAGCGCGCGCACGAGTTGGGGCAGCCGTTGATGTTGATCGTGACCGGGACGTCGAGCTGCGCGTTGATGTCGGCGAGCCGCTCCTCGAGTTCGGGCACCAGGGCCTGCGAACGCTTGCGTGTCTCGACGAAGGACAGCTTGCAGAACTCGATTCCCGTGCAGGCCATGAGATTCTTGCGCCACGGCGACGGCGAGGCCGGCAGACCCAGCGCCTCGAGCTCGGTGACGAGCTGCTCGACCTTGTCGTCGGCGACGTCGAGCACGATGAGCTTCTGGTAGGGCGTGAACCGGATCCGGTCGGAGCCCGCCCGCTCGGCGGCGTCGGCCACCGCGGACAGGATCGTGCCCGAGACACGGCCGGCGATCGGCGCGACCCCCACGGCGTTGAGGCCGTTGCGCAGCTTCTGGACGCCGACGTGGTCGATCGGACGCTCGGGAGCGGCCGGGGCCGGGCCGTCGATCAGCGGACGCTTCAGGTACTCGGTCTCGAGCACCTCGCGGAACTTCTCGATGCCCCAGTCCTTGATGAGGAACTTCAGGCGCGCCTTGGAGCGCAACCGGCGGTAGCCGTAGTCGCGGAAGATCGCGACGACGCCCTCCCACACGTCGGCGACCTCGTGTAGCGGGATCCACGCGCCGACCCGTTGCGCGAGCATCGGGTTGGTGGACAGACCGCCACCGACCCACAGATCGAAACCGGGACCGTGCTCGGGGTGCTCGACGCCGATGAAGGCGACGTCGTTGATCTCGTGCACGACGTCCTGCTGGCCGGAGATCGCGGTCTTGAACTTGCGCGGCAGGTTCGAGTACTCGGGGTTGCCGATGTAGCGGCGCACGATCTCGTCGATCGCCGGGGTGCCGTCGATGATCTCGTCGAGGGACTCACCGGCGAGCGGTGAACCGAGTACGACGCGGGGGCAGTCGCCGCACGCCTCGGTGGTCTTCAGGCCGACCGATTCGAGACGCCGCCAGATCTCCGGGACGTTCTCGACCTCGATCCAGTGGTACTGGACGTTCTGGCGGTCGGACAGGTCGGCGGTGTCGCGGCCGAACTCGGTGGAGATACCGGCGATCGTCCGCAGCTGGGTCACATTCAGGGCGCCGGCGTCGCAGCGCACCCGCATCATGAAGTACTTCGCCTCGAGCAGGTCGAGGTTCTCGTCGCCGGTGTACGTGCCGTCGTAGCCCTGCTCGCGCTGCGTGTACAGACCCCACCAACGGAACCGGCCGCGCAGGTCGCTCTTGTCGATGCCGTCGAAACCGGTGTGCGCGTAGATATCCTCGATACGCCGACGGACATTGAGCGGGTTGTCGTCCTTCTTCGCTTGCTCGTTCGCGTTGAGCGGCTCCCGGTAACCGAGGGCCCACTGTCCCTCGGCGCGGCGGTTGGCAGGTCGCGCAGTGCGGCGTGCGGGCTTGGCCGACTCGTCGGCGGGAGTGACGTCGGTGGTCGACGACATACAGGGTCTCCTGATGTTCGCTGGAACCGGATCGGCGAGCGCAGGAGGGGGCTGAACCTCGTGCACGCATGCTTCGACCCGGCGGGATCTGGGATGTGCCGGGGAGTGCCGACTACGAACAGTCGGCGCAGAGACAAGCGGCGCAAGGCAGACAGCAGGACGCGCAGACGCGCTTGAAGTCGACGTGGCGTCGCGCCACGAGTCGCACTCCGGGTCCTGTCATGCCGACCATTGTGCCATGTCACCGGGGCGATTCCGAATTGTGGCCGGTATTTCCACCCGATTTTCGGGAAATGTCGAGGTAGGGGGCTCGCGCGCGGAGGCGCCCTCCGGGTCTCTGGAAGACTGGGGTCGTGAACACCACGGAGATCGGTCGGCGCACCGGCACGGAAATCGGTATCGCGGGTCGTCCGGCCGGTCTCGAACTTCCCGCTCCGGCGCTCGCGGGGGTGGGGACGCGACCGTTCGGGGTGTACGTGCACGTGCCCTTCTGCGCGACCCGCTGCGGCTACTGCGATTTCAACACCTACACGGCCGGTGAGCTCGGCAGCGCCGCCTCACCGCAGTCCTGGCTCGAGGGTCTGCGCCGCGAACTCGACGCCGGCGCCCGGTTGCTCTCGGACACCGGACGACGGGCACCCGCCGCCGAGACGGTCTTCGTCGGCGGCGGCACCCCCTCGCTGCTCGGCGCAGACGGGCTCGCGCAGGTGCTCGACGCGATCCGCGACTCGTTCGGACTCGCGCCCGGCGCCGAGGTGACCACCGAATCCAACCCCGAATCCACCTCCACGCAGTTCTTCTCGGCCATCCGGGAGGCCGGATACACCCGCGTGTCGCTGGGCATGCAGTCCGCCGCGCCGCACGTGCTGGCGGTTCTCGACCGCACCCACACACCCGGGCGGCCGGTCGCGGCGGCGAAGGAAGCGCGCGCGGCCGGTTTCGCCCATGTCAACCTCGATCTGATCTACGGCACACCGGGCGAGCGCGACGCCGATCTCGATGCCTCCCTCGACGCGGTGCTCGAGGCGGGCGTCGACCACGTCTCGGCGTACGCGCTCATCGTCGAGGACGGCACCGCGCTCGCGCGCCGTGTGCGTCGCGGCGAGCTGCCCGCACCGGACGACGATGTGCTCGCCGCGCGGTACGAACGGATCGACGCACGACTCGCCGAGGCGGGTATGACCTGGTACGAGGTGTCCAACTGGGCGAAGGCCGACGATCCGTCGGCGCGCTGCGCCCACAACCTCGGCTACTGGGACGGTGGCGATTGGTGGGGTGCCGGACCGGGGGCACACAGTCACGTCGGCGGCGTGCGCTGGTGGAACGTCAAGCACCCCGCCCGCTACGCGTCGACTCTCGCCGACGGTGTCCTGCCCGTGGCGGGCAGCGAACACCTCACGACCGAGGACCGGCACACCGAACTCGTGATGCTCACCGTCCGGCTGCGCACGGGCCTGCCGCTCGCCGTGCTCGACGCCGAGGAGCGCGAGGCGGCGGAGACGGTGATCGCCGACGGTCTCGCCGTGGTGCACGACGGCCACCTCGTGCTGACCGACCGGGGCAGGCTACTGGCCGACGCGGTGGTCCGCTCGATTCTCACCTAGCCGGCTCGTCCGTGCCCACTGCTTCCCGGTCGTGGCCCGAGCTCGGCCGGTCCGTCGGACGTCGGTCGAAACGGAACGAATCCACTCCTGATCCCGCTACGCGGGAGACGTGCCCCGAACCTCGGCACCCGGATCGGAAGCGGCACCGGGAATCAACAGGTCGTACTCGAACACCCGGACGTGCATCACCGGCCGGTTCCGCAGCGCGGACTGCACCGCCCGGTGGAGTCCGTCCTCGAGATACAGCACGCCCTGCCACTGGACGGCGTGCGGGAACAGATCGCCGTAGAAGGTCGAATCCTCCGACAACAGCCGGTCGAGTTCGAGAACCTTCGTGGTCGTGACGATCTCGTCGAGGCGCACCTGACGGGGCGGAATCCTCGACCAGTCGCGCAGAGACAGTCCGTGATCGGGATACGGCTTGCCGTCCCGGACGCCCTTGAAGATCATGCGAACACATTACGGGGAACGCGCTGCCGACGTCGCGTCCGGTGCCGGGATGGTGTCGCGCACGTGCCCGACACCTGCACGGTCCTCGCGCGATTAGACTGGCAGGGTACGGCCCCGAGAGGTGCGGTCCTGCAGGCGGTGGAAACGGAGGTGGCGGGTTGTCGAGTACCGAGGAGCGGAGATTCAAGGTCTTGCGCGCCATCGTGGCGGATTATGTGTCCACCAAGGAGCCGATCGGCTCCAAGACTCTCGTCGACCGGCACAATCTCGGTGTATCCAGCGCCACGGTCCGCAACGACATGGCTGTGCTCGAAGCCGAGGGCTACATCACACAGACCCACACGAGTTCCGGGCGCGTACCCACCGACAAGGGCTACCGCCAGTTCGTCGACAGGATCGCCGAGGTCAAGCCGCTCTCGTCGGCCGAGCGTCGCGCGATCCTGCAGTTCCTCGAATCCGGTGTCGACCTCGACGATGTGCTGCGGCGCGCGGTGCGTCTGCTCGCACAGCTCACCCGTCAGGTCGCGGTCGTGCAGTACCCGACGCTCTCGGCGTCGTCCGTGCGACACCTCGAGGTGGTCGGGCTGACACCGGCGCGGCTGCTGCTCGTGCTCATCACCGATTCGGGTCGGGTGGATCAGCGGATCGTCGAACTCGGCGACGTGATCGACGAGGACGGTCTGTCGCGACTGCGTGAGCTGCTCGGCGGGGCGCTGGCCGGCAAGCGGCTCGCTGCCGCGTCCATCGCGGTCACCGAACTCGCCGACAACGCGCCGGAGGATCTGCGCGACGCGCTCATCCGGTGCACCACGGTGCTGGTGGAAACCCTCGTCGAGCATCCCGAGGAACGCCTCGTGCTCGGCGGCACCGCCAACCTCACCCGCAACGCCGCGGACTTCGACGGCCACGGGATCGTGCCGGGATCGTTGCGCACGGTCCTCGAAGCGCTCGAGGAGCAGGTGGTGGTGCTGAAGCTGCTCGCGTCCAGCCAGGACGCCGGCCGGGTCACCGTCCGCATCGGTGAGGAGACCCAGTTCGAGGAGATGCGCACCACCTCCGTCGTGTCCACCGGTTACGGTGCCGCAGGTACGGTCTTCGGTGGTCTGGGAGTGCTCGGCCCCACCCGGATGGACTATCCGGGAACCATCGCATCGGTGGCTACCGTTGCGAGATATATCGGTGAGGTGCTCGGCGAGCGCTGAGCACCGTCCATTTTCTGTGTAGAACGAAGTAAGGACGAGAACCAAACGTGGCACGGGACTACTACGGGACGCTCGGCGTGTCCAAGAACGCGACCGACCAGGAGATCAAACGGGCGTACCGCAAGTTGGCGCGCGAGCACCACCCCGACGTGAACCCCGACGAGTCGGCGCAGAAGCGTTTCCAGGAGATCTCGGCCGCCTACGAGGTGCTGTCGGATCCCGAGAAGCGACGCATCGTCGACCTCGGCGGCGATCCGCTCGAACCCGGTGGCGGCGGCGCCGGTGGCTTCGGGGGTGCCGGCTTCGGTGGCGGACTCGGCGACGTCTTCGAGGCGTTCTTCGGTGGCGGGGCAGGCGGATCCCGCGGCCCGCGCGGCCGCGTCCAGCCCGGCGCCGACTCGCTGCTCCGCACCCGGCTGACCCTCGAGGAATGCGCTCGTGGCGTCACCAAGACGGTCACCGTCGACACCGCGATCCTGTGCGATGCGTGCACCGGTTCCGGTACCCACGGCGACTCTAAGCCCGTGCGATGCGAGACCTGCGGTGGTGCCGGCGAGGTCCAGTCGGTGCAGCGCTCCTTCCTCGGCCAGGTCATGACGTCCCGGCCCTGCCCGACCTGCCGCGGTGTCGGCGAGACCATCCCGGACCCCTGCCGGAAGTGCGGCGGCGACGGTCGCGTGCGCGCCCGCCGTGAGATCACCGTCAAGGTGCCTGCCGGTGTGGGCAACGGCATGCGCATCCGCCTCGCGGCCCAGGGTGAGGTCGGCCCCGGCGGTGGTCCCGCCGGCGATCTCTACGTCGAGGTGCTCGAACAGCAGCACGAGGTGTTCGTCCGCGACGGCGACGATCTGCACTGCACCATCCGGGTGCCCATGGTCGACGCCGCGCTCGGCACCGCGGTGACGGTCGACACGATCCTCGACGGCCCGATCGAGATCACCGTCGATCCCGGCACCCAGCCCGGTTCGGTCTCGGTGCTGCGCGGTCACGGCATGCCGAAGCTGCGGTCGGGCACGCGCGGTGATCTGCACGCCCATCTCGAGGTCGTGGTGCCCACCCGGATCGATCACAAGCAGACCAAGCTGCTCGAGGATCTGCGCCGGCACAGCGACCGCGAGCGTGTCGAGGTCGTGACGACCGGTTCGCAGAACTCCGGCGGCCTGTTCTCGCGTCTGCGCGACGCGTTCAGCGCCCGCTAGGTCGCCCGGGTGGCCGCGACACTGTTCTACCTCGACCCGCTGCCCGCCGAAGGGCAGACGGCCGTGCTCGACGGCAAGGAGGGCCGCCACGCCGCCACGGTCCGTCGCATCGCGGTCGGCGAACGGCTCGTGTTGTCCGACGGTGCGGGTGGGGTCGCCGACGTCGAGGTCACCGCGGTGGCGAAGGATCGGCTCGAAGCCCTCGTGCTCGGTCGTCGCGCCGTCGCCCGGCCGCGTCCGAGTGTGACGGTCGTGCAGGCGTTGCCGAAGTCCGACCGGTCCGAACTCGCCGTCGAACTGGCCACCGAGGCCGGGGCCGACGAGTTCGTGCCGTGGCAGTCGGCGCGGTGCGTCGCACGATGGGATGCCAAGGCGGACAAGGGTGTTGCCAAATGGCAGGCTGTTGCGACCTCGGCGGCCAAACAGTCGCGGCGTGCGCACGTGCCCACGGTCGGCGCGCTGCACCGCACCCCTGAGGTCGTCGCCCGCGTGCGGTCGGCCGTCGAGCGCGGTGACGTCGTCGCGGTGCTGCACGAATCCGCGACCACTCCCTTCGCCGACCTGCCGGTGGGCGACGCCGATTCGCTGACGCTGATCGTCGGTCCCGAAGGCGGACTCGACGACGCGGAGGTCCACGCTCTCGTCGACGCGGGGGCTGTGGCCGTCGGTCTCGGCCCCACGGTGCTGCGTACCTCGACCGCGGCGGCCGTCGCACTCGGAGCGATCGGCGTGCTCACCGACCGGTGGCGCACCCGGCCGCTGCACTAGGGACCGTGTGCGGGTCCCGACTCTCTGCACTGAGGGACCGCGTGCGGGTCCCGACCCTCTGCACTGAAGGAATTCCTCTTGGCTCGCACCAGAATCGCCTACGGCGCCCACTCGCAGCAGTTCGGGCACGTCTTCCTGCCCGACCTCGAGTCTGTGACGGGGCCCGTTCCCGTCGTCATGGTCGTCCACGGGGGTTCGTGGCACGGTCGTTACCAACTCACCTTGGGCACGGCGCTCGCCGTCGATCTCGCTCGTCGCGGTGTGGTGGCGTGGAACGTCGAGTACCGGCGCCTCGAGGCCGGTGGCGCGTGGGACGAGATGTCCGCCGACCTGGTTGCGGCGTTCGAGACGATCTTCACCGAGGTCGTTCCGCACTCGCAGCGCGCCGGCGTCGAGATCGACGTCGACCGTGTCCGGCTCGTCGGTCATTCGGCGGGAGGTCAGCTGGCGGTGTGGCTCGCCGGTGAGAACACATCGGTGCGGCCGGAATTCGTGGTCTCGCAGGCAGGAGCGCTCGACCTGGTCACGCCCGGGGAGCGAGGCCGCCGTGTGCACGCATTCGAGGCGCTCTTCGGTGCGTCCTACACGGATGAGCCGGAGCGTTACCGCTGCGCCTCACCCACGCACCGGGTGCCGATCGGTGTGCCGGTCGCGGTGCTGCACGGCACCATCGACGAGCAGGTTCCGGTGAGTGTGGCGCACCGCTACGCCGAGGTGGCCGCGACAGCGGGAGATCCGGTGTCGCTGGAATTGTTCGACGGCGACGACCATGTCGCCTTCCTGAACCGCACGACCCGCTCCTGGGAGCGATCGCTCGAACTGCTCACCGCTCCGTCAGTCGCCGACCTCGGCATCGCTGCGGGAGTGGGCGGGGAGTCCGCGGGGGAGTAGCGCCGTGACCGCCGCGGCGCCGACGAGCAGGACGATACCGGCGACGAGGCTCGCGGACGAGATCGCCTGCGCGAACGCCGCGGACGACGCGTCGAGCAGAGGTTGTGCGTACGACGCCGCGAACGGATGGGCTGCGAGTTCCTCCGCGACGATCGCCGCACCGCCCACCGAGTCGCCGGCCGCCTCGATCGCCATCGCCGCCTGCTCGGCCATCGGGCCCGTCAGATCTGCCATCGGGAATCCGTCGAGGAAACCGGAGATCTCACGGTGATAGGTGGTCGCGAGGATCGAGCCGAGTACGGCGATGCCCAGTGAACCGCCGAATTCCACTGCGGTGTCGTTCAATCCGCCCGCCGATCCGAGATCCGAGTCGGGGAAGCCGCCCATGACGAGGTCGGTGGACGGGGGTGTGGCCAGGCCGATGCCCAGCCCCAGTAGCAGCAACGAGATGAGGAAGGGTGTGAAACCGGAGCCGGTGTCCGTGACGGTGAGGGCGAGGATGCCTGCCGCTGCGGCGATCATGCCCGCGCCCACGAGGAGCCGCGCGCCCAGGCGAGGGGCGAGCCGGCCGCTCAGCGCCGCGCCCAGCGAGACCGTCGCCGCAAGGGGGAGCAGACGCAGCCCCGTCTCGAGGGGGCCGTAGCCCAGCACGAACTGGAACTGCTGGGAGACGAAGTAGATGGCTCCGAATGCGACGAGGAAGAGCAACAGCACCGCGACGCAGGCACCGCCGACGGTCCGGTCCGCGACACGGTGCAGATCCAGCAGCGGCCGGGGATGGCGCAGTTCCCACACGACGAAGAGAACCGCGACGACCACCGAACCGACCGTGGTCGCGATCACCCCGGTGCCCCAACCGAAGTGGAAGCCTTCGATGATCGCGTAGACGATCCCGCCGAGGGCGAGGACCGACAGGGCGCCGCCGATCCAGTCGGTGCGGGTGAGATCGTCGGCCTTCGATGCGGGCACGAGGATCATGGCGGCGAGGGCGGCGAACGCCGCGATCGGCACGTTGATGAGGAAGGTCGACCCCCACGAGTTCGATTCGAGGAGCCATCCGGCGAGCAGGGGGCCGAGGGCGATGGCGAGGCCCGAGGTGGCCGCCCATGCGGCGATCGCCCGGGCACGCTCGCGCGGGGGGAACATCGCGACGAGCAACGACAGCGTCGCGGGCATGATGACGGCGGCGCCCACACCCATGACGATGCGTGCGACGATCACATCACCCGCGCTGTCGGCGAGCGATCCGTACACCGCCCCGGCGGCGAACCCCGCCAGGCCTGTCAGCAGTGCGCGTCGGCGGCCGTACCGGTCGCCGAGCACGCCGAACAGCAGCATCAGCGCGGCGTAGGGGACGGTGTAGCCGTCGATGATCCACTGCATGTCGGCGCTGGTGAGCTGCAGGTCGCGCAGCATTCCGGGCGCTGCGACGATGAGTGAGGTGTTCGCCATCACGACGATGAGCAGGCTCAGGCACAGCACCGCGAGTCCTGCCCAGCGCAGCCGGTAGGGTTCCTTCGCCCCGCTCCCTTCCGATCGGGTGACAGCAGTGGTCATCGGGCTCTCCTCGGGGTGCTGGGTGGACGGGGCCGGGCCCCGTTCTGCACGGCGCTGTGCAAGTTACAGAGCTACACACCCATGTGCAACTAAAATGAAAGACAGATCACAGTCAGCAGGAAGAGGCGAAGAACGTGGAGAACTCGGTCGCTCGACCACGAACCCGATTCATCGCGAACCGCATGCGCATACTCGACGCGGCAGTGATGTGTTTCGCCACCGACTTCGACGCGAGCATGGACGATGTCGCGAAGGCCGCGGGCGTGGTCCGCCGCACGGTGTACGCGCACTTCCCCAACCGGGAAGCGCTCGTCGAGGGGATCGTCGACGACGCCTCGACCGCGCTCGCCGAGGCCCTCGACCACCCCGAACCGGAGGACCCCGAGGTCGCCCTTGCGGTGGAGGGGCTACGGACCTGGCCGATCGGCGACCGCTATCGCGTGCTGCTCTCGTTCGCGCGCAAGGAGGTGGGTGAGCAACGTATCGCCGAGCTCGTCGCGCCGGTGCGCTCACGCGTCCTCGGGCTCGTCGAACGTGGACTCGCGCAGGGGCAATTCTCCGACTACCTTCCGGCGCCGGTGCTGGTCGGGATGATGGAGGGCCTGACGATGGCCACGCTCGAGCAGGCCAACCTCGGTCTGGTGGACGACTCGGGCGACACCATCGTGCTCGGCAACCTCGTGCTGGCCGGGGTCTCACCCGATCGGGCACCGGCCGTCCTCGCCGAGGCGCGGCGATGGCTCGCGGAGGCCACCTCGGGAGACGGGGGCACCGAAGCCCGGTGAAACGCACTGTTGCGGGAGGGTACGCCCCGCCCGGCGCTAGACTGGCACGAACACGACGACCGTCGTGCACGAGCCGAACCGAAAGCAGGACGTACCGTCCACGTGAGTGAACCAGACCGACCCCACGAGCCCGCCGAACTCGAACCGACCACGGTCAGATCGAGCCTGGACCTCCCGTCGGAGGCCGCAGCGCCCCTGCTCGGAGCCGCGGACGAGAACCTGATCGCCCTCGAGACCCTCCTGGCGGCGGACATCCACGTGCGGGGCAACACCGTCACGCTGACCGGTGCACCCGCCGACGTCGCCCTCGCCGAACGCGCGCTCGCCGAGCTCGTCACCCTCGTCCGACGTGGTCAGCCGCTCACCCCCGACGCCGTGCGCCGCACCGTGGGCATGCTCACCCAGGGGCTCTCCGAGTCGCCGGCCGACGTGCTCAGCCTCGACATCCTGTCGCGTCGCGGGAAGACGATCCGGCCCAAGACCCTGAACCAGAAGCGGTACGTCGACGCCATCGATGCTCACACCATCGTCTTCGGCATCGGCCCAGCCGGTACGGGCAAGACCTATCTCGCCATGGCGAAGGCCGTGCAGGCGCTGCAGACCAAGCAGGTCAACCGCATCATCCTCACCCGGCCCGCCGTCGAGGCCGGGGAACGACTCGGCTTCCTGCCGGGCACCCTGTACGAGAAGATCGACCCCTATCTGCGTCCGCTGCACGACGCACTGCACGACATGATGGATCCCGAGGCGATCCCGAAGCTCATGCAGGCCGGGGTGATCGAGGTTGCGCCCCTGGCATTCATGCGGGGCCGGACCCTCAATGACGCGTTCATCATCCTCGACGAGGCGCAGAACACCACGGCCGAACAGATGAAGATGTTCCTCACACGCCTGGGCTTCGGCTCCAAGATCGTCGTGACCGGCGACATCACGCAGATCGACCTGCCCGGCGGTGCCCGCTCGGGTCTCGCCGCCGCCACCGAGATCCTCGACGGCATCGACGACATCCACATCGCGCGACTCGACAGCAGCGACGTCGTGCGGCACCGGCTCGTCTCCGACATCGTCGACGCCTACGGCCGTTTCGAGGCCGGCCGCGACGGCGACGGGATCTCCGGCAACCGCGCCCAGCGCCGCGCGCAGCGGGTGCAGCGTCGATGAACCCCCTTGTAGATCAACCGACTACCGTCGTGCAGAAGGAACTCCAGTCATGAGCATCGAGATCTCGAACGAATCGGGCATGGACGTCTCGGAGGAGGAACTCCTCGACGTCGCTCGCTTCGTGATCGCCCGGATGGATGTGCATCCGGCGGCGGAGTTGTCGATGGTGCTCGTGGACCTCGACACCATGGCCGATCTGCACGTGAGGTGGATGGACCTGCCCGGCCCCACCGATGTGATGTCGTTCCCCATGGACGAACTCGAGCCCGGCGGACGTCCCGACGCTCCGGAGCCGGGCCCGTCGATGCTCGGCGACATCGTGCTGTGTCCGCAGTTCGCCGCAGACCAGGCGGTCAAGGCCGGTCACCCGGTGGACCACGAGCTCGCCCTGCTCACCGTGCACGGCATGCTCCACCTCCTGGGCTACGACCATGCCGAGCCGGAGGAGGAGAAGGAGATGTTCGGCCTGCAGAATCAGCTCCTCGCCGAGTGGTACGAGGAGGTCCGCCGCGCCGAGCAGGAGGCACTCCTCGCCGCCCGCGACCGGAAGCTGCTCGGCAAGGCCGGTTTCGTCGACACCCCCGAATCATGAGCGGCGACAGTACGAACCCACCTGATCGGACGACGCCGACCGGGGGAGTGACGGTCGCGTGAGTACCGTGCCCCTCGTCGTCCTGGCGGTCGTCCTGGTGGTGCTCGGCGGTCTGTTCGCCGCCGTCGATTCCGCCCTGAACACCGTATCCGCTGCGCGCGCCGAGGAACTCGCGAAAGAGGGCCGGACCGGTGCGCGGCGCCTGCTCGCTCTGCTCGACGATCGGCCCCGCTACGTCAATCTGACGGTGCTGCTGCGGATCCTCTGCGAGATCACCGCCACCGTGGTGCTCGTCGGTGCGCTGCTCGCCGTCCTCGACCGGACGTGGGTGCTCGTGGTGGGCGCCGCGGTGATGGTGATCGTCGACTACGTCGTGATCGGCGTCGGCCCCCGGACTCTCGGACGCCAGCACGCCTACCCGATCGCGCTCGCGGCCACCGGTCCGTTGCGGATCCTCGGTGTCCTGCTCGGTCCGATCAGCCGGATCCTCATCGCCGTGGGTAACGCCGTCACACCCGGCCGCGGTTTCCGGAACGGCCCGTTCGCCAACGAGATCGAGTTGCGCGAACTGGTCGACCTCGCGCAGGAGAGCGGGGTCGTGGCCGACGAGGAACGCCGGATGATCCAGTCGGTGTTCGATTTCGGCGACACCACCGCCCGCGAGATCATGGTTCCGCGTCCCGAGATGGTGTGGATCGAGGAGACCAAGACCGCCGGTCAGGCCACTTCGCTCGCGGTCCGCAGCGGACACTCCCGGATCCCGGTGATCGGCGAGAACGTCGACGACATCCGCGGTGTCGTCTACCTCAAGGATCTCGTCAAGCAGACCTACTACCACCGTGATGGTGGGCGCAGCGTCTCGGTGTCCGACGTCATGCGACCGGCGGTGTTCGTGCCGGATTCGAAGCGCCTCGACGATCTGCTCGCCGACATGCAGCGCGACCGCAACCACATGGCGGTGCTCGTCGACGAATACGGCGGCATCGCAGGCCTGGTGACGATCGAGGACGTCATCGAGGAGATCGTCGGTGAGATCGCCGACGAATACGACACCGGGGAGATCCCCGACGTCGAGGATCTCGGCGACGACACCTACCGGGTCTCGGCGCGACTGCCCGTCGAGGATCTCGGCGAACTGTTCGATATCGACATCGAGGACGACGAGGTCGACACGGTCGGCGGACTCCTCGGCTACGAGCTCGGCCGAGTTCCTCTGCCGGGCGCGGAGGTACGGACCCACGGCCTGCTGCTGCGCGGTGAGGGCGGACCGGACGTCCGCGGGCGGGTGCGCGTGAGCACCGTCCACGTGCAGCGGGCGGCACCCCACGAAGAACACAGCGATACCGATACGGCCACGACCGAGGAGCATGCATGACCGACACCGACTTCCGTTCCGGCTTCATCTGTTTCGTCGGCCGGCCCAACACCGGGAAGTCGACGCTCACGAACGCGCTCGTGGGCAGCAAGATCGCGATCACCTCGTCGCGTCCGCAGACCACCCGGCACACCATCCGCGGCATCGTCCACCGCGACAAGGCGCAGCTCATCCTGGTCGACACCCCAGGACTGCACCGTCCGCGCACCCTGCTCGGCCAGCGACTGAACGATCTGGTGCAGGACACCTACTCCGAGGTCGACGCGATCGGCATGTGCTTCCCCGCCGACGAGAAGATCGGCCCCGGCGACCGCTGGATCCTGGAGCAGGTGCGGCACATGGCGCCGAAGACCCCGGTCGTCGGTATCGTGACGAAGATCGACAAGGTCGGCAAGCAGCAGGTCGCGGCGCAGTTGCTCGCCGTGTCGAAGCTCCTCGGCGAGGACTGCGAGGTCGTGCCCGTCTCCGCGGCGTCGGGTGAGCAGGTCGAGGTCCTCATCGACGTCCTCGTCTCGCACATGGAACCCGGTCCGGCCTTCTATCCCGACGGCGAGCTCACCGACGAGCCGGAGGAGACCCTGATGGCCGAGCTCATCCGTGAGGCCGCGCTCGAAGGTCTCGGCGACGAGCTGCCGCACTCGCTCGCGGTGGTCATCGAAGAGATCACGGAACGTGAGGGCCGCACCGAGAAGCAGGGCGAGATGCTCGACGTGCACGCGCTGCTCTACGTCGAGCGGCCGAGCCAGAAGGGCATCGTGATCGGCAAGGGCGGCGCCCGGCTGCGCGAGGTGGGCACCGCCGCGCGCACCCAGATCGAGAAGCTTCTCGGCGTGAAGATCTATCTCGACCTGCACGTGAAGGTCGCGAAGGACTGGCAGCGCGATCCCAAACAGCTGGGCCGCCTGGGATTCTGACGCTCGCTGCGAGCCCCCTATCGGGCGGACGTGGTGACCGGCCGGGCGAGCCACACCGATGCGAGGTCGTCCGCGGTCACCACGGTCCCGAAGTTCTGCGCGACCACCGAGACCGACGCGGCGTGTGCCGCGGGGCTGTAGGACGCGGTGCAGTCCTCGACGAGCGAGACCCAGTACTCGTGGAAGAGGGCACTGCGCAGGCTCGATTCGACACAGATCTCCGTCGCGACGCCCGTGAACAACAGTGATTCGATACCGCGTGAGCGCAGAACCCGATCGAGCTCGGTGCCGACGAAGGCACTGAAGCGGTGTTTGACGATCACCGGTTCACCCGGCGCCGGCCGGACACCGTAGAACTCGACGCCGACGGTCCCGGGCCGGCAGGTCAGGCCGGTCCGGGCGGTATCGGGCCCGTCGCCGACCCGTCCCAGCCATTGGGGAGAGTCGGTGGTCTCGTCGTGTTCCGTGCTGATCCACACGACGGGCACACCCGCCCGGCGGGCGCCGGCGATCAGTTCCGCGAGGCGCGGCGTCATCGTCACCGCGGCCGAGACGTCGAATCCGCACCCGGCGAGAGCGCCGTCCGGCGAGCAGAAGTCGTTCTGCATGTCGATCACCACCAGCGCGCACCGCTGCGGGTCGTAGCGGAATCCCGACTCGTTCATGCGAGGGTCCTCTCGTCGAAGTTGGTTGTTCGTTACCTATGTGGTCGTCACCAGAGCACCACAGCGGCGACGGCGGCGACGAGCAAACCGCTCACCACCGGGATCGCGAGGCGGCGCACGAGATCACCGACCGGAACGCGGCAGAATCCCGCGACCACGATCAGCGACGACCAGATGACGAGGGTGCCGCCACCGGTCCAGGTCGCGGCGTTCTGCGCGAGGGCGGCGAGAGTCGCAGTGTCCATGCCGGCCTGCGGAGCAAGGGACGCAGCGATTCCGCCGGTGAGCGGCAGTCCGGCCCAGCCGGATCCGTCGAGGCCGATGAGCATCCCGATCACCACCATGCTCAGTGCCGCGAAGAGCCCGTTGTCGGGGGTGTACTCCTGGACCCGCTCGACGGCGTCGAAGAGGAACGCCGGTCCGGTTTCCGACTCGAGTCCGAGGATCGACCCGGAGTAGTCGGGGATGCCGAGATAGACGAATCCGGCCACGGGCAGAATGATTCCCATGGCCTTGAATGCGTAGGCGAGTCCGTCCACGAAGTGCGTGGCGCAGTGCTCGAGTGCGTCGGACCGCTGTGTCGTCAGGGTCACCGCGGCCATGAGCAGAAGCGCGCTGCCTCCCACCAGTGACGCTCCTGCTCCGTCCGACCACGGAACCAGATCGGTGAAACGCCCCAGCATCATGTAGACGAGCACGAGTCCGAATGTCGCCGGGACGCCGATCGCCCAGGCTCGGGCGGATGCGGGGCGGGTGAGAACGGGTGTGCTCGTCCGGGAAAGGACGGCGTCGACGCTCGGTACCGCGACGGTGTCGCTGTTCGGTACCGCGACGGTGTCGCTGTTCGGTACCGCGACGGTGTCGCTGCTCGGCACCGTGCCGACCGGCAACGGACGGTTCCCCTCTCCGGGCGGGAGATCCGCTGCAGCACCCGCCGCGGGCTCGCCGGGCGCGAGACCACCGGCGCTCGAACCGCCATCCTGTGTCGCGGAATCCCGGCTGCGGCGCGCGATCTCGCGACGGACGGTGAGGAACCACGCGAGCGTGGCCGCGGTCAGCCCGACGATCAGGGACAGCACCAGCGCGCGGTCGGCGATGTCGTCGGCCGGCACACCGGCGCCGCTCGCGGAGATCGACGGCGCCAGACCGATGACGTAGTCGGAAGCGAGCGCCATGCCCTGCCCCGAGATGGCGAGGGCGAGGGCAGCGCCGAGCGGCGGCAGTCCCGCCTTGATCGCCGCCGGAAGCAGCACCGCTCCGATCAGCGCGAGCGCCGGTGTCGGCCAGAAGAACAGCGACAACAGGTAGGTGACGACGAACAACACGATGTAGGCGATGCGGCCGTCGATCATCCATCGCCCGAACGGGCGCACCATGAGTTCGTCGGCACCGATGGAACGCATCGCGGCGAGCATCGATGTCACAGCTGCGATGACCACGAAGATCTCGAACAGGGCGCCACCTGCGGTCAAGGTCGCACGGAAAACCGACATGACGGCGGAGGCGATGTTGCCGTCGTAGGCCAGCGCGGTGGCGAAGGTTGCGAGGACCGCCGGGATCAGGACGTTCTTACGCAATGCCATGGCGACGATCAGGACGAGCAGGCCGAGCAGGAACACGATGTGCGCGACGGTCACGAGCAGCTCCTCGACGAGAGAACGTGCAGCGGGCGGCGACCGTGGACGGGTCGGCGCCGCACCATCGATGGGGCGACACAACCGTCGTGGGTCGGAACACGTTCGATCTTGAAGTCCCGTGCAGGCACCGGCAATGGGCCGATCAGCCGATCGTGCACGGCATCGCCTGTGCACAGTGCACTGTTCGTGACCGCGATGTTTCGTGGTGTACTCGACGTGAACGTGCGGTCACGCCCTGATCCCGGCCGCAGGGGTCCGCGAGCGGCTCAGGGCTGTTCCGCGGCTGCGGCGTGTAGAAGCAGCAGAACGGATTCCGACAGATTCGCTTCGGTCCCCGTCGACAGGCGGCGCAGCTGCAGGCCGGTGATGGTGGCGACGACCGTCGGGGCGATCGTCTCCGGTCTCGGCACACCGAGGGCGGAGAGGACGGAGACGGCCAGCATGTCGTAGGCGCGCCAGCACCGCGCGGCGACCTGCCGTAGCTCGTCGTCGCGTCCCGCCTGCACGTACAGTTCGAAGGGTGCGATGCGCTCGGCCGTGAAGGTCAGGTCGTGGGCGACCCGCTCGGTGAGCTCCGCCGCTTCGGTCAACGACAACGCCTGTGAGCGATAGCGATCGGTGAGTTCGCGCAGGCGCTCGGTCTCCTCGTCGACGAAGAACTCGAGGGCGGCCCGCAGCAGGTCGGCCTGGGTGGGGAAGTGGTAGGTGATCGATCCCAGCGATACCTCGGCGCGCGCCGCGATGCGCCGGTTCGTCACCCCCGCGACACCGTGGGTGCCGACGAGATGGAGGGTGGCGTGGACGATCCGCGAGCGGGCGTCGTCGCGCGTGGTCACCACCATTGCTCCGGGGTGTGCTCGTGCCACCGCAGCACCGACTCCAGTTGCGAGGCGAGGGACACCAGGAGCGGTTCGGAGTTCTCCGGACCGAGCAATTGGGCGCCCACCGGCAGGCGCTCCTCGGTGAATCCGGCCGGGACGTTGACCGCGGGCCAGCCCAGCACGTTCCACGGCCACGCGTACGGGCACGCGCCCGTGATGACCTTGTCGGTGGCCCAGCCGCCGATTCCGTCGATCGCCGTCACCGGTAGCGGCGGTGTGGCGGGGGTGGGGGCGAGCACCACGTCGAACCGGTCGAAGATGCGGCCGACCCGCCGGTGCAGGCGCGGCTCGGCGGCGCGTGCTGCGCGTAGCGGAAATCCGTGCAGCAGGCGGCCGGTGCGCGCGTTGGCGCGGGTGCGGACGTCGGGGAGAGACGGATCGGGCAGGCGATGCAGCCAGTCCTCGATGCCGGACATGGAGCGCGGAAGGAAGTTCAGCCCGAAGAGGATTCCGTAGTCGGGATCGGCGAGGGTCACCTCGTGCCCGAGATCGCGCAGCACGGCGGCGAGCGCGGCGATGCGGGTGCGGACGCGGGCGTCGAGGCGGGTGGGTGTCGCGGTGAACGGAATCTTCACCGACAGGGCGATGTTCAGCCTGCCCGGATCCCGCCCCACGGAGTCGGAGACGGTGAGTGGCGCGCACGTGTGCCGGTCGCCGGGATGGTTGCCGGACACGACATCGAGGAGCAGGGCCGCGTCGGCGACCGTGCGGGCGAGGGGACCGTGCGTGGTCAGTCCGTTGAAGGACTCGGCGTCGGGCCACATGGAGATACGGCCGCGTTGCGGCTTGATGCCGACGAGATTCGACCACGAGGCAGGGATACGGACCGATCCGGCGCCGTCGGATCCCAGCGCGGCCGGCACGAGCCCGGCGGCGACGGCGGCGGCGCTGCCGCCCGACGAACCGCCGGGGGTGTGGTCGCGCGACCACGCGCTGCGGGTGTGCCCGAACGCATCACCGCCGGTGAGCGGCCACTGGCCGAGTTCGGGGGAGTGCGTCTTACCGACGATCACGGCTCCGGCGGCGCGCAGGCGGCGCACGACCTCGGCGTCGGTGTCCTTCGGAGCGAAGGTGCCGGCGCACCCGAACATCGTCGTCTCGCCGACGACGTCGGTGTCGTCCTTGATCGCGATGGGGACCCCGAGCAGGGGCAGGCGTTCGCCGCTCGCGCGGCGCCGGTCGGCCTCGCGGGCCTCGTCGAGTGCAGCCGTGCGGCGCACGACACGGAAGGCGTTGAGGTGCGGCTGTGACTCGTCGATCCGGTCGAGGCTCGCACGGACGAGATCCGTGGAGGTGGTCTCGTCGCGGTCGAGCGCTCCGATGGTCGCCTTCAGGTCGCGCAGGTCGGTTCGAGCATCCATTGGTTCCCCCGTTCGTTCGAACGAACAATAACGCGTTTCAGTTCTGGGTGTCGAGTCCCTTCGCGGGTCGTCCCGTGTCACCGCGCCATGACAGACTCGGGGAGTGAGGCTTTATCGGGACAACGCGGTGGTGCTGCGCCAGCACAAGCTGGGCGAGGCCGACCGCATCGTCACCCTGCTGACACGCCGGCACGGACTCGTGCGGGCCGTCGCGAAGGGTGTGCGCCGCACACGCTCGAAGTTCGGCGCGCGGCTCGAACCGTTCGCCCACATCGACGTCCAGCTCCACCCGGGCCGCAATCTCGACATCGTCACCCAGGTGCAGACCCTCGATGCCTTCGCCGTGGGCATCGTCGACGACTACTCCCGCTACACCACCGCGTGCGCGATCCTCGAGACCGCAGAACGGCTCGCCGGTGAGGAACGCGCACCCGTACCGCGCCTGCACGCGCTCACCGTCGGAGCCCTCCGTGCGGTGTGCGACCACACCCGGCCACCCGAACTCGTGCTCGACGCCTACCTGCTGCGAGCCATGACCTACGCGGGATGGGCGCCGGCGATCACCCACTGCGCGCGCTGCGACCGTCCCGGCCCGCACACCGCCTTCCACGTCGCCGCCGGCGGCGCGGTGTGTGTGCACTGCCGTCCCCCGGGGGCGGCCACACCCGCACCGGGAGTGTTCGCACTGCTCGACGCGCTCGACCGCGGACGATGGGCCGAGACCGAATCGGCCGACGCGGCGGTGCGGCGCCAGGCCAGCGGCCTCGTCGCCGCGCACCTGCAATGGCACCTCGAGCGGCAACTGCGCTCGCTGCCCCTCGTCGAACGCGGTCGCACCGAGCCTCCGATCTCCAACCGGGCTGATGACGTCGCACGGGCCGTCCGGCAGGATGGGGATCGTGATTCGACGACGTACCACGCCCCCATCGTCTGAGCGGGTGATCCGGCCGCCCGACCCGCACCCGTCGGGCGCACGGCCTCCCGTCCTGCAGCCCGAGCTGATCCCGCAGCACGTGGCGCTCGTGATGGACGGCAACGGTCGCTGGGCGCAGGAGCGTGGTCTGCCGCGCACCGCCGGGCACGAACGCGGCGAAGCCGTGCTGATGGACACGGTGTGCGGATGCATCGAGATGGGCGTCAAGTGGCTGTCGGCCTATGCCTTCTCCACCGAGAACTGGAAGCGCAGCCCCGACGAGGTCCGGTTCCTCATGGGCTTCAACCGCGACGTGATCCGGCGACGCCGCGACGAGATGCACGAGATGGGTGTGCGCGTCCGGTGGGCCGGCCGCCGTCCCCGCCTGTGGCGCAGCGTGATCAAGGAACTCGAGATCGCCGAGGAGCTGACGAAGGACAACGACGTCATGACCCTCACGATGTGCGTCAACTACGGCGGCCGCGCCGAGATCGCCGACGCCGCACGGGAGATCGCCCGGCGTGTCGCGGCCGGTGAACTGGACCCCGAGCGCATCACCGAGTCGACCGTCGCGCGGTATCTCGACGAGCCCGAGATGCCCGACGTCGACCTGTTCCTGCGGCCCTCGGGCGAGCAGCGCACCTCGAACTTCCTGCTGTGGCAGTCCGCTTACGCGGAACTGGTCTTCCAGGACACGATGTTCCCCGATTTCGACCGGCGCGACCTGTGGGCGGCATGCGTCGAATACGCCTCGCGCGACCGGCGATTCGGCGGTGTGAAGTGACCTCCCTGCGCGAGCGGGTCGCGGTCGCCCTCACGCCCTTCGTCGACGTCCGCACCCCGTCGTCCGTAGCGAACGGCGACAGCTCGTTCGGATTCGACTACGGCGCCGTGCCCTTCGCGCTGCAGGTCGTCACACTCACCGAAGGACTCGACGTGGTCTCCGTCACCGGAGTGCTCGCATGGGATCTCCCGCTCGACGACGCCGTGCGCAGCCGGGTCGCGACCGCTGCCGACGCCCTGCAGTTCGGCTCGGTGCACCTCGTCGAACGCGACGCCGAGGCCGACGTCGTACTGCGGTACTCGTTTCCCGCGACCGGTCTCGACGACACGGCGCTGACCACCATGCTGCTGCTCGTGCTCGACGGCGCCGCCGACGCGCGCGGTGCCGTCGCAGGAACCCCCGATCCGAAGGAGAATTCGTGACCACGACCGACACCGACGCCGAGGCCACCCCCGAGGAGGTCGTCGCCGCCGACGGGTCGCATGCCGTCGCGATCCCCACCGAGGACGACGACACGCTGCGTGCCGCTGTGGTGGAGACGCTTTCGGAGATCCTCGAGGAGGCTCCCGAAGCCGACGAGGACGGCGAGATCCCGATCTGGATCGACGACGTGCTCACCTACGCGACCGTCGACGCCGAGGGTGGCTTCGTGCTGCTCACCACGTATCTGGTCGAGGGCATCGCGGGCCGCACCCGGGCGGCGGAGGTCCTCGGCGACCTGCAGGTCGAGTTTCCCGAGGTGAAGTTCGTCCTCGACAAGGACCGGGTCACCGTCGAGTTGCGGGTCGCGGCGTCGCCGCTCGTCCCGATCCATCTCGTGCGGGCCGTCGCGTCGCTCGTCCCGGTCGTCGAGCAGGCACGCGCGCTGGCGCAGCGCCTCGGGGGCGAGGCCTCGGTCTTCGAGGGTGAGGCCGATGGCGACGAGGAGGACCTGCTCGTCGACGGCTGCGGCTGTGGGGACTGCG
>NZ_LPZN01000062.1 GCF_001646655.1 Rhodococcus gordoniae | reverse complement strand
ACCACCAGCACCGACGTCTGAAACTCACCCCGAGCCCGCTTGCGCGCGATCACCTTCCGCCACACCCACCGCGTAAGCAACAAACCGACAAGACCCACAGGCAGCGCGATGGCCAAATATCCACGTGCCAGTTCCAGGCGGAATACGAGTGCGATGATCGCGATGAACCCGAATAGTCGAGCGGTACTCGATACGACACGTTGATATTCGCTATGACCTGCGCCGATGACACGCCGTGACCGCGTGCGAAACAGCGCGAGAGTGATCAACCAGAGACCGGCAAGCCCCACCGAGATGAGGGCATAGCTGAGTTCGGACACCGGCTCCGTCGTCGATAGGTCGCCCTGCCCGAATCGGACGGTATGTGCCACAACGACGGCCAGCACAACGACAATCACGTCGGACCAGATCAATCGGCTGATATAGGACTGCTGCCAGTTTCGACGGTTCGCCGAACTCGACGGCTGACGCTGTCCACGAATGGAATTGGCGTAGTCCCCCACGAGGGCATCGGGTACGCCGTGACTCGCCTCCCCGACGGCGGTCATAGCCCAACCACCCACATCGTTGTCTCCTCCCCGAGACACCTACTGCTCGCACGCACAAGCAACGCCGGACCCGATCCGCGTACCCTCCCCGGTCGCGTGACCTGCCCGTTGCGTGCCCAGCCGGGCGCAGTTCTTCCAGTTGTACGCGTGTCGCTCCTATGCGAAAACGCTCGTTGAGACTGTAACGTTACTTACGATATCTGGCAGCTTGAACAGTCGTCCAGATGGAACCTTCTTTTGAGTGTGCCGCGTGGTTACGGTTGGCGACACGATCCGCGTTTACAAGTCCCGCAAAAGGCAATCTTCCCTGCTATCTTGCACTTTCAGTGCATTCTTCGATTCGCGAACCCGCAGGGCGGCCCCTAGACTGCGCTTACCGACCCCCCACGTGATGCGGGATTGATGGTCGGAATCTTGAAGGTGAGATCCATCTCACCATTGCTCAACGTTTTGGCCGTGCAATCGCGGGTATTCCGGCGCGGTCATGCGCTCGACAGGGGAGGCGAGGGTAGAACCATGCAAGAAGTAGGAGTGCGCAGAGCTTTCCGCACAGCGGTGGTACCGGCGGCAGGGATGGGCACCAGATTCCTGCCGGCCACGAAGACTGTGCCGAAGGAGCTGTTGCCGGTGGTCGACACCCCAGGCATCGAACTCGTCGCGACGGAAGCCGCCCAGTCGGGAGCTCAACGACTTCTCATCGTGACGGCTCCCGGAAAGGACGGAGTTGTCGCGCATTTCGTCGACGACTTCGACCTCGAGAAGCACCTCGAGGCCAAGGGCAAGCTCGCGCTGCTCGAGAAGGTACGCCGCGCACCGAATCTGCTCACGGTGGCATCGGTTGTTCAGGAGAAGCCGCTCGGTCTAGGTCACGCTGTCGGCTGCGCAGAAGCCGCTCTGGAGCCTGACGAAGATGCGATCGCCGTTCTTCTCCCGGACGACCTCGTGCAACCGAGCGGCATCCTGGAAACGATGGCTCGTGTCCGCGCCAAGCGTGGAGGAAGCGTGCTGTGCGCCATCGACGTTCCGAAGAGCCAGGTGAGCTCGTACGGCGTATTCGAGGTCGAGGAAGTACCCAACGTCGCAAATCCGGATGTTCTGCGAGTTCGCGGCATGGTGGAGAAGCCCGCTCTTGCCGACGCTCCCTCCACGCTTGCTGCCGCCGGTCGTTACCTCCTCGATCGTGAGATCTTCGACGCCCTTCGCCGAATCAAGCCGGGTGCCGGCGGAGAACTTCAATTGACCGACGCAATTGCGCTGCTGATCGAAGAAGGTCACCCGGTTCACGTCGTCGTGCATCGCGGGACCCGCCATGATCTGGGCAACCCGGGTGGATTTCTCCGTGCAGCCGTCGACGCGGCACTCGACAGTGACGAATACGGCGACGGACTCCGCAAGTGGCTCCACGAGCGGCTTGATCTTGGTTCTGCTAGCGCCGGCTGAGCGAAGTGCGATCGAATCACATCGATGGGACTTAGGTCCTTGCTTCGATGTGCCGTATGGCACCAATTCTGGTTAAATTCTCAAGTGTGTTGCCTCCCTGCAACATGCCCCTTCCCCTCCCCGGGAATTGGCAGCACCTGAGCCCCGCTGGCTCCTCCCCCCTGCCAGCGGGGCTCGCGCCACTTGGGAGACCCGTATAGGCGTTGACGCCCCTCCGTGTGGGTGCCAAGATGATCAACCACGCGCTCGAACGCGTGTGCGAAAACTGAAAACAGATGGCCCGCCGCGACTGGCATCGCGACGGGCCGGATGTCCGACTAAGTAGGAGTCGAACATGCGTCAGCATACCCATGCGCAGGTGACATCGTGAGCATCGAAGCGATCACCTGGGCGCTCGAACGCGCCGCAATTCCGTCCCCAACTCCGCCCGGGATGCCCTCGGCACCAGCACTGACGGTGGTCCTGCTCGGCCTCGCCAATCACGCGTCCCGTCACGGCGCGGACGCATATCCATCCGTGCGGACACTCGCCGGGTACGCCCGCATCAGCGAACGCCAAGTGCAGCGTTGCTTGAAGGCGCTCGCAACCCTCGGCCTCATTTCCCGGGGTGATCAAGAGCGGATCGCGGCGACAATTTCTCGCGAAGACCGCCGACCCGTCCTCTACAACTTGTCGATGAAGCGGGGTGACACGTCGTTACCCCGCAGCTCCGAACGAGGTGACAAGACGAAGCGCCACGGGGTGACAGGAACGACCGAGCGGGGCGACATCCCGGTCACCCGAACCGTTCTTGAACCAAGACATGAACCTGCTGCACTCCCCCACGCGTCGAAGCGCACCGGCGCTGTCGAACCCGAAGAGCAGCAGCCCCCTTCCCTCGATCAACTGGCCACGGCGTGCCGCCGGGCCGGCCTCACTGCCCGGTTCGATACTCTGACAGCCGCGAAGCGCGCACTCGTCGAACAATCCATCGACACCCATGGAGTAGAGGCTCTTGTCCGTGCCGCGCTCGAACGTCATCGACCATGGGATCCAGCTCGTTCCGCGGCGGCGTGGATCCCGGTCTGGCAGTCACTGCAACCACCCCGACCGAAACTCCCACCGCGGTGCGGTGGGTGCGATGAGTACGGCTGGCTACCCGACGACGAGCTCGGGCGCGCGGTACGGTGCCCGTGCCGTCAGGTGACGTCGCACAGGATGCCCGCTCCGTTCCAAGAAACGATGCCGTTGGCTGCGTGAACGCACTCGCCGCCGTCGACAACGCGCTGCATCCCTTATTTTCCTTGGTAGCAACATATTCCGACCATCGGACGGCGTCGTGCGAGACACGGTGGCGTCGTGAGTCGGACATCGTGGACCTCTTTCCTCGGTACCATGAGCCCGTAGTCACGAATACGAGCGGCGGTATACCGCAGAGGATGTGAGGCAACTGGCACCCGAAGGAATCGAGCGTCGACCGATCGCAGTGTGCGTCGTCGGAGCCGGCACGATCGGACAGACCGTGATCGACGCTCTGCGCGACGACACGGTGCCGGGTGTGAGCCTCGCGGCCGTGCTTACCTCACGAAGCAGTACAGAGGAAACCGACGCTGCGTTCGACACCGCCGACATCGTGGTGGAAGCAGCCACCGTCGACGCAGCCCGCACCCTGCTGCCCGACGCGGTGCAACGCGGTAAGGACATCGTCGTCTGCTCATGCGGTGTCTTCGCCGAGCGCGGCTTCGATGTGGAATCGTTCGGGGCGGGGCCAGGACGTGTGCTGCTCCCGACGGGCGCGATCGGTGGCTTCGACATTCTGGCCTCGGCGGCACGAGCAGGCACACGCGACGCCCGCCTGACTCACACCACGATCAAACGACCCAGTGCTCTCGGCATCGAAGAAGGTCTGGACGCGGAACGTGAGGTGTTTCGAGGATCCGCCAGAGAAGCAGCACTGACCTTCCCTCGAACTTCGAACTCGTCGGTGGCTCTCGCGTTCGCGACGCTCGGGCTCGATCGGGTCGAGGTGGTGGTCATTGCCGACCCGGATGCCACCAGCACACGTCACATAGTGAAGTGGGAGTCACCGCTCGGCCGATACGAGTTGATGTTCGAGAACTCGATCGACCCGGCGTCGGACGGGCGCACCTCCGCGATCACTGCCTGGTCGGTGGTCGAGGTTCTTGCGGCCCTGTCGCGGGGAATCGGGTCAGGTGCGGTCGTGCTGGGGACTCCTCGGAGAAAGGAGCGCGCTCCGAAGTGGCCCGATGCCTTCACCTGAAGGACATTGTCGCTTTCGCGTGTTTGACGAAGAATTTCGGGACCAAAGTCCTCACCGGGTGGTCCGAACCGTAACGGCTTCTGTCACATTCGTGTTTCCTGATGGTTCTCCAGGTAGCGGCAGATGAACCAGTGCTGTACACAGTGTGAAACAACACATTTCGCACGTGAAGGTGTAACTCCCTACCGGGAGTGGCTATTCGGTTTCACCTGACCTACTCGCACCCTGGAGCAGCCTGTGACGACATCATCGCCTTCCGACCGACCGGCGCGGGTACTTTTCCTCGGCACTCCCTCCGATGCCGTCGCACTCGACCGGTGGAGAGAACTGCAGGAGAGCCTCGATCTCGCAGGCATCGAGACCATCACTGCCTTCGAAGGCGAAGTGGATTACGCGATCCTCACCGAGGACATCCTCGACGGCTACTGCACCACCGCCGAAGCACTCACCCTTCAGAAGCTCCGGGCTCGAGGGGTCACGTGCGCAAGCACATGCGCCGGCCCCGAGCAGATCCTTGCAGCGCTGGCGGAAGCCTCCTCCGACGTTGCTTCGGTCGTGCCGATCTCGGCAGCCAGGGGACGCACTTACGGAGGGGCTGTACGCAGCGCGGTCTGACGTTCCAGAACGAGTCGTGCGCGTCGGTGGTCATCACCGACGCGCACGATTCGTTTGTTGCGGCTCAACCCTGGGCGACGGCGTCCGCCGTTGAGGTGGGCCGTCGAGCCTTCACGTAGCCCGATTCCATCGACTGCTCGTACCACAGGCGATCCGGGCCCCGTCAGAGTTGCTGCTGCCCGCTCTGGGCGGGGCAGGCTCAGCCGGCGTCCCGCCACTGCTCGTCGTCCTGGTGGAGCGACGGCGGGATCTCGCGTTTGTCGCGGGCGCGGATGACACGGCCGAAGACGATCGCGACGGCCACCGATACGGCTAGCCACCCGACGATCAGCCAGAAAACCCAGTTCACATATCGAACAACGTATGAAGTCCCCGGTTTGTTACTGCCGGGTAAGGAAGTCACCTGCAGATTCACCCGTTCGCATGACACTGTTCGGATTACACGGGGCTCGCGTCATTCATTCGAAGGAGCCAGCCGGCCCGGTCCGTCTTCTGGCGGACGGTCCTAGCCGACGAGCTCAACCATGCGAACGGCAACCTTCGCCACAGTGGTGTTCCCGCCGCTCTGGGTGTCATAGGAGTAACTTCCCTGCACCTCCACGTACATCGTGACGATGTCGTCCTCGACGACGTTCGCGATGACCGCAGGGCCGGAGACTACGACCAGCGTGTTGCAAGTGAAGTGCTCGTTTACGGCGACGGCATCCCACCGTTGACATGGATCGTCGCACCCACCACGTAGCTCGATTCCGGCGACGCCAGGAACACATAGGCCGGCGCCAGCTCGGTCGGCTGCCCCGCACGTCCGAGCGGTGTGTTCTGCCCGAACTCGGGCAGTTCTTCCTTCGGCTGGCCGTCCGACGGCTGCAACGGCGTCCAGATCGGTCCGGGCGCAACCGCGTTCACACGGATACCCTTCTCCGCCAGCTGGGTCGCCATGTTCTTCGTGAAGTTGTTGATCGCGGCCTTCGTCGACGAGTAGTCGATCAACGCCGGCGACGGTTGGTACGCCACGATCGAGGTGGTGTTGATGATCGTCGAGCCCGGCTGCAGATGCTTCAACGCCGCACGGGTGGTGCGGAACATCGCGAGGATGTTGACCTGGAAGGTCTGCTCGAGCTGATCGTCGGGCAGGTCGTCGAGCCCCTCTACCGCGATTTGCTTGCCCGCGTTGTTGACGAGGATGTCCAGTCCTCCGAGCTGCTCGACCGCCTGGTTCACGACGTCGGAGCAGAACGAGGCATCCGTCAGATCACCGGGGAGAGCGACCGCCTTGCGACCGCTCTCGGTGATGATGCGTGCGACATTCTTGGCGTCGGGTTCTTCGTCCGGCAGGTACGAGATCGCGACATCGGCGCCCTCGCGCGCGAACGCGATGGCAGTGGCCGCGCCGATGCCGGAGTCGCCCCCGGTGATCAGCGCCTTGCGACCTTCGAGGCGGCCCGTGCCCCGGTACGAGAATTCGCCGATGTCGGCCTTGGGCACCATGTCGGCGTCGAGTCCCGGCTCGGGCTGATCCTGCTTCGGAGGTGAGATGGACGGGTAGCGAGTAGTCGGATCCTGAAACTTCAGTTGATCGGTCTTGGTGGTGTGCACGTCTTGCTCGGCCATGAGTACCGCCTGTGAATCGATGGTGGATCGAAGTGCTCGAGAGCTCGTTGCACAGTGGCTTCCCGAGGCGACCGGACCGCAAACGCCCCGGCACTCACCGAGGGCGATCAGCGCTTGTCCGCCCCGACGGGCAGGCATGGTGAAGATGAGTCTGCGTCGGTAGGGGCCTCACGTTCGTCTCGCACGCGGATGATCCGGCCGAAGATCATCGCGACGGCAACCGACACGAGAGCCCAGCCGAGCAGTACATACAGGATCCAATGCACACTTGGACAACGGTCCAACTCGTGGTTGCGTTACGCCGATGGGCAGACTTCACCCCGAACTTCACCCTGTCGAGCGGGTCACTCCTGTGCTTCGACCTCGAAAGTGGCCGCGAAGAGCAGAGACCCCGCCGGAAGGGCATGCGAATAACCTTCCGGCGGGGCTCGACGTCGCCGTGCAGGGGACGGCGACAGTATGTGACACTAGCGTGTTGTTGATCTTGATTCCAGGGCTACGTCCCCTGAGAGTCAGTACGCACCTTCGCTGGCGACGACAGCCTTCACGGTCTTCGCGATGATCAGCACGTCGGAGACCATCGACCAGTTCTCCACGTATGACAGATCCAGACGCACCGACTCGTCCCACGACAGATCCGATCGGCCGCTGACCTGCCAGAGACCCGTCACGCCCGGACGCACCAGCAGGCGACGCTTGACCCGGCCGTCGTAGCTCTCCACCTCGCGACGCAGCGGCGGACGCGGACCCACCACGCTCATCTCCCCGCGCACGACGTTGAGGAACTGCGGCAACTCGTCGAGGCTGAACCGACGCAGGACCCGGCCCATGCGAGTGACGCGCGGGTCCTCTTTCATCTTGAACAGCAGTCCGGCGCCCTCGTTCTGATCGAGCAAGGCGTCGACCATCTTGTCGGCGTTCTGCACCATGGACCGGAACTTGATCATTCCGAACGGGGTTCCGTCGAGGCCGATGCGCTCGGACTTGTAGAAGATCGGGCCGCCGTCCTCGAGCTTGATCAGCAGCGCCACGATCGCGAACACCGGGGCCAGGCACAGCAGAGCGGCGAGCGAGAACGCGAGGTCGAACAGACGCTTCCCGCTGCGCTTGGCACCGTGATAGCTCGGCTTCTCCACATGGATCAGCGGCAACCCGGCAACCGGACGCATCTCGATGCGCGGGCCGGCGACGTCGACGACACCGGTCGCCACCACCAGATCGGCGCGTTCGGGTTCGAGCTGCCACAGCAGGTCGCGGATGCCTTCGTGGCCGAGCGTCTCGGTGGCGGTCACCGCGACGGTGTCGGCACCCGAGGCGCGCAACGCTTCGACGACGGTGCTCTCGTCGCCGTGGATCGGGATCTGCCGTCCGTCCACATCGATGCTCTCGCCCGGCACACCGGAATAACGCGGCACGCACACACCCACCACGCGATAACCCTCGCCGCTGCGACGCTGAAATGTGCTGGCCATGTGACGAACTGCGCGAGCGCCACCCACCACGAGCACCGACGTCGTGAATTCACCCTTCCGCCGCCGACGTGCGACGACCCGTCGCCAGACCCACCGGAAGAACAGCAGGCCTGCGAGACCGGCGGGCAGTGCGATGGCGAGATAGCCACGCGCGAGCTCCATCCGGAAGATGAGCGCGACGATGGCGACCAGACCGAAGAGATAGAGCGTCGCCGAGACGACGCGCTGATATTCCTCGAAGCCGGCGCCGATCACCCGCCTCGACCGCGTGCGGAAAAGGGCCAGGAAAGCGATCCATGCGACGCCGAACGCGACGGAAATAAGGGTGTAACTCAGCGTTCCGACGCCGTCCATGGTGACCATCGAATCCTGCCCGAACCGCATCACGTGCGCGAGGGCGACTGCCAGCGCGATAACCAGACTGTCGGTGACGAACAGCGTGTCGACGTAGGACTTCTGCCAGTCCCATCGCGTGGACATCCGACTGCCGGCCGGCGCGCCGGCACCGGCGTGGATAGCCGAAATGCCTTGCACAGCATCGTCGTTCGCTTGACGAACCGTGGTCATGACGGAAGAACCCTCATTGTGTCTCCTCCCCGAGACGCGTCGACACTCGAGTACCTCCCTGCACTCGAAGGTCGACAACCCCGTATATCGATACCGCATCCTCCGTAGCGGCGCCGATACGTTATGCGATTGAGATCATCGCACAGATTTGTTTCTTACGCGCGACAACAAAGGGGAAGTTTTATCGCCACATCCGTACCCGCCCCGATCGCGATGCCGACATCGGCGCGCACCAGGGCAGGAGCATCGTGGACGCCGTCGCCGGAACATTTCCCCGTGCGCGCCGTGCCTCGCATGTCGATCGCGGCCGGCGTGTTCGTAGGGTGTGTTCGTGCGCCTGCTGGGACATCGACGGCTCCTCACTCGGCCGACGGGACGAACCGCAAGCGCAGATCGGCTACAGAGTGGTCGACAGCTGACGCATCGTGTCGATTTCCTTCTGCTGGGTGTCGGCGATGGTGCGAGCCAGCTCGACCGTGTCGGGATACCGCCCGTCCTCGATCTCGTCCTGCGCCATCTCGATCGCGCCCTCGTGGTGGACGATCATCTGCTCCAGGTACATACGGGCGGCGGCCACGCCCTGAGCATCGGACAGTGCCTGCATGTCCTGCTCGCTCATCATCCCGTCCATGTGCGGCATCTCGTCCATGTGCGGCATGCCGAGCATGTCGCCTCTGTCCATCCGGGGAGTGTCCTCCCGGTGCATGGGCGTCATGCCCCACTCGTCGAGCCACGCCTCGAACTGCTCGATCTCGGGTTGCTGCTCGGCCTTGATCTGCTCGGCCAGCGCCCTCACCGGCTCCGGGATCCCCTCCTTGGCGAGCAGCATGTCGCTCATCTCGACGGCCTGCGCGTGGTGCGGGATCATCATCCGCGAGAACATCACGTCTTCCTGATCGAACGGTGCGGTGTTCTCACCGGACGTCGCGGCAGGCGAAGCGCTGGTCGTTCCCTCGTCACTACCGGAACCACTGCACGCCGACGTCGTGAATGCCACCGCCAGCGCGATCGCACCGGCGGCCAGAGCCTTCTTGTTCATGGCATCCACCCTCGCGTGTGCGATCCCGGGTTCGGGTGGAGATCGTATGAAGATTTGCTCAAGAAGTTCGGGCACGTCGTCAGCACCACGGCGGGTGACGATGATGGGTCCCATGCCTTCCTCTGTTCGCCCGACGGGAACATCCGGCGGATCCGCACCCGCCCCGAGCTCGACCGCCCGGATGCGGGCCATGGTCGTCGAAGACGAGGAGTCGTTGGCGAACCTCGTCGGTTCGTATCTCGAACGCGACGGTTTCGATGTGACGATCACCGGCGACGGATCCGAGGCAGTGACGCTCGCCCGCCGGATCGACCCCGACATCCTCGTGCTCGACCTCGGCCTCCCCGGGCTCGACGGCATCGAGGTGTGCCGGCAGTTACGCACCTTCTCCGACGCCTATGTCGTGATGCTCACCGCCCGCACCGACGAGATCGACACCTTGATCGGACTGTCCGTCGGAGCCGACGACTACCTCACGAAACCGTTCAGCCCGCGCGAACTCATGGCCCGCATCCAGGCGATGCTGCGCCGTCCCCGGACGGCAGGCCCGGTGACGGACTCTGCGGGCCGACCGCCCCGGACGTTCGGCGCTCTGTCCATCGACGTCGACGGACGAGAGGTCGCCGTGGGCGACACACCGGTCGCGCTCACCCGCACCGAGTTCGACATCCTCGCCGCCCTGTCCCAGGACCCCGGTGTCGTGTTCACCCGAGCACAGCTCATCGCGGCCGTATGGGGGCAGAACTGGGTCGGCGACGAACACCTCGTGGACGTGCACATCGGCCACCTGCGCCGCAAACTCGGCGACGACGCGACCCAGGGACGCTTCGTGCGCACCGTGCGGGGCGTCGGCTACCGGATGGGCACAGGGCGATGACGGCATCCTCCCCCACCGGCATGAGCTTCGGCACCCGCCTGTTCGTCGCATTCATCGCTGTCGTCGTCGGATGCGCCGTCAGTGCGTGGCTCGTGGCCTCCGCCCTCGCCCCCGGAATCTTCCACGACCATCTCGGCCAGGCCGGCATCGACCACAATTCGAGTCAGGCGGCGCACGTCGAAGAGGCATTCACCTGGTCGATCGTTCTCGCGTGGGGTCTGGCAGTCGCGCTCGCAGTGCTCCTGGCGTCCGCAGTGAGCTGGTACATCGCACGCCGCATCCAGCGTTCGCTCACGTCGGTGACCACCTCCACTGCGCAGATCGCCGGAGGCCGGTACGACACCCGTGTCGCCGCCCCGGGACTCGGCAGCGAATTCGACCAAGTAGCGGCGAGTTTCAACGAACTCGCACGGCGACTGGAAGCGACCGAAACCACCCGGCGCAGGATGCTGGCCGATCTCGGTCACGAGATGCGGACCCCTATCGCCACACTCGACTCGTATTTCGAGGCACTCGAGGACGGCGTCCGAACCTTCGACGACGACACGCGGCAGATCCTGCGTTCGGCGACCCTCCGATTGGACCGGCTGGCGCAGGACATCACCGCTGTGTCCCGCGCCGAGGAACACCTCACGCGCATCACGCCGGTACCCACCACCACCGGCGCCCTCGTCACCACGGCAGTCGACGCGGTGCGCGAACAGTACGACGGCAAGCAGGTGGCGCTGCACGTCGACATCGCAGAATCCGCGCCGGTGACGGTCGATCCGGAACGCCTCGGGCAGGTACTGGCGAACCTGCTGGACAACGCTCTGCGGCACACCCCGGAAGGTGGCACCGTCACCGTCGCCACGCGCATGCTCGATCGCGCGCGGACAGAGATCACCGTGACGGACACGGGCAGCGGAATCTCGTCCGATCACCTCGACCATCTCTTCGACAGGTTCTATCGTGCCGACACCGCACGCGACCGGAACCACGGGGGCACCGGTATCGGGCTGACGATCGCGCGGGCGCTCGTCGAAGCCCATGATGGTCGTATCCGCGTGCACAGCGAAGGACCGGGTCGAGGAGCGCGGTTCACCCTCGAATTGCCGACGGCAGATCAGACGTAGTTGGCCAGCACGAACTCGGTCAGACCCTTCCGGACCGCGTCGACCGCATGCTTCTGCCCTCGCTTCAGCACGAAACCGGGAACCGGAACCTTCGGTTCGAGCGACATGGTGACGTGCACCCGGGTGCCGCGCGCAATCTGTTCGAGGGCGTACTCACCGTCCTGGCTGCGCTGCATCGCGCTGTCGAGGAGAGTCCACGACGTCGACCGTTCGGCCCAGTCGTGCTCGATGGTCTGGGTGTCGGAGAAACCGAACAGCGACAAGGTCATGCGAACCCGATGTGGGCGGCCGTCGGCATCCCGGGTGAGCACCTCGACACTCTTGTGGGCCGAGGACCATTCCGGTATGCGCTCGACATCTTCGAGCGCGCGCATCACCTGTTCGGGCGCGGCGTCGATGTCGAATCGGTCGGAGACGGTGGCCGCCATGTCGGGTCCTCCTCATAGGCGTGGATGACGCAATACACCGAGGAATTGACCCTGTGTGCCGCCGTCAAACGTGCGGCGATCAGTTCTGCATGAGGATCTTCTGTTCCTTCAACAGCGGATAGGACGCGAGTTCGCTTCCGTCGAGATCCTCCTTGTGCATGTCCACACCGGTGATCTGGCTGTTCTCGTATGTGCGGTAGTAGTAGATGCCCTTGTCCGTATTGCAGCACGACGAGTAGATGGTGATCTCGTACTTGTCGCCGAGCCGGACACATCCTCGCTGCTGCTCGACGGATCCGAGAATGTGGAAGAACTGGCTGATCGCTTCGGATTCGGAATCGCCCGAGATCGAGTTCACCTTGGTGAAGGCGGCTTTGACGAAGCGTGACATCGAGGACAGGTCGCCCGGCAGCCCGACGGCGCCGAGGCCGCGGCTGTACACGTCGAACGGTATTTCCTTCGAGAAGTGCGGCTCGGGCGGATCGACCGACAAGTTCATGAAATTGTTGATGTTGAACAGCTGGATATCGAAGGTCGGGTTGTTGGTGAGGACCTGGATCGGATTCTCGTGGACTTTCAGGCCCTCCGCGACAGCTTCGACCGTGACGGACTCGTTCCTGTCGGAGATGATCCAGTGCAGCGGCGACGGCGGGAATTCCTCGCTGAAGGCGGTGTCGACGATCCGCACATCCGCAAGTGCGTCCCGTACCTGCGCGACGGTCTCGAACTGCCCGAGGACCCACGGAATGAACTCGAACGACGCGACGTTGGTGCCGTCCTCGGACGGCGGCTTGTAATCGGCATTGTCGGGGAAATTCAGGCCCGCCATGCTCAGACCTTCGTCGTTGGTCGCGTCGTAGTAGAGCGGATAACCGTCGGCGACGGTCGCCATGCCGATCATGGCGTGATGCGACTTCAGCGACGGCACCCTGCGGAACTCGAACGGGAAGTTGCGTGGGGTGACCGTCACCGCTTCCCGGTAGGAGTACTCGAGGTCGAGATTCCGGCCGAAGTAGTGGTCCTTGGCGGTGTAGTTGGCGGCTGTGCACATGCGGCTACCTCCGAACTGTTTCGTCCCACGATATCGGCATATCCGTGGACTCATGGCGCTTCGGCCGGTACTCATGCGAGAACGATCAACGCTCCGCCGAGACCACCTCATTCTTGCCGCTCACCGAGTGCCGCCGCTTCAATTCCTGGGCGGCATGCCGGTACGAGGACGGGCGGGCAGGCAGTAGCCATTGCAGCAGGCGGGTACCAGGGCCGACATTCAGGTCGATCTCGTCGAGAAGCTCGTCCACGTGCCGAAGCGAGAAGGGAATGATATTCGTGCCACGAGCCTGCTTCCCCTCGGTGCGCTCGATCATCCAGTCCAGTCGCGAGCGGACGAACTCGCGGCGCTCCTCCATGGGAGGAATATCCCCGCCCAGCATGTGATTGACACTCCACAACGCCGCGGCCTCGGCGCTGAGCGGACTGAACAACGACGACCCATAGCCGACGAAGTACAGGTTGGCCACGTCGTCGGGCAGGATCTGACGGTAGAGCAGGAAGTTGCCGTCATCATCGAACAGGCGTGCCTGCACCTCTGCCGAGAGGAACGGCACTCGCTGTACGAACCCGGTGGCGCAAACGACCACATCCGCCGGCAGCACCGTTCCATCGTCGAGTTCGGCGACCGGCCGACCGTCCTTCTCCCTCAGAACCACGATGGATCGGCCCCGTCGCACCGAGATCGTGCCGGCCTCGACCTTCTCGTAGAAACCCTCGGTGGCGAGGCTGACCGCATGACGCACGATCCGCTCGAACGATCCCTCCGGCACCAGTCCGGTCCGATCGAGCCGTAGTTGCCGACGAGCGACCCTTTCGACAACGCCGAGCAGACCGTTCCGGACGAACTTGCCCCGCCCGACCAGAAACCGCCCGAATCCTCGCTGCTCGACGTGCTCGAACAGCCCCTCGCTGAGACGAGTGAGCAGGATGTACTTGTAGTTGAGCACGTTCGCCAGCTTGCGCGGCATCTTCCATGTGACCTCGCGAGCCACGACCGTAGTGGACGCCGCGACCTCGCTCAGCGCCTCGGCTACGTCGCAGGATGATTTGCCGTACCCGACCACCAGCACGTCACGAGCCTCCGCATCGGCGAGATCATGGAAATCCGATGCTGCACAGAGCCGGCCGCCCGCTGCCTCGTACTCGCCCTTGCCTTCGTAGGGCGGGACGAACGGGTCACAGAAGATACCGTTGGCCACCACGAGGAAGTCGTACTCCCCCACTGTGAGCTCATGCGAGTCGAGGTGCCGACTGGTGACCCTCCACCGCTCGGACACCGGATCCTGGTCCGCCGAGACCACTTCGGTGTTCAACCGCAACAGACGCCGAAGTCCGAAATGTTCGACATAGCCTTCGAGGTATCGCTGGACCTGCTCACCGGTAGGCCACTCGGGGTACTCGTCCGGCATCGGGAAGTCCGAGAACGCATACGTGCCCTTGTTGTTCTGCGTGGTGACACCAGGATACCGGCGCGTCACACTCCACACCCCACCGACGTCGGGTGTCCGATCATAGATGTGGACGTCGAAACCGAACTCCGACAGCAGTTTCGCCGAACACAGGCCGGCTATACCCGCACCCACCACTGCAACGCTTCGTCCCCGTGCGGTCATGCCTTGTTCGCCTCCGCGGCGTCCTCGGCGAAGAACGCACTCACCAATTGCTGGAAGCGCGCGGCGTGCTCGATCTGAGTCCAGTGACCGCACTTACCGAAGACGTGCAACTGCGCATTGGGAATCAGGCCGAACATCTTCTGCGACGCGGCGACCGGGACCACGCGGTCCTCTCGTCCGTGCAGGATGAGTACCTCGTGCTCGATGGCAGCCAGGTGCTCGTCGGGAACGATCTGCGCGTCCAGCCACCGCTGCCGAGGTGCGGGGAAGACCTGTTCGAAGGCTTCCTGTGCACCCGGCCGGATGGTCGCCCGGTACCGCAGTTCGGCCAGTTCGTCGGTGACCAGAGACCGGTCGTAGGCCATGATGTCCATGATCTTCTTCATGTTCTCGACCGAGGGTGTGTACCCCCAGAGCGCATCGAGTTCGGGCGTGAAGTCGAACTGCACGCCACCGGCTCCCATCAGTACGATTCGGCCGAGACGTTGCGGGTGCCGAACTGCGAGGTGCAACGCGAGGCCACCACCGAACGAGTTGCCGACCACGTGCACCTTCGGGATCTGGAGTCCGTCGAGGAGAGCGAGGATCTGATCGATCCAGGTATCGAAGATCTCGAACCGGACCGGATCGGGAAGGGTGGTGTATCCGAAGCCGACAAGGTCGGGAGCGATTACTCGACGCTGCTCTGCGAGGGCGGGGATCAGTCCCCGCCAGTTGGCCCATGCCGAAACGCCGGCGCCGGAACCGTGGAGGAGCAGCACCGGAATGCCGTCTCCTTCCCCTACGTCGTGATAGTTGGTTTCGAATCCGGCGGTGCGGATGGTCTGTGCAACTTCGGGATTGACATCGACCTGCATCAGAACTCCTCGGAAGTGAAGACGGAAACCACCGCGGCGAGCAGGTCGTCCTGCGGCCGCTCGGGAGAGGGGTATGCCTGCTTGCTGTGCGACAGGCCGGTCTGCACGAGCATCTCGCACATCTTGTAGGCCACGACACCGGGATTGAGCACCGGCACGTCGAGGACGGTGGACAGGTGGGCATGACTCCGGTGCATCGTCGTCGAGCCCAGGATGATGACGTCGGCGCCGTCCTCCGCAATCGCTGTCTTCGCCTCGCGCTCGAGTGCTGCGAAGACGAAATCCTCCTTGCCTGCCAGTAGTTCGGCGGTGTCGGGACGGACACCGATGTCACGCACGGAAGCGAGCCGGGAAGTGATGCCGTTCTCGCGAGCAGCCTTGTGGTACAACTCGTGCCACTGCGGCCACATGGTGATCACCGAGAACTTCCTGCCGAGCAGGCAGGCCAGCAGCATCGTGGCCTGACTCGGTGCGACGACCGGGATGGACAGCCTCGAGCGCAAGGCGGCGAGCGCCGAATCGCTCATCGAGTTCACACAGACCCCGACGTAACCCTGCTCTTCCGCACGACAACCCGCGTCGAGCACGAAAGCGTCCGCGAGGGTCGTCTCGTAGGCGCTGTCGAGGGCGCCGCCACCATTGCGTGCCGAGACGAAGACGTTCTCGAACGCCGGGTGCACGAAGTCACCGGAGAGCTGGGCGGCGAAAGCGTCCAGCGCTTCCGGCGGAACCGGAACGGGGACGATGTTCAGTACGCGCTTCACAGGTCGAGTTCCTCTCGGGTACGGGTCAGGGTGTCGACGACCGCGAACGCGATCGCCCGGGTCGCCATCATCACGTCGGTCACCGAGGCGACGCCCATGCCGCCGAGACCCTCGTCGAGTTCGGCCGGGGCACTCGCCGGTGGCCAGGGGTAACCGATTCGGGCACAGGGAACTCCGAGACGACGGATAAGGGTCCCGTCGGTCTGTCCGCCCAGCAGCGGGGTGGACTCGTAGGGCCTGCCCTCGACTTCTTCCCAACCGCGTCGACAGCTCCGGATGATCCAGTTGTCGGGGTCGGTCATGCCGCCCGGCAGGGACCCGTACATCTCCCAATCCAGTTCGATGTCGGGATGCCGCGTGCGCAGGGCACGAATCATCTCGGCGAACTGGTGGCGCACCTCGCCGGGTGTGGTCCGTGGATTGACCCGCACGTCGAGATAGATCTCGGTCGCGGCGGACGGGAAGGCCGGCTTGTCCGGGTTTCCGGAGCGGACCGCCGAGATCCACCCCTCCGGCAGCGTCGACCCGGAGGTGTTGCGTGCCGTGTATTCCGGCAGCCACGCCTCGATCGCGTGGATCACCGTGGCCGCGGGCACGATCGACGACCGGAAACCCTCGGTACCGCGACTGATACCGGCGTACCCGAAGGTCCCGCGCACGGTCACCTTGAACCAGCACATCCCGGGTTCCTCCGGGTACACCGCCCACCACGGCTTCAGCACGATCGCGTGGTCGGGCATCATACCGTGGGTGAGCAGGTGGAACACACCGGAGCTCATACCGACCTGGTCGCGGTTGCTCATACTCACCGGCATCCCACCACCGGCGAACCCGATGGCCAGATCACCCAGCAACGGCAGGTCGGCGTCGACGACCGCGTGCAGCACCTCGGTCAATCCCGCCACCATGCACTTCGGATTCGATGCACCGAGCCCGATCACCAGATCACCGTCGACCTTCGCCTCCGGAATCATGTCGGGCCGCAACGACTTCCCGACCCATGGCACGTCGGCCTCGGGGTCGATATGGGTGTCTATGGGCGCGTAGAGGAGTAGTCGGCTACCGCAACCGGCACCGGGCAGCTCACCGATCGCGTTACCGGTGTGCTCGGAGATCGGCTGGTACCGGGCACCGATACCGACCTTCTCCTGCAAGTAGTTCGCCATGTATTCGGACGCGGGACGCTCCCGACCGGTCGGACTGTGGATATTCACCAGGTCGACGAGCAGGTTCCTGAACCGGTCGGGGTTCAGTTTCGCGCAGACTTTCTCGTACATCTCCCGCCGAGCGGGGTCCAGCGTCACGGCGTCGGTGGTATCGAGAGTGTCGGTCACGGTCGGCCCCCTTCGTGGACCTCGAAACGATGCGCCAGTCCCACGCGGTCGGTCAGGCACGTCGCGATACGGACCAACCCCTGATCGGCGTGGTGCGGCGCGACGATCTGGATGCCGAGGGGCAGACCTTCGACCCCACGTCCCGCAGGCAGACCGACTGCCGGACATCCGGCGATACTGGCGAGTTTGTTGAACACCGGGTCCCCGGTACCGGCCTCGATCGGCGGGGCCTCACCCGGCGCCGCGAGCGTGACCAGGACGTCGACCTCGGTGAACACACCTCCGACGAACGCTCGGACGTCCCGCAGCACCTGACGCGCCGACTGGATCTCGCTGGGGGTGGCGGTGCGGCCGTCGTGCAGAAAGCGATGCAACTGCTCGGAGACGCGTTCGGCGTGTGGCCGGGCGACACGCTCGGAGAGCGAGGCGGCGGCTTCCGCGGCCATGATCAGGGTGTGCGCACCGTCCAGCGCGCCCAGCGCGTCCGGGACCGGCACGTCCCGTACGTCGGCCACCACACCGCGCAGATTCTCCGCGAACTCGTCGAGCAGCGCGGCTGCGGCCGAGGTGGCCCGGTCCGCCCACGGCGGCCGGAGAATCCCTACCCGAAGTTCGTGCAACGCCGGAAGGACCGACGCCGGCGGAGTGGAGGCTCCGTCGGTCGAGAGCGACTCGTCCATCGCACCCAGCCATGCCGGATGACGAGCGAAGGCACCGACGGTGTCGAAAGTCAGCGCGACGGGAAGGACCCCGTCGAACGGCCACCGCCCGTAGGTCGGCTTCAGCGTGAACACCCCGCAGAACGAACCCGGCCGCAGCACCGACCCTGCGGTCTGGGTGCCGAGTGCGAGCGGCACCTGACCGTCCGCGACGGCAGCCGCGGACCCACTCGACGATCCGCCCGGAGTTCGACCGAGCCCGTGCGGATTCCGGGTCGCAGTAGGCCGGTAGGTAGCGAACTCCGTGGTGGTCGTCTTGCCGAGGATCACGGCGCCGTCGCGCCGGAGCCGGCGGACGACCTCCGCGTCCTGCACGGGTCGCCAACCGGACCACAGACTCGACCCGTAACCGGTCGGCTGGTCGCCGGTCTCGATGATGTCCTTGAGCCCGATGGGAATGCCGTGCAGCGGAGATCGTCGCTCTTCTCCGTCCCGCGCCCGGGCCTGCTCGATCGCAAGACCGGGGTCGAGGTGCGCCCATGCCCCGACTACGTGATCACGCTTCGCGATCCGGTCCAGACAGCGCTCGACGGCAGACACACTCGGGTGCTCGTCGGCGAGGATGCCGGCAATCGGAGAGTCGGTCTCGGAACCGGTCACGGTATTCATCCGGCCTTCTGTGGCTCGTGGCCCCACCGCGACGGCGAGCGGAAGGTCTTGACCTCCCAGCTGTCGGAGTCGATCCTCTCGCCTCCGTAGCCGATCTCGATCGCGAAGCCGGACGGTGTACGCATGTAGAACGACGTGACGCCGTCGTTGGTATGTCGGCCGAAGGTCATCTGCAGTGCGATCCCCGCACCGGTGACGAGATCGTAGGCGCGGCCCACGTCGTCCAGGGATGCCACTTCGATCATCAGATGGTTGAAGTCGCCGCCTGTGAAGCTGAAGCACTCGTTCATCAAGGCCAGGCTGTGATGCCGCGGATTGCAGTGCAGGAAGGTGGCGTCCGCGCCGTCCCAGACGATGTAGTCGGTGAGATCGAAACCGAGGACGCGGGTGTAGAAGTCGACCGCGGCGGGGTAGTCCTTGCACATCAGGACCACGTGACCGAGGCCGAGTTCACCGGTGACGAACCCACTGATCACCCCTCCCCCGGCAAGCGGGGTGTGGTCGATCGTGGGCCCGAAGACCACCTCGTTCGGAAAACCGTCGGCGTCGGTGAATCGGAACGCCGCGACGGCAAGTCGCTCTTCCGGTGAGCCGGTGTCGATCCATTCGACGTCGATGCCCTCGGCCGCGACCCGCTCCGCGATATCGCGGAGATCGTCGAGGTCGTCGACCTCCCAGGTGATGGCCCGGATCCGGTCCTCGTCCGCGGGGTACAACGCAATGCGGTGGTGATGGTCGTCGAGCCGGATCAGCAGTGGATCGCTGTCGTCGACTCGGGGGCGTGCCTGCAGGCCGAGCAGATCGACCAAGACCTGACGCCAGGTGTCGAGATCGGAGACATCGACACTCAGAGCGCCCAAGCGGGTGATGCTCATATCGTCCTCTGTTTCGAAAGGGGTGCCGCGGCGAGCGGCTAGCTGGGAAGGAATTGCTCGGCGTGAATGCGCTCGGCCGGCAGGCCGAGTTCGACCAGCCGGTCGTGCGCGGCGGCGAGCATCGCGGGAGGTCCACAGAGATAGGCGGCAGTACGGGGGTCACGAACGTCGTCCGCAGTGAGGACGCTGACCGGGTTTCCGGTGAGGACCCCGTCGATGGAGGTCGGCTCATCGGACACGACCCGGACGTCGAGAGTGCGCATGAAACTCTGCCGTGCACGGAGTTCGTCGAGGTGGAACAGATCCGCTTCCCTGGTACATCCGAATACCAGGCGGATCGGGGTGTCCTCGCGAGCGGTCTGCAGATTCTCGAGCATGGACAGCATCGGCGCGAGACCGGTGCCGCCGGCGATCATCAACGTGGGGCCGGATTCCTCCACGAGACCGAATGCGCCGCTGGGGCCTTCGATTTCGATCTTGTCGCCGACCATGGCACCGTTGCGGAGATAGTCCGACATCGCCCCCGACGGCAGGACCCGGATCGTGAAGGTGAGCTTCTTGCGGTCGCGCTCACCCGAGGCCATCGAGTACGAGCGCCACTCCTCGGTACCCGGCACCTGCATCCGGACGTACTGCCCCGCACGGAAGGCGAACCGGACGGATTTCGGCAGTTTGAGCACGAGCTCCACCACCGACTCTCCGAGCCAGGTGATCGCGCCGACCTTGGCGGTGGCGGCGACGAGTGGGTAGTCGTCCAGCATCGAGGCCGGATAGTCGAGTTCGACTTCACTGTCCGCGCACGCCACCGACTGGCACAACAGGCGCTGTCCGTCGCGGATCTCGTCCTGTCGCAAGGAGAACACTCGATCCCGAGGCATCTGGAGGTCGCCGCGAACGACCTTGCCGACGCACGTGCCGCACGTACCGACGGTGCACTGGCTGACCAGGCGGACCCCGGCGGCCTCTGCCGCCTCGAGGACCGTCGAGCCTGCAGGCACGGCCACCGTCTTGGTGCCGTCCGCGAACGTCAGGTCCACGGTGTGGGTGACATCTGTACCGGACGTCGCGACCGCTTCGGTCGGGGTGATCGTCATGGTTCAGTCCTCGTCGAGGTACGGCGACTCGAAGAATCCCCGGGGGTGACGAGCTGCCATCTTGCGCCACGCGATGATGGAATAGTCCATGTCGCACAGCATCTCGTTGTTCCAGCCGTCGAAGCGGGTGTAGTGCTCCTCGGTGGCCTCACGCGCGAAGACGTCGCTGTTGTTGAAACCTTCCAGTGCCAGGGGCAGCATGAAGTTGTCGTACTTGAAGTTGAATTCCGCGATCTCCTCGTCGGTACGGGCGCGGGTAGCGATGACTTCCCAGTACTCGTGATGGTGATCGTCGATCGGGACATAGAACTCGTACTGGACGTGATCGGTGATGGGCCAGTGTTCGACCATCAGGACACCGGGAACCCACAGCGATGTGCGGAAGTAATGCGGCACCGTGCCGCGAGCCTTCATGTTGACCTTGGGGTTGTCGAGAACCGGCTGGTACAGGTCGGGACGGTCGTAGCGGTTCATCACGCCCTTGGGGCCGTTCTCGATGTCGATCTCCTCGGTCGCGGAGTCGGTGAGAGCGTTGACGCCGAGAGGCAGAGCACGGTCCAGAGCGACAAGGATCTGGTTGTCCCAGTGCACCAGCAGGTGTCCTGGGTCGAGGCCGTTCTCGGCCGCGAGGCGCCAGTTGCCGACCAGCTTGCGGTGGATCCCGCGGATCACGATGCCCTCGTCGAGTAGGTGCGGAACCGGAGAATCGTTGGGATCGTTGGTGACCGGTGCAGGAAGATCGTTGGCGAGCGGCGGAGGGGTGCCGAAATCCTCCTCACCCACGAACACGTAGATGATTCCGTTGGCCTCTTCCACCGGGTAGGTCCGGATGCCGGCCTTTCCGATCAGCGAGTCGTCGGGGTTGCCGACGATCGTCGTGAGGCTTCCGTCCTCGAGTCCGTAGGTGAAGCCGTGGTACCAGCAGGTGATCGTGCCCTCGGACAGGCACATCGGTTTCGCCGAGAGCTTCACCCCGCGGTGGATGCACCGATCGGATACCGCGTAGGCCTTGCCGGCGCTGCGGCGCAACGCGATGTCATGTCCACCGATGGTGACGCCCTTGGCGCTGCCGTCCTCGAGCTCGTGGGAGAGCAGAGCCGGATACCAATGGTTGGCGAAGCCCCAGTCTGCCTGGACATATGGGGCGTACTGGCGGGTGACTCCCGCCGACGATCCGCTGTGCGAGATAGCGGTCATGGGACAACCTCCCTGGAGGTGGTGGGTGGGGTTTCGGTCGGCTCGTGGGCCGGCACGACCGCGAGGGACCCGGAAGCCGGGTTTCGGAGAAGTGTGGGGTGACACATCGCTGTGTCTGAAGCCACAGTATCGAAGTTTCATGAAACGTCAATAGAAAATCCACGGAATTTACATTGAAGGCATGCGCGCAATCTTGATACCGTGAACTCGCGCGGCGCCACCGCCGCGGGGCGCAAGCCCGGGCCGATCGCGGAAGACAGTGATGACCAGCGCAGACTCCGAGCCGACCAGCGATACCGCACCCCTGCCCACCGGCAGACGCTGGCATCTCGCCGAGAACGCCTACGAGGACGCGCTGACGTCCTTCGAGTTCGCGATCCTCCAAGCCGAGGGCGGCTTCCAACGCTTCGCCATCCAGGCGATCCGAGCCGCCACAGATCTCGACCTGGCATTCAACGAGATCGTGGCGTTGCACGTCGTGCGAATGCAGGAGCGGTCCAAGGACACCGCGACGATCGCCCAACTGACCAACCGGGAGGACCTGCCGAACCTGCAGTACAACCTCCGCAAACTCGTCAGTCTCGGCCTACTCGAACGACGGAAGGCCGGCACCTCCTCGGTCTTCACCGTCACCGAGAAGGGTCGGGCCGTCACCGACCGTTATGCCCAGCTGCGTCGCGAAACCCTGGTGTCCAACCTCGAGGAACTGAGCGACATCACGACGAAGTTGCGGCACGCGTCGCGATCGATGCAGGTACTCACCGGCTTGTACGAAGCCGCGAGCCGCGAACTCGCCACCCTCAACACCGCCGTCCTGTTCGAACCTCTCGAGAACGGGTCGCGGCCCCGGCGCTCGACGAAGCGCACTTCCGACTGAGCGACCCCGCTTCGGTCGGATGCTCATGCGAGAACGGCCCCGGAGTCGAACTCCGAGGCCGTTCTTGTAGGGCATTTCTCAGTAGGCGCCGTCGCTGGCGAGGACCGCCTTGACGGTCTTACCGATGATCAACACATCCGAGACCATCGACCAGTTCTCCACATACGACAGATCCAACCGCACCGACTCGTCCCACGACAGATCCGACCGACCCGACACCTGCCACAACCCCGTCACCCCGGGGCGAACGAGCAGCCGCCGCTGGACCCGACCGTCGTAGGCCTCCACCTCACGCCGCAACGGCGGACGCGGACCCACCACACTCATCTCCCCACAAAGAACATTGAGGAACTGCGGCAACTCGTCGATACTGAACCGCCGCATCACCTTCCCCACACGAGTAACCCGCGGATCGTCCTTCACCTTGAACAACGGACCCGCAC
>NZ_LPZN01000061.1 GCF_001646655.1 Rhodococcus gordoniae | reverse complement strand
GGGTGTTGCATGTGTGTTCGCCGAGTTTCGATGTGTCGTTGCTCGAGTTGGGGGTGGGGTTCTCGGCGGGGGCGACGGTGGTGGTGGCGCCGGCGGGGGTCGGTGGTGGTCCGGATCTGGCGGATGTGATTGCCGCGCAGTCGGTGTCGCATGTGTTCATGACGCCGGGTGCGTTGGGGTCGATGGATCCTGCCGGGTTGGATGCTCTGCGTGTGGTGGTGGTGGCGGGGGAGTCGTTCACTCCGGATCTGGTGCGGCGGTGGTCGGTGCCGGGTCGGCGGCGGTTCTTCAATGCTTATGGTCCGACGGAGACGACGATTCTGGCGACGTCGTCGGCGGAGTTGGTGCCCGATGCGCCGGTGGTGATCGGGTCGGCGATCGCGGGGGTGGGGGCGTTCGTGCTCGATGAGCGGTTGCGTCCGGTGCCCGAGGGTGTGGTCGGTGAGTTGTATGTGGCCGGGGCGCAGGTGGCGCGGGGTTATCACGGTCGGTTCGGGTTGACCGCGGCGCGGTTCGTGGCCGATCCGTTCACCCCGGGTGGTCGGATGTACCGGACGGGGGATCTGGTGCGTCGGGGTGGCGATGGGGTGTTCGAGTATGTGGGGCGCAGTGATTTCCAGGTCAAGATCCGGGGGTTCCGGATCGAGTTGGGGGAGATCGATGCGGTGTTGTCGGCGGTGCCGGGGGTCGGGTTCGCGGTGACGGTGGGGGTGGTGTCGGCGTCGGGGGAGTCGGTGTTGGTGTCGTATGTGGTGCCCGAGGCGGGGGCGGTGCTCGATCCGGTGCGGGTGCGGGCGTCGGTGGGGGAGGTGTTGCCGGGGTTCATGGTGCCGTCGTCGGTGACGGTGCTCGACGAGGTGCCGCTGACGCCGGTGGGGAAGGTGGATCGGGCGGCGTTGCCGGCGCCGGTGTTCGAGGTGGCCGAGTATCGGGCGCCGCGGTCGGTGGTCGAGGTGGCCGTGGCCGAGGAGGTGGCGCAGGTTCTGGGGGTCGAGCGGGTCGGGTTGGACGATTCGTTCGTCGATCTGGGGGGTAATTCGTTGGCGGCGACGCGGTTGGTGGCGCGGTTGTCGGCGCGGTTGGGGTATCGGGTGGCGGTGCCGGTGGTGTTCGAGACGTCGTCGGTGCAGGAGTTGGCGGCTCGTCTGGGTACCGAGACCGCCGGTGCCGGTGCCGGTGCCGGTGCCGGGACTGTGGTGTTGTCGGCGGGGGAGCGTCCGGAGCGGGTGCCGTTGTCGTTGGCGCAGCAACGCATGTGGTTCCTCAACCG
>NZ_LPZN01000060.1 GCF_001646655.1 Rhodococcus gordoniae | reverse complement strand
GGACCCATCTGACCGAGTGCTCACGGGTGGACGCGACCGTGCCGTGAGTCACGGCGGGGGTGCGGGGCCGGCCGTCAGGGCCGGGTCGCGAACTCGACGGCGTCCCGGAACACACGGTCGAGACTCGCGGTGTCGGACCGGGCCGAGTCGAACGACATGTAGGTGACCGTTACGCGCACATCCCCGAGCTGGGCGATGCGCGTGGCCATCGACTGCGTCATGCCGCCCGATCCCCTGCCGGAATCGACCGTGCGGCTCAGGGCCAGGGTCTCGGCGCCGTCGACGGGCGCGGCGGGATCGTCGTCCAGGACGGTCGCGACGGTCGAGGTGACTCCCCGCACGGTCGCGTCCACCCGTGAGCACTCGGTCAGATGGGTCCGGTACTCGCTCAGGGAGGGGGCGGACCGGGCGACCTCGACGCTGATCGTCGCGCGACTCGCGTTGTCGGTACCCACCACCATGGCTGTGGTGCCCGGACCGTAATCCTGGGTGGGTGGCAGACATCCGCCCGGATCGACCTTCGAACCGGGCTGGATCCCGGTCAGGTCCGGTGCCGCCTGTGCCACCGCTTCCGGCGGAAGGACCACCGCGAGGTACGGCGCGGGGAATCGTTCCGGTGGCAGCACCAGCTCGCCCGGGGCGCGGACGGTCCCCGGCGCGGGTGCCGTCCCTGTCAGGGCTGCCGGTTCCGGACCGGGATCGCCGGCGACGGTCTCGGAACAGGCCGGTACGAACACCAGGCACGCGGCCAGCACCACGGTCCGGGCGACCGCTGCGCGGCGCCTCGGACGAACTTCGCGTCGGGTCACCCGAACCTCCCTCGGTCGTCGACGTCGGGCAGGGTGTGCGCCCCGGAATCGGTCGTCGTGGCGTCAATTAGACTCGAACACCACCATGCCACGTCGGGTGACCCCGGCGGAGAGCCGAGACGAAGTGTGATCGGAGTGGTTCGCAGATGGACGAGCAGTCCCGCATGTACGAGCTGGAGTTCCCGGCTCCGCAGCTCACGTCATCGGACGGTGAGGGGCCGGTGCTCGTGCACGGCCTCGAAGGGTTCGCCGATGCCGGACACGCGGTGCGTCTGGCGACCACCCACCTGCGCGAGAATCTGGAGACCGAACTCGTCGCGTCGTTCGCCGTCGACGAACTGATCGACTACCGGTCGCGGCGCCCGCTCATGACCTTCAAGGCCGATCACTTCTCCGACTACGCGGAACCCGAGCTGAACCTGTACGCGCTCATCGACGAGGCAGGCACCCCGTTCCTGCTGCTGGCGGGTGCCGAACCCGACCTGAGGTGGGAACGCTTCATCACTGCGGTCCGGTTGCTCGCGGAGCAGTTCGGGGTGCGGCGGACCATCGGGCTCAACGCGATCCCGATGGCGATCCCCCACACGCGGCCGCTGGCGGTCACCGCGCATTCGACGAACAAGGATCTCATCGCCGGGCACCACCGCTGGTCGGGCGAACTGCAGGTGCCCGCCGGGGTGTCGTCCCTGCTCGAATACCGGATGGGTCAGCACGGGCACGAGTCCGTGGGGTTCTCGGTACACGTGCCGCATTACCTGGCGCAGACGGACTATCCCGCGGCTGCCGAGACGCTGCTGACGAATGTCGCCGAGGTCGGGGGTCTCGAACTGCCGGTGCAAGCGCTCGGTGAGGCCGCCGCGCGGGTGCGCGAGCAGATCGACGAGCACATCGAGGACAACGCCGAGGTCCTCGGGGTGGTGCACGCGCTCGAGCGGCAGTACGACAGCTATGTGGCCGCACAGGAGCAGCAGACCTCTCCCCTGCCGACCGACGAGAGTCTGCCGACGGGTGAGGAGATCGGAGCGGAGTTCGAGCGGTTCCTCGCCGAATACGATCGGCGCGGCGCCGATGCCGGTGACGATCTCCCCGATCTGCGTGACGTGGAGGGCGACGGCGGGGCGGATGAGCCCGATTCGGACGACGGAGACGATTCCGCGACGCGTTGACCCCACGACGGGTCCGCCGGATGTTTCATGATCGTCACAATCGTCGTTGTCGACGTCACATACAGGCGGTACGCTTCGGCGACATGCCACAGTGGTAGTTGTGTCCGGTATCGGCGACAGCCCGGACAACCCGGCTACCACCACGCGATCACCGACGTCGCAGGAGACGCTCATGGTTCCACCGCGCGCCCGGACACTTCGCCCGGTTCCGGACAACGAACCCCGCATGGTGTTCCGCACGATCCACGGTTACCGACGCGCGTTCCGCATGGCCGGAGGCGGTCCTGCCCTGTTGCTCGTGCACGGTATCGGTGACGACTCGTCGACCTGGCAGGACGTCATTCCACACCTGGCGGAGAAGTACACCGTGATCGCCCCCGATCTGCTCGGGCACGGCCGCTCCGACAAGCCGCGCGCCGACTACTCGGTGGCCGCCTACGCGAACGGCATGCGCGACCTGCTGTCGGTCCTGGGGATCGAGTCCGTCACGGTGATCGGCCACTCCCTCGGTGGTGGGGTGGCGATGCAGTTCGCCTACCAGTTCCCCCACATGGTCGACCGCCTGGTGCTCGTCGCGTCGGGCGGTGTCACCAAGGATGTTCATCCCGCCCTGCGCCTGATCTCGGTGCCGATCGTCAGCGAAGCGCTGAGGGTCCTGCGACTGCCGGGGGCGATGCCGATCCTGCGGGCGGCCGGCGCCGTGCTGAACCGGATCAATGCGTCGCCGCTGCGGCCGGGCGCGATGCTGCACGACACCTCGGATCTGGTGCGTGTACTGGGGAACCTTCCGGATCCCACGGCCTCCGAGGCGTATCTGCGCACGCTGCGTGCCGTGGTCGACTGGCGCGGTCAGGTGGTCACGATGCTCGACCGCTGCTACCTGACGGAGAACCTTCCCGTCCAGCTCATCTGGGGCGACCACGACGGCGTCATCCCGATCGCCCACGCCTATCTCGCCCATTCGGCCATGCCCGGCTCCCGTCTCGAGATCTTCCGGGGCGCCGGTCATTTCCCGTTCCGCGACGATCCGCTCCGCTTCCTGCGGGTGGTCGAGAGCTTCATGGAGAGCACCTCCCCCCTCGAGTTCGATCTGGACCGCTGGCGCAGGCTGCTCGTGTCGGGCGTGAGCGAATCGCAGATCACCGGTGGCCCGGAGACCCGGATGGCGGTGCTGGGCGCGATGGGTTCGGACGAGCGCAGCGCCACGTGACCGGCCCCGCACGGCCCACGCAGGCGAGTCCCGCGCTTCCGACTAGCCTGGAGAAGTGCTGCTTCCGGATCTGATACCCGACCCCGTCGACGACGACGCGTTGTTCGACGCGTTCACCACCTGGACGACCGATCGGGGCATCACACTCTATCCGGCGCAGGAGGAAGCGCTCATGGAACTGGTCGCCGGATCCAACGTCATCCTCGCCACGCCGACCGGCTCCGGGAAGTCGATGGTCGCGCTCGGTGCGCATTTCTTCGCCATGGCGACGGGCAAGCGCACCTTCTACACCGCCCCGATCAAGGCCCTCGTGAGCGAGAAGTTCTTCGCCCTGTGCGACGTCTTCGGTGCCGACAAGGTCGGCATGATGACCGGCGACGCGTCGGTGAACTCCGGAGCCCCGATCATCTGCGCGACGGCCGAGATCGTTGCGAATCTCGCGCTGCGCGAAGGACCGGATTCCGACATCGGCCAGGTCGTGATGGACGAGTTCCACTTCTACTCCGAACCCGATCGCGGCTGGGCATGGCAGGTTCCGCTCATCGAGTTGCCGCACGCGCAGTTCCTGCTCATGTCGGCGACGCTCGGCGACGTGACGTTCCTGCAGAAGGATCTGACCCGGCGCACCGGACGGCCCACGGTCGAGGTCTCGGGCTCCGAACGTCCGGTGCCGTTGACGTTCTCGTATTCGCAGGCGCCCATCGGTGAGGCCATCGAGGAACTCGTGACGACGCATCAGGCGCCCGTCTACGTCGTGCACTTCACCCAGGCCGCAGCTCTCGAGCGCGCCCAGGCACTGACCAGCGTGAACATGTGCACCAAGGCCGAGAAGGAGGCGATCGCCGCGGCACTGGGCGACTTCCGGTTCTCGACCGGTTTCGGCAAGACCCTCTCGCGTCTCGTCCGGCACGGCATCGGCGTGCACCACGCGGGCATGCTGCCGAAGTACCGGCGCCTGATCGAGAAGCTCGCACAGGACGGGCTGCTCAAGGTCATCTGCGGCACCGACACGCTCGGCGTCGGCATCAACGTGCCGATCCGCACCGTGCTGCTCACCGGTCTGACGAAGTTCGACGGCACCCGCACCCGGCAGCTCAAGGCACGCGAGTTCCACCAGATCGCCGGCCGCGCCGGTCGCGCGGGGTACGATACGATGGGCACGGTCGTCGTGCAGGCACCCGAGCACGAGATCGAGAACGTGCGGGCGCTCGCGAAGGCCGGGGACGATCCGAAGAAGCGACGGAAGGTGCAGCGCAAGAAGGCGCCCGAGGGGTTCGTCTCGTGGGGTGAGGGCACTTTCGACAAGCTGATCGCGGCGTCGCCCGAGCCCCTGCAGTCGCGGTTCTCGGTGAGCAACTCGCTGCTCCTCAACGTCATTGCGCGCCCGGGCAACTGCTTCGACGCGATGCGTCATCTGCTCGAGGACAACCACGAACCGCGTCCGGCGCAGCGCAAGCACATCCTCAAGGCGATCTCGCTGTACCGGGGGTTGCTGCAGGCCGGTGTCGTCCAGCAGCTCGACCAGCCGGACGAGTTCGGGCGCAGGGCCCGGCTCACCGTCGATCTGCAACGCGACTTCGCCCTCAACCAGCCGCTGTCGCCGTTCGCCCTGGCAGCCATCGAACTGCTCGACGTCGACTCCCCCACCTACGCCCTCGACGTGGTGTCGGTGATCGAATCGACGCTCGACGATCCGCGTCAGATCCTCATGGCGCAACAGCACGCCGCTCGGGGTGAAGCGGTCGGGCAGATGAAGGCCGACGGCATCGAATACGACGAGCGCATGGAACTGCTCGAGGAGATCACCTGGCCCAAGCCGCTGGTGGAGCTGCTCGAGCCGGCCTTCGAGACCTACCGGGGCGGACATCCCTGGGTCGCGGAGTTCCCACTGTCCCCGAAGTCGGTGGTGCGCGACATGATCGAGCGCAGCATGACCTTCACCGAACTGGTCTCGCACTACGGTCTGGCCCGCTCCGAGGGGCTGGTCCTGCGCTATCTCGCCGACGCCTACCGCGCCCTGCGGCAGACGGTGCCCGACTCCGCGCGGACGGAAGACCTCGAGGACATCATCGAATGGCTCGGCGAACTCATCCGCCAGGTCGACTCGTCGCTGCTCGACGAGTGGGAATCGCTCACCCATCCCGGCGTGGAAGGCGACGAGCAACAGATCGCGTTCGGTGCCGACTCGCCTCGCCCGTTGTCGGCGAACACCCGCGCGTTCAAGGTCATGGTCCGCAACGCGATGTTCAAACGGGTCGAGCTGGCGTCGCGCCGGCGTTGGGACGATCTCGCGGCGCTCGGCGACGGTCTCGAAGCCGAGGACTGGGAGGATCTGCTCGAGCTGTATTTCGAGGAGTACGACGAGATCGGCACCGGTCCCGACGCCCGCGGGCCGTTGCTGTTCACCGTGGAGATGGGCCCCGAGCTGTGGCGGGTGCGCCAGACCCTGCACGATCCGCAGGGTGATCACGGCTGGGCGCTGATCGGCGAGGTGAATCTCACCGAGTCCGATGCCGCCGGTGAAGTGGTGTTCGACGAGTTCGAGATCGTCGAGGGCTGATTCGCCGCCGGGTGCCCGTCCGGGGAGCGGTAGCCTGACTCGGTGAGCGAACCGACCGTGGAACCCTTCCGCTTGGCCTACGTCCCGGGTGTCACCCCCGCGAAGTGGGTGCGGGTGTGGAGCGAGCGGATGCCGGACGTACCGATCGAGCTGGTCCCCGTCGAGCCGACGGCCGGCGCGGATCCGCTGCGCGAGGACGTCGCCGACATTGCGTTGCTGCGCCTGCCGCTGCAGCGGGACGGCCTGTCGGTCATCCCGCTCTACACCGAGGTTTCCGTCGTGGTGGTCCCCAAGGAGCACGTGTTCGCGGCGGTCGACGAGGTGTCGGTGGCCGACCTCGCCGAGGAGACGGTGCTGCATCCGCTCGACGACGTCCTGGACTGGGCGGCGCTGCCCGGCGAGGAGGCCTTCGAGCGGCCCGCGACGACCGAGGACGCGATCTCCCATGTCGCCTCCGAGGTGGGTGTGCTGGTGACACCCCAGTCGCTCGCCCGCCTGCACCACCGGCGCGACCTCACCTATCGCCCGGTCGTCGACGCACCGGCATCGCAGGTGGGACTCGTCTGGATCACCGACCGGACGACCGACCTCGTCGACGAGTTCGTGGGGATCGTCCGGGGACGCACGGCCAACAGTTCCCGGGGCCGCCGCAGCGATTCCGAGACGGAGTCCGGGTCCGGCGGCACCTCACGTCGCGGCGAACGCACGGGCTCGACCCCGAAGCGGCGCGCACCGGAGCCCACGACGTCCCGCCGCGCGGGGGCGTCCGCACGGAAGCGCCCCGGGAAACCCCGGCGCGGGCGCCGTTAGCGGCACGCCGATCGCGGCCTGTCAGGGGACGGGGCGGCAGACCGACGGGACGCACCCGCGGATGGTCTCGGCGAGGATGCGGTAGTCCACTCCGCGCGGTGACGACGAGCGGAACACGAGACCGATCCGCCGTCCGGGTGCCGGGTCGGCGAAGTGCGCGACCTCGAGATCTCCCCGGGCGGTTTCGACGGCAACTGCGGAGGCCGGAACGAGGGTGATGCCCAATCGTCCTGCGACGCAGCGCACTGCGGTGGACAGGGAGGTCGCACGGGTGTCACCGAGCGCAGGTCGCGCGTCGACGGACCGGCACAGGTCGAGTGTCTGGTCGCGCAGGCAGTGGCCTTCGTCGAGCAGCAACAGTTGCGCGTCGTCGAGTGCGGAGACGGACAGGTCGGTGCGTCCGGCGAGTTCGTGTCCGGTCGGCAGGACGAGGACGAAATCTTCGTCGTAGAGCGGAACTTCGATCACCCCCGGGACGTCGGCGGGCAGGGCGAGGACGGCCACGTCGAGGGTTCCGGCGCGCAATGCGTCGAGGAGCCGCGCGGTCTGGTCCTCGACGACCTGCAACGACAGGGTCGGCATCGCTGCGTCGAGTGCAGGCAGGATCTCGGGCAGCACGTACGGCGCGACGGTGGGGATCAATCCCACGCGCAGCGGACCCGAGAGCCCGTCGGACACTCCCGCCGCCGCGTCGACGAAGCCGTCGGCGGCGTCGAGCACCATCTCGGCGTAGGGAAGCAGACGTGCCCCCGCCGGCGTCACGAGCACACGGCGGGTGCTGCGCTCGATGAGCTGGACGCCGAGGCCGTTCTCGAGAGCTGCCAGACCTTGGGAGAGGGTGGGTTGGCTGACCTCGAGTCGCGCCGCGGCCGTGCCGAAGTGCCGGTAGGTGGCCACCGCCACGAAGGCACGCAGCTGCGACAGGGTGGGCTGGTAACTCTGATCGGTCACGCCTATCAGTGTAGAGCGACCTATCGTGTTTACCTTTTGCAACTGTCGGAACTCACTGCGTCGACGTGGCGCCCGCAGCCCTGCCCGCCGCCAGGTCGGCCTCGCCGAGCACGACCTCGATCTCGCCACCGAACTCCACACCCGGAGCGAGCGGCAGCCGATCCCCGCTCCAGAACCGGCCGGGGTCGTACCAGTTGCTCCCCCGATGCCGTTGCTGCAGCAGACCCATCTCCTCCAGCGTCAACCCGACCACCTCGGCGCAGTACGCGCTCTCGAGCCCGCCCGACGGGACGGATGCCCTGCGTCGACGCGGGAGCCGGCCGGAGAACCAGCGCCCGGTGAGTTTCGTCGTCGACGGGAACGGTGTGCCGTCGAGCCGCGCGACGGTGCGCAGCAACTGGTCCTCCTGATCCGGCGTGACGGCCACCGAGATCTGCCGCAACCAGCCGCGCTGGCCGTAGCGCGCACCCCATACCTGCACCGCGCTGCGGAGGTCGTGCAACTGCACGCCCCGCTGATGCCGCCCCGTCCACATGTCCGGGAGGCTGCGCCCGAGTTCGGCATGCCACATCAACGGCGGCAGATCGTCGAGCGCGACCGTCATCCCCACATGGTTCACGGGCGCATTGGTCAGCGTCTGGATCGCGCGGTCCGCCGGTGTGGCGCCACGGAAGATCCACAGGTCGCCCGTGCGCGTCGCCGCCACGGCCTCGTCGAGCGTGAGACGCGAACGCGCACCGGCGGGCCGGGCTGCCGACGAAGTGTCCATGCCGCCAGCCTGCCATGCCCGGCGGCCGCTAGGGTCGTCCGCATGGCGCTGCGCGGTGGCAAGTGGTGGAAGCTCGTCGGACTCGCCGGACTGGTGGGTGTGGCGGCGACGGGCGCCGTCGCCGCCCGCAACGAGCGACAGCGGCGGAACTACAGCCCCGACGAGGTGCGCTCGGTGCTGCACGAGCGCTACGCGCGATCGCTCGCCGCCCGCGACGGCAGCGCCGAACTCCCCCTCGCCGAGGTTCCCCTCGGGCCGAAGGACCGGGTCAGCCGAGTGCTGCGGCGATTCCGTCGGCGAGATCGGCGATCTGCTCGTCGGTCATGACGAACGACGGCGAGATCTGCATCGCGCCCTGACCGGCGGCGCGTCCCGAGATCCCGTGCCGGCGCAGCGTCGTGACGAAGCCGAGCGCCTCGGCCGGGTCGGCGAGCTGCACGGCCGCCACCGCGCCGACACCGCTGCGCACCTCGGCCACCCGCGGATGCTCCGCCAGCGGTGCGAGCTTCTCGTGCAGTGTTCGCTCGATCCGCGCCGCTTCGGCGAGCAGATCCTCGCGCTCGATGATGTCGAGATTGGCGAGGGCGGCAGCCGCGGCAGCGGCGTGTCCGCCGTAGGTGTACCCGTGGCGCCACCACACGCCGCCGGCGAAGAACGGTTCGGCGACCCGCGGAGCGACGAACAACGCTCCCATCGGCAGATAGCCGGAGGTGAGCCCCTTGGCGGTGGTGATCATGTCGGGACTCAGGTCGAATCGCGACGACGCGAACCACGAACCGCCGATCCGCCCGAAGCCGGTGACCACTTCGTCGACGACGAACAGGATGTCGTGGTCGCGGCAGATGTCGCGGACCTCGGCGAGATAACCGTCCGGCGGCAGGTACACCCCGCCCGCACCGATGACGGGTTCGCAGAAGAAGGCCGCGATCGAATCGGCGCCGACCGAATCGACGAGCTCGAGCAGCGCCTTGGCGTCGTCCCACGCGACCTGCGCTGTGTCCTCCCACAGGCGCCCGTAGCCCTCGCCGTTGACCGGGATGCCGGCGAGCGAGGTGCCACCGACGTGCATGCCGTGGTACGCCTTCTCGCGCGAGACCAGCAGCCGCTTGCCGGGCTTGCCGACCTCCTGCCAGTACCGGCGCGCGAGTTTGGCCGCCGAGTCGACCGAGTCGGATCCACCGGAGGTGAAGAAGATCTTGCTGCCCGGGACCGGGGCGATCGCCGCGAGCCGCTCGGCGAGTTCGACGGCGGGCTCGGACGTCAGATCGCCGAAATTCGAGTAGTGGGCGAGCTCGGCGACCTGTGCGGCGATCGCGTCTCCGATTTCGGTGCGGCCGTGACCGACGTTGGTGAACCACAGTCCGGCGGTGGCATCGAGATAGCGGGTTCCGGCGTCGTCCCAGATGTACGCACCTTCCCCGCGCGTGACGACGAATGCGCCGTCCCGTTCGATCGCGCCCATATCGGCGAATCCGTGCCACAACGCACCCACGACCCACTCCCCTCTACGACGATCACGACACAGGTCATCGTATGCGGAGGAAACAACCCTGGCGCCCGGGACCCGCACCCGTCACGCTGATGGCGTGACCGAGTTCCGCTTCTCCGTCAACATCTTCGAGATCGGGTCGCCCCCTGTGTTCGCTCGCCGGTGCCGCGCCGTCGAGGACGCCGGCTACGACGCGGTGTACGCGGCCGACCATCTCGGTGTCCCTGCCCCGTTCCCCGTCCTGGTCGCCGCCGCCGCGGCCACCGAACGTCTGCGGGTCGGGACGCTGGTGCTCAACGCCGGGTTCTGGAATCCGGCACTGCTCGCCCGCGAGATCGCGACCACCGATGCGCTCACCGGCGGCCGGCTCGAGGTCGGCCTGGGTGCGGGACACATGAAATGGGAATTCGAGGCCACCGGGATCGACTGGGAACGGTTCGACGAACGCGCCGACCGCCTCGAGACCACCGTGCTGGAGCTGCAGCGATCGTTCGCCGAACCCGGTTTCGCCGAGCAGGCCGCGCTGCGCGAGGCGTTCGGTCTCCCGGTGCTCCGGCCGGTGCAGCGTCGCGGATTCGGCGGGCACGGCCCGCCCCTGATCATCGGGGGCACCGGGGACCGGGTCCTCCGGATCGCCGCGGCCCACGCCGACATCGTGAGTGTCGCGGGCGCCGTCCAGCTACCGGGGCGGTCACCGGGAACGTTCCGGATCGGCACCGCGGCGGAAGCGGACGACCGTGTCGCGTTCGCGCGAGGACGGGCAGGAGGCCGGGCCGGCGACATCGAATGGCACACCCTGCTCCAGGCGGTCGTGGAGACGGACGACCGGACGGGCACCGCCGTTGCCCTCGCCGAACAGTGGGAGGGGACCGTCGAGGCCGACGACCTTCTCGACTCGCCGTTCGTGCTGTTCGGCTCGGTCGACGAGATGGCCGAGCACATCCTGCGCAGCCGGGAACGCTTCGGGTTCACCCATTTCACGGTCCACGCGCCGTACCGGGAGATCTTCGCCCGGGTGCTCGGCCGGGTGCGTGCCCTCTCGGGCTGAGGGCCGGGACCTCCCGGACCGGCCCCGAGCGGGTCGTTTCGCTAGGCTGTGTGATCAGCATGTCCATCTCTCCCGCCCCGAATCGTCGCGAACTGCGCGCCGCCCTGTCCGAGGTCTCCCTCCGCGACGAGAACCGGCTTCGTCGCCGGCTCGCCCGGGCCCGGGACGGCGAGGCGTTGACCAAGATCGCCGCCGAGATCGACAACGCCCGTACCCGGCTCGCCTCCCGCGCGGCTTCGGTCCCGGTGATCCGTTACCCCGAGGACCTGCCCGTCTCGCAGCGCAAGGACGACATCGCCGCCGCGATCCGCGACCACCAGGTCGTCGTGGTCGCCGGCGAGACCGGATCGGGTAAGACGACACAGATCCCGAAGATCTGCCTCGAACTCGGGCGCGGTGTGCGCGGTCTGATCGGCCATACCCAGCCACGCCGGATCGCCGCGCGCGCGGTCGCCGAGCGACTTGCCGAGGAACTCGACACCGAACTCGGCGACACCGTCGGCTACACCGTTCGGTTCAACGATCAGGTCACCGACTCGACACTCGTCAAGCTCATGACCGACGGCATCCTGCTCGCCGAGATCCAGCGCGACCGGCTGTTGCGGCAGTACGACACCCTCATCATCGACGAGGCGCACGAGCGCAGCCTCAACATCGATTTTCTGCTCGGCTACCTCGCACAGCTGCTTCCGCGTCGCCCCGACCTGAAGGTGATCATCACCTCGGCGACGATCGACCCCGAACGTTTCGCGCAGCACTTCGCCGGCTCGAACGGCACGCCCGCCCCCATCGTCGAAGTCTCCGGGCGCACCTACCCCGTCGAGGTGCGCTATCGCCCACTG
>NZ_LPZN01000059.1 GCF_001646655.1 Rhodococcus gordoniae | reverse complement strand
ACCCCCCACAACGGGCGGTGCCGGTGCGCGACGGCCATGAGCAGACCGTCCGGGGTCCGGGCGGTGGCGGCGAGGTCGGCGGGGACCGGGTCGGCGATCAGCGAGTGGTAGCGCACCGCCTCGAACGGGGAGGGCAGGCCGGCGAACAGACCGGTGCCGTCGTGCAGGATCGGGCTGGTGCGGCCGTGCACCGGTTCGGGGGCGGTGACCACGGCGCTGCCGAACAACTGGCACAGTCCCTGATGGCCGAGGCACACCCCGAGCAGTGGCACCCCCGCGTCGGTGAGGGCGCGGGCGCTGATCCCGAAGTCCCGCGCCCGGTCGGGTCGGCCCGGGCCGGGGGAGATCACGATGTTGTCGAACGGTTCGGCGACGAGCTCGTCCCAGCCGCGGTCGTTGGTGATCACCCGCGGCGGGACGCCGTTGACGCGGGTGATCAGATCGTAGAGGTTGTAGGTGAACGAATCGTAGTTGTCGATCAACACCGTGCGGATCGGGCGGGGCGCGGACACGACGACCTCAGTTCGTGCCGTCGACGCCGCGGCGACGACCGGAGGGGATCCGGTCCGCGATGTCACCACCGGAGACGATGTGGTCCTCGACCCGGCAGGCCTCGTCGATGAGCAGGGTGTACAGCGACCGCACGAAGTCGCCGGACAGGCCGTGCCGGTGCGCGTAGTCCTGGGCGCGGCGGTGCACCACCTCCATGCGACCGGGTTGCATCACGTCGAGGCCGTGGCGTTGCTTGAGTTCGGCGACGCGTCCGCACACCTCGAGGCGGGCGCGGACCCCGTCGAGCAGAGCCCGGTCGATGTCGTCGAGTTCGGCTCGCAGATCGGCCAATTCGTCGGCGGCGGCCTGTGCCGGCGGCGCCTCCGCCGCGGTGTGGTGACGGTCGGTCACGGACACTCACCCCCTTGCAGACGACCCGCCGGAACACCGGCGCGGGGTCGAGGATCAGGCGTGCCGATCATGGTCGGTCGGCGTGCGATCATGATTGCACGCACCGCGAGGGCGATATCGACGATTGATCGATTCGTGGCGGGGCCGCAACCGAATTCGCGGGACCACCCGCCCGTCCGGCGTGTGGTTCCGGGCCCGGAAACGGCGTGTGCCGCCCCGGACGATCGTCCGGGGCGGCACACGTGCGAGTGGGCGGGGCGGCTGTCAGGCGCCGCGGCGCTTGGCCTTGAGCAGGTCCAGGCGCTCCTTGAGCAGGTCCTCGAGTTCCTCGACGGAGCGGCGCTCGAGCAGCATGTCCCAGTGGGTGCGCGGCGGCTTGACCTTCTTCGGCTCCGGTGCGGCGCCCTCGACCAGCGTGCCTTCGAGCCCGTTCTTGCAGATCCAGGTGCCGGGGATCTCCGCGTCGTCCGCGAACGGCACGTCGTATTCTTCGCCGTTGTCGCAGCGGTAGCGCGCGATTCGCCGCGGCGCCAGATCGTGGTCGCGGTCGGTCTCGTAGCTCACCGCCCCGAGTCGGCTGCCTCGCAGTACACGATCTGCCATGGTGGTGTCCTTCCTTGTGTGCTCCGCCCGGGTGACGATGCCGTGCGGCATCGACGCCGAGCCCGACGTCCACTGTGCTCAACGTCGACGGAGCCGATTCCGTTCCCGCGGCCCACCGAGGAGCCGAGGTGCCAGTCTACCGACCCGCCGCCCAGCCGCGCGCACGGTGTCCGCACCGGTGTCCGCACCGCCCGGGCGGCGGTGGGGCCGGGCAGTACAGTGACGCTCGTGACCGGACGTGACACGCGAGCGAGCACGTGCCTGTGGTGCGGGCGCCCGGTACCGGAGATCGGCACCGGGCGGCGGCGGCGCTATTGCCGCCAGTCGTGCCGGCAACGCGCCTACGAGCAGCGCAGCAGCACCCGCCGTGCCGGGCTGCCCGCGGACGCGGTGGTGCTCACCGCCGCCGAGGTCGAGGCGCTCGCCGACCGCGCGTTCCGGGTGCGCTGCGCCGCCGAGGACGTGGCCACCGCGGTCGCCGAGGGCGCGGCCGCCGGCGAACTGACCGCGCTGTGCGCGGAGCTGCTCGACCTGGCCCGCGACGCCGAACGCCTGCGCTGACACGGGCTCAGACGAAGAAACCACCCATGGTGTAGACGACCTGGCAGAACGCCCCGTTCGTGTACTGCAGGGAGCCGAACAGGGCGCCCATCACCGCGCCGGGACCGGTGTCGACGACCGTCGATTGCAGTCCGCCCCCGTGGTTGGCGAGGGTGGCGACCCCGGCGCGGAAGTTCTCCATGTTCATCCACACGAACGTCAGGTCCGAGCCGGCGACCGGCGCCCCGGCGGTGGGTTCGACGAACACCTCGATCGCCCCGGACGGCACCTGACCGTGCGGGCCGGGATGCACCCAGGCGTTGGTCATCGCGAACGGCACGAGGCCGCCGCCGCAACCGGGACCGACGGTCGGGGCGGGCGCGGTGAACGGCTGCGGGATGTTCTTCGGCGGCGGCGCGAACGGATCCGCCGAGCCGGACTCCGCGACGAGTCGTTCGAGCGCGGCGAGGGTCTCGGGGGAGTCGGCGACCTCCGCGCGGAGCCGGTCGAGCGGCACCCCCGGCGGGGCCGGGTCGGCGGCGGCCCGGGCCGGGACCGTCAGCAGGGCGGCGGCGAGCAGGGCGGCGGCGAGCGGTGCGGATCGGCGACGCAACATCTCGGGCTCCTTCGAGTGGGGGCGAGCGGGCGGGCGAGACGATCCGGTCGCGATCCGGTCACGCACGGGTCGCGGCGCGGGGCCACGAAGATGACGGCCGGCTTCGAGAATAAGGAGCACTGTCCGGTTTCGGGGCGTTTCCGCCGAGCCCGATCCGGGTTCGCACACGTTCCCGATCGTCACGCCCGTCACGAACAGGACAATCCTCCCGCACACCGGGAAAACGTTATCGAAACGCGACGAAAGCCGTGGAGAGCCACCGATTTCCGAGGTCACCCCCGCTTCCGGGGGGCCGTGGCGGTGGTGGGGCGGAGACGCCGGAGGCGCCGCGGCGGGTGCCGGCGCGGCCGTCGCCGCAATCCGGTCGTACCACCCGGACGGGTGGTCTAGCTTGTTGTGTGGTCCCGGTCACACGGGAGTATACGATCGAACGGGGGTCCGATCGCGGCGCCGCACGCCCGGCGGCACCGGGGTCGCCCCTCGCACGCGATGTCGGGGGACACACGCCGATCACGGCCAACAACATCGCTTTCGGAGGGGACATGTCGCTGCGACACCGTCGTCCGCAGATACCGGCCGGAGCTTTTCCACTGTCGTCCGCGCAACGAGCCATCTGGTTCGCGCAGCAGCTCGCACCCGAGGTGCCGGTGTGTATCGCGCAGTACGTCGATCTGCGCGGCGCCCCGGACCTGGATCTGCTGCGCCGCTGCGGATACCGCGCCGGCGCCGAGTTCCAGTCGGCCTATCTGCGGGTCGTCGACGTCGACGGTGAGCCCGTCCAGTACGTCGACCCCGCCGTCGAGGAGCGCACCGAGATCCCACTGCTCGACTTCCGCGGTCACCCCGACCCGATGGCGGCGGCGCACGCCTGGATGACCGCCGACTACGCCACCCCGGTCGATCTGGCCACCGACCTGCTGGTGAACATGACGCTCCTGCAGGTCGCCGACGACCGGTTCCTCTGGTACGCCCGCATCCACCACGTGGCCCTCGACGGGTTCGCGGCGATGACGATGGTCAACCGGATCGCCGCGCTGTACACCGCGCAGGTGCAGGGCCGCGAACCCGCACCGTCCCGCGCCGCCGACCTGCGCGCCCTCTACGACTGGGACCGCGAGTACCGCACCTCCGAGCGCTACCGCACCGACCGCGACTACTGGATCGAACGGGTCGCCGGACTCGAGGACGGCTCCACCCTGGCCCGGCGCGACGCCCCCACCGCCGCGGTGTCGCTGCTGTCGAGCCGCACCCTGCCGGACGCACTCGTCGACGCCCTGACCGCCGTGGACGACGAACCGGGCCTGTCGTCGACGGCCGCGGTGGTCGCGGCGTTCGCGTGCTATCTGGCCCGCCTGACCGGCCGCGACGACGTGATGATCAACCTGCCGGTCTTCGCCCGCACCACCGCCGTGGCCCGCCGCTCCGGCGGCATGCTCGTCAACACCGCACCGCTGCGCATCTTCCTCGACCCGGGCGACACCCGCACCGATCTGGTGCGGCGGGTGCAACTCGAGCTCACCGGGGCGCTGCGGCACCAGCGGTTCAGCCTCGAGGACATCCGCCGCGAGACCGGCGCGGCCGGCGACCCGCACCGCTATGCCGGGCCGATGGTCAACGTCATGCTGTTCCGGCAGGAGATCGTGCTCGGCGACATCCGCGGCGAATTCCACATCATGACCTCCGGTCCCGTCGAGGACCTGCTGGTCAACATCTATCAGAGCGGCGACCCGGCACGGACCTATCTCGACTTCCGCGGCAACCCGCACCGCTACGACGAGGACGAACTGCACACCCACCACGACCGGTTCGTCGACCTGCTCGGCGAGTTCCTGCGCAGCGCACCCGGCCGGGCGGTCACCGCGATCCATCCGGCCAGCGTGGCACTGGCGGAGCAGCGTCGCCGGGCCGCGGCCACCGCCGACTACTGGCGGAAGCAGCTCGCCGGCGCCCCCGACCGGTCGGAGCTGCCCCGCCCGGTCACCGC
>NZ_LPZN01000058.1 GCF_001646655.1 Rhodococcus gordoniae | reverse complement strand
CGGCGGTCGGGCAGATTCCGGTCGATCTGCTCCGGCAGTGGGCCAGGGGACCGGATCTACTCGTCGTCTGCGCGTGGCTCGTCGCCGTGCTCGCGTGAGCCGTGCGGGAACCGGTGGCGTGCCCGGGACAGGTCGACCCTGTCGCCGGAGATCGGGACGCCTTCGAGTTCGAGGCGTGCGAGCTGCCGTCGGGCGATGTGCGCGGCCGGTCGCCCGGAGGCCGGGACCACGCGATGCCACGGCAGGTCGGCGGAATCGGTCCGCATGATCCAGCCCACCGTCCGCGCACTCGACAGGCCCGCAGCGGCGGCGATGTCGCCGTAGGTCACGACCTGCCCCGCCGGCACGGAGGCCACGAGTTCGCGGACCCGTTCGATCTGCTCGTCCGTGGTGGCCACCGGCTACACCATCCGGGCCACGAGTTCGGCGATCTCGGCGGGACGCGCCTGGTCGATCATGTGGTCGCAGTCGAATTCGAGCACGGTCAGGTCGTCGCCGAGCCGCTCCGCGAGGTCGCGACGGAAGTCCGCCGTGGTGTACGGGGGCTGCACCTTCCCGGCCCGCACGAGGATCGTCGGGATGCCGGACGGCGGCAGGACGGGTTCGCGGGCGAGCTCGCCCCACGAGGTGACCAGGGCCGGTACGCACACCCGCCAGCCGACGCGCCCCGAGTCCAGCTTCACGAGATGTTCGGCGATCTCCTCGTCGAGCAGCTCGGATGCCACCTCACTCCAGTCGCCGTGGACCTTCTCCGCACGGGCTTCGGCCTCGTCCGTGTAGTCGGGATGACGGTGGGTGAGGTCGGCGATCTCGAGCATCCGGCCGGCCGGGAGACCGATCGCCGGGTCGAGGAGCACCAGCGCCCGCACCCGGTCGGGCACCGCGGCGGCCAGGTGCAGCGCGAGGGCGCCGCCGAACGAATGCCCCACCACGGTGACGGGACCGGTGGTATGCGCGTCCAGCACCGCCGTCAGGTCGGCGACGTGGGCTTCGAACGACCAGGGGGGAGTCCACGGGGAGCGTCCGTGTCCGCGCAGGTCGGGGGCGACGAACCGCAGGTGGGGTAGGTGCCGCTCCGCGAGGTTCCGCCAGCGCCGGCCGTGACCGGTGAGGCCGTGCAGCGCGAGGACCTCCGCTCCGTCGTCGGGCCCGAACAGATGGGTGTGCAGAAGCTCGGTGGCACTCACGCCGACCACTATCGCAGTCGTCATGGCGCCACGCACCGCGCACCGGACCTGTCGTACCGATCTGGTGGGATGGGGTCATGCTCGACGTCGACACCGGCATCCCCGACCTGCACCCGACCCGGGCGCAGGTCACCGACCTGCCTGCCACCGTCTCGCGCATGTCCGAACCCCATCTCCCCGATCGTGTCCGCCGTCCGGCCGCGCGTCTGGTGCGCCGGTCCGGCGAAGCGCCGGCGGCACGCGAGTGGCCCGACGACGTGCGCGTGGTGTTCGACGATGCTCCTCCCGCCCTCCGCTGGCGGCCCTGGCAGATCCTCGGCGGGCCCGGCACCGGCAAGACGTCCCTGCTCGTCGATCTCGCGGTCCATCGCATCGCGAACGGTGCCGATCCGGAGTCGGTGCTGATCCTCACCCATTCGCGGCGGGCGGCCACCGCCGTGCGCGAGGCGATCACGGCCGGTCTGATCGCCCTCGGCGACGGTGCCGTGCCCCGAGCCACGCGCGAGCCCCTCGTCCGTACCGTCCACTCGTACGCCTTCGCGGTGCTGCGACTGCAGGCGTCGGCGCACGGCAACCCGCCACCGCGTCTGATCACCGGTGCCGAACAGGACGCCGTCCTGCGCGAACTGCTGCGCGGCGACATCGACGACGGCGCCGGGATGTGGCCCGAACGGTTGCGTCCGGCGCTCGGCATGACGGGCTTCGCCGTCGAACTGCGCGATCTCATGCTGCGCGCGAACGAGCGCGGTCTCGGCCCGGAGGATCTGATCGCGCTCGGAGAGCGCCGCGGTCGGCCGGAGTGGGTCGCGGCCGGGCGTTTCGCGGAGCGGTACGAGCAGGTGATGCTGCTGCGCGGCGCCGTCGGGCTCGAAGCTCCCGAGGCCACCGCTCCCGCCCTCGACGCGGCCGAACTCGTCGGTGCGGCGCTCGCGGCGTTCGCCACCGATCCCGATCTGCTCGCCTCCGAACGTGGCCGGATCCGTCATCTGCTCGTCGACGACGCCCAGCATCTCGATCCGCAGGCCGCCGATCTCGTGCGCGTGATCGGTATCGGTACCCGCACGAGCACCATTGCGGGCGATCCCGACCAGGCCGTCTTCGGCTTCCGCGGCGCCGACACCTCCTTCCTCGAGAGCCTCGGCGAGGCCGACGGATCGCGCCGGATCGTGTTGGGCGTCCACCATCGCGCCGCTCCGGAGGTGGCGTCCGCTGCCACCGGGATCGCGCGCCGACTGCCGGGTCTGCCGCCCCACCGCGGCGTGGCCGAGCATCGCGATCCGCAGAGCGATCCCGGCCTGGTGCGGGTGGCGGTGTGCTCGTCGCAGGCCAAGGAGGCCGCGCTGGTCGCCGACACCCTGCGTCGATCCCACCTGGTCGACGGCGTGCCGTGGTCGCGGATGGCGATCGTCGTCCGGTCCGTGCCCCGGGTGCTGGCACCCCTGCGCCGCGCGCTGCTCGCGGCGGGTGTCCCGATGACGACCGCCGCATCCGAACTGCCGCTGGCCCGCCAGCACAGCGTCGCGGGGCTGCTGCTCGTGCTGCGCGCGGTGTCCGGCAGTGGCTTCGGAGGCGACGAAGCACTGGCCCTGCTGTCCGGGCCCATCGGCGGCGCCGAACCGGTCGCGCTGCGGAGACTGCGGCGTGGTCTGCGACGGGTCGAGCTCGCGTCGGGCGCGGACCGCGCTTCCGCCGAACTGCTGCGCATCCTGCTCACCGAGGGCGACGACACCGCCGAGAACGCACATCTCGTACGCGGGCTCACCGAGGTCGAGGCGGCACCGCTGAGGAAGGTGCTCGGAGTGCTGCGCAAGGCCCGTTCGGCGGCGCTGCGCGGGGGCGGTCTCGAGGACGTGCTGTGGGAGGCATGGCAGGCCACCGGACTCGAGCGGCGATGGGCCGCCGCGTCGGCCTGGGGCGGGCCGATCGGTGCGCAGGCCGACCGCGATCTCGACGGGGTCGTGGCGCTGTTCGACGCCGCCGCCGACTACGTCGACCGTCTGCCCCGCGCGCACATCGCGGGATTCGTCGACTACCTCACGGAGCAGGAGATCCCCGCTGCGGCCCGTACCCGTGTGGCCGCCGAATCCGAAGCGGTCACGGTCGTCAGCGCGCACTCCGCCGCCGGTCGCGAATGGGACGTCGTCGTGGTCGCCGGGGTCCAGGAAGGCCTGTGGCCGAGCCTGCGGGCCCGCGGCACCCTGCTCGGCATCGAAGCCCTGATCGACGCCCTCTCCGGTGCCGACGGCGGCGACGACACCGGCACGCGGCTGTCCCGCACCGCGCCGCTGCTCGCCGAGGAACGCCGACTGTTCCTCGTCGCGTGCAGCCGCGCCCGCACCCACCTCCTCGTCACCGCCGTCGACTCCGTGAGCGGCGACAGCGAACTCGTCCGCTCCCGTTTCGTCGACGAACTGCGCGCCGGCGACACCGACGCACCCGACGATCTCCTCACCGACCCGGTGCCCGACGAGGTCCGCACCCGGGTGCTGGCCCTGCCCGCCCTCGTCGCCGAACTGCGCAGCGTGGTGTGCGATCCCGAGATCGCCGCCACCGAACCCGAACGGCAGCAGCGGGCCGCCCAGCAACTCGCGCGGCTCGCACGCGCCGGGGTACGCGGCGCCCACCCCGACGAGTGGTACGGCACCGCCGATCCCAGCACCGCCGACCCGCTGTGGGATCCCGACGACGACGCGGTGCGGTTGTCCCCGTCCACGGTCGAACAGCTCACGACCTGCGCGTTGCGGTGGATGTTCGAGCGGCACGGCGGCTCCGACGGCGAGAACAGCCACGCCGTCACCGGCACCCTCGTGCACACCCTCGTCCAGGCGCTCGCCGGGCGCATCCCGCCCGACCGCATCGATCAGGCGCTCGAGAAGGCCTGGGATTCGGTCGATCTGGGTGCCGACTGGTATGCGCGACGCGAACTCGAACGCACCCGCCGCATGCTCGACACCTTCTCGACCTGGTTGCAGGGCACGCGCGGAGAACTCACGGAGATCGGCGTCGAGGTCAAGGTCGACGGCATCCTCGAACCCGACTCCGACGACAAGCCCCGGGTGCGGCTCCGCGGCCGCATCGACCGGCTCGAACGCGATGCCGAGGGCCGCCCCGTCGTCATCGACGTCAAGACCGCGAAGAACCCGGTGTCCAAGGACGCCGCGCGCGACCACGCCCAGCTCGCCGCCTATCAGGTGGCCGCGGCGGCCGGCGCGATCGAGGGCGAACCGGCCGCGACGCCCGGCGGCGCGCGTCTGGTCTTCGTGGCGAAGCCGCACAACAAGGAGGGCGCGACGCAGCGTGTGCAGCCGCCCCTCGACGAGGACGGTCTGGCGCAGTGGCGGGAGATCATCCACGACGCCGCGGCCGCGACCCGCGGTCCGCGCTTCGTCGCGAGGGTCAACGACGGGTGCCGGCACTGCCCGGTGCTGTCGAGCTGCCCGGCACACGACGAAGGCAGGCAGGTGACCGGAGAATGAATGCACCACGGGTGAGTGCGACGCGCCTCGCGGATGCACTGGGACAGCTGCCCCCCACGACGGAGCAGGCGGCGGTCATCGAGGCGCCGCCCGGGCCGATGCTGGTCGTGGCGGGCGCCGGTGCCGGCAAGACCGAGACGATGGCGGCCCGCGTGGTGTGGCTCGTCGCGAACGGGATCGTCGAACCCGAGCAGGTGCTGGGCCTGACCTTCACCCGCAAGGCCGCGCAGCAGCTCACAGCCCGCATCCGGGCGCGACTCGCCAAGCTCGCCGGGTCGGCGCTGCTCCGCGACCTCGACCCGAGCGGTGGTTTGCGTGCCCGGATCCTCGGCAGCGAACCCGAGGTGAGCACGTATCACGCGTACGCCGGTCGCCTGCTCACCGAGCACGGTCTGCTGCTGCCCATCGAACCGTCGGCGACCCTGCTGTCCGAGACCGAGCTGTGGCAGGTTGCGCACCGCGTGGTCAGCTCGTGGGACGGCGAGCTCGACACCGACCGCAATCCCGCGTCGGTGACCGAGGCCGTGCTCGCCCTGTCCGGTCAGCTCGCCGAACACCTCGTCGAACCGGATCGGCTGCGCGCCGCCCACGTCGAACTCGAACAGCTCGTGCACACCCTCCCGCCCGGCCCGGGGCAGCGGGGAGCGCCGTCGAAGACCCTGCTCGGCTACCTCGACACCCAGCACGCGCGTCTGCAGTTGCTTCCGCTCGTCGAACGGCTGTCCGAGACCCTGCGTCGCGAAGGCGCCCTCGACTTCGGCAGCCAGATGTCGCTCGCCGCGCGGGTCGCCCGCGACCATCCCGAGGTGGGCGCCGGCGAACGGAGCCGGTTCCGGGCCGTGCTGCTCGACGAGTACCAGGACACCGGGCACGCCCAGCGCGTCCTGCTCGCCGCGTTGTTCGGCGGCGGCGCCGATCCGGGCCTCGCGGTGACCGCGGTGGGCGATCCCATGCAGTCCATCTACGGCTGGCGCGGGGCGTCGGCCGCCAACCTGCCGCGCTTCGCAAGCGACTTCCCGGCGTCCGACGACGGGCCGGCGCCCACCCGCGAACTGCTCACCAGCTGGCGCAACCCGCCGCAGGCCCTCGAACTGGCGAACGTCTCGTCCGAACCCCTGCGCGATCGGGGGGTGCCGGTCAGCCGGTTGCGTCCCCGTCCCGACGCGGCCGCCGGCGACGTCCGGCTCGCGCTGCACCCCGATGTCGCGACCGAACGCGACTGGGTGGCCGACCGGATCGCCGCCGAGTACGCCGCTGCACGCGAGGACGGGCGGACACCGCCGACGGCAGCGGTCCTGGTCCGCCGCAACGCCGACGCGGCGCCGATCGCCGAGGCGCTGCGCGCCCGCGACCTGCCGGTGGAGGTCGTCGGCATCGGCGGACTACTGCACACACCGGAGGTCGCCGATGTGCTCGCGATGTTGCGGCTGGCGGCGGATCCGCTCGCCGGAAGCGCGGCGGTGCGGGTGCTCACCGGTGCCCGCTGGCAACTCGGGGCCGCCGACCTGAAGGCACTGTGGGAGCGCGCTCAGGAACTGGCCATCGCGGGCCGCTGGGGTGTCACCGGTGCGGTGACCGACCCCGGCGCCCTCGAGGACGCACTCGATTCGGCACTGCCCGGCGAACATGCCGACCAGGCCGGACTCGCCGACGCGATCTCCGATCCCGGCGACAGCCACCGTTACTCGAAGTTCGGATACGCGCGCATCGTCGCGCTGGGCCGCGAGTTGACCTCTCTGCGGGAGCGGCTCGGTCAGCCCCTCACCGAACTGGTGGCCGAGGTCGAGCGCGTGCTCGGTATCGGCATCGAGACCGAGGCCCGCGTGGGCAGCCGGCGCGGCGTCGCCGGCCGCGAACATCTCGACGCGTTCGCAGGGGTGGTCGCGTCCTATGCGGGGCGCACCAACGCGACCCTTCCCGGTCTGCTGACCTACCTGGCGGCCGCGGAGGAGATCGAGCAGGGTCTCGCGCCCGGTGAGGTGGAGGTCGATCCCGATCGCGTGCAGGTCCTCACCGTCCACTCGGCGAAAGGCCTCGAATGGGAGGTCGTCGCGGTCCCGCACGTCGCGGCGGGAGTCTTCGCGTCCTGGCACGGATCCACGAGCGAACTGCCCCCGCATCTGCGTGGCGATCGGGTGCTGCCCGACGACGATCCGGGGAGCACCGACGGTGTGCCCGTGCTCGATCTCGGCGACGTCGCCGATCGCAAGATGCTCGAGCGGGCCGTCGACGCCCACAAGGACGCCCTCAAACGGCGCAAGCTCGACGAGGACCGCCGTCTGTTCTACGTCGCCCTCACCCGCACCGAACGAGCCCTGTTCGTCTCCGGCCATCACTGGGCCGACACCGGCTCCGAACCGAAGGGACCCTCGCCCTTCCTCGAGGAACTGCACGGGATCGTCACGGCGCGACCCGAGCTCGGTTCGATCGATCATTGGGCGCCGGAACCCGAACCCGAGCAGGAGAACCCTCTCACGGCGTCACCGCGCAGCGCGCTGTGGCCGCGCGACCCGCTCGGCGCCCGGCGCGGC
>NZ_LPZN01000057.1 GCF_001646655.1 Rhodococcus gordoniae | reverse complement strand
GATGGCGGAGCCGACGGAGGAAGTTAGGTGTGGGCACCCGTCCCACCGCGTCCAGGATTCCGGCAGCGAGGCAGACGTCGGAGTCCTGGAATCACGCCTGATCGACATCGGCCGGAAGAAGTTCGCATCGGAGATCTGGGGGCACTCACCGCTGCTCACCCGCCGCACCGGCACCTTCTCCGATTTGTTCTCGGCAGACGCAGTCGACGAACTCATCTCGCGCCGAGGACTCCGCACACCCTTTCTTCGCGTCGCCAAGGACGGGGCGACGCTCGCGGACTCGTCGTTCACCTCCCCCGCCGGCGTCGGCGCTACTATCGCCGACCAACTCGACGACACCAAGCTCTGGCGCAGCCTCGCCGACGGCGCCACCCTCGTCCTGCACGCTCTGCACCGCACATGGGAGCCGATCACACAGTTCAGCGCTGATCTGAGCAGCGAACTCGGACATCCCGTCCAAGTCAACGCCTACATCACCCCACCGCAGAACCAGGGATTCGACCACCACTACGACGTTCACGACGTCTTCGTCCTGCAGATCGAGGGAAACAAGCGATGGGTTATCCATGAACCCGTCCACCCGGCTCCCCTGCGCGATCAACCCTGGACCGATCACCGCTCCGCCGTCACCCGAGCCGCGACAGGGCCGGCCTGTATCGACACCGTACTCGAGCCCGGTGATTGCCTCTATCTGCCGCGCGGCTGGATCCATGCCGCCGAAGCTCGAGGTGAGATGTCCGTTCACCTCACTGTCGGCGTTCACACGTGGACGCGTTACGCACTGGCCGAGCATCTGAGCCGAGCCGCGCTTGCCGCACTTGCCGACGATCCCGGGATGCGTCGCGCACTGCCTCTGGGTATCGATGCTCCGGACAACGAAATCGGTTCTGTTCGAGAAAGTCTCATCGACTGCATGTCCCGGGTCGACACCACTTCCCTGTTCCACCGTGTCCGGCGGGAACAGGGACGTCCGGCACCCCTGGGCCCGTTGGCCCAACTCGGTGCTGTTCACGATCTCGGCCCCGACACCGCAGTGCAGCTTCGCGGTGCGCTGCACGCACGCCTGGAAGGTTCGCATCTGGTCACGCGTGTGGGCCGGCTCGATGTGCCGGCCGGGGATCGGCCGGGAGTCACGCAACTACTCGACGGCAAGACCCACCTGGCAGAAACTCTCGGAATCGATCTGGTCGAGCGGCTGCTACGCGCAGGGATTCTCGTCCCCGCGGAACAGTGACGGTGCACTATGGCCTCGGCCGAACGCTTCTTCTGCGCAGACAGTGCCCGGATGCGCGGTGACCCGATGGCCGGCACAGCACCTCGTGGCTTAGTCTGGGTTCTCATCGAATATCGAGGTCGGTGGCCGCTCGACGGCTTCGACGGTCTCGATCTCGAGCCTGCGACCAAGACGCTCGTGTTCTCCGCCGCGCAGACGGCACGGGCACGGATATTGCTGGTCGAGCGCCCGGGTCGCCGTCGCCGCGAAGGGCCCGACCGTTGGGCGGTGCTGCGCCGTGAGACGTCCGGTGTCGTGCGTCAGCAGTGGGGAACGTGGAGTGGTGACGAGGATCTGGCGCAGATCGCCACCGCCCTCGATACTCCCGGACGTCCGGGCGGGCCGCCCGTCCTTCTGGTCTGCACGCACGGTCACCACGATCCGTGTTGCGCCGTACGTGGGCGGCCGGTGGCACGCGCTCTCGCGAAGCACTGGCCGGAACAGGTGTGGGAATGCACCCACGTGGGCGGAGACCGGTTCGCAGCCAATGTCGTCATCGTGCCCGACGGTGTCTACTACGGCGGTCTCGATGCCGAGTCGTCCGTCGTCACGATCGAGGAGCACTTCTCCGATCGCATCCATCACCATCATTTGCGCGGATACACCGACCTGGCTCCGCTCCAGCAGGCCGCGATCGCGGCCACTCTCCGACGTTTCGGCCCGGCCGGACGTAGTGACTACACGGTCGCCGAGAGCGCCCGCCAGGGTGACCTGTGGCGGATCCGGCTCACCGGCCGTGCACCGCACCCGGAACGCGTCGAGGTCGAGTTGCAGGTCCACCGTTCTCCACCGTGTCGATTGACCTGTCGTGGAGCGGCGGCGAGTTCGGCCCTCGTCTACGAACCCACGTCGGTCCACATCGTGTGAGAGGACGGCACGACCGAACGGAACAGCGTCAAGTCGTCACCCGAACTCTTCTTCTGCCTTCGCGAGTGCTGCGAACTCTTCCTCCGGGGAGTTTGCGACGAGACGGTGCCGAACACCGCCATGTCGAGGGGCGCATCGCGCCCTCACCTGTCAGCGACAGGACGAATCCGATCACGCCGGGCACGACCATCGCGAGCAGGGGTGCCTTGCGGGAATCGGTCACCGACAGGCTCTCGCCACGTCCTGCACTTCGGCACCCGTCATCGAGATCGTCGTCGAACGAGGAGGAGTTGTGCACACGGTCGAGTTCTCGAATAGTCTGTGCAGTGCCCCATGCTCCCTATGTGGGGCACAGTTCGCGCGCTTTCCCCCCCGACGCGCGGACCATGGTTCCGTCGGCGCCGTATGCCGACGGAACCTCGCAGGCCAGTGATGGTGAGTACCCCTCGTAAAGCTCGCCATCACTGGCCTGTCAGCCACTCCCGATATTCACCCGCATCGATGCCATCCGATACAAACAATACCATTCGACCGGTATTGCCGGTCCAATAGAGAATACCGCATGTACACCACATAGGGAACGCTTCACCGACACATACACGCTGCACGGTCGCTCCGTCCCGGAGAACACGTCGAACCCGATCCACGTCGGGATTTCAGGAGCTTCCCTACCGTGAGGTGGGATCTGCCGGGATGGGGTCCGGCGAGGGTTCCAGTGCAGCCTCGGCCCAGATTCGGGCACTGACGTAGTGATGATCGTGCCCGATCAGATCGATGTGACGCGCGGACAGTCCTCGTTCCCGCCCTCTCCGTAGTGCTTGCTCGAAGTCGACGGAGTGGGTCGGTGGTGCGAGCAGCCCACGCGCGGCGGCAGCGTGGACGAGTTCGCGGACGGTCACCGCGGTCGGATGCGCGAGATGCCGTATGCCCCCACGTAACGCAGCAGGTAGCGGGCGCGCCGTGATCGCGGCGGCGAGCCGACCGACGTCACGGCGTGAAATCACCGATTGCCGTGCGACGCCATCGTCGACCCACGCCCCGAGCGTCGAGACGATGTGCGCCAACCCGGGCAGGAACCACCGGTCGCCGGGTCCGTGCACGAATCCGGGACGCAGTACCAGACCGCCGTGCTCGCGTACATGGTTTTCGGCAGTCAGACGACTCGCGCTCAGCGCAGTGACGGGAGCAGGGACAAGCTCCCCCTCGACGACGTTGCGATGCGGTCCGGGGCCGTAGACGCCGATCGTGCTCAGATACACGATGCGGCCGATACCGTGGCGAGCGGCCGCCGTCACCAGATTCTCGGTACCGACAGCGTTGACCTCTTCACACCGGGCTGCGTCGGAGCCCGTATAGGAGGCGGCATGCACAATCGCGTCGACACCGGCAAGCGCGTCGGTCAAAGACTCCACATCGAGTAGATCTGCCGCCACGACGCGCATGGACGGTCCCGAGGACGCGGGGGGACGGCGCGCTATCGATGTGCATGTCACCCCCATGTTCAGCAGGGCGTCGAGCACCGCCCCACCGAGAAAACCACTCGAACCCACCACTGCGACGCACAATGCGGATGTCGGCGACGAGGATGCGCGGTCCGCGATGCCGTTTCGGTCCGGTGGTACGGTTCGCCTCAGGGGAGGCAGAGGGTCGAGGTGCTCCACGACTGGCCTTTCGGTAGATCTTCGAGTAAAGGACACGGGGTGTGGCCAAACAAGCTCGGGCAGTAGAGACCCGACAGCAGATCGTGGCGGCAGCGGCCGCCACGTTCGATCGGCTGGGATTCGACGGTGCCAGCCTCGGGGCGATCGTCGACGCGAGTAGTGGGCTCACCAAAGGCGCCCTGTACTTCCACTTCAAATCGAAGGACGAACTCGCGCACGCCGTCGTGGAACAGCAACACGCCATCTCGATCGCCGCGGTCGACGCGATCGCCGCCACACAGGCCTCGGCGCTCGAGCAGATCGTGATGCTCTGCCATGAAATGGGGCGCCAGATCGTCGAGGATCCGATCGTCCGGGCCGGCATCCGGTTGACCCTCGAATTCAGCGCAGGCGCCGAACCTGACCAGCCGGGACCGTACCAGGACTGGATCGAAGCCTGCCGGCACCTCGTCGAGACCGCGATCGCCGAGGGCGACCTGCTCCCTACGATCGATCCCCCCGAGTTGGCACGGTTCGTGATCTCGGCGTTCACCGGCGTTCAGATGGTCTCGAACGTCCTCGATCGACGCATCGATCTCGAACAACGCATCGACCAGATGCTGCACTTCGTGTTCAACGGCATCCTGACCGCCGACTGCCGCCCCGACAGCGACACGATCATCCACGCCCGCTGGAGCAACACCCGCCAACCGGTCTGACACGCCGCTACCTGCCGGACTCCGGTCCCGGCGCACGACATGCGCCGGCAGCCCATTTCAGCATCGCCGTAGCCATCGCGATTCCACGCTGTTCGAGCACGACATGCGCACTCGCAGGCTCCTCCTCGACGCTCGAGACCACCATCTCCGCCGGAACGTCGAGTTCGACGAACCGGTGAAACCGCACGTTCATCGAGACCGGATCCGCCTCCGGGTTCCCGCGTTCCGCTCGTGCCGCCTGACGGGCAGCCTCGAGAACGAGCATGCCCGGCAGGTGATCGGACGGGTGGTCGAACAACACCGGATGCGACAGATCCGGCAACACCCGCCAGCGACCGGGCCGCGCCGTCGCACCCACCACCACATCCCCGACCACCGGCACCCCGATCACAGCTGGATCCACCGGTGTTCCCCCGGGGACAGACCCCAGCGCCCGCGGCCCACCGGCACCCCAACGCACGATGTCGTACTCTTCGGTCGTCAGAACCGCAGTTCGGCCTCGGCCGGACCCCACACGGCGACCGGCGATCGTGAATTCGAACGCCGCACTCAAAGCGGTGACCTGCGAGCCACGGCGTCGAATATCCGACACCACCGCGGTGACGGCGACCTCCGCGGCGCCGGCACCGATCACCAGTCGCTCCGACTCGGCGGTGATCTCGAGCGTCTGCATCACGAACCGCCGACCGAGCGAGACCCGATACCGGGTGTGCGCCAGATAGATCACGCATTGGCGCAGCGTCTCCGCGAGCAGCATCGGGTCGTAGCAACCCGCCCGGCTGCGGTAGAAACCGTGCAGACGCGGCCATTGCGCACCCAGGACGAACCGGTCCGGTCCGGGACCGCGGACGCAATCGGTGAGGAATACCTCGGACACTGCCTGGCGGTGGACATGCCTTCGCGGCACCGTCGACTCGAACGACAACACCGCGACATCATCCTCCGAACCGGACGAACCGTTCACTTCCATACCGCAAGTATCGCCTTGCGGGTGAGAGGTGATCGCGCCCGATGCCGCCCTCTTCTCTTCGACCACGCCGGCCCGGGAGGTCTCCGGTGCTTCGAGATTGTTCTGCCCACCCTGAAGGACACGGTCGACCGACGCCGCACATGCACGAAGCCACGATCGGCTGCCCCGGCCGGTCGGTCGATCCACGTGGTTCACTACCTGCCGGGCAGACCGGTCTTCTCGAGAATTTTGCGCACTTCGGACTGCACGATTGCGTGGTCACGCTCGGGGTTGTCGGTATGGGCCAGGTACAACATCGCCTCTTCGACTGCGGCAACCAGCAGACGGGCGAGTACGGCCGCGCGAGTCGATGGTCCTCGTTCGCTCGTTTCGACCGGTTCCAGCATGGCCGTGATGCGGTGCAGTAGCTGTTCCTGAGCTCCTCGGATGTCGATCCACCCGAGGACGGCGGGCGCCTCGATCAGGAGCAACCGACGCACCGCCGGGTCGTGAGCGGAATCGAGAGCAGTGAGTACCCCACCGATGAGCGCCTCCCACGAAGCGTCGACCGGCTCGGTCGGCACAAGGGCTTCCGCAATCCCCCGTTGCGCGCGCTCGATCACAGCTCGGAACAATTCGTGTTTGTTCGCGAAGTGATGGTAGAGAGCTCCTCGGGTTACCCCTGCAAGGGCCACGATCTCCGCGGTCGTAGCTTTGCCGTACCCGTCCCTGAGAAACACCTCGAGCGCTGCATCCAACAACGCGGTCTGTGTCCGAGTCGCGTTCCGAACGTGTCCGGCCGCCTCTGTCGTTCTCTTCACCAACGCCCCTTGCAATTACGATTGCATGTGGAAAATTCAGGCCGATCCAGAAAATTCATGATGCTCGAGCCTCACCCGATCCCGAGAGGTGCGACAGCTCGAGAAGGTCGTGGATACACACACCAACCCTCGGTCGACGAGCTGCTACGGCGAGAAGATGTGCACAGTTCAGCGGTTCCGCCATACGGGCGGCCGTTTCTCGGTGAATGCGGCAGCACCTTCCAACGCGTCCTCGCTGGCACACACGGCGTCGGACTCGGCCGAATTTACTTTCCAGATGCGGTCTTCGAGTCCGGCTGCTTGCGCGTGCGCCATGATCTTCTTGCTCGCGCGTACCGCGACGGGTGCGTTGGCTGCGATGACATGAGCCAGACGTAATGCTTCGGGCAGTACCTCTGAGGGCGAAACCACCGAGTTGACCAGCCCCCAGCGCAGGGCCGCCTCGGCCGAAACAGGTTCGCCGGCGAAGACTGCGTGCGCGGCGATCTTCGGGGGAATCTGTCCCGGAAGACGTATGAGACCTCCGCCTCCCGCGATGAGACCACGTTTGACCTCCGGCAATCCGAGCGTGGCTTCGGAACTGAGCACGGCGAGATCACACGCCAGCACGATCTCGGTACCACCACCCACCGCCACCCCGTTGACAGCGGCGATGAGCGGCTTGGACACGTAATGCTCGACCAAGCCGGCAAAGCCCCACTCCGGATGGATTGTCGGCAGCACGGACTCGCCATCGGCGAAGGCCGCGAGATCGGCGCCGGCGCAAAACGCTCGTCCCGCTCCGGTCACGACGCCGACTCGCAGACCGGGGTCACGATCGAACTCGTCGAGAACGGCACCCAACGCGTCGGACAGAGCAGCGTCGACGGCATTGAGAACCCGGGGCCGGTTGAGGGTGATGACTCCCACAGGCCCGTCTCGATGGAGCAGTACGACGTTCTTTTCCTCGTCCTGCATTGCCGTATGCGCGTCTCCGGACGCAAGACCTCGAGCAATGTCCCGACCGACTCCCGGCCCGGAGCCGGTCGCTGAAGCGAATTTGCCGTCCGCTGTACTCATCTGATCCTGTCCCTCCATGGGCATCGAATCTCGTCACGAGATCAGGGATCACGTTCGACTGGCAACCCGACTCTTGAAGACCGGGACCGACACTCCGTCCTGACGCTGGTGGGGTCGACAATCGCTGCGCACACGGAGCGCGGCAAACCGGTAGGCATGCCGCTCCGCCCCCGATAGGGTAGATAACCAAAGCCCCGGAGCGGCCTCGGCACCCTCGGTGCATGTCCCCGGGGTTTTGGCCGTTCATCACCCGCATATACGCGCTCAGCACCAGATCCGCACCCCGTTTCCGGTACGCGTGATCCGTACACCTACCTACCGGCCCGACTCGTCCCCTACGCGAAGGAGGACCGATGAGCGACCCTGATTCGACCCGGCCCCTGCGTTCGGGAGCACGGGGCGTCGGGGATCGCACCGACCACGCTTCCTGCTACCCGCGGTATCTGCTTGGCTGGGAGTGCTGTCCCTCGGCTTCTTCTGGTTTTTCGAACCCGGCTTCATCCTCGGGATGATCGCGGCCGGCTGCGGGACGCTTGCCACCTCGCGGCCGACTGTCGCCGAGGACGAGGCCGCCTCCCTGCAGACCCTGCTCGCAATCGTCAACGCAACTCCCCACTCTCGTACCGCGTAGACCACGCGTACGCGACTCCACACTGCGCGTTGTATCTACCGGTGATTCGGTACCGGCTTCCTATTGGCCTTCAACGTTTCGAAAGTCGAGGCGACACTCACCGACTCGCGACCGGTGAGCCACTCCCCCGAGGTTGCCTCGACCCGCTACGCCGACCGAGGCTCGCCGGGTTCGGCCGGCACTGGACCGGGTATCTCCGCAGAGGCCCACCACTGGGTTCACGAGGACTGCAAGTGCAGGAGGACATGTGCCTACCAACCTGACCGTCGCCGACCTACGAGAACTTCTCGACTCGACACTCGACAACCCCGCACTCGTTCTGGAGGAAGGTCGATTCCGCGTTGTCGGAGGCCACGACGTAACCGATCGGAATCGAGCCTTCCTCGTGGTCACGCGAGAGGAACTCCGGACACGGCTGCCGAAGGATCGGGACTACGACGAGAGCGACCTCGAGCTACAGGCGGGTGTGCTCGACTCGACCATCGCGAACCTCGGCGGGTGAGTTCCTTACGCAGCATCGAATCCGCACGGAGCGGACAGCGCGGAGCCGCCGGGGTCGTCGATGCCCGGCTTCGCAGGACGCAATTTTCACAGGCCGTTCGGCGGCCACGGTTCTACATATCGTCCTCGTCGGGTGATCGGGTTGTATCGGCTGCCGAGCCGAGCGGTCGGTGACACACTCGAACGGTGAGCGACGAACCCGTATCCGCGCCGGTCTGGAACTATCTCATGGACATGGACGGGGTTCTGGTGCACGAGGATCACTTGATTCCCGGCGCCGATACGTTCCTGACCGAACTGCGCGAGAACGGCACACCGTTCATGGTGCTCACCAACAACTCCATCCGCACGCCACGAGACCTCCGTGCCCGCCTGCTGCGTACCGGCCTCGACGTTCCCGAGAAGTCGATCTGGACCTCGGCGTTGGCGACGGCGACGTTCCTGGCCGATCAACGACCCGGCGGTAGCGCCTATGTGGTGGGCGAATCCGGATTGACGACGGCCCTGCACGACATCGGATACGTGCTGACCGACAGCGACCCCGACTACGTCGTCCTCGGGGAGACGCGCACGTACTCCTTCGAGGCGATCACCACCGCGATCCGTCTCGTCGAACGCGGCGCCCGCTTCATCGCGACCAACCCGGATCCGACCGGCCCCTCGCGGGAGGGCTCACTACCCGCCACCGGGGCGGTCGCGGCGCTGATCACCCGCGCGACGGGCCGCGAACCGTATTTCGTCGGTAAACCGAACGCCCTGATGATGCGCTCGGCCCTGCGCGCGATCGGTGCGCACTCCGCCCACACGCTGATGATCGGCGACCGAATGGACACCGACATCGTCTGCGGCCTCGAGGCCGGGCTGCAGACGCTGCTGGTTCTGACGGGTATTTCCACCCGCGAATCCGTCGAGAGATTCCCCTATCGGCCGACCCGCGTCGTCGACTCGGTTGCGGATCTGGTGGGCTCCACGGAAAATCCGTTCTGATCAGCAGAACAGCCGGCAAGGACTCGATGGCGGGGCATAGTGTGCTGGAAGCAGCGAATATCGGCCCGATTCGACCGATGACGAACCGACATCCGGACGAATCACCGGAAGGGCCGAGTCGACCGGTGAAGGATGCGGGCGGATGGGCCGTGCACGAACTGTTCCTCTCGCCGCGCGTCATGTGGGCGCACACTGGCGCACCCTTTCCGAGGTTCGGGGCAGCACCGCACCGTTCTCCCCGGCCCTGACCGAATCTCTGCCACCGACTGTGCGGCGCTGGATCGACCATGCGGTTGCCGACGGTACGCCGATGGCCGCTGCCGTACGACTGGAAATGTCCGGGCAGATCCGGCTCGGATCCTGGCGGCCGTTCACCGCCGTGCAACTTCTCGCTCCGGCGACAGGATTCATCTGGGCTGCGACCACCCGGATCGGCCCTGTTCCCGTATCGGGTTACGACCGTTTCACCGCCGGGGTCGGTGAGATGCGCTGGCGGATAGGAGGATTCATTCCGATGATGTCCGCCACCGGCCGGGATGTCAGCGACAGTGCGGCCGGCCGCCTCGCCGGAGAGAGCATCTTCGTGCCCACCGCTTTTCCCCTCGCGCGGTGGAGTGGCGACGAACTCCTCGCGTCCGCGGCCTGGACGGTGGCGGGCCGGCAGGAGACCGTACGCCTGGACATCGCCGAAGACGGGGCGCTGCGAGGGCTGCGGATGCTGCGGTGGGGCGACCCCGAAGGGCAGGGATTCGGTCGGTACCCGTTCATCGTCACCGTCGAGGCCGAGCGCCGGTTCGGTGGCATGACCATCGCCTCGCGTATCGGCGCGAGGTGGGACACGGGTACCGGTTCGGACGGCGAGTTCTTTCGTGCGGAGATCACCGGAGCCCACTTCGCTTGACCGTCCGATACACCGCATCCGGCACGTGGGCCCATCCGGCGGCGCGCTCAGCCGATGGGCCACCCGGGAAGCCGCCGCGTGTCCTGCCACTCCCGGTGCCACTGGGAGATTCGATGCCGGTTCACAACGCCGTGAATTCCGAGCAGTGTGAGCACGCATCCGACGGTTTCGAGGATGAGGAATGCCAGTGCCGCACCCAGCGCAGCGATCGCGTTCTCGGTTCCGGTGCGGGGAGCAGGCATGTAGTCGCCCTTCTCGTCGACTCGGATGCGCACCGTCTCCCCTGTCTCGCCCCGGGAATCGAGACCCACCAGGCCCGTGTGCTCGACGCCCCCCCACTTCCCATCGCGCGAGAACCGGTCCGAGACGCGATGGATACTCGGCCACCGGGTCGCGCACCGCCACATCGTCCGGATCGTCATCGAGAACGATCGCCGGCACCTGCCGCTCTTCGATCGCCTGCTGATGCGATCGTTCGGTCAGCTGCGCATACGAGTCGGTACCGATGACACCGGCGACAGGCACCAACAGCAGCATGATGGCGGCCAGAAGCACCACTGCGACGGCCTCGAGGCGGTCACTGCCGCGCATGAGCGGGTTCGCGCTCCACGGCCGCAAGCGCCACCACCGAACCGCTGCCGTGTCTCCGCGGATCATCACACTCTCCGGGCATCGTGCTTCCGTCCTCAGTGTCGATCCTCCGCAACCGTCGTTGTAGAGCCGAAAGTCGCATCGCCGCTGGGCCCACCTGCAGGGATCGAGGGTTATCGGTAGCGAACCATCTCCCTGTGGGCAGTTCTCAACGCCCCGCCGGAGGCGTCTGCGGGTGGCCCCACCTGTCGGCCGTCCACACCGGTTGCAGCATGTGCCAGTCGGCGGGATGCGCGGCGATACCGGCGGCGAACCGGTCGGCCAGGGACTGAGTCGTGGCCTGTACGCTTCCTGCGGTATCGATCGGCGCGTCGACATGGAACCCCCAGCCGCCCGGAGTGAACCAGCAATGCACCGGCAGCAGCGGTGCGCCGGTGTCGATCGCCAGCCGGGCCGGGCCGACCGGCATGCAGGCCGGTTCGCCGAAGAAGGTGACCGGCACGCCCGCTCCTGTCAGATCACGCTCGCCGAGGAGGCCGACGAACCGTCCCTGACGAATTCGGACGGTCAATCGTTCGAACGGGGGAACCGTGCCACCGGTGAGCGGGAGGATCTCGAAACCCAGACGTTCACGGAACCGGACGAAGCGGCGGAACAACGATTCCGGTTGCAGCCGCTCGGCGACGACGGTCGGTGTGCCGATCCGCTGTACGATCCACACTCCCGCCAGGTCCCAGTTGCCGCTGTGCGGAAGCGCCAATACAGCTCCGCGCCCACGCGCGACGGCCTCGTGGATGTGTTCGAGTCCGGTCGCCGCGGAGTCGATGGTCTCGGCCAGCCGTACCGGGTCCATCGACGGCAACCGGAATGCCTCACACCAATACCGCGCGTAGGAACGCAGACTCGCGCGCACGAGTTCGTCGGGCACCCGATCCGGAGTAGTGGACAACACCCGGGCAAGGTTGCGTCGTAGTTGGATCGGCCCACCGTCTCGCGCCGCACGGTCCGCGGCCATCTCGAACAGGCGGTTCGCCGGCTTCTCCGGAAGCGCGCATACCGCCCGCCACCCCGCTGCATACCCGAGATCCCGGATCCGGTCCCCGGTACTCATCGAGCACCACCGCCGCGGAAGCCGACAATGATGCCCATGACGGCCTCCCGGTGCGGACTGTGCACCTTCAGTCAACGCCCTGGGCTCACCCGCTGTCCAGACCCGTCCCCGTTCGACCGGGCCTCGCGCGACAGGACGGGAAGTCGCGACGCGAAGGGCAGAAGCATCGCGACGACGAGCGACACGACCAGTACACCGAGCGCCATGCCCGACAGCACGTCGTGCACGTAGTGCACCCCCACCGTCACCCGGGAGAACGCGAGTACCGCCGCGAGCGGCGCGACCAGCCAGATCAGGCGCGGAGCCGCAAGCACACACGCGGTCGCGAACGAGGCGGCGATGACGGAATGGTTGGACGGCCAGGACCAGTCGCCCACCTCGGGACACTCCAGTACCGTCGCGATGCCGAGCGCGCGACACGGTCGCGGCTCCGTCACCACCAGTTTGACGAGTTCGCTCGACAGATAGGCACCCACCACTCCGAGACCGCCGGCGGCGAGGGCGCCGAAGCCCCGGCGGTCGTTCCGCCACAACCATGCCGCCAGGACACCGGTGAAGGCGACGAGGACGAGCAGCCCCTTGTCGGCGACGAGACCCGCGGGCGGTCCGAGAAACGATCCCTCGACGGTCCGGGCGACGGACAGGTACAGGCGATCGCGGATCGGCACCGTCGCTGCCGCGAGCAGAGTCAGCACGAGTGCGACCCCCACGGCAGGGATGAACATCGAGCGGACCAACCGCGGGGATACAGGAGGTGAACTCTCGGTGACGACCATGACCGAATACGCTAGCGCGCGCTCTCTCCTGTGCGCAGACCCGCAGGTAGCGGCATATGGGCGGAGCGGTCATCGGGCAGCCTTCGAGCCCTCCGTCGATGCCGATTCGAAGGAACTAGGCTCACTCCTGTGTGGCGAACCTGGATCCTGGGTGCGGCGATGGTGGTCGTTGCGTCCGTCGTTCTGCTCACCGGTGCATTCGACGTGACCTCGGTGGTGACGTCGGTATTGCTGCTCGCGATGGCGTGGGTCGTCTCTCCCCTGTTCTTCCCCCATCATGTCGACGACGCGACCGCTCGTCGCGATGCAGTGGCCCGCGGCGTTCCCGTGGTGTACTGGCGCCCGGGCTGCACCTTCTGCATCCGGTTGCGCGCCACCGTGCGTTCGCGGGCACGTCGCGCGATCTGGGTCGACATCTGGCGGGATCCCGCCGCCGCGGCGCGGGTTCGGGAAGTCAACGGCGGGAACGAGACGGTGCCTACCGTGTTCGTCGGCGATGTGTCGCATACCAATCCCGACCCGCGCTGGTTCCGCGACCGGCTGGGCTGACGGATACCAGGTCCGGACATGAGCGAGGTCCCGGACCCTGTGCGGATCCGGGACCTCGAGCGGTGCAGAACGGTTAGCGGCGCACGCCGCGGCCGGTGGCGGCCTTGACGACGAACAGCAGGACGACCGCGCCGAGGAGGCAGGTCAGGAAGCTGAAGATCAGTCCGCCGCCTTCGACATCCACGCCGAAGACCTTGAGCAGGAAGCCACCGATCAAGCCGCCGATGACGCCGACAACGACGTTGAGGAGAATGCCCTGCTGGGCGTCGGTGCCCATGATCTTGCTACCGATCCAGCCGGCGAGACCACCGATGATGATCCAACCGAGGATTCCGAGTCCGAGCATGTGCAGTCCTTTCGTGAACACTGGCTAGTTCGACCCACCTCGAGTACCCAGTCGTCCCATCAGTCACACCTCTCACTTCTGAAAACTTTCGGAGTGGCACACTCGTGCGCATGACCCAGCCTCCCGTCACGATCACCGTCACCGGTCATGCCGAACGCACCGTCGCACCCAACCGGTGCACGGTGGTGCTGCGCGCGCATGCCGATGGCACGTCGCGCAAGCAGGCTGCAGAACCGGTGGCCGCGGCTGTCGCCACGATCACCGATCTCGTGACCGAATTGCGGGAGTCTTCCCCGAGCCCGGTGAAGAGGTGGACCTTCGATCGGGTACGCCACAGTCGGCGACGCCCGTTCAGCCGTGAGGGTAAGAATCGGCCCTGGGTGTACAACTCGTCGGCGTCGATCACCGTGACCTTCCACGAGTTGGACGTGGTGGGTACCTTCGTCGAGCAGGTTGCGGCGCTCGAGGTGGTCACCGTCGCCGACCTTCGTTGGTGGATCACCCGCAAGGCGCAGCAGAAGCGACTCGCGCGGGTCCGCGATCTCGCCGTGGGCGACGCACTGGTCAAGGCGAAGGCGTACACGGCCTCGTTGGGCCTCAACACGATTCGCGCTGTGGCCATCGCCGATCCGGGCATGCTCGGGTCCCAGCCCTCCCCCGTCCACACGGCGGGCGCTCCCATGATGCACACCGCGATGTTGCGGTCGGATGCGATGGGCGCGCCCGAGTCCGCCGAGCCCGAGTTGGTGTTCGAACCCGACCGCGTCACTCTCACCGCCGACGTCGAGGCACGCTTCGAAGCCCGTTGAGCGCGCCAGATGTCCGACCGATCAAGGAGTCGAACGGGGGTCAGAATACCCTGGCCGGCGGGGTGCGTCGTGGACCGCGCCTGGCCGCCGATTTCACCGTTCTCAGCAACGCTGTCATCACCGATGAGCGGTTGTCCTTCCGCGCCCGGGGCGTGCTCGTCTGATTGCTGTCCAAACCCGACGACTGGCGCACCCGTGCCGACTCGATCGCGGCCCAGTCGCCCAGGGACGGCCGCGACGCGATCCGATCTGCACTGCGCGAGCTCACCGACCTCGGCTACCTGGTGCGCGAGAAGATCCAGAACGAGCTCGGCCGGTGGATCACCATCCAGACCGTCTACGAACGTCCCGTCGCCGACCCGACACCTGAGAATCCGACCCCCGGCGGCGCGGACAGCGGCGCCCCAGGCGTTCTTGAAAGTACTGATCTACCGAGGACGGAAACCAACCGCACTCCGCGCGTCGCGAAGGAACCGCTGAGTCCGGCGATGGTCGAGCTGGCAGCGGCCTGCAGGCGAGCCGAACTCACTGCGACATTCGTCTACCTCGAACCCGATGCGGCAGCGGCAATCGAAGCACTCATCGCTACGCACGGGGTGGCAATGCTTGTCGCAGCGGCGAAATCCGTGCACAGACCGGGCAATCCGATGCGCTTGGCGCACGGATGGCTGCCCTTGTGGCGGTCGCTGCCTACACCCCGTGTCACCCAACCGAAGTGCGACGACTGCGACGAGTACGGGTGGTTGCCCGACGACGAGCACGGACGGACCGTGCGGTGCGGGTGTCGGGTCTCGGCTGCGGCCTGAGGTCCGTTGCGAGGGTATCCACACCCGCTCGCACGAAAGGCGTCCCTTGTGTCGTGAAGAGACGTCACCTATCGGATCGAGATCAGAAATCGGGGAGGGAACTTCCCGGTCGGGCGCAAATCACCGGCGGACACTGCGACTAGGCTCGGCTCCGTGAGCGTACGTGCAGGAATCATCGTGACCGGAACCGAAGTGCTGACCGGGAGGATCGCCGACCAGAACGGACCGTGGTTGTCCGACCGACTCCTGAAACTCGGCGTCGACGTCGCCCACATCACGATCTGCGGCGACCGGCCCGCCGACCTGACCGCACAGCTGCGTTTCCTCACCGAGCAGGGCGTCGACCTCGTCGTCACCAGCGGGGGTCTCGGTCCCACCGCCGACGACCTCACCGTCTCCACCGTCGCCGAGTTCTGCAATCGCGAGCTCCTGCTCGACCCCGGACTCGAAGAACACATCGCGGGCATCATCCGCAGCTTCCGACCGGACGCCCCGGATCTCGACGCGGGGCCGACGCGTATCGGGATTCGTAAGCAGGCGCACGTTCCCATCGGCGCCACTGCTCTGCCGCCCACAGGTACAGCGCCAGGTGTGGTCGTCCCCGCGGTGCCCGGTGATCGGCCGGTGCCGACCATCGTGATCCTGCCCGGCCCGCCCGGTGAGCTGCAGGCGATGTGGCCTAGCGCGGTCACCTCACCCGCGGTCGCCGACGTACTGTCCCGAGCCGACGACCTGCAGCAGGAAACCGTGCGCGCCTACGGATTGCACGAGGCACAACTCGCCGAGACACTGCGCCGGGCCGAAACGGAGATCGCCGACCTCGATCGGCTCGAGATCACCACGTGCCTTCGACACGGTGAACTCGACATGGTGACCCGATTCGCCTCCGGCGACGCACACATCTATCGCCGTCTTCTCGGCGTCCTCATCGAACACCATGAACGCCAGATCTTCTCCCTCGACGGTGCCACCATCGACGACCGGCTGATCGATGCCCTCGACGGTCGCTCGATCGGAACTGCGGAGTCGTGCACCGGCGGTCTCGTCGCTGCGCGTCTCACCGACCGACCCGGGTCGTCGGCCTACGTCATGGGTGGGGTGGTCTCGTACTCCAACGACGCGAAGTCCGATCTGATCGACGTACCGGCCGAAATGATCGTCGCGCACGGCGCGGTGAGCGAACAGGTCGCCGCAGCCATGGCCGAGGGTGCCCGACATCGGCTGAAGGTCGACGTCGCGGTCTCCACCACCGGCATCGCCGGCCCCGGCGGTGGCACCGAGGCCAAGCCGGTCGGCACGGTCTGCTTCGGCGTCGCGATCGAGGGACGGCCGACGTACACCGTCACCCGCCGCTTCCCCGGGGACCGCGAGCGCATTCGAACTCTCAGCACCACGGCGGCATTGCATCTGGTTGTCGCACAGCTCGATCAGGGTTGATCGGGTGCTCGTCGACCACCTTCCGCCCTCCCACGCCGTCCTCGACGGAGCACGGCGAGAATCCACTTCGGCTCGGAGGTCGTTGATCTCGGCGGTACAGGGACGGGACCCGGTCTCGGACCGCTTCGTCGGTGTACTGCGGGATCGAGCTACGTGAACAGTTCCGGCCGAAGCCTCGCGACCTCGATGAGAATGTTCCGTTCACATCGCGCAGAGATTCTCCGACCGTCACCGAGATCGCGCACCCCCACCATGCCGAACAAAAGAGACATCGATATCATCGACGTCGATTGTTGTCTGTCGGGGACACACGAGGAGAATCGCGCATGTCCCGGATCGATCGCAGACACCGCCGCGCCGTCGGCCTGCTCACCGCAGGTTTGCTTACTGCAGGACTGAGCGTCGCGGGTCCGGTCGGCTCCGCGTCCGCCGACCCGGTCCGCAACTGCCCTGAACGATACGTTCTCGCCGTCGACGGCACCCGCGGCTTCGAGACCCTCGACTCGATCGATCCGGAATCCCCCCTGGCGGAGATCTCCGCTCGTTACGAGGTTCCCGGCACGGTGGTCGAACACATCCGGTACCCCGCAGTGGTCGTACCGATGCCGGGCACCGGCTCGAGCGACGATTTCGACGGCATAGACGACGACGGTGCCGTCGCCTACGACAGGTCTAAGCAGATCGGGCATCAGCGACTCCGCCAGACCATCACCGTCCGACACAGCACCTGCCCCGACTCGGACCTGCTGGTTCTCGGATACTCGCAAGGCGCTTCGATCGCGGGAGACGTTCTCGCCGAGATCGCAGCCGACGGGTCCGTTCCCGCCGAACGGATCTCGGGCATTCTCTACTCCGATCCCCGCGACAACCGCGGCGTCGAGACCTTGTTCCCGGGTCCCGTCGTTCCCGGCGTGACGCTCGGCGGCGCTCGCAGCGATTTCGGCGAGATCCACGTCGAGCGAGTCTGCATCGAAGGCGACGCGATCTGTGACGGTCGCACTCCCGACGACGGCAAGGACTGGCTCCGGGAGAACGTGACCGGATATTTCCGGCTGCACACGAAGTACCCCGACTACCAGCCCTGACCGAGTCGGGCCGGAGGGTGCGCCAACGGAGTGGAGGCCTCGGGTCCGAGCCGTCGTTACCGATAGCAGTAGGAATCCGAGGAGGCGTCGCCACCCTGGAGGCGAACCTGGTGCGCCCGCAGACCACGAAAGTCGTCGCCGTGCGGGAAGAAGCGCTCGTCGATTTCCATCCCGCCGCGAGGGTCGGTGTGCAGCAGGGCCATCCAGGCGCCGACCCCGTCCGGGTAGAACTGGTCGTCCCAGGCCCCGTACAAGGAGTTGGTGACGTAGACCCGCTTGCCGTCCCGGCTGATCTCGACCATCTGCGGACCACCGGACAGCGGCTCGTTCGGTACCGCCGGATGGGCGCGGCGGCCGACGATCCCTCCGAGTCGGACGGACCCGGTCTCCTTCGGATGGTCGGGCTCACGCACGTCGAACTGTTTCAGCTCTCCGGTGCCCCAGCACGAGACGTAGAGGAACGCGTCGTCGACCGACAGGTCGATGTCGGAGACGAGCGGCGGTACCGCACCGAACGGCTTCAACGCCGGCGGCAGTGCGTCCGGCTCCGCCGGCTCGGCCGGGATCGTGATCACCTTGTCCACTGCCCAACCGTCGTCACCGCGGTGCCAACGCCACACCGACGCGGACAGGTCCTCGGTCGAGACGACCACGCCGACGAATCCCCAGGTGGCCTCCGGGTCGTGCGACGGGCGCAGTTCGAGCGGCATCTGATACTGCGCGCCCAGATCCACTCGCTGCTGGTGCGCGCCTGTGGACAGGTCCCAGAAATGAATCGCATGGCCGTACTCGTTCGCCAGTAGCAGCGCGGGCACCAATCCGTTCTCGATCATCGACGGTGTGCCCCATTCGCTGCTGATCAGCGTGTTCTGGTTCAGATGCCACCAGGCGTCGTACGCGAAATACTGCGGCCCCCGATCGGCTTCCCATTGCCGGAGCACGTCGAACGTGCCGTGATCGAGGAGGGCGATCCCGCCTGGGCCGTCGGATCCGTCGGCACCACCCAGGCAGGTCATGAACACGCCGTCCGGCCCGCAGTGCAAGGTGTGCGGTCGAGAGTAACCCGCCTTGGCAGCGAGATCGGCAGCGTCCACAACCTTGGCCACGGTGGGTTGACGCGGGTCGGGCCCGGTGTCGAGCACATACAGGGACGACGAGCGGATGCCCGGCACGATGAGGTATCGGCGTGCCAATCCCGCCATATCGTGGCCCTCGTGCTTCAACGCGCTGCTGCAGGCGTTCCAACCGAAATGATGCAGTTCGTTGCCCAACCCGGGTACCTCGGTCCAGCCCACTACTCGGCCATAGGTGTCCGAGCCGGGATCCACGTCTATCACGCTCATGGCGTCGGGCTTGTCCGCCGCGCGATCGAACGCAGCCACGTAGGCCAATCGCTCCGGTGGGGCGGCGGCCGCGTCTGCTGCGGTCCGATAGAAGGTCGGGTCTGTGGTCGGCCGACTCATTTTCAGCCTCCTTCGTCGAGGAGACCCCACAAGACAGAATACGAGGATCGTGCGAGGGACGGAACCGTGACGAGCTCACGGCCGGACGCCGCGAACCGGCGTGCAGTGCTCCGCGCTGTGGACCGGATCGCGACGACCGGGCGGTAGAGGTGCGGTCGGGGTTCTCCCCGGCGAATACTTCGGTGACCCAACGTAAAAGGGAACCCATCCTCAGGTAAGGATGGGTTCCCTCGTCGACGAGTCCCTGGAGGACGGTCGTTACTGCAATCCCCGCAGGTCTGTTATCCCTGCGCAGCGGCAGGCGCACCGACGTGCTCCACCGGGCCGGCTTCCGTGAGGGGATAGACGGGGTACTCCACACCTGAGAGGTACTGGACGGTGCGTACCACCTGGCACGAGTAGCCGAATTCGTTGTCGTACCAGACGTAGAGAATGGCGGTGTCGCCGTCGACGATCGCGGCGTTGGCGTCGATGATGCACGCCGCGCGCGACCCGATGAAGTCGCTCGACACTGCGTCGGTGGCCGAGGTGTAGTCGAGGTTGCGGCGTAGCGCCCCGGTGAGCGACTCCTGGTGCAGGTGCTCGAGCACCTCTTCCTTGGTGGTCTCACGAGTCAGCTGAAGGTGAAGAATCGCGACGGAGACATCCGGCGTAGGGACGCGGATCGAGTTGCCGGTGATCTTCGCTTTCAGATCGGGAAGTGCCTTCGCGACCGCCGAGGCGGCCCCGGTCTCGGTGAGCACCAGGTTGAACGGCGCGGAACGACCCCGGCGGTCGGCCTTGTGGTAGTTGTCCAGCAGGTTCTGGTCGTTGGTGAACGAGTGCACCGTCTCGACGTGACCACGCACCACACCGAATTCGTCGTCCATGGTCTTCAGCGGCGGAACGATGGCATTGGTGGTGCAGGACGCGCACGACACGATCTTCTCGTCCGGGTCGAGGTCGCGGTGGTTGACGCCGTGCACGATGTTCGGGAGATCACCCTTACCCGGTGCGGTGAGCACCACCTTGGCGATACCGGGGCGGAGATGCTTCGACAGCCCGTCGCGGTCGCGCCAGATTCCGGTGTTGTCGATCAGGATGGCCTTGTCGATGCCGTACTCGGTGTAGTCGACGCTTTCCGGATCGTTGCTGTAGATGAACTTGATGACATTGCCGTTGGCGACCAAGGCGTTGTTCTCGGTGTCGACCTTGATCGTGCCGTTGAACTGTCCGTGGACGGAGTCGCGACGCAGCAGAGAGGCACGCTTGGTCAGGTCGTCGTCACCTCCCTTACGGACCACCACAGCACGCAGGTTCAGCCCATTGCCCGAGCCTGCCTTCTCGATGAGCAGACGGGCGACGAGCCGGCCGATTCGCCCGAACCCGTACAGGACCACGTCCTGCGGTTTCGCGGGGCTCGTCTGCGCGCCGCCGACCAGATCCGCGAGGCTCTCAGCGACGAACTCCGGGATGGACCGTCCGGCCCCCTCGGCGTGATATGCCGTCACCAGCAGGCCGAGATCGATCTTCGACGGTTGCAGATCGAGATCGGTCAGCGCTTCGAGGAATGGGAATGTCGCCTCGACGGACAGCTCGTCGCCGCGGATCTGCCGCGCGAAACGGTGGGTCCGCAGAATGCCGATGACCGATTTGTTCACGAGGGAGCGGCTGTGGAGCAGGATTGTGACCGAGTGCCGGCGGTGCAGACCGCCGATGATCGGGATCATTGCTTCCGCAATGGCCTCCTGGGAGTTCCACTGTGACAATTCCGGGGTGCTCACTGCGCTCCTCTGCCTTTCGGGCTCGTCTGACCCGTCGCAGGCTGAGGGTGCCGCCCGGACGAGGCGCACGCCACTCGCCGGTCGGCGTTCCGGATCGGTGGAACCGTTCGCGACCGACACCGATTACGGCGTGCGCAACGCCAAGCATAGGAAAGTGCTCCCGCGGGTCGACGACCGGCGTCGCCGAAGCCGGTTCGCCCGGATCTCTTGCTCCTCGGCCCGCCGTACCCCGTCGACCGATTCCGGCCGGAGCCAGGGTTCCCGCGCCGGCACCCGTCCCCTTGTGGTTCTTCGGACAATGGAAACGAACAGCCGACCCGGTACCACTTCGGAGGCGAACGATGAACCGGATCGAAATCATGGTCCGCCGGATCGACGGCTTCCAGCAACGACATCCGGTCCTCGCGGTGCCGTTCGCGGTGGTGCAGAAGTTCGGCAACGATCAGGCCGGCGGCAAGTCCGCCATCATCGCCTATTACGGATTGTTCGCGGTCTTCCCTGTCCTGCTGCTGTTTTCGACGATCCTCGGGTTCATCCTCGCCGGTCATCCCGACCTCGAACAAGACATGATCAACTCCGCGCTGGCCGATTTCCCCATCCTGGGGACCCAGCTACGCAGTTCCACCCACCCGCTGCGGGGTAACGGCTGGGCTCTGGTCCTCGGTGTGCTCGGTGCCCTCTACGGGGCCCAAGGCATCGGCCAGGCCGCCCAGAACGCCATGAACACGGTATGGAACGTTCCGTTCAAGGACTGGCCCGGCTTCGTCGGCCGCCGCATCCGAGGAATGACGATCCTGGTGTTCCTCGGCCTCGGCATCCTGCTCTCGACCACCCTGATCGGGTTCGCTCCCCGCCTGGGCGCGCTGTCCGGGGCATGGACCATGGTCGCGTCGGCGGCTGTGAACTTCACCGTGTTCCTGGTCTGTTTCACCGTGCTGACCTCGGCCACCGTGCAGATCAGGGACGTGGTCGTCGGCGCAGTCATCGCCACCGTCTTCTGGGAGATCCTCCAACGCATCGGAGACTGGTTCGTCCGCTACACCATCGACCACGCCACCGACGTCTACGGCTTCTTCGCCATCGTCCTCGGACTCCTGTCCTGGTTGTATCTCGGTGCGCGGCTGACCCTGCTCGCCGCCGAGATCAACGTCGTCCTGCGTTACCGTCTCTGGCCCCGATCGATGACGCAACCGCCGTTCACCGCGCAGGACAAGTCGGCGATGGTGCTCCTGGCCAAGATGGAGGAACGCCGACCCGAGGAAACCGTCGAGGTGAGTTTCACCGACGAGGCGGACCGGCAGCCACTCGACGACACCACCCTTCCGCCCCGTCAGCACCAGCACCAGCACCGGCACCGGCACCGGCACCGATGACACCCTGGCGAACCCGCCACGCACCCGGGGGGTCACCCACCTCGACCGACCCTCCGACCGGCGACCCGCATCCGCCTCACTACGCTCCAGTTCATGAGTAAGCCGACTTCGACCTACGCCGACGTGACGCTCGACCCGCGTGCCAACGTCTACTTCGACGGCAAGTGCGTCAGCCACAACTTCCATCTGGCGGATGGAACCCGCAAGTCGGCCGGCGTGATCCTGCCCGCCACCCTGAACTTCGGAACCGCCGCGCCGGAGGTCATGGAGCTGCACAGCGGCGCGTGCCGCGTCCGGCTGGCCGGCAGTGAGGAATGGGCGACCTACGGTGCCGGTGATTCGTTCTCGGTGCCGGGCGATTCTTCGTTCGACATCGAGGTCACCGAAGCCGTCAGCTACGTCTGCCACTACGGCTGACCGTACTTCGACAGACGAAACGCTCCCACCGAGTGCGGTACTCGGCGGGAGCGTCTCCATTCGTGCCGCCCAGGACCGGACGATCGCGACGAGGGAGCTCCGCTCAGCCGGTGATCTCGGCCCGATCGGGTTCGGTTCCGGTCTGCGCCTTCCGCTGCGACGAGGCGTGACCGACGAACATCGCCGACGCCACGATCCCGATGAGCAGGACCGTCGCCGGCAGGAGCATCGACTGGCTCAGCGCAGTGCTGAACTTCTCGGCGATCTGCTCCGGGAGAGCGTTTCCCATCGCGGCGCCGCTTCCCTCGCCGGCCTGCACTTCGCCCAGTCCCTGCGCGGCCATCCGCGACGAGATCAAGGCACCGATCGCGGCACTGCCCAGCACCGAACCGACCTGGCGGGTGGTGTTGTAGATGCCGGCACCGGCGCCCGCCTGATGGATGGGCAGGTTGTGGGTTGCGGTCGACGCCAGCGGTGCCCAGATGCAGGAATTGGACACGCCGGCAACGGCGGCGATGATCAGGAACAGCACGATGGGACTGTCCGGCGTCATCAGCACCGCGAAGCCGAAGACCGACGCCGAGAACACCGTGAAGCCGATGGTGGGCAGGACCCGCGGCGGCATCCTGTCGGAGAACTTGCCGATGAGCGGTGCGGTCAGGCCGGTGACGATCGCCATCGGGGCGAAGATCAGGGCTGCTCGCGTGGGGGAGAATCCGCGGACGGTCTCGAGATAGAAGTAGGCCGGGACCATCAGGGCGGTCATGGCTGCGCCCATCGACGAGATCGCGATGTTCGACATCGAGAAATTCCGGTCGCGGAACAGGCTCAGCGGCACCAACGGTTCACCCTTGTTGCGGGCCTGATTGACCACGAACAGCACCATCACCGCGATACCCGCGACGATCATCACCCACGTCCAGACGTCCCAGTCCCGGCTGGATCCTTCCTGGATTCCGAAGACCAGCAGGAACAGACCGATACCGCTGAGGATCACACCGACGACGTCGAACTTGTGCGGTTGGGTTTCGAGGCTGGGCACCAGCCACGCCGCCGATGCGAACGCCACGACACCGATCGGGACGTTGATGTAGAAGATCCAGTTCCAGCCCTGCCAGTCCACCAGCACACCGCCGACGAGGGGGCCGAGCAGTGAGGCCAGGCCGGCGACAGCGCCCCACAACCCCATGGCCGCACCCCGCTTGTCCGGCGCGAACGTACGAGTGATGATCGCCATCGTCTGCGGCGTCATCAGCGCCGCGCCGAGTCCCTGGACGGCGCGGGCGGCGATGAGAATTTCGATCGAGCCGGAGGTCGCGCACCACAGCGATGCCGCGGTGAACACGACCAGGCCGGCGAGATAGATGTTCTTCGGCCCGAACCGATCGCCGAGGCGACCGGTGAACAACAGGGGCACCGCGTAGGTCAGCAGGTAGGCGCTGGTCACCCAGACGACTTGATTGATGTCTGCCTGCAGGTCGGTCATGATCGCCGGGTTGGCCACCGCAACGATGGTCAGGTCCAGCAGGATCATGAAGAACCCGACCACCAGGGCCGACAGGCCCCACCACGGATTACGTTCGGTTTTCATCGATGTCGTTCCTGTCCGTACCGGCCGAGCACGACCGGCGATCCATTGGTTCGAGATGTCACGGTTCGGTCGACGCCCGCGACCGTCCCGGGTCGCCTACAGCGCTTCTCCGCAATTCGGCGAGAGTCTCGTCGGTCAATGCCGCGCTCCAGTCGCGGCCGGGATCGCGGGGCGGGTCCGGGATCCGCGCGCCTCCGGCGTCGAAGTTCTGCCACGCGAGAGAGCCGTCACGGATCTCGCCGATCAGGCGCCGCAACCATTCCGTTTCGTGAGCGGTTCTGTCGCGGAGGAAGTCGACGGCCACCCAGTACCGCCGGGGCACGTCGTTGTCGACGGCCCAGGCACGGATGGCGTCCAGTTCGACGAGATCGTCCTCGAGACGATCGATGCGTTCACCGATCAGGGCGACGACCTCGTCGGCCGGCAGATTGTGCGATTCGGCGAGGCCGAGAGGGAAAATCGGATACTCGCGAGCCGGTCGACGGATGATCTCGGCGATGCGGGCACGCACGGCCTCCGCTCCGGCCGCAGTGATGCTGTAGGTGGTGCGCTCGGGTCTGTTACCTGCGCGTTCGGTGCCCTCCTGCCGGATCAATCCGCTCTCCACCAGACGGGAGACGGTGTGGTACAGCGAGCTCGGCCGGAGCTTGATCAGGTTGTCCTCCCGGCGCTTGAGCAGAAGCTGATGCATCTCGTAGGGATGCATCGGTCGCTCCTCGAGCAGTCCGAGCACAGCGATGGCTATCGGTGTCAGGACGGCGATACGGGATTGTTCGGACACCGCTCCTGCCTCCTTCGATCGTCGGGAGGCGTTCGGGAACCGCGACTGCTGCGCCTCGAATAGTCGGTATCGAATATACGACGCGGATTATCCGACGGACAACAATGCCTCCTTCCTGGCGTTCGTCGCCGTGCCGGGCGCGCGGCAGACGTGGATCGGGGGTTCCGACCGGTGCGAGACATCGGCCGGAACCCCCGATCCGGTGACGAATACTGTTCTCGTCACGATCTGTGCAACCACACGTCGGGGATTCTTCGAATCTCCTCCCTCACATCGGGATCCGCGAGGACGAGAAGCAGCCGTGGCCGGAGCGACCGGGCCACCGAGACAACGGCCTCGATGGCGGCGAGGGCCGCGTCGGCCTGCCCGGCGGCAAGGACGACGAGGTCCTGCGCCTCGACGCCGAATCACGGCGCCGTCGCCAACCCCGCGCCTGCATCGGTCTGCGGCAACGGCAGCACCTCGGCTCCGTCGACCAGCGTCTTCCAGAGTTCCTTCCCGGTCCTCGCCGTGCTCTGCACGATCAGAGCCGCCAATCCCGCCACGTGCGGGGTGGCCATGGACGTCCCACTGATCGTGTTGTAGCGGTCCGGCATCGGCCACGACGAGTACACGTCTACACCGGGTGCGGCGATATCGACGGCGCCGCCCGGAACCACGGTGGCTCTGGCCGAGAAGGCCGCCATCTTCAGGTCGGACGCCAGTGCCGCGACCGCCATGATCGACGGCGAATTCGCGGGGCTGCCGACGAATCCGGGATCCGCCGGCCGACGCGCGTTGTTCCCCGCGGCCGCGATGATCAGCGTCCCGGCCGCCAACGCCCGCTGCCCGACGGCCTCGTAGGCCGTCACCGGCCGAGGT
>NZ_LPZN01000056.1 GCF_001646655.1 Rhodococcus gordoniae | reverse complement strand
CGATCTCGGCGAGGTCGTCGGAGGCCACGGAGTTCGATCTCACGAGCACACCGAGCAGGCGCCTGAGGCTCTCCTCGTTCGCCGCGAGTCGTTCCATCGGTGCGCGGGCAACCGAATCGGCTGGCGGGAGCGGCCGCCGGCGGGGCGGCGGTGGGGGCAGCGGTACCGCGTCGAGACGACGGAACGTCCGGACGGCGAGGACGGCGGGTATCGCGAAGGCAGCGGTCGCTCCCCCGGTCGCGACGAGCGTCCATTCGGGAGCCGATGCGACGGCGAGGGTGGCGGTGCCGATCGCCGTGGTGCCCGAGGTGGCTCCGAAGAAACCGGCACGCCGACGGGCACGCCGCTTCTTGCGCCGCAGCCGGGCCGCGGGATCGCGCCAGCGGCGCGCGGCGTCCATCGCGTTGTCGGTGGCGTCGCGGAATGCGGCGACGACCGAGCCGGGGATGTTCCCGGCCCGGTCGTCTCCGGAGGCGTTCACGGCGGATCAGTTCCAGGGGGTACGAATCACCGGCCGGTGGTGCCGGCGGCGTTCGGGGGTTCCTTGCGGGTGTCGACGGCAGGGTTCGCGGGGGCACCGGGGAGTGCCTCGCCCTTCATCGACGCCCGGATCTGCTCGAGGCGGCTGTGACCGGCCATCTGGACGGTGGCCTGCTGCACTTCGAGCATCCGGCCCTGCACCGAATTCTGGGCGAGCTCGGCCGAACCGAGGGCGTTGGCGTAGCGGCGCTCGATCTTCTCCCGGACGGCGTCGAGGCTCGGGGTGGTCCCCGGAGCCGAGAGGGTCGAATCCATCGACCGCAGCGACTCGCTCACGCGCTCCTGCATCTTGGCCTGCTCGAGTTGGCTGAGCAGTTTCGTCCGCTCGGCGACCTTCTGCTGCAGCGCCATGGCGTTCTGCTCGACGGCTTTCTTGGCCTGCGCGGCGGCCTGGAGCGACTGGTCGTGCAGCACCTTGAGGTCTTCGACGGACTGCTCAGCGGTGACGAGCTGCGCGGCGAACGCCTCGGCCGCATTCGTGTACTGGATCGCCTTCTCGGTGTCGCCCGCCGCCGTGGCCTGGTCGGCCATCATGACGGCCTGGCGTGCGCTGGCGTTGAGCTTCTCGACCTCGTCCAACTGCCGATTGAGCTTCATCTCGAGCTGACGCTGGTTACCGATGACGGAAGCCGCCTGCTGCGAGAGGGCCTGATGCTGGCGCTGAGCGTCCTCGATCGCCTGCTGAATCTGGACCTTCGGATCGGCCTTCTCATCGATCTTCGAGTTGAAGAGCGCCATGAGGTACTTCCAGCCCTTGACGAAAGGATTAGCCATGGGTGTGATCCTGCCTCCATCTGGTACGCCGCGCCGAACGCGACCCGGTACGCGGCCCTCGCGTCCCGGTTCGAAGATCGTCGGTCCGCTGCTACCCCCGACGACCCACCTGCCCTACCCTGGCCGGGTTCGTGCACGCACCACGACCCGGTCGATGTCGCTCATGCCCGCGTCCGGCGAGGCCGGCACGGTTCGTGATCCATGTTAGGCGGCTGCCAGCGCCTGCGCGGCGGGTGCAGGAATCACCATCCGTGGCTCCTGCGCGAGCAAGCCGGGCTCGGGGCCGTCGGGCCGATCGGCGGAGATCGTCTCGGATGCGGTGCTCTCCATGCCCGCGCGACGGTCGAGTCCGTCCGCCAGCAGACCACTCACGTCGAACAGCACGTCGGAGAGCGGGACATCCAATGCGTCGCAGATGGCCGCGAGCAGTTCGCTCGAGGCCTCCTTCCTGCCGCGCTCGATCTCCGAGAGGTAACCGAGGCTGACCCGGGCGCTGCTGGAGACTTCGCGCAGGGTGCGGCTCTGCGAAACACGGGTGCGCCGAAGGCTGTCACCGAGTGCCTCACGCAACAACAGCGCCATCCCATCCTCCTTCGTCCGTCGTGCCGACACCTCGACAACGCGCGACGACGCTGCGAGGTTCCCGCGGATCGATCGGACCTCGATACTGCGGTGTCCAGACATTACAACGCCCACGGCCGTCGCAGACGAGCGAGTGGTCCCGACACCGCGGTGTCGACCGCCCGAGCCGGATACCGCACCGGTCGTCGCACGAGTTCGTCCACCTGTACGCCGGCCCGAGTGGCGACCACGAGGGGTCGCCCGGATTCACCGGGCGTCCTCACCCACCGCGCGGCCGCCGTCCGGAGTGTCCTCCGCAGGGGTGTTCCCGACATCGACGGTCTCCACACGTGTGGTCTCGCTCCGGCGTACTCCGGTGCGCAGACGGATGGCCTGGACGACGTAGTCGAGACCGGTCACCACCGTCAGCGCGACCGCCAGGATCATCAGGCCGATCGCCACCGGTTCCACCGAGTCGGGCAGGGGCAGCAGGTACAGGCCGATGGCGAGCGTCTGCACCAGGGTCTTGGCCTTACCGCCGCGACTCGCCGGGATCACGGCGTGGCGGAGCACCGCGAAACGCAGCGCGGTGATCCCCAGCTCCCGGGCGGCGATGATTCCGGTGACCCACCACGACAGGTCGCCGAGCATCGACAGTCCGACGAGCGCCGCGCCGATGAGGGCCTTGTCGGCGATGGGGTCGGCGAGTTTACCGAAATCGGTGACGAGACCGTGTTTCCGCGCGAGTTGACCGTCGATCCGGTCGGTGATGGCGGCGATCGCGAAGACTCCGGTCGCCGCGAGCCTCCACGCGGTGTCGTGCCCGTCGCCGACGAAGAGCAGCACCAGGAAGACCGGCACCAATGCGATCCGGCCCACCGTCAGGATGTTGGCGATGTTCCACAACGGCACCGGATCGTGCGGGCTCCCGGCGTGTGGTCCCGGTGCGGCGCCGCTCCCGCCCGACGCGGTGACATGCTGGCGGGGCGTGCTCATGTGCCCCACAATATCGGTAGCCGCACGCGCTACTGTTCACCGCATGACGACTCCGCCGACGAACCACGACTCGAACGATCGAATGGTCGTGCGGCGCGCCCGAACCTCCGACGTGCCCGAGATCAAGCGGCTCATCGACATCTACGCGGGCAAGATCCTGCTCGAGAAGAATCTGGTGACCTTGTACGAGGCCGTCCAGGAGTTCTGGGTGGCCGAACTCGGGGGGCAGGTCGTCGGGTGCGGTGCCCTGCACGTGCTGTGGTCGGATCTCGGGGAGGTACGCACCGTCGCCGTCGACCCGTCCGTCAAGGGCCACGGCGCGGGTCACCTGATCGTCGCGCGTCTCGTCGAGGTCGCCCGCGAGCTCGAGCTGGAACGACTGTTCGTGCTCACCTTCGAGGTGGAATTCTTTGCGCGGCACGGTTTCGCGGAGATCCAGGGGACTCCGGTGACGGCCGAGGTCTACGCGGAGATGTGCCGGTCGTACGATACGGGCGTCGCGGAGTTCCTGGACCTGAGCTATGTGAAACCGAACACGCTCGGGAACACCCGGATGCTCCTCACCCTCTGATCGAGATCACGAAAGCGAGGCCCGATGGCCCTGTTCGCCGTCGAGTACACCTATTCGGATGCGACCGCCGCGGCGCGCGACGAACATCGTCCCGAGCACCGCGCGTGGCTCGGTGATCTCGTGGAGCAGGGCGTCGTGCGTGCGACCGGTCCGTGGGCGGACGGGTCGGGTGCGCTCATCCTCGTCGACGTGGCCGACGAGGCCGCGGCGCGCGAACTGATGGCCCAGGACCCGTTCTCGCAGCGCGACCTCGTCGATGCCGTGCGCATCACCGGATGGAACCCGGTGATGGGCGTGTTCAACGCTTGACGGGTTCCTTCGCCCCTCGCGTCTTCAGCAGGCTCGCCACGGTCGTCACGACCAGCACCCCGACGATCACGATCAGCGATACCGAAGTGGAGATCTCCGGGACGGCGACGTGCTCGCCGCCGTTGATCCAGCCGAGCGTGTTCTCGTGCAGGGCATGGAGCACCAGCTTCACGCCGATGAACGCCAGGATGATCGACAGTCCGTAGGACAGGTAGACGAGCCGCTCGAGCAGGCCACCGATGAGGAAGAACAGCTGGCGCAGACCCATCAGCGCGAAGGCGTTCGCGGTGAAGACCAGATAGGGCTCGTCGGTCAGGCCGTAGATCGCGGGGATCGAGTCGAGCGCGAAAAGGATGTCGGTGAACCCGATCGCGACGAGCGCGAGAAGCATCGGGGTGACCATCTTCCTGCCGTCGATACGGGTGACGAGCTTGTCGCCGTCGTACTCGTCGTGCACCGGCAGGAACTTGCGGGCCAGCTTCACCATGCGGTTCTCCGAGATACCCTGCGGGTCCTCGCCGTGATCGCGGATGAGCTTGACGGCCGTGTAGATCAGGAAGATACCGAAGAGGTAGAACACCCAGCTGTAGGCGTTGATCGCCGCGGCACCGACCGCGATGAAGGCACCGCGCATGACCAGCGCCAGGACGATACCGATCGTCAGGACCTTCTGCTGGTATTCACGGGGCACCGCGAAGGTGGCCATGATGATGACGAAGACGAACAGATTGTCGACCGACAGCGCCTTCTCGGTGATGTATCCGGCGAAGTACTCGCCGCCGTAGGTCGGTCCCCACGCCGCGAAGACGATGAGACCGAAGACGATCGCGATGGCGATGAACACCGCCGACCAGAATCCGGATTCCCGCAGTGTCGGAGCATGCGGTTTGCGAACGTGAGCGAAGAAGTCGAAGACGAACAGTCCGATGATGACGGCGATCGTGATCAACCAGGTCGTCAGAGTTACGTGCACGGGCATCACAGCCTTCCGGTAGGTTGTCGTACCTGCCGGAGGTCTCTCCCGCCCGGATCGTTACCGGACCGACGGCCCCGGGACGGCATCGGCGCCGCACGTGTTGACGAGACCGCCGCGGATAAGGGGATACTCCCCTCCACAGCTCCCTCGATTGTGCCACATGCGCCTATTCCGCGCCCGAGGGCGCCTCCGCAGCCTCGCCGCCACCGCGGATCGAGTACAGCAGACCGTCGAGTTCCTCCGGCTTGACCAGCACCTCTCGCGCCTTGCTGCCCTCACTGGGTCCGACGACCCCGCGGGTCTCCATCAGATCCATCAGGCGGCCGGCCTTCGCGAATCCGACGCGCAACTTGCGCTGCAGCATCGACGTGGAGCCGAACTGGCTCGTCACCACCAACTCGACGGCCTGGAGGAAGACATCGAGGTCGTCGCCGATGTCGGGATCGACGTCCTTCTTGTCGCCGGCCTTCGGGGCGGTCACGCCTTCGTTGTACTCGGGCTCCGCCTGGTTCTTCGCGAAGTCGACGACGGCCGCGATCTCTTCGTCGGTGATGAAGGCACCCTGCATGCGCACGGGCTTGCCCGCACCCATCGGCAGGAAAAGCCCGTCGCCCATACCGATGAGCTTCTCGGCGCCGGGCTGGTCGAGGATGACTCGCGAGTCGGTGAGCGAACTCGTCGCGAACGCGAGTCGCGACGGCACGTTCGTCTTGATCAGGCCCGTGACGACGTCCACCGAGGGCCTCTGCGTCGCCAACACGAGGTGGATGCCGGCGGCACGGGCCTTCTGGGTGATGCGGACGATCGCATCCTCCACGTCGCGGGGAGCCGTCATCATCAGGTCGGCGAGCTCGTCGACGATGGCGAGAATGTAGGGATACGGCCGGTACACGCGTTCGCTCCCGAGCGGCGCGGTGATCTCCCCCGACTTCACCTTGGTATTGAAGTCGTCGATGTGCCGCACGCGGTTGGCCTGCATGTCCTGGTAGCGCTGCTCCATCTCCTCGACGAGCCAGGCGAGCGCTGCGGCCGCCTTCTTCGGCTGGGTGATGATCGGCGTGATCAGGTGCGGGATGCCCTCGTAGGGGGTCAGTTCGACCATCTTCGGGTCGATGAGGATCATCCGCACCTCGTCGGGGGTCGCGCGGATGAGCAGTGACACGAGCATCGAGTTGACGAAGCTGGACTTACCGGAACCGGTGGAACCGGCGACCAGCAGATGCGGCATCTTGGCGAGGTTGGCGGAGACGAAGTCGCCCTCGATGTCCTTGCCGAGACCGATGACGAGGGGATGGTGGTCGCGGCGGGTCGAGGGGGCCGCGAGCACGTCCGACAGGCGCACGAGCTCACGGTCGGTGTTGGGGACCTCGATACCGACGGCGGACTTGCCCGGGATCGGCGCGAGCAACCGGACGTTGTCGGTCGCGACCGCGTATGCGATGTTGCGGGCGAGCGCGGTGATCTTCTCGACCTTGACGCCCGGGCCGAGTTCGACCTCGTAGCGGGTGACGGTCGGGCCGCGCGTGAAGCCGGTGACGGCGGCGTCGATCTTGAACTGTTCGAGGACCTCGGTGATCGCCTCGATCATCTGATCGTTCGCAGCCGACCGCGTCTTCGGCGGGTCGCCCTTGGTGAGCAGTTCCAGCGAGGGAAGCGCGTAGTCGCCTTCGATCTCGCGGTCGCGGACGAACGTCTCGGCAGCCTCGGGTTCGGACGTCTGGTCGACGACCTCGGGTACCGGAGCGGGCTTCGGCTTCTTGCGTACGGGAGCCGGGGCCGGCGCCGCGGCCCGATTCTCCGCGACCGAGGGCATCTCCAGCGTGGGAGGGGGCGACGCGGACGTCTCGGGTTCGGGTGCCCGGTCGTCCCACAGCGGCAGGATCTCGGTCTTCGCGTCGCCGTCGAACTCGTCGGGCGGATAGTTGTCCGCCGGGGTACGCCGGCGTCTGGATCTCTTCGGCGCGGGCGCCTCCTCGAGAGGGTAGCCGTCGACATCGAACATCGGTGGCTCGTCGTAGCCGTAGCCGTCGTCGTAACGGTCGTCGTACTCGTCGTACTCGTCGTCGGCGCCGTAGCCGAGACCGAAATAGTCGCGGAACAGTTCGGGCAGCTCACGCACCGTGGTGCCGGTGAGCAGCAGGATTCCGAAGCCGGCCGCGAGGAGCATCAGCGGCACGGACAGCCAGACGGTGAGTCCGGAGGTGAGCGGCCCGCCCACCGCGGCACCCACGAATCCGGCTCCCTCGGCGCGACCCTCCGCGTCGGTGGGTGAGCCGGAGGCGATGTGCCACAGGCCGAGGGCGGGCAGGCCGACGAGCAGCCCGCCGACGACGAGCCGGGGACGGATCTCGGGATGCGGTTCGGTGCGCATGAGGGTCAGCGCGATCCCGACCGCGACGAGCGGAAGGACCGCGCTCGCGCCGCCGGTGACGGCGCGGACGGCCGTCTCGACCCACTCCCCCACCGGGCCGCCGACGCCGAACCACACCGTGCCGGCGATGATCACACCGATCGAGATCAGTCCGAGCGCGATGCCGTCGCGGCGGTGGCCGGATTCGATCTCGGTGGCGCGACCCATCGTGCGGGTCGTGGCCCCGACGGCACGGGCCGTCATCATCCAGCCGGCACCGACGGTGCGGCCGACGGCGGTGAGGATGCCCCCGGAACTGCGCCGGGGCCGGGCAGGTGCGGGTCTGCGACCGGCAGCCGGGGCACGGCGTGCGGTGCCACCGCTGCGGCGGTTCGTGGTCGACGTCGCGGCGCGCGGCTTGCGCGCAGCGGTGGACCTGCCCGAACCGGCCGCCTTCGATTTCGCGGTCGAGGTGCTCTTCGAGGTGGAGGCACCCGTACTGCGGGCGCGGGCCGTGCTGCCGCCCGAGCTCCGCGCTCCCGTCCGCGACCGAGAGGTCGTAGACGACGTTCCGCGGCTACCCGACGACTTTCCTGCCATATCCGCCAGGGTAGCCGCACGGACCTCTCGTGAACCATCGGCAACACGGGTACCGGACGGCGGCACTGGTCACACGTCGTCCGGAACGGTCCTCACAGTCCGCGTTTCGATCCCGCCAGCTCGGTCACCGCCGGCTCGTCGCCCTGGATCTCCAACCGCACCTCGTCGCGGCCGAACGCGTGCAGCACGAGTTCGGACGGCTCGCCGCGCAGCACGACGGTGCGCGGTCCACGCTTGCGCACGGTGACCTTCTCCCCCGAGTCCGACCTCTCGAACACCACGGTGACGTCGCACCCGCCGTAGCTGTTGCGGCCGAGCATCCGCGCGATCCGCCAGAGCTGATCCTGGTCGTCCGTCGACAACGCTCGCGGTTCCCATCCGGGCTGCGCACGGCGCACGTCCTCGTGGTGCACGAACATCTCCGCCGCGTTGGCGACGGCATCGAGCAGGAACATCGGCGACCACTTCGGCGGACCGGAATCGACGTCGGCGAGCAGGTGCGCCCACTGCCGGTCGGTGGTGGAGCGCCGCACCTTCTCCGTGTGCCCCGCCAGGGCGGGGACGACGATGCCGGGCATCGCGTCGACTCGGCGCTCGCGGACGAGCAGGTGCGCGGCGAGATCCCGGACCGTCCAGTCGCCGCAGAGCGTGGGCGCGTCGGGTCCGACCTCGGACATGGTGCGGACGAGGGCATGTCGTTCGCTGCGGGCGAGGCTCATTCCGCCACTCTAGCGATCGCTCCTGCCCTCGCCCATCGCGCGAGCCCGCGTGTTCTCCGGGCCCGCGCCGACCGTGTTCAGGAGACCGGAATCACCGTGGGCACGATCATCGGACGACGGCGATAGGTGTCGGCGACCCAGCGGCCGACGACGCGGCGGATGCCCTGAGCGATGCGGTGGGTCTCCGTGACCCCTTCGGCGGCGAGTTCGTTGAGCGCCTTGTCCACGAGCTGCGCCGCTTCGTTCAGAGCGGCCGGGTCGTCGGAGAAGCCGCGACCCGAGACCTCCGGAGTGCTCACCGCACGGCCGGTGGTGGCATCCACCGCGACGGAGATCGAGATGAAGCCGCCTTCGCCGAGCACGAGACGATCGGAGAGCGTGGACTCCCCCACGTCGCCCACCGACAGACCGTCGACGTAGACGTGACCGACCGGGACCCGCCCGACGATCTGCGCGAGCCCGTCGACCATGTCGACGACCACACCGTCCTCCGCGAGCACGATCCGCTCGCGGGGAACACCCGTGGCCTCGGCGAGGGCGGCGTTCGCCCGCAGGTGGCGCCATTCGCCGTGAACCGGCATCGCGTTGGTCGGGCGCACCGCGTTGTAGAGATAGAGCAGCTCGCCGGCCGAAGCGTGACCGGAGACGTGCACCTTCGCGTTCTGCTGGGTGACGACCTTCGCTCCGCGCTTGGCGAGACCGTTGACGACCGCGAACACGGAGTTCTCGTTGCCGGGGATCAGCGACGACGCGAGCACGACGAGGTCGTCGGCCCGGATGTTGATCTGCCGGTGCTCGCCTCGGGCCATCCGGGACAGCGCCGAGAGCGGTTCGCCCTGCGAACCGGTGGACACCAGCACGATGCGGTCGTCGGGAAGGCTCGCGGCGGTGTCGATGTCGACCTCGAGGCCGTCGGGCACGTTCAGATAGCCCAGATCCTGCGCGATCTGCATGTTGCGGACCATCGACCGGCCGACGAACGCCACGCGCCGGTTGTAACGCTCGGCGACGTCGATGATCTGCTGGATCCGGTGCACGTGGCTCGCGAAGGACGCGACGATCACCCGATTGGTGGCCTTGCCGATGACGGTGTCGAGCACTCCGCCGATCTCGCGCTCGGGTGTCACGAAACCGGGGACCTCGGCGTTCGTCGAGTCGACGAGGAACAGGTCGACACCCTCGTCGCCGAGGCGGGAGAAGCCCGCGAGATCGGTGAGGCGGTTGTCGAGCGGCAGCTGGTCGAGCTTGATGTCGCCGGTGTGCAGCACGACGCCCGCGGCCGTGCGGATCGCGACGGCGATCGCGTCCGGGATGGAGTGGTTGACCGCGAAGTACTCGCACTCGAACGGTCCGTGCGAGGTGGTCTGCCCCTCGACGACCTCGACGAGGTTGGGACGCTGACGGTGTTCGCGGCACTTGGCGGCGACCAGCGCCAGGGTGAACTTCGAACCGACGACCGGGATGTCGGGCCGCAGACGCAGCAGGAACGGCACGGCACCGATGTGGTCCTCGTGGCCGTGGGTGAGGACGATCGCCTCGACGTCGTCCATCCGGTCCTCGATGTACCGGAAGTCGGGCAGGATCAGGTCGACGCCCGGCTGCTGGTCTTCGGGGAAGAGCACACCGCAGTCGACGATCAGGAGCCGTCCCTGGTGCTCGAACACCGTCATGTTGCGGCCGATCTCGCCGATACCGCCGAGCGCGACGACCCGCAGACCGTCGCGAGGGGCCTTGGGGGGCGTACCCAACCGCTCGGTGGGATCGGCGATGCGTGCATCGGGTCGCTGGGGGGTGGCGGAGTTCTGCACCACCCGGCGCGGGGCGCGGGAGGGCGGACCGGCATTGCGGGTGGCGCGGCCGCGGCCACGATCAGGGCGGCTCATCACAGCACCCCCGCAGCCTGGAGATCCGCCGCGAGAGCGTCGATCTGCGCAGTCACCGGAGCGACCTGCGGCAGACGAGGCTCTCCGACATCGATGCCGAGAAGTCGCAAACCCGCCTTCGAGGCACTCACCCCTCCCAGTCGCGCGACGGCCCGGTAGATGGGGACCATCGACAAATTGATACGGCGCGCGAGTTCGAGATCACCGGCCTCGAAGGCGGTGTGCAACTCGCGGAGGCGACCGGGCACGAGATGGCCGATCACGCTGACGAATCCGACGGCACCGACGGACAGCCACGGCAGGTTCAGCGGGTCGTCGCCCGAGTAGAACTTCAGGTCGGTGGTGCCGATCAGTTCGGCACCCGCGTTCAGGTCGCCCTTGGCGTCCTTGACCGCGACGATCCGCGGGTGCTCGGCGAGCAGACGCAGCGTATCGGTCTCGATCGGCACGACGGATCGCGGTGGAATGTCGTAGAGCATGACCGGCAGATCGGTCGCGTCGGCCACCGCGACGAAGTGAGCGTAGAGACCGGCCTGCGGGGGACGCGAATAGTACGGGGTCACCACGAGCAGTCCGTGTGCACCGGCCCGCGCGGCGTCGCGGGCGAGTTCGGCACTGTGGGCGGTGTCGTTGCTGCCGGCGCCGGCGATGATCTTGGCGCGGTCGCCGACGGATGCGAGCACGGCCCGCATCAACTCGATCTTCTCGTTCTCGGTCGTCGTGGGCGATTCGCCGGTCGTACCGGCGAGAACCAGTGCGTCGCAGCCACCGTCGACGAGGTAGTTCGCCAGACGCACGCCCGCATCCACGTCGAGCTTGCCATCGGCAGTGAACGGGGTCACCATCGCTGTGGCGACGGTGCCGAACGGAAGCTCGACAGCAGTTGCGGAATCACCGTTGGTCATGGTCAGAAGGCTACCGCGTGGCAGTGCCGCCTCGACACACGCCCGCCCCTCGAAGACGGATCGGAGATCGGTGACCTGGTCGATCGGAGATCGGTGACCTGGTCGATCAGAGATCGGTCGCGAGCGTGGGGGCAGCGATCTCGCTGCCGTCGGGCAACTTCGTGATCGTGAAGTCCGAGAACGCGTTCGGTGCTGCCTCCGCGAGCTGCCGTACACATTCGACGGCGAGACGCCGGATCTCGACGTCCGCGTGTTCGGTCGCCCGCATGGCCACGAAATGTCGCCACGAGCGGTAGTTGCCGGTGACCACGATCCGGGTCTCGGTGGCGTTGGGGAGCACCGCCCGTGCGGCCTCCCGAACCTGCTTGGCACGCAGCGGCCCGGCAGGGAGATGCGCCAGCTTCTCGTCGAGCGCCGCCAGCAGTGCCACATAGGCCTCCCGGCTGCGTTCCGCGGCGGCGAAGAACAGCTCCTCGAGTTCGGCATCACCCGCGATCGCCGGCGGAACCACCACCGGTACGTCGCCGTCGGCGACGAAACGCTGGGACAGCTGCGAGAACGAGAAATGCCGGTGACGGATCAATTCGTGCGTGCACGAGCGCGAGATGCCGGTGATGTAGAAGGTCGCGGTGGCGTGCTCGAGAACGGACAGATGCCCGACGGTGAGCAGGTGGCGGAGGTATCCGGCGTTCGTCGCCGTGCGGGGGTTGGGTTTCGACCAGCTCTGGTAACAGGCGCGACCGGCGAACTCGATCAATGCTTCGCCGCCCTCGGCGTCGGTCTCCCAGGCGACATCGTCGGGGAGATGGAACTCCGTCGTGGCGATGAGCCGGACCTTCGGATCGGCGGATTCGGGCGCCATCGTCTCCTCCTCGCCTCTGCCGTTGCGCCCTCCGGGACGCACGGTTCCTTCCGTCCGCACAGTAACGCTCCTCGACCTGCACCGATCGATGACGTCACCATGACACCTTGCCTGGCGCCACCGATGACGCCACACTGGCGTCATGGATATCGACAAGTACACGTCCGCCATCACCGACTCCGTGATCGCGGCGGCCGAACTCGGCGACGAACAGACCCGGCGTACCGCCGCGGCCCTGGCGACGGCCATCGCCGCTCCTGTCCGGCTCGCGGTCCTGGCCGCCCTGTCCGACATGGCCAACGAGGTCAGCGACGAACTCGGCGACCGCACGGTCACCGTGCGCCTCGACGGCACCGACGCGGTCCTCGCCGTCCACAGCGAACCCGCTGCCCCGCACGAGGATCCGACGCCGTCCTTCGAGGAGATGACGGGCGACATCAGCCGGGTGACGCTGCGCCTCGTCGAGCAGATCAAGACCAAGGCGGAGGAAGCGGCCCAGCAGAGCGGCCTGTCGCTCAACTCCTGGATGGCACAGGCCGTGCAGGGCGCGCTCCGGGAGCAGATGCGCTACCAACGCCGGGCCGACGAATGGCGCCGCCGGGGCGGCTGGGCCGAGCCCACGCCGCCCGCACCCAGCGAGCAGCAGCCGTCCGAGCGCCACGACACCACCGGACCGGACGACACCGCCGGCCGCGACGACACGGGTCCTCGCGCCGACACGTGAGGCAACTCACCGCGCGATAGAGTGCCGACGCACACACATCGGGCGACGCGGAGGGCGCATGACGGTCAGCAGCACCAGGAGTTTCGACATCGACGCACACCCCGAGGAGGTGATGGCCGCACTCGCCGCGGTCGAACGCCTGCCCGAGTGGTCGTCGACCCACAAGTCCGTCACCGTCGAGTCCACCCACCCCGACGGACGGCCGCACCGCGTGCGGATGACGGTCTCGATCGTCGGCATCACCGACGAGCAGGTCGTCGAGTACTCGTGGAACGGGGACGAGTCGATGGCGTGGACGCTGGTGGAGAGCAGCCAGCAGCGGCAGCAGGACGGCGCCTACACCCTTGCCGCCACGGGATCCGGCACGGCGGTCGACTTCTCGCTGACCATCGACCCGAAGATCCCCGTCCCCGGCTTCCTCGTCCGGCGCGCCGAGAAGATGGCCCTCGAGACCGCCGGAAAGGGACTGAAGTCGTTCACGGAAAAGAATTTCCGCTGATCGCGGGGTGAAGGATGTCCGCTGATCGCGGGCGATCGATTCAGATCTCACCGGCTGCGGTCGCCGCGACGACGGCGCCGAGCTCGTAACACTGTTCGCGCACCTTCGCGTCGACCGGCCCGGTGATCTCGAGGTCGGCGGCGGCCTGCACGAGGCCCAGCCCGGTGGTCAGGCGGCGAACCGACGCCACCGCCCCGGCAATGTCGTTGTTCCCGTGCACCCACAGCCCGTAAGGGCGGCCGGCCACGGCGTCGAGACACGGGTAGTAGACGGTGTCGAAGAAGTGCTTGAGCGCACCCGACATGTAGCCGAAATTGGCAGGGGTGCCGAACAGGAAGCCGTCCGCAGCCAGCACATCGGGGACGGTGGCGCCCAGTGCGGGAACCACCCGGACGGTGACGCCCGCGATCTCCGGATCCCGAGCACCGGCCAGTACCGCTTCCAGGATCTCGCGGGTGGGCGGCGAGGGGGTGTGGTGCACCACCAGCACCGTGCGGGATCCGTTCCCGCGTCCCGTCTCGCCCGGTCCTGCCTGGTCGCCCGCAGCCTCGTCCGTCACATCAGCAGGTTGCTGCACCCGTGCGGGGTTGTCAAAGCCGCTCGCCGCTCAGGGAAGTCGACCGCAGCGTGCGGCTTCAGGAACCGCTGTGGCCGTCCCGTTCGAGCTTCTCGAGCGCGACGGCCCGACGCATGGTCTCGCGCGCACGACTGCGGTCGCCCGCATAGTCGTAGGCGCGCGCGAGCCGGTAGGAGCTGCGCCAATTGTCGGGGTCTGCTTCCCATTCCTGCTTCACGGTCGCGAACAGTTCGTCGGCGGCGTCCCGCTCGATCCGGCCCGACGGCATGCGAGGCAGATCGTCGATGTCGAGTTCGAGCCCCTCGTCGTGGATCCGCTGTGCGAGGTGCTGATGTTGCAGGCCGGCTCGGATGGTCGCGTAGACGATCCAGGCACCGACGACGGGGAGGATGAGGATCCCGATTCCCAGCCCGACTCCCGCGAACTCGCCGGATCGGATCAGCTTCAGGCCCGTGGAGCCGAGCAGAACGAAGTAGAACCCCAGCGCCACCACGATGAACGCGATGGGCACGAGGACTTTCAGCAGGCCGGTTCTCACAGGTCGAGGAGAGGATCGATTCCGACGGTCAGTCCCGGCCGCCGACCGATCTCTCGCACGCCGAGCAGCACGCCGGGTGCGAAGGAGGACCGGTCGATCGAGTCGTGCCGGATGGTGAGGGTCTCGCCCTCGGTGCCGAGCAGCACCTCCTGGTGGGCGACGAGCCCGGCGAGACGCACGGAGTGCACTCGGACACCGTCGACGTCGGCGCCACGTGCGCCCTCGAGTTCGGTGGTGGTGGCGTCCGGACTCGACGCCACCCCCGCCTCGGCGCGTGCCTGTGCGATCAGTCGAGCGGTGCGGAAAGCCGTGCCGGACGGAGCATCGGCCTTGTTCGGATGGTGCAGCTCGATCACCTCGACCGAATCGAAGAACCGGGCCGCGGCCTGGGCGAAGCGCATCGACAGCACGGCACCGATCGCGAAGTTCGGTGCGATGAGCACGCCCACCTCGGGGCGGTCGGCGAGCCAGCTCCGCACGCGATCCAGCCGCTCGTCGTCGAAGCCGGTGGTGCCGACCACGGCGTGGATGCCGTTCTCGACGAGGAAGTGCAGGTTGTCCATGACGACGTCGGGATGGGTGAAGTCGACGACCACCTGGGTCTGCGAGCTCACGAAGGCGTCGAGGCCGTCGCCCTTGTCGACGGTGGCGACGAGCTCGAGATCGGGCGCGGCGTCGACAGCGGCGCAGATCGCCTGACCGACCTTGCCGGCAGCACCGAGTACACCCACCCGAACCGTTGTTGCATCCACTTGCGTCGTCACGCCCTTTCGTTGCCGTCTCCCCGGAAATCCTACGCAATCACCTGCGGATGTCCCGAGCGGGTCGCGTGCCGTCCACCGCTGCACACGGGCGTCCTACTGCCGGGCGCAGAGAGCGTCCAGCCAGAGACCGACCGTCGAACGGATCTCGTCGACCCGCACCGTCGCCGAGCCCGAGGACGCGTGGGCGCGTGTGCCGTGGGTGCGGTCGAACAGCACTCCTTCGAGCAGGGTCACCAGATCCCGCGCCGCCGTGTCGGGGTGGGACGCACCGAGGTCCCGCATGAGTCCGGTCGCGGCGGAGACGGAGAACATGCAGCCCGCCAGCGCCTCGGCCGTGCCGGGTTCGAGCTGCGCGTCGGTCGCGAGCGCGTAGCGGGCGAGCACGTCGGTCCGCCGCGCGGTGAGCAGTCGTTCGAGGTAGTTCGCGATCAGGTCGGCGGGTCCGCGCGACTCGTCGCCGGGCGGCGCGGAGAACAGTGCGGCGAAATCGGCGCGCGACCGTTCGGTGAGACGGGCGATCGCAGCCGCGACGAGGGCGTGGCGGGTGCGGAAGTAGTAGGAGGTCGAGCCCTTCGCCAGGCCGAGATGCATGTCGATGCCCGTGTGCGTCACCGCGTGGTTGCCACCGCGGGCGGCCAGTTCGAGGGCGGCGTCACTGATGGCCGTGCGCCGGGACGGGCGTTCGCGAGAGATCGTCACTCTACGATGATAGAGTCGGGTTCGTGAGGTTGCGACGCCGCAGTGACCCCGTCATCTCGAACCCGGTCTCCCTAACCGTGTTCGACGACGCCGCGCGCAGCCGGGGATTCGTGCTCGACTCCGCGCAATACGACGCCGTCGAGCAGCTGTGCCATCCCGGTTGCCCGAACGTCTATCTGTGGGGGCCGCCCGGGCGCGGCAAGAGCTGGCTCGCCGACGTGTACTTCTCGGCGTTCCCCGGACGGAACAAACTGCGCATGCATTTCCACGAGTTCTTCCGCGACCTGCACATCGAACTCCGGCGGCACCACTTCGATCTCGGAGCCGCCCTCGATCGTCTGACCGGCCACGCCGAACTCGTCTGCTTCGACGAGTTCCACGTCCACGACCCTGCGGACGGCACGTTCGTCGCCCGGTTGCTCCCCGCGCTGCTCGCTCGTCGCACGCGTCTCGTCCTGACATCGAACTATCCGCCCCACGAGCTGCTCCCCAACCCCCTCTTCCACGACACCTTCCTCCCGACGATCGAACTCGTCGAGCGCTCCACGACGGTGGTCGCCCTGGACGGCCCGCGCGATCACCGGCTCGATTCCGACCACGTGCGGGGGTTCGCGTCGGGGATCTGGACGACGGGCACGTCCGACCGGCAGTTACGACTTCTGGGGCTCACCCGGCCCATACCGGCCGAACAACGGGTCCTGCACCCGGCGGGTCGCCCGCTGCGTGCGATGCGGGCCGACGAGGACTGTCTCTGGTTCGATTTCGGCGATCTCTGCGGGCACACCACGGCACCGGCCGACTATCTGGCGCTCGCGGCGGAGCACCTGTTCTGGGTCGTCGACGGGATCCCGGACCTGACGGCCGCGGGTCGGGAGCCTGCCCAGCGGTTCGCCAATCTGGTCGACGTGCTCCACGACCGCGACGTGCGGGTCGTGTTCGTCTCGGAGGTCGCGGTGCCGGAACTCACCATCCCGGCGGGACCCGTCTCGCACGACATCGGACGCCTGCGGAGCCGACTGGCTCAGCTGAGGACGATTCAGGACACGAGGTCGCGGACCGATGCGGGGAGATCGCGAGGCCTACGGTAGGGCCCGGCGACGGCGACCGCGAACGGCCGGTGCAGCAGGTCGGCTGCCACGCTGCGCACCTCCTCGGTCGACACCGACGAAATGCGTTCGAGGGTCTCGGTGATGCTCCAGTGCTGTCCGTAGCTCAGCTCGCTGCGGCCGATCCGGTGCATACGCGCGCCGGTGTCCTCAAGTCCGAGAACGAGACCGCCACGCAGCGATCCCTTGGCGCGAGCACATTCCGCGTCGGTGATGCCGTGCTCGGCCACGTCGGTGAGCACCTCCCGGACCACGGCGGCGACCTCTCCGAGATTGTCGGGCTGGCAGCCCGCGTACACGGAGAAAGCACCGGTGTCGGCGAAGGTGTCGGTTCCGGAGTACACCGAGTAGGCCAGACCCCGCTTCTCGCGCACCTCTTGGAACAGGCGTGAACTCAGACCGCCGCCGACTGCGGCGTTGAGCACCGACAGCGCCCAGCGGCGGCCGTCGTGCCGACCGAACGACCGCACACCGAGCGTGAGATGCGCCTGTTCGTTGTCGCGTTCGACGATGCTCGTCGTCGGAGTGGTCCGCAGTTCGAGTCGTCCGTTCCGGCACGGCGCGGGTGCGGCCGCCTCGTCCAGGTGCCCGGCGAAGGCGCGGCGCACCAGTTCGACCGTGTGCGCGTGGTCGACGTTGCCGGCCACCGCGACCACCATCCGCGGCGGCGTGTAGCGGCGGACGTGGAACGAATGCAGTTGTGTCCGGGTCATGGACTCGATCGACTCGACGGAACCGATGATCGGCCGGCCGATGGGATGGTCGCCGTACAGCGCGGTGAGCAGCGAGTCGCCGAGCAGGTCTTCGGGATCGTCGTCGCGCATCGCGATCTCTTCGAGCACCACCTGACGTTCCACGTCGACGTCCGCACTCAGGCACCGGCCGCGCAGGACGACGTCGGCGACGATGTCGACGGCGATCGGCAGGTCGTCGTCGAGCACGTGTGCGTAGAAGCAGGTGTGTTCCTTGCTGGTGAACGCGTTGAGCTCACCGCCGATCCCGTCCATCGTCTCGGCGATGTCGAGGGCGGAGCGCGTCGGTGTCGCCTTGAACAACAGGTGTTCGAGGAAGTGTGCGGCACCGGCGACCGACGGCTGTTCGTCGCGGGATCCGACACCGACCCACACACCGACCGCCGCGGAGCGCACTCCCGGAACGTGCTCGGTGACGACCCGCACTCCCCCGGGCAGGACCGAGCGCCGGACGCCGGTGTCCGCGACGGGCGCGGGGGTCGAAGCGTCGTTCTTCACGTGGGAACTGGAAGCCATGGGGATCTTCGATGGTCCTGACAGGTGGGAGGGCGCGGAACATTTCACAGTACACCGGAGCCCTCCCTCGGCAGCGGGCGCTCACTCACCACCCACGTCGTTGCGGTTGTGAACCCACGAGTCGGCCGGGGCGCGCCTCCTCCCGGCTGCGGTAGACGATGTACGGCCGGAACAGGTACCCGATCGGCGCGCTGAACGCGTGCACGAGACGCGTGAACGGCCAGATGGCGAACAGAACGAGACCGATCAGGGCGTGCAACCGAAAGCTGAAGGGTGCCTCCACCATCAGATCCCCGCGGGGCTGCAGCACCCAGATCGACCGGAACCACGGCGAGACGGTCTCCCGGTAGTTGTGCTCTTCGCCGACGACACCCGATCCCATCAGGGTGGTCGCGAGACCCGCGACGATCGCGGCGACCAGCACGACGTACATGAACTTGTCGTTCAGCGTCGTGGCGCTGAAGACGGGCCCGCGGGTGCGGCGGCGGTACACGAGCAGGGTGATCCCCACGAGCGTCGAGACGCCGGCGATGGTGCCGAGCAGGATCGCCTGGACGTGGTAGGCATGCTGACTCAACCCCACTGCGGCGGTCCACGACTGAGGAATCACCAGGCCGATGACGTGCCCGACGATCACGACCAGGATCCCGAAATGGAACATCGGGCTCGCGATGCGCAGCAACCGCGCCTCGTACAACTGGGACGAACGCGTGGTCCATCCGAACTTGTCGTATCGGTACCGCCACCAGGTGCCCACCACGACGACGGCCAGTGTCACATAGGGCACGACGTCCCAGAAGATCTCTCCTGCGGTCATGATTGCGAGGTTCCTTTCGGTGGCATCCGGCCGGTCCGGGGTGGCACCGTCAGCGTGAACGGCTGGAGACCGATCGATTCGCGGGGCGGTCCCGCCTGCGCGAGGCGCCGGGCCCGTTCCTCCTCCTGGTCGGTCGCCGGTGGGAGGGTTGCACAGACCGCCGCGACGACCTGCGCGTACGGGGAGCGCGCGTCGCGCAGGGAGGCATGCAGCACGTCCAACGCCGGCCGATAGCGGGTGAGGAGTTCCTCCCCGGAGGCGGGATCGACGTTCGCGGTGAACTCGAGGACCACCGGGAGATGGTCGGGTGACTCGTGCGCAGGAGGCACGACACCCGCGGCACGATAGACACTCGCGAAGGCGTGCATCTCGGCTCCGCGGTTGCGCGTGTCCCCCGATGTCCAGTAGGTCAGGTACATCGTCGACCGCCGCCGCAGGTCGAAGGTCTCGACGTACTGCTGTGCCGTGGAGAGAAGGTCTTTCGCGCCCAGTTCACGAGCGGCCGTACCCAGCATGTCCTTTTCGGGCCCGGTCATGTGCTCGAGAAACTGGTCGACCGTACCGAGCCGTTCGCGGTGCCCCTCGTCGGGATAGGCGAGCAGCAGGGACGCGGACTGACGGACGAGACGGTGGTGCAGGGCGCGATCGGGGGCCGCGCGTCGTGAACGCAGCAGTCTCATCGTCGGTCTCCGTCCCCGTCACGTCCCCCCGGGAACATGCCGGTCGGCACGCCTTTACCGTCCCAGTTGAGCAGGTTCACCCGCGAGGGATTCGCCGCGTTCGCCCCCAGGCCTTCGCTGGTCTGCCGCTGAGCGAGAGCGTGGAAGTTTTCGACCGCCACCGGGACGGGGGCACCACTGGCCTCACCGAACGGTCCGGAGTCGTACATCCCGGGTCCACCCTCGTAGGACAGCGCGCAGTCCGTCGCGGTCTCCTCCAGCCGATGACCTTCGACCGCGTACGCGGTCGGGATGACGTACCGCTCGTCGTACTTGGCGAGCGCGAGGAGCCGGTACATCGCGTAGATCTGCTCTTCGCTCATGCCCACGGATTCGGGGATCTCGGGACGGGTCTCGCGTCCCAGATTGATGTCGCGCATGTACGAGCGCATCGCGGCGAGCCGGCGCAACACGGCCTCGACGACACCGGTGTCTCCGGCCGTGAACAGTTCCGCGAGGTACGCGACAGGGATACGCAGTGCGTCCAGGGCGCCGAAGAGATTGCCGATGTCCTCGCCGTCGTGCCCCTCGCGGCTGACGGCGTCGACGACGGGCGAGAGCGGTGGCACGTACCAGACCATGGGCATCGTCCGATATTCCGGATGCAGAGGCAACGCCACCCGGTAGGTGCTGATGAGGTCGTAGACGGGTGAACGCTGGGCGGCCTCGATCCACTCGTCGGAGATGCCTTCGGCGCGGGCACCGGCGATCACCTCGGGATCCTTCGGATCGAGCAGCACATTGCGCTGCGCTCCGTACAGGTCGGTGTCGTTCTCCACCGAGGCAGCTTCGAGGACGCGATCGACGTCGTAGAGGACGAGACCGATGTACCTGAGCCGGCCCACACACGTCTCCGAACACACCGTCGGCAATCCGACCTCGACCCGCGGATAGCAGAAGGTGCACTTCTCGGCCTTGCCGGTCTTGTGGTTGAAATACACCTTCTTGTACGGACATCCGGACACACACATCCGCCAGCCGCGGCACCGGTCCTGATCGACGAGCACGATCCCGTCCTCCGTCCGCTTGTACATCGCGCCGGAGGGGCACGACGCCACACACGACGGGTTCAGGCAGTGCTCGCAGATCCGCGGCAGGTAGAACATGAAGGTCTGCTCGAACTCGAGTTTCACCTGTTCGCCGACCTTCTTCAGGATCGGGTCGTCGGGCACGATCGTCGGAGAACCACCGAGGTTGTCGTCCCAATTCGCCGACCACTCCACCTTCATGGGCTCGCCGGAGATCAGACTGCGCGGCGTCGCCACCGGGATGTGCTCGCCGAGCGGGGCATCGGTGAGGTTGTCGTAGTCGTAGGTCCACGGTTGGTAGTAGTCGTCGATCGACGGCATCTTCGGATTCGAGAAGATACGGGCGAGTTTCGCGAAGCGTCCGCCGTCGCGGAGACGTACGCGGCCCCTGGAGTCCCGGATCCACCCGCCCCGCCAGCGTTCCTGGTCTTCGTACGTCCGCGGATATCCTTGCCCCGGGCGCGTTTCGACGTTGTTGAACCATACGTACTCGGTGCCCGACCTGTTGGTCCACGCCTGTTTACAGGTCACCGAACAGGTATGGCATCCGATGCACTTGTCGAGGTTCATCACCATCGCCAGCTGTGCCATGACCTTCACGACCGCCTCGCTTCCTGCGCTCCGCCTCGTCCGGCCGCTCGTTCCGTGCGCATCAGTAGACGACCTCCTGCGATCTGCGCCGCACGATCGTCACCTCGTCGCGCTGGTTACCCGTGGGGCCGAGATAGTTGAACGCGTACGCGGTCTGCGCGTATCCCCCGGCCAGGTGGCTGGGCTTGATGAGGATGCGCGTCAGCGAGTTGTGGATACCGCCGCGCGTACCGGTGGTCTCCGTCCGTGGCACGTCGATGACACGATCCTGCGCGTGATAGACGAAGACGACGCCCTCGGGCATGCGGTGCGAGACGATCGCCCGGCACACGATGACACCGTTGCGGTTGACCGACTCCACCCAGTCGTTGTCGTTCACCGAGATCTTCGCGGCGTCGGCCGGTGACATCCACATGGTCGGTCCGCCCCGGGACAGCGACAGCATGAACAGGTTGTCCTGGTACTCCGAGTGGATCGACCACTTCGAGTGCGGTGTCAGATAACGCACCGTGAGACCGATGCCGTCGCCCGTACCGACCCTCGGCTCTCCGAACAGCCGCGACATGTCGAGTGGAGGGCGGTAGACGGGGAGCTGCTCACCGAGTTCCTCCAGCCAGTCGTGGTCGAGGTAGAAGTGCATCCGGCCCGTCAACGTGCGGAAGGGCTCGAGCTCCTCGATGTTCACCGTGAACGGCGAGTACCTGCGCCCTCCCGTCTCACTCCCCGACCATTCGGGGCTCGTGATGACGGGCACGGGACGGGCCTGGGTGTCGGCATAGGTGATTCGCCTTTCCTCGCTTCCCTCCGCCAGGTGCACGAGCCTTCGCCCGGTACGTTTCTCCAATTCGCGGAACCCCTGGACCGCCAATCTCCCGTTGGAGGTGCCGGACAGAGCGAGAATGGTGTCGGCCATACGCTCGGCGGTATCGATCGCCGGACGTCCCTGTCCGGCACCGGAATTCATGACACCGAACCTCTTCGCAAGTTCGGCGACCTCCCGATCCGGCCGGGTGGTCACGCCCTTGGTGTTGAGCCCGAGCGTCTCGACGAGCGGCCCGAGGGTGGCCCACTTCTCCGCGATCGCGCCGTAGTCGCGTTCGACGACCGTCAGCGGCCCCATCGTCCTCCCCGGAACCGGCACCTCGCCCGTCGACCGCCAGTCCCGCTCCGCGCCGGAGGGATACGCCATCGCTCCCGGGGTGTCGTGCTGCAGGGTTCCCATCACGATGTCGGTGCGGGTTCCGAGGTGCGTGCGCGCCAGACTGCTGAACACCTTCGCGATGGCGCCGAAGGCGTCGTAGTCCGAACGGGTCTCCCAGGGCGGGTCGACCGCCGCGGTGAAGGCGTGGATGTAGGGGTGCATGTCGGTGCTCGACAGATCACCCTTCTCGTACCACGTGGCAGCGGGCAGGACGACGTCGGAGAACAACGTCGTCGACGTCATCCGGAAGTCGATCGACATGAGCAGGTCGAGTTTTCCTTCGGGCAGGTCCTCCGGCCGGACCACCTCGCCCGGACGCAGATCCGGTGCCGTGGGATCGGCCTGCACGTTCGAATCGGTACCGAGCAGATGCCGCAGGAAGTACTCGTTGCCCTTGCTGGACGAGCCGAGCAGATTCGACCGCCACACGCTGAGCACCCGGGGCCAGTTGCGCGGGTCGTCCGGGTCGGTCACCGCGAGTTTCAGGTTCCCTTCCGCGAGTTGCTGCGCGACGTATTCCGGGATGTCCCGGCCCGCCGCGCGCGCGTCATCGACGACGTCGTGGGTATTGCGGTCGAACTGGGGATAGAAGGGCGACCAGCCCATCGCCACCGCGGACGCCATGACATCCATCGTGTGCTTGTCGCGAAAACGCCCGCGTCCCAGCGGGCTCGACAGCGCGTCGGCGCGATATCCGTCGTAGCGCCATTGATCGGTGTGCACGTACCAGTAGGAGGTGCCGGCCATCTGCCGGGGCGGCCGGCTCCAGTCGGTCCCCATCGCCATCGCGGCCCATCCCGTGACCGGACGGCATTTCTCCTGGCCGACGTAGTGCGCCCACCCTCCTCCGTTGCGGCCCATGCAGCCGGTGAGCATGAGCAGCGCGAGCACTGCGCGATAGGTCGCGTCACCGTGGAACCACTGGCAGATGCCCGCGCCCATGATGATCATCGAACGCCCGCCCGATTCCTCGGCGTTGCGTGCGAACTCCTTCGCGATTCGGATCGCTTGGGCCGCAGAGACTCCGGTGATCGCTTCCTGCCATGCCGGGGTGTACGGGGAGGTCGCGTCGTCGTACCCGCTCGGCCACTGCCCGGGTAGAGCGAGTCCCGGACGGGTCACTCCGTACTGCGCGAGCATCAGATCGAAGACGGTGCAGACGAGATGGTCCCCGACCCGACGGACCGGTACGCCCCGTTCGATGCTCTCACCGTGGCCGTCGACGGTGTCGAAACTCGGCAGGTACACCGTGGCGGTCTCCCCCGCTCCCCCACCGGCGGGCGCGACCGTCAGTGTCGGGACGAGGTCGCCGAGTTCGAGATTCCACTTGCCGACACCGTCGTCGCCGTAGCGGAAGCCGAGCGAGCCCGGTGGCACGACGACCGTGTCGGTCGCCCCATCGAGGAGGACCGGTTTGAAGGCCGCGTTCTCGACGCTGTGCCCCAGGTCGGCAGCGGTGAGGTTCTTGCCCGGCACGAGCTTCCCGTCGCGTTCCTCGAGCCGCACGAGGAACGGCAGGTCGGTGTACCGGCGGACGTAGTCGACGAAGAACGGAACCCGCTGCTGCACATAGAATTCGTTCAGCAGCACATGTCCCATCGCCATCGCCAGGGCCCCATCGGTACCTGCCGCGCACGGCATCCACTCGTCGGCGAACTTGGTGTTGTCGGCGTAATCGGGGCTCACCGAGACGACCTTGGTACCCCGGTAGCGGACCTCCGTCATCCAGTGCGCGTCCGGCGTGCGGGTGACCGGCACGTTCGAGCCCCACATCATCAGGTAGGAGGCATCCCACCAGTCCCCCGATTCCGGCACGTCGGTCTGGTCGCCGAAGACCTGCGGCGACGCCACCGGCAGGTCTGCGTACCAGTCGTAGAACGAGGTCATCACGCCGCCGAGCAGTTCGATGAACCGCGAACCGGCAGCGAACGAGACCATCGACATGGCGGGGATCGGAGAGAAGCCGGCCACCCGGTCGGGACCGTACTCCTCGATGGTGTGGACGTGGGCCGCGGCGATCATCTCGGTGGCCTCGGCCCACGTGATCCTCACCAGCCCACCCTTACCGCGGGCACGCTGATAGCGCCGGCGGCGCTCGGGATCGCTCTGGATGTCGGCCCACGCGAGAACCGGATCGCCGAGCCGCTGTCTGGCCTCCCGGTACATCTCGACGAGCAGGCCCCGCGCGTACGGATACCGCACACGCGTCGGCGAGTAGGTGTACCAGGAGAATGCCGCGCCGCGCGGGCATCCCCGCGGTTCGTACTCCGGCCGGTCGGGACCCACTGTGGGATAATCGGTTTCCTGGGTCTCCCAGGTGATGATGCCGTCCTTGACGTAGATCTTCCACGAGCACGAGCCGGTGCAGTTCACCCCGTGGGTGGACCGGACGACCTTGTCGTGACTCCAGCGGTCCCGGTAGAAGATGTCGCCTTCGCGACCACCCCGCCGGGTGACGGTGCGTGTATCGGCGGACTGCTCGCCGGACGTGAAGAACCGTCCGCTGCGCACGAGCAGTTCCTCGATCCGGTTCCCGACTCCGGCGGTGTCCGTCACGGCTTCTCCTCACGTACCTCACGGTCGTCGCGGATCACGGAGCCTGCGGCCCGCGGGGGTGGTTCGTGGGCATGCAGGCGGAACGCGGTGTAGAGCAGGCACACCAGTGCGGTCGCGGCGAGCAGGAGCAGACCGACCGTGTAGTTGTTGTCCTCGGCGTTGTAGGTGGCGCCCATCACCAGAGGCGGGAAGTAGCCGCCCAGTCCTCCCGCCGCGGCCACGATGCCGGTGACGCTCCCCACCGCATGTGCGGGTGCCCGCCGGGCCACCCAGGCGAAGACGCCGCCGGTTCCGATGCCGAGGAAGATCGCCAGCGTGATGAAGGTGGCGGCCGACCACAGATCCGCCGGGGGCTTGAAGGTCGCGATCACGGCCATCACCGCGGTGCCGGCGAACGAGGTGAGCACGACGTATTTCGGGGGCACCCGATCCGACAGTGCTCCACCTACGGGCCGTGCGAGGACCGCGGCGACCGCGAAACCGGCGGTGCGTGTTCCGGCGTCGACGGTGGAGAAGTCGTAGATCGTCTTGATGTAGGTGGGCAGGTAGGTGCCGAACGCCACGAACCCGCCGAATACGACGGCGTAGAGGAACGACATCTCCCAGGTGACAGGGAGTTTCGCCGCGACGGCCAATTTCGGCAGGACCGGATCGGTGGTGGGGGTGAAACAGGGTGCGTTGCGCATCACGAGGATGCACACCACCGCCGTCACCGCGAGGGCCCCCGCGACGATCAGATGCGTGGGCACCAGCCCGAACCAGTTCACGAAGCGAGGGGTGAAGAAGGCGGACAGGGCGGTGCCGACCATGCCGGCGCCGAACACGCCGGTCGCGAAGCCCCGGCGGGCGGGTTCGTACCAGTTGTTGGCGAACGGGATACCGACGGCGAAGATGGTGCCCGCGATGCCGAGGAAGAACCCGCAGACGAGCAGGAGCGGAAACGATCCCGCTTCAGCGACGAACCCGACCGCGACGACGGGCACGATCGACAGCAGGGAGATGGCGATGAACATCGCCCGCCCGCCGTACCGGTCCGTCATCGCTCCCACCGCGATGCGGCCGAGGGAGCCGACGAGGATCGGCGTAGCCACCAGCATCGACGCTTCCGTGCTGCTGAGCGACATGTCGGTGGCGTAGGTCGTCGACAACGGCCCGATCATGTTCCAGGCCCAGAAGTTGATTGCGGACACCCAGGTCGCCAACGCCAGATTCGCGCCCTGCGCTCGTCCGAGACCTTCGGGAGTGGCGGTGCTCACACCTTCAGGAAACCATTCCTGCCGGTGCCCGGGACGCACTTCGGAAGATCCTCGCCTTCGCGACGTCCGGCCGTGACACCCGGTGGTCGCCGGGCCGGAAACGACGCACCCGTGGTGCCCGAACGAATGTCGGGCACCACGGGTGCGAGTTCAGGCGCCTACCGGAAACCGGCAGGCGGCCGGGTGAGAATCAGGACTCGGCGCCCTCGCCGGTCGCAGTGGCCTCGGCCGATTCGTCCTCGACGGGAACGAGGCTGATCTTGCCGCGGTTGTCGATGTCGGCGATCTCGACACGGATCTTCGATCCGACGTTCACGACATCCTCGACCTTGGCGATGCGCTTGCCGTTGCCCAGCTTGCTGATGTGCACCAGTCCGTCGCGGCCGGGGAGCAGGGACACGAACGCGCCGAACGCCGTGGTCTTGACCACGGTGCCGAGGAAGCGCTCGCCGACCTTCGGCAGCTGCGGGTTGGCGATGGCGTTGATCTTGTCGATCGCGGCCTGCGCGGACGGGCCGTCCGCCGCACCGACGTAAACGGTGCCGTCATCTTCGATGGAGATGTTGGCGCCGGTCTCCTCGGTGATCGAGTTGATCATCTTGCCCTTGGGGCCGATGACCTCACCGATCTTGTCCACCGGGACCTTGATGGTGGTGATGCGCGGAGCGAACTCGCTCATCTCGTCCGGGGCGTCGATGGCCTCGGCCATGACCTCGAGGATCGTGGCGCGGGCGTCGTGGGCCTGCGAGAGCGCACCGGCGAGCACCTGCGAGGGAATGCCGTCGAGCTTGGTGTCGAGCTGCAGGGCCGTGACGAAGTCCTTGGTACCGGCGACCTTGAAGTCCATGTCGCCGAAGGCGTCCTCCGCACCGAGGATGTCGGTGAGGGCGACGTACCGGGTCTCGCGGGAACCGTCCTCGAGCTCGATCTCGTCGGAGACCAGGCCCATCGCGATACCTGCGACGGGAGCCTTGAGCGGCACACCGGCGTTGAGCATCGACAGGGTCGAGGCACACACCGAACCCATGGAGGTCGAGCCGTTGGAGCTCAGGGCCTCGGACACCTGACGGATCGCGTAGGGGAACTCCTCCTGGCTCGGGAGCACCGGCATCAGGGCGCGCTCGGCGAGCGCGCCGTGGCCGATCTCACGACGCTTCGGGGAGCCCACACGACCGGTCTCACCGGTGGAGTACGGCGGGAAGTTGTAGTGGTGCATGTAGCGCTTGCTGGTCTCGGGGCCGAGCGAGTCGACCTGCTGCGCCATCTTCACCATGTCGAGAGTGGTCACACCCATGATCTGGGTCTCGCCACGCTCGAACAGCGCCGAACCGTGAGCACGCGGCACCACGGCGACCTCCGCCGAGAGCGCGCGGATGTCGGTGACACCGCGGCCGTCGATGCGGAACTGGTCGCGCAGGATGCGCTGACGCACGAGCTTCTTGGTGAGCGAGCGGAAGGCCGCGCCGATCTCCTTCTCGCGACCCTCGAAGTTCGGGGCGACCTGCTCGAGCACCTCGACCTTGATCTCGTCGGTGCGGTCGTCGCGGTCCTGCTTGCCGGCGATGGTGAGCGCCTCGGCGAGCTTCTCCGACGCTGCGGCCTCGACCGCGGCGTACACGTCGTCCTGGTAGGCCGGGAACAGCGGGAAATCGCCGGTCGGCTTCGCGGAGGCGGCGGCGAGCTGCTGCTGCGCGATGCACAGGCGGGCGATGAAGGGCTTGGCGGCCTCGAGGCCCTCGGCGACGATCGTCTCGGTCGGCGCCTGCGCACCACCGTCGACGAGCGCGATGACGTTCTCGGTCGCCTCGGCCTCGACCATCATGATCGCGACGTCGGCGGTGTCCGGGTCGTCGGCTCCGCCGACGATCCGGCCGGCGACGACCATGTCGAAGACGGCGTTCTCGAGCTGCTCGACGGTCGGGAACGCGACCCACTGGCCCGACTTGTTGTCGTCGGAGGTGATCAGCGCGACACGCACACCGCCGACGGGGCCGGAGAACGGCAGGCCCGCGAGCTGGGTGGACGCGGATGCGGCGTTGATGGCGACGACGTCGTAGAGGTCGTTCGGGTTCAGGCTCAGAACCGTGACGACGACCTGGATCTCGTTGCGCAGTCCGTCGACGAAGGACGGGCGCAGCGGCCGGTCGATCAGACGGCAGGTGAGGATCGCGTCGGTGGAGGGGCGTCCCTCACGACGGAAGAACGAGCCGGGGATGCGACCCGCGGCGTACATGCGCTCTTCGACGTCGACCGTCAGCGGAAAGAAATCGAAATGCTCTTTGGGCTGCTTCGACGCACTGGTGGCGGAGAGCAGCATGGTCTCGTCGTCGAGATAGGCGACGACCGAACCGGCGGCCTGGCGAGCGAGGCGGCCGGTCTCGAAACGGATGGTGCGGGTGCCGAAGGCACCGTTGTCGAGCGTCGCGGTGGTCTCGTAGACCCCTTCGTCGATCTCGACTGCGGTAGTGCTTGTCATCTGTATGTCTTCTCTTCCCTCTTCGTCTTCGCCGTACCCACGCGGGCGCCGCGACCCCCGTGGCCACGGCTGCGCACCGACTCACGGAGGCGGTCGTCGATCGAAACCCTCCGGCGGATTCGGGATACGACACCCGACGGGACCGGAAGGTCACTACCGAGGACCGACACCGTCGGTGCATACGGATCATCGCCTCTGGAGGCGATGGAAGTCGCCGGCCGAACCGGCACAAACACCGGCAGCCAACGAGGCCCAGTGTAATGGGTCCCCCGTCGGCTGCCGGAAAAGATCAGCGAATGCAGATCAGGTCGTGTCGTGTCCGCGTCAGCGACGCAGACCCAGACGCTGGATGAGCGAGCGGTAACGCTCGACGTCGACCTTCTCGACGTACTTCAGCAGGCGGCGACGACGACCGACCAGCAGCAGCAGGCCGCGGCGGGAGTGGTGGTCGTGCTTGTGCTGCTTGAGGTGCTCGGTGAGGTCCACGATGCGCTTGGTGAGCAGCGCCACCTGCGCCTCGGGGGAACCGGTGTCGGTCTCGTGGAGGCCGTACTCGCCGAGGATCTGCTTCTTCTGGTCGGTGGTCAGAGCCACTGGGTCACTCCTGTACAACTGACGTCCGCGTGACGGAAGACGGACGAAGTCCGCCCGGTACGGCCGCCGCGAACCGCAGCACGCACCGACTGTCCAGCCTATCAGAGACGGTGGGGCCCTCGCCGAGCCTGCGTGCAGTGTCATCCGTTCCGACGACACGAACGTCGCTACGCGGTGTCCGTGAGAACCTGTCGTGCGCGTTCGGCGTCGCGGTGCATCGCGGAGATCAACGCTTCCACGGAATCGAACTTCTCCATGCCCCGCAGCCGCTCGACGAAATCGACCGCCACGTGCTGGCCGTACAGATCGGCCTTCTCGTCGAGGACGAACGCCTCCACCGTGCGCTTGCGTCCGGAGAAGGTGGGATTGGTGCCCACCGAGACTGCCGCGAGGTAGCGCTGACCGGCGGCCAGCCCCTCGACGGGCGAACCGGAGTCGAGCACGGTGAACCAGGCCGCGTAGACGCCGTCGGCGGGGATCGCCGCGTAGATCGGCGGGGCGACGTTGGCGGTCGGGAATCCGAGACCGCGTCCGCGACCGTCGCCGTGTACGACGACGCCCTCGACCCGATGCGGGCGCCCGAGCGCGTCCGCGGCCGCGGCGACGTCACCGGCGTCGACGCACGAACGGATGTACGTCGACGAGAACGTCACGGCGTGCTCGGCGACCAGTGTGAGCCCCTGCACCGCGAACCCGAAACGCTCGCCGATGGAGCGCAGCATGTCGACGGTGCCGGCCGCCTTCTTCCCGAAGGTGAAGTTCTCCCCCACGACGACCTCGGCCACGTGCAGTCGCTCGACGAGGATCTCGTGGGCATACCGCTCCGGCGAGAGCTTCATGAACTCCGGGGTGAAGGGCATGACGCAGAAGACGTCGATGCCGAGTTCCTCGGCGAGTTCGGCCCGTCGCGCCAGAGTGGTGAGCTGTGCGGGATGGCTACCCGGGCGGACCACTTCCATGGGGTGGGGATCGAAGGTCATGAGCACGGCGGCCACACCGCGCGCGCGGGCCGCTTCCACGGCACGCGCTATGAGCTGCTGATGGCCGCGGTGTACACCGTCGAACACACCGATCGTGAGTACACACCGACCCCAGTCCGCGGGAATTTCGTCCAGACCTCGCCATCTCTGCACATCGGCAGCCTACGGCGCGTGCGCGGGTGGGGCACGTTCGGCTGTGCCACGGCGTGGCCGCGTGACGCTGACGGCCGTGCGAATGCATAATTTCGGTGTGCCGAACTTTTTGTCGACAGCCCGCAGAACATGCACCGTACGTTCCCACGCCGGCCGCGTGGTCGCCGCTCTCGCGGCCACCGCCTGTGCCGCCGCCCTCGCGGCGTGCTCGACCACAGGTTCCGCCGACGACCGCCCCCTGGTCCTCACCACCTTCACGGTGCTCGCCGACATGACTCGGAACATCGCCGGTGAACACGTGCGGGTGGAGTCCATCACCAAGCCCGGCGCGGAGGTCCACGGCTACGAGCCCACACCGGGCGACCTGCGGTTCGCGACCGACGCCGACCTGATCCTGGACAACGGACTCGGTCTCGAACGATGGTTCGAGCAGTTCGTCACCGATGTCGACGCCGAGCACGTGGTCGTGAGCGAAGGTGTGGATCCGCTGCCCATCGGTGAGGGCGCGGCGACGGGACCGTACAACCCCCACGCCTGGATGTCCCCTCTCGCGGCCCGTATCTACGTCGACAACATCGCCACGGCACTGGCCGATCTCGCGCCCGAGCACGCGGACGACTTCACGGCCCGCGCCGAGGCGTACACCGCCGAACTCGACGGTCTCCACGCCGAACTCGTCAGCGCCCTCGACGAGGTTCCCGCGAATCGGCGGGCACTCGTCACCTGCGAGGGGGCATTCAGCTATCTCGCCCGCGACGCCGGCCTGCAGGAGGCCTATCTGTGGCCGGTGAACTCCGATCAGCAGGGCACTCCTCAGCAGATCGCCCGCACCGTCGATTTCGTACGCACCAACGAGGTGCCCGCGGTGTTCTGCGAGTCGACCGTCTCGGACAAGGCGCAACGGCAGGTCGCGGCCGACACCGGAACCGAATTCGGCGGGATCCTCTACGTCGACTCGCTGTCCGAGCCGGACGGGCCCGTGCCCACCTACCTCGATCTGCTCCGACACGACATCGACGTCATCACGACAGGACTGGGCTCATGACCTCGACACTCGACGCACCTGCACTGTTCGTCGACGACCTGACGGTGCGCTACGACACCGTTCCGGCCCTGCAGGACGTCACCCTGAAACTCGCGCAGGGCCGCGTGTGCGGACTCGTGGGCACGAACGGCTCGGGTAAGTCGACGCTGTTCAAGACCATCATGGGTCTGGTGCGGCCCACCTCGGGCCGCGTCACCATCGGCGGTGCCACCACCGCCGCGGCGCGGCGCCGCACACAGGTCGCCTACGTGCCGCAGTCCGAGGCGGTCGACTGGAACTTCCCGATCGGTGTGCGCGACGTCGTCATGACGGGACGCTACGGCCACCAGGGCTTCCTGCGCCGACCGCGTCCCGCCGATCACGAAGCCGTCGACGCCGCACTCGACCGCGTGGGCATGACCGCGCTCTCCGGCCGTCAGATCGGGCAGCTCTCGGGCGGCCAGCGCAAGCGTGTCTTCGTGGCACGGGCGATCGCGCAGGGCTCGCCCTTGCTGCTGCTCGACGAGCCGTTCGCGGGGGTCGACACCACCACCGAGCACGCACTGACCGCCGTCATCCGCGAACTGGCCGCGAGCGGCCACGCGATCCTCGTGGCCACCCACGATCTCGCGGGCCTGACGCAGCTGTGCGACGAGGCGGTGCTGCTGCAGCGCCGCGTCCTCGTCCACAGCTCCCCCGAGGAGGTCCTGCGCCCGGAGAACCTCGCCCGCGCCTTCGGCGCTCCCCCACCGGTGAACGGTGGACGAGCCGAGGACCTCGCACGGGAGACATACGCACAGGAGGCCGGACGATGATCGACGTGCTGATCGAACCCCTGCAGTACGGCTTCATGCAGCGCGCGCTGCTCGTGGCCGTCGCCGCGACCGTCGTGTGCGCCCTGCTCAGTTGCTGGCTCGTGCTCATCGGCTGGTCGCTGATGGGCGACGCGGTCTCGCATGCCGTGCTGCCCGGCGTCGTGCTCGCCTACCTGGTAGGAGTGCCGTTCGCGCTCGGCGCACTGGTCTTCGCCGGGATCGCCGTGGCGTTGATCTGGCTCGTCCGCGGAACGAGCCGCGTGAAGGAGGACGCCACCATCGGCATCGTCTTCACGACGCTGTTCGCCCTCGGCGTGGTGCTGATCTCGAAGAACCCGAGCCAGATCGACCTGCACCACGTGCTGTTCGGCAATCTGCTCGGCCTCGCCACGGGCGACGTCTGGCAGGTCTCGATCCTGGCGGCCGTCGTCCTGGCCGTGCTCGTCGCGAAGCGCCGCGATCTGACGCTGTTCGCTTTCGACCGCGTCCAGGCACACACGCTCGGCCTGTCCCCCGCCGCGTTGTCGGCACTGCTGCTGTCGCTGCTGGCGGTCACCATCGTCAGCGCGCTGCAGGCGGTCGGCGTGATCCTGGTCGTCGCGATGCTCATCATCCCGGGCGCGACCGCATACCTGCTCACCGACCGGATGGCCCGGATGCTGGTGATCGCGCCGGTGCTCGCCGTGATCGCGTCGGTGGTCGGTGTGTACACCAGCTACTACACCGACGCCGCGACCGGCGGCGTGGTGGTGCTCGCCCAGGCAGTGGTCTTCACCCTCGCGTACCTGTTCGCGCCGCGGCAGGGCGTCGTCACCCGATTCGTCACGCGCCGCCGGTCGCCGGAGGGCGTGAAGACGAGCGAGCCGACGGAGAGCGTGATTCCCGGGTGACGGTTACCTAAGCTGGACGCGTGCCTGAGAGTAACGAGACCACCGCGACCGAACTGCTGTCCTCGGTGGCGCAGGACTATCTCAAGATCATGTGGACGGTCCAGGAGTGGTCCGGAGACAAGATCTCGACCAAGCTGCTCGCGGAGAAGCTCGGCGTGTCGGCGTCCACCGTGTCCGAAGCGGTGCGCCGCCTCGCGGATCAGGGACTCGTCGACCACGAACGCTACGGTGCGATCTCCCTCACCGACGAGGGGCGCCAGGCCGCGGTGGCGATGGTCCGCCGCCACCGCCTCATCGAGACGTTCCTCGTCCGCGAGCTCGACTACGGGTGGGACGAGGTCCACGACGAAGCCGAGATCCTGGAACACGCCGTCTCCGAACGGATGGTCGCGGCGATCGACGCCAAACTCGGTCATCCCGAACGCGACCCGCACGGCGACCCGATCCCGTCACCCGACGGCACGATCCCCTCACCGCCGGCGCGCGCCCTGAGCGAGTTCCGCGACGGCGACCACGGACGGGTGGCCCGCATCTCCGACTCCGACCCGGCCATGTTGCGCTACTTCGACGAGGTGGGCATCGCGCTGGACACCGACATCACCGTGCTCGAACGCCGAGACTTCGCGGGCACCATCTCGATTCGGGTGGGCAGGACCGAAGGACCCACGATCGATCTCGGTCATCCGGCGGCCGAGGCGATCTGGCTCGTCTGACCCCGTCCGGGGCAGAACTCACAACGCAGGCGGAGCTCACGACACAGGCAGGCTCACACCAGCAGCAGAAGGCTCACAACACCGTCGTCGGCCGACAGTGTTGCGAGCCCGCGGTCCGTGTGGCGGGCCTGTCCGATCACATGTTGGCGGGCCGCACCACGAAGACGGCCGACGCGCGGCTGCCCTTCTCCTGGAGCAGCGCCGCTGCCCGTCCCCGGGAGTCGACGGCGGCGTAGACACCGCGCAGTCCGACGGGTTCGAGCCAACGGCCGTTCGCGAGCAGACCCGCCTCCTCGTCGCTGATGGTCCGGCACTCGAAGGCGGTGCGTACCGCCGCGTCGATGTCCAGGCTCGGTGTCGGATCGTCCGCGAGCTGCTCGAGCGTGCGGGCGTGCCCGAGGTCGAACGGGCCGACCTGCGTGCGGCGAAGCACGGTCAGGTGACCACCGACTCCGAGGGCCGCACCGAGATCGCGTGCGAGCGCGCGGATGTAGGTGCCGGACGAGCAGTCCACGTCGACGTCGAGGTCCACGAACCCGTTCTCGGGCACATCACGGCGTGCGCGGACGTCGAAGCGGGAGACCGTCACCGGCCGGGCCTTCAGCTCGACCGTTTCCCCCTCCCGCATACGGGCGTAGGCACGTTTCCCGTCGATCTTGATGGCGCTGACACTGGCGGGCACCTGCTGGATGTCGCCGGTCAGCACGGCGACGGCCTCGGCGATCTGCTCGTCGGTCACAGAGGTGGCGTCCGCCGTCGCGACGGTCTCACCTTCGGCGTCGTCGGTCACGGTGCTCTGGCCGAGACGCACGGTCGCGCTGTACGACTTGGTGGTCAGCGCGAGCAGCCCGAGCAGTTTCGTGGCGCGTTCGACGCCGAGGACGAGCACACCCGTCGCCATCGGGTCGAGTGTGCCCGCGTGCCCCACCTTGCGTGTGCCGAGCAGTCGGCGGCAGCGGGCCACCACGTCGTGGCTCGTCATGCCGGCGGGTTTGTCGACGACGAGCAGACCCGCACGGGCGAGAGCCGGATGTTCCTCCGGGGATACGGTGTCGTTCATCAGCGCACCGTGATCGCGGTGAGGACGAGACCGTCGGCGATCAGCCACCGGCCGTCGAAGCCGGTCAGCGGCTCCCCGTCGACGGTGTCGCCCGGAACGAGCAACCGCGAGTGGAAGGTACCGGTCGTCGCGTCCGCGCTGGTGTCACGTTCGAACGTGATGTGGGCGTCCTCGAAGCCCAGCCACCGCCGCGTGAGCGGGAACCACGCCTTGTAGGTGGCCTCCTTGGCGCAGAACAGCAGGCGGTCCCAGTACAGGTCGTCGCCGGCCGAAGCGAGCCATTCGCGTTCGGGTTCGAGGCTCACCGCGGGCAGCACCCCGTCGGGGAGCACGTCGTGCGGTTCGGCGTCGATGCCCAGCGAGCGGATCTGCAGCGAATAGCCCAGCACGGCACCGCGATAGCCGTCGCAATGGGTGAGGCTGCCGACGACGCCGCGCGGCCAGATCGGATCGCCGTTCTCTCCGCGCAGCACCGGCGCGGGGTCGACGCCGAGGGTGCGCATGGCCTCCCGAGCACAGTGGCGGGCACCGGCGAACTCACGTCGCCGCTTGTCCACCGCCCGGGCCACGAGCGGCTCCTCCTGGGGATGCGGCCGCAGTCCCGGTGGGTCCTCGAACAACTCGGCTGCAGCGACGCCGTCCGGCACGATGCGCCCGATCAGCGCCCCGGGCGTATCCGTCTTCTGCTCGGTGTCCGGTTCCGTCACCGCAACTCCTTCTCTCGTTGAGCCCGCATCTTCTCGACCTCGGCTTCCATCTCGGGGGTCACGGTGAAGTGACCGCCCCACTTGTTCAGGCTGCCCGGCGGATACGCCGGGACGGGGAGGATCTGCCGCAACGGCTGCTGCGGGAGACCGCGTCGCTGCCATTCGCGCGGATAACCGACCGAGACCTCCTCGAAGCGCACACCGTCGTAGTAGGTGGTCCGCGGAATGTGCAGGTGACCGTAGACGCTGCACAGCGCCCGGTAACGCAGGTGCCAGTCGGCCGTCTCGGTGGTGCCGCACCACAGCGCGAACTCGGGGTAGAACAGCATCCGGGTGGGTTCGCGTACCAGGGGGAAGTGGTTGATGAGCACCGTGGGCAGCGCGGGATCGAGCGCGTCGAGTCGCGCCCGGGTCTGCTCCACCCGTACCCGGCACCAGGTGTCGCGCGTGACGTACGGATCCGGCTTCAGCAGGAATTCGTCGGTCGCGACGACGTTGCGTTCCCGCGCGAGCGCGAGGCCGTCCGCCTTCGTCGTGGTGCCGTCCGGGAGGAACGAGTAGTCGTAGAGCAGGAACATCGGGACGAGCACCACCGGACCGTCCTCACCCTCCCAGATCGGATAGGGATCCTCCGGGGTGAGCACGTCGAGTTCGCGGCACATCGTCACGAGGTAGTCGTAGCGGGCGACCCCGAACATCTGCACCGGGTCCTTGGCGGTCGTCCACAGTTCGTGGTTGCCGGGCACCCAGACGACCTTCGCGAAGCGGCTGCGGAGCAGTGACAGCGCCCATCGGATGTCGTCGGTCTTCTCCGACACATCGCCCGCGACGATCAGCCAGTCGTCGGGCGACTCGGGATGCAGATCCTCGGTGACCGGCCGGTTGCCCCGATGGGCCACATGGATATCGCTGATCGCCCACAGCTTCGCTGCCACCGGCACTAACCTCCCGACTCGTCGTGGACACGCACCTGCCGGTCCGCACCCGTCACCGCCCATCGTCCCGAGAGCGTGCGCCATACGACGGCGATCATCCGGAACACGATGAACACCGTAAGCCCCGTCCAGATACCCGCCAGACCCCAGTCGTACGCGAGCGACAACCAGATCGACGGCAGGAACCCGAACAACGCCGAGGCCAGCGTCGCGGTGCGCAGGAACGCCGCGTCCCCGGCACCGAGAAGAACTCCGTCGAGCGCGAAAACGATTCCCGCGAGCGGCATGATCGCCACGAAGAACCACCATGCGACACCGATCTGGTCGAGCACCGCGGCATCGCCGGTGAACAGACCCGGAATCACGTCCCGGCCGAGGACGAAGATCACGGCCAGGACCGCGGCGAAGATCGCGGACCAGACCGACAGGCGCCACGCCAGCCGCGACGCGCCCCGCCGATCCGCCGCGCCGAGCGCGGCGCCGACGAGGGCCTGCGCGGCGATCGCCAGCGAGTCCAAGGTCAGCGTCACGAAATTCCACAGCTGCAGCACGACCTGGTGACCGGCCACCGCGGCGGCACCGAATCGGGCCGCCACCGCTGCCGCGGACAGGAAACACGCCTGGAACGCGAGACTGCGGGCGATCAGGTCGCGTCCGAGGCGCAGTTGCGCGCCGATCACCGTGGGGTTCGGTCGCAGCGGGACGCCCGACCGCAGCAGGGCGATCACGAACAGGACGGCCGTCACGGACTGCCCGATCACGTTGGCGACGGCGGAACCGACGAGTTCCCATCGGGGAGCTCCCAGCAGACCGTGGACCAGTACCGGGCACAGCACCGCCGACAGGGCGAGACCCGCGACGACGAAGCTCAACGGCCGCATCGTGTCCTGGACGCCGCGCATCCAGCCGTTGCCGGCCAGACCGACCAGGATGAGGGGTGCCCCGAACAGCGCGACACGCAGCCACGACACCGCCGCGTCGGCGATCTCGGCATCGCCCGCGAGCAATCGTGCGACGGGTCCGGCCAGCGCCTGACCGGCGATCAGGATCGCCAGTCCGACGATCATCGCGAGCCAGGTCGCCTGCACACCTTCGCCGACCGCGTCGCCGTGCCGGCCGGAGCCGTGGAAGCGCGCCGCCCGCGAGGTGGTCCCGTACGACAGGAACGTGAGCTGGGTGCTGACCTGTGCGAGGATCAGCCCGCCGATCGCGAGGCCTGCCAGGGGCAGAGCCCCGAGCCGGCCGACGACGGCGATGTCGAAGAGAAGGTAGAGCGGTTCGGCTGCGAGGACTCCGAGAGCGGGCACGGCGAGACCGAGGATGCGCCGTCCCGTGACGTCCGAGGTGAAGGACCCGTCGGGCGTGTCCGAGCTGCAGGACGCGCCGGGCGGATCCGGGGCGGCCGACCCGCCGGGCACCGTCAACCGAGCACGCCGCGCAGTGCGGCGACGATCCGATCGGGGTCGCCGTGGGCGGTGTATCCCGCGGCCAGGCGATGCCCTCCACCGCCGAGCACGGTGGCGACGGCCGACACGTCCACCGAGGTCTTCGCGCGCAGCGAGACGGTCCACTCCTCGGGAACGACCTCCTTGAACACCGCGGCGACCTCGGCTTCGGCGGTGGTGCGCACGATGTCGATGACGCTTTCGACCTCTTCCGGCCCGAGATGCGCCGAGTCGGCCCGTCGGACGAACGCGTAGACCAGTCCCCTGCCCTGCGCGGCGGCGCGGTCGAGCGTGGCCGTGGCCAGCACCGACGACAGCATCGGCAGCCACCCGAAAGGATGGGTGTCGAGCAGCACCCGTGTGATCGAGGTGCCGTCGATCCCCGTGGCGAGGAGACGCTCGGCGAGTCCGTGGGCCTGCGGGCGTCCCCACCGGAACGATCCGGTGTCGGTCACCAGTCCCGCGTACAGGCAGTGCGCGAGCGCGGCGTCGATGTCGACACCCCACGCATCGAAGAGGTCCGCGAGCACCATCGCCGTGGCCTCGGACTCCGGATCGATGAGGTTGTGGGTGCCGAACCGGGTGTTGGACAGGTGATGGTCGATCACCAGGACGTTCGGAGCAGTGTCCAGGCGGTCGCGCAGGACACCGAGACGGCCCGCGGTGCCGCAGTCGACGGTGACCACGAGATCGACTTCTCGGCGCACGTCCGCCACCGGGGTGACCAGGTGCCCGCCCGGCAGCGACCGCATCGACTCGGGCATGCTCGCGGGCGAACCGAAGGCCACCTGCACGGCGACCCCGCGCCGTTCGAGGGCGATCCCGAGAGCCAGACCGCTGCCGAGGGTGTCGGCGTCGGGATTGATGTGGCACAGCACCGTGACGGTGGCCGCCGCGTCCAGCAGAGCGGCGGCACCGTGCAGGTCGACGGATCCTGCCGGGACGAGCGGGACACCGGCATCGTCCCGGCGCGAGGGGATCACCGGCGGGTTCGACTCGGGCACCGGTGTGCTATTCGTCGTCGTCACCGGCGTCGCGCTCACGGGGCTCCTTGTAGGGATCGGCGTCGCCGGCCGGAACGGCACCTTCGCGAGCACGGGCGACCTCGTTGTCGGCGGCGCGAGCACGCTCGAGGAGTTCCTCCATGTGACGGGCCGTATCGGGGACCGTGTCGGTGACGAACGTCAGCGTGGGGGTGAACCGCACGCCCGTGCCCGCACCCACCTTCGAGCGGAGCACACCCTTGGCCTTCTCGAGCCCCGCGGCGGCGGCGGCGTGATCGGGTTCGGTGTTCAGATCCGCGCCCCGGACCGTGTAGTACACGGTGGCGTCGTGCAGATCCGCGGTGACCTTCGCGTCGGTGATCGTCACGAACTCGAGCCGCGGATCCTTGATCTCGAGATCGATGGCGGTGGCCACGATGGTGGCGATGCGCTTCGCGAGGCGGCGGGCCCGTGCTGGATCGGCCATGTCGTTCGTTCCCTTCTGTGGCCGCCGGCCGGCGGCCCGTCGTGCGGCCGGGATCAGTCCTCGGGCCCGAACAACCTGCGCCTGACCGACAGCAGATCGAGTTCGGGCCGCTGGGCGACCAGCCGCTCACACTTGTCCAGTATCTCCCCCACGTGCGCGAGATCGGAGGCGACAACCGCCACACCCACCCGCGCACGGCGGTACAGATCGTGTTCCCCGGTTTCGGCGACGGACACCCCGAGTCGGCGCAGTTCGGCGACCACCGGGCGGATCGCCGAGCGCTTCTGTTTGAGCGAATGCACGTCACCGAGCAGCAGATCGAGTTCGAGTGCTCCCAGGTACATCCGTTGCTCCCGTCATCGTCGACGCCTCGGTGCCGGTGCACCTCGACGGCCGACCGTGCCGACGGTGCGCCGGCCGAGTCGGGCATCCCGACACGCCCGTGGCGGCGAACGACGAATCGTTCACCGCCACGGCCGCGGGTGGA
>NZ_LPZN01000055.1 GCF_001646655.1 Rhodococcus gordoniae | reverse complement strand
AGTGGTCGGTCGGCAGCGTCAGATGGTTAAAAGAGACAGGCCCCAGGCCGCCCCGCCTCCCCAGGCGGCTCCGGCTCCCCGTCCGGCTCCGGCCGCACCGAGTGGCGGATTCCAGAACTGCACCGAGGCGTGGAACGCCGGCGCGGCTCCGGTCCACCGCAACGACCCCGGCTACGCGCCTCGACTCGACCGCGACAACGACGGGATCGGGTGCGAGCGGGATCCGCGCTGACCGAAGGCTCTTCCATCCCCGGGGATGGAAGAGCCTTCGTGGTTCGTACGTGCAGGAATCTCAGAGCCAGCGCGGCGGCCTGAGTTCTCCGCCGGTGACGCCGACGGCGCCGCGACCGGCCGCCCAGCGGACGACACCGGCGAGATCGCCTCGGACGGTGTGGGTGGTCTCGGCGTCGCCGTTCACGCGGACCGCCTCGCGTCCCTCGACCTCGAGCGCGATGCCCGCGCCGAGATCCTTCTTGCGCCACATTCCGACGATGTCGTCGAGCAGCGAGTCGAGGATGATGGGCGGGAAGTCGCCGAAGCGACCACCGTTGTCGAGATCGACCGCGTGGATCCACACTTCGCGCGTGCGCATCCAGGCGGTCTCCTCGGCCGGCACGAGCCGGCCCTGCGCGGTGCGCACCTGCGCCTGCCACGCAGTCTCCGGCAGCTGCCGCCACTTCTCGTCGAGACGGGCAACTGTGTGTGAGAACAGGTTCCGCAGAGCAGGGGGATTCAGCGTCGCGCCCTCGGCGATCTCCTGCGCCCGTTGCTCGGTGGAGGAGTACATCGGTGTCTCGACACCGGTCGCCGCCCAGTCCATGAGCCGGCACAGCGCTGCGGCGTTGTAGCCGATGTGCGCGACGAGATGCCGGCGCGCCCACCCTTCGAGCAGGGTGGGACCGTCGAGTTCGTCGTCGGTCAGCTCGGCCAGGCGCTGAGACAGGTAGGCCGTGCCCCGCCGGGCGATAAGGAGTCGCTCGGACAGGTCAAGATCGTTGAATCCCACGGTCGGCTTCTCCTACTTGATGATCGTCTTGTTCCGGACGGTGCCGAGGCCCTCGATGGTGACCTCGCAGACCTCGCCGTTGCCGATGTAGCGCGCGGGCTTTCGGGCGTGGCCGACACCGCCGGTCGTGCCGGTGATGATGACGTCGCCGGGCTGCAGGGTGACGATGTGCGAGATGTAGTCGACGAGCTTGGCCGGGGTGAACACCAGGTCGTTGGTGTTCGACGACTGCATGACCTCGCCCTCGAGGCGGGTCTCGATGGCGGTGCCGAGCTGGTAGTCGGTGTCGAGGAAGGGACCGAAGCCGCTGGTCTTCTCGAAGGTCTTGCCCTGATCCCATTGCAGCGTGCGGTACTGGTAGTCGCGCATCGTGTAGTCGTTGATCACGGAGTAGCCGGCGAGGTACTCGGCGGCGTCGGCCTCGGAGACCTGGTAGGCCTGCTTGCCGATGACCACGGCGAGCTCGGCTTCCCAGTCGAGCTGCGAGCCCGCGTAGGCGGGAACGACCACGTCGTCGTAGGGGCCGGTGAGGGCTTCCTTGAACTTCGAGAACAGGGTCGGGTACTCCGGCAGGTCACGGCCCATCTCCTTGATGTGGGTCGCGTAGTTCAGGCCGACGCACACGATCTTGCCCGGGGCGGGGACGACCGGGGCGTAGTCGGCGGAGCCGAGGTCGACGGTCTTTCCGAATGCCTGCTCGGCGACCGACTTCCAGTTCGCATCGGCGAGCAGCGCGGACAGGTCGGCGTAGCCGTCGATGACGGTGGCGCTGGAGTCGCTGTCGACACGGACGGCGGCGGTGCCGCCGTCGAGGCGGAGGGTGGCGAGACGCATGGGGTTCAGGCTCCTTCGGAGATGATGGTGCGGTTGAAGTGCAGACGTTCGACGATCGGCGCGTCGGAGAAGGCGAAGAGATCGACACCTTTGTCGGTCTCGAGCGACCACTCGACCCAGGATGGGACGACGATCATGTCGCCCTTGGTGACGTCGTGGCTCTTGTCTGCGAGATGGAAGCGGCCCTCACCGTCGAAGACCTGGAAGACCACGGATCCGACGTCGCGGCGGGCGCGGGTGTGCGCGCCGGCGCGCAGTCGGTGGAACTCGGCGCGGATCGTCGGCATGACGTCGCCACCGGTGGTGGGGTTGGTGTAGCGGACGGCGGCGTGGCCGGGTTCCGGGGTGGCGGCGTAACCCTCGTCCTCGAGGGCGAGCTGCTCGTTCAGCGCGCGGTCGGTGTGCTCCCAGCGGTAGCACGCGATCGGCGAGCTGGTCTTGCGGTCGAGGCCCACGAGCGGGCGCAGACCGGGGTGGACCCACAGTCGCTCGGACCGGGAGATGTCCGGGGTGCCCTCGTCGGTGAGACCGTCGGAGCCGAACTCGAAGAAGCCGGTGTCGGTGTAGTGCACGAAGGGGATGTCGAGGCCGTCGATCCACGCCATCGGCCGATCGGTCTCGTTGTGGTGGCCGTGGAAGTTCCAGCCCGGGGTGAGCAGGAAGTCGCCGCGGCGCATGGCGACCGGGTCGCCGTTGACCACGGTCCACACGCCCTCGCCCTCGACGACGAAGCGGAAGGCGTTCTGGGAGTGCCGGTGCTCGGGAGCGGTTTCCTTCGGGCCGAGATACTGGATCGCCGCCCACAGCGTGGGGGTGACGTACGGGACACCGCCGAGGCCCGGGTTCGCGAGCGCGATGGCGCGACGCTCACCGCCGCGGCCGACCGGCACGAGATCTCCGGCGCGCTGGGCCAGCGGGTACAGCGTCGACCACTGCCAGACGAAGGGGACGGCCTTGGACGTCGGGACCATCGGCATCAGGTCGCCGATCTGCGTCCACAACGGGTTGAGGTGTTCGGTCTCGAAGTCGTCGTACAGCTTCTGGAGCTCGGGATCGACAGGCTCGGTGGCAGTCATGAAATCTCCTTGTCCGGCTTTGTCTCCAAAGTAGGGGCGCCGGAACCGAGGAATCCATCTATTTCTGCACAGTGGAATTCGGGACGTCCGGACCGGCGATATCTGCGACGTCGACCTCGATGCCCCGCACCGCCGCCTGCATCTGCGCGACCAGCCTTCCGCGCAGATGCTGCCGGTAGCGGGTGACCGGTACGGCCACCGTGAGGGCACCGAGCGCAGCACCCCGACCGTTGCGGATCGCCACTCCGATCGCAGCGACACCCTCCTCCGTCTGCTCGACGTTGACCGCGAAACCCAGGTTGCGTGCCGCCTCGAGTTCGTGCGCGAACTCCTCGAACTCCCCGATGGCCATCCGGCGGTCGGTCTCGTAGGCGGGGCTCTGCCCCTTGCTGATGTGGGGCTCGTCCGCGGGTCGCAGGTAGAGCTGCTCGAGGACCGTGCGGGGAAGCTCGGCCAGCAGGATGCGTCCGCCCGCGGTGAGCTCGGCGGGAAGCACCTGACCTCGGCGATCGCCCACACGCAGGATCGACGCTGCCTCCGCCGTCCACAGGAAGCGCGCCTGCGATCCCACCCGGATCACGAGGTTGACGGTCTCGTCGGCGAGCGTGGCGAGGGCCTCCATGTGCGGGCGGCAGAGGTCGGTGAAGTCCCGTGTCCACCCCTGACTCGCCGGACCGACGCCGAGCGCCGGCCCCGGGTGGTACATCCGTTTCTCGTCCTGCACTGCGAAGCCCCGGTAGACGAGCATCGCCAGCAGACGGTGCGCGGTGGACGGCGCCGTGCCGAGTTCCGCGGCCGCATCCTTGAGCCGGATCGCACCCGCATCGCGGAGCAACTGCAGCAGCCGCAACGCGTTGTCGACGGACCCGAGCATGTACGTCGGCGTGCGGATCGTGCCCATCGGCTTGTTCTGCATAGCAGAACTTTATTGCATCGCCGGGCGGCACACGCCCACCGTTGAAGAATGCATCTCCCGAACGGGGCTTCACCGACACGGGCCGGAAGCAACATCACGCTCCCCCGTGCTCACGTCATGGCGGTGATCGTCTGCTGGCTGTTCGTCGTTTTCGACGGCTACGACCTCATCGTCTACGGCAACGTCATATCCAGCCTCCAAGGCGAGTGGGGCATCAGCGCCTCCACCGCCGGCACCCTCGGAAGCCTCGCGTTCGTGGGCATGAATGATCGGCGCGGTCCTCGCCGGCCGACTCTCCGACGCGATCGGACGCAAGAACGCCGTCATCGGTTGCGTCGTCGTCCTCTCCGTCTTCACCGCCCTGTGCGCGGTGGCGCCCGGGCCCGTGATCTTCGGTCTCCTGCGCCTCGTCGCCGGCATCGGACTCGGCGGACTCGTACCGACCTCGAACGCCCTCGCCGCCGAACTGGTGCCGGACAAGTGGCACGCCGCGGTCGCGACGATGATGATGTCGGGCGTCCCGATCGGCGGCTCGATCGCCGCTCTCGTGGGCATCCCGGTGATCCCCAACTGGGGCTGGCGCCCGATGTTCGCGTTCGCACTGATCCCGCTGCTCGTCCTCGTCCCGCTGGCGATCAAGGTGCTGCCGAAGCACGCTGTCTCGAACAGCCATCCGGACAACTCCGCAGGTGGTTTCAAGGAACTGCTCGGTTCCCGTTTCCGCACCATCAGCATCATGTTCGCGGCAGTCACTGTCGTGACGCTGCTCGCCTGGTACGGCCTCGGCACCTGGCTGCCCAAGCTCATGCAGGGCGAGGGCACCGATCTCGGCAACGCCCTCACGTTCTCCCTGGCCCTGAACCTCGGCGCGGTCGCCGGTTCGTTCATCACCGCCTGGGGCGGCGTCCGCTGGGGTTCGGTCCCCACCAGCATCGTCGCCGCGCTCATCGCCGGCGTCGCCCTGCTGACCCTCCTGCTCGACCCGCCGGTCGCCGCGGTCTACCTGATCTTCGTCCTCGCCGGTGTGGGCACCCACGGCACGCAGGCACTGATCATCGCCGCGGTCGCGTCCTACTACCCCGACCACCTGCGCGGCACCGCCCTCGGCTTGACACTCGGCGTCGGACGTATCGGCGCCGTCGCGGCCCCGCAGATCGGTGGCTGGTTGCTCGCCGGCCTCGGTGCCAACTCCAACTTCGTGCTCTTCGGTGTCAGCGCCCTGATCTCGTCGCTGCTGCTGACGGTGATCTGGAAGAAGTTCCCCGCACGTCACGATTCGCTTCGCCCGATCTCCATGCACTGATCGCGGACCCCGTCTCCCCTGCTTCACACGACCCGAAGGAGTGTCATGTCCGACCTGAAGGACGCACGAGTTCTCATTGCCGGCGGCGGCATCGGCGGCGTCGCCAACGCCCTCGCTCTCGCGCAGAAGGGCGCCCAGGTCACGCTGTTCGAGCGCGCTCCCGAGTTCGGCGAGGTGGGCGCGGGCCTTCAGATCGGCCCGCACGGTTCGCGGATCCTGCAGTCACTCGGTGTGTACGACGAGGTCATCGCGAAGGGCGTGCTGCCCAAGAACCTCGTCTTCCGTGATGCCGTGACCGCGGAGATCCTCACCAAGATCGACCTCGGACACGACTACCAGCAGCACTACGGCGGCGTGTACTTCGTAGTGCACCGCTCCGATCTGCACTCCGTGCTCGTCGAAGCGTCCCGCAAGGCCGGCGCCGATCTGCGGACGAACTCCGCGGTCACCGACGTGGTCACCGAGGGCGACACCGTGCGGGTCGTGCTCGAGAACGGCGAGGAGCACGTCGGCGACGTCGCGCTCGGGATGGACGGGCTGCACTCGCGTCTGCGCCCGAAGCTCTCCGACGACAAGCCCGTCGGCTCGGGTTACGTCGCCTTCCGCGGCACCTTCCCGATGAACGAGGTTCCGCTCGAGGAAGAGATCGAGGACGTCGTCGGTTACATCGGCCCGCGCTGCCACTTCATCCAGTACCCGCTGCGTCAGGGCGAGATGCTCAACCAGGTCGCGGTGTTCCAGTCCCCGGCCTTCCTCCGCGGTGAGGAGATGTGGGGCAGCCCCGAGGAACTCGCCCACGCTTACGACCACTGCCACGAGAGCGTGCAGGCCGCACTGAAGTACCTGTGGACCGATCGCTGGTGGCCGATGTTCGACCGCAACCCCATCGACAACTGGGTCGACGGCCGGATGATCCTGCTCGGCGACGCCGCGCATCCGCCGCTGCAGTACCTCGCATCCGGTGCCGTCATGGCGCTCGAGGACGCCCGGTGCCTCGCCGACTACGCGGCCGAGGATCTGCAGGGCGATACGAAGAACTGGCCGAAGATCCTCCAGGACGTCAATGCCGAACGCGCACCGCGCTGCAACCGCATCCTCACCACCGGCCGTATGTGGGGCGATCTGTGGCATCTCGACGGTGCCGGTCGCGAGGCCCGCAACGAGCTGTTCCGCATCCGCGACACGTCGAGCTACAAGTACACCGACTGGCTCTGGGGCTACAGCTCCGACCGCAACCGCTGAGCGGCGATCACGCTAGGCGAGCGCTGATCACACAGCGGCGCAGAGCAATTCGTCACTTTCCGGACAATGCCGTCCCCAATCCACGGATCGGGGACGGCATTCGCCGTATATGCGGCGTTCGTCCCGCGCCCAAGGGTGTCCGAACGTCCGTGACCAGCACATAATGAGAATATGACCGCGGCACGGCAGACGTCGGTGCTCCGCAGGGAGGTTCGGGACATCGCTCTCGGAACCGCCGATCCCGCCGAGTTCCGGCACGCCGTCCTCGACACGATCCGGCGGCGCATCCGCTACGACATCGGATGCGTCGCCCTCGTCGATCCGGCGAGCATGATGTTCACGGGCGTAACCATGCTCGATGCCGACGACCCCTCCGGTCGCGCTGCTGAGACGGTGGCGCACATCGAGTACGGCACGTCGTGTTTCGCGAACACCTACGGCAGGCTCGCCCGGACACGAACCGGTGTCCAGACGATCCGCGAGGCCCTCGACTGCGACATCCGCGATGCCCTGCCCTACAACGAAATCCTCGAACCTCAGGGGATGGACGACGAAGTGCGACTCGTCTTTCGGGGTCGCGACTGCCGCGTCTGGGGCGGAGGCACTCTCATGCGCGGTCCCGGCCGTCGCTTCGACGCCGAGGAGGTGGCGACGCTCGCGGGATGCGTGAGCGAGATCGGTGACGGACTCCGGTTGTCGCTGTTGCGCGGATCCCCTCTACTCGCATCCGACGAATCGCTTGCCGGTTCCGGACCGGCGGTCGTGGTCGTGGGAGCGGACAACGAGATCGAATCGGCCACTCCCCAGGCGACGGAGTATCTCGAGCGTCTCGGCTACGAAGGTTCCTTCATGCTCCCCGCCGTGGTGATCGCTGTTCGATTCCGATACGAGGGCACGGCAGCGCGTGCCGTACGTGCCCGCACGCAGGACGGTCAGTGGCTCGTCCTCAGGGCCGGGTCGCTGGACGGCCGAGGAGAATCGGCCCGGATCGTCGTCGCCATCGAACCCGCACAACCTGCTCAGCTCGTGGCCCTCACGGCCGCGCTCCACGGCCTCACCGAGCGAGAGACCGATGTCCTCGCGCGCGTTCTCGCGGGAGAATCACGCACCGAGGTCGCACGTGGACTGTTCATCAGTCCGTACACCGTGCAGGACCATCTGAAGAGCATCTATGCGAAGACCGGTGTGGGCAGCCGTCAGGAACTCGTCGCACGGTTGTTCTTCACCCACTGTCTCCCCCGGATCGGTACGACGGTCGGACCGGACGGGTGGTTCGTCGAGAAGCCGGACCCGAAACACGTCCCGGTCGATGCGCAGCGGAAGAGGTGAAACGTGGCACGCATCCTGATCGTCACGTTGGAGGGTGGCGGGAACTACCCGCCCGAAGCAGCGCTCGGACGCGAGTTGCATCGCCGCGGACACCACGTGCGGGTGCTCGGACACGAATCGCAACGGAAGGTCGCGGAGGACGCCGGTCTCGTCTTCTGCAGCTATCGTCACTCACCGACCTGGACCCCGCACGTCGAGCTGAGCACTGCGAAGGTGCTGACCATGGCCCTCGCCATGACGACGGACGCCGCGGTCGCCCGGGACGTTCACGACGAGATCACCAGGGAACCGACCGATCTGGTGATCGTCGACTGCATGTTGTTCAACGCCCAGGACGCGGCGGCGCGCACCGGAGTGCCGCACGTAGTGCTGTTCCACACCTTCTTCTCCGCATTCGACGGTTCGTTCCGTCACGGGCCGTTCGGGATCGGCGCGCGTCTGCGCGGCCTGGGTCCGAAGCGGCTGTGGGAGCAGGCCGACATGCGGTTGGTGTGCTCGGATCGGGTGCTCGACCCGGCCGGGCGGCGGCACACGAACGGTTCGCTGATCTGGACGGGTGCTATCCACGACGCGAAGGCCGCCGCGGTCGGACGAACACCGCCGCGAGTACTCGTCAGCCTGAGCACGGCGGGTTTCCCGGGCCAGCGCCGTACCTACCAGAGCATCTTCGATGCGGCGGCGGAGATGGACGCCGAGTTCGTCGTCACCACCGGACCTGCGATCGATCCCACCGGATTGCGCGTACCGCCCAATGCGGCCGTCCACCGGTACGTTCCGCACCACGAGTTGATGCCGACCTGCTCGGTGGTCGTGGGGCACGGTGGGCATGCGACGGCCTTCCGGGCACTGGCCCACGGTCTTCCGATGCTGATCATGCCCATGTCCGCAGTGACGGATCAGGCGATGATCGGTCGCGAGGTGGCGAAGGCCGGTGCGGGCATCCGCCTCCGGAAGACCGCGTCGCCCGAGCAGGTGCGCGCTGCCCTGAACAGTCTGCTGACCGAGGACGGGTATCGCACGGCGGCAGGGGAACTCGGCGCTCGGCTCCGGCGTGTCGACGGGGCATCGGCAGCGGCCGATCGAGTTCTGACGCTCGTCGACCACTGACGAACAGACCACTGACGAGTGCACGCGAAGCGACCGGCACCCCCTGACAGGTGCCGGTCGGGACTTCACGTCACCCTTCGTCCGCATCCCCCTCCTCCAGGAGCTGTTTCGCGTGTTCGAGGTTGTTCCGCACATCGCGTGCGTACAGTTTCTCCACCACGGGCTGAGTGAATCTGCCGAAGAAGCTTCCGACGTCCTCGGTGTCCTGGTGGAAGGTGACGCGGGTTCCCGTCTCCACCGGCGCGAAGCGATAGACGGTCTCGTACCGGATCGGGCTCTTCACGCTGCGGCGCTGCTGGGCTCTGCCGGGCTCGACCCGAGCCAGTTCCTCGGTGAGTTCGATTTTCCGTCCGGCGACCTTGACGATGGCACGCGCGAGCGATCCCTCCTTGCCGCCTTCACCCGAGACCAGTTCGTAGTCCATCACATTCGTCATGTACACCGGAGCGCTCTCCGGGTCGGCGAAGAACGCGAAGACCTCGTCGACAGGTTTGTCGATGACGACGGATTCCTCGGTTACGGGCATGACATTCCTCCGTTCGGATTGATTTCGCACTGAACGATTCCTGTGTCTCCGCAGGGTTCTCACGGACATCGCGATCAGGACGCCTGACGCGGAACCATCCCTTCGAGGGCGATGTCGTATTCCTGTGCCTGCTCGTCGAATCCGACGCTGTAGACGGTGGGATAGTAGGCCGAGTGCTGATAGGCGGCCGGCAACTTGATCTGTTCGCGGATCGCCGGACGTGTGAGCAGCCACTCCCGTGTCATCATCGGTTCCATGAATGTGTAGTCGCCGTCCCACGATCCGTTGATGAAGGTCTCGGTGAAGTTGTAGACGCCGGGGACCATTCCCTCCGTGACGTCGAGCCAGTGCACACCCATGAGCGGCACCGCCAACTGGGAGGCGAGCATGCCCGGCGGGGTCACGTAATCGACGGGCATGTACTTCGGGTCCGGAAGCCGTGCCGCGCGGTCGGCGTAATCGGGTGTGGCAGGGTCGATCCGTTCGATCGACGCCATGTCGGTCATGTAGAAGTGCACGTCGAAATGCGGCTTGCCGAACAGCACGGTCGGGTCGTGTCCACGCGGATTCCAGTTCAACATGACGTGGTCGAACACCGTGTCGGACGCCTGAACGGGCAGGTGCAGCATGTACATCCCGGCGGCATCGGGCAGTCCGTCGAGGACAGTCGGCGAGAGACGGATGCCGACAGCAGTCGGAGCGCCGTTCGCGTCGAAGGTGGCATACGCACGCGCAGTTCCGTCGCCGACGCTCACGGCCTGACCGAAATGCAGGTGGGCAGGAGCGGGCACCGCCGAGGCCACGCCTGCCATCGCCACGGCGAGGCAGGTCGCCACGAGCAGAGCAATGGAACGACGTGATCGATATTTCTTCATGGTGATATCCGATCGACGAGGGTTCTCGATGAACCCCTCTCTTCCGTGAATTCAGTGTCGGCCGGGGTCGGGTGCCTCGACCATCCCTCACTCGGGGGATTTCGCCGAGTGTTCCGGTCAGAACTGCTTCGAACAGTGCCGTTTCCCCTACCCGGATCGTGCTCGTCGGCGAGGCGTCGCGGCATATACTCGCCGAACTGCAGGCGGACACCACGGTCCGCGGAGAACAGGGAGCGGCCCTCGAGTATGCGCAATCTTCGCGTCGCGGTGGTCGGTGGGGGCATCATCGGTGCCGCGACCGCCCGGCAACTCGCCCTCTCGGACGCCGACGTCACGCTCTTCGAGAAGGAGGACCGGCTCGCCGCGCACCAGACGGGGCACAACAGCGGCGTCGTGCACGCCGGCCTCTACTACGCGCCCGGAAGCCTCAAGGCCCGGTTGTGCAGGCGCGGAGTGGAGTTGTTGCAGACGTTCACCACGGAGAAGGGCCTGCCCTACGACGAGTGCGGCAAACTCGTCGTCGCCCTCGCCGAATCGGAACTCGGCCGGCTCGACGCGATCTTCTCGCGGGCCACGGCGAACGGGGTCCCCGGTATCGGACGTATCGGTGCCGACGAGATCACCGCGATCGAACCGCACGCCGTCGGGATCGCAGCCCTGCACTCCCCGCGCACGGCGATCATCGACTTCGTCGCCGTCACCCGTGCGCTCGCGGACGACGTCGCCGCCGCTGGGGGCACGGTGCGGACCGGCACCACCGTGACGGCGATCCGCGAGACGGGTGAGCAGGTCGTCGTCGACATCCCGGACGATCAACTGGCCTTCGACCTGGTGATCACGTGCGCGGGGCTGCAGTCCGATCGACTCGCACACACCTCCGGCGACACCCGCGACCCGCGTATCGTCCCGTTCCTCGGCGACTATCTGCTGCTCGAACCCGAGGCGGCGACGAAGGTGCGCGGGTTGATCTATCCGGTGCCCGATCCCCGCTACCCGTTCCTCGGAGTGCACCTCACCCGCCGCATCGACGGAGAGGTGATGGTGGGGCCGAACGCCTTTCTTTCCCCCGGTCGCGAGAGCTACCGCGGCCGGCGCGGATCGTGGCGGGATCTGCGCGACGCCGTCGCCTGGCCCGGTTTCTGGCGGTTCGCCGCTCACAATCTGCCCGCAGCGGGTCGGGAACTGCGCACGGCCGTCAGCACTCGACGGTTCGTCGCCGACGCAGCCGCGTACATGCCCGGATTGACCATCGACGACGTGCGGCCGGGACCGCGCGGCATCCGCGCCCAGGCGATGAACTCCGACGGAGGTCTCGAGGACGACTTCGTCGTCACGGGGCACGGACGGGTCGTGCACCTGCGCAACGCTCCGTCGCCGGGGGCCACCTCGTCGATGGCGATCGCCGAGTATCTCGTCGACCGCGCACTCGAACGTATCGGCTGATCATGCGGTTCGCCGTGGACGTCACGGTTCGCGGTGGCCGGTTCGGGGCATGCAGCACGGGAACCATTCGATCGTCGGGAGGTCTTCATGGCACGAATCGCACTCTTCGGAGGACACGGCAAGGTCGCACTGCATCTCGAGCGGCTGCTGGCCGCTGCCGGTCACGAGACCAGTGCGTTCATCCGTAATCCCCATCATGCCGACGATGTACGCGCTGCCGGTGCCACCCCCGTCGTGGCCGACGTCGAGAAGATGGACATCGCCGAGATGACCGAGTTGCTGCGCGGCCACGACGCGGTGGTCTGGTCCGCAGGTGCGGGCGGAGGGAATCCCGAACGTACCTATGCGGTGGACCGGGACGCGGCGATCGCCTCGATGACCGCCGCGCAGGAGGCCGGGGTGCGCCGGTACGTGATGGTGTCGTATTTCGGAGCCCGCCCCGACCACGGCGTCCCCGAGGACAACAGCTTCTACGCCTATGCCGAGGCCAAGTCGGCGGCGGACACGCATCTGCGGGGCACCGACCTCGACTGGACGATCCTCGGTCCGAGCGCGCTGACCCTCGATCCGCCCACGGGCCGCATCCAGATCGAAGGGCACGGGGCGAGAGACAAGGGGCAGGTCTCGCGCGCCGACGTCGCGGCCGTCGCCGCAGCGGTACTCGAGCGCCCGGAGACGGTGGGTCGCACCATCGAGTTCGACAACGGTGACGTCCCGATCGACGAGGCACTCGACGCGCTGAGGTAGTTCCCCGTCCAGCAGTCCGCCCCCGGTAGCAGGGGGCAACCGGGGGCGGACATACGAGCGATCCGATCACTCAGGCCTGCGGGGCGAGTTCCTCCACGCGCAGCGGCGAGGTGTCCGCGGCGGCCGCGATGGCCTCCTCGAACTGCCGGCGTTCGACCTGCGAACCGAGCACCAGCGCCAGTCGCGCCAGGAAGCCCTCTCGGTCGTCCTCGGCGGCCTGGTCCAGGGCGGTCGACAGACCGAGCCAGACGTTCTCCCGTCGCTGATCGTCCTCGGTGACCTGCTCGGCGGGCCGGGCCGGGAGTTCCGCACCGACAGGAGCGGCACCGGAGCGCAGGGACGCCGCGACACCGTCCAGGTCGGCGACCGGCACGCGGCACAGCAGCAGACCGTCGGGGCGGATCACGAAGACCTCACCGGCCCTCGCGCCGAGTGCCTCGACGAGATCGGGCGCATCGAGGAGCGTCACACCGTCCACCTTTGCGCTGCCGACGGCCAGGGCAGCGACGTTCTCGGGGGCGAGCGCCTGCGCCAGGCTCGTCGCAGCGGCAGCGAGTGCGGCCGAACCCGCGGTGTCGAGGCCCACACCGAGTACCGCGAATCCGGTGCCGCGCGCGTCGTTCAGCGACGTCTCGCGACCGGCGATGCGGATCCGGCGGTCCTCGACGGGATCGCCCGGCAGCACACCCTCGGTTCCGGGGGCGACCGGCCAGGTCAGCGGCGACAGGCGGGCGTGCGTGGCGCTGGACTGACGCGGGTTGATCAGGTGCCCGAACTCGGGGCGTCCCACGGCGAGCGCGAGGATCGCGTCGCGCGTGGTGCGGTAGCCGTGGCTGCCGGGGCTCATGATGAGCGTGGACTTGCCGGCGTTGGCGATGTTCTGCTCCCACGCGTTGTGGCGTTCGGACGAGTACGCCTTCAGCAGGGCGGGTTCGGCGTTGCCGTTCACGACCGCGGCGAGTTGCCACGCGAGGGTCTCGGCGTCCTCCATACCCGAGTTGAGGCCGCGCACACCGAAGATCGGCACGAGATGCGCTGCGTCACCGGCGAAGAGCAGGCGATCGTGGGTGAACTCGTCGAGGGCGAGCGCGCGGGCACTGTAGAAGCCCTTCCACTCCAGGGTCCACGGCAGGTCGTTGCGCAGCCAGTCGAGGTGTTTGGCGATCCGGGTGCGGATCGCGTCCTCCTGAGTCTCGATCTCGGCGTCCTCGGACGGGTCGAGCTGGTAGTCGATGCGCCAGATGTTGCCGGGCTGCTTGTGCATGATGATCGTCGAGCCGGGGTTGCTCGGCGGGTCGAACCAGACCATGCGCTCCGCGGGAAGATCGGACTCCCAGTGGATGTCGGCGATGACGTAGCGGCCCTCGTAGCTGGTGCCCTGCAGACGCAGTCCCGCGAGCTCGCGCATGCGGCTACGGCCGCCGTCGGCGGCGACGACCCACCGTGCCCGCAGATGGCGCTTGCCCGCGGCGGTGTCGATCTCGAGGGTGACCTCGTCCTCGCCACGCAGGATCCCGGCGATCGGCGCCTGCCAGTGCAGTGTGACGAGCGGGTTCTGCTCGATGGTGTCGACCATGATCTGCTCGAACTCCGACTGGGAGACGTTGACCATGGGCGGGAGGACGTCGAAATCACGCTGCGGCATCTGGAAGTGCAGGACCTGCCGGTCGCGGTAGAAGCTGCGGCCACCGACCCACGGCAGCACGATCTTCTCGAGTTCCTCACCGAAGCCGAGTCGTGCGGCGGCCTCGAGGCTGTGGCGGGAGATGCAGATGGCCCGCGAGCCGAAGGACACCTGGTCGGCGGCTTCGAGGATCGTGACGGGCACACCGCGCTGGGCCAGACCGAGGGCGACGGCCATGCCGACCGGACCGGCACCGACCACGACGACGGGCAGCGTCTCGTCGGCGGGAGTCATCGACTCGAATTCCGACGCGGGGTACGTGGGCGGTTGGTAGTAGGTCGACATGGTCAGGCACCTTCCTCGGGAGAACGGCGGGAGTCGGTGGTGTTCGCGTGCCCGGCGGACGGCACGCGCAGCAGCAGGATGCTCATGAGGCTGATCAGCGCGATCAGCACGAAGTAGCCGGTGATGGACATCGAGGTGCCGGTCGCTGCGAACAGGGAGGTCGCCACCATCGGTGCGAGACCGCCGCCGAGGATCGCGCCGACCTGGTAGCCGAGCGACGCACCGCTGTAGCGGATCTTCGCCGGGAACAGTTCGGCGAACAGCGCCGACTGCGGGCCGGCGCAGCAGCCGAGGGTGAACCCGAGACCGACCATCGCGAGGAGCATGACCGGAAGGAGTGCGGTGTCCATCAGCGGGAAGAACAGGGCGGCCGCGACGACCAGTGCCGCCGACGACCTGATGTAGACGGTGCGGCGTCCGACCAGGTCCGAACGCCATGCGCTGAAGGCCATGCCGGCCATCCAGAACGGGCAGGAGGCGATCAGCAGCGTGAGCATCGTGGTCTTGCCGAACCCGAGCGTGGCCTCGCCGTACTTGAGGACGTAGACCATGTAGGCGTAGGCGATGCCGTTGGTGGCGATGAAGGTGCCACCGGCGAGCAGCACGGTCTTCCAGTGCTGCGTGAGCACCTCGAGGATCGGCATCTTCTCGTCGACCGGTGCGGGTGCATCCTTGGCGGCCTTGAATTCCGCGCTCTCCTCGAGACCCAGGCGGATCCACATGGCGACGAAGACGAGGATCGCCGAGGGGAGGAACGGGACACGCCAGCCCCACGCGTCGAACGTCTCCTCGCTGAAGAAGGCGGTCAGCGGCAGGTAGACGAGGTTCGCCAGCAGCACGCCCGCAGGGACACCGAGCTGCGGCGCTGCACCGTAGAGTCCGCGCTTCCCGGCCGGGGCGTTCTCGGTGGCGACGAGCACCGCTCCGCCCCACTCGCCACCCACGCCGAGGCCCTGGACGAAACGCAGGGCGACGAGCAGGATCGGGGCCGCGACGCCGATGGCCGCGTAGTTCGGGAGCAGGCCGATCGCGACGGTCGCGAAGCCCATCAGCAGCAGCGAGACGACGAGCATGGACTTGCGGCCGATGCGGTCACCGAAGTGCCCCATCACGACGCCGCCGATGGGGCGTGCGATGAACCCGACCGCGAGCGTGGCGAAGGCCGCGAGCGTCCCGGCCACGTCGGACGAACCGGGGAAGAACTGCGGGCCCAGCACGAGTGCCGCTGCCGTGCCGTAGATGAAGAAGTCGTACCACTCGATGGCGGTGCCGACGAAGCTGCCGAGTGCGGCTTTGCGTGCGGCTCTTGCCGACGTCTGCTGCGTCGAGTCAAGGACGGTCATGTTCGTGCCCTCTCCGGCGGTCGATCCGAGGCATCCGATCGACGAGCGTTCGGACGCAATGGACCAATCATGAGAGCGGTCACATCGTTTGCAAAGCGCACAAAGTCGGTGAATATTCACGGAAATTCCGCGAATACGGACATTCGTCCACGTCAGAGGGCCTGCACGGTCCGTGCGACATCCACGACGAAGTCGGTGAACGTCTGGGCCACACGGCTCGGGAGGGCGTCCTTGCGCCACGCGAGCACGACCCGCACGGGTTCCGGAGCCGGATCGACGACGGGCAGCAGGACGAGTGTCCGGCCCTCGTAGGTGACGTCGACGGCGGGTCGCTGCACGAGCAGGGTCCACCCCAGTCCGCGGCCGACGAACGATCGCGCCGTCTCGAAGGTCTGGGTCCGGTACGCGACGGACGGGGTGAAGCCCGCCTCGGCGCACACCCGCAGGGCGTGCCCCGAACTCGGCGGAGCGTCGAGGAGCACCATCGGTTCGTCGGCGAGGTCGCGCAGGCGCACGTGCGAGGCCCCGGCGAAGGGATGATCCGCCGAGACGAGCACCATCGGCTCGCGCACGTCGAGGGTGACCGTCTCGAGTCCCGGTTCGAGATCCAGGTCGTAGAGGAAGGCCACGTCGAGTTCGTGCGAGTCGAGCAGCATCCGCAGACGAGTCTGGGTGTCCTCGCGGAAGTCGACGTCGGCCCGGGGATGGGCGCGGGTGAACTCGGCGATGAGCGCGGGCAACAACGTCGGAGCCAGTGAGAGGTAACACCCCACCGCCACCGGGCCGACGACGTCGCCCGCCTCCGAGCGCGCATCGCTCTCGAGTTCGCTCGCGTGGTGCAGCAGCATCTTCGCCCGTTCGAGCACCGCGTGACCGGTCGGCGTCAGCTTGACTCCGCGTGCGCGTTGCCGGACGAGGAGCTTCACCGCCAGAGCCTTCTCCAGATCGGTGATCGCGGACGACAACGCCGAGTGCGAGATGTGCATCGCGTCGGCGGCCGCGGTGATGGTGCCCCACTCGGCAACGGCGACGAAGGCCGCCAGTTGCCTGATCGTGTACGTGGGCACCGCGTCCGTCCTGGGCATGCTCCTACCGTAGCCCCGGGCCGAGGACGCTCAGACGAACCGGAAGAGGGGTGGAATCACGAGGACGGCCAGCACCGCCCACCCGTAGTAGACCGGCAGGTACCGCATCTGCCACCGCTCGACGGCCGCGAAACCGGAGCGTCCCCGCAGGAACGAGACACCGAGCCGGGCCGCCCACACCAGATTCACCATCAGGACGAGGTTCAGGCCGAGCGCGGTGACCTTGTTCGCGGTGAAACCGAACTCGGCGATGCGCGTCGTCATCGCGGTGAGCATCAGCAGATCGACAGCGAGCGCCGCGGCGATCAGCACGACCTGCAGCAGATCGAAGACGTCCGGTGCGGCATGCGGGTCGCGGGCCGAGATCGAGTACAGCAGGAGCCCGAGGACGAGCACGAGGATCAGATCCATGAGGATCAGCAGGCCCCGGTCGACGTCGACGACGCTGTGGGAGGCGACCACCGCGACGAACAGTGCGACCAGCATGACGATCGTGACGGGTGTGAACACCCGGGTGAGAACGGGCGCGATGTTCTCCACGACCTGCTGTTTCGCTTCGACGAGCCATGCCGCGACGACGATGGCTCCGGCCGGCGCGAACGGGGCGATCCACTGTTCGAAGAACGGTTCGAGGTCGATCTCCAGGGCGCTGAAGGCACCGGCGGTCAGCCCCATGAGCACACCGCCCCCGAGCGCGAGCAGCGCCAGGTACACGGCCCATTCCCCGGTGAAGCGCACGAAGTCCATGCGTCGGCGATGGGACCGCCATTGTCCTGCGACGTAGGCCGCGCCCACCACGAACCACAGGACCACCGGGGCGTGGATCGCCGCGATGATCTCGGTGGCACCACCCGGTTCGAACGGGAACACGTTGAGCACGACCGCCGAGAGGACGAACGGAACGGCAAGAAGCGCACCGCTCTTCGGGCTCATCTCCCGTTTCCACGCGAAGTACAGCGCGAGGAACGGCAGGACGAGCACGGCGGCGTTGCGCAGGAGCGCGGCCTCGGGAAGCCACTCGAGCCCGGCCCGGACTGCCAGTCCGGCACCGAGCGCGCAGGCGAGGACGACCGCGAGTTCCCTACGGCGACGCGGGGTTCCGGATTCCTCCCCGCCGCGGCGGGTGAGGACGAGTTGCTTCCACAGCCGGTCGGAGTGCTCCTGGGCGAACTCGCGGGAGATCTCGTCGAGACCACCCATCCTGCCGACCGCGACCAGGAACGCCTCGTCGGCCGTCAATCCGACCGACACGAACTCCGAGATCTGTTCGCGAAGATGGTCTTCCATCTCGTCGATGTCGGAGGACGAGATCACGCGACGGTCGGCGACGTAGCGGCGCCAGCCGGCGATCCGGGATTCGAGATGCGCGTCGAGTGTCATCACGACCACCCCGGCGCGGCCGCGGGAGGCAACTGGGCCGACTGCCACACCTGGTGCAGCGCATCGGCGACGACCGTCCACTGCGCCGCCCGTTCGGCGAGAACCTCGCGACCCGCATCGGTGATGGCGTAGTGCTTGCGGCGGCGCCCGTTGTCGGCGACCCGCCAGGTGGCGGACACGTGCCCCGCCCGCTCGAGGCGGTGCAGGAGGGGATAGAGCATCCCGTCGGTCCATTGCATCCGGCCCTGCGACAGCTCGTTGACGCGCTTGATGATCGCGTACCCGTACGACTCGCCCTCGGCGAGGATGCCGAGCACGAGCGGGGTGGCGGAGGCGGCCACCAGATCCTTCTCGATGAACATGTCGCCCTCATACCTAGAAGTTCTATGGATAACGGTGACCCTAGCAGATCTAGGTATGCGAATCGCGCGGTCGTCCATCAACGGTGCCGGGACTTCTTCTACTGCTCGCCGCGGGACTCGGCAGCGGGCGCGGACTCGTCGGAGCGACTCCACGTCTCCGTCACCCGGGCCCGGCCGCGTTCGAACACGTCGCCGAGGACTCCCCCGACCGCCTTGAGTGGACTGCTCATCGAGTCCAGCGCCTCGGCTACCACAGAGTCCTCGTCGTCGAGCCAGCCGGCCTCGTCGGCACGGCACGCCCACCGGAAGTCGTCGATGTCCCGGCGCAGACCGGCGAGCACCTTCGTGGTCCGTCCCGACGACAGGCGCCGGACGACCTCGATCGGAGGATCCTCCGCGAACCGCGCCAGTGCGGCGCGGGCACGACGGAGCAACGCCGCGTCCTGCGTGAAGTGGTCGGACAGAACCTGCCGCGCGGACGTCAGCGCGTCGGTCAGATCCTCGTCGCGCGTGCGCGCCAGGTGCACGCGATGCCACAGGAACAGGCAGTCCTCGACGATCACGAGCAACTGCAGAGTCTCCCCCAGCGCTCCTTCCGCCGCAACCGTCTGCAGCAGTTCGATGTGCTCACCCACCGCCGCGTCGAGCCCGAGATCGTCCAGCGACGACGAGACGTGACTGCGCAGACGCATCACCGTCTCGGCGAAGACCGGGCCCACCTCGGCGACGACCGACCACTCCCCGTCGGGCAGACCGCCGGTGTGGTCGACGATCGATGCCGCCCTGGTCAGGATGTTGTGCGTGGCGACGATGTCGCCGGCCGGGGGCGCCCCGGCCAGGTCGAGCACACGGTCGACGGTCCCGGGCGCCGCATCCTCACCTTCGAGCCGCACGACGGCGGCCTCCACCGACGAGATGGCTCCCCGCAACGCCTCGAGAACCGCGTCGAGGGCGGCGGGGACTGCGACGGTGGGTTTCGACGTGTCGGCCATTCCTCAATCGTGCTACGTCCGAGGTCCGGATGCATCACGTCTCCCGGTCAGTTCGAGACGCGCACCCATGCCTGCTCGAGCAGCGCGACCACCTCGGTCTCCCGACGGGCGCGATAGGCCGACAGGATCCGACGCGGACGCGACTCCCCGTCGAGGCCGAGGGCGGAGGCGAGTGCCGCCGCGATCCGTTCCTCGGGGACGGTCTCCGGTTCGGTGTGGCCGATGAGCGAGAGCGCCTTGCGCAACGGTTCGGCGTTGTCGGCGACAGTGCGCAGCGGCAGGACGTCGAACCGGCCGTCGGTGCGGATCTCGAGCAGCAGCTCGTTGTCCTCCTCCACGCCGACATCCTCGAGGAAACGGCGGATCGAGGACAGGCGCGGCGCCGGCCCCGTCCAGCGCAACGTCTGCCCTCCCAGCCGGGACGGCAGCACCACATGGCCGCCCGGCGCGCAGTTCGCGATCGTCGCGACAGCGGACGGAACCGTGAACTCGGCTCCCCGAAGGTGGTCGCGCGTCGCAGGGATCCGCAGCCGCCAGGAGTCGCCCAGACGATACAGCCGACGCGTGCGCTCGGGCACGGCGATGGGGACGTGCGAACGGTGACGCCGCCGGACGCGACCGTCGACGACCTCGAAATCCCCTCCACCCGTGAATGTTCGAGCAGAGTCCTCGGAGATGCCGAAGCGGTCGACGAGCGCGGCGACCACCATGTCGCGATCGGCGCTTCCTCCGCGGGCATCGACCAACCGCGCAATGCGGTTGCGGATCGCGATGACCACGTCGACGTCCCACTCGGCCAGCGCCCACCGCTCGCCGTCGGACGTGAAGCGCTCGTCGTCGGCGAGCTCGGAGGCGAGCGTATGGACGTCCGCATTGACACCCATCCGTGCGACGAGCGTGTCGGCGGTCAGCGGATCGCCGAGCACCTCGAGGACCTGTGCGGCACGACCCGCGAGACCGTCCGGCGGGGACAACAATCGGCGTTCGAAGGTCGTCGTGCCGCAGTACTGCGTCCACGCCTCGAACTCACCGTCGGGAAGCGACCACACCGCCTTCACCGCGGCCGGCTCCACCACACCGTTCGGCGACTCGAACTCCGAGAGCAATCCCCGCGTCTGCTTCTCGGCGTCGGGCAGATCCGGTACGGCGACCCACCCGTCCGCGACCTCGAAGCGATCGTCGAGCCGGTGCAGCACTCGCCACAGGGGCACGTCGAAACCCGGCACGGTCCGGTTCAGCACCGGATGGGCCCACACCACCCGGTCGAACGACGCCACCGGCTGCACGTCGACGCGCAACGCCGCCAGCAGGTCTCCCACCGCCGTGCCGAACGGGAAGGTGGAGGGCCCGGCCGGGTCGTCGACGTCGTGGACGCGGCGCCGCAACGCCGCGCGCTCCGCGTCGGGCAGTCCCTGCAGGTACTCGGTGAGTTCGGTGATCGGATCGGACGGCGCCACCACCGGGAGGTCGCGGGCGGTGAGCGCCCGCAACCGGGCCGCAGCGTCCTGGATCTCCTCCGGCGCGCCGTCGTCGATCACGGCCTGCAGAAGGGGTGCGTCGTCCTGACCGCACACTCTGCGCCACCGCGCCAGCGCGGCCAGGTCGTCGAGGAGCAGCGCCACGGCGGGCACCCGCGCGGCACGCGGATCGGCCCCGAGAGTGGACGGCTCGCGGAGGACCGTCGTGACGAGCGCGGCACAGACGATCTCCTCCACCGCCTCGCGGTCGGCGCCGCGGACCCCGAGCAGGTCGGCCGGACTGCGGCTGAACAACTCGGCGGTGGTGGGTGCGTGGGGAAGGCGTGCGACGAGGGTCGCGGCGGCCGGACCGAGATCGAGTGCGGCCACGGGCACTTCGTCCTCACGCAGCAGACCGTCCGCGAACCGCAGATCAGGGTGATCGGTGACGTAGATGTGGGCGAGTTCGGCACACAGCTCGGGGATCTCGGTGTGGCCGGAAGTCTCGGCGGGCGACTCGTTCTCCCACCATCGCGGGGACGACACCAGCGCGCCGAGGGCGGCGGTGCGGGCCGAACCGTAGCGATCGAGCCACGGCATCAGATCCACCCAGCGACGGCTGTCGAGTTCGTCCACCGACATCGCACGAGACCACAGCGACACTGACCGTTGCTCCTCTTCCACGCCCGGCGGAGGCCGCGGGCCCCCTGTCCGGCGTCGACGCCGCGCTCGTGCAGCGCGTCTGCGCGAGGCGCCCTCGACCCGGACGCCGTTCTCACCCTACCGTCCGACCGCACCGTTCCCCGTCAGGTGACAGCAGTGTCGGAGGCCGTCGAGTGACGGCAGTGTCGGAGGCCGTCAGGTGACAGCGATATCGGAGGCCGAGTCGTCGCGTGCCTCCGGGCGGAGGCGCAGCAGGACGAGTCCCGTCACCGAAGCCACGATGAGGGAGGCCACCAGTCCGTTGACGTGGAGCGCCCAGACGGCGATCACCGCCCCGGCCAGTCCCCCCACCAGAGCGATCCAGAGCAACACTTTTCCCAGGACCGAAGCCATGTCCGCGCACCTTCCGGCAAATCACGATCAGAACGGTGAGGATAGTGTCATCTGTCACAGACTTCGCGAAAGCCCTCCGGTGTGTCGACGAATCGTGCCCGCACGGTGACCGGGGCATACTGGGGCGGTTCGCGACGGCGGGGCCGGGCAGGAACACGACGGGAGGCGGATCAGTGGCGGGACCGACGAGTGACCGAGCACGCACGGACGTGATCCTGCGCGACGTGACCCTGCGCGACGGACTCCAGCTGACCGACAAGCTGCTGCCCACCGAACGCAAGGTGGAGATCGTGCGGGCGCTGCTCGCGGCCGGAGTCCCCGAACTCGAGATCGGATCCCTGGCCCGTGCCGACCTCGTGCCCCCGATGGCGAACACCCTCGACCTCGTCGCGGCGCTGACCGAGGAGGAACTCGACCGCTGCTGGATCTGGGTTGCCACACCGCGCCACGTCGAGAAGGCGATCGCGGCCGGGGCCCGCCGGTTCCAGTACTGCTTCTCGGTATCCGACGCCCACAACCGCGCCAACATCGGCCGCGACACCGAGGACAGCCTCGCCGCGATGCCCGCGGCGATCGAGCGTGCCCACGCCGCCGGCGGGAGCATCCAATTGTGCCTGGCCACCTCGTTCACGTGCCCGTTCGACGGTCCGGTCGATCCCGACCGGGTCGTCGAGATCGCGTGCGACCCGCGCACCGACGGGGCCGTCGACATCGTCGTCGCCGACACCCTGGGGCAGGCCGTGCCCGGACAGGTGTCGTCGCTGGTCGCGCGACTGGCCGCCGAATCCCCCGACCGGCGGATCGTCTACCACGGTCACGACACCTGGGGTCTGGGTGTCGCCGACAGCCTCGCCGCGATCGAGGCGGGCGCGACCGTCGTCGACGGTGCGCTCGCCGGCCTCGGAGGATGCCCGTTCGCGCCGGGTGCGAGCGGCAACACCGCGAGCGAGGACCTGCTGTTCGCGACGCGACCGTCGTGGCTGGACCCGGAGATCTTCGGCGCCCTGGTCCGCCTCGGTGAGGACATCGTCGCCGAACTGGACGAACCGAACCGGTCGCGTGCGCGGCAGGGCGCCCGCTCCGAGGCCGAGGCCTTCGCCTGGGTGCTGCGGTGACCCGCATCCTGATCGTCCCCGACAGTTTCAAGGGCACCTACACCGCCGTCGAGGTCGCCGATGCGATCGCGTCCGGCGTCGAGAGCGCCGGGCACACCGCGATCCGGATGCCCGTCGCGGACGGCGGTGAGGGCACACTCGACGCGCTCGCCGAACCACTCGGCCTCGCCCGGATCGAGGTCGAGACCGTGAACCCGTGGCGCGCACCGTGCCGCGGGCTGCTGGGGATGTCGCCGGACGG
>NZ_LPZN01000054.1 GCF_001646655.1 Rhodococcus gordoniae | reverse complement strand
TCGGCGAATTCGCCGAAGGCGTATTGCATCACGCCGGTTACACCTTCCACCGCTCCTGACCTGCCACCAACCCCCGAAAGCACACCATGCCGAAGAATTCCCTCACCGAGTTCACCGCGGCCCGCGACAGTGGCCGCCCGATCCTGCTGACCGGCGGCGCCGTCGTCACCATGGATCCCACCATCCCGGACCTCGACACCGGCGACGTCCTGCTCGTCGGCTCCCGAATCACCGCAATCGGACCCGACCTGCGCTCCGATCCCGAGCACGGCGCCACCGCCGCAGCGGCCTTCGTCGTCGACACCCGCGGCGCGATCGTCAGCCCCGGCTTCGTCGACACCCACCGCCATGCCTGGGAGGCGCAACTGCGCCGCAGCATCCCCGACGTCGCCGACCTCGGTGAATACGTCATGTCGACCCTGGCCGGCGTCGCGCCGAACTACGCGCCGGAGGACATGTACATCGGGACCCGACTCGCCGCGCTGACGGCGCTCGACTCGGGTATCACCACCATGCTCGACTTCTCGCACAACTCACGCAGCTCCGCGCACTCCGATGCTGCGCTCAACGCGCTCATCGACACCGGAATCCGAGGAGTGCATGCCTCGATGGGTCCGCACTTCGGTGAGTGGGACCGCCAGTGGCCCGCTGACATGAACCGGTTGGTGAGCGATTTCCACGGCGCCGCAGATGGTCTCGTCACCGTGCGACTGGCCGCCCTGTCCACCGACGAGATCGGCGGACCCGTCATCGCCTACGGACCCGAACTCGCCGCTCTCGCTCGCGATCTCGACGTGTGGACGAGCATCGACGCGGTTTTCGGAGTGCCCTCGTCCGAGGCGATCCTGCGCTGGGCGCGGATGGGGATCCTCGATCCGACCCTCACACTGATCCACTCGACCGGACTGACCTCCGAAGCATGGTCGGCGATGGCAGATGCCGGTGTCACGGTCTCGCTCGCCCCGACCTCCGACGCGCAGATCGGTCTCGAGACGGCGGTGCCCGCTGTGGACGAGGCCCTCGCCGTCGGGATCCGGCCGGGTCTGAGCATCGATGTGGAAGTCGCGCTCGCCAGCGACATGTTCACCCAGATGCGAGCCCTGCATGCCATCCAACGCATGCGCGCCACCAACGCTGCTTACGGAACGGACGAGTCCCTCAACCGGATCACCACGCGTGACGTCCTCGACTTCGCGACTCTCCAAGGGGCGCGCGTGAACGCGCTCGGAGACGTCACCGGTTCGCTGACCCCGGGCAAGGAGGCCGATCTGCTCATCGTCCGTGCCGACGACGTCAACAACATGCCTCTCAACGACGCCGTCGGCACGCTCGTGCTCGGCTCCGACGCACGCAACATCGACACCGTCCTCGTCGCAGGTACCCCGCGCAAATGGGCAGGTTCGCTGGTCGGCGAAGACATCGACGCCCTCCGCGAGGACGTGATCCGCTCCCGCGACCACATCACCCGACGGGTGGCGGCAGCACTGTGAAGACGACGAAGGAAGCGAAGAACATGAAGCAGGAACAACACCCGTTCGTCGGACTGTGGGTGACCGCCGACGGGAACATCCGCCAACGCCTCCTCCCGGAGGGACGATACGTCGAGGCCCGCGGGAGCCGGGAGGCCGCCTACACCGGTGACTACCGGGTCGACGGCACCATGATCTATTACCGCGACGATACCGGGTTCTCCGCCGACGGCGAGTTCCGCGGCGACGTCCTGTATCACGCGGGAATGGTCATGCACCGAGACCCGATCGGGTGAAGCCCTCGTCGAACTGACACCGGTAACCCGCAGAGGAGGCTTGCACCCGAATGTGCTGGGTGCAAACCGCCGCACCCAGCCAACGGAACACGGATCGACTGATCGATACGGGAGCGTATCAGCCGGCATAAACGAGAGGCCTCGAACCTGAGTTGGCTCACGCATTCGACATGAACGACGGCTCACGTCTGTGACCTGCTGGTTCTTGTCGCGAGCGAGCTGATTTCACGCACTAACAGCCAGGGTTTTAGGCTCAGCGCGTGGCGTTTGTCAGGAAGGTGCGCACCAAGTCCGGGGCCACGGCCGTGCAGGTCGCCCGGTACGTGGGCGGCCGGCAGGAGAGCGTCAAACACATCGGTTCCGCCCACACCGACGTCGAATTCGGCATGCTCCTCGAACGCGCCAGTGCCTGGCTCGAACCCGACCAGCAGGCCCTCGACCTGGGTGTCACGCCCCAGGTTCCCGTGGAAAAGCCGCTGGTCGGCGGGCAGAGCGCACTGCTCGAACCTGCAACCGGACCTCCGCAGGTCGATGCGCCGGGACGTACCGAATCGACCGGGTCGGTGCTGCTGCGGCAGGTGCTGGCCGAGGTATACGACCAGCTCGGCTTCGGGATCGTCGACGATGCGGTGTTCCGCGATCTGGTGATCTCCCGCATCGTCGAGCCCGGCTCGAAACTCGATGTCGGCCGGGTCCTGCAGGATCTCGGGGCGGACCCGCCGAGCTACGCCACGATCAAACGCCACCTCAAGCAGATTGCCGCAGGTAAGTACCGGGACAGGATCGCCGACAAGTGTTTCGCTCATGCCGCCGAAACCGGCGGCATGAGCCTGTTGTTGTACGACGTGACGACCTTGTACTTCGAGGCAGAAGAGGAAGATGACCTGCGCAAAGTCGGGTACTCGAAGGAACGACGAGTCGACCCGCAAATCGTTGTCGGGCTGCTGGTGGATCGCACCGGTTTCCCGCTCGAGATCGGCTGCTACGAGGGCAATTCGGCCGAGACCCACACGATTGCGGAAGATCGTGCGGCAGTTCCAGGCCCGTCACGACCTCGACGGGGTCGAGATGGTCGTCGCCGCCGACGCCGGGATGCTGTCCGCGTCCAATCTCGCAGCGTTGGACGAGGCCGGGCTGAAGTTCATCGTCGGCTCCCGCGCCACGAAAGCGCCCGGTGATCTAACCTCCCACTTCCATTGGAACGGCAATGTTTTCACCGATGGTCAGATCATCGACACGATCACACCACGGCACGGCCGCTCCGTGGTCAACAACCGCCGGCGACGAGCCGAGCCCGTCTGGAACGAGAGGGACCATCCGAATGCGTGGCGGGCGATCTGGCAGTACTCGCGCAGCCGCGCCGCCCGGGACGAGAAAACACTCAACGCGCAGGAAGCCCGCGCCCGGGCAGTGGTCGACGGGGACACCGCCCCGAAATCGACGCGGTTCGTGAAGGCGACTGCGAAAGGCCGGCGACTGGATACCGCGTCGCTCGAACGAGTCCGGATGCTCGTCGGGCTGAAAGGTTATGACGATGTCGGGGTTATGCCGACACGGTTCGCATCGTTGCTGGTGGGGGTCTCGGTATCGGTGGATTGTTCGGCATAATCACAAGCCTTGCAGCCAAGCCAGGAGCGAGTCCGGCGGTGTGTAGTCACCTGCGACGGTCTCCGGTGGACGTGTCCGTTCGAGAGCGCGTCGTTTGATGTCCATGTCGGCGTGAAGGTAGATGGCGGTGGTCGCGGTGGACTCGTGGCCGAGCCAGAGCGCGATGACCGCGGTGTCGATGCCGGCGGCAAGGAACCGCATCGCCGCGGTGTGCCGGAGGGTGTGGACGGTGATGCGGGTCTCGGCCAGTTCCGGACAAGCCAGTGCTGCGCGGTGCAGGTGGGTGCGTAGCCGTTGCCCGATCGCGTCGGCGGACAACGGTTCGCCCCGTGGGTTGGGGAACAGTGCGTGCCCGGGTCGGGTGTGCCGTTCGCGCAGATAGGCTTTCAGAAGCATAGCGGTGCCGGCTGTCAGCGGTGTGGTGCGGTGTTTGCGGCCTCTCCCGGTGCAGGCAACATGTGCGGCGGTGCCGAGATGTACACTGTCGACGGTCAAGGAGATCAACTCGCTGACACGCAGCCCGGTGTGGGCGGCGAGGGTGAACATGGCCTGATCCCGTCGCCCGGTCCAGGTCGTGGTGTCGATCGCGTCGAGCAGGGCCTGTGCCTGGGTGGCGGTGAGGTAATTCAGCTTCGGTCGCGGGTGTTTCTTGACGGGGATCGCCTGAACTGCCGCGATGGTGTCGAGGTGCTCGGGCATGGTCGCGCACTCGAAGGTCAGCAACGCCTTGATCGCAGCCAACCGCAGGTTGCGTGTGGCGATGCTGTTGCCGCGATCGTTCTCGAGGTGATCGAGGAACTCGGTGACGCAACGGTGGTCGATGTGTGCCAGTTCGAGTGCGTGGGGCGGGATCTGCGTGCGTTCGGCGACGAAGGTCAGTAGCAGTGCCCAGCAGTCGCGGTAGGTTCGGATCGTGGCCGGGCTCAATGCCCGCTGGGTGAGCGCGTAGCTGGTGAAGTACCGCTGCAGGATCGGGGCGAGACGGTGGTTCATCACCACTCCTGGCCGTGGTCGAGGCGCCCGGCGGCGATCGCCGCGACTTCCGGTGCGGCCTGCAGATACCAGTAGGTGTCGACCGGGTTGGAATGCCCGAGCCAGAAGGACAATACGGTCAGCGTGTGTGCGGGATCGCGTCCTGTCCGGTAGGCCTCGATCATCGTCCGAGTGGCGAAACTGTGGCGCAGATCGTGCAGGCGGGGACGGGCACCGGCCCGGCGGACCAGTCCGACACGACGCACCATCTGATGGAAACCGCAGACCTCGGAGTAGGACACCGCGGTGCCTCTGCCGGTGACGAACAGCGGCCGATCGGCGCCGGTTCCCAGAACCCGACGTGGTGAATCGCCCAGGTAGACGCGGAGCGCCTCGGTGGTGCTGGTATCGAGGCAGACGATGCGTTCGCGACCGAGCTTCGCGGGCCGGATCATCAGGGTGTTCTGCTCGGTGTCGAGGTCGCCGACATTCAGGTGCAGCGTCTCACCGATGCGCATTCCGGTGACGAAGAGCAACCCGACGAGGGTGCGCATGGTGGCAGCACGCAAGGGCGTGAACACCACGTCGGCGGCGTCCATGAGGTCGACGATCTGCGAGGTCGAATACAGATACGGGGTGGCTCGACGAGACGAGGTCGGTGCCTGCCGACAGGCCGGCACGACGACGGGTAGGCCGGATCCGGCGAGATAGAGCGCGAAACCCCGCACGATCGACAAGCGGGCCGAGACCCAGGACGGCGCCGCCCGATCAGGGGCGTTCGCCCAGGTCAGCACATCGGAGTTGCTGAACAGCAGACTGTCGTCGCGACTGTGAGGCAGCGAGGCAACGAACTGCGGGAGCAATCGCTGTATCTTGCGGCTCGGTTGGAATCCTCGTGCGATGCGGAAGGCGAGGTACTCGTCGATGAGGGCAGCCCAGTCGGGCATCACTGCCCCCTGACCGGCCACGGGCGGGCGAGGGGACGCATCGACGTCAGATCGAACGACGAGTACGCCATGGTGACCTGCCGGGTGGCGTGCCCGAGCAGCTCACCAACCTCCTCGAACGTGCCGCCACCGGCCAGCACGGCACGAGCAGCACTGTGTCGCAACCGATGTGCGTAGATCGTTCCCAGTCCTGCTGCCCGGGCGTTGCGGGCGACCGCAGCAGTGACCGCGCCGCGGGTCATCGGCACCGGCGTGCCGTAGTTCGTGAGGAACACTTCACGGAGAGGTGTCGAAGTGGGACGCCGATGAAGGTAGTCCACCAGAGCAGAACCGACATCACCGGGGATGGGCAGCTCGAGGACGTTGCCGCCTTTGACCCGCACTCTCAGGTGCGCGTGTGCCCAGTCGATATCGTCGAGGCGTAGTCCGCCGGCTTCGCCGGCACGTAACCCGAGACGGGACATCAGGATCAGCAGCGCGTAGTCGCGGGCTCCGCCCAGCGTCCGCCGATCCGGCGTCGCCAACAAACGTGCCAGTTCGTCCGGGTGCAGCGCCTTCGGGATCTTGCCGGACCGATGGGTGATGACCGTGCCGACCGCGCCGGTCAGATCCGCGCTCATCTGTCCGGACATCCACGCGAACCGCAGGAAGCAGCGCAGCACAGTGGCTTTGAGTTTGCACGATTGTGGGGCGTATCGCCCGCTCAGATCTGTGACATAGGACCGGACCTGCGGACCTGACACTGCGTCGAGGTCGACCGTGCCCGACGGCGTCGTGACGGTGTCGAGGAATGCTCGAGCGTGCCGGATATAGCACTGACGGGTCATCGCGGATGCATTCTTGCCCGTAATCAGGTATCGGTCGAAGTCCTCGATCGCGTTGTCGATCGTGATCCAGCGGGAGTGGTCATTGGTAGTGGACATAGCTGGGTTTCCTTCCCTTCGTCACCAGGGAAGACCAGCATCACGCCTGACTCGGCAGTCGGTGATTATGCCGAACAATCCACCGGCGACGACGCCGCCACCAGCAACGATGCGAACCGTGTCGGCATAACCCCGACATCGTTATAACCCTTCTTAGGTCGAACTCGGCCTAAGAAAGGCTACGTCACCAACCTTCCTGTCTCGCTAATGGATCCGGGTGAAGTCATCGGGAAGTATCACGAGTTGTGGCACGTGGAACAGTCGTTTCGGATGTCGAAAACGGATCTGCGGGCACGACCGATCTTCCACCGCACCCGCGACGCCATCGAGGCGCACCTGACGGTGGTGTTCGCGGCGTTGGCGGTCTCCCGGGTGGTGCAGGACCGCAGCGGTCTCGCGATCGGCAAGGTCGTCAAGCTGTTGCGGCCGCTGCGGTCGGCGACCATCGCGATCAACGGCACCCGACACACGTTCCCGCCGCAGGTCGAGGCCGATATGCAGGTGCTGCTCGATCGGATTTCAGGTACCGAAGCCACGCACTAACGAAATGAGCCAACTCGGGTTGTCTCCCCAACGCTGGCGATTGTTGTGCTCGTGATCGAATCGATTCGTCGAGTATCTGATCAACTGTCAACCCATCTACGGCCACTATTGACTTCACAGGAGTGGTGGGGAACCCTTATTTGGGGGAGCGCGGACGGCGGGTTCGTACCTTTGTCCGATATCCGCGAGACGTGTGGGATGCAATGTATTTCTTTACCTCCGACACGAGCCTCCGTGGCTTCCCGCCGTGACGCATGAGGGGGCGCAATGACTGGTACCGAAATCCGATGGGCTCGTACCCTCGCTGTACCGGCGGGGGAGGATCTCAACGGGTCACCTCCCACTAACGTGCTTGGTGAACCGAACGCATACACCTACGCGATCCACGACGAGACTCCGTCAATCACGGTGAAGGACTTCGGATGCAGCTATAGGGGCTTGGCTGATCTGCTGGGCTCGGCATTCGCCGGCGACAAGGTAAGTCCCGACGCTTTCAGGAACGCGGATGTACTTGCCTTCGAGCACAACGGAAATTCTCCAGCTCCGTCGGGTGGCTGGGAGAGTTGCGAGTGGAAGTTCAGTGACAGTGGAAACTCACTCGTAGTTAGATGGGACGCTGAGACATCTGCCCCACGCGATGCCCACGTGGTGGCCAACGGAAGTATCAGAGGCGACGAATTCTGTGCCTTCTTCAACGTGCCCGAGCCAGACTTGTTGCAGGTAAACTCCGCAGCTGGCTCCGCCAAGGAGGCAGTGGTTTCTTTCCTGCTCTTCAAGATTCGCCCCGAGATAGATGTACACGACGAATCATTCGAAGTCGCCATCAATCTGACCGTAACCTCACCCGATGTGGATGCCATCGGTGTATTGGTGCACGGAGATGATCTCGAAATTAGATGACGAGTAACAAGTTCATGGGGTTCGCGCGATAGCGCAGGAATCTGCGTTGCGCGGAAAAGCATAGGAGAAGGTAGCATCATGGCGAGGACCATAAGAGTATTATGGAAAAACGCAACGACGGGCTGGAGAAATTACAACTGGAACGGCCTTATTAATATGCACTCCACTGTCCACATCTCCGCATGCGAAGCCGTTCATCATAGAGATTCTTTCGACCCCAAGTTTGGGATAAGTCGAGTCAAGGGCGCAGCCCAGATTGAAGTTAAGAATATTCGACCACACCCGCCCAACCCGGGCGACGACATAACTGGCGGGGTCGAGTTTTTCCTAGTCGTTGACTGGAAAACGCCGTTGAATGTCTGCACGGATATCACGGTGTTCGACGTGCCAGAAGACTTTCACGTTATTGAATGACCTCCGGGACTGCTGCACGATTCGGTGACAGTTTCGGTCACGCAGCCTGTGTGGCTGGTGTGGTCATGATCGTCTCGAACTCGACCGGCGTCAATCTACCGAGTCGGAGCTGACGTCGCCGGCGGTGGTAGATCCGCTCGATCCAGGTGACGATCGCGATGCGTAACTGCTCGCGTGTGGCCCAACGTTGCCGGTCGAGGACGTTGCGTTGGAGCAGCGCAAAGAACGATTCCATCGCGGCGTTGTCACCGGCCGCCCCGACCCGGCCCATCGACCCGACCAGATCGTGACGACCGAGGGCGCGGACGAATTTCCGGCTGCGGAATTGCGATCCGCGATCGGAGTGGACCACGCATCCGGCGATCGAGTCCCGTCGTGCTACTGCGGATTCGAGGGCGGCCACGGCGAGGCGGGACTTCATCCGGTCGCTGATCGAGTAGCCCACGATCCGGTTCGAGTAGACGTCCTTGACCGCACACAGATAGAGCTTGCCTCGTCGGTGCGGTGTTCGGTGATATCGTTGAGCCACAAGTGATTCGGCTTGTCCGCAGTGAAGACGCGGCCGACGAGATCGTCGTGCACCGGCGGGCCCGGAACGACCCTTCTTCGAACCGCGTCTCTTCCCGAAGACGCTCCACCATCTGTTGGTCGAGCAGATCCGCCAGGCTGTGCGGTCCGACATCGACTCACCCGCCTCGCGGGCCTCGTCGGCGAGAAACCGATAGCCGAACTCCGGATCTTCACGATGGGCGTCGAACAGTGCGTTCGCCCGATAGGCCTCCTCGAGCTCCGTATCGGTGACCGGATCAGCGAGCCACCGATAGTACGGTTGCCGTGCGATCCCCAGGACCCGGCACATCCGCCGCGACGGGGATCCCGCCGGCGGCCAGCTCGCGGACGAGCGGGTAGATCATTTTCCCGGAAGATTCGCCTGCGACAGGTACGCGGCAGCCCGGCGCAGCACCCCTCGTTCTCCTGCTCGAGCAGACGGATGCGTTTGCGGGCTTCACGCAGTTCGGCGTTCTCACCGGCGGTGGTGCCAGGCGCGAGGCCGTCCTCGATGTCGGCCTTTCGCATCCAGTTGGTCAGGCACGATTCGCTGATGCCGAAGTCCGCGGCGATCTGCCGCAGGTGCTGGCCTGGTTCGCGGTTACGGGCTACCCTGACGACGTCGTCGCGGAACTGTGAATCGCCCCGAGTTCGGCGGAGGCTCGGCTATCTGGTTCCGGCCTCAGCGAGGACCGGGGTTTCACGGTAGTCGACCGCCGTGTGCTTCGACCAGTAGGTGGCCTCGTACTCGGCAGGTGGAACGTGGTCGATCTCGCCATGCAAGCGGCGATGATTGAACCAGTCGATGTACTCGGCGACCGCCCACTCGACGTCTCCCACGCTCCGCCAGCCCCCGCGTGGACGCATCACGGGATTGCGAATGCACTCGGCCTTGAACAACGAGTTGAACGCCTCTGCCATCGCGTTGTCATACGAATCACCTTTGGAAACAACGGAAGACACCGCATCACACTCGTCGAGTCGCTCGGTGTAGCGCACCGCTCGATACTGGACGCCGCGGTCGCTATGGTGAATCAACCCGGCAACGTCCTGGCCGACCCGTCGGCGCGCCCACAACCCCATATCCAAGGCGTCGAGGGCTAGATCGGTGCGCATCGACGTCGAGACCTGCCACCCGACGATCATCCGGGAGAACACGTCGAGGACGAACGCGGCGTACACCCACCCCGAATGCGTACGAATGTAGGTCAGATCCGCCACCCACAACGTGTTGGGCGCGTCGGCGACGAACCGCCGCTGCACCCGATCCGCCGGCCGCGGAGTCTCGACCCCGTCACTGTGTGTGGTCTTCCGGCCTTTCAATCGGGGTATTCCCTGTAGCCCATCGGCTTTCATCAATCGTTCCACGGTGCACCGGGCCACCGGCATCCCCATCCGCTTCAGGCTGGCGTGCACCTTGCGGACCCCGTACACCCCGAGATTGTCGGCATGAACCTTCCGGATCTCGGACAGAACCTGACGGTCACGCACCGCACGGGCCGATTCGGTTCGCTGTGGGCTCAGATGGGCTCGGACCGTGGACGGAGCGATCTGGGCGGCTGTCTCGCGCAACGCCGCGCAGATTGGATCGACCCCGTGTTCGTCGCGGTGAGCGGCGACGAACTCCACGATCAGCGCTGTGGGCGGTCGATCTCCGCCGCAAAGAAAGCCGAGGCCTGCTTGAGGATCGTGTTCGCCGCCGCAGCTCGCGGTTCTCTCGTTCCAACTGCGCGATCCGTTCGGCATCACTGGTCGTGGTTCCCGGACGCACACCGCCGTCGACCTCGGCCTGCTTGACCCAGGTCCGGAGCGCCTCTGGGTGCACTCCGAGCTGATCGGCGATCCGTTTGAGCGCACCCGGCCGTGTCGCCGGATCCTGGCGGGCCTCGACCGCCATCCTCGTTGCTCGTTCCTTCAACTCAACGCTGTACTTCCGCGGTGCTGCCATGCTCTCCATCCTTCACAGGTTCGAGAGCCTCCGCCGAACTCGGGGCGATTCAATTGGCGAACTGGACCTCGCTTTGGGGATCGCTGCTCTTCGCTGTTCTGCTGGCAGCCCTGGGAGCGGTCGCGGCTGCGCTGCACGGCCGTCCCGCGCCGGGCAACTCCCGCGAGCGGTCTGTGGCAGCGACGTGATGACAGGGCGGACGACGTTCTCCCGGGTTGGTCATGTGTCAGGCATGTGTTAGCTGTGGAGGGTTTCGTCAGCGGACGGCCCTACGTCCGGGTCTACGAGGACGCCGGCCTCTACGCTCACGGTCATGGTGCGCCGCGCAGTGTTCGACCCCACCGATCGTGAATTGTTCATCGAGCAGCGGCACCGCTTCGATTGGAGCCTGCTGCAGAACGGCCATGTCTTCCGTTACGACACCGGCTTCGAGCTCGACAATGCCTGTGATCGGCTCGGCGGCGTGGGATATCTCGTGCACCGCATCGACGCGCACCCTTGGACCTCGACCGGCGACATGTACGACGCCCTCGCCGAGACCTTGTCCTACCGCCGTTCCTACGGCGCGAGCCTCGACGCGCTCGCGAATGTGTTCGCCGATGTGGGCACCTATCTGTTCGGCAGTGACCCCGCCACCACCGGCACGGTCCTGGCCATCGCCGGATTCGACACTCTGCTCGGTCTCGAGCCTCGCACCGCGCACGTGCTTGTCGACAATTTCGCCCGACAGGCACGCCTGGCCGGCTTGTACGGCCATCCCATGCTGTGTCTGATCGACACCCGTGCCACCGACCTTCCGCCGGTCGGCGGAATCGACATCTACCGTGGCAGCGTCTGGGATGCCGAACCGGATCCCCCACGCCCGTTCCACCCCGACGACCTGCTCGAGTACACCCTGCACGTTGTCACCGCCGATGTCGCCGGCTACCTCGTCGCCCTCCGAGCAGTGCTGACCGACCTTCTCGCACCCATCGGACGCTGGCAGATCAGCGACCCCCACCGGATCACCGACCCGACCGTGATCGACGATGCCCGAGCCAACGCCCAGCACCGCCCGCACCCGTTGACTTCGGATGACGAGTTGTGGCACATCCGCATCGGGATCCACGGGGCAGGCGATGAAAACCAGCTCGGCGACCAACTCGTCCACGCCCACCACGACGCGGGGTTGCATTTCGAGGGACTTTTCTCGCATCTCTACACCGCCGGCACCACCGAACACACGCAGACATCGACCAGGTATCCAAACCTGCGCGACTGAACCGGGGTTGTGGGAACGGGTCCAGGCGCTCACTCGTGACCGACACAGATGTCTCGACCCCGAACGCATCGACCGGACGGACGGGAGTATTCAACTCGAGCACAAGTAGCCGATCTCGGCGATCACCCGATCCGAACTGCGAGCGATCCACACCGCGTGCCCGTCCCGAAACGTCGGCGTCAGCAACCGCTGTCCGTCGATGGGCCACTGCACGAACGGCATCCCGCCGGCCAGCTGATCCTGCAGCTCACCGGCGATCAGCACCGCCGCCTGCGGCGCCGACTGATCTACGCGCACACCTGTGAACCCGACACTCTTGAATACCGTGACGCCCACCGTCTTGCGCCGAGGCCGACGGCCGGCGTCGAGTATCAGGTGACAATCGCCGGTATCGAGCACCGACACCGTCCACAGACAGTTCTGTGTATAGGTCTGCCCTCCCGTCCTACATTCGACAGAACCGCAGCTGGTCTGGTGAGACGAGAAGACCGGCGCTGGTGTCGGCTGATTCTTTGAGGCCTGTACCGCGGTCACGTGCTGGTCACCGCATGCCCCCAGCCGGACCGAAGGAGACTCGATCACATGACGACGCACTGGCGGATCACCATCAGCTCAGTCCAAGAAGATGATTCTCGCCGAGGACTCGTGACTCTGAAAGGCAGCACATCGAGCAGCGCCCTGCCGGATGTCATCGGTGATGCCGCAGACCGTGCACATGCCTGGGCCGACAAGTTCGGCAGGACCCTCGCCGGTGGCGCGACTCTTCAACTCGACGGCGAGGACGAAGATGACGATTACTACAAGATCGAAGGTCTCGACGGTTCACTGTCGGTCGACGAGATCGTAGAGCGCGCAGTCCGAGAGAGGGTGCATCGCCGATCCCAGAAGGAGCAATCGCCTCCCCGATCAGAGCGATCAGTCCGGACACCGGTTGGGGTGGCTTCTCGCTACGGGGCCGAGTCCGCGGGTTTCGCGGCAGTGTGGCAGGCATTGCGAGACTTGGTCGCCGATGTCTCGATCGTCAGTGGTGCACCCCTCGATGACGTTACGAAAGTGGAGAGCGCGACGGGGGTCCGATGGACTGCCGACCTGCGGACACTGTTCACGCAGCACAGCGGTGGCTTCGAGCTGGTTCCTGCTTTCGAGTTGGTGGATCTGGGTCGTGTGCTCGAGGTGCGGCAGATGTTCTTCGACGCTGAGGAATTCGTAGTCGAACAGAATGCCGATCTTCCTCCGGTTGCCGCAGATGCCGAGCGTCCGGCGGGATCACCAGCGGATCGCTTCGTTCCGCAGTTCATTCCGATCGCCGAAGACAACACCGGTGCTGTGCTGGTCGTGGACATGCGCAGCGGCGAGCTGAGCGGCTGCGTCATCGAGTTCAGCACCAGCATGGGGGGCTCCGAGGCGTTGTGGCCGTCGCTCGGAGCGCTGGTAAGTGATGTGCTCACCGCCCTGACTACAAACGGAGCCTTGTTGCAGGGGAAGTATCGGCCAGAGGTCGGGGCGGGTCTTACGTGGTCACGAATGACGTGAGCACGTAGTGGTGTTCGAGCAGTACGTTTTCAGGGTTGAACTCCGCCATGATCACTACCTCGACAGATCTGGCGGTCCCGCTACCGGATGTGTTGAGTGATCGCGGCGGAGCGCACATGAGGGGCACCGATCAGAGCGGTGGTTGACCCGTTTGTCCTCGGAGTGGGTGCAGTCCTCGTGCGCTACCGTGCCTTGATGAACCAATCCGGCGTGGCCGTCGCGGATCATCATCAGTTCGTCCTGGGATCTGTGACCGCGGAAACCTACGAACCGTCGGAGACCGGCAGTGTCATCGAGGTCGGGCAGAACTTCGTCACGGTCATGACCGGCATCGCCTACGGTCCGGTGTCGTTGACCGTCGAGGTCTGCGACAACGAGCCGGCTTTCCACGCCGATCGGTGCGCGTGGGAGGTCGCGGAGGAAGCCACGGTGAAGGTGACCAAGGCATTCGCCGTGATCACCCTGAGTGGGGAGAAGCTACCCGACTTCGACCGGCTGGCCATCGGCCGGGGGTCGTATCGGTTCCGGGTGTCCGGTCGTGGTCGGGACACGCACTGGGCTCTCGAGGTCGACGAGCCCACCGAGGAGTATCTGGTGCAGGTGTGGCGGGTGAATCGGCCCCACGGGATGTTTCGGCTTCACAAGACGGACAGTGCCTGGGATCAGGAGATCGTCGAACATCCGACCCGCGCGTGGTGGGACCCCGATCCGGCCGCCGACGCGACCATCTACCTGAGGGTCGGCTACGAGAAGATGGCCGAGGCGGCGAAGCAGGAGGCCATCCGATGGGGTGGGAGACCGCCGTCCGAGAAACTGAGCCGGTGCCCCCAAGCGATCGACCTCGCCGGTGTCGATCGCGCGCTTGCGGACGCGATCGCGAGGCCTCGCGAGCCGAAACTTCGGCGCATTACCGTCTGGGCTGTCCGACGAGCCTTCACCATCGCCGGCATCGCCGACAGGGATTGGATCGCGCCGGCACTGGATGCGCTCGAGGACGGCAACCGGACGTTGCCGCCCCCGTTCGGCCGCGACGAACCTGAGCAGCTGTGGCAGGCGTTCCAGGACGACCCCACCATCGACACCACAATCCCTGAGAACGGTCCGGCTCCGGCGCCGGTCATCGCGATGTACGCGGTGCGAGATGCCTCCGAATCGTTTGCATTCGATCCGCTGCGGGGCACGTTCCAGAGCCTTGAAACTGCCGCTCGGACCGACGGCGGGAACTACATCGCGCTGATCCGCGATCTACGAAGGGAGTTCTTCCCGAAGTTGATGCCCGCCGACCGGTACGAGAGATGGATCTGATCAATTGTCCGCCGCGGTGTTCGCGAGTACTCCGGGGCACAGTTGTGCTTCGAGAACCATGCCATTTCCATCGCTCGGAACCGTGCCACCTATCACCGCAGATCACCGGTCCACCAGGCACTGTTCGATCGACTCGGCCGGTCCCTGCCGCATCTGCTTCAAGTGGTCACCGACCTCGAAGAGCGCGGTATCGGGTTCCGGTCGGTGACCGAAGCAGTCGACACCACGACCGCCGGCGGCAAGCTGATCTTCTCCATCTTCGGCGCGCTCGCCGAGTTCGAACGCAACCCCATCCACAAACGCACCTCGGACGGCCTTGCCGCGACCCGAGCCCGCGGCCGGGCCGGGGGCCGACCACCGAAGATGACGCCGAAGAAGATCAAGCAGGCGAAGCTGATGCGCGACAACGGGATGAGTCAGACCGAGATCGCGGAGATCCTCGGGGTCGGACGCACCACGCTGTACCGGCATCTGAAATGAACAGCGGACCTGAAGCAAGGGCAATCGAGGATGTTCGGGCACGTTACGCATCGTCGGGTCGGAGGCCGTCGATTCGTGTGATGGGCAGCCACGTCGCGAGGGTCCGCCCCAGCGAGGCCAGCAGTCGTTCACCGAACACGCACAGGGTTTGTTCCCACGGGTGCCCGAAGGTTCCCTCGCTCAGGTCCTCGCGCAGAAAGATGTAGTAGTCGCCGTTGGGGTAGACCGGCACCCGCCACTCGGTGTCCGGGGTGCTTGCATGCACGGCGGCATCGAGCCGGTAGCAGGTGTGCTGCCAGTCCAGCACCACGAACGTCGGATCGTCGGCGAACTCGGTGACGAAGCACCGCAACGCTTCGGTATTGACGGCGTCGAAGCGACTCGACCATGCGCCCGCGATGTCGGCGGGTGCGGTGAGATCGAACGTGATCGACGGTGCCGGTTCGGCGATCGCCGGCCACGTCGCTTCGTCGGTACCGGGCCGGAACCCGAACCGGTTGGTGAACCGATCCCAGTACTGAGACCGGTGTTTCTCGTCGAGTGCGGTCCAGCCCGGCGGCAACGGATTACCGAAGTCGAGCGTGTGCCGCATCATGGCACGGCTCCTGTCGAGGGCGGCTGTGACCGCGTGTACGGGTTCGGTGGTAGCGGGTTGACGTCGTCGCTGTCCCAGGTGACCCGGTTCGTGGCGGTGGTGTCGGTGGTCTCCAACTCCGGGCGGGCATGCAGCGCTCGGGCACAGTCGACCGACGAGCCGATGTAGGTCGACATCAGATCGATGTCGGTGGCGACGAACCACGCCCGGTCCTGAGGCCACCACAGGTTCGGACCACACCAGCCCAGTGTGCGGACGGCATCGCGCACGGCGCCGTGGACCAGGTAGTTGTCGCGACCAGGAATATGTAGCCGCGGCGTGTTTTTCGACAGTTCGATGTCTGACGCTCCGCCGCGCCCTTCCCAGAACCCGAACCAACAGTCGTCGGGGGTGTCGGTGTACTCGGCGAGCACCGTGGCCAGCGCCGCGAACTGTTCTTCGGGCATGTCCCCGATCTCGGGTGCATCGTCCCAGACGGTGCTGTTGCCGTCGCCGTCGCCGCGGTTGGTCCCGGCGTGCAGCAGGGAGAACCATTCGACGGTCGGATGGATCATCGCGCCTGTGGTGGCCGCGATCTCGGCCCATCGCACCGGCACCACGGCACCGGAGTCATGCGCGACGCGCGTCGCCGGATGCAGGACCCGTGTGTAGCCGGGGTAGATCGGCGGCACCAACGAGCCGACGGTGGAATCGAAGCGGGGCAACGCGGCGGTGACCCAGTCACCGGCAGCGACATCGTCGAGGACGTCGTGGGCCTGCCACACCGACCCTGGGTCCTCGTTGTTCGAGAGCATCACGACTCACTCGTCCAGCGGCTGAATACGGGTGGCGCGGAAGGAGTATCCGTCCTGCTGTGCGGGTTCCCAGTCGAGCTGGACGGCTGCGCCCACGGTCAGTGCGCGGAATCCCGTTCCGTCGATGTGGCTGAAATGCGCCCCAACACCCACCGGGGGTGTCGGGGGAGTCGAGCACGCCCCACCCGAGCTCGGCGTGCCATTCGCGCACTGTTCCCGTTGTCCGTCCCATGGTGATGACCATGTCACGGTTTTGCGCTGTCAGCCTCGATTCTCGCGCGAGGTCATGGGCGCGCTTGGGACCTGGGAGCATCCGGGTCGGATCCACTCTGGAGACGTGTCTCTTCTGTGCTGCTTAATCATCGTCAAACAACAGGTGTCGATGGTCAGCCGAAGAACGAGTTTCGCACCGGCACCGAGCCGAGGTGAGGCGGTAGTGTGCCGGCAAGGGTGGCCCTGCGCCCGGTGGCGTCGTCCATCGGATCGTCGAGTGCGTGGGGTGCAGCAATGACTGTCGAGTCTGGTGGTAGCGCGATTGCGGTGTTCGTTCCCGGTTGGGTTTTCGATGACCGTTCGCTGGATCCTCCTGTTGTGGGTGACGTCGTCGAGGTGGTGTTGAGGTTTGATCCCACCGCTGCATCGGCGCCGGGTGTACGCGTGGTGCGTGCTGTGGCACGTCCCTTTTTCGGGTGTGCCCCGGGTGCGTCTGCTGACGGTCGATTGTGGTGGCCGATCGAGCTGATCGGTGATCGGTGGTGTGCCGAATTGGTGTCCGATCGGCCGGTGGCGGGACCGGTCGAGCTCACCGGACGATTCTTCGTCGACATCGGGTGGACGGGAGCGGAGCATCCCACCGCGGTGCGGGGCCGGGTCCGGCGTATCCGGTTGGTCGAGCAACGCATCGAATCCGAGCCGGGCGGCGGGCTGCGTGTGGTCGACGGTTCGGCGCGATCGAGTGCCGTCGAGGCCACCCCGCAGCATTTCTGGTCGAACTGGTCGGATTCGTCGGCCGTGGATCCGTGGGTTGCGACCGGGGTGCTCCTCGAGTTGGACCTCGACGATGTGCCGTTGCCCCAGCGCAGGTTCACCGCGGGTGCGGTGGCGGTGCACGAGTGTGATGTATGGGTGATGGACCGCTCCGATCCGGTCCTGCTGCATGTCGACATCTCGCACACCCCGGCGGTGGTGACCGAGTTCCTGGTGCCGCTGACGATAGAGGCGCCGACCGCGGCGTGGACCCGCGTCCTGCATGCCGATCGGAACGGCTGCTGGATCACCTCCCAATATGAGGTGTTCCGGTGCGATCGGAGCGAACACAATGCGGTGCGCATCGAACGCGTTACTACCGGGGGTGGCCGCAGTGTCGTCGATGGGGGACGGCTGTTCCTGTGCACCTTTCCCCGCCCGATCCTGCGGATCGATCAGCGGTACGGGGTGGTGCGCGTCGAACCCGATCCCTATCCGGTGCGCCGGCTCGATGAGGACGGGCAGCTGGTTCCGGTCGAGGACGCGGCACTGGCCGCTCGGATATCGGCACGCAAGAGCAGACCGGATGTAGCCGAGTCCGCGGACGGAACCCGTTGGGTCGCCGCGGGAGATCTGGTCGCAGTCCGTCCGGACGGCACCGGTGAACGGATCGATCTCGAGACTCGAGCCGCCGGCGTCGTCGAGTGGGTCCGGTCCGATCCGATGACCGACCCGAGGAACGCCGACGTGATCACGGTGCTCGCGTTCCCGGAACCCGACGAGCAGTAAGCCAGCAGATCTGGGAGCGGAGCTGTCCCGGGGCGGCCAGGTCGTGTCTGATAATTGCGGGTTTCCGGCGGTGGGCGTGGGCGACACCGTCGTGAGGCCCGGTCCCGGCTGCTACGGAGCGTTCCTACGGTCTCCGAATCATTGGAGCAGATTGGGGCGCGAGTGGTCTCCTGTTGGACGATCGCCACACAAGACACTGCTTGTCGGGATCGCGCGGGGCCGGCGCGGGCCGACCACGTAGATACTGGCTGGGTGAGTTTCGAACTGTGCCACGATGTCTCGGTCGCCGATTGGCTCGTCGAGCAGAGACTTCCGTGGTACCGATTGGCAGGTCGCGGCCCGGTCGGATATCCGAGCTATGCGCGGGTGAGGTTCATCCCCGATCCGAGCTTTCCTGGACAGAAGACGAGTGACGTCGATTTCGATCAGAACGCATTGTCGGAGAAGGATCAGATCGGCGTGGCACTGGAGGTTCTGTCTCGATACACGACCACACCAGACGAATGTTACTTCTGCCTGTGGGAAGGGTGGGGCACCACCACCATCCGCTCGGCGCCCAACTTTGCGATCCCCAATCGCGTCTACTGGTTGTTCCGCGGCACGCTGGCGGACTACACGGACTGGAATAGCGACGACCCTGCGCGGTGGCCGTATGGCGACTGTCCTGATCCTGCCTTCATCTGGCCGGCGGACCGTTCCTGGTGCATCACCAACGATGTCGATCCGCACTTCGCCACGATCGGCGCCGGCGCGGATGCAATCGAGCGTATTGTGGCCGACGAGCGAATCGACGCGGTACTCGACGATCCTGCACGTGAGCCGCCGTCCTGGGAGTAGCCCAACACCGGGCCGGTTCTCGTCCGTTCGAGGGAACCTGACCAGGCCCAGTGAAGGAGGGCCGACCGAGTCCGTGCTCTCCGCTCGGGACGGACTCGAAAAGCATTAACTGCTCGTTTCAGAATGGCCTGGTACACGGAAAGTGGGAGCCGACTACGGTCCACAGTGGAGCCGGCGCCGAGCACTACGCTGTTCATCAGGGAGCCACCGACCTTGGAAGGTAGGGATGCGCAGGGCCGCCTATCCGATGGCTGACACTCCCACTCCGATCGAGGAAGGCACCACCATGACCAGTCCGAACGACGCTTCCGGCAACGACGAGACCGAGCTCGAGGACGACTACGACCTTTCGCTCGGGGATCCGATCATCGAGGACGGTGAACCCACCACCTGGGAAGAGTTCGCTCGAGACGCCGGCGTCGGTCGGTACCCGGACGGTCCGCCACCCGCCGTGGGTGGGCAGGTGATCTTCGGTGGGGACTCGATCGTTGTCCTCGAGGGGGACGACGAACCGCCTCGATAGGCGTGTGTCAGCGCATCAGCAGCGTGCGCCGGGGGACCTGCACAGCACCTGAGGGTGCGGCCCGGTGGCATATGTCGGCTCCGGTTGAAGCT
>NZ_LPZN01000006.1 GCF_001646655.1 Rhodococcus gordoniae | reverse complement strand
GAAGGACGGTACCGTCCTTCCGGGCAGGGACACGGGACGGATCATCCGCGGAGGGAACGAACAAGTGACCTATCGGGCAGCGCACCATCGGGTACGTCGAGCGGGGTGCGCGGCGGTCGCGGCGCTGAGCGGGTTCCTCGTCTCCGCCGCCTGCGGGTCGGTGGCGCCGGCCCCGGACGAGGCGCAGGCCGCCCCCTCCACGACGTCGACCGCGCCCTCACCCTCCACGATGCCGCCCGACGCGCGGTTCCTGCGGGTGAAGGAGATGCTGGAGGCGTCCGGTCTGGTCGCCGACGTCGGGGACGACACCGTCCTGGCGGTGGTGCGAGGGGTGTGCGACCAGCTGAGTGCGGGAGTGCCGGAGCATGACGTCCTCGCCACGCTTCGGCCGATCGCCGCCTACGCCGCGGGGGCCACACACTCGCGGATGTCGGCGGACACCGCTGCCGTGCGCTACCTCGAGGTCACCCGCGAGGAGTACTGCTGATCCGTCAGCGGACGGTGTGCACCACCAGCACGTCGCACAGGGCCTTGCGGGCGACGTCCGAGGGGACGGAACCGAGCAGGCGGCCGGTCAGCGTGTTGAGACCGCGGTTGCCGATGACGATGAGATCGGCGTCGACCTCTTCGACGAGTGTGAGGAGCGACTCGACGGGAGCACCGACGATGGGGCGCTCGGTGATCTTGCGGGCGCCCGCGACGGTCGCCTTCTCCCGTGCGGTGCGCAGGATCTCGTAGGTCGGGGCCGAACCGGTGATCTGGTACGCCTCGTCGCGCAGCGCATCGGCGGCCTGCGCGGTGTCCTTGGGGTCGGCCGGGTAGTAGGCGCAGGCGATCACCAGTTGGGCGCCGGCGTCGCCGGCCAGAGCGGCTGCCTTCTCCACGGCCCGATACGACGATTCGGAACCGTCGGTTCCGACGACTATGGTCCGGTAGGCGCTCATTCATCCTCCATCGAGTGTGTGGTTCATCGACGTGTGCCGCCGATGCCGTCGTCGACGGAGGACACGCACGCTCCCCCGCCATACGCTGCGTCGACAGTAGCGGGATGGGCGGCTCGGGTGGGACGTTTGGGTCTCATCCCACAATCCGGTTTGATGTTACCGTGCGTCACCGTAACGCGGGCCGAAGAGGCCGGCGGGGAACACCTCGGCATCGACGAAGGCATCGCGCCACGGCAACGCGAGGTCGAGCAGACGCTCCACGCCGTCCTCGCCGAGCGCGCCCCAGGGCGCGGCCGCCAGGTCGTCGGTCAGGTCCTCGACGAGCTCGCGGACCTCGAACCCTTCACCGGTGAGTTCTCCGCGCTTGTCCAGCAGGCCGCGTCCGCGCAATCCCTTCTCGGCGTCCGCCCACTCGTCCCGCGACCATCCCCGAAGCTTCCGGGCGGGATCGACGGCGAATCCGATGCCGGTCGCCGTGTGGGTGACCAGCGATTCGATCCCCGACAGCCCCGCCGTCTGCAGCGCCGCGATGTGCCCGTCGCCGCGGTACTCGCGCAGCAATGTCAGCGCGTGCCACAACCGGAGATGCGCTTCCTCGGGCCAGGGCAGGTCGGCGTGGGCGGCGTAGAGCGGTCGCCCGTCGGGGCCCGGGATCGCCCGCGCCGCGGTGACGGCGAGATCCGTGGCCTCGTTCATCTCCGCGGAATCGAGCACGTCCTGCCCGAGGACCCGCCGGTAGAGAGCGTCCAGCCCGCGCAACCGCGCCGCAAGGATCGCGGCAGGCTCGGCGCTCTGCCACACCGCCGGGACGGCCGAGGCCACCAGACGGGGCGAGAAACTGTAGAACGTCGCCGTCACGAGGCCGGGGCCCACGGCACCCATGGCTGCCGAGCGCCCACCGAAATAGTGTGCGGCCGGCCCGTCGACGCCCAGCGCGGCGAGTTCACTCGCGGTGTCCGGCGCGAAGTAGACGACCGAATGCAGCAGTTCGAGCGCGCGGGCCGTACGCCCGGCCGAGGAGGGATCCATGGGAAAGGACCCTACCGAGTCTCCGGCGCCGACCGGGCAGGGCGGCTACTTCAGCCCCGCGGCGTCCATGCCGCGCAGTTCCTTCTTCAGGTCGGAGATCTCGTCGCGCAGTCGCGCCGCCAGCTCGAACTGCAGGTCGCGTGCGGCCTGCATCATCTGATCGGTGAGCTGCTGCACGAGATCGGCGAGCTCGGCCCGCGGCATCGTCGAGGTGTCGCGACCTTCCACGACACCGGAGCTGACCGCGCGCCCGGACTCGCCCTGCGCGCGCCGGCCGCGCGAGGCGTTGCGTCCGGAACCGCCCACCTCGACGATCTCGGTGTCCTCGGCCTCCTGGTAGACCTGATCGAGGATGTCGGCGATCTTCTTGCGCAGCGGCTTCGGATCCAGACCGTGTTCGGTGTTGTAGGCGACCTGCTTCTCGCGGCGCCGCTCGGTTTCCTCGATGGCCCGGGCCATGGAGTCGGTGATCTTGTCGGCGTACATGTGGACCTCGCCCGAGACGTTGCGCGCAGCGCGGCCGATGGTCTGGATCAGCGAGGTCGTCGACCGCAGGAAGCCTTCCTTGTCGGCGTCGAGGATCGCCACCAGGGACACCTCGGGAAGATCGAGGCCCTCACGGAGCAGGTTGATGCCGACGAGGACGTCGTATTCGCCGAGGCGCAGCTGCCGCAGTAGTTCGACACGCCGCAGAGTGTCGATGTCGGAGTGCAGATAGCGCACCCGGATGCCGAGTTCGAGCAGGTAATCGGTGAGGTCCTCGGCCATCTTCTTGGTGAGTGTGGTGACGAGGACGCGCTCGTCGCGGTCGGCGCGCTCGCGGATCTCGTGCACGAGATCGTCGATCTGGCCCTTGGTGGGCTTGACGACCACCTCCGGGTCGACGAGACCGGTGGGACGGATGACCTGCTCGACGAACTCGCCGCCGGTCTGCCCGAGCTCGTAGGGGCCGGGGGTGGCCGACAGGTAGACCGTCTGCCCGATGCGGGCGGCGAACTCCTCCCAGGTCAGGGGCCGGTTGTCGACCGCCGAGGGCAGGCGGAAGCCGAAGTCGACGAGGTTGCGCTTGCGCGACATGTCACCCTCGTACATCGCGCCGATCTGCGGCACCGTGACGTGCGACTCGTCGATGACCAGGAGGAAGTCCTCCGGGAAGTAGTCGATGAGGGTCGCGGGAGCGGACCCGGCGGGGCGACCGTCGATGTGACGGGAATAGTTCTCGATGCCGGAGCAGAAGCCGACCTGCCGGATCATCTCGATGTCGTACTGGGTGCGCATGCGCAGACGCTGCGCCTCGAGCAGCTTGCCGCGGTTCTCCAGATCGGCGAGGCGCTCCTCGAGTTCGGCCTCGATGCTCGCGACGGCGCGTTCCATGCGTTCGGGACCGGCGACGTAGTGGGTGGCGGGGAAGATGCGCAGGGAGTCGACCTTGCGCACGACATCGCCGGTGAGCGGGTGCAGGTAGTACAGCGCGTCGATCTCGTCGCCGAAGAACTCGATCCGCACGGCGAGTTCCTCGTAGGCGGGGATGATGTCGACGGTGTCGCCCTTGACGCGGAACGATCCGCGGGTGAACGCCATGTCGTTGCGGGCGTACTGGACATCGACGAGCAGGCGCAGCAGCGCGTCGCGCGGCACCTCCACACCCACTTCGAGCTGGATGGACCGGTCGAGATAGGACTGCGGGGTACCGAGACCGTAGATGCACGAGACGGACGCGACCACCACGACGTCGCGACGCGACAGCAGCGACGAGGTGGCCGAGTGCCGCAGCCGCTCCACGTCGTCGTTGATCGACGAGTCCTTCTCGATGTAGGTGTCGGTCTGCGCGATGTACGCCTCGGGCTGGTAGTAGTCGTAGTACGAGACGAAGTACTCGACCGAGTTGTTGGGCAACATGTCTCGCAGCTCGTTGGCGAGCTGCGCGGCGAGGGTCTTGTTGGGCGCCATCACGAGGGTGGGTCGCTGGACGCGCTCGATGAGCCACGCGGTGGTGGCGGATTTGCCGGTACCGGTGGCACCGAGCAGGACGACATCCTTCTCCCCCGCCCTCAGCCGCCGCTCGAGCTCGTCGATGGCGGCGGGCTGGTCACCCGCCGGCTCGTATTCGCTGACGACTTCGAAGCGGGCCTCGGTGCGTTCGATCTCACCCACCGGCCGGAACTCGGAGTGGGCGACGACGGGATGTTCACTTGCGAACGCCATGGAAACCAGAGTAAGCGCTCCCACCGACACGCACCGTGCTCCTACGTGCGGGACGGTCCGGCCGCTAGCCTGCATCCCGTGTCCGCGACCCCGCATCCCGTGAAGACCGAGACGTTCGACGTCGCCGCGAAGACCAACATCGACCCGAAGGGTTTCGTGCGCGCCGTCGACGAGTACCGCGTCGAGGCGTGGGGCCTGTACATGGCGCGACCGTCCGATCACCCGCAGTTCCACTATCTCGAGTCGTGGCTGCTTCCGGAGTTGCGGCTACGGGCTTCGATCTTCCATTTCACACCGGGCAACGAACGCGATCAGGACCGGTACGTCGACGTCGGCGAGTTCCGGCGCGACGGTGACGTCTGGCACTCCCACGACCACTATCTCGACCTGATCGTCCGCACCGGTCGCGACACCACCGTCGAGGACATCGACGAACTGGTCGTCGCGGTCACCGCCGGTCTGATCGATGCCGGGGCGGCCGAGATCGCGATCGAGACGGCGCTGCGGGCGGTGGACGGCATCGCCGCGCACGGTCACGATCTCGACGCATGGCTCCGGGAGCGGGGCGCGCCCGTCTCCTGGCGCTGACGCTCACGCCGTCGACGTGGGTGCCACCTGCACAGAAACACAGGGCACGGGAGCGAAAAAGTTACTGTCGCAAAGGACATGATAATCTGCCTCGGCCGGCGAAGCAGTGCACCGAGAAGGCGACCATCGGGCCGGCCCGGATCGCCTCTCCGCGTGCACATCGCCCGACCGAGGTAACCCCTCGCGCCGGCGGCGCGCGCCCGCGCAGTTCACGGGCGCCACCGAGAACGCCGCCGCCTCTTCGTCGGCACACGCCCGGATCCGGGTGTGCCCTGCTGGAGCGGTATGCCACGCCCGATCGGGTGTTCGACGCATGCCCACCGTCCGGGGGTGAATCGGACAGACGCCGAAGCGGAACCGCGAACGGACGCGTGCAACGCGCCCCGTGGATCCGCGCTGCGCTCCGATCGCCGTGGACACGACGCGAAGACGAAGGAGGTCGCAGTGGACGGCACCGAGCTCGTTCATTTCAGCGCCGCGACGATCGTTACCCTGCTCGTATTCTTCTATGGCGGAACGCTTCTCATCTCCGCCCGGATCGGGAAGAAGGACGAGAACGCAGACGGTTACATGACCGCCGGCAACAAGGTCGGTTTCGGGGTGTCGGCGGCCAGCATGACCGCCACCTGGATCTGGGCGTCCTCGCTGTACGCCTCCGCGACCTCCGGATACACCTACGGCGTCTCCGGCCCCATCCACTACGGGCTGTGGGGTGCACTGATGATCCTGTTCATCTACCCCTTCGGCAAGCGGATCCGCGCGGTCGCACCGAAAGCCCACACTCTGGCGGAAGTCATGTTCGCCCGGCACGGCCGGTCGAGCCAGCTCATGCTCGCCGGCTCGAATCTCGTCGGCAGCCTGATCAGCCTGATGTCCAACTTTATCGCGGGGGGCGTGCTCATCTCGCTGCTCTCCCCGTTCGATTTCGTTCAGGGCGTGGTGTTCATCGCCGTCGGGGTGCTGCTCTACACCCTGTGGTCCGGCTTCCGCGCGTCCGTCCTCACCGATTTCGTGCAGGTCGTGGCGATGCTCGGTGCCGTCGTCGTCATCATCCCGGCGGTCTTCTTCCTCACGGGCTTTCCCGGCGCCTTCGACAGCGGTGCCGGCAATCTCAGCGACCAGCAGGGAGATTTCTTCTCGAGCGAGGCGTTCCTGAACCAGGGCGCGCCGTACATCGCGGCCGTGCTCGCGTATGCCATCGGAAACCAGACGATCGCGCAGCGGCTGTTCGCGGTGCGGGAGGATCTCATCAAACCGACCTTCGTCACCGCGACGATCGGTTACGGGGCGACCGTCATCGGGGTCGGCATGTTCGGTGTGCTCGCGCTGTATCTGGGCATCGACCCGATGGACGGCGACGTCAACAACATCGTGCCGCAGATGGTGGCGTCGTTCCTGCCCACGGCACTGGTCGTCGTGTTCTTCGTCATGATCATCGGCGCGCTGTCGTCCACCGCCGATTCCGACCTGTCGGCCCTGTCGTCGATCGTGATGGCGGACATCTACGGTCAGAACATCGCCGGGGGCACCCGCAACGCCGATCCCAAGCGCATGCTCTTCGTCGGGCGCGCCACGATGATCGTCGCGACCGCCGCCGCCGTCGCCTTCGCGAGCATGCGGCTGAGCATCCTCGACCTGCTGGTCTTCGTCGGGGCACTGTGGGGCGCACTGGTCTTCCCCGTCATCGCGAGCTTCTACTGGGACAAGGTCACCAACAAGGCGTTCACGACGTCGGTGCTCGTCGCCCTCGCAGCGTTCCTGCCGGTGCGGTTCGGATGGTTCCCGATGGACGGAGTGATCGCCTGGGCGGTGGACATCGCCTCGGTGATCGGCGTCGGCGTGATCGCGGGCCTGATGGCGTTCGGCTTCTTCGGAATTCGGGTCGCGCGCATCGTCGGCACCGTCGCCGCAGTGGCGGCCGCACCCTTCGCGCTCGGCGCGGTCCACGAGTACGCGGTGCTCAGCGCATCGCTCGTCGCGTACGCGGTCAGCACGGTGGTGTGCTGGGCGATGTCCGTGAACTCCGAGGAGAACTTCGATTTCGAGGTCATCGCGCAGCGCGTCGGTGACTTCGACGTGGAGGAGGACACCGCGACGGCCGGGAACGATCCTGCAGCAACCAGTCCGGAGAAGGAGAACCGATGAACATGCTCACGCTGACGATCTACGTCCTGATCTGGCCCGTGCTGGTCGCCGGTGTCCTGGCGGTGCTGTGCCGCGGGTTCTTCGAGGAGTGGCTGCAAGCGCGACGGGACGGCAAGGATCTGATCTGACCCCTCGATTCGGGGAACGCCAGGTGATCCTTGGAGGAACGTGGCAGCCCGGCGGGCGCGGCGTCCGGGATGCCGGTGCCCGTCCGGCACCACGGGCGATCTGTTCGGCGAGTTCTCGCGCCGCCCTGCCGATCCGGCTCGTCGACGCGGCGGAGGCCTTCCCCGCGCCGAAGTCCTCGGTGGCGGGTCAGCGGGCGTCGGCCTCCTCCGGCACGAGGTCCACGCGGGCCGGGATCACGTGCCGGTGCGCCGAGTCGGCGCCCTGCGCGGCGAGAGTGCTGTGCGTGGGCGGGTCGGACGGCACGTGGGCGGGGCGGCGGCGTTCGAATTCCGTTCGCAGCACCGGCACGACCTCTCGCCCCAGGATCTCGATCTGTTCGAGCACGACGTCGAGCGGCAGGCCGGCGTGGTCCATGAGGAACAGCTGACGCTGGTAGTCGCCCGCATAGTCCGCGAAGCCGAGCGTACGTTCGACGACCTGCTCGGGTGTGCCGACGGTCAGTGGTGTCATCGTCGAGAAGTCCTCGAGCGACGGGCCGTGGCCGTAGACGGGAGCATTGTCGAAGTAGGGACGGAAGATCCGCTTCGCCTCGGCCTCGGTCCCGGCCATGAACGCCTGGCCGCCGAGCCCGACGATCGCCTGGTCGGCGGTGCCGTGTCCGTACTGCTCGAACCGCCGGCGGTAGAGGGTGATCATCTGCTCGATGTGTTCCTTGTTCCAGAAGATGTTGTTGTGGAAGAAGCCGTCGCCGTAGAAGGCGGCCTGTTCGGCGATCTCGGGCGAACGGATGGAGCCGTGCCAGACGAAGGGCGGGGTGTCGTCGAGCGGCCACGGGGTGGAGGTGTAGCCGTGCAGCGGCGTGCGGAACTTGCCTTCCCAGTCGACGACGCGTTCGCGCCAGAGCCGTCGCAGCAGGTGGTAGTTCTCGATGGCGAGGGGAATGCCCTGTCGGATGTCCTTGCCGAACCACGGGTAGACGGGCCCGGTGTTGCCGCGCCCCATCATGAGGTCGACGCGGCCACCGGAGAGATGCTGCAGCATCGCGAAGTCCTCGGCGATCTTCACCGGGTCGTTGGTGGTGATGAGCGTGGTCGCGGTCGACAGGATGAGCTTCTCGGTCCTCGCAGCGATCCAGCCGAGCATCGTCGTCGGCGAGGACGGGACGAAGGGCGGATTGTGGTGCTCGCCGGACGCGAAGACGTCGAGCCCCACCTCCTCGGCCTTCAGTGCGATCTTCGTCATCGCAAGGATGCGCTCGTGTTCGGTGGGGACCCGGCCCGTCGTGGGGTCGCGCGTCACGTCGCCGATGGTGAAGATGCCGAACTGCACGATGGAACCTCCGTTAATAGTTGAACTGTCAACTACTCTAACGGACGGGGCGTCCGGAACATTCCCGGATGGGAATCCACCGGGATCCGGACGCCTCTAGGCCGACCAACCGGTGTTCGCGGCCCACTCCCATGCGCGATGGTGCGCATGGTCGAACCACGGCGCCTTGAGCGCCGCATAGGCGGCGGCCGCCTCGGCGGGGTCGGACCGCTGCGCCGCGTCGGCCGCGGCGTCGGCCTTGAGATCTGCGTACTCGCGCTTCGCGGTGTCGACCGCGGACAGCCAGTCGCGCAGCAGCAACGCGAACTGCTGGGCGGGCCAGCCGTCCACGCGGACAGCCACCCGCGCGGGACGGCCGGGATCGGCGCTGCCGTGCAACCGCATCTCCCACACGGCCGGGTCGGTCTCGCCCCCGGCACCGTAGGACGGCTTCGGTTCGTCGGTGACCACGTCGTCGATGCGCGGGAAACCCGCGGCAGCGAGTGCGGGGGCGAGCGCGTCGGCCGCCGCGAGATCACCGACGGTGATCTGCAGGTCGAGGACGTCGACAGCGGCCAGACCGGGCACGGCGGTGGACCCGATGTGGTCGATGCGCTTCGCTGCGCCCCCGGCGGCGAGGGCAAGCCGGGCGATGAGCCGCTGGGCCTGACGATGCCACTCCTCGCGGGCGTGCACGAGCACCGGTTCCGCCTCCACCACGACACCGGTGCGCAGATTCTCCTCGAAGGGCATCAGGCGCTCGTTCCACAGTCTGCGGACCTGCTCGACCAGCACCTGCTGATCGCCGGTGTTGTCGAGCCAGACGTCGGCGACCTCACGCCGCTGCTCCTCCGTCGCCTGCGCCGCGATGCGCGCCCGGGCGTCGGCCTCGGGCATACCCCGCAGCTCGACGAGGCGGCGGACCCGCTCGGACTCGTCGGCGTGCACCACGGCGACGAGATGGAAGGCCGGCGCCATGCCACCTTCGACGAGCAGCGGGATGTCCTGCACCACCACCGCGTCGCCGGGCGCGGATGCGACCAGTTCGGCGGTGCGGCGGCCGACCCGCGGATGGGTGATGGCGTTGAGGACGGCGCGCGCGTCGTCGCTCGCGAACGCCTTCGCCGCGAGCGCGGGGCGGTCGAGCGTGCCGTCGGCGTGCAGGATGTCCTCGCCGAAGGCGTCGACGAGTTCGGCGAGGCCGTCGGAGCCCGGAGCGACGATCTCCCGGGCGACGACATCGGAGTCGACGATCACCGCCCCGAGTTCGACGAGCTCCTTGGCGACGGTCGACTTGCCCGCGCCGATACCTCCGGTCAACCCCATTCGCAGCACGCTGCCAGTCTCGCATCACCACGCCGTCGAGGCATCTTCGCGGTCCCTGCGACGCTTCGCGCATCGTCGGCCCCGACGGCGAGACGACATATTCGTCCGTCTCCTCGTCGAAGACGACGGTGTACAGCGTCGGGTAGGGGCCGGCCGGACGCGGGCTGCGCCACGACCTCCCGCAGGGACGGCTTCGCCGCCGGCGATTCTCGGGTCATCATCGGCTCGATGACGATGAACTCCCCGTCCCACGAGCCGTCGACAGCACCTCGGTGAATTCGAACGATCCGGGAATCACGTGGTCCTCCGCGTCCGCTCAGTGCATCCCCACGACCGGGGCGGTGTTCTCGAGCGGCGAACCCGGAGACGGAATGCAACCCTCCGGAACGGAGTGCGGACCGGGAAGTCGCGCCGCGCGCTCCACGGAATCCGTTGCGGCCGGGCCGACTCCGTGGTCGGCGCCCGTCGTGGAGAAGTGCATGTCGACATGAGGTGCGCCGTAGGGGATCCCCGGGGCGTGACCGGGCGGGTTCGGATTCCCGTCCGAGCATCCGCCGAGATCCGGCGCAGGTGGGGATCGAGTGGGCGTAGGCGGCGAGGACCACGGTGCCCGGGCTCCCGGGATCACACCCCGATCACGGTGGGGTCACGGGGCGGTCGCAACACCGCTCGACGACCGGACACACCCCCTCCGACCTGGGGTAAATGCGCAGAATTTGCGGGACTGTCCGATATCGTCGGTGCGAAGCGTCCCTCCCGGCTCGTCCGGAGCATTCGAGAAGGCAGGCCATGCGATCCTCCACCTCCACCACAGGTCGGCATCGCCTCGGCATGGAAAACGGGGTTCACTGCATCCTCATCCCCGAGGTCGCTGCCGCCCTCGCCGAGCACCGGCGGAACTGGTTCACCGCGCTGCTGACGAACGCGCGCCACAGCCACGCCGCGATGCGCAAGCGCGCGACGGCCCTGCCCGCACAGTGGGCCACTCCCGCCGTGGGGTGAACTCGCCCCCGAGCTGAGCACCTGCTGCCGACGACATACGAAGACCGGCCCTTTCCGTTTCGGAAGGGGCCGGTCTCGTCGTGGTCCCGGAGCCGTTGCTCCGAAACGAGCGCGAGGCGGGAGGAAGCGCTTCCCCGGAACGCGGACGGCCCCGCACCGAAAGGTGCGGGGCCGTCCGTGGGAACGATATGTCAGGCGTTGCCCGACAGCTTCTCGCGCAGAGCGGCGAGCTGGGCGTCGCTCGCGAGCGATCCGCCGGTGGTCTCCGGAGCAGCCTCGGCACCCGACTCGGACGAGTAGTTGCCACCGGACACGCCGGCCGCAGCTTCGGCAGCCTCGTCGGCAGCCATCTTCTCGATCTGAGCGGTGTGCATCTTGTGGCGACGCTCGGCCTCCGCGTAGCGGGACTCCCACTCCTCACGCTGCTTCTCGTAGCCCTCGAGCCATTCGTTGGTCTCGGGATCGAAGCCTTCGGGGAAGATGTAGTTGCCCTGCTCGTCGTAGCTGTCGGCCATGCCGTACTTCGACGGGTCGAACTCGGCGGTGTAGTCCTCGTTCGCCTGCTTCAGCGACAGCGAGATACGACGACGCTCGAGGTCGATGTCGATGACCTTGACCATCGCGTCGTCGCCGACCGCGACGACCTGGTCCGGGACCTCGACGTGGCGCTCGGCCAGCTCGGAGATGTGGACGAGGCCCTCGATGCCCTCCTCGACGCGGACGAACGCGCCGAACGGAACGAGCTTGGTGACCTTGCCCGGCACGATCTGACCGATCGCATGGGTGCGGGCGAACTGACGCCACGGATCTTCCTGCGTGGCCTTGAGCGACAGGGAGACGCGCTCGCGATCGAGATCGACGTCGAGAACCTCGACGGTGACCTCGGTGCCGACCTCGACGACCTCGGACGGGTGGTCGATGTGCTTCCAGGACAGCTCGGAGACGTGCACGAGGCCGTCGACACCGCCGAGATCGACGAAGGCGCCGAAGTTGACGATGGAGGACACGACGCCCTTGCGGACCTGGCCCTTCTGGAGCTGGTGCAGGAACTCGCTGCGGACCTCGGACTGGGTCTGCTCGAGCCATGCGCGGCGCGACAGGACCACGTTGTTGCGGTTCTTGTCGAGCTCGATGATCTTGGCCTCGATCTCCTTGCCGACGTACGGCTGGAGGTCGCGGACGCGACGCATCTCGACGAGCGAGGCGGGCAGGAAGCCGCGCAGGCCGATGTCGAGGATCAGGCCGCCCTTGACGACCTCGATGACGGTGCCCTTGACGGCCTCGTCCTTCTCCTTGAGCTCCTCGATCGTGCCCCAGGCGCGCTCGTACTGCGCACGCTTCTTGGACAGGATCAGACGGCCTTCCTTGTCCTCCTTGGTGAGAACAAGTGCCTCGACCTCATCGCCCACCGACACGACCTCGTTGGGGTCGACATCGTGCTTGATGGAGAGCTCGCGGGACGGGATGACGCCTTCGGTCTTGTAACCGATGTCGAGCAGCACCTCGTCGCGATCGACCTTGACGATGGTGCCCTCGACGATGTCGCCATCGTTGAAGTACTTGATCGTGGCATCGATGGCGGCGAGGAAATCCTCGGCAGAGCCGATGTCGTTGACGGCTACCTGCGGCGAGGTGACGGTGGTGGAGGCCATGTGTTGAGTTGCTCCGGACGGGTTGATAGTCGGTTGGTGAAATTCGGTCGGGCACGTGAAACACCCACTGCGATACGGCGATGTGTGAGTCACGGCGAGTTCCCCGCTCGGCCGTGGAGCCGAACTGCGGACACTCGCGATCACCAGGCTACGCGCCTCGAGGGGACCCGGGCAAACCGATATCGTGGCCCGTCCTGCCGACCCGTTAGGCTCACGCACATGTCGGGCTCCGTGAACCCCCTTTCTCCAGACTCGTCCGGCGACTCGGACGGGACCGACGACGAGACCGCGCGGCACGCGAACGCGCAGACCGTCCTCGGCGAGACCCGGCCCACCCGCACCCGCCTCGGCTCCCTCGAGAGCGAGCGCGCGAACCGGGTGTGGTGGGACGCCGACGCCGAGGACTACCACCGCACCCACGGCGATTTCCTCGGCGCGGATTCGGCCGACGGCGAGTTCGTGTGGTGCCCGGAGGGTCTGCACGAGGCCGATGTGCAGTTGCTCGGCCCGGTCTCCGGACGCGACGTCCTCGAACTCGGATGCGGTTCGGCCCCGTGCGCCCGCTGGCTGGCGGGACAGGGCGCCCGCGCGGTCGGACTGGACATCTCCATGGGGATGCTGCAGCGCGGACGCACGGCGACGGCCGCCTCCGGCCGGGCGGTTCCGCTCGTACAGGCCGGCGCCGAGAACCTGCCGTTCGCCGATGCGAGCTTCGACATCGTGTGTTCGGCCTTCGGCGGGGTGCCCTTCGTCGCCGATTCCGCCCGGGTGATGCGCGAGGTCGCGCGGGTGCTGCGCCCCGGCGGACGATGGGTGTTCTCCGTGAACCACCCGATGCGGTGGATCTTCCCCGACGACCCCGGCGAACAGGGCCTCGTCGCGATGTTCCCCTATTTCGACCGGACCCCTTACGTGGAGGTCGACCCGACGGGTCGCGCGACCTACGCCGAGCACCACCGCACGGTGGGCGACCGGGTGCGCGAACTCGTCGCCGCCGGGCTCGAGGTCTACGACATCGTCGAACCCGAGTGGCCCGAGCATCTCGATCGCGAGTGGGGGCAGTGGAGCCCGCTGCGCGGATCGATCTTCCCGGGCACCGCCATCTTCTGCAGCCGCAAACCCGCCTGATCCCGGCTCCCGACCCCCGCCGGGTTCAGGGTCCGGCGTTCACAGCAGCCGGGACAGGAACTCCCGAGTACGGCTCTCCTTCGGGTCGGCCAGGATCTTGCGGGGATCGCCGGCCTCGACCACGACACCGCCGTCCATGAAGACCAGTTGATCTGCGACCTCCCGCGCGAAGCCCATCTCGTGCGTGACGACGACCATCGTCATGCCGCCGTCCGCGAGATCGCGCATCACCGCGAGTACCTCGCCGACGAGTTCGGGGTCGAGGGCCGAGGTGGGCTCGTCGAAGAGCATGAGCTTGGGATCCATGGCGAGCGCGCGGGCGATCGCCACGCGCTGCTGCTGGCCGCCCGAGAGCTGCGCGGGATAGGCGTCGACCTTGTCGGCCAGCCCCACCCGGGCGAGCAGATCGCGGGCCTTCTCGACCGCCTCGCCGCGCTTGATCCTCTTCACGAGGATCGGTGCCTCGACGACGTTGTCCAGCACGGTGCGGTGCGGGAACAGGTTGAAATGCTGGAACACCATGCCGATGTCGCGGCGCTGCTTCGCGGCGGCACGCGGGTGCAGTTCGTACAGTTTCGAGCCGCGCTCGGCATAACCGACGAGATCCCCGTCGACGTACAGGCGACCGGCATCGACGCGTTCGAGGTGGTTGATGCACCGGAGGAAGGTCGACTTGCCCGATCCGGACGGGCCGATCAGACAGGTCACCTGGCCGCGTCCGACCTCGAGCGAGATGCCCTTGAGCACCTTCACGGCGCCGAAGCTCTTGCAGACCCGGTCGGCCCGCACCATCGGCGTGTCGACGGACGTCATATGCGTTCCTCCCCCGGTGCGCCGGGCTTCGGCGTCGGCTTGCCGGCCTCGGTGACCGGTGCGTTCTGTGCGTCGGCGAGTGCCTGCAGCTGACGGGCGGTGAGCTGCCGGGTCAGACCCTTCGAGTAGTGCCGTTCGAGGTAGTACTGGCCGATCATGAGCAGGCTGGTGATCGCCAGGTACCAGGTCGCGGCGACGAGCAGCAGTGGGATCGGCTGGAAGTTCGCGCCCGAGATGTCGCGGGCGCGACCGTACAGCTCGAGGCTGTACGGCACGGCGGCGACCAGCGACGTGGTCTTGAGCATGCTGATCAGCTCGTTGCCGGTGGGCGGGATGATCACCCGCATCGCCTGCGGGAGGACGGTGCGGCGGATCGTCTGCGACCACGACATGCCGAGCGCGGTGGACGCCTCGAGCTGTCCTTCGGGCACGGAAGTGATGCCGGCGCGCACGATCTCCGCCATGTACGCCGCTTCGTTGAGCGCCAAGCCGATCACGGCGAACAGGAACGCCGCGTTCAGGCCCTGCACGTCGATGTGGACGAACTGGTGGACGAACGGGATTCCGAGGTCGATCTGCTTGTAGATCGACGGGAACAGCCCCCACAGCACGAGTTGCACGTACACGGGGGTTCCGCGGAAGACCCACAGGTACAGCCATGCGACGGAACGCAGGACGGGATTCGGGGACAGGCGCATCACCGCGAGCACCACGCCGAGGAACACGGCGATGAGCATCGCCAGCACCGTCAGCTGCACGGTCTTCCACGCGGCCGCGGTGATACGGGCATCGAACAGGTACCGGGCGTAGATGTCCCAGCGGTAGGCCTCGTTGGTGGCCGCTCCCCAGACGAACAACCCGAGTGCGATCAGGACGATCGCGCCGGAGATCCATCGTCCGGGATGACGCAGGGGTACTGCGCGTATCGGCTCCGGTTCGTCCGGTCGCTGTTCCGCGGTTCTCGCGGACGTGGACTCGCTCATGGTTCCCTTTCTCAGCTCGTCGCGCCGTTGATCTGCGACGTGGTGATCGCGCCGTCCTCCATGCCCCAGCGCGCGGTGATCTCGCCGTACGCACCGGAGTCGATGAGATACTGCACCGCCTGCTGCAGTACGGGACCGAACGGCGAGCCCTTGGCGACGACGAATCCGTAGGGCGCGGCGTCGAAGACCTCACCGGCCGGTTCGAGCCGTCCCTCGCTGCGGGAGACGACGTACGCCGTGACCGGCGAGTCGGCGGACAGTGCGTCCACCCGGCCGAGGATCAGGGCGTTGGCGGCCTCGTCCTGGCTGTCGTACTTGACCTTGTCGATGGGCGGCAGCCCGCGGGCGACACACTCCTCGCTCTTGGCCGGGACCTCTTCGAGGTCCTCGATCGTGGTGGTCTGCACCGCCACCCGCAGTCCGCACGCGTCGTCGGGGTCGACGGATTCGCCGGTGCGCTGCGCCCACCGCACCCCGGCGCTGTAGTAGGTGACGAAGTCGACCGATTCCTCGCGTTCCTTCGTGTCGGTGAACGACGACGAGCCCATCTCGAACGTGCCGGCCTGGACGGCCGGGATGATCCGGTCGAAGTCCGCTTCGTTGAACACCGCCTCGAGACCGAGGACGTCGCCGACGGCCTGGACGAGCTCGACGCCGAAACCGACGATGGTTCCGTCGTCGTCCTTGAACTCGTTGGGGGCGTAGGGCACGTTCACCCCGACCTCGAGGGTTCCGCCGTCGGCGACGTCTGGTGGCAGTCGGCTCGCGATGGCGTCGACCTTCTCGACGCCGATCCGGTCGCCGGGCGGGACGGTCGATTCGGTGTTCACCACGCACCCGGTCGCGAGGGCGAGCACCGCCACTCCCCCCGCCAGCCTGCTCAGGGTCCGGGCGCGACCACGCACCCACGAGGTCGCGCGGCGGGTGTGCACTGCTCGTTTCACAGTCGAACAGTATCCAACCCGGGAGGGGGGCGAACGCAAACCGAAGCTCAGGCCTCGAGGCGAGCGACGACGGCGGCGGTGAACTCGTCCGTCGAGGCGGTGCCACCGAGATCGGCGGTGGCGACACCCGCCGCGACCGTCGCGCGTACCGCGTCCTCGATGTTGCGGGCGGCGGCGGAGAACTCGATGTCCGCTCGGGCACCGAGACGGTCGAGAAGCATGGCGGCGGACAGGATCAGCGCGATCGGATTGGCACGGCCCTGCCCGGCGATGTCCGGTGCCGCGCCGTGCGCGGCCTGCGCCATGGCCTTCGTGCGCGATGCGTTGATCGACGCCGCGGTGCCGAGCGAGCCGGACAGTTCGGCCGCGAGGTCCGACAGGATGTCGCCGAACATGTTCTCCGTCACGATGACGTCGAACTCCGCGCCGCGGCGCACGAGCAGCGCGGCCATCGCGTCGACGTGCTGGTCGTCGACGGTGACGCTCGGGTAGAGACGCCCCACCTCCTGGCACACGTCCCGGAACAGGCCGGTCGTGAGGGAGAGCACGTTCGCCTTGTGCACGATGGTGACGCGCTTGCGGCGACGCGACGCGAGGTCGAAGGCGGTGTGCGCGATGCGTTCACAGGCAGCGCGCGTGATCACCCCGACCGCGAGGGCGATGTCGGGGGTGGGCATGAACTCGCCGCTGCCGACGGCCATGTTGCGGTCGGCGTAGAAGCCCTCGGTGTTCTCCCGGACGACGACGAGATCCATCCTCGGCGAGACCGACGGCACCCCGGGCAACGCGGAGGCGGGCCGGATGTTCGCGTACAGGTCGAAGTGTTTGCGGATCCGTCCGCCCGGGGTGAGCTGACCCCGGAACTCGGGTGGGTAGGAGGCATTGTCGTGCGGGCCGAGGATCCACGCGTCGAGCTCGGCGAGGGTGTCGAGGGTCACCTGCGGCAGGGGACTGCCGTGGGTGTCGATCGCGGTGGCACCCACCGGCAACGGCACCCAGTCGATAGCGACCCCGGCCGCCGCGACGGCGGTGTCGACGACCGTGCGGGTCGCCGGCACGATCTCGAGGCCTATGCCGTCGCCCTCGAGAAGTCCGATGCGGTGGCGGTGGAGCATTGCGGTGTCGTCGGTCACCCCGTCATCATTGCCTACCGTGGTCCAGTCGGTGGAACTCCTCCTCGACACCTCGCTCGACGCGGCGGTGCGCGACGAGTGGATCCGGCTGCTCGATGCGGGCCTGCACAGTCAGGCGCGCGTCCGTTCCGAATCCAACCGTCCGCACGTCACGCTGTTCGTCGCCCACGCCGTGCCGCCCGAACTCGAGGATGCGGTGCGGGCCGCGATCAGGGTCCGGCGGATCACGCTCCGACTCGGTGGTGTGGTGATCTTCGGCGGCCGGTACGCGACGCTCGCCCGCGCGGTCGTGCCGTCGATCGAACTGCTCGAACTCCAGGCGCGGGTGTTCGAGGCGCTCTCGGGGTGTCCGGGGATCCCGGCGCACATCCGTCCGGGTGAGTGGACACCGCACGTCACCCTGGCGCGGAGAGTGCCGGCCGCACGGGTCGGGACGGCGATCGTGGCGGTGCAGAGCCCGGAACGGCAACCGACCGGTTCGAGCGCGGGAGTGCGGCGCTGGGACGGCGACGCCAAGCGGGAATGGTTGCTCACCTGAGCGGTGAGCAGATGGTTCAGAAGCGATAGTCGCCGAACTGCGTCACTTCCCGATGGGTGTCGGGCGTGCGTTCGGTGAGCGCGAGCACGTCGAGGAGGAGGAAGATCGCCAGGAGTACGAGGACCAGCAGGATCATGCGTCGAGTCTGCTGCGTCGGGACCCGGCCCGACAGTGGCAGAATCGTCAGGAAACCTCGATTTTCTGCCACCGCACTGTCACACTCGTTGCCGTGTCCGGAACACCGCGAATCAGCGGCCGGCTCGAGAAGGTGGTCGTTCCCCTCCTCCCCTACGTCGAGACGTTCGAGCTCGGCGTGGCGTGCGAGGTGTTCGGATTCGACCGCTCCGACGACGGCCTGCCCACCTACGACTTCCACCTCGTCGCCGCGAGCACCGAGCCCGTGCGCACCCGCTTCGGCTACACCATCGACGTGCCCCACATGCTCGATCTGCTCGACGACGCCGACCTGATCCTGCTGCCCGCGGTGGACAGCGAAGGCATCGGTCTCGACGAAGAGCGCCTCGAACCGCTGTGTGCGAAGCTGCGCGCCGCCGTCGACCGGGGTGCGCGCGTGGCGAGCATGTGCACCGGCGCGTTCGTCCTCGGCGCGGCGGGACTGCTCGACGGGCGCCGCTGCACGACCCACTGGATGCACGCCGATCGCCTCGCCCGGATGTATCCGACGGCGCAAGTGGACCGGGACGTGCTCTACGTCGACGACCATCCCGTCCTCACCGCCGCAGGCACCGCGGCCGGCATCGACCTGTGCCTGCACATCGTGCGCACCGTGCAGGGGGCGCAGGTCGCCAACACGATCGCCCGGCGCATGGTCGTGCCGCCGCATCGCGACGGTGGGCAGGCCCAGTACGTCGCGATGCCGCTGCCCGAATGCAAGGACGAGTCGCTCGCGCCTCTGCTCGACTGGATGAGCGAGCACCTCGACCGGGAACTCCCGGTGGCCGCGTTGGCACAGAAGGCGCACATGTCGGCGCGCACGTTCGCGCGGCGGTTCGTCGCCGAGGTCGGGGTCACCCCCGCGCGCTGGCTCCGCGACCAGCGGGTCCTGGCCGCTCAGCGGCTTCTCGAGGAGACCGACCTGCCCGTCGACGTGGTGGCCGACCGCGTCGGGTTCGGCACCGCAGCGGTGTTGCGTCGGCATTTCCTGCGGTTGCGCCAGACGACGCCGCAGGCCTATCGCCGTACGTTCCGCCGATCCCTCGAGCCGGTGAGCGTGTGACGCATCCCTCGGTTCGCCCGTCTCGACGCGTCCCCCGACGCGGTGCCGTCACGTAGCGTGGGCGGAAGGAAGACGTGACGGGAAGAAACAACTGCGACCGGATGTTGGACCCGTCGACACGCCCGACCGAAAGGATTTCCGTGGCAACCAAGGCTCTCACCCAGCAGGACTTCGACGAGGTCGTCACGAGCAACGACATCGTGCTCGTCGACTTCTGGGCCGACTGGTGCGGCCCCTGCAAGCAGTTCGCCCCCACCTTCGAGGCATCGTCGGACAAACACCCCGACGTCGTGCACGCGAAGGTCGACACCGAGGCCGAGCAGGCCATCGCGGCAGCGGCGAACATCCGCTCGATCCCCACGATCATGGCGTTCCGCGAAGGCATCCTCGTCTACAACCAGGCCGGTGCTCTTCCGCCTGCCGCGCTCGAGGATCTGGTCTCGCAGGTCAAGAACCTCGACATGGACGATGTGCGCAAGCAGATCGCCGAGGCTCGCGCCGAGCAGGGCTGACCCACTCGCATCGACGGCGCCCGCTCCCGGCATTCGGGGGCGGGCGTCGTCGTCCGTGCGTCGCGGTCTTCCTGTACGGCTCAGTGTGCGGCGGCGTCCCAGCTGCGGCCGTAGCCGACCGAGACCTCGAGCGGCACCGACAGCTCGATCACCGAGTCCATCTTGTCGCGCACGAGCGCCTCGACCTGCTCGCGTTCGGATTCGACCACCTCGAGCACGAGCTCGTCGTGCACCTGCAGCAGCATCCGCGACCGCAACCCCGCCTCGTTCAGCGCCTTCTGCACGTCGATCATCGCGACCTTGATGATGTCGGCGGCCGTGCCCTGGATGGGGGCGTTGAGCGCGGCGCGTTCGGCGATCTCCCGGCGCTGCCTGTTGTCGCTGTTGAGGTCGGGAAGGTACCGCCGGCGGCCGTACAACGTGGACGTGTAGCCGACCTTGCGGGCCTCCTCGACCACGTTGTAGAGGTAGTCGCGCACGCCGCCGAAGCGGGTGAAATAGGCCTCCATGTGTTCGCGGGCCTCGTCGGTGGAGATCTTCAGCTGCTGCGCCAGCCCGTAGGCGCTGAGCCCGTAGGCGAGGCCGTAGGACATCGCCTTGACCCGGCGACGCAGTTCCGGTGTGACCTCCTCGAGCGGCAGCCCGAACGCGCGCGACGCCACGAAGGTGTGCAGGTCCTCGCCGGTGCGGAAGGCTTCGATGAGTCCTTCGTCGGCCGACAGGTGCGCCATGATGCGCATCTCGATCTGGCTGTAGTCGGCGGTGAGCAGCACGTCGAAGCCGTCGCCTACGACGAAGCCGTCGCGGATCCGGCGACCGGCCTCGGTCCGCACCGGGATGTTCTGCAGATTCGGCTCGGTCGACGAGAGCCGGCCCGTCGCCGCGACGGTCTGGTTGAAGGTGGTGTGGATGCGGCCGTCGTCGGCGACGGATTTGATCAGCCCGTCGACGGTGGTCTTCATCTTGGTGTGCTCACGGTGCGCGAGCAGATGTTCGAGGAAAGGGTGACCCGTCTTGTCGAACAGGTTCTGCAGCGCGTCGGCGTCGGTGGTGTATCCGGTCTTGGTCTTCTTCGTCTTCGGCATCTCGAGCTCGTCGAACAACACCACCTGCAGCTGCTTCGGCGAACCGAGATTGATCTGCTTGCCGATGACCTCGTAGGCGGCGTTCGCGGCCGCGGCCACCTGGGCCGCGAACTCGGACTGCAGGTCGTGCAGGTGTGTCGCGTCGACGGCGATGCCGGTGGCCTCGAGGTCCGCAAGGACCTCGAGCAGGGGCAGTTCCATCTCGGTGAGCAGCCGCACCGACTCGATGTCTCCGAGTTCGGTGTCGAGGGACGCGGCGAGGTCGACGACGGCGCGCGCGGCGAGGATCTGGGTCTCGGCCGCCTGCGCGTCGGCCGCGTCCTCGTCGTCGAGCAGCGAGAGTTGTTGCGCCCCGGTGTCTTCCACCCGAAGCTCACGCTTGAGGTAGCGCAGCGACAGGTCGTCGAGCTTGAACGAGCGCTGCCCGGGCCGCACCAGATAGGCGGCGAGCGCCGTGTCGCTGGTGATGCCGGCGAGCGACCAGCCACGACCGCGCAGCGCGTGGATGGCGGGCTTCGCCTCGTGCACGGCCTTCTCCACCGCAGGATTCGCGAGCCACGCGGCGAGAGCGTTCTCGTCCTCCGGGGTGAGCGCCACGGTGCTCACGTAGGCACCCTCGCCGTCGGCACCGGCGACGGCTATCGCGGTCGCGTCGCCGCCGTAAGGGGTGCCGGTGCCCACCACGGCGAGGCCGTGCCGTCGGCCCGCCGGAGCATGTTCGGTCAGCCAGTCCCCGAGGGCACCCGGCTCGACGATCCCGCCGCGTACCTCGAAGCCCTCCTCGGCCTCGGGCTCGGCCGACGAGAGCGTCTCGAACAGCCGGTCGCGCAGCACCTTGAACTCGAGATCGTCGAACAGGCGGTGGATCCGGTCGCGATCCCACGGGGCGAGCGCGAGCTGCTCGGGGGTGTAGGGCACCGCCACGTCGCGCACCATCTCGGTGAGCTGACGGTTGAGCAGCACGTTGGACAGATTCTCGCGCAGCGCGTCGCCGGTCTTCCCGCGCACCTCGTCGACGCGGTCGACGAGTCCGCTCAGGCTTCCGTACTCCCGGATCCACTTCGCGGCGGTCTTCTCACCGACACCGGGGATGCCGGGCAGATTGTCGCTCGGGTCGCCGCGCAGCGCCGCGAAATCGGGATACTGCTCGGGGGTGAGCCCGTACTTCTCCTCCACCGCCTCGGGGGTGAAGCGCGTCAGGTCGGAGACGCCGCGCCGCGGGTACAGCACCGTGATCTCGCCGTTGACGAGCTGGAGCGCGTCGCGGTCGCCCGTCACCACGAGCACCTTGAAGCCCCGCGCATGCGCCTGTGTGGCGAGCGTGGCGATGATGTCGTCGGCCTCGTAACCCTCGATCGCCATCACCGGGATCCCCATCGCCCCGAGGACGTCCTTGGTGAGGTCGATCTGGCCCTTGAAGTCGTCGGGCGCGGCGCTGCGCTGAGCTTTGTAGGCAGCGAACAGTTCGGCGCGGAAGGTCTTGCGGCTGACGTCGAATGCCGCCGCGACGTGCGTGGGCTGTTCGTCGCGCAGCAGGTTGATGAGCATGGAGGTGAACCCGTAGACCGCGTTCGTGGTCTGCCCGCTGTGGGTCTTGAAGTTCTCGGCGGGCAGCGCGTAGAACGCGCGGAACGCGAGCGAATGGCCGTCGAGGAGCAGCAGGGTCGGGCGGTCGTCGGTGGCCGCGATGGACGTCGCGGAAGTGGATGCACGGGTCACGCGTGCCAGTCTAGGGACCGAGGGCGACAGCGTCGGCCACACCGCCCGACCTGCTTCCCGCCGGTATCTGCGAACGCTCGTGAACCGAAGAAACGAGACCGAAACGTCCGGGTGATCCAATTTTTCCCTCGAGCCGCGTCGCAGCCGCTAGAGTCCCCTCTCACGACACCGTAGTCCGGCGTCATCCCTGTTCGGATGACGCCTCGGGCGCGGCGCCGCGCTCGATGACAGCGCACCGACCGGGAGGACCCGCGTGGCCCCAACCTCGGGATGTCGGCGACCACCGACGTCGACACTCCGCCGATCGGTTCGCGCCGTACTCGTCACGCTCACGGGTGTCCTGTTCGTTCTTCTCGGCGCCGGATTCTCCTCCGCGCAGGATCCACCGGATCCACCCTCCCCGCCCGCGACCACGGCACCGGCGTCCCCCGACGAGGAGCCCGCGGCAGGGGTGACCGTCCGCGGCACGCTGAACAACGCCGGTGAACGTCTCGACGGCGTCGTCGTCCGTGCGACGACGACTGGCGGCGAGGTGGTCGCGGAAGCCGAGTCGGCCGACGGCGGACGCTGGGAACTCAGCGTCCCACCCGGCACCTACGTCTTCGAGGTCGACACCGGGAGTCTGCCCGACGACGTCACCGTCCAGACCTCCGTCACCCGTGAAGTGGCGCCGGGACAGGCGAACACGGTGATCTTCTCGTTCGGCGAGGCCCGCACCGGCTCGACGGTGGCCTGGAGCGAGACGCTGATCCGCACGATCGTCGACGGTCTGCGTTTCGGCCTGGTCATCGCCATCGCCGGGGTGGGCCTGAGCCTCATCTTCGGCACCACGGGCCTGACGAACTTCGCCCACGGAGAATTGGTGACCCTCGGGGCGGTCGCGGCGTGGATCTTCAATGTCACGCTCGGCATCCGGTTGATACCGGCCACGATCCTGGCGGTGATCGTCGGCATCGTCATCGGCCTGCTCAACAACACGCTGATCTGGGCTCCGCTCCGGCGGCGCCACACCGGTCTGATCGCGCAGCTGGTGGTGTCGATCGGGCTCGCGATCTCGTTGCGCTATCTCATCCTGGCCTTCTTCTCCGACCGTACACAGGCGTTCGACGACTACCAGGCCCAGCAACAGCTGGTGTGGGGGCCGATCGCGATCACACCGGTCAACCTCGCGTGCATCGTGATCAGCCTGGTGGTGCTCGTCGGGGTGGCACTGCTGCTGCAGCGCACCCGGATCGGCAAGGCCATGCGCGCCGTGGCCGACAACCGCGACCTCGCGGCGTCGTCGGGGATCGACGTCGAACACGTCATCCGTTTCGTGTGGGGGCTCGGCGGCGGGCTCGCCGCACTCGGCGGTGTGCTCTTCGGCCTGTCGGAGCTCGGCGGGCGCGTGCAGTGGGAGATGGGCTTCAAGCTGCTGCTGCTGATGTTCGCCGGCATCATCCTCGGCGGTCTCGGTACCGCCTACGGCGCGCTGGTCGGATGCGTCGTGGTGGGCCTGCTCGTCCAGCTGTCCACCCTCGTGATCAATCCGGACCTGAAGTACATCGGCGGCCTGCTCGTCCTCATCGTCATCCTGGTCATCCGCCCCCAGGGCATCCTCGGCAGTCGGACAAGGATCGGGTGACCCATGGATATCGTTGCGGTACTCCAGGTTTCCTTCGCCCAGCTCATCGGTCCGTCGGCGATCTTCTACGCTCTGCTCGCGATCGGGCTGAACCTGCACTACGGCTACGCCGGCCTGCTGAACTTCGGGCAGATCGGCTTCGCACTGCTGGGCGGTTACGGCGTGGGCATCATGACCGTCACCTACGACCAGCCGTTGTGGGTGGGCATCCTCGTAGGTCTCGCCCTGGCAGGTCTGCTCGCCCTGGTCCTCGGTATCCCCACCCTGCGATTGCGCGCCGACTATCTCGCCGTCGCCACGATCGCCGCGGCGGAGATCCTGCGCCTGATGTTCCGCTCCACCGCGTCCGACTCGGTGACCGGCTCCACCCGCGGCCTGTGGGGATTCGCCGAGCCGTTCACCTCCCTGAGCCCGTTCGATTCGAGTCGCCAGTACAACCTGCTCGGTATGAGGTTCTACGGCGACGACCTGTGGGCGATGGTCGTCGGGTGGACGCTCGTGCTGCTGCTGTGCGGTCTGGTCCACCTCCTCTCCCACAGTCCGTGGGGACGGGTCCTCGAAGCGGTGCGCGAAGACGAGGACGCGGCCCGCGCACTCGGCAAGAACGTCTTCGCCTACAAGATGCAGGCCCTCGTGCTCGGCGGCATGATCGGCGGCCTCGGCGGAATCTTCAACGCGCTGCAGACCAAGTCGATCAACCCCGACTTCTACTCGACGGCACAGACCTTCTTCGCATTCGGCGCACTCATCCTCGGCGGGGCGGGAACGGTCTTCGGACCGGTGCTCGGTGCGATGGTGTTCTGGTTCCTGCTCACCCTCCCGGACGCCTTCCTGCGACAGGCGATCGCCGGGCCCGACCCGCTGCTTCCCCTCACCGAACAGCAGGTCGGCGCGATGCGGTACGTACTGCTCGGCGTTCTCATCGCGGTGATGATGGTCTTCCGGCCACAAGGCATCCTGGGAAGCAAGCGGAAGGTGCAACTCGATGCCTGACACGATCCGACCCGACCCGCAGCCGTCCCGGACGGTACTCGGCGCGGACGAACGCGCCGTCCTGTTCGCCGGCGTCTCCCGCACGCCCGGCGTCGCCAAGCCCGACCCGATCCTCGTCGTCGACGACCTGCGCCGCACCTTCGGGGGCCTCACGGCCGTGGATGTCGGCCATCTCGAGATCCAGCGCTCCTGCATCACCGGCCTGATCGGCCCGAACGGCGCCGGCAAGACCACTCTGTTCAATCTCCTCACCGGCTTCGACCGGCCCGACACCGGCACGTGGGCGATGGACGGCGTCCCGCTCGGCCGACTCCACCCCCATCAGGTGGCACGCCGCGGGATCGTGCGCACCTTCCAGCTCACCAAGGCACTGTCGAAGATGACCGTCCTCGACAACGTCCGCCTCGGCGCCCGGCACCAGACCGGGGAGCGCATGGCCGGTGCGCTGCTGCCGTGGACGTGGCGCCGGCAGGAACGCGAGATCACCGCACGCGCGCACGAACTGCTCGACCGCTTCGGTCTGGCGGCGAAGGCCGACGACTTCGCCGGTTCACTGTCCGGCGGCCAGCGCAAACTGCTCGAGATGGCACGGGCGTTGATGACCGAGCCGACCGTCGTCATGCTCGACGAGCCGATGGCCGGGGTCAATCCGGCGCTCACACAGAGTCTGCTCGGGCACATCAAGACCCTGCGCGACGACGGGACGACGGTGGTGTTCGTCGAGCACGACATGGACGTCATCCGCGACATCTCCGACTGGGTGGTGGTGATGGCGCAGGGCTCGGTGATCGCGGAGGCACCCCCGGACGCGTTGTCGTCCGATCCGGCCGTGGTCGACGCCTATCTCGGCAGTCACCACGACCAGGCGCTCGAATTCGACGACGACGGCAATCCCGTGGGCGCGACCGCCGAACTCGCCGACGCCCTCGCCGACGCGGAGGCGCAGACCCTCGAAGCCGGAGGCGACCTGTCGGATCCCGAAGCCGGAGGCGACCTGTCGGACCCCGGAGCCGGAGGCGATCCGGCCGATGCCGCGGCGACGGACACGACGGCGAGAACAGTGGAGAAGCCGTGAGCGACAACATCCGTCCTGGTCCGACCGACACGACGCCCACCGGCACGACGCCGGCCGAACGTGCGGCGTCCCCGGAGGAGCATGCCCGCCTCGCGGCCGACGCACTCCTGCGCGCCGACGACCTCGTGGCCGGTTACTTCCCCGGGGTGGACATCCTGCGCGGCTGCAACTTCTACCTGCGCGACGGTGAGATCGTGGGCATCATCGGCCCGAACGGTGCCGGCAAGTCCACTCTGCTCAAGGCGTTGTTCGGTCTCATCCCCATCCGCAGCGGTACCGTCACGCTCGGCGGGGACGCGATCACGTCGGCACCCGCACACGTCCTCGTGCGCAAAGGGATCGGCTACGTACCACAGACGCAGAACGTGTTCCCCTCACTGACCATCGAGGAAAACCTCGAGATGGGGATCTATCTGCGCCCCAAGGCGTTCGAGAAGCAGTTCGAGCGGGTGGCGTCGCTGTTCCCACTGCTCGCCGAGCGCCGGAAGGTCAAGGCGGGGGCACTGTCCGGCGGTGAACGGCAGATGGTCGCGATGGGGCGGGCATTGATGATGGAGCCGTCGGTGCTGCTTCTCGACGAGCCGTCGGCCGGACTGTCGCCGATGTTCCAGGACGAGGTCTTCATCCGTTGCAAGAAGATCAACGCCGCTGGGGTCTCGATCATCATGGTCGAGCAGAACGCGCGGCGCTGCCTGCAGATCTGCGACCGTGGTTACGTTCTCGACCAGGGCCGCAATGCCTACACCGACACCGGCACGAATCTGCTGCACGACCCGAAGGTCGTGGAACTGTATCTCGGTACTCTCGCCGGCAGCCGGGAGAAGCCGAAGGGGTGACCGCCCATCGGCGGCCACCCCTTCGCACACGACCTTCCGGTCACTCCCCGACCACGATGTAGTCCTCGGTGGTCAGTGTGTTGTCGGGACCGAACACGAGTCGGCCGTACGAGCCCACACCCGGTTCGCCCGCGTCCACGAAGCTGAGTTCGCCGGTGGCACCGTCGTAGTCGATGTCCTCACCCGTACGAAGAAGATCCAGGCACTGCTGGTAGCTGGTGCACTTCTGCCCGTCACGGGTCACCGAGTTGATGTTCGCGGCGATGTCCACCCCGGCGGTCGACCCCGCCTGCACTGCGGCCAGCGCCGAGACCACCACGGCGTCGTACGACTCACCGGCGTAGTTGAAGTCGATCAGAGCCGGATCGACACCGAGCAGCCGCTGCCGGAACTCCTCCCCGGTGTCGGTCAGCGGCGTGGTGCCGGCCATGCCGTCGAGCAGTCCCTCGGCGACGTTCTCGCCCAGCGCATTACCCATGTTGCCGTCGACGCCGAACACGGCCGTGCCGTCGGACGGGCCGATGCCGACCTCGTGCATGCGGGTGATGATCTTCGCCGACTCCTCGAACCCGATGAGCGCCACCGCATCCGGTCCGAAGTTGACCACCTGGTCGACCTCCGCGTTGAACGACTGCGCGTTGGGGTCGTAGATGATCTTCTGGATCTGGTCCTCCGGGATACCGGCGTCGACGAGGTTGGTCACGGTGTTCTCGGCGAGTCCGGTGCCGTACGGGTCGTTCAGCGCCAGGATCGACACGCGCTGCGCTCCGTCCTCGGCGATCAACTGCGCGAGCGCCTGAGCCTGGAGCACGTCGGTCGGGGCGGTACGGAAGTACAACCCGCGGTCGGGATAACAGACGAACTGGTCGGACGTGTTCGCCGGCGAGAACTGCACGACGCCGGCGCTGACGATCTTGTCGATCACCTTGAGCGAGACCGACGACGACGCGGCGCCCACGATCACCTGGGTGCCGTTGGCGAGGTGCCGGTCGACGGTGGTGTTCGCGGTGTCGGTCGTCGTATCGCCGGAATCGCCGGGGAACAGTTCGACCGGTTGATCGAGAACCCCGCCGGCGGCGTTGATCTCGTCGACGGCGAGTCGGACGGCGGCGACCTCGGGCGGGCCGAGGAAGGCGAGGCTGCCGGTCTCGGGGAGGATCGTGCCGATCTTCAGCGGTCCTGTGGCGGGAGTCGTCCCGGCTGTGGCCTGTTGCGGTTCGCAGTCGGTCTCGACGGTCGTCGCGGCCGCCGATCCGTCGTCGCCGGCCGACGTGCCGGACGTCGAATCGTCACCGTCCGAACTGCACCCGGCGAGGGCGAGCGTCGCAGCACCGAGTACCGCTACGGCGCGGACCAGAGTCCGTCTTGCCATTCAACTCTCCTTCGAACGCCTGACACCGCATCCGGCGGATTCCGGATGTGGTCGAAACATAGCGGTCGGACGAACCCCGTGAACCGTGCCGAAATCCTTGTGATACGACCGTTATCTACGGAGCGGAGATGTGATGTGGCGGTAACGCGGCACGGCGCCGTGAGCACGCGAAACCGGTTCGGGCAGCTACTCGGTGGTGTCGCCCCCGAGGGTCTCCAGAACCACGACGGCGACCTGCCTCATGGTGGTGCGGCGGTCCATCGCCGCCCGCTGGATCCACCGGAACGCTTCCGGCTCGGTCATCGCGTGCTTCTCCATGAGCAGACCCTTGGCCCGGTCGACGAGCTTGCGGGTCTCGAAGCGTTCGTTGAGACCCTGCACCTCGCGCTCGAGCTCGCGCAGCTCGGAGAAACGGCTCACGGCCACCTCGATGGCGGGCACGAGATCACTTTTCGAGAACGGCTTGACGAGGTAGGCCATAGCGCCTGCGTCGCGGGCGCGTTCGACGAGTTCGCGCTGACTGAAGGCTGTGAGAATGACCACAGGGGCGATGCGGCGCTGTGCGATCTCGGACGCGGCGTCGATGCCGTCGCGACGCGGCATCTTGACGTCCATGATCACCAGATCGGGGCGGAGCTCGTCGGCGAGTTCGACGGCACGCTGTCCGTCGCCCGCCTCGCCGACCACCTCGAAGCCCTCTTCGCGCAGCATCTCGACGAGATCGAGCCTGATCAGGGCCTCGTCTTCCGCTACGACGACCCGACGAGGAGTTGGTGTGCTGTCGTGCGGCGCGGAGGTCATGGTCGGGCCTTCCCCTCGGTACTGGCGGTCCCCGGGTGCGGGAGTGGAACGTAAGAAAGGGTACCGGTGCGCGCCCGCTTCGCCCGATCCTCTACAGTGGTGTCCGCAACGCCCCCGTATCCCAATTGGCAGAGGAAACGGATTCAAAACCCGTCCAGTGTGAGTTCGAGTCTCACCGGGGGCACCGCTTTTCACTCCGCGGCGCGGCGCGGCCGCGGGAAGCAGCCCGCCTCCCGCCGATTCCTGCCTCCCTGTCGTAATGTTCCGACGTGGGTATCTGGGTTCTTGTCGTCGTCGCACTCGTCACCGGGACAGTGTCATGGGCAGTCGTGCGTCTGACGCGCGAGCTGGGCCGCCGAAACCTCCGGACCCGGATCGCAGCCGATCTCGCCATCTACAACGCGCTCGGCGACGAGTTCCGCAAGCGTCCCGTCCGGGAGAGCATCGACGCAAGGCTGTGGCAGTTGGCGGCCCGGTCGATGCCGCTGCCGCCGGGATCGCGCCCGAAGCCCCGAGTGCGCCGGATCCTGGCTCTGGCCGGAGTCGCACTCGTCGTCGTCGGCGCCCTCGTGCTCCTGGAACTCGTCCTGAACATCCGGGAGGACGACTCGCTCCGGGTGGCTCTCGCCCTGCTGGGTGGCGCCCTGGTCGGATTCTCGATTCCGGCCTTGTCCGCGGATCCGGCGGAGATGCAGGACCGACAGCTCGTCCGTGCGTTGCGGGAACGTCGCGCCATGGAGCAGCTGCAGAACGGACCGGGTTCGTCTGCCGGCACTTCCTCGGAGCTGGCGGAGACGGCGTAGCGGCGCCTGATCCGCTCTCTCGTACGGGTCTCTGCCCGCAGCGAGCCGAGTTCGTCTCGCCCACTACGATTCGCCGGGTGACCGGTTACGACGAGTTCGACATGTTCGGGGGCCTCGACCCTGCTTCCCTGCCGCTGCGCCAGCAGCAGATCCTGGCCGCGATCCGGGACTGGGTCGTCGCTCAGGGGTCTTCGCCGAGCACCCGGCAGATCGCCGATTCGGTGGGTCTGCGGTCGACGTCGACGGTCTCGAAGCATCTGAAGAGCCTCGGAGAGAAGGGTTTCCTGCGTCGCGGCAGCGCCGTGGCCCGCCAGCTCGACGTACGTCCGTTCCTCGGATCACCCGGTGGGGAACGAGCGTCCGACGACACCGTGACCGTGCCGGTCGTCGGCGACATCGCTGCGGGCGCACCGATTCTCGCCGAGGAGCACACCGAAGATCTGCTCACGCTCCCTCGCGATCTGGTGGGCTCCGGCACCGTCTTCGCGTTGCGTGTGCGCGGCGATTCGATGGTCGATGCGGCGATCTGCGACGGTGACACAGTGGTGGTTCGGCGACAGCACGAGGCCCACTCCGGGCAGATCGTCGCGGCGATGATCGACGGCGAAGCGACGGTCAAGGTGTACCGGCGCCGCAGCGGCCACGTCTACCTCGAACCCCGGAACTCCGCGTACCCCGTCCTCGACGGTGACGAGGCAATCGTGCTGGGCACGGTCGTGTCCGTCATGCGCCGCATCTGACCCCCTGCCGAGGTCGGCCGCAGGTCGGATCGGTGACGACCGGATCATCTCGGTCGCGTCCGCATGGTCCGCGGGGTCACCGTAGGTGAGGACGTATTCGGCCGGATACATCTCGACGATCGACACACCCACGGGACGCGTGTTCGTTCGCGGTGCCGGTCCGCAGACCGCTCGGGGTGTGACCGAACGAGATCTGCGTACTGCTCGGGGCGGCGACCTGCACTCGAACGTTCCTGTCGGTGGCCCCCTCTACAGTTCTGCCGTCCGGGATTCGCTCCGAACCCAGCGATACGAAACGGAACCGCCATGCCGACGCCCGCCATGCCGCCCACACCTCGATCGTGCCGGTCTTCCGTCCCGATGCGATCCGCTCGTGGACTCCCCCGGCGGATCACCGCATGCCGGACGACGATCCCGTTCGGGCGCGACAGCGACGGCACACCCGTCTCGTGGGATCTCTCTGCCGGACGGCACCTGCTGATCCACCGCGACGAGCGCCGCTCGGTACCCAGCGTGTCGCTCGATCTGATCGCCATGACGACACTGACCGGCGACACGCACGATCTCGTCGTCGTCGACCCTCATCGGAGGCATCGCTGGCTCGGAGGATCGGCCCCGCTTCCCTCGGGGCCGATCTGCTGGGCCACGACCGCCGAGCAGATCACCCGCGTCGTGGCCGCACTCGATTCCCCGATCGTCGGACCCCCGCGCGTGCTTCTCGTCGCCGACCTCGCGGCGACGGTCGCAGCGCTCGACGAGGAGGGACGGGAGCGGCTCGCGGCGATCGCGACCGGCGCGAGCGAACGGCAACTCCTGCTCGTCGCCACCACGGCGGATACGAATTCCCGCTGGTATCCCGCCGGGCTCATCGATGCGTTCGACGACATCGTTGCGCGACGAGGTGCGGACCGACCGACGAACACCGTTCGCTGATCACGTAACGCACTCGGAGTCCCGGCGCTCGAACGGTCTCCACGCACTCCTCTCACGCGGTCCATATCCCGTTCGGATCGACGCTGCATGCCGTTCACGCAGACCCGATGTGATGCATCGGTCCGTCTCGGACGTCTCTTCACTTCGGATCGTCGGGCACGTTCCTGCCCGTGAGAGGAATATTCGTGGCAACAGTTACCTTCGACGGCGTCACCCGGCATTATTCCGGTGCGCCGCGTCCCGCGGTCGACGCGCTCGACCTCGACATCGCCGACGGCGAGTTCCTCGTGCTCGTGGGCCCGTCCGGCTGCGGCAAGACGACCTCGTTGCGCATGCTCGCCGGTCTCGAGGAGATCGATGCGGGGCATCTGTTCATCGGCGACACCGACGTCACCGATGTCGAGTCCTCGCGACGCGACATCGCGATGGTGTTCCAGAACTACGCGCTCTATCCGCACATGACCGTCGCCGAGAACATGGGATTCGCTCTGAAGATCGCCGGGGTGTCGAAAGACGAACGCACCCGCCGCATCACGGAGGCAGCGCGCATGCTCGATCTCGAACCGTATCTCGGGCGTAAGCCCGCCGCACTGTCCGGCGGGCAACGACAGCGGGTGGCGATGGGACGCGCCATCGTCCGCAATCCGCAGGTCTTCCTCATGGACGAGCCGTTGTCGAATCTGGATGCCAAGCTGCGTGTGCAGACCCGGAACGAGATCTCGCGGCTGACACGCCGTCTCGGCGTCACGACCTTGTACGTCACACACGATCAGGTGGAGGCGATGACGATGGGCGACCGCGTCGCAGTGCTCGACGGCGGCATCCTGCAGCAGGTCGATACGCCGCGCGCACTCTACGAACGTCCGGCGAACCGGTTCGTCGCCGGGTTCATCGGGTCACCTGCCATGAGTCTGTTCGACCTTCCGCTCGTCGACGGTGGTGTCGACTTCGCGGGCACCGTCGTTCCCGTGGAGCGGACGATAGTGCGGGCGGTCACGAGCGGGCAGGTCACGGTGGGCGTTCGACCCGAATCCGCGCAACTCACCGGGGATGCCGACGGTGTGGACATGATCGTCGATGCCGTGGAGGTTCTCGGTGCCGATGCCTATCTGTACGGGCGGGTGATCGGTGCGGAGCACTCGTACCCGCTCACCGTGCGCACCGACGGAAACGATCATCCTGCGGTGGACACGACGGTGCGCGTGCGTCCGGATGCGTCGGCGGTGCACCTCTTCGACGGGGTCACCGGTCTTCGGCTGAGCGCATAGACCGACCGCGGCGGGACCCGCGCGGGTCCCGCCGCCACTGTCAGCCCGCGTCGAGCAAGTGGCGGAGGTCGGCGAGACCACGACCTTCGAGTGTCGGCCACAACGTGTGACCGGGACCGTCGGGCAACGCCACCATGTTCGGCACGCCGAGGGTCACCACACCCGCCGCCTTGGCCGACGCGAGACCGGGTAGAGAGTCCTCGATGGCCACGATCCGCTCACGCGAGAGGACTCCGCGGGTCGCGGAGAGTCGTTCCACGGCCAGATCGTAGGGCTGCGGATCGGGCTTTCCGCGCTCGACCATGTCGCCGCTGATCACGAATTCGAAGGTGCCGGAGGGCAGGAGCCGGTGAATCTCGGAGGCCAGCTTTCGCTCGCTCATCGTGACCATGACACACGGGACGTCGGCCTCCCGGATCTCGGCGAGCAGTTCCCGGGCGCCGGGCCGCCACGGCACGGCTTCCCGGACCTGGTCGATCACCGAATCGACCAGGGTGTCGATGATCTGCCGGATGCCGAGGCCGACGCCGGCCTCCCGCAGGATCGCAGCGGACGTGGGCAGCGAGTTGCCCACCAGAGCGGTCGCCTGCTCGTGCGTCCACGGAACGCCGTGTTCGGCGGTGAGCGAGGTCTCGGCCCGGAACCAGTACGGTTCGGTGTCGACGAGCGTGCCGTCCATGTCCCACAGCACGGCATGTACGCCGGTATCGGTCCGCACCCGCGGTGTCCGGTCGGTGTCCGTCTGGCTCACGTGTTCTCCTCGTCGTATTCTTCGGCGCCCTGCTCTCGTTCGGAGCAGGCGGTAGCGTTCTCGGTCCGATCGGGGTCGACCGTGATCACCCGCACCCCGCGCGCACGGATCGTGTCGAGTAGTTCGACGGGAGCCGCGGTATCGGTGATCAGCTCGTCGACGACATCCCAGTCGCAGATGCGGTGCAGCGACGTGGCGCCGAGCTTGGTCGAATCGGCCAGCAGCACACTGCGGCGCGCGGAGCGGATCATGGCGGACTTGACCGCCACGATCGATTCCTCCTGATGGTAGAGGCCTGCCGTGTCGACCGTCGTGGTGGACAGGAAGGCGACGTCGACGCGGAGCGCCCGGATCGCGTTCACGGCGCCGACCCCGAGGAACGATTCGTGACCCACGTTGTAGGTGCCTCCGAGCCCCGTCACGGTGCTGCTTCCCGCTCCGGTGGCGGCACGCGAAAGACGGGTGAGGGTGGGCAGATAGTTGGTGACCACGTGCAGGTCCTCGATGTCGAGCAGGTGGTCGATCATGGTCGCCACGGTGGTCGAATCATCGAGCAGGATCGAGCTTCCGGGCGTCACCGTCCGGGCCGCCGCTGCGGCGATCGCAGATTTCTCCGGTACTGCCAGGCGTCGGCGCAGCGCGGCACTGATCTCGTACGTGCTCGTACGCGCCACACTGACTCCACCGCGGAACTTGCGGACGATGCCGCGCCGCTGGAGTTCGTCGAGATCGCGGTGGACGGTCATGAGCGAGACACCGAAGGTCTCGGCGAGCACTTGCGCCGAGGTCGTGTCGTCGGCGAGCAGCACTTCGATGACCGCGTCGAGCCGTTCCTGGCGTGATGTGCTGATGGCTCTCGAGTGCACGGCGGTCGCCTCCATCATCGAATCGGGGATCGGTGACGCTGTTTATATCACTTTTCATGTGATTAACGGGCCATGAACACGAAGGGAAACTTCGCCGGATCCCGACCCAACGGAACTTGACACCCACCGCGAGTGACGACCGCGCTTCACACGAATCCCGTTGCAACACAAGCTTGAAGCGCATATCTCGGCATACCACGCACGTGCGCCGGAAGCGCCGGCATCCGTTTTGACCACCTCCGTCGGCAGTGCCACCATGATCGTCATCCCACGTTGGAGATAACAGTTCGTTGATAATTCGGAAGGAGGGCGGACATGTCCGTCACCGCCCAGCGCGCTCCCGACACACCCGTGCGGGCAGCGGTGGCGCCCGTCGCCCCAGCGACTCCCCCGGCCCGGCGGCCCGAACGCGCCCGCGCCCGAAAACGGCGCGAGTACCTGTTGTTCGCGCTGTTCGCATTCCCCAATCTCGCGTTGATCGTCGTGTTCGCCTACTGGCCGGTGCTCGGTAACGCCGCGCTGAGCCTGACGCGGTGGGACATGATCGCGCCGTCCCCCACCTTCGTCGGCCTCGACAACTACGTCACCCTGCTGAGCGACCCGTCGTTCCTGAGAGTTCTTCGCATCACCGCGATCTGGGTCCTCGCCGTCGTCGGCATCAGCCTCACCGGCGGTCTCGCACTGGCCCTGCTGTTCGCCTCCGGAACCCGAGGGCGGTCGGCGGTCTCGGCACTGGCATTCTCGCCCCACATCCTCTCCGGTGCCGCGGTCGCCGCCATCTGGCTGTTCCTGTTCGATCCCAACTACGGGTTGTCCCGCATCCTGTTCGACACCTTCGGACTCGACTCCCCGCACTGGACGACCTCGAGCGGTTGGGCACTGCCCGCGCTCATCATCGTGGCCATCTGGAAGGGAGTGGGGTTCGTCGCCATCGTCTATCTCGCGGCGATCCTGGCGCTCCCCCGGGACGTGATGGAGGCCGCGCGACTCGACGGCGCGTCGCGGTGGCAGACCTTCCGGCACATCACGTTGCCCCTGCTCTCCCCCACGACGTTCTTCCTCCTCGTCACCCAGGTGATCGGCGCGTTCCAGTCGTTCGACCTCATCGCGATGATGACCGGCGGCGGACCGGCCGGAGCGACCACCACGTTGAGCTGGTTCATCTACAACGAGGGATTCCGGCAGTTCGAGGCCGGATCCGCCGCGGCCGGCGCGATGATCATGTTCGTCCTGCTCATGGTCGTCACGGTTCTGCAGATGCGCTTCGTCGAGAAGAAGGTGCACTACCGATGATCACCACCGTCGAACGCCCCTCCCGGGAACGCAGCACGAAGCCCGGCCGCCGTCTCCGCCGACGACGAGTCGGCAATCCCCTCACCGTCGTCGGGCTCGTCGTCGTCGCCGCGGTCTTCCTCGTCCCCTTCTACTGGATGGTCTCCTCGGCGTTCAAGCCGGAACACGAGATCTATTCGTGGCCGCCGCAATGGATTCCGTCGACGATCACACTCGAGCATCTGGCCCGCGCATGGGAGGCGGTGCCCTTCGGACAGTTCTTCGTCAACTCGCTGATCGTCACGGCGGCCGGATCGACACTGAAGGTGCTGCTCGCGGTCTTCAGCGCCTACGCCTTCGCGTTCCTGCGTTTTCCCGGCAAGAGGATCTTCTTCCTCGCCGTGCTCGGCGCGCTCATGGTGCCGGGTCACGTCACCCTGCTGATCAATTACATCACCATCGGCAACCTCGGCCTGATCAACACCTATGCGGGCATCTTCCTGCCCGGTCTCGCCAGCGCCTTCGGGACCTTCCTTCTGCGCCAGCACTTCCTGGCACTACCGAAAGAAGTACTCGAGGCCGCGGAACTCGACGGGTGCGGCCATCTGCGCCGCCTCGTGCACTTCGTTCTTCCGATGTCGCGCCCCGCCGTCGTCACGGTGGCGCTGATCGCGGTCATCGACGAGTGGAACGACTTCATCTGGCCGCTGCTCGTGACCAACACCCTGCAGGCCCGCACCCTGCCCATCGGTCTGATGTTCCTCAAGGAGACCGAAGGTGTCGACCAGTGGGGTCCGATCATGGCCGGCACCGTCCTGGTGATCCTGCCGATGCTCCTGCTGTTCCTGTTCGCCCAGCGCTACATCATCGCCGGTTTCGCCGGCGCCGCCACGCGGCGCTGACCTCCCCTCCCCCACGAATCCCCTTCGAGGAGAATCCATGTTCCCGTCCATCCGACGAAACACTGCACCGGTTGCGTCGCTCAGCCGGCGTCGTTTCCTGGCCGTGGCCGGAATCGCCGCGGCGTCCGTTCCCATCCTGGCCGCGTGCGGCTCGCCTGCCGGCGGGTCGTCCGGTTCGTTCGGTCAGCCCGATGTGAATCCACCCGGTGAGTTCGCCGGGCGTACCGATGTGGTCTTCTGGAGCGGCTGGGCCGGCACGAACGGTGAGGTCCTCGCGTCGCTGATCCGCCGTTTCAACGAATCGCAGAACGACATCTACGTCGAGATCCAGCAGTTCCAGGGTTACGACGGACTCACCGAGAAACTTTCGGCCGGTCTGCAGGCCCGCCAGATCCCCGACCTGGCGATCTTCTCGGATGTGTCGTGGAACAAATTCTTCCTGTCCGGGCATCTCGAACCGATGAACGGCTATTTCACCGACACGTGGAACGCCGGCACCTACCACGACCGCCTCTTCCAGGAGGGCGTCGTGCGCGGCGAAGCGTTCTGGGTTCCGTTCGGCCGGTCGACACCGTTGTTCTATTACAACAAGGAGATCTTCGCCGACGCCGGTCTGCCCGATCGCGCACCCGAGACCTGGGACGAGTTCCGCGAGTGGGGCAATCGCATCACCGGGCGCGACTACCGCGGCAACAGGCTGATGATGCGTGCCTACACCGGCGCCGACGACTGGTACATGCAGGGGCTGCTGTGGAACTTCGGCGGCTCGATCTCCGACGGGCTCGACGTCACCGTCGACTCCGCAGCCGCGATCGCCGCCGCCGAGTTCGACCGCGCCTGTGTCAACGACGACCGGATCGGCTATCTCGCCCAGGAGATGAACACCGACTTCACGAACGGGCTCGTGGCCACCGTCTGCAACTCGACAGGTTCGCTGAGCGGTCTGACGAAGGGCGCCGAAGCGGCCGGGTTCGAGCTCGGAGCCGGATTCCTTCCCGTCGCACAGGACACCGGTGTGCCCACCGGCGGTGCCGGGCTCGGCATCCTCAAGCACGCCGACCCCGAGCGGAAGGCGGCCGCAGCCAAGGTGATCGAGTTCCTCGCCGGCGACGACGCGGCAGCAGAATGGGCGGTCGGCACCGGGTACCTGCCGGCGACGAAGGGGGCGACGACGTCTCCGATCGTCACGAGCCGCATTGCCGAGAACCCCAATTACGGCCTGGCCGTGGAACAACTCGACCGTGCCCGCCAGCCCGACGCGGTCCGCCGGTACGTGTCGTCGACCATCCTCGAGATGCGCACCGTGATCCAGAAGCTCTACACCGAGAACGCCGATCCGGCCGCCGCGCTCGCCGCCGCCGCAACGGTGATCCGGCGCGACACCGAGGACATCCGCAGCCGCTACGAGGAGCTCGTCGCCTGATGACCACCACCGGATCGACCCCCGATCGCGCCGTCTACCACGTCGTCGGTCACCGCGGCGCCAAGGATCTGTCCCCCGAGAACACCATCGAATCGTTCCGGCTCGCCGAGGAGATCGGAGTCCACGAACTCGAATTCGACGTACGCGTGTCCGCCGACGGTGTGCCCGTCGTGCTGCACGACGCGACCCTCGACCGCACCGCGGTCGACCCCTCCGCCCACGGGCTCGGTCCTGTCGCGGAACTCGCCTACGAGCGCATCCGGGCCGTCGACGTCGGCGAGGGCCGCCACGTGCCCACCCTGACCGAGGTCCTCGACGCCACGACCGTGTTCCTGCAGGTCGAGATCAAGGCCGTCGAGGCGTGCGAGGCTGTCGCCGCGGCGATAGCCGATCGTCCGGAGGACACCCCGCGGATCCGCTTCACGAGCTTCCGGCCCGAAGCCCTGCACCGGATGCTCGTGCTTGCGCCGCACGTCCCGCGCGGGTTGATCACGCACGGGTGGCCCGATGCGGAACGACATCCCGGTGGAATCGAACAAGTGCTCGCCGAGGTCGAGGCCGAGGCGTTCTACTGCGGCTGGGACGGGCTGACCGACGACCTCGTCACCCGGATCCAGGACGCCGGATACGAGATGGGCGGCTGGCCGGTCCGCACGTTCGAGGAGCTGCGACGCGGTCTCGTGCTCGGCTTCGGCGGAGGGACAGTGGACGACCCCCGCGCCGCGATGGACTGGCTGAGCCGCGCCCGAGCGGAACTCGCCCTCTGACCCTGTCCGGCTTCTCGTTCGCCGGCGAGAAGCCGGACAGCCACGTCCACCTGGGCTGCGGCGACCGAGCGTTGCTGGAGATCCGTCCCGGACGACAGCTATCGTGAACGAATCGCACGTCGAGGGCCGCCACGATTGTCCGGAGGACGGATCGATGAACGTCGGCAGAATGATCATGCTGGTCGTCGGAACTCTCCTCGCGCTTCTCGGCGCCGCTGCCGCGGTCGGAGCGCTCGTACTGGGATGGTTCCTCGTCCTCCAGCGCGACGGCGGATTCCTCACCGGGCCCACGGAGACCTTCCGGACGCAGACACACGCGCTGGTCTCCGAACGACTCGACCTGGTCACCGACGACCAGACTCCGTCGGGGCTGCGCGGCGAGGACATCGGCCGACTGTCGGTGCGCGCCACCGCAACCGATCCCACACAGGCGGTGTTCGTCGGCATCGCCCCGGTCGAGGACGTCGAATCCTATCTGTCGGGTGTCGCCCATACCGTGGTGACCGACCTGCGGTTCGAGCCGTTCGATGTCACGTACCGGGATGTTCCCGGCGGCGACGCCCCGACGGCACCGGCGGCACAACAGTTCTGGGTAGCGTCGGCGGAAGGGACCGGCACGCGGCAACTGGAGTGGGATCTGCGCGACGGCGCGTGGACCGTCGTGGTCATGAACGCCGACGGGTCCGCGGGGGTCGGTGTCGACGTGCAGGCCGGAATCCACATCGACCTGCTCGGACCGGCCGTGCTCGCGCTGCTGATCCTCGGCCTGGTGCTCCTCGTCCTCGGCGTGCCGCTGGTGCTCGCCGGTGCCGTCGGGCTCGGTCGGCACGGGCCTCCTCCACCGGGTCCGGTGTCCCCGCAGGAGGCCGGAACGACCGCCGCATCCGCCGCACCGTCGCCCCCGCCTGCAGCGCCGTATCCGGTACATCTGCGCGGTGACCTGGACGAACCGATTTCGCGATGGCTGTGGCTGATCAAGTGGGCCGCTGCGATACCCCATTTCATCGTGCTGTTCTTCCTGCACATCGCCTTTCTCGTGACGACGATCGCAGCCGGATTCGCCATCCTGTTCACCGGTCGGTATCCACGAGCACTGTTCGATTTCGGCGTCGGTGTACTGCGGTGGACCTGGCGGGTCGCCTTCTACACCTACTCGGCGCTGGGCACCGACAGGTACCCGCCGTTCGGTCTCCACCGCACCGACTATCCGGCGGACTTCGACGTCGAGTATCCCGAGCGGCTCTCCCGCGGGCTGGTGCTGATCAAGTGGTGGCTGCTTGCGATCCCCCACTACATCGTGTTGGCGGTGCTGGTCGGCGGGTGGAGCGTCGGCGTCGCGACCGGCGACGGGCACGACGATCCGGCCGGCAACGGCAGCTGGGCCTTCGGCTCGCTGCTGGGCGTCCTGGTGTTGTTCGCCGCGGTGGCGGTGCTGATCACCGGCACCTACCCGCGGGGGTTGTTCGATGTCGTGATGGGCATCGATCGGTGGCTGTTCCGGGTCTGGGCGTATGCCGCGCTGATGCGCGACGAGTACCCGCCGTTCCGGTTCGACCAGGGCGCGCGCGAACCCGTCGAACCCGTCGAACCGAGCACCGTCACGTCGTCGCCGGACCCGGACCCGGACGGCACCGATCCGCCCTGATCACGGCGCGTTCTCGACGAGTCCTGCCCGGATCCGTCCCGTCCACGCATCGATGTCGTCCCAGTCGCGGGCGTCGCCGTAGTGTCCGCCCATCAGACGGAAGACGATCCGCCCCACTCCCGGCCAATCTCCGGGGGCGATGGCTCCTGCGAAGAAGCGGTGGTCGCGCACATCCGCGGACGAGCGGAGATCCTGGACCGCCTGTGGTTCAGGAGTCATCCGGCGCAGACGTCCCGCGAGCCGGGGCGACAGGGTCGTGCTCGTCGCCCCGACCGACGAGACCGAGAAGACCCACAGAGGCCGCCCTGCGAGTTCCGCGCGAAACCGGTCGACGGCTGCGGTGGCCTCCGGCAGCCATCGGCCGTTGTGGATCGCACTTCCGAGGATCAGAGCCTCGTACTTCCGCACCGAGTCGACCTCGGTCAACGCTCGAAGTTCCACCGCACCGCCACGCTCCAGCCCCGCAGCGATGCGCTCGGCGACCCCGCGCGTCGATCCTCCGGCGGTCGCGTAACCGACCAGGACGGACATGTCAGGCCTTTCGGGTGTAGTGGCATTCGGTGCCCTTCGTAGTTCTCAGTGTGAACATCGAGTCGGCGGCCCACGAGGGCCTTTGGTCACCCGTTCCGATCGACTCGGGACCGTCGACTCTAGTGCGACCGATGGATACGAGCGTGTACTGACAGTGCCCCCGTAGCCCGGACATTCCCGAGGTGGTCGCCATGTCCGCACATCGCTCCGTCGTCGTCGGAGTCGACGGGTCGAAAGCGTCCCTTCAGGCCGTGGCCTGGGCGGCACGCGAAGCCGACCGCCGCCGGCTTTCGCTGGCACTGGTCACCACGGTGTCGGTCCGCAACACCTTCGGTGTTCCCATCGGTATGCCCGCCGGCTTCTTCGAACAGGAAGAGTCCGAAGGACGCGAGATACTTCTCGACGCCGCCGAGTATGCGCGCCGCGCGGTCCCCGATCGTGAACTCGACATCGAAACCCACCTGTGCACCGGTTCTCCGTCCCTCGAACTGGTCGACCGCTCGAAGTCGGCGTCGATGGTGGTCGTCGGTGCCGGCTACAACCGGTTCGGCTGGGAGCGGTTCGGGTCGGTCGGTACGGCGCTCGTGACGCACACGCACGCTCCTGCAGTGGTCGTGCGGGACCTGCCGCACGTCGAGATCAACGACATCTCCGGGCCGGTCGTGGTCGGGGTCGACGGTTCGGAGCACAGTTCCCGCGCCATCGCCGCGGCGTTCGAGGAGGCGGCATTGCGCGGCACCGAGCTCGTGGCCGTCCACGCCTGGTCCGATCTCGACGTGCGGGCACCTTTCCGCTTCAGGATCGACTGGGACAGTGTGGAGAACCGGGAGCGAGCACTGTTGTCGGAGAACCTCTCCGGGCACGGTGAACAGTTCCCCGACGTCACGGTGCGGCCGGTGGTGGTCCTGGACCAGCCTTCCCGCTATCTGGCGTCGCACGCGGCCGACGCGCAGTTGCTGGTCCTCGGCCGTCGCGGACGAGGCGGATTCCCCAACCTGCTGCTCGGGTCGACCACCTGGGCGCTGCTGCACACGGTGACCTGCCCGGTGATGGTCGTCCCCTAGACATCAGTGGAGGACGAGGTCGCGGCGGCGCATCGCGAGCACCCCCGCCGTCGCGGTGGCTGCCGCAAGCACCGACAGGACAGCGAGCGGCAGGATCCGCAACGGCGCCGCCGGGAGCGCCGGTACGTGGGTGAACGGCGACAGGTCGAGCACGAATTGCGGGAGATCGAGCAGTACCCCGAGCTGCCCGATGAGCAGCCAGACCGCGAAGAGTCCCCATGCGACGGCCGCGCCGTGACGCGGAAGCGCCCCGACGCACAGCACGGCCGTGGCTGCGACCAGCGCGATCGCCGGCACGTACACGAGTGCCGCCGGAAGCAGATCGGCCGACGGACCGGCGACGTCGCCGATCGCCGCACCGTATGTCAGTGCCAGCACGATCCCCACGAGGAGCTGCAGTATCAGCACACCGATCACCACGACGACGAGATGGGTGAGCACCCACGGCACCCGCCCCAGGGCGGTGGTGAGCACCGATTCCACACGGCCGGAGGTCTCCTCACCGTGCAACCGCAGAATCGACTGCACCGCATAGCCGCTCGTCAACAACGCCATCATCAGGAAGGTCATGGCGAAGTACGCGTCGGTGAGCGCTTCCGCACCGCCTCCGAGCTGCTTCATGAGGTCGGCGACCCCGCCGCCCTCGTCGAGGAAGTCGTTCATCTCGTCGGCCACGCTGCCGTAGGTCGCAGCCAGGATCACGAGACCGACCGCCCACCACAGCAGCGTGGTGCGTTGCAGCCGCCAGGCGAGACCGAAGGCCGTCGGCAACCGCTCGGCCGCACGGGCAGGTCCCGGACGCGACTGCATCAATCCGGCACCGAAATCCCGTCGCTCCGTCAGGGCATATGCGAGCCCGACCATCACGACCACGAACACCACGAACAGTTGCAGGATCCACCATGCGTTCGCGTCGAACGGCCGGATCTGCTGGGCCCATCCGATCGGCGACAGCCACGACAGCCACATGCTCGTAACGCGAACACCGGACGGATCCACCGTGCCGGCACTGTCACCGATCGCACGCAGCAGGAAAGCCGCGCCGAGGGCGGCACCGGCGAGCCCGTTCGCCGCCCGAGCTCCCTCGGCGATCTGGGCGGTCACAGCGGCGACGGCCGCGAAGGCGAGACCGGCGGCACCGGTTGCGACACCGAGGGCCACGGATCCGTCCACGGGCAATCCGAAAGCGATGGACACGACGCTCGACAGCACCGCCAGCGCCAGATTCGCCCCGGCGGTGACGGCCAGAGCTGCGGTGAGCATCGCGCGTCGGCCGACGACGTTGGCGCCCACCAACTCCGCTCGACCGGTCTCCTCGTTCTGCCGCGTGTGCCGCACCATCGCCAGCGTGCTCATCAATCCGGCGGCCAGCGCGAGGAACAACAGCGTCTGCGCGGCGACCACCGCCCCCAGGCTGTCCCCCGACACCAGACCGTTGGTGGCGAGCACCACCGGCGAGACCGCAGAACTCACCGCAAGCACGTGCAGATCCTGCTGCGTGGGATACAAACCCTCGAGGCTCGACACCGACACCGTGTAGACGACCGTGATCGCTGCCAGCCACACCGGCAGCTGCACCCGGTCGCGGCGCGCGGCGAGCCGTATCAGGTGGCCGGTTCCGACGAATGCCGCACTCATGACGGATCCGGCTCCTTCACCGCGGTGCGGAGCGTGTTCCGGGTGCATGGTTGTGCTCACCCGGCAGATCGTCGCCGTAGTGCCGCAGGAACAGTTCTTCGAGAGTGGGCGGAGTACTCGTCAGCGAGGTCAGACCGAATCCGAGCAGTTCGCGCAACACCGCTTCGAGATGTCCGGTGTCGACTTCGAAGCGCACGGTGTGGTCGTGCGCGTCCAGATCGTGCACCCCCTCGATCGTCTCGAGGCCCACCGCCGGGCGAACGGTTTCGGCGGTCACCGACGTGCGGGTCAGGTGGCGCAGTTCGGCGAGTGTGCCCGACTCGACGGTGCGGCCACGACGGATGATGGTCACGCGGTCGCACAATGCCTCCACTTCCGCCAGGATGTGGCTCGACAGCAACACCGAGCAGCCGAGAGCAACCATGTCGCGCACGCAGTCCCGGAAAACCTCCTCCTTAAGAGGGTCGAGACCGGAGGTGGGCTCGTCGAACAGGAACAGGTCCACGTCCGAGGCCAGCGCTGCAACGATCGCGACCTTCTGCCGGTTGCCTCGTGAATACGTCCGCACCTTCTTCGTCGGATCCAGTTCGAATCGTTCGACGAGATCGGCGCGTCGCGGCTCGTTCAGACCTCCCCGAAGTCCGGCCAGGAGATCGATCGCCTCCCCGCCGGTCAGGTTCGGCCAGAGGTTGACGTCTCCCGGCACGTAGGCGAGACGCCGGTGCAGCGACACCGCCTCACGCCACGGGTCGCCACCGAGCAGTGACACTTCTCCGGAGTCGGCACGAAGCAATCCGAGCAGGATCCGGATGGTCGTGGACTTGCCGGACCCGTTGGGTCCCAGAAAACCGTGCACCTCACCGGGACGGACCTCGAGATCGAGGCCGTCGAGCGCGCGGGTCGTGCCGAACGTCTTGACGAGCTGATTCACCGACACGGCCGGGGACACGGTGCCGAGATTACGCGCATTCCGGGGCGCAGACAGCGCATTTCGAACGCGAATGCGTCGCACACTGCACGGTTTTCGTCGCGCCGCGGCCACCGGACGCGAAGAACAGGTGGCACTGCGTCAACCGACCGGCCCGGCGATCAGGTTTCGGAGGTCGTCCTCGCCCCTCGGATCCGCGAGGTCGATCTTCACCTCGACCACGGGCCCCGGCGCTCGCTCGTCCCGCGACCACCCCAGGTCCTCGAGCACCTGCAACATCGTACTGTTCTCGGCCAGGACGAATGCCGACAGATGTCGGATGCCGCGACGCCACGCGATTCCCACCAATCGCTGCAGCAAGGTGGTGCCGACCCCGTGATGCTGGAACGGATGACCGACAGCGACGGCACATTCCGCCGTAGGAGCCTTGTGATCGGGCTCGAGAACGGTGTAGTTCGCGACTCCGACGAGCGTTCCGTCGTCGAAGGCCCCGAGACTCACGTGCTTGTCGTCCTGATTGCACAGCATGTCCACGAGATCGTCGAGGTGGCGCGGGACGAGCGTGAAGAATCGCAGATAGGTCTCCCGTTCGGTGAGATGTTCGTGCAATGCGCGGACTTGCTCCTCGTCCTGCGGACCGAGCGGGCGGAGCACCAGATCTGCGCAGACGGTGTGTGGTGGAGTAGTCCCCATCGAGTGCATCCCCTCCCACCGGCGAGCCGAGACTCTGCACCGCCTCGATCGCCGCCGACACCGACCGCATCACGGCCTCCCGTGTGCTCCGATTTCCGTCGACGTCCACGATAGGCCCGAAACGCGAGAGGCGTGGGGTCCCTGGTCACTGTTCACGCGGCCGACGGCGAGGCCGCTGCTCGACCGGCCGTGCAGGCCTATTCTGCAGAAGTGACCGCCGGCGCTGTCGCGGAACAGATCCTTCTGGTCGTCGGACGCGGCGGACACCGGTTCCCTGTGCCCCACCCCCGAGCCCCTGTGCGATGCGGCAGGAATGAGACCTCATGAGTCACTTCACGACCGACACCGCCGAGCACGACCCGCCCGTCGATCCCCTCGAATCCCTCGACCGCCTCCTACGGGACCTGCGTTCGTCCCGTACCGGCCTGTCCACCCGCGAAGCGCAGCGGCGCCTGGGCGTGTCGGGCTACAACGAACTGGTCCGTCGCCGCAGCGAAGGCTGGTTGCGCGCCCTGAGCCGGCAACTCGTGCACCCGCTCGCGCTGTTGCTCTGGGTCGCGGCTCTCCTTGCGGCGCTGTCGTCCTCCGTTCCTCTCGCCGTTGCGATCGTCGTCGTCATCGCCCTCAACGCCGCGTTCGCGTTCGTGCAGGAACGCCACGCCGACCAGGCGGTCGAAGCTCTCGCCGCGTACCTGCCCCAACGTGCCCGAGTCCTGCGTGACGACACCGACGGGGAAATCGACGCCCGGGAGCTGGTGCCGGGTGACGTCATCGTGGTCTCCGAGGGGGATCGGGTCTCCGCCGATGCACGACTGCTCGACGGCGTGGCGGAAATCGACGCCTCGGCTCTCACCGGAGAATCGATGCCGGTGCGGGTGACCGCCGACAGCGCCGACAGCCACGTGCCTCTGATCCACGCGCGGGACGTCGTGTTCAGCGGCACCACCTGTGTCACCGGCGAAGCGACAGCCGTGGTCTTCGCCACCGGCATGCACACCGAGCTCGGACGGATCGCGGCGTTGTCCCAAGGCGGCGGACATCAGGAAAGTCCCCTCGAAAAGCAGGTCAAACGGGTTGCGCGGCTGATCGCCGTCGTCGCCGTCGGGATGGGCGCCGCATTCATACCACTCGGCACATTGCTGGCCGGACTGTCCCTGGCAGACTCCGTGACCTTCGCGATCGGATTGATCGTTGCCAACGTTCCCGAGGGACTGCTTCCCACCATCACCCTCGCTCTCGCCGTCGGGGTACGCTTGCTCGCCCGACAGGGCGCCCTGGTCAAGCGGATCTCGGCCGTCGAGACACTCGGGTCGACGAGCGTCATCTGCACCGACAAGACCGGCACGCTGACCGTGAACCGGATGACCGTCACGACGGCGTGGACGAGCGACGGAGTCGTCGACTTCGAAGCCCTCCCGGATCCGCCCGCCGCACGTTCGGTCTCGCACCGGCTGATGACCGCGGCGGTATGGTGCAACAATTCCGAACCGGCCGAAGCTCCGGACACGATCCGACCCGACGGTGAACATGCCGCGAAGACCGGCATCGGCGACCCGACCGAACTCGCTCTCCTCCAGGCCGCCGCGCAGGTCGGCATCGACCCCCATCGCAGCAAGGACGACAGGCTGGCGGAGTTCCACTTCGATCCCGCTCTGCGACGAATGTCGACGGTGGACCGCGTCGGCACATCCGTCGTCGTGCACACCAAAGGCGCACCCGAGGAAGTCCTCGCACGCTGTACGCACATCGCCGAGGAGACCTCGACCAGACCGTTGACGGATGAGGATCGTGCCACGGTCGACGCGGTCATCGCCGACTGGGCGCGGCGAGGCCGGCGTCTGCTCGCGATCGCCGAACGCACCCTCCCGTCGTCCGAGATCCCCGCGAACCTCACCCGCGAACAGGCGGAACAGGGCTCGACACTGCTCGGTATCACCGCCATGATCGATCCACCCCGCCACGAGGTACCCGAAGCCGTGGACCGCTGCCACTCGGCGGGGATCCGACTGATCGTCGTCACCGGCGACCACGCGCTCACTGCCCGGGGGATCGCCGAGAGTGTGCACATCGGGGAAAGGGGTCTGCGCGTCATCGGCGGGGACGAGGCGGACGCCATGTCGGATCGTGAACTCGACGCGGCACTCGCAGGACACGACGAGATCGTCTTCGCCCGTAGTTCACCGGAGACGAAACTGCGCATCACCGACGCCTTGCAGGAATCGGGCCATATCGTCGCCATGACCGGGGACGGAGCCAACGACGCACCGGCGTTGCGCCAGGCCGACATCGGAGTGGCAATGGGGCGTTCGGGCACGGACGTCGCGCGCGAAGCCGCCGTCATGGTCCTCGTCGACGACAATTTCGCCACGATCGTCGGCGCCATCGAAGCGGGCCGGCGCGTCTACGACAACGTCCGCAAATTCATCGTCTACATCTTCGCGCACGCCACACCGGAGGTCGTGCCGTTCCTCGCGTACGCACTCACCAGCGGCGCGATCCCTCTGCCGCTGACCATCATGCAGATCCTGGCCGTGGATCTCGGCACCGAGACACTTCCCGCCCTGGCACTCGGTCGTGAGAACGCCGAACCGGATCTGATGCGGCGTCCGCCTCGGCCGCGTACACAATCGGTGATCGACGGCCCCATGCTCGCCCGCTCATGGGGCCTGCTCGGTGGCGTTTCGGCCGTCCTCGTGATGGGACTGTTCCTGCTCACCCTCCTCGACGGCGGATGGACCTTCGGGGCCGACACCAGCACCGGAGAACTGCACCACACCTGGCAGCAGGCGACGACGATGACCTTTCTCGGCATCGTCGCCTGTCAGATCGGCACCGCCATGGCGGCCCGCACCAGCCGCAGTCCACTCGCCCGAATCGGATTCACCACGAATCGGATGCTGTTGTGGGGCATCGCCTTCGAGATCGTCTTTGCGGCAGCGGTCGTGACCCTTCCCCCGCTGCAGACCGTCTTCGGTACCGCAGTCCCGGACATCTGGCTGCTGACCCTGTTGCTTCCCTTACCGGTCATCGTGTGGGGATGCGACGAGTTGTTCCGATGGTGGCGTCGGACTGGGAACGGAGCGCAGCACGGATGAACGAGCAACCGACGCGACGCTGGCTCACGACGTGGATCGTGGTGGTGGCGGCAGGAGAAGCGGCGGGTTTCGCTGCGCCCGCCGCAGTCGGCGTCCTCACGAGGGATTCCCCATCGGCATTTCCGTTGCTTCTGGCCGCGGGTGCCGTGGAAGGTGCGATCCTGGGAATCTCGCAGGCAGCGGTACTGCACCGGCGGTTGCCGCAACTGTCGAGACGGAGATGGGTGGCACTCACAGCGGCAGCGGCGACGGCGGCGTACGCGATCGGTCTCCTGCCTTCCGCACTCGCCGCCCGGTGGACGAGTTGGCCACTGATCGCGCAGGTGCTCTTCTTCGGAGCGGGTGCTGTCGCCCTCCTGACGTCGATCGGTCTCGCTCAATGGCTCGAACTACGCCGTCATCTCTCCGGTGCGACCTGGTGGATACTCGGAACGGCTCTCGGCTGGCTCGTCGGTCTCGCCGTCTTCTTCGCAGTAGCTCCACCGTTCTGGCACCCCGGCCAGCCCCCGGTGCTCGTCGTGGCGATCGGACTCGTCGCGGGCGTGGGTATGGCGCTCGCCATGGCTGCGGTGACGGGCGCGACCATGTCGGTCCTGCTCAGGCGACAGACCCCGTCCGTCCCACGAGTCGCGGAGTCCTCGGAATCTCGACGGGGACGACCGTGAGCGCACTCGGCGAAATTCCTTGCAGAACTCCGCTGGATCGGTTTCACTGGTTTCCGATGGAGGGGAGTATCCCCCAACCGTCTCGTCGTCACGACGGTCCGACGATCCGGACCCGGCGAGCGGGCCTGTCTCGGCGGGCGGGAAAGACCTCCGGTTGATCACGAACCGGAGGTGTGTCGATGACTGTTCCGTTCTGGGCCTGGGCCGCGGTGCTGGGATTCATCGTGGTGATGCTCGCGATCGACCTGTTCGCCCACCGCCGCGCCCATGTGATCGGGGTGCGTGAGGCGGCGGTCTGGTCCGCGGTCTGGGTCGGCTTCGGGATCGGGTTCGGCGTTCTGATCTGGCTCAATGCCGGCGCGGAGTTCGGCCGGCAGTATTTCGCGGGGTACCTGATCGAGAAATCTCTCGCAGTGGACAACGTCTTCGTGTGGGCGATCATCTTCACATACTTCGCAGTGCCCCGCCGGTTGCAGCACCGGGTGCTCTTCCTCGGGGTACTCGGAGCGTTGGTCTTCCGTGGCCTGTTCATCGCTGCCGGTTCGGTGCTGATCGCGAGTTTCGGAGCGATCCTGTATCTGTTCGCGGCCTTCCTGATCCTCACGGGCTGTCGGATGCTGCGCGGCCGCGACGAGCACCTCGATCCGGAGCGCTCGCGTACGTTACGCCTGTTCCGCCGCTACGTGCCGATGACCGACGCCTTCTACGAGCAGAAGTTCTTCGTTCGGATCGGTGGCACGGTGCTGGCCACTCCGCTGCTGGCGGTGCTGGTACTGGTGGAGGTCACCGACATCGTCTTCGCCGTCGACTCCATCCCGGCGATCTTCGCGGTCACCGACGTTCCGTTCCTGGTGTTCACGGCCAACGCGTTCGCCATCCTGGGTCTGCGGGCGATGTATTTCCTTCTCGCCGATCTGATCCACCGCTTCGTCTACCTGAAGGTCGGCCTGGCGCTGGTGCTCGTCTGGGTGGGATTCAAGATGGCGTTGAAGATCGACGTGTTCTACATCCCCACCACGATCTCGTTGGCCGTGGTGACCACGATCATCGGGGCCTCCATCGCTGCGAGCTTGTACGTCACCCGCGGCCGGGGCCGTCAGGCTCCTCCGGTCGCTGCGGCTCTGTTCCGCCGCGCCACTCCGGCGGAACTCGCTGCCGCAGCGCCCCTGTGGGGGTGGAGGCGCACAGGTGCCCCGGCTCGTTCGGACGATTCCGAGTGCCTCGGGGATGGGAGCCGAACCACCACAGGAGAGGGGCTCCGGGACTGAGCGCGAGTCTCGGCGACCTGCAGCGGGAGATCGAAAACGATGGTGGGAACAGATCGTGTCGGATCCGAGACAGGGGATCCGACCTATCGACGCCCTGTCGAGAGGCCCACCGGGTAGGGGGCGTCGATATTTCACTCACGTCTCCGAGGTGCGGGCGCGGTCGAGCAGAATGCGCTGTTCCGCTCGCGCCACGGTCCGTCTCGTCTGCGTTGCGGCGTCGGGTGTGACCGACACCGAGGTGATACCGCGCCGCACGAGATGCTCGGCGAGGTCGGTGCTGGTCGACACGGCCTGCCCGCACAACGACGTCGTCAGTCCCGCGGCCGAGGCTCGTTCGATGACGTGGTCGATCGCGTCGAGCACGGCCGGGTCGAGGGTGTCGAACAGGTCCTTGCACACTTCGGAGTCCCGGTCGACCCCGAGCATCAATTGTGTGAGGTCGTTGCTGCCGATCGACACCCCATGGATTCCGAGTTTGGCGTACTCCGGCAGCCAGTAGACGACGGAAGGGACTTCGGCCATGATCCAGCGCAGCATGCGCTGGTCGGATCCGAGTGGATGCCGGTCGAGTTGGGCGAGGCAGTCCCGGAGTTCCCAGCGGGTGCGCACGAACGGGATCATCAGGTGCACGTTCGGATGTGCACTCCGAACGCGGTGCAGCACATCGAGATCGAGCGAGAACAGTTCAGGATCCCGCACGTACCGGAAGCATCCGCGGTAGCCGATCATGGGGTTCTCCTCGTGGGGCTCGATCTCGCCTCCTTCGAGATCGGCGAACTCGTTGCTGCGCAGATCGATTGCGCGATAGACCACCGGACGTGGCGCGAACGCCGTCGCGATCGTCGCGACGCCTTCCGCCATCTTCTCCACGTACTCGTCGCGACGGCCCTGCGCGATCATGTGCGACGGGTGCTCCCCCGCGAGCGCCTCCGTGATCATGAATTCCGCGCGGAGCAGGCCGACCCCGTCGACATCGGTGGCGGCGACCGCCTCTGCCGCGTCCGGAGTGGCGAGATTGACGTATACCGCTGTGGCCGTGACGGTCGCAGCTCCGGCAGGCGACGTCGCCGGTGCGGATGTCGTCGCCGCGGGCCGCTCGGCGGTGTGGACCGCCCCGTCGAACACCGCCCCGGCGTTGCCGTCCACCGTGATCAACTGTCCGTCGCGCAGATCGGTGGTGGCGGTCCGGGCACCGACCACGACGGGCTTGCCCAGTTCCCGTCCGACGATGGCGGCATGGCAGGTGATGCCGCCGCCGTCGGTGACGATGCCACCGGCGCGCCGCAGGATCGGCAGCCAGTCCGGCCGGGTCATGGGCGCCACGATGATCTCGCCGTCGCTCAGACGTTTCCCGTCGACGAGTTCGTGCAGCACCCGTACGCGCCCGGTCGCCGCCCCGGGGCCGGCGCCGAGGCCGGTCAGCAACGGTCGTGCTTCGCCGTTGCCGGTCGAGGCGGCAGGAGCCGGCTGATCGAGGGTGGTGATGGGGCGGGTCTGCACGATCCACAGCTCGTTGTTCGCGAATGCGAATTCGAGATCCTGGGGCCGACCGTAGTGTTGTTCGACTCCGGCGGCCAGCCGCGCGACGCGGTCGAGCTGATCGTCGTCGAGCACCCGGGTGCTGCGAGTCGGATCGACCGCGACACGACTGTCCCCGGTGTCGGTCGAGGCGATCCGGAACTCCTGGTGACCGAGATGCACGTCGAGCACCTCGAAGGTGTCCTTGGCGACGACGTAGGTGTCGGGCTCCACCTGCCCGCCGACGACGACCTCGCCGAGACCGAGCGCCGCTTCGATCACGATGCGGTCGAGGTCGCCGGTGCGGGGGTCCGCGGTGAATGCCACACCGGAGGACTCGGATTTCACCATGACCTGGACGACCACCGCGATGGACGGTTCGTCGGTGACTCCGCGCAGTCCGCGATAGGTGCGGGCGCGTTCGGACCACAACGAGGCCCAGCACGCCTGCACCGCGCGGACCACCGAAGCGGCGCCGATGATGTTCGTGTAGGACTCGTGGATCCCGGCGAACGACGTGTCGGAGGCATCCTCCGCCGGAGCCGACGACCGCACCGCGACGGGGACATCGGGTCCGAGACGTTCGTAGGCGGAGACGATCGCCGCACGCATCTCGTCCGGAACGGTCGAATCGGTCACCAGGGCGGCGAGGGCGGCAGACGTGCGGATGAGCGTGGCGTCGTCGATGTCCGGTGCGGGCACCGCCTCGGCGACCAGCTCGGTTCGTGTCCCGGCAGCCTCCATCGCATCGAGGTAGGCGTCGGTGGTGACGGCGAAGGCGGCGGGGACAGGGAACCCGGCGCGGGTCAGTTCCCCCAGGTTCGCGGACTTACCGCCCACCGTCGGCGCGTCGGTGGCGCCTACTTCGCCGATCGGTCGAACCCACAGGTTGTGTTCGGTCATCGGTGACTCCCCACGCTTCGCCGCCCCGCGTCGACCTTTCGGGCCGGATCGGATCCTCGGTCTTCCCATCGTCGCCTCGACCCGGTCGATACCGTAGGGGCGAAAGTCACCATTCCGGAACGGGCATCGTCATGGTCGATTCTCCGCGAATACCGGACCCGCGGGAGCGGAGACGGCTGATCCTGACTGCGATAGCGCGTCCGACGCTCACCGCCTTCGTGCTGGTCAGCGTCTACTTCGTGATTCCGGTCGAGCATATCCGTAGCACCTCCGAGGCCCTGACCCTCATCGGTGGCGGCACTGCGGTCCTGATGGTCGGCTGGTGGCAGATCCGCAGGATTCTCGCCTCCGAGTACCCGGCGGTCCAGGCCGTCGAGGCACTCACCACGATCGTGTCCACCTATCTCGTGGTTTTCGCTACCATCTATCTCCGCATGTCCGTGGCGCATCCGGACTACTTCACCGAACCACTGTCCCGCGTCGATGCCCTGTACTTCTGTCTGACGGTCTTCTCCACGGTGGGATTCGGGGACATCGCCGCCGTATCCGAGACCGCGCGAGCCGTCGTGTCGGTGCAGATGGTCGCAAATCTGATCTTCCTGGCTGTCGGGATCAGATTGCTCACGGCCGCCGTGCAGTGGCGTCGTCGCAATCGTGGGGGCGAGGAGTGACCGATCACGGGACCGAGACCTACGCGATTCGGCGTCCCGGTCTTGATCGCCACGATCGTCGGCGTCGGACATCGCAGAACTCTCGACGCCTCCCACGACCGCGTCCCAGAACTCGGCCCGGAGTTCGCAAATCGGACAACAATTGTCGTTTTGGTACGAAAACGGACTCCCGGACTTGGCGACATGGTCCGGGATCGCGTATTAGTTGTGTCGCGTCATAAATCTGTGACGGGGGTCATGGTTTGGCGCACATGCCGGCGGGACAGCAGGGGGTCTCGCCACGAACTGCTCGGTGTTCCGAGCTGAGGAAACGTTCTTATGCGTCTACCCATGTCGCCCACCGATTCGATGTTCCTTCTCGGGGAGTCCCGTGATCATCCGATGCATGTGGGCGGATTGATCCTTCTGAGTCCCCGGGACGGAGCAACCGCCGCGGATCTCGGGGCCCTGTTCACCGCCGCCGCAGAGAACGGCGAGGTCGCCCCGCTGTGGCGTAAGCGCGCGGTCCGTTCCCTGGGCACCTTCGGACAGTGGGCATGGGAGCAGGACGTGGACTTCGACCTGGAGTACCACGTCCGGCGCAACGCGCTGCCGCAACCCGGCGGCCTCGACGAACTGTGGGATCTCGTCTCCCGTTTGCACAGCACGCTGCTCGACCGGAGCAGGCCCCTGTGGCAGATGCACGTCATCGAGGGTCTCACGGACGGCCGACTGGCCGTCTACACCAAGATCCACCACGCCCTCGCCGACGGCGTGGGTGCGATGAAGTTGCTGCGCCGCGCCCTGAGCCCGGACTCCGAGCGCACCGACATGCCGGCGCCGTGGGCTCCGTTCGACACGCCGGGCCGCCCCCACTCGCCCGGGACGGCGCTCGGTCTCCCCGAAGCCGCGATGCAGGCGGTGCGGACCGCAACCGCCGAGGTCACAGGCTTCGTGCCCGCGCTGGCCGGCACCGTGAACAGGGCACTGCGCGGTGGGGGCGGATCGCTGTCGCTCGCCGCACCGAACACCGTGATCAACGTCCCCATCTCGGGCACGCGCCGGTTCGCTGCGCGGTCGTGGCCGCTCGCCCGTCTGCGCACCGTGGCGAGGGCGGCCGACGCGACCGTCAACGATGTCGTGCTGGCCATGTCGTCGGGAGCACTGCGCGCTCTTCTCACGGAGCAGAAAGCGCTGCCCGACAAGTCGCTCGTAGCCATGGTCCCCGTCTGCCTCCGACCCGACAAGGACTGCGCAGGAAACGAACTCGGCGTCCTGATGTGCGATCTGGGTACGGACCTGGCCGATCCCGCCGACCGGCTGGCCCGGGTGTCGGCGTCGACCACGGAGGGCAAGGCCTCCATGCAGGGCATGTCCACCCTGTCGCGGTTGGCGACCAGCGCACTCGGCGTCGCGCCACTGGCGGTAGGCATCCTCACCCGCAATCGCGCACTCCCCCGCCCGCCCTTCAACGTCATCGTCTCGAACGTGCCGGGATCCCCGGATCCGTTGTACTGGAACGGCGCTCGGGTGGACGCGGTGTATCCGCTGTCCGTGCCCGTCGACGGCCAGGCGCTGAACATCACGTGCACGAGCACCGACGACGCCATCGCCTTCGGCCTGACCTCGTGCAGTCGCAGCCTGCCGCAACTGCAGCCGCTGCTCGACCACTTCGACGCAGCCCTCGAAGCACTCGAGGACGCCCTCGGCATCGAGCCGGACGACGACGAGCCATCCGTCCGTGCAGGCTGACGTCACGGAGTAGCGGTAACACACTCGTGTGACCGAGTCGGACAACTGCCCCAGGAATCGCCGTTCCCGTGTGCGAAGGCGCTCTGCGGGAGCACTATCGACCGAGAGCGGTGTGTCCGTCGGGAGGCATCGACGCCGACACCGGAACTCTCGTCCCACTCCTCGCGGAGAGTAGGTCCGAATGCAGAAGCTGACGCCGTTCTACGAAAAGGTCCAGACCCACTACGACCTGTCCGACGACTTCTTCGAACTGTTTCTCGACCCCACCCGCACGTACAGTTGCGCCTATTTCGAGCGCGACGGCATGAGCCTCGAGCAAGCGCAGATCGCGAAGGTCGACCTTGCTCTCCGCAAGTGCGATCTCCGGCCCGGAATGACGCTGTTGGACATCGGTTGCGGGTGGGGCTCGACGATGGTGCGGGCGACGCAGCGATACGACGTGCACGTCATCGGCTTGACGTTGAGCCGCAACCAGTACGAGCACGTGTCCGGTCTGCTCTCGGGAATGTCGGCCGGCGGCCGTACCGCCGAGGTTCGCCTGCAGGGGTGGGAGGAATTCGACGAGCCTGTGGACCGCATCGTCAGCATCGGGGCGTTCGAGCATTTCCGCCGGCAGCGGTACGACACCTTCTTCGAACGCACCTCGCGCATCCTGCCCGACGACGGCCGGATGTTGCTGCACACCATCGTCGGTCATTCCCGCGCCCAACTCGAGGCGATGAAGGTGCCGGTCACCCGGGAGGACGCCCTGTTCCTGCGATTCATCATGCGGGAGATCTTCCCCGGAGGGCAGCTACCCGACCGGGACCTGGTCATCACCGGCGCGCAACGCAACAGTTTCTGGGTGCAGAACATCGAGTCGCTGCAACCCCATTACGCCCGCACACTCGACCTGTGGGCGCAGGCCCTCGAGTCGCGTCGCGACGATGCGGTCCGGATGGCCTCCGACGAGGTCTACCAGCGATACATCAGGTATCTGACCGGTTGCGCCGCGAACTTCCGACGGCGCCTCATCGACGTCCAGCAGTTCACCCTCGTGAAGCAGCGACAGCGATCATGAGGATCTGTCACGAGCGAGACCGGGGGCGGAACGAATCCGGCGTGGCTGCACGCCAATCCGCTGACCACATGGGCGGTGGATCGGTGAGGAGTTCGCCCGGAGCGAGCCATTCGTAGAGTTCCGTGTAGGAGCGAACGGTGGTCGGCGACACCTTCTTCCGAAGCATGTCCGTCGTGAGCCCGCCGGGTTCGTCGACGCCCATCGACGCCATGAGTCGAACCGCCTGACGCACCGTGCTCGCGTGGTACCGCTGCACTCGTAATGCCTTGTCCGCCACATCGAGCGCCCGCGCTCGTTTCGGGTCCTGGGTCGTCACTCCGACCGGACACCTGTTCGTGTGGCATCGCTGCGCCTGGATGCATCCGAGCGCCATCATCATCGCCCGTGCCGAATTGGTGTAGTCCGCACCTTGGATCAGTCGCTTCACCATGTCGTTTCCGGTCGCGACCTTGCCACTCGCGCCGACCCTGATGCGGTCCCGCAATCCGGTACCCACGAGGGCGTTGTGGACCGTCATCAGCCCGTCGGTGAGCGGAAGCCCCATGTTGTCCTCGTATTCGAGGGGTGCTGCGGCGGTGCCACCCTCGGCCCCGTCGACGATGACGAAATCGGGTGCCGTCCCTTCCGCGAGCATGGCTTTGCAGATCGCGAGCACATCGACGCGGGAACCGACGCAGAGCTTGACACCTACGGGTTTTCCTCCGGACAGTTCCCGAAGATCGGCGAGGAAGCGGATCAGTTCGCGCGGTGTCGTGAAGGCCGTGTGCGCTGCGGGACTGATGCACTTCTCGTGGGCCGGAACGCCACGATAGCGTGCGATCTCCTCACTCACCTTCGCCGCCGGGAGCACGCCACCCACGCCGGGTTTCGCCCCCTGGCTGAGTTTGAGGGAGATCGCCTTGACGTGGTCGTGAGCCGACTTGTCGGCGAACTCTGCGGGGTCGAATCGTCCGTCGCGGTCGCGCGTCCCGAAGTACCCGGATCCGATCTCCCAGACCAGATCGCCACCACCGTCGAGGTGATACGGCGTCAGCCCGCCTTCGCCGGTGTCGTGGGCGAACCCGCCTCGGGCCGCCCCACGATTCAACGCCCGGATCGCGTTGGCGGACAGTGCGCCGAAACTCATCGACGAGACGTTCAGCAGCGACATCGAATACGGCCGGCTGCAGTCGGGCCCTCCGATGTTCACCCGCGGTGGTTCGTCGGGTTCGACCACCGGCGCTGTCGAGTGAACGAGATACTCGTACCCGACCTCGTAGACGTCGCGTTCGGTGCCGAACGACAACTCGCCGTGAATTCCCTTCGCCCGCTCGTAGACGACGGTGCGTACGTCCCTGTCGAAGGGGCGTCCGTCGAAATTCCGCTCGACGAAGTACTGCTGCAACTCCGGGCGCACACTCTCGAGCAGATACCGCATGTGGCCGAGCACCGGATAGTTGCGCAGCACCGAATGCCGGCGCTGCACGAGATCGTAGATTCCGACCACCGACAGGAACGCCAGAAGGGCGACCAGCACCCACCAGCCCCACCCTCCGACTGCGGCGATCACACCGACCAGAACCAGAGTCAGGCCCAGGAAACCGACGAGGAAGAACCGCAGCACGGTTCACCTTCTCTCCGCCTGTCCGGCGGGTCTCACATATCGAGCGGCAGCTCAGTGGGAACCGCGACGCTTCTGCTGCAGCTTCGCGAGCATCTCCTTGGCCTTGCGCTGATTCTCCGGCTTGGCCGCCTCACGCCGGACGACCTGGATCGCCTTGACCGCGGCGGCGCTCTTCATAGCCTTACCGAACATTCCCATCGAGTACTCCTCCGTATGTCATCAGAACTGGTACTTCCACGATACGGACGCGGAAACGCCGAGGAGTAGTCGCCGTCGGCGACACGGGCAGTTCCGTGGAACTGCCCGTGCGCGCGATTCAGTTCGGCGCGTCGACGATGCGGCTGTTCGGCAGCTTCCAGCCCGGCCGCGGGAAGTGGCAGGTGTACCCGTTCGGGTAGCGCTGGAGATAGTCCTGGTGCTCGGGTTCGGCCTCCCAGAAGGTGCTCGCGGGAGTCACTTCGGTGACCACCCTGCCGGGCCACAGACCGGACGCCTCGACGTCGGCGATGGTGTCCACCGCGACCTGCTTCTGCTCGTCGTCGAGATAGAAGACGGCCGAACGGTAGGACGCTCCGACGTCGTTTCCCTGCCGGTTCACGGTGGTCGGATCGTGGATCCGGAAGAAGAACTCGAGCAGTGCCCGGTAGTCGGTGCGTGCGGGGTCGTAGACGATCTCGACGGACTCCGCGTGCCCCGGATGGTTGCGGTAGGTGGGGTGATCGTTCTGCCCACCGGTGTAGCCGACCCGTGTCGACACCACCCCGGGCTGCCGCCGGATCAGCTCCTCCATGCCCCAGAAGCATCCGCCTGCCAGAATCGCCGTGCGTGTATCGGTCATTACGCCTCCTCGGGTGGTGGAACCGATACGGGAGCCCGGGCATTCCCACCGCGCACTCTGTTCCTGGTCAGAGTACGAACATCGCCGCCTGCTCGGCGAGGTCGAGGACGGGTTGCGGCAGGATGCCGAGCAGCACCGTCGCCACCGCCGCGAACGCGATCGCGGCGCTCGTCGCCACGGTGGAGGTCGCGAGCTGCGGGGCGTCGGCGGTCGGCTCGGTGAAGAACATCAGCACGATCACCCGTACGTAGAAGTACGCCGCGACCGCGCTGACGAGCACACCGACGATCACGAGTGGAGCCGCGCCTCCCGCGATCGCGGCACCGAAGACCGCGAACTTGGCGATGAACCCGCTGGTGAGCGGAATGCCCGCCAGTGACAACAGGAACAGTGCGAAGGCCCCTCCGAGCAGCGGCGAGCGCCGTCCGAGGCCGGCCCACCGCGACAACTCCCAGGCCTCACCGTCCGGGTCGCGGACGAGGGTCACGACGGCGAACACACCGACCGTTCCGATGCCGTAGACGAGCAGGTAGAACAGTGTCGACGACACGCCGGACGCAGTGCCGGCGACGACGCCGGTGAGCACGAATCCGGTGTGGCTGATCGCCGAGTACGCGAGCATGCGCTTGATGTCGTTCTGCGTCACCGCCAGGACCGCGCCGACGACCATCGTCGCGATCGCGACGGCCCACAGGATCGGCCGCCACTGGTCGGCGGAACCGGGGACCGCGACGTAGAGCACGCGCAGCAGGGCGCCGAACGCGGCGATCTTCGTCGCGGCGGCCATGAATGCGGTGACGGGGGTCGGGGCCCCCTGGTAGACGTCCGGGGTCCACGAGTGGAAGGGCACCGCGCCGACTTTGAACAGCAGGCCGACGGCCAGCAGGCCCACCCCGACGAGCGCTGTGGTCTCGTTGCCCGCACCCGTGTCGATCGCTGCGGCGATACCTCCGAGGTGAACAGTGCCGGCGTAGCCGTAGAGCATCGCCACCCCGTACAGGAAGAACGCCGACGAGAACGCTCCCAGCAGGAAGTACTTCAGCGCGGCTTCCTGCGAGAGCAACCGTCGGCGCCGCGCGAGCCCGCACAGAAGGTACAGCGGCAGCGACAGCACTTCGAGTGCGACGAACATCGTCAGCAGGTCGTCCGAGGCGGGGAACACGAGCATCCCACCCACCGCGAACAGCAGGAGCGGGAAGACCTCGGTCCGTGCGCCGCCCGCCGCGAGTGCCTGTCGTTCGGCGGCGGTACCCGGGATCGCCGACGCCTGAGGTGCGAACGCGTCGAGATGCGCACCGACCGCCGTGCGGGAAACGGAGTGTGCACGAGCCGGTTCGATGCTGCGTTCCGCGACCAGCGCGACCGACAGCAACGACACGATCAGGACCGAGCCCTGCAGGAACAGCGCCGGGCCGTCGATCACGACCGCCCCCGACAGGGTGGTCGCGCGGGTTCCGGCGAGCATCACGACCGCGACGAACGCCGCCACGAGCGCGACCGTCGTCAGGACCACGTGGGCGGGATAGCGCGCCGAGGCCGGCACGAAGGATTCGACGAGTACGCCGACGACGGCCGCGGCGAACACGATCAGGATGGGCGCGATCAGGCCGTAGTCGATCGCCGGGGCGGGGAGGGACGCGGCAAGAACGACGATGCCCTCGGAGGGGTTCATTCGGCTTCACCTTCCTCGGAACCGTGGGCCGGAACGTCACTCTCGGCGATCGGACGCTCGGCGGGCACCACCGGCTCCGGCCGGGAGATGTCGATCGAGACGAGCGTGTCGTCGACTGCGGGGGTGATGACATCGAGCGCCGGTTTCGGATAGATCCCCAGTACGAGCAGCAACGCGAGCAGCGGCGCGACCACCGCGATCTCCCGCGGCACGAGATCGGAGAGCCTGCGTGTGTGCTCGGCGCCGTCGTCCCCGTCGTGGTCCCGGCCGGGTAGGCGCACGGGGCCTCCCATCATGCGCTGATAGAGCCACAGCACGTAGAGCGCGGACAGCACGAGCGCCGGCGTCGCGATCACCGCCGCCACCCGATAGCGGGGATAGGTGCCGACGAAGACGAGGAATTCACTGACGAACGGGGCGAGTCCGGGCAGGGACAGGGTCGCCAGCCCGGCGACGAGGAAGGTCCCGGCGAGGACCGGCGCGATCTTCTGTACGCCGCCGTACGCCGCGATCGTGCGGTCGCCGTGCCGCGAGACGAGGAATCCGGCGATGAGGAACAGTGCGGCCGTGGAGATTCCGTGGTTGACCATGTACAGGGTGGAGCCGGCCTGCCCCTGCGCCGTCAGCGCGAAGATACCGAGGACGATGAACCCGAAGTGTGAGATGGACGTGTAGGCGATCAGGCGCATGACGTCGGTCTGGCCGATCGCGAGCATGGCGCCGTAGACGATGCCGATGACGGCGAGGGTCGCCACGACCGGCGCGAAGGTCACCGAGGCGTCGGGAAAGAGCTGCAGGCAGTAGCGCAGCATCCCGAACGTGCCGACCTTGTCCACCACGGCCATCATGAGCACCGCGGCGACCGGGGTGGTCCGCACCGCCGCGTCGGGCAACCATCCGTGCAGCGGCCACAGCGGGGCCTTCACCGCGAAGGCGACGAGGAAACCGAAACACAGGGCGCCGAGCACGGCGGGGGTCGCGTCGAGATCGCCGGCGACGGCCGCCGCGGTGACGGTCCGGACGTCGAAGGTGCCGACACCCGCGGTCTCCCCCAACCCGGATCGGGCGGTGACCACGTACAAGCCGATCAGCGCGGCGAGCATCACCAACCCGCCGAGCAGGTTGTACAGCAGGAACTTCACGGCGGCGCGCGCCCGGTCGGCTCGCGGTGTTCCCGGGGAGCCGAATCCGCCGATGAGGAAGTACATCGGGACGAGCATCGCTTCGAAGAAGACGTAGAACAGCAGGATGTCGAGGGCGGTGAACGACACGAGCACCATCGACTCGACGAGCAGGATCAAAGCCACATAGGTGTGGGCGGATCGGGGGCGCGCCGAACCGGCCTCCTCGTCGGCGACGCGGTGGTCGTGCCACCCGGCGGCCAGGAGCAACGGCACGAGTGCGGCGGTGAGCAGGACGAGCACCAGGGCGATCCCGTCGACGCCGAGCCGGTAACCGGCACCGAACGACGGGATCCAGTCGTGCGACTCGACGAACTGGAATCGCTCGCCCGCGCGGTCGAACCCGACGGCGACGATCACCGCGACCACCAGGACGGCGATCGATACCGCGAGGGCGAGCGCCCTGACGGCGGAGCTCTGTCGTGCGGGCAGGGCCGCGATCACGGCGGCGCCGAGCAGCGGGAGCACCCACAGGATCGTCAACCAGGGAACGGTGGTCACCGGTACACCCCCATCACAGCGTCACCAGGACGAGCGCGCCGACCACGACGGTCGCGCCGGCGAACATGTACAACGCGTACGAACGGACGAAGCCGGTCTGCAATCGGCGCAGTCCGCGCGAGAGCGCACCGATCCCGGTGGCCGCACCGGTGACGGAGCCGTCGATCCCCGTGGACTCGACGGCGTCCAGGGTGCGCACCATGCCCTGGCCGGGACGCATGAACACCGCTTCGTTCACCGCGTCGCCGTAGAGGTCGCGGCGCGCGGCGACGGTCAGCGCCGACACCGCCTCCGGTGCCGTCTCGGGCACCGGTTCGCGCACGTACTGCCGGTAGGCGACGGCGACACCGGCGAGCACGACCGCCAGCGTGACGGTGGTGACGAGCCAGACGGGCAGACCACCTTCGTGATGGTCGTAGCCGACGACGGGTTCGAGCCAGTGCTGCAGCGCGCCGCCGAGCACCAGCAGCCCGCCGGCGCCGACGGAGCCCACGGCGAGGGCGATCATCGGCCGGGTCATCGAGGCCGGCGACTCGTGCGGGACGGCGTCGGGCGCCCATCGCCGGTCGCCGAAGAAGGTCAGGATCATCACGCGGGTCATGTAGAAGGCGGTCAGCCCCGCACCGAGCAGCGCGACGACACCGAGCACGAGACCTTCGACACCGCCGGCGGCGAAGGCCACCTCGATGATCTTGTCCTTGGAGAAGAAGCCGGCGAACGGCGGGATCCCGATGATCGCGAGGTAGCCCAGCCCGAAGGTGGCGAACGTGATCGGCATGACCGCGCGGAGACCGCCGAAGCGGCGCATGTCGGTCTCGTCGTTCATCGCGTGCATCACCGAGCCGGCGCCGAGGAACAACCCGGCCTTGAAGAAGCCGTGGGTGAGCAGGTGCAGGATCGCGAAGGCGTACCCGGCGGGACCGAGTCCGGCGGCAAGCACCATGTAGCCGATCTGGCTCATCGTCGACGCCGCGAGCGCCTTCTTGATGTCGTCCTTGGCGCAGCCGATGATCGCGCCGAAGAGCAAGGTCGCGGCACCGACGATCACCACCGCGAGTCGTGCGGCCGGTGCGGCGTCGAAGATCGCGTTCGCCCGGACGACGAGATAGACGCCGGCGGTGACCATGGTCGCGGCGTGGATGAGCGCCGAGACCGGGGTGGGACCCTCCATCGCGTCGCCGAGCCACGACTGCAGCGGCAGCTGAGCGGATTTCGCGCACGCGGCCAGGAGCAGACACAGGCCGATCGCCGTCACCGTGCCTTCGGTCGCGGCGGGGACCGAGGCGAAGACCGTGTCGTAGTCGAGGCTGCCGAAGGTCGCGAACATGATCATGAGAGCGATGAGCAGCCCCATGTCGCCGACGCGGTTGACGACGAACGCCTTCTTCGCGGCGGTCGCGGCAGTGGGCTTGTACTGCCAGAAGCCGATGAGCAGGTAGGAGGCGAGACCGACCCCCTCCCACCCGAGATACAGGACGAGGAAGTTGTCGGCGAGGACGAGCACCAGCATCGCCGCGAGGAACAGGTTGAGATAGGCGAAGAACTTCCGGCGTTCCGGATCGTGTGCCATGTACCCGATCGAGTAGAGATGGATCAGCGATCCCACGCCCGTGACGAGCAGCACGAAGCAGATCGACAGCGCGTCGAGCCGGAGGCCGAGATCGACCTGCAGCTCGCCGACCGGCACCCAGGCGAAGACGGTCTGCTGTGCGAGCCGGGCGTTCGCGTCGAGTCCGAGCAACCCGGCGAACATGACGGCGCAGACGACGAACGAGGCGATCGCAGTGGCACATCCGAGCAGATGTCCCCAGCTGTCGCTGCGCCGCCCGAGGAGCAGCAGTACGAACGCGCCGGCCAAGGGCAGTGCCGGTATCGTCCACAGCGCCGAGTTCAGGAACGACGTCATGTCGCGTGTCCTCTCGGTTCGTCGTGGGCTCTCACACTCACCGTCCTCGTGGGTTGTCAGTACTTGAGCAGGTCTGCGTTGTCGACGGAGGCGGATCGCCTCGTCCGGAAGATCGTCACGATGATGGCGAGACCGACGACGACCTCGGCGGCCGCGACGACCATCGTGAAGAAGGCGAACACCTGGCCGTGGAGGTTGCCGTGCATCCGCGCGAAGGTGACGAAGGCCAGGTTGGCGGCGTTGAGCATCAGTTCGACGCACATGAACACGACGATGGCGTTGCGGCGGACGAGAACTCCCACTGCGCCGATGGTGAACAGCAGTGCCGACAGGTAGAGGTAGTTCTCGGGGTTCATCGCCGATCCTTCCTCGCGTCGTCACCGCCGGGTTCGCGCAGGCCGAGCTCGGTGTGGTCCCAGTCGCGGCCGATGCGGCCGAGCAGCTCACCGACCGACAGTTCGGAGAACGAGCCGTCCGGGAGCAGGGCCGGAACGTCGGCGGCGTTGTGGCGGGCGTAGACACCCGCAGCCGGCAGCGGAGTGACCCGTTCTCCTTCTCGGAACCGGCGTGCGGCGAGTTCGCGTTGGGTCTTCCTGGGCTCCGATCGTTCCCGGTGGGCGAGCACCATCGCACCCACGGTGGCGGTGATGAGCAGCGCCCCGGTGAGTTCGAACGCCCAGACGTAGTCGATGAACAGCAACACCGCCAGACCCTCGACGTTGCCGCCGGCGTTGGCGGCGTCGAGTCCCGCGAATCCGGACACAGCGGTGTTCCCGATGCCGCCGATGAGCATCACCGCGAATCCGATCGCCACGACGATCGCGAGAACGCGCTGGCCCTTGATGGTTTCGACGAGGGAATCGGACGAGTCGATGCCGACGAGCATGAGCACGAACAGGAACAGCATCATGACCGCGCCGGTGTAGACCACGACCTGCACCACACCGAGGAACACGGCGTCCTGCGCGATGTAGAAGACGGCGAGCACGATCATCGTCATGGCGAGGAACAGCGCCGAATACACGGCTTTCGGGGCGACGACGACGCCGAGCGCCCCGAGCACCGCGACGGCGCCGAGGATCCAGAACTGCACGGCCTCCCCGGTGGAGGTCGTGACGAGTTCGGCGGCGAGCAGGACGGTGGTCACCGGTGTTCCTCCCCGTCGGCGGCGGACACGTGCTCGGGCACCGGGATCGTGCCCCGGTAGTAGTCCTCGTCGGTGGCGCCGGGCGCCATGGGATGCGGAGGTGGCTGCATCCCGGATTCGAGGGGGGCGAGCAACCGGTCCTTCTCGTAGATCATGTCGGTGCGGTTGTCCGCGGCCATCTCGTACTCGTTCGTCATCGTCAGCGCGCGGGTCGGGCACGCCTCGATGCACAGTCCGCAGCCGATGCACCGCAGGTAGTTGATCTGGTAGACACGTCCGTACCGTTCCCCGGGCGAGTACCGCTCCTGATCGGTGTTGTCGGCGCCCTCGACGTGGATGGCGTCGGCCGGGCACGCCCACGCGCACAGTTCGCAGCCGATGCATTTCTCGAGCCCGTCCGGATACCGGTTGAGCTGGTGGCGTCCGTGATAGCGGGGTGCGGTGGGTCTCTTCTGCTCCGGATACTGCTCGGTGTTGGGCTTCTTGAACATCGTCGTGAGCGTCACACCGAAACCGGCCAGCGGGCCGCGGAATTCGACCATCACGATCCTCCTGGGAGACGACCCGCCGAAGCGGGCGGGCTCGGTCGGGTGCCCGACCGGGCAGGTAGTGGCGGCACGGGGAATCCACCGGCCATGGCGTCGAATTCCTCGTCGGGTCCGGGCAGCTCGATCGCCTGTGCGGTACGCCGGGTCCGCCGCGCGCGCAGGGACAGGTAGCCGAACAGCAGCGCCGTGGACAGCACACCGGCGACGATGAGACTCGCGGTGCCGGGAAGCACGTCGTGGCCGTCGAGGAGGCGCAGCACGGCCACGACCATCACCCACACCACCGAGACGGGGATGAGCAGTTTCCAGCCCAGGGCCATGAACTGGTCGTATCGCAGCCTCGGCAGAGTGCTGCGCAGCCAGACGAAGACGAACAGCACGACCCACACCTTGATCACGAACCACAGCAGCGGCCACCAGCCCGAGTTCGCGCCGCTCCACAGCGTCAGCGGCCACGGCGCGTGCCAGCCGCCGAGGAACAAGGTGGTCGCGAGCGCGGAGACAGTGACCATGTTGACGTACTCCGCGAGCATGAACATCGCGAACCGCAGCGACGAGTACTCGGTGTGGAAGCCGCCCACGAGTTCGCCTTCGGCTTCGGGAAGATCGAAGGGAGCGCGGTTGGTCTCCCCCACCATCGACACCGAGTACACCAGGAACGACGGGAGCAGCAGCACGACGAACCACAGGTCGTTCTGCGCGGCGACGATCCCCGAGGTCGACATCGTGCCCGCCTGCAGGAAGACCGCGGCGAACGCGAGTCCCATCGCAATCTCGTAGGAGATGACCTGCGCGGTGGAGCGGAGGCCACCGAGCAGGGGGTAGGTCGAGCCGGAGGCCCAGCCGGCGAGCACGATGCCGTAGACGCCGACGGAGGTGATCGCCAGGACGTAGAGGACCGCGACGGGAAGATCCGTGAGCTGCAGCGGCGTTCGAGTTCCGAAGATCGACACCTCCGGTCCGAACGGGACGACCGCGAACGCCATGAACGCCGGGGCCGTCGCGATGATCGGGGCGAGCAGATAGATCGGCTTGTCCACCCCGGTCGGGATGATGCCTTCCTTGAGAGCGAGTTTCAGGCCGTCGGCGACGGTCTGGAACAGTCCTTTCGGTCCCACCCGGTCGGGTCCGACCCGCATCTGCATCCAGGCCATGATCTTGCGTTCGGCGAGGATCATCACGAGCGTGGTCAGAACCAGGAACGCGAAGATCGCGAGGGCCTTCACGACGACGAGCCACCACGGATCGATACCGAACATCGACAGGTCCACGGACTGCTGGGCGGTGACGCTCATCGCGGATCCTCCTCGGCCGATCCCGTGCTCGTCGTCGCGGCGGCTCGGATCCGCACCACATCACCGGCGGTGACGCCGAGATCGAGGTGCACCATCGAACCCGGCGAGGCGGTGGGCAACCAGACGACACGGTCGGGCAGCTCGTCGATCACCAGCGGAAGCGTGATCGACCCGCGTCCGGTGGAGACGGTGAGCGAACGGTGGTCGGCCGCCCCGATCTCCGCTGCTGTCGCGGCCGACAGGCGGGCGACGGGTTCGTGCGCCGTCCCGGCGAGGTGGGGTTCGTCGTCCTGCGACCGGCCCGCGTCGAGGAGCATCCGCCAGGTGGCGAGGACCGCCTCCCCGAGAACGGGACGTGGTGCAGGTCGCGGAGACGTCACCGGTGTCTCGGGGACGGCGCCCGTCCATCGCCCGAGGGCCGCGAGTTCGCGGCGCAGAGTGTCGACGTCGTGGGAGCCGGGACCGTCGAGTCCGGGATCGAGATCCAGAGCATCGGCGATCGCCGCGAGCACCCGGTGATCGGGCAGTGCCCCGGTGTCGCGGAGCGCGATCGGGAACACCCGCTCGCGCCCTTCCCAGTCGAGGAAGCTCCCGGCCTTCTCGGCTACCGGCGCGACGGGAAAGACCACGTCGGCGCGGTCGGTCACCGCGCTGCGCCGCACTTCCAGACTCACGACGAACCCGGCGCCGTCGAGGCCGGCATGTACGGCATCGGGATCGGGCAGGTCGGCGGGTTCGACCCCGGCGACCACGAGCGCGCCCAGCGCGCCCTCGGTGGCTGCGGCCAGGATCGCCGCGGTGTCGCGACCCGGCCGGGACGGCAGGGTGTCGGCCGCAAGACCCCAGGCCGACTCGATGTCGCGACGGGCCTGCGGGTCGTCGACCGGGCGGCCCCCGGGCAGCAGGGTCGGGAACGCACCCGCTTCGAGGGCGCCGCGATCACCGGCGCGCCGCGGGATCCACGCCAGGCGGGCTCCGGTCTCATCGGCGAGGGCCGCCGCGGCGGACAGTGCACCGGGCGACACTGCAGCGCGCTCCCCCACCAGCACGATCGCACCGGGAGTTCGCAGCGCGGCGGCCGCGTCGGAGGACGATCCGGTGCGGATCGCGTCGAGTGCACGCGCCTCGTCGCCCGGTACGCACTGCTCGAGTCGCCCCGACAGTTTGTGCACGCCGCGCGAGGTGAACGGCGCGATCGTGAAGACCTGCAGCCTGTTCCGCCGGACCGCCTTGCGCAGCCGCAGGAAGACGATCGGCGATTCCTCCTCGGGTTCGCATCCGACGAGCAGCACCGCCGGCGCGCGGTCGAGGTCGCGGTAGGTGACCTCGAGGTGCCGTCCGGCGACCCGCGCGGCGAGGAAGGCCGTCTCCTCGTCCGACAAGGCGCGGCTGCGGAAGTCGATGTCGTTGGTGCCGAGCGCCGTACGCGCGAATTTCGCGTAGGCGTAGGCGTCCTCGACGGTGAGCCGGCCGCCGGTCAGGACTGCGGCCCTGCCACGTGCCGCCGCCAGCCCGCGGGCGGCGACCCCGAGCGCCTCGATCCACGAGGCGGGGACGAGCGCTCCCGTGTGGTCGCGGACGAGGGGCGTGGTGAGGCGGTCGTCGGCGGTGGCGTAGGTGAACGCCCAGCGTCCCTTGTCGCAATTCCATTCCTCGTTGACCTCGGGGTCGTCTCCGGCGAGGCGGCGCAGCACGGCTCCGCGACGGTGGTCGGTGCGTTGGGCGCAACCGCTCGCGCAGTGTTCGCACACGCTCGGTGTGGAGACCAGGTCGAACGGGCGGGCGCGGAACCGGTAGGCGGCGCCCGTGAGGGCACCGACCGGGCAGATCTGGACGGTGTTGCCGGAGAAATACGACTCGAAGGGTTCCTCGGTGTAGATGCCGACCTGCTGCAGCGCTCCGCGGTCGAGCATGTCGACGAACCGGTCGCCCGCGACCTGATCGGCGAAGCGGGTACATCGGGCGCACAGCACGCACCGTTCGCGGTCGAGGAGCACCTGTGAGGAGATCGCGATGGGTTTCGGATAGGTGCGTTTGGTGTCCTCGAAGCGGGACTCGGCGCGGCCGTTGGACATCGCCTGGTTCTGCAGCGGGCACTCGCCACCCTTGTCGCACACCGGGCAGTCGAGCGGATGGTTGATGAGCAGCAGTTCCATCACGCCGCGTTGGGCCTTGTCGGCCACCGGCGACGTGAACTGGGTGCGGACGACCATGCCGTCGGTGACCACCGAGGTGCACGACGCGAGCGGTTTGCGCTGGCCCTCGACCTCGACGAGGCACTGCCGGCACGCGCCGACCGGCTCGAGCAGCGGGTGGTCGCAGAACCGTGGGATCTGCACCCCGATCAGTTCGGCGGCGCGGATCACGAGAGTGCCCTTGGGTACGGCGATCCCGGTGTCGTCGATGGTGACGTTCACCAGGTCGGTGGTCTCGGACTTCTCCGCACCGGCACCGGACACGGCGGTCATCGCTCGCCTCCTTCCGCGGGAATGTCGGCGGCGAGCGTCGACAGGTGCGGGTCGAACGGGCAGCCGCCGTGTTCGAAGTGCGCGAGATACTCGTCGCGGAAGTACTTCAGCGACGAGGTGATCGGGCTGGTCGCACCGTCACCGAGCGCGCAGAATGCCCGGCCGAGGATGTTGTCGGAGATGTCGAGCAGTTTCTCCAGGTCGGCTTCGGTACCCCGACCGTGTTCGAGCCGGTCGAGGATCTGCACGAGCCACCAGGTGCCCTCGCGGCAGGGGGTGCACTTGCCGCACGATTCGTGAGCGTAGAACTCCGTCCAGCGCAGCACCGTGCGGACGACGCAGGTGGTCTCGTCGAAGATCTGCAGGGCCCGGGTCCCGAGCATCGACCCGGCGGCGGCGACGTTCTCGTAGTCCAGAGGGACGTCGAGATGTTCGTCGGTGAAGATCGGGGTCGACGAACCGCCGGGTGTCCAGAACTTGAGCCGGTGGCCGGCGCGCACACCCCCGGCGTAGCCGAGCAGCTCCCGCAGTGTGATGCCGAGCGGGGCCTCGTACTGACCGGGGGTGCTGACGTGCCCGGACAGGGAGAACATCGCGAAGCCCGGGGATTTCTCGGTGCCCATCGAGCGGTACCAGTCCACACCGTTGCGGATGACGAGCGGGACATTGGCGATGGACTCGACATTGTTGACGACGGTCGGGCACGCGTACAGGCCCGCGACGGCGGGAAAGGGTGGGCGCAGACGAGGCTGGCCGCGTCGGCCCTCGAGGGAGTCGAGCAGGGCGGTTTCCTCGCCGCAGATGTACGCGCCCGCACCCGCGTGGACGACGAGTTCGAGGTCGTATCCGGAACCGAGTATGTCGCGTCCGAGATAACCGGCCTCGTAGGCCTCGGCAACCGCGGCGTGCAGGCGCCGCAGCACCGGGACGGCCTCTCCGCGCAGATAGATGAACGCGTGCCGGGCGCGGATCGCGTAGGCGGCGATGATGACGCCTTCGACGAGGGCGTGCGGGGTGGCCAGCATGAACGGGATGTCCTTGCAGGTACCCGGTTCGGATTCGTCGGCGTTGACGACGAGGTAGTGCGGCTTGTCGTCGCCCTGCGGGATGAACGACCACTTGGTTCCGGTGGAGAATCCGGCACCGCCGCGGCCGCGGATCCCGGAGTCCTTCACCGCGGCGATGACGGCGTCCGGATCCGTACCGAGCGCGATGGGCAGGGCCTCGTAGCCGCCGTGCCGCCGGTAGGCATCGAAGGTCCACGCCCGCTCCTCGTCCCAGTAACGGGTGAGCACAGGGGTCAGACCCGTCGGGAATTTCCCGACGGTGACGACGGCCTCGTCCTTCTCCGGCGGTTCCGGTGCCCGCATGTCGTGCTCGCGGGCGACCCCGAGTCCGGCCAGGGAGGCCGGTCCGGCGGTACCGGCGGCTTCGAGCGCACCGGGCCGGTCGTCGGGGATCCCCGCGAGCAGGCGTGCGGTGTCGCGGAAGTTGCGCAGCGGGGCGCCGCGCGTCGGTGCGGGCGTGCCGCCGGCGAGCAGGTCGTCGACGAGCTCGATCGCGGAGTCGACGGTGCGGTTGTCGAACAGTTCCCAGTCGACGGTCATCACCGGGGCGTAGTCGCACGCCGCGTTGCATTCGATGTGTTCGAGGGTGATCGCGCCGTCGGCGGTGGTCTCGTCGTGTCCGATGCCGAGCCGGGTGCACAGGGCGGAGAAGATCTCGTCGCCGCCCATCGTCGCGCACAGCGCGTTCGTGCACACCCCGACGTGGTGGCGGCCGGTCGGCGAGCGGCGGTACATGGTGTAGAACGTCGAGACGGCGGCGACCTCGGCGCCGGTGAGCCCCAGCCGCCGGGCACAGAACTCGATCCCGGCGGGGGTGATGTAGCCGTCCTCCGCCTGCACCAGATGCAGCAGCGGTAGCAGCGCCGATCGTGGCTGCGGGTAGCGTGCGACGATCCGATCGGCGTCGGCGTCGAGACGGGCGCGCACGTCGTCGGGATAGTGGCGCGGCGCATCGGGTGGGGTGAGATAGGTGTCCTCGTCGGGGCGCGGCCCGAGCGGGACGAGGACGGGTTCGCGCGCAGCGGGTTCGGTCATCGGCACGGCGGCGGACGTCTCGCTCGTGCCCGCCGTGCCGACGGTCTCCGAGCCCGGGGCCCGCACGAATTCGGTGCTCATCGGTCCACTCCCCCCATCACCGGGTCGATGCTGGCGACGGCGGCGATGACGTCGGAGACCATGCCGCCCTCGCACATCGCCGCGACGGCCTGCAGATTCGTGAACGAGGGATCGCGGTAGTGCACGCGGTAGGGCCGCGTGCCACCGTCGCTGACCAGGTGGACGCCGAGCTCGCCGCGCGGCGATTCGACACCGATGTAGACCTGTCCCGCCGGGACTCGGATACCTTCGGTGACGAGTTTGAAATGGTGGATCAGGCCCTCCATCGATTCGCCCATGATGTGGCGGATGTGGTCGGGCGAGTTGCCGAGCCCGTCCGGTCCGAGCCGGAGTTTCGACGGCCAGGCGATCTTGCCGTCCTGCACCATCACCGGGCCGGGACGGAGCCGGTCGAGGCACTGCTCGACGATCTTCAGCGACTCGCGCATCTCCCCGATCCGCACGAGATAGCGCGCGTAGCAGTCGGATCCCTCGGCGGTGACGATGTCGAACTCGTAGGTCTCGTAACCGCAATAGGGTTCGGCGCGGCGCAGATCGTAGGGCAGTCCGGTCGATCGGAGGATCGGGCCGGTGACGCCGAGGGCCATGCATCCGGTGAGATCGAGGCAGCCGATGTCTCGGGTGCGCGAGATGAAGATCGGATTGTCGGTGAACAACGCTTCGAGATCGGCGAGCCGGGCGGGCAGCACGGCGAGCAGGTCGCGGATCATCGGCACGGCCTCGTCGGGCAGGTCCTGGGAGAGTCCGCCGGGCCGGATGTAGGAGTGGTTCATCCGCAGTCCGGTGATCGTCTCGAAGACGTCGAGGATCAGTTCGCGCTCGCGGAATCCGAACAGCATCGGTGTCGTCGCACCGAGTTCCATGCCGCCGGTGGCCAGCGCCACCAGATGCGAGGAGATGCGGTTGAGTTCCATCAGCATCACCCGCACGACCTGCGCGCGTTCGGGGACGAGATCCTCGATGCCGAGGAGTTTCTCGACACCGAGGCAGTAGGCGGTCTCGTTGTGGAACGGCGCGAGGTAGTCCATGCGCGTGACGAAGGTGACGCCCTGGGTCCAGTTGCGGTATTCGAGATTCTTCTCGATTCCGGTGTGGAGATACCCGATTCCGCAACGCGCCTCGGTGACCGTCTCGCCGTCGATCTCGAGGATCAGGCGCAGGACGCCGTGGGTGGACGGGTGCTGGGGTCCCATGTTGACGACGATGTGGTCCTCACCGCTGTCGCGCACGGCGGCGGCGATGTCGTCCCAGTCGCGTCCGACGGCGTCGAAGACGGTCTCGCCGGCGGGTTCGCTCATCACGTGTACGCCCTCCGTTCGTCGGGTGGCGGGATCCGGGCTCCCTTGTACTCCACGGGGATTCCGCCGAGAGGGTAGTCCTTGCGCTGGGGGTGCCCGCGCCAGTCGTCGGGCATCTCGATGCGCGTGAGCGCGGGATGACCGTCGAAGACGATCCCGAAGAAGTCGTAGGTCTCGCGTTCGTGCCAGTCGTTCGTCGGGTAGATGCGGTACAGCGACGGGACGTGCGGGTCGCTGTCGGGGATCGCGACCTCGAGACGCATGCGGCGGTTGTGGGTGATCGAGACGAGTGGATACACCGCGTGCAGTTCCCGGCCCGTCTCCTGCGGATAGTGCACGCCCGACACCCCGAGGCACAGCTCGAATCGGAGCGCGGGATGGTCGCGCAGGGTGCCGGCCACGAGGGGCAGCTGCTCGCGGCGGACGAAGGCGGTCAGTTGGTGGCGGTGCACGACGATCTTCTCCACCGCGTCGGCGTAACCCACCGCGGTGTCGCCGGAGCGTTCGTCGAGTACGTCCTCGAGGGTGTCGACGAGGTCGTCGAGGTACCCGCCGTAGGGACGGTCGGTGCTGCCGGGCAGCGTCACCCGGCGCACGAGGCGTCCGTAGCCGCTGGTGTCACCGGATCCACGCACCCCGAACATGCCGCGGCGGACCGCGATCACCTCGTCGGCGCGGTCGTCGTGGTCGGATCCGGTCCGTTCGAGACCGGTCATCGCGGCGGCACCGTCAGTTCGATGAGCGGACGCTGGGCCAGGGCGGCTTCCTCCGCGGCGCGGATCGCCTCGGCCCGGTTCACGCCGAGAGGCATCTGTGCGATCTTCTCGTGCAGTGTCAGGATCGCGTGGAGGAGCATCTCGGGCCGGGGCGGACAGCCCGGGAGATAGATGTCGACGGGGACGACGTGGTCGACACCCTGGACGATCGCGTAGTTGTTGAACATCCCGCCGGACGAGGCGCACACCCCCATTGCGAGCACCCACTTCGGTTCGACCATCTGGTCGTAGACGCGGCGCAGCGCGGGGGCCATCTTCTGGCTGACGCGCCCGGCGACGATCATCACGTCGGCCTGCCGCGGCGAGGCCCGGAACGCTTCCATGCCGAATCGGGCGATGTCGTAGCGTCCGCCCGCGGTGGCCATCATCTCGATGGCACAGCACGCGAGCCCGAAGGAGGCGGGCCACAGTGAACCCTTGCGTGCGAACCCGGCGAGTGTCTCGACGGTGCTGAGCAGGAAACCGCTGGGAACCTTCTCCTCGATGCCCATGACCTGTCACTCCCCCCGGAGTCGGACGGACCGGACGACCGCCGGACGGGTCGCGTAACCGCTTCGGGTACAACAGGTCCGGGCGGGCATGTAGGGCGTCAGTCCCATGTCAGGCCTCCTCGTTTCCACTCGTAGGCGTAGGCGACGAAGACGTTGAACATGAACAGCGCCATCGCTGCCAGACCGAAGACGCCGAGCGCGTCGAAGTGGACCGCCCACGGGTACAGGAAGACGATCTCGATGTCGAAGATGATGAACAGCATCGCGGTGAGGTAGTACTTCACCGGGAAGCGGCCACCACCCACCGGCTGGGGCGTCGGGTCGATGCCGCACTCGTAGGCGTCGAGTTTGGCACGGTTGTATCGGCTCGGACCCGCGAGGCTCGCCACCGCGACGGAGAAAACCGCGAAGGCCAGCGCGATGCCACCGAGTACCAGGATCGGTACATAGGCGTTCATGCCACCTCCGGTTCCTCGCGCGAATCCGGCCGCGGGCCTTCTCGTCGCCCGCGCACCCACTCCGCCGTGCACCGGGGGTCCTCGCCCCAGGGCCGGCATGTGAGTTACGGCACACACTAGTGGTGTTCGCGTCGGACTTGTCGCGATTTCACACCCCCGATTCGGGGCGGCGTGTCGGGCTGCTCCGCACCGGGAAGGAGGGTAGATTCCCCTCCCCTCATACAGGTTCGCGGTCTGCCGGCCGCGCCCGAAGGGTCAGGAGTGGCGGGAGCGGGGGGTGAGCAGAGCAAGGACCTGCCGGCCGAGCCGGATCGGGTCGACCGGATGCCGCAGCGCCACCTCGGCGCCCGACCAGCGGGCCAGCCATTCATCGTCGGCGCGGGCGATCAGGACGACGATCGGCGGACACGAGTCGAGTTCGTCCTCGAGCTGCTTCGCGATCCCCATCCCGCCGGCCGGAGCGGATTCACCGTCGAGCACGGCGAGATCGATGTCGCCGGCATGCATGCGTTCGACGACGACCGGTGGTGTCGCGACCTCCACATAGTCGAGCGGGGGCAGATCCGGGTGCAGGCGGGTACCGAGGGCATCACGAACCTGCTGCCGCACGGTCGCATCGTCGCTGTAGACGAGGATGCGCAGCGAGTCGGTCACGGGCACGATGCTAGCCGAGGCCGGTGGTTCGCCCGGGGAACCCGCGTGTCGCGGGGCGGTACGGAGACGGAGCCCGAGATCAGGATCCGCTTCCGAGAAGATGCCACCGCCCCCGGACATCGGAACGGGCAGCCGTCTCCGCCTCGTCGTCGTGGATGATCGAGGCGGGCGCGATCATCAGGTGCGCCAGGACGATGCACGCACCGGTCAGCATGGCGAACGCACCGCCGATCAGATAGGACCCGGTGAACACCGCCGCCAGGAAACCGATCGTGAGCATTCCCGTGAGCGCGATGATCGCGAGAATTCGCCGACTCGAGCGTGGTATCGAATCGGGCCTCTTGCCTGTGGATGCAACCATGAGCATCTCCGTTCCTCCCCGGAACGACCCCTCCCGCACTCCCGCGTCCACTCACCATCCCTGTCGACGAATTGTCGGTGACGAGCGAACCCCCGCGGGAGCCGGTTACGGCCATTCCCTTCTCCGCTCGGGCCGTGAGCGGTTTCGATAACAGAATACTATCAAATGTGACATGCGTCTCGTGATCTGTTTGTGGGACATCACGAATCCGACAGGCACCCTGAAATCTGCCGGTCACCGACGGGCTCGAAAGAAGGTTAGGCTCACCTCTTGATCTGCCCCCATCGCCGAGAGGTACCCATGAAACTCCGATCCCTGCGCCCCGGCCGCGAGCCTCGCCCGGTAGCCCTGATGCGCATTCCGCGCGCGACCGCCGTGCTGGTCGCCGCCGCCGTCGCCCTCACGGCCTGCTCGTCCGGAGCCGACATCGAGCCGAACGACTCACTCACCGGCGAATTCGAGCCCGTCGTGATCGAACACGCACTGGGGACCGCCGAGATCGACGCGCAACCCGAACGGGTCGTCACGCTCGGGATGGGCTCGGCCGAGACGGCGATCGCATTGGGTGTCACCCCGATCGGTGTGGAGGAATATCCCTGGGGCAGCGACGAAACGGGATATCTGCCCTGGATCCACGAGGAATTGACCGAGCGTGACGAGCCGCTGCCCGAACAGTTCACCGGCGGAGCCGAGGTGGACGTCGAGGCGATCGCCCGACTCGCGCCGGACGTCATCCTTGCTCCGTGGTCCGGGATCACGCAGGAACAGTACGACCTGTTGTCCGCGATCGCCCCGACCGTCGCCTATCCCGAACTGCCGTGGACGATCACCTGGCAGGACCAGATCGAGACCATCGGCACCGCCCTCGGCCGGCACGAGGAGTCCCTCGGCCTGATCACCGAGATCGAGGACACCTTCGAGGCCGCCGCGGCTGCCCATCCCGAGTACACCGACGTGACGTTCTCCTACATCTACAACACCGGACCCGGCACGCTCGGGGTGTTCATGCCCGATGAACAACGGGTGGCGATGGTCCGCGGACTCGGATTGACGGTCGACCCGGTCGCGGAGACGCTCGAGGAGACCGAGGGCACCGACTCCGCGGTCATCGGTCTCGAGAACGCCGGCCTGCTGTCCGAATCGGACCTGATCTTCACCTTCTACTCCGACCCGGCGAACCGCGCCGAGATCGAAGCCCAGCCGGTCTACCGGCAGATCCCGGCGGTCGCCCGCGGGTCGCTGGTCGCGCCGAAGGAACAACCTTTCGTCACCGGCTCGTCGATCATCAATCCGCTCACCGTGCCGTGGGCGATCGACCGCTACATCCCGCTCATCGACGAGGCGATCGCGAAGCTCGACCGCTGAGCCGGACGCCACCGGTGGTGCGCCCGGCTCCCGGGTGTCACCGCCGGTGCGCGAGCCTGCGGATCATCAGATCACCGATGGACTGCACGATCTGCACCATCACGATGAGAACGACCACCGCGACCAGCAGCACCGGCGTGTTGAACCGCTGGTAGCCGTAGACGATCGCGAAGTCGCCGAGACCGCCACCACCGATGACGCCGGCCATCGCCGAGTAGCCCACCAGCAGCACGAGCGTGAGGGTGGCTCCGGCGATCAGCGGCGACAACGCCTCCGGCAGCAGCACCTTGCGCACGATCTGGAGGTTCGTGGCTCCCATCGCCTGGGCCGCCTCGACCCGGCCGCGCGGCACCTCCCGCAACGCGGATTCGACGATCCGGCCGAAGAACGGGATCGCGCCGATGGTGAGCGGCACGATCGCCGCAGTGGGCCCGATCGCGGTGCCCACGACGAAGCGGGTGAACCCGATCAGGGCGATCAGCAGAATGAGGAAGGGCAGCGACCGGAACAGGTTGACGATCACACCGAGAACGGTGTTGAGCGTCCTGCGGGGCCACAGTCCGGACGGTGAGGTCAACTGCAATACGATCCCGACCAGCACACCACCGACGATGGTGAGCAGGAACGACACGGCAACCATGTAGAGCGTCTCGAGGGTGGCTTCCCACACTTCCGGGAAGGCGTCGTACCACTGAAGCTTGTTCATCGCGCCTGCACCGTCATTCCGTGAGTCCCTCCAGTTCGCCTTCCGTCCCCCAGGCCAGGCTCAGGTACGGGCGTTCGGCCACGAATCCCTCGATGCGTGCCCGGTCGGTGCCCGCCGTGAACCGCAGGCGCATCCGGCCCACGGTGACGCTGCCGACCTGTTCGACCCGGCCGCCGACCACTGCGACATCGGTGTCGAGGGCACGGATCATCTCCGCGAGCCACGGTCCGTGTGCGGCATCGCCGATTGCGGTGACCAGAGCCGTGTCCGCACCCGATCCCGCCGACGGGTCGGTGCCGACCGGGACGAGTGCGTGCCCGAGTGCCGATTCGGGATCGGCGACGAGATCGACGATCCGGCCGGTCTCGACGACCTGCCCTGCGGCGAGACGTGCGGCCGAGGTGCAGATCCGGCGCAGCACCCCGAGTTCGTGCGTGATCACCACGACCGTGACACCCAGTCGTCTGTTCACCTCGGCGACGAGATCGAGAACCTGATCGGTGGTGTCGGGGTCCAGGGCGCTCGTGGCCTCGTCGCACAGCAGTACCTCCGGTTCGGCCGCGAGTGCGCGGGCGATACCCACACGCTGTTGCTGACCACCGGACAGCTGCGACGGGAAGCTCTCCCCCTTGCCCACCAGGCCGACGAGATCGAGCAGTTCCAGGGCTCGTTTCCGTCGCTGCTCCTTGCTCACCCCGGCTACCTCTAGCGGGAACTCCACGTTCCGGATCACCGTGCGCGAATGCAGCAGGTTGAATTGCTGGAAGACCGTCCCGATCCGGCGACGGGCCGCACGCAGATCGGCTCCGGACAACGTCGACAGATCGTCCTTGCCGAGCAGGATCCGTCCCGAGGTGGGCCGCTCGAGCAGGTTCAGGCAGCGCAACAGGGTGGACTTGCCGGATCCGGACGGGCCCACGATGCCGTAGATCTCGCCGTCCGGGATCTCGAGCGACACCCCTCGCAGCGCCGCGACCTCCCCGGAGCGCCCGGCTCCGGGGAAGGTCTTGACGAGGTTCTCGACGACGATCATCAGTTCGTCGGGTGAACCGGAAGCACGGCGCCGGAGTAGGTCTCCTCGATCCAGACAGCCGTCTCGGGCGATTCGAGAGCCTCGGCGAGAGCGGTGACGGCCGGGTCGTTCTCGTTCTCGGCCCGCACGACGAGCAGGTTGGAGAAGGGGTTGTTCTCCACCTTCTCGGTGACGATGGCGTCGTCGGCCGGATCGAGGCCGGCTTCGAGCGCGTAGTTGGAGTTGATCACGGCGGCGGTGATCTGCGCGTCGTCGAGCTGACGGGCGAGCTGCGGACGCTCGATGCCGACGAGGTTCAGGTTCTTCGGGTTGGCGGTGATGTTCGATTCGGTGACCACCGACAGGTCGGCGTCCTCGAAGGGCACGTCCATCTCGATCAGCCCGGCCGATTCGAGCAGGTACAGCGCGCGGGCGTAGTTGGTGGTGTCGCGCGGCACGGCGACGGTGTCGCCGTCCTTCAGCTCGTCGAGCGAGCCGATCTTGTTCGAGTACAGGCCGATCGGCTCGAGGTGCACGTCGGCGACCGCGACGAGATCGTCGACACCCTTCTGCTTCTGCCAGTCCGTCAGGTAGGGCTCGTGCTGGAAATAGTTCGCGTCGACGTCGCCGGCCTCGAGCAATTCGTTGGGATCGACCTCACCGGTGATCTCGACGATGTCGAGCGTGTAGTCGCCCAGCGCCCCGGTGCTCACGACGTGGTCGAGGATCTCGACGTGCGGAGTGGACGATGCAGAGATCCGGAGGGTGGTGCCGTCCTCTTCGGACGACGAGCAGGCCGCGAGACCCACCGCGAGGGTGAGCGCAGCGGAGGCGACGACGATACGACGCAGTGACATCGGGTGGATACCTTCCGTAGGGATTGCGGGACGGACAGAATCGATTATCGGGGTGCAGCGAAGCGGGCGAGGAGATCCGCGTGAAAACGCTCCGCCACGTTCGGGTGTGCCCGGAGGCGGGATTTGAGTGCGTTGAGGCCGTAGACGGCGTGCAGGGTACCGCCGTGCGCGTCGGGACCGACACCGCGGGCGGCTGCTGCGAGTTCTGCGGGCAACTCCACCGGCGGGAGTGCCCGGTCGAGGCCGGGATTGAGGAAGAACGGCAACGACACGCGGTCCGTGCCCGCGGGCGGGGGCAGCACCCGATGGACCGTCGCCTGGAGGTAACCACCGGTGGCGACCTCGAGGAGTTCCCCGATGTTGACGATGAAATGCCCTGGGAGCGGGTCGATGTCGACCCAGCTACCGTCGAGTTCGACCTGGAATCCGGTGCTGCCGGGTTCGGGATACAGCAGCGTCAACGCACCGACGTCCTTGTGACTGCCTACTCCCTGGTCGGTGACCGACCGGTCGTGCCCGGGATAGCGCGCGATCTTGAGCAGCGGGTCGGGATCGGCAAAGGCCTTCTCGAAGTGATCGGCCGGGGCGCCGAGCGATTCGGCCCAGGCACCGAGCAGCCGGCGTCCGACGTTGCCGGCCTCGTCGATCCAGCGCAGTGCCAGTTCGCGCAGTCGCGGGATCCGCTCCGGCCACAGATTGGGGCCGTGCAGCACCTCCCAGGGACGGTCGGGGCCGATCTCGGCGACGGCGTCGCGCTCCGGACCGATGTCGAGTTGTTCGCGCCAGTCGACGTTGCCCTGGGTGCGCTCGCCACCGACGCGGGTGTAGCCGCGGAAGTGAGGCGAGTAAATGTTCTCGACGGCGAGCTTGTCCGCCTCGGGAAGGGCGAAGAACTCGCGGGCCGCGGCGACGAGGTCGTCCGCGAGCACGGTGTCGATCCCGTGGCCGGCGAGATGGAAGAACCCGATCTCGTGGGTGGCGACCCGGAGACGATCGAGCAGAGCAGTACGTGTTGTGTCGTCGCCGTCGAGATCGGACAGATCGACGACGGGTAATACCGCCGAATCGGACATGATGTGCCTTTCGAACCGCATCGGATGCGAGGATTCCCGGTCGCTTGCCGGACCGTCGGTCGCGGCGGACTCAGGGAAATCGTGAGGGCAGGACGAGCTGCCCGGGCAGGGAGATCAGCGGCAACGACAACACGCAGGAGCCACGGCGCCCCGAGCGCGTGTGCTCACAGTCTGCGTGTGAGTGTTGCCCATGTTCTCCTCCGATGAGGCCGCGCGCGACCTTCGACGACAGTGGCGCCACGACGTGGTCCTGATCAAGGCTAATCGCCTCCGCGACCACCGGGCAAATCACCCCCGACGGGCAACGAGGCCCGTTGCCGGCACAGTACGTTCCTGCCACCATACTGTCATGGTGGAAACGGTTCACGTCGCCGTGTACGACACCCTGGCGGACTGGGAGATCGGATACGTCACGGCGCACATCGCGGATCCCGAATGGCAGCGGAATCCCGGACGGTACCGCGTCCGCACGGTCGGCGTCTCCGCCGAGCCGGTCACGACGAAGGGCGGACTGCGGATAGTCCCGGACACCGTGCTCGCGGATGCGACGCCGGAGGACAGCGCGATGCTGATCCTCGCGGGCAACGACATCTGGTCGACCGACGCCTACGCCCCCTTCGTCGACAAGGCCCGGCAGTTCCTCGACGCCGGCGTACCGGTGGCCGCGGTCTGCGGCGCGACCGGTGCGCTCGCCGCTGCCGGACTGCTCGACGAGCGGCCCCATACGAGCAACGCCCTCGAGTTCCTGCAGGGTGTCGGATACGGCGGCGCGGGGCTGTACCGGGACGAGCCCGCGGTCACGGACGGTGATCTCATCACCGCGAGCGGCATCGCCCCGGTCGACTTCGCCCGCGCGATCTTCGCGCGGCTCGACATGTACGAACCGCGTGTCCTCGACGCCTGGTACGCCCTCTACGGCGAGCGCGACCCGCGAGGCTATTGCGAGCTCATGGCGTCCGGGTCGTGACGGAACACCGCGAGACGGACCTGCTCGGCGCGGTCTCCGCGATCGGTCCGACCCATGCCGACGCTGCACGCGCACCGTGCGACGAGACCGGCGTCGAAGCCCCGATGACGATCGTGCAGGGCATGCGCGCACTGTCCGCCGCGGTCGACCGATCGGCCGATCAGCTCCCCGACGGACGACGCGGCGGGAAGTGACGGATGAGCCCTTCCTGCACGACGGTCGCGACGAGTTCGCCCTCGATGGTGAAGTAGCGTCCCGTCGCCATACCACGGGAACCGGCCGCCACCGGGGATTCCGTGGCGTACAGGTGCCATTCGTCGAAGCGGAGCGGACGGTGGAACCAGATCGAATGGTTGACCGTCGCCGCCACGATCCGGTCGAGTCCCCACGAGAGGCCGTGCGTGGTGAGGATCGAGTCTAGGACGGTCGTGTCGGACGCGTAGGCCAGCGTGGCGACGTGGAGCAGCGGAGCGTCGGGTAGTTGCCCGTCGGCGCGCATCCACACGCGGTTGTGGCCGAGCTTCTCCCCCGTTCCCCGCAACACCCAGGCGGGGTCGTTGGCGTACCGCATGTCGATCGGCTTGAGTGCGCCGACGAAGTGCGGCAGCTGGTCCTCGAAGCCGCGCAGACGTTCGCCGATGGGTGGAAGCGCTTCGGGCAGTGGAACTTCGGGGACGGTCACCGAATGTTCGAGTCCCTTGCCCCATCGCTGGAAAGCGGCGAGCATGACGAACAGTTCCTGCTCGTCCTGACAGGCGGTGACCATCCGGTTGGCGAAATCCCGGCCGTCCCGGTGGGTGACGACGTGGTAGTCGATGGGTCGCTTGACGTCGCCGCCCCGGATGAAATGGGCGTTGATCGCGTGCACGGGTCGATCACCGACGGTGCGCCCGGCCGCGACGAGCGCCTGCGCGACGAGTTGACCGCCGAAGGTGCGGCTGCCGACCTGCGGGGGATGACCGCCACGGAAGACGTTCTCCTCGACCTGCTCCAGGTCGAGCAGTCCGAGGAGAACGTCGAGATCCTTTGTGTCCGAACGCGTCACCGGGTGTCTTTCTCACCCAACCGGTGCACGTGGATGAGGTTGGTCGAACCCGAACGTCCGGGGGGCGCACCGGCGACGATCACGACGAGGTCGCCGCGCTGGTACCGGCCCAGCGACAACAAGGCGGCGTCGACCTGTTCGACCATCTGATCGGTGGTGTCGACCGGTTCGACCGAGAAGGTCTCGGTGCCCCACGTCAGTGCCAGCTGGTTACGGATGTGCGGGGCGGGCGTGAAGGCGAGCAGCGGCAGCGGCGTGTGCAGACGCGCCAGTCGGCGCACGGTGTCGCCGGACTGGGTGAAGGCGACGAGCGCCTTGGCGTCGAGACGCTCGCCGATGTCGCGGGCGGCGTACGAGATGACACCGCGCTTGGTACGCGGAACGTGCGTCAGCGCAGGCACTTCCGTCGAATCGGATTCGACGGCGGTGATGATGCGCGCCATCGTGCGGACCGTTTCGACCGGGAACTTCCCGACGGAGGTCTCACCCGAGAGCATCACAGCGTCGGCGCCGTCGAGCACCGCGTTCGCGACATCGGAGGCCTCGGCGCGGGTGGGACGCGAGTTCTCGATCATCGACTCGAGCATCTGCGTCGCGACGATGACGGGCTTGGCGTTCTCGCGCGCAATCTGGATTGCGCGCTTCTGCACGAGCGGGACCTCCTCGAGCGGCAGCTCGACGCCGAGATCGCCGCGCGCCACCATGACCGCGTCGAAGGCGAGGACCACGGCCTCGAGGTTCTCGACGGCCTCGGGCTTCTCGAGCTTGGCGATCACCGGCACGTGCCGGCCGACCCGGTCCATCACCTCGTGGACGAGTTCGACGTCGGCCGGGGACCGCACGAACGACAGGGCGATGAAGTCGACACCGAGACGGAGCGCGAACTCGAGATCCTCGATGTCCTTCTCCGACATGGCCGGAACGGAAACATTCATCCCCGGCAGGGAGACACCCTTGTTGTTGCTGACCGGTCCGCCCTCGATGACCCGGCAGACGACGTCGTTGCCTTCGACGGCCTCGACGACCAATCCGACCTTGCCGTCGTCGACGAGCAGCCGGTCGCCGGCGACGGCGTCCTGCGCGAGTTCCTTGTAGGTGGTCGAGACGCGGTCGTGGTCGCCCATCACGTCGTCGACGGTGATGCGGACGACCTCACCGTGCTCCCATACGGTGCGGTCCTCTGCGAATCGTCCGAGCCGGATCTTCGGCCCTTGGAGATCGGCGAGGATGCCTACGGCGTGCCCGGAGGCCTCCGACGCAGCGCGGACCCGGTTGTAGTGGCCCTCGTGGTCGGCGTGTTCGCCGTGGCTGAAATTCAGGCGGGCGACGTCCATTCCGGCGTCGACGAGATTCCGCAGGACATCGGGGTCGGCGGTGGCCGGCCCCATAGTGCAAACGATCTTGGTGCGTCGGGTCACGGTTCGAGCCTAGCCCTCGACGCCCGGACCCTCCATCTCAGCACCCCGGCGCGTGTCGCCGGGGTGCCCGTGAGACGGGCGATGCCGGGGCATCACGGACGAAGTTGACGTCCGTTCTTGTCGCGGACCTTGCCGGTGAGCATCAGGATGCCGTCGATCAACGGCCAGATGCCACCGATACCACAGGTGAGCCAGGTGACGGCGATCTGCGCGACCGCCACGCCCGGCTGGTCGAGATAGAAGCGTCCGGCACCGAAGGCGCCGAGCAGGATCTCCAGCACACCTGCGGTGACCTTGCTCTTGTCGGAGTACGGCTCGCCGGTGTAGGGATCGCGTCCGAAGGGCGCTGCGGCGTCGCGACCGTACGGGTTCGACGGGTCGGGGTAGCCGTAGGCGGGCATCACCCCGTAACCGGGCGGCGGGCCGTATCCCTGTCCACCCTGCGGCGGGCCGTAACTCTGCGCCTGGTGCGATCCCTGCGGACCGGTGTACCCACCCTGCGGCGGGCCGTATCCCTGCGCCTGGTGCGATCCCTGCGGACCGGTGTACCCGCCCTGCGAAGGGTCCTGTTGCGGGGACCCGATCGGAAAGTGCGGATCGGGTGTCCCGTAGACCGGCCCGGCCCCGGACTCGGTCCGGCCCGGATGCTCGCCGTAGGGGTAGTCGCCCGGGGGCGGATAGTCGGACTGGTGCTCGGCCGGCGGCGGGTAACTCGGGGTGTTGCCCCAACCCGGTCCGTTGCCGACACCGGAATAGGTGTCCCATCCGGGCCCCGGAGTGCCGGTGGCACCACCGAGGGAGTCGAGGGTGGGCGGTTGCGCCGACAGCGAGGCCTGCGCGGTGGCGTCGTAGTCGAAGGCGCGCCCGAGATCGGGCGGCGGCGTCTGGTCGCTCTCCGACCGATCCGGGGCGTCCGCGCCGGGTCCGGACCCGGTCCGCTTCGTCAGGTCCGGCTTGGCAGGCTCCGAATCGGGTGCTCCCGCAGCTCCCGGGTCCTGTGTGGTCACGAGTGATCCCCCTTGTTGTCTCCGGACGTCGCCTCGTCGACTCTACCGGCGGCAGGCGAGGGGCCGGCGGTGCCGGCGGCAGGCGAGGTCCCGGCCGTCTCGTCCTCGGCCGCCGGGTCGGCCGCGTGCGCTGCCGCCCCCGGATTCAGTGTCGAAGGCTCCTCGCGACCCTTGCGCGCGAGGACGAAGTACGCGACCGCGAGCACGAACACGATGCCCGAGGTGAACGTGTTGATCCGGATGCCCGCGATCTCGGTGGCGGCGTCCGTGCGCATGAGTTCGATCCAGAACCGGCCCGCGCAGTACCCGGCCACGTAGAGGGCGAACAGTCGTCCGTGGCCGATCGTGAACTTCCGGTCGACGAGCACCAGCAACAGCACCACGGCGAGGTTCCACAGCAGTTCGTAGAGGAAGGTCGGGTGCACGACGAAGGCCACCTCACCCGTGGACACACCGTCGACCAGCCCGGGAGCGACCTGTCCCGCGCCGTTGCGCCGCTCGTAGATCTCGAGTCCCCACGGGACCGTGGTCTCGCGGCCGTAGAGTTCCTGGTTGAACCAGTTGCCGAGGCGCCCGATGGCCTGCGCCAGCAGGATCGCCGGGGCGAGCGCGTCCCCGAAGGCGGGCAGCGGGATCCCGCGCCGGCGGCACCCGATCCACGCACCCAGCGCACCGAACGCGACGGCGCCCCAGATACCGAGGCCGCCCTCCCAGATCTTCAGGGCGTCGACCGGGTCCGCCCCGGCTCCGAAGTATTTCTGCCAATCGGTGGCGACGTGATAGAGCCGCCCGCCGATCAGGCCGAAGGGCACCGCCCACACGGCGATGTCGAGGACGGTGCCCGCCTGCCCGCCGCGTGCGACCCAGCGGCGGTCGCCCCACCAGATCGCTACGACGATCCCGACGATGATGCACAGGGCGTAGGCACGGAGGGCGAAGGGCCCGAGGTACCAGACGCCCTGCGGCGGACTCGGCAGATATGCCAGAACAGACGCAGTGGATGTCACGAGTGCACGTTAGCGGAGCGAACGCCCTTCGCGAGATCCTGTGTGAGGGCGAGCAGCGCGTCGTGTCCCTCCGCGACTGCGGAGACCAGCGCCGAACCGACGATCACGCCGTCGGCGTAACCCGCGATCTCCGCGGCCTGTGCACCGTTGCGCACACCGAGGCCGACGCCGACCGGGATGTCGGAGTGCGTGCGCACCCGGGCGACGATCTCCGGCGCGCGGTTGTCGACACTGTCGCGAGCGCCGGTGACACCCATCGTCGACGTGGCGTAGACGAAGCCACGGCACTTGTCGAGGGTGATCGCGAGGCGTTCGTTGGTCGACGACGGTGCGACCAGGAAGATCCGGCCGAGCCCGTACTTGTCGGCGGCGGCGATCCACTCCTCGGCCTCGTCCGGCACGAGATCCGGTGTGATGATGCCGAGTCCGCCCGCCGCCGCGAGGTCGCGCGCGAAGTTCTCGACGCCGTACTTGCTCACGAGATTCCAGTAGGTCATCACGACTGCGGCGCCACCGGCGGCGGTGATCGCTTCGACCGCGGGGAAGACGTCGCGGACCCGGACGCCGTTGGCGATCGCCTCGAACGCAGCGTTCTGGATGGTGGTGCCGTCCATGACGGGGTCGCTGTACGGGATGCCGACCTCGACGAGGTCGCAGCCACCCTCGACGAGGACCTTCATCGCCTCGACGGAACGCTCGACGGTCGGATAGCCGACCGGGAGGTAGCCGACCAGCGCGGCGCGGTTCTCGGCGCGGCAGGTCGCGAAGATCTCGGTCAGGCGTTCGTGCGGGGCGCTCACTGGGCTGCTCCTTCGGGGCCGGTCTTGTCGGCGGACTCGTCGGTCGGCAGGTAACCGAACCACTTGGCGGCGGTGTCGACGTCCTTGTCTCCGCGACCGGACAGGTTGACGAGGACGATGGCGCCCTTGCCGAGTTCGGGGCCGAGCTTCACGGCACCGGCGACGGCGTGGGCCGACTCGATAGCGGGGATGATGCCCTCGGTGCGGCACAGCAACGCGAAAGCGTCCATCGCCTCGCTGTCGGTGACGGCGCGGTACTCGGCCCGGCCGGTGTCGGCGAGCCAGGCGTGCTCGGGGCCGACGCCGGGATAGTCGAGCCCCGCGGAGATCGAATGCGATTCGATGGTCTGGCCGTCCTCGTTCTGCAACAGGTACGAGTACGCGCCGTGCAGAGCACCGTGGGTGCCGCCGCCGATGGTGGCGGCGTGGCGTCCGGTCTCGACCCCGTCTCCCCCGGCCTCGCAGCCGACGAGCTTGACGGACGGGTCGTCGATGAACGGATGGAAGATGCCGATCGCGTTCGACCCTCCGCCGACGCAGGCGACGACGGCGTCGGGCAGACGACCGGTGAGCTCGCGGATCTGGACGCGTGCCTCGAGGCCGATGATGCGCTGGAAGTCGCGGACCATCGCCGGGAAGGGATGCGGACCGGCGGCGGTGCCGAAGCAGTAATAGGTGTTGTCGGCGTTGGTGACCCAGTCGCGCATCGCTTCGTTGATCGCGTCCTTGAGGGTGCGCGAGCCGGTCTTGGCAGCGATGACCTCGGCGCCGAGCAGACGCATGCGCGCGACGTTGAGCGCCTGCCGCTCGGTGTCGACCTCGCCCATGTAGACCCGGCATTCGAGACCGAACAGGGCGCACGCGGTCGCGGTGGCGACGCCGTGCTGGCCGGCGCCGGTCTCGGCGATCACGCGGGTCTTGCCCATGCGCTTGGCGAGCAGCACCTGCCCGAGCACATTGTTGATCTTGTGCGAGCCGGTGTGGTTGAGATCCTCGCGCTTGAGGAAGATGCGCGCGCCTCCGGCGTGTTCGCTGAGACGAGTGGCCTCGTAGACCGGGGACGGGCGACCGGTGTACTCGCGCTGCAGCCGATCGAGTTCGGCGAGGAAGCCGGGGTCGACGCGTTCCTTCTCGTAGGCGGCGGTGACCTCCTCGATCACCGCCATGAGCGCCTCGGGCACATAGCGGCCACCGAAGGCTCCGAAGTGGCCGCGGACGTCGGGTTCGTGCGCGGTCGGAGTGGCGAGGGCTTCGCTCATCGAGGGAAGCCCCCGGCCCTTGGCGGAAAGTGCGGAATCGTCTGCAGTCACGCGTCCAGTCTGCCCCACCACGCGACGCGGATCACATGGGGGTCCGGACCGGCCGGCACGGTCAGCGTGCAGGCTTGGGGCACGACGGATGCGTACCCACCGTCACCAGCTCGGCGACCGCCTGACGCGGATCCCCACTGGTCACCAGGCCCTCTCCGACGAGCACCGCGTCGGCGCCGGCACCCGCGTACGCGAGCAGATCGGCCGGCCCGCGGACACCGGACTCGGCGATCTTGAGCACGTTGCTGGGCAGGCCCGGCGCGATGCGCGAGAATGTCGTCTTGTCGACCTCGAGGGTCTTGAGGTTGCGGGCGTTGATCCCGATGACGGTCGCGCCGGCCTCGAGGGCGCGGTCGGCCTCCTCCTCGGTGTGCGCCTCGACCAGCGCCGTCATCCCGAGCGACTCGACCCGGTCGATCAGGGCCGTCAGCACGGTCTGTTCGAGGGCCGCGACGATGAGGAGCACGATGTCGGCGCCGTGCGCACGCGCCTCGTGGATCTGGTAGGGACCGACCACGAAATCCTTGCGCAGCACCGGAATGCGGACCGCACGACGCACGGCGTCGAGGTCGGCCAGGCTGCCGTGGAACCGGCGTTCCTCGGTGAGGACGCTGATGGCACGAGCCCCTCCGGACTCGTAGGCCGCGGCGAGCTCGGCGGGATCGGCGATGTCGGCGAGAGCACCCTTCGAGGGACTGGCACGCTTCACTTCGGCGATGACCGCGATGCCGGGCTCGCGCAGCGCGGCCTTGGCGTCGATCGGCGGGGGCGCACTCGCAGCAGCAGCCTTCACGGAGGCAAGATCGAGGGCCGCCTCACGGGCGGCGACGTCGGCTCGCACTCCTTCGAGAATCGAATCGAGAACTGTCATCGTGGCTCGAGTCCTTTCCCACCCTGCTCAATCCCGATGTGATCAAGCTCATCGGATCTGTGTAGAAGAGTAGTGAACTGGTTTACAGCAGTCACCGGCGGGTGTCCGTATCACCCTCACCACCGTCGTCCGTGGGATCCTCACCTGCGTCCAGCGCGTCCCACAGGCCGCGTTCGGACAGCGGTTCGTCGCTCTCGGCGCGCCGGGCCGCAGCCTCGCGGCGCGCCGCCGGGGCGTCGTACTTCGACGACAGTCCGGCCTGCTCGCGCGGGGTGCGCCAGAGGGTCACCGCCGCGGCGAGGACGGCGACGGCACCGACGATCACGAGGATCGCGGGCAGCGGATACGTCTCGATGCCGGTCACCTCCGCGCGGTCCGGCAACGCGGCCACCCCGGCCGCCGTCTCGGGGTCGGGGTCCCCGGTCAGCAACCGTACCGCGGGGACCGCGGCTGCCACGGCGACGATCGCGACCACGACCGACACGAGACGTAATGCGAACCCGCGCACGGCGAAGACCGCGGCGACCGCCGCGAGCAGCACGAGAGCGAGCGGGGTCAGTGCCGCCGCCCAGCGGCCTCCCTCGAGGTCGTCGACGCGGTCGATGCCGAGACCGTCCGACGAGACCGCGGTGACCCATGTCATCCGGCCCGAGGCCCACAGCAGGGCGGCGCCGAGCCCGAGCAGCAGAGCGGCGATCACCGTCGGTCTGCGCCGGCGTACGGGGGTGGAGCCGGCGTCCGGCGTCTTCTCGGTCACCGCGCGTCACCGCCGTAGGTGATGAGTGTGGACGCGGCGGCCACGGCGGCGAGTGCGGACATGGCCTTGTTCCGGGCCTCGGTGTCCTCGGCCTCAGGATCGGAGTCTGCGACGATGCCCGCACCTGCCTGTACGTAGGCGATGCCGTCCTTGACGAGAGCGGAACGGATCGCGATCGCGGTGTCGGCGTCGCCTGCGAAATCGAGGTAGCCGACGATGCCGCCGTAGATACCGCGGCGGGTGGGTTCGAGTTCCTCGATCAGTTCCATCGCGCGTACCTTCGGCGCGCCCGACAGGGTGCCGGCGGGGAAACACGCGGTGACGGCGTCGAGGGCGTGTTTGCCCTCCGCGAGCCGTCCGGTGACCGTGGAGACCAGGTGCATCACGTGGCTGTACCGCTCGATGTGCCGGTAGTCGTGCACTTCGACGGTGCCCGGTGCGCACACCCGGCCGAGATCGTTGCGGCCGAGGTCGACGAGCATGAGGTGCTCGGCGTTCTCCTTCTCGTCGTGGACGAGGTCCTTCTCGAGCAGGAGATCCTCCTCCTCGTCCGCGCCGCGCCACCGGGTCCCGGCGATGGGATGGGTGGTGGCCACCCCGTCCGAGACCGTCACGAGCGCTTCGGGACTCGATCCGACGATCGAGAAGGCCGTCTCGCCGTCCGGGCCGGGAATGTGGAGCAGGAACATGTACGGGCTGGGGTTGGACGCGCGGAGCATCCGGTACACGTCGATCGGTGCTGCCTCGCAGTCGATCTCGAATCGCTGCGAGAGCACCACCTGGAAGGCCTCACCGGCCTCGATGTCGCCGATCAGCTTGCGGACGTCCGTGCAGAACGACTCGGTGGTGCGCTGACGGCGGTAGTCGGGCTCGGGCCGCGAGTAGGTCGCGACGGTGGCCGGAGCAGGCGCGGCGAGCGCCTCGGTCATGCGGTCGAGACGGGCCACCGCGTCGTCGTAGGCTTCGTCGACGCGCTCGTCCGAGCCGTCCCAGTTCACGGCGTTGGCGATGAGCCAGATCATGCCCTCGTGATGGTCGACGGCCGCGAGGTCGGTGGCCAGCAGCATCACCATCTCGGGGATCTGCAGGTCGTCCTCGGCGAGCGTCGGCAGCTTCTCGAGATAGCGGACGGCGTCGTAGCCGAGGTAACCCACCATGCCGCTGGTCAGGGGCGGCAGTCCGTGGATGCGGTCGGTGTGGAGCAGCTGCAGCGTCTCACCGAGGACGTCGACGGGGTTGCCGCCCGTCGGGGCGCCGGCGGGAACGTGCCCGTACCAGGCCGCACCGCCGTCGACGACGGTCAGCGCCGCCGGGCTCCCGGCGCCGATGAACGACCACCGCGACCACGACCGGCCGTTCTCCGCCGACTCGAGCAGGAAGGTCCCGGGGCGGTCGGCCGCGAGCTTACGGTAGGCCGACAGTGGGGTCTCCGCGTCCGCGAGCACCTTGCGGGTCACCGGGACCACGCGGTGCTCGGCGGCCAGCTGACGGAACTGCTCGCGGGTGGTCGTCGAATCGGACCGGCTGCCGCCGGAGGGGTCGGTTGTGGCTGCGGGAATGGTGGTGGGCTCGCCGGACATGCGCCCCATCATCCCAGGGGCGGTGTCCGGCGATGCAGCCGCGGTCAGACGACCTGGAACGACCGCTTGGCCAGACCCATCCAGAACCCGTCGACGACCTGGTCGATGCCGCGATCCGGAGTCTCCGAAGCACCGAGGGTGACGAACAGTGGCGCGAAGTGTTCGACGGTCGGGTGCGCGTACGGCATACCCGGTGCGCGGTTCCGGAAATCGAGCAGCGCGTCGACGTCGCCGCGGGCGAGTTGCTCGGCGGTCCAGTGGTCGAACTCCGACGACCAGCCCGGCGCGGCGGCCTCGGGCCGCGGGTCGCGCAGGAAGGGCAGACCGTGAGTGGTGAACCCGGAGCCGATGATCAGTACGCCCTGCTCACGCAGCGGGCGTAGCCGGGCGCCGAGGTGCAGCAGCCGTCCCGGATCGAGAGTGGGCAGGGAGATCTGCAGCACCGGAATGTCGGCGTCCGGGTACATGACGGTCAGGGGCACGTAGGCACCGTGGTCGAGTCCTCGGTTCGGCTGCTGCACCACCGGTTCGTCGTCGGGCATCAGTGCCGCGACCTGCCGGGCGAGATCGGGCGCCCCGGGGCTGGTGTAGGTCACCTCGTAGAAGCGCCGCGGAAATCCCCCGAAGTCGTACACGAGCGGGGTGCCCGGCGTGGTCGAGCCGATGGTCAGCGGTGCGGATTCCCAGTGCGCCGAGACCACGAGGATCGCCGTGGGGCGCGGCAGGTCGGCCGCCCAGCGCTGCAGCTGCGAGACCCACAGCTCGCTGTCGACGAGCGGCGGAGCGCCGTGACTGAGGAACAGGGCGGGCGTGGTCGCGGAATCGGTGCTCATGACATCCCTTTCGGGTTGAAGCTTCAAGTATTATGAAGGACAACCCGCCCTGAGGGCATTCTGTTCCCGGGGGCGGCGGCGAGACCGAACGAGCGAGGAGAACGCATGAGCAACGAGGACCCCCGGTGGCTCGATCCGACGCAGCAGAACGCCTGGCGCGCACTCGTCTCCGTCATCACGCGATTGCCGGCAGCGCTCGACACCCAGATGCAGCGCGACTCCGACATGACCCACTTCGAGTACTTCGTCCTCGCACTGCTCTCCGAGCACCCCGAGCGCAGGCTCCGTCTCAACGCCCTCGCCGCCGAGGCCAACGCGTCGCTGTCGCGGCTGTCCCACGTCGTCACCCGCCTCGAGAAGCGCGGCTGGGTGCGACGCGAACCGGTTCCGGGCAGTCGCGGTTCGTACGCCGTGCTCACCGAGACCGGCTACGACACCGTCGCCGAGGCGGCGCCGACCCATGTCGACGCGGTGCGCAGGCTGGTGTTCGACGGTCTCGACGACCAGCAGGTGCGCGCGCTCGCGCGTCTCGGTTCCGCTCTGGTCGAGCAGATCGACGAGGGAATCGCCGGCGGTATCGGCAAGGCCTGAGCCGTCCCACCGTCACGTGGTGGGGCGACTCCTCGGTACGTCCCGGAACGACATGGTCGGGTCGTGGCTGCGCTCGTCCCGGACGGCACCGCTCGCGTCGGTGACCTCGTAACCGATGGTGTTCAGCCGAGCGGAGTTCCGCCCACACCCCAGTTCTCGCGGGGCACCTCGGTGATCGTCACCCACACCGACGACGGATTCTTGCCCGAGGCCTCGGCGTACGCGCGGGTCACCGCGGAGATCACCTCGGCCTTCTGCTCGTCGGACAGGCCCGGCGTCTGACTGATCTGGATGAGAGGCATGCGGGCATTGTCGCAGCCCGCCGCACGACCCGCCGATCGGTCCCGGCTATTCGGCGATCTGCGGCGTTTCGAGCAGGACGTCGGTGTCGAAGCAGGTGTGCGTGCCGGTGTGGCAGGCGGCACCGACCTGGTCGACGACCAGCAACACCGTGTCGCCGTCGCAGTCGAGGCGCACCTCGTGCACGTACTGGGTGTGCCCGGACGTCTCGCCCTTGACCCAGTACTGCTGCCGCGACCGCGAGTAGTAGGTGGCCTTGCGGGTCGCCAGGGTGCGGGCGAGCGCCTCGTCGTCCATCCACGCCATCATCAGCACGGCGCCGGTGGCCCGCTCCTGCACGACGGCGGCGAACAGACCGTCGTCGTTGCGCTTCAGCCGGGCGGCGATCGCCGGATTCAGGATGTCGCTGCTCATCGAACCGTGATCCCTTCCGCACGCATCGCGTCCTTGACCTCGCCGATGGTCAGCTCCCGGAAGTGGAAGACGCTCGCGGCGAGCACCGCGTCGGCACCGGCCTGCACGGCGGGCGCGAAATGCTCGACGGCTCCGGCACCCCCGGAAGCGATGACGGGCACGTGCACGGCCCCGCGCACGGCCTCGATCATCTTCAGGTCGAATCCGTTCTTCGTGCCGTCGGCGTCCATCGAGTTGAGCAGGATCTCGCCGACCCCGAGTTCCTCGCCGCGCCGGGCCCACTCGACCGCGTCGATCCCCGTACCGCGGCGACCGCCGTGCGTGGTGACCTCCCAGCCGCTCGGCGTCGGTTCCTGACCGGCGGGCACGGTGCGCGCGTCGACCGACAGCACGATGCACTGCGAGCCGAAGCGCCCGGACATCTCGCGCAGCACCTCGGGCCGGGCGATGGCCGCGGTGTTGACCGAGACCTTGTCGGCGCCGGCACGCAGCAGCCGGTCGACGTCCTCGACGGTACGGACGCCACCTCCCACGGTGAGCGGGATGAACACCTGCTCGGCGGTGCGCGTGACGACGTCGAGCATGGTGCCCCGGTCGCCGCTCGACGCGGTGACGTCGAGGAAGGTCAGTTCGTCGGCACCCTGCTCGTTGTAGAGCGCGGCGAGTTCGACCGGGTCACCCGCATCGCGCAGGTTCTCGAAGTTGACACCCTTGACCACCCGCCCCGCGTCCACGTCGAGGCACGGGATGACCCGCACGGCCAGTGTCATGTTCGATCTCCTTCGGAACCCGACTGCTCGGCCACGGACCGTTCCGTCGCCGACTGCACAATCTCCAGTATCTCGCCGTGCACTCCGGGCGCTGCGGCGACCACCGATCCGGACCCGATCCGCCACGGTTCGCCCGCGAAGTCGGTGGCGATCCCACCGGCCGCCCGCACCAGCGCGACACCGGCCGCGTTGTCCCACGGGTGGTGGCCGAACACGACCGAACCGCCGATCGCACCTCCCGCTGTGAATGCCAGGTCGGCACCCGTGGAGCCGTGCATCCGCAACCGTGCGACCCGCCGGCTCAGCTCGGTGATCACGGCGAGGCGGCGGGTGCCGGGAACGCGACCGCGACTGTCGATGTCGAAACTTCCGACGGCGATCATCACGTCCTCGAGCCGTGCCGGCGGCAGCGGTTCGGTGGGCGTTCCGTTCACGAGCAGCGGCCCCTCGGCGATTCCCGCGAAATGCTGCTTCGTGAGGGGCAGCCACGTGAGTCCGAGGATCGGCTCCCCGTTCTCGACGAGCGCGAGGAGGATCCCGGCCATCGGCAACCCGGCGGAGTAGTTGATCGTGCCGTCGATCGGATCGAGCAACCAGACGGTGCCCTCCTCCGCGGACGGGCCGCCGAATTCCTCACCGTGCACGGCGATACCGGTGCGCTCGGCGAGGGCACCGGAGATCCGCCGTTCGAGTTCGAGATCGAGGTCGGTCGCGAAATCGTTCGGGCCCTTGTCGACGGAGCGCGGCGCACCGTGCCCGGCGACGAACCGTTCCGAGACCTCGTCGAGCACACCGCTCGCGATCGCGAGCAGCCGGTTCAGGTCGGCGGGATCGGCCATCGGTCAGCGCGAGACGGCGTCGAGCGCTTCGGTCAGGGTGAATCGGCCCGCGTAGAGCGCCTTTCCGATGATGGCGCCTTCGACGCCCTCGTCGGTGAGCGTCGCGATGGCACGCAGGTCGTCGACGGTCGAGACGCCGCCGGACGCGACGACCGGCGCGTCGGTGGCCGCGCACACCTCGCGGAGCAGATCGAGATTCGGGCCGCTGAGCGTGCCGTCCTTGGTCACGTCGGTGACGACGTAGCGTGAGCAACCGTCGCGTTCGAGACGCTCGAGTACCTCCCACAGGTCGCCGCCGTCGGAGACCCAGCCGCGGCCGCGCAGCCGCCACCGACCGTCCAGGAACTTGACGTCGAGGCCCACGGCGATCCGGTCGCCGAACTCACCGATGACGCGGGAGCACCACTCCGGGTTCTCGATCGCGGCGGTGCCGAGGTTCACGCGGGCGCACCCCGTCGCGAGGGCCGCGGCGAGGGTCTCGTCGTCGCGGATGCCACCCGACAGCTCGACCTTCACGTCGAGTTCGCCGACGACGTCGGCGAGGAGTGCACGGTTGTCGCCGCGGCCGAACGCCGCGTCGAGATCGACCATGTGCACCCATTCGGCTCCGGCGTTCTGCCATTCGAGGGCGGCATCGCGGGGCGAACCGTATCCGGTCTCGCTGCCCGCCTCTCCCTGAACGAGGCGAACTGCTTCACCGTTGACGACGTCGACTGCGGGCAAAAGGACCAGGCTCACTGCGTACACATTAGTGCCTGTACCTGTGACATCACCAAACGCGTGGCCGGGGCGTCGGGAAAGCGCCGTGCGTCATGCCGACCGTGCCGCGTCGAGGGCCCGGCAGGTCGGGGTCGGACGGCCGGCGTACTCGTCGACGGGACCCTCGTACAGCACGGTTCCGCCGTGCCGTCCAGGTCCCGGCCCGAGGTCGACGATGTGGTCGGCGTGCCGGATCACGTCGAGGTGGTGTTCGATGACGACGACGGTGTGCCCTCGGTCGACGAGGTCGTCGAAGACGCACAGGAGGGTGCCGACGTCCTCGGCGTGCAGGCCGGTGGTCGGCTCGTCGAGGACGTAGAGGGTCGGCGTCTTCGCTCGTCCGAGTTCCTTGGCGATCTTCACCCGTTGACACTCGCCACCGGAGAGCGTGTCGAGCGACTGTCCGAGGCGGAGGTAGTCGAGGCCCACCCCGGCGAGCGCCCTCAGTCGGTGCGCGATCTCCGCGTGCGGCAGTTCCTCGATGGCGCGACCGACGGTGAGGTCGTCGACATCGGCGATCGACAGGCCGTTCACGGTGTGCCCGAGCACCTCGGCGGTGAACCGGCGGCCGTGGCAGGTGTCGCAGACGACCTCGCGTCCGTCCATGAAGGCGAGGTCGATGTACACGACACCGGCCCCCGTGCAGGTCGGGCACGCACCCGCCGAGTTCGCGCTGAACAGGCTCGCCGGCACACCGTTGTGTTCGGCGAACATCCGCCGCAGGGTGGGTGCGATGCCGGTGTAGGTGATCGGGGTGGAGCGGCGATTGGTGCTCACCGGCCGCTGGTCGATCACCGTGGCGTCGTACTGATCGACGAGTTCGGCTGCGAGACTGGACTTTCCCGAACCAGCGACCCCGGTGAATACGGTGAGCACGCCGGTGGAGATCCGCACCGTCAGGTCGCGGAGGTTGTTGCGACACGCATCGGCGATCGTGAGACGACCGGTCGCCTCGCGGGCGGGGTGACCGCGGCCGATGTCGCGCCGCAGCGATCGGCCGGTGGGAGTGTCGGCCGTTCGGAGCCGGTCGAAAGTGCCCTGGAAGACGAGGCGACCACCGGACGAGCCCGCACCGGGACCGATCTCGATCACCTGGTCGGCCCGGGCCATCACGCTCGGGTCGTGCTCGACGACGAGGACGGTGTTGCCGCTGTCGCGGAGCCGTTCAAGGAGGTCGATCATCGTCTCCACGTCGGCGGGATGCAGACCGACCGTTGGTTCGTCGACGACATAGGTCATCTCCGTCAGGCTCGACCCGAGGTGCCGGACCAACTTGATCCGTTGCGATTCGCCGCCCGAGAGCGTGGTGGTCGCCCGGGCGAGCGCGAGATAGCCGAGGCCGATCGTCACCATCGCCTCGAGACGGCCCACCAGTGCGGACACCACAGGTGCGGCGCGCGAGTCGTCGATCGTGCGCACGAACTCGAGCAGTTCGGTGATCTCGAGGCGGGACAGCTCCCCGATCGTGCGGCCGCGCACGGTGACCGCCCGCGCGGCCGCGTTCAGTCGTTCTCCGGCGCAGTCCGGGCACGTCTCGGCGCGGGTAAAGCGCCGGATGACGTCCTGTTTGCGTTCGGAGAGGTTGTCGGAGGTGTGCAGGTGGATGCGCTCGAACCTCTCGACGACACCCTCGTAGCCGTCCGGCGGTTTATGGCCCAGCGCCGCGGCGGCCTCGCCGCCGTAGAGCAGTGCCTCCCGCTCGGCGGGTCTCCACTCGCGCAGGGGTGTGTCCGCGTCGAAGGAACCGATGTCGGCGTACTGGGAGTACCAGTACCCGCCGTTGCCGAAGCCGGGCACCAGGATCGCGCCCTCGGCGAGGGACCTGTCGAGATCGAGGAACCGCTCGACAGCGCTGACGACGATCTCGCCGAGCCCGGAGCAGGCCGGGCACATCCCGGTGGGGTCGTTGAACGAGAAGCGGTTCGACTCCCCGAGGACGGGTGTGCCCACCCGGGAGTACAGCAGCCGCAGATAGGTCCAGGTGTCGGTGATGGTGCCGACCGTCGATCGGGCGTTGCCGCCGAGCCGGCGCTGGTCGACGACGATCACCGGCGTCAGACCGTCGATGTGGTCGACGTCGGGTCGTGTCCACTTCGGCAACCGATTGCGCGTGAACGGCGGGTACGTCTCGTTGAGCTGGTAGCCGGCCTCCGCGGCGATCGTGTCGAAGACGAGCGACGACTTCCCGGAGCCGGACACCCCGACGATCACCACGAGCCGGTTGCGCGGAACGGTCAGATCGACGTCGGCCAGGTTGTGGGTGCGGGCGCGGCGGATCGTGATCGCGCGGCCTCGCACTGCCGCCTCGGTGGTCGTGACGGTGGTGGTCATGGGTTCGACGCTACGACCGGTTGCGGCCGGATCCTGACCGCAACCGGTGGGAGGATGACGGCATGGCGGACGTCACCGAGCGGATGCTCGCGTTGTTGTCGATCCTGCAGACCGGACGCGCGATCGGCGGGGACGAACTGGCCCGGCGGCTGCAGGTGAGCCGCCGGACGCTCCGCCGCGACGTCGACCGTCTGCGCGGCTACGGGTATCCCGTCGAAACCCGTTCCGGGCCCGGCGGTTTCTATCGCCTCTCGTCGGGACGCTCGATGCCGCCGCTGGTGCTCGACGACGACGAGGCCGTCGCGGTGCTGCTGGGGCTCGGCGCTCTCGCTGCGACCGGACCGACCGAAGGTGGACTGGACGACGCCGCGACCCGCGCCTACGGCAAGCTCGACCAGTTCCTGCCCGCGCGGCTGCGCCCGCGAGTCGCGGCCGTCCGCAGCGCGGTGGAGACGAGTGCGCTGCAGGCTCCCAGCGTGTCGGCGGAGCTGCTCGGCACCGTCGCGGAGGCAATCGCACGGTGCGACACGCTCACCTTCGACTACGTCGACGCGCAGGGCTCGCCCACCTCTCGCCGGGTCGAGCCGTACAGGCAGGTGCACCACCTGCTGCGGTGGTACCTCCTCGGATGGGACGTCGACCGCGAGGACTGGCGTGTCTTCCGCCTCGACCGTGTGCGCGACCTGCTCCTCACCGGCAGCCGGTTCGCACCCCGCCCGCTTCCCGCCGGGTCCGCCACGGAATACCTGCGGCAAGGACTCCGGCAGGGGCGGACACCGGTACATCTGGACGTGGCGGCCTCGGCCACGCACGTCGCCGACGCGCTGAAGTACCAGGACGCCGAGATCCGCCCGACGGGTGACGACCGGACCGAGGTACACCTCGCGGTCGAGTCGTGGCAGTGGCTCGTCCTCGCGCTCGCCACCCTCGACGCCGACATCCGAATGCGCGCGGACCCGGAGATCGTGCGGTCCTGCGCGGTGTTCGCCGATCGTCTGCGCGCGGCGGCGCAGGACGCCGTCGTCCCCTCCGAGGACGGCGCGAGGTGAATCTGGGCGCGGCAGATCGATATCGAGTCTGCACAGCTGCGTTACCGAACACCTCGCGCGCCCAACCGGGGTTCGCTACCGCAACACGCCGGGCGAAATCCGGTTCGGCGCGTCAGCTTCCGGGGCGGTCGTCCTCGCCGGGACCGAAGGCGCGGCGGGCCGACCGCGTCGACACGACACCCATCGCCACGACGGCCACCACGATGCCGACGAGTGCGATGACGAGCCCGACGACCGGCGTGGGCCGGACCGCCACCACGACGATCGCGGTGACGAGCAGCACGACGGTCGCCGTGCCGACGGACATCAGGGCGTGACGGCCGAAGGAGAAGTCTCCACTCGACCGGCCGCGCCGCGGCTCGGTCACAACGAGCTGACCCAATTCTGCAGCAGCTGCGCGCCGGCGTCGCCGGACTTCTCCGGATGGAACTGGGTGGCCGAGAGCGGACCGTTCTCGACGGCGGCGACGAACCGGCTGCCGTGTTCGGCCCAGGTCACCTTCGGCGGGGCGAGGCGCTCGGGGGCATCCAGTTCCCACGTGCGGGCGGCGTAGGTGTGGACGAAATAGAAACGGGTGTCGGCGTCCATGCCGGCGAAGAGCACCGAATCGGCGGGGGCCTCGACGGTGTTCCAGCCCATGTGCGGCAGCACCGCCGCGTCCAGACGCTCGACCCTGCCCGGCCACTCCCCGCAGCCCTCGGTCTCGATGCCGTGCTCGACGCCGCGTTCGAACAGGATCTGCATGCCGACGCAGATGCCGAGCACCGGGCGTCCGCCGGCGAGGCGGGTGCCGATGATCTTGTCTCCGCCGACGCTGCGCAGGCCCTTCATGCACGCGTCGAAGGCACCGACGCCGGGGACGACGAGCCCGTCGGCGGCGAGCGCGATCTTCGGGTCGGCGGTGACCTCCACGTGCACGCCGGTACGGGCGACTGCCCGCGTGGCGGAGTGGAGGTTACCCGAGCCGTAGTCGAGGACGGCGACCGTGGTTGCGCTCATGATGTCGATTCTATGTGGTGGGACGGGGACGTTCCGACGGCCCGGCCAGCCGGGCGAGCAGGGGCAGCGTCGGGACCAGCACTGCGGCCACGGTGAAGGCGACGGGATATCCCGCCGCCGCTGCCAGCGCGCCGAGCGCGAACGACCCCGCACCCGTGCCGGCGTCGAAACCGATGTTCCAGGCGGCGCTCGCGGAGCCGGTGTTGCCTGCGCCGGCACGGCGGAACGCGACGAGCAGTGCTTCGTTCTGGACGACACCGAATCCGAGACCGAAGGCGATCGCGGCGACGATCAGCAGGACCGCTCCCCCTCGGTCGTCGGCGACGAGGGCGAAGGGAATCATCGCCAGGCCCGCCAGGCCGAGACCGACGGGCAACAGCTTGCCGGCGCCGATCCGATCCGCGACGGAACCTGCCGCATACCGCCCGATCAGCGAAGACGCGCTGAGTACGGCCAAGGCCGCCGCGACGGGCAAGCCGGCGACCGCGATGCGCAACAGCGAGGTGAGACCACCGTAGGCGATCGCACCCGCACCCACGGCGACCAACGGGAACAGCAGCACGACCGGGGGCACGCGTCGCGCCGTCCGGGCCTGCTTCGCGGTCAGCCGTGGCAGACGGATCGCGGCGAGCAGACCTGCGGACGAGATGATCGCACCGAGCACGAAGACCGGCGTGGTGGAGAACCGCTCGGCGATCGCCAACCCGGCGGGCAGGCCGATCGTCTGCGACGCGGCAATGGCGATGCCGAGCATGCCGGTGGCACGGCCGAGCAACCTCGGCGGCGCCAGTTCGCCGACGAGCGCGGCCGACGCCACGGTGATCATCCCGAAGCCGATACCGCGGAGCCCGGAGATCCCGAGCACCGCTGCCGGGGCGATCGACACGAGGAACAGCAGCGACGGTGGCCCGAGGAACAGGCAGCCGGCTGCGAGTGTCGCGCGGTGACCGAACGCGCGCAGCAGTCGCGGCATCGCGAGTTGCGTGAGAACGGTGGTGAGCATGAACACCGCCGTCACCGATCCGGCGAGCGTGTCGCTGCCACCGGCCTCGGCGATCGCCCACGGCACGACCGGCAGCAGCAGCGAGAAGCCTCCGAAGGCCGCCGCGGACGTCGACCATGCCGGGATCAGACCACGAACGGTGAACAGCCCTTGTTGTTCCGCCACGTCAGAGCAACCGGAAGACGCCCGCGGCGGCTGCCAGCACGGTCAGAGCCAGCAGCACACCCGCGAACAACGTGTTGCGTGCCTTCCACATCGACCACGTTCCGCCGGCGGCGAATCCGGCCACGATGAAGCACAGATAGGTGAGGACGACATCCATGTGTCAGAGACTGCCCTTCGTCGACGGGATGCCGGTCACACGCGGGTCGGGTTCGACGGCCTCGCGCAGCGCGCGGGCGACCGCTTTGAACTCGGCTTCGGTGATGTGGTGCGGATCGCGGCCGTAGAGAACCCGCACGTGCAGTGCGATACGGGCGTGGAAGGCGAACGACTCGAACACGTGCCGGTTGATCACCGTCGAATAGGGCACGCCGGGATATCCCCCGATCACCGAGTGCACCATGTAGTCGGGTTCGCCGGTGAACACGCAGTAGGGACGGCCGGAGACGTCGACGGAGGCGTGCGCGAGGGTTTCGTCCATCGGGATGAAGCAGTCGCCGAAACGCCGGATGCCGCGCTTGTCGCCGAGGGCCCGGCCGAAGGCCTGCCCGAGCACGATCGCGGTGTCCTCGACGGTGTGGTGGGCCTCGATCTCGATGTCGCCCTGCGCCTGCACGGTGAGGTCGAACGAACCGTGCTGGCCGAGCGCGGTGAGCATGTGGTCGTAGAACGGGATCCCCGTGGAGATCTCGGTGCGACCGGTGCCGTCGAGGTCGATCTCGACGGTGATGCTCGATTCCTTGGTGGCGCGTTCGACGCGTGCGGTGCGGTCGCTCATCGGGTTTCCTCGATTTCCGTGGCCGCGAGCTTCTCGCTCACTCGCAGCAACTCGTCGTTCTCGTGGGCCAGGCCGATCGTGGTGCGCAGGTAGCCGGGGATCCCGACGTCACGGATGAGCACCCCGTCGTCCAGATACCGCTGCCACGTGGCAGCTGCATCGGCGAAGCGGCCGAACAGGATGAAGTTGGCGTCGGACGGGATCACGTCGTAGCCGAACCGGGCGAGTTCGGCGGCGACGCGGTCGCGCTCGGCGGCCAGTTCCGCGACCGACGCGAGGGTGTCGTCGGCGTGCCGCAGAGCCGCGCGCGCGGCGGCCTGGGTGACGACCGACAGGTGGTAGGGCAGGCGCACGAGCAGCAGAGCCTCGATCACCGCGGGGGCGGCGGCGAGATAGCCGAGGCGCCCGCCGGCGAAGGCGAACGCCTTGCTCATCGTCCGCGAGACGACGATCTTCGCCGGGTACTCGTCGATCAGGCTCAGAGCGCTCGGCTGCGAGGAGAACTCGACGTACGCCTCGTCGACGATCACGATGCCGGGTGCGGCGTCGAGGATCACCCGCAACTCGTCGAGCGGGATGCTGTGTCCCGTCGGATTGTTGGGGCTGGTGACGAAGACGACGTCGGGCCGTCGCTCACGGATGGCCGCCGCGGATGCGTCGACGTCGAGGGTGAAGTCGTCGCGCCGGTAGGTGGGCAGCCACTCGGTCTGCGTGCCGTCGGCGATGATCGGGTGCATCGAGTACGACGGCACGAAACCCATCGAGGTGCGCCCGGGACCACCGAACGCCTGCAGGAGCTGCTGCAGGACCTCGTTGGAACCGTTTGCGGCCCAGATGTTCTCGACTCCGATCGGGACCCCGGACGCCTGCCTGAGGTAGGCGGCGAGATCGGTGCGCAGCGCGACCGCGTCGCGGTCGGGATAGCGGTGCAGCTGCGTGGCCGCCTCGCGCACGGCCTCGGCGACATCGTCGACGAGCGCCTGCGTGGGGGGGTGCGGGTTCTCGTTGGTGTTGAGCTGGACCGGCACCGTCAGTTGCGGCGCACCGTAGGGCGACTTACCGCGCAGGTTCTCGCGCAGCGGCAGGTCGTCGAGGGTGATGCGGGCGCCGGGGATCCGGGTCACTTGAGCGCCTCGAATCGCAGACGGACGGCTTCACCGTGGGCGGGCAGGTCCTCGGCGTTCGCGAGAGTGATGACGTGACCGGAGACGTCCTTCAGGGCCGCCTCGGTGTACTCGACGACGTGGATGCCGCGCAGGAAGGTCTGCACGCTCAGGCCCGACGAGTGCCGGGCACAACCGGCGGTGGGCAGCACGTGGTTCGATCCGGCGCAGTAATCGCCGAGAGAGACCGGCGCCCACGGCCCGACGAAGATCGCGCCGGCCGAGCGCACGCGTGCGGCGACCGCGGAGGCGTTCTCGGTCTGGATCTCGAGGTGCTCGGCGGCGTACGCGTCGACGACCTTCAGGCCCTGCTCGATGTCGTCGACGAGGACGATGCCGGACTGGCTGCCGGACAGCGCGGTGGTCACACGCTCGCGGTGCTTGGTGAGTTCGAGCTGGGCGGCGAGCGCGGTGTCGACGGCGTCGGCCAGTTCGGTGCTGGTGGTGACGAGCACCGAGGCGGCCATGACGTCGTGTTCGGCCTGGCTGATGAGATCGGCGGCGACGTGCACGGGGTCGGCGGTGTCGTCGGCGAGGATCGCGATCTCGGTGGGGCCCGCCTCGGCGTCGATGCCGACCACGGCACGGCACAGCCGCTTGGCGGCGGTGACGTAGATGTTGCCGGGGCCGGTGATCATGTCGACCGGGGCGAGTTCGGCGCCGTCGGTGTCGGTGCCGCCGTAGGACAGCAGCGCCACGCCCTGGGCGCCGCCGACGGCCCACACCTCGTCGACACCGAGCAGTGCGGCCGCGGCGAGGATGGTCGGGTGCGGCAGTCCACCGAAGTTCTTCTGCGGTGGCGAGGCGATGACGAGCGATTCGACGCCCGCGGCCTGCGCCGGAACGACGTTCATCACGACCGACGACGGGTAGACCGCGTTGCCGCCGGGCACGTAGAGGCCCACACGTTCGACCGGCACCCAGCGTTCTGTGACGGTGCCGCCGGGGACGACCTCGGTGGTGACATCGGTGCGGCGCTGGGCCGCGTGCACGACGCGCGTGCGCTCGACGGCCTCCTCGAGGGCGGCGCGGATCGCGGGTTCGAGTTCGGCGAGGGCGCGTTCGAGTTCCGCGGCGGGAACGCGCACCGTGGCGGGGCGGACCCCGTCGAACTTCTCGCAGTAGTCGAGTGCGGCCTCGGCACCGCGAGCGCGGATGTCGTCGACGACGGGACGGACCTGATGGAGCACCGCGTCCACGTCCACTCCGCCACGGGGCAGCGCGCCCCTGAGCTCAGCAGTGGTGGGAGTACGACCGCGCAGGTCGGTGCGGGCAAGCATGAGGTGTCCTCTCTCGCAGAACAGGGATCACCCCCTACTATCCCGCATCGAGTGGTGCCGTTCGAAGTTGCACCCGGGTGAGGATGTCTCTCGACACGGATCACCGTGCTTATGCTGTCGGCATGGACGAGGACGAGTCACGCCCGAGCACCTTGGGCGAATTGATCCGCCGCCAGCGTGAGCTCGCAGAACTTCCCATGCGTCAGCTCGCGTCGATGGTGGGCATCTCGAATCCGTACCTGTCGCAGATCGAACGGAACCTGCGGGCGCCGAGCGAGCGTGTGCTGCAAGCGATCGCCGACCAGTTGCATCTGTCCGCCGACACCCTCGCGGCCCACGCGCAGGCCGACGACGGAGCGGAGTCCGCGGTCCTGCGGGCGATTCGCGAGGATCCCGACCTCACCAACGCCCAGCGGCGTTCGCTCGAGGAGATGTACGAGGCATTCCGGGAGGTGACCGTCGCGCGCCGGCGGCGTAGCGGAGGACCCGAATCCGATCAAGAGTGAGCATTTTCACATCGAGTAGCGCCGAGGCCTGTTCCTCACGCAGCAATCCAGGTCAGCCCGATTTCGCGGCATGTGCGACGAACATGCAGGTAGCACGTACCTGGGGGTAAGGTGCGCGCCCTCGCGGGCGGTGTCAATCTCGGCTCCGGACCATCCACCCAGTTCTGGAGTTGCTCGGTGCTCAACCATCTGCAGAAGAAGCTCACTTCCTCGCTCGACCCGATCGGCTGGGGCCCGGCCGTCGCTTCGGTCGCCGGTCGCGCCGTGAAGAATCCGCGGGCCGTGGCGGAGGCGACCACGGACTACGCCCACCGTCTGGCGAACATCCCGGCGGCGGCGACGCGCGTGTGGAGTGCCCGCGATCCTCAGGCCCCGGTCGCCCCGGATCCGAAGGATCGCCGGTTCTCCGACGCCGCGTGGAAGGAGAATCCTGCCTACTTCTCACTACTGCAGAGTTATCTCGCCACCCGCGAATACGTCGAGGATCTCGCCGACGCCGGCGCAGGTGACCCGGTCCAGGACGGCAAGGCACGCCAGTTCGCGAATCTGATGTTCGACGCGCTCGCGCCGTCGAACTTCCTCATCAACCCGGGTGTGCTCGTGCGCGCGCTCGACACCGGTGGAGCGAGCCTGTTCCGCGGCGCGAAGTACGCCGTCGAGGATGTCGTGCACCGGAAGGGCCTGCCGCTCAAGGTCGACCGGGAGGCGTTCACTCTCGGCGAGAACATGGCCGCGACCCCGGGCACGGTCGTCTTCCGCAACGACCTGATCGAGGTCATCCAGTACGCGCCCCAGACCGGCGAGGTGCACGAGATCCCGATCCTGGCCGCGCCGCCGTGGATCAACAAGTACTACATCCTCGATCTCGCGCCGCAGCGCAGCCTCATCGAGTGGGCAGTGCAGCACAACCGCACCGTGTTCGCGATCTCGTACCGTAACCCGGACGAGTCGATGCACGAGATCACGATGGACGACTACTACCGGCAGGGTGTTTCGGCGGCACTCGACGTCGTCGAGGAGATCACCGGGTCGTCACGAATCGAGGTGCTCTCGATCTGCCTCGGTGGCGCGATGGCGGCGATGACGGCGGCCCGGATGGGCAAGCTCGGCGACGAGCGGATCAGCGCGTTCACCATGCTCAACACGCTCCTCGACTACAGCGAGGTCGGCGAGCTGGCACTGCTCACCGACCCGGCGACGCTCGACCGCGTCGAGTTCCGGATGAGCAGGCAGGGCTTCCTCTCGGGTAACGAGATGGCCGGCAGTTTCGACATGATCCGCGCGCGGGATCTGATCTTCAACTACTGGGTATCGCGATGGATGAAGGGCGAGAAGCCCGCCGCCTTCGACATCCTGGCGTGGAACGAGGACAGCACCCGTATGCCGGCGAAGATGCACTCGCACTACCTGCGGTCGCTGTACGGACGCAACGAGCTCGCGCGCGGTGTGTACGAGCTCGACGGCGAGGTCCTCGACCTCTCGGACATCACGTGCGATACCTACGTGGTCGGCGCGATCAACGATCACATCGTGCCGTGGACCTCGTCGTACAAGGCCACGGGGTTGCTCGGTGGCTCGGTCCGGTACGTGCTGACCAGCGGCGGCCACGTGGCCGGCGCGGTCAATCCCCCGAGTCCGAAGGCGTGGTTCGACGCCGTCGGCACCCCCGACGCAGACGAGCTGCCGAAGCTGCCCGAGGATCCGAAGGCCTGGGCCGAGAAGACCACCCGCACCACCGGTTCGTGGTGGGAGGACTGGACGGCATGGTCGGCGAAGCGTGCCGGTGACCTCGTCGCGCCGCCGGCGATGGGCAGCGCGCAGCATCCGCCCCTGTGCGATGCGCCGGGAACCTATGTCTTCGAGTGATATTGCGAGTTAGCTATCGTCTTGCTAACCTGCTAACAGCGCCGATCCGAGCGCACCCCCACAGGGGAAGTTCCGCTCCCGTCACGAGCGCCCACGGAAGGTACACATCATGACCGCACCGACCAAGACCACCGCCGCGAACGCCGGCACCAAGGCCACCGATGCCGCGGCCAAGGCCACCACCGAGGCCACCGCAACGGCCCAGCAGTCGGCCGAGAAGCTGACCTCGACGGCCGCCGCGGTCGCCGACAAGGCCGCCACCGAGTTCACCAGGACCGTCGACGAGGCCACCGAGCGCTTCCAGGAGTTCAACGCGAAGTTCATCGACGCTGCGAAGCAGAGCGGGAACCTCGGCGTCGACACCTACGAGAAGGCCGTCTCGAGCATCCTGGATCTGCAGGAGAAGGTCGCCGAGGCCACCCCCGTCGAGTGGGTCGCCGAGCTCACCAAGGCTCAGGTCTCCTTCGCTCGCGAGCTCACCACCACCGTCACGAGCACCGCTCGCGACCTCCTCAAGTAATCGACGACTCCCTCGATGCAGTTGTCGAACCCGAACACCGCATCAGCGGGCGTTCTCCGGTGCAGTGCATGCAGTCACTGACACCCGCAAGGATCGCCGCGGCCCCGATTCGTCTCGGGACCGCGGCGATCGCCGGTTGGAGCGCCTATCTCGCCGGCCTCGTACGACGCGGCGCCACACCGTGCACGTTGGTCTCCGACGCGAACCGGTACAGCCGGGCACTGACCTCGGCCACGCCGCCGCGCTGGACCACGAACTGGCCGGTGGTGCGCCGATGGCCCCTCGGCGGTCTTCGCGACTGTGGCACACCCGACGCAGTCCGTGACGAGATTCCCACCCTGCTGCTGCCGCCGCAGGCCGGCACCCATTCGTGCATCGTCGACCATTCCGCCGACCGCAGCCAGGTCGAAGCCCTCAGAGCCGGCGGTCTCACCCGTCTGCACTGCCTCGATTGGGCGCCGGCGACCACCGCCACGGACGATTGCTCGATCGACGAGCATCTGGCCGTCGTGGCCGACGCCGTCGCTCATCTCGGCGGCCGGGTGAACCTGATCGGCGACAGCCAGGGCGGGTGGCTCGGCACCGTCTACGCGGCGCTGCACCCCGGGACCGTGCACTCGTTGACCGTGGCGGGGGCACCGATCGACTTCCACGTCGACCAGCCCGCGCTGTCGGTGCTGGCCCATGCGCCCCGCACGGCGGCGGCCTCGACGATCGACTTCTGGTACGGGGCGGCGCGGGCCGTGGGGATGCCGACCACGGACCCGATCGGCGAGATCGAGCGTGCGATGACGCTGCTCGGCCTGCTCGACGACCCCGACGAGGTCGCGCGTTGGGAAGCCGAACGACACTGGTTCGCCTGGAAACAGGAGATCCCCTCGGCGTTCCGCGCATGGATCATGCGCCACCTGTTCGTGGGCAACGAACTCGTCGTCGGCACACTGAGGGCCGAGGGACGCGTCGTCGATCTCGCGGCCGTCGACTGCCCGGTCCATCTGATCGCCGGCTCCGCCGACCCGATCGCGACTCCCCGGCAGGTCACCGCGCTCGCGGAGTACGTGTCGACCCCGCCGCAGAGGATCACCGCCACCGTCGCCGATGCCGGTCACATCGGGCTGTTCATCGGCCGCCGCACCCTCACCGAAGTGTGGACGCCGCACGCCCGCCGCGTGGCGGCGACGTCCTGACTCATCCCGGGCCGTTCGGCGATGCGGCGCGACGATTCTCGAAACGACGCGGTCAGTCGTTCCCGGCGTCGCCCTCCCCGCTCCCCTCGTCGTCGACCTCCACCCGGACTCCGAGAGCGGATTCCAGGGCCCCGAGTTCGTCGTCGAGGTGATCGAGCAGCCGGGCGAGGTCCGGCACCGTGCGGCCGCACGCCGTCAGCCCGAAGGCGATCTCGTCGTCGGTACTCGTGCACGTGATGTTCAGCGCCTGTCCGTCGACGGGCACCGACAGCGGATACAACGCGTCGACGCGGGCGCCGTTCCAGTACAGCGGCGAATCGGGTCCCGGCACGTTCGAGACGATCACGTTGAACGGCGGACGTGGGAGCGCCCGGTTGCCGGTGAGCACCCCCACCGCAAGGGGTGCCACGCCCACCGCGCTCGTCGCGAGACGACCGAGCTTCGACATCGAATTCATCGCATGCTTGCCCTCGATCATCGAACCCCGCACGCGCGCAAGCCGTTCCACCGGGTCGGCGCACTGCGTGCCGAGCGTGCACATGAGAATGCCGATCTCGTTGCCCGACGAGTTCGTGCTCTGGCGCAACGACACCGGAACCATGGCGACCAGCGAATCGTCCGGCAGCGCATCGTGTTCGGTGAGGAACGCCCGTAGAGCCCCACCCGACAGTTCGAGGACGACGTCGTTGAGTGTCGCGTCGGCCGCCTTGGCCACCATGCGCAGGCGTTCGATCGGCCACGACCGGGCCGCGAACCTGCGCGATCCGGAGATCTGACGGTTGAGGATGGTGTTCGGAGCGCCCAGCGACAACGAACCCCCGCGATTGTGCAGTGCCCGGTCGACGGTGCCGACGAGCGCCGGGACCAGAGCCATCGCCTCGGACACCACGTTCACCGCGTCGTTCACCACGCCGGTCGCCGCACGGACGACCGCACCGGGGAACCCGATCGCGGTACCCATCGCCGAGCGGCTCGGCGACCGGGCGTCGTCGACCGCCCACGGCGCCGGCATGTCGGTGCGTTCCGGGTCGGTGCTGAGCGCGCGGCGCATCAGACGCATGGCCCCCACCCCGTCGGCGAGCGCGTGGTGGATCTTCACGTACAGGGCGTAGCGACCGTCTGCCAGCCCTTCGATCAGATGCATCTCCCACAATGGGCGCGTGCGGTCGAGCAGCGAGGCGTGCAGGCGGGAGACGAGTTCCCACAGATCGTCCATTGTGCCCGGGGACGGCAGCGCGTTGAACCGGACGTGGTAGTCGATCGAGAAACGCGGATCGTCCTCCCAGGCCCATTGCCCGAGGGTGAACAGCGAGCGGGTGGGCCGCTTGCACCACAGCGGCCCGGCGGGTTCCTCACAGGCGAGCGCCTCGGCGAACATCGATCGCAGGTCGCTCGCGTCCTTGCCTTCCGGCGGCTGGAACAGCAGGAGACCGCCGACATGCATCGGGTGATCGCGCGACTCGCCGAGCAGGAACATCGAGTCGGTCGGTGCCATCGGTAACCGCATCGCGTTTCTGTCTTCCTCCCCCACACGGCACCGGCCACCACCGGAGCCCGCCCCCACGTGACCGGTCCCGGCACGTCGATGTGTGTCAGTTCTACCTCAGAAGACGCGAGCAAGGGGACCGTCTCACCGACGAATATTCCGGTGCCGCGTCCGAGTCGCCCGTCCGGCGACACGCGATCTACGCACTACATGTCCAGCCCGAAGTCGAGCACGGTCACCGAATGGGTGAGCGCGCCCACCGCGAGGTAGTCGACGCCGGTGCGGGCATAGTCCGCGGCGACGTCGAGGGACAGGCCGCCGGAGGATTCGAGCCGCGTCTTCGGCGCGTGGGTGTTGCGCCGCTGCACCGCGATCTGCGTCTGCCACAGGGGGAAGTTGTCGAGCAGGATCAACTCGACGTTCTCGGCGAGTACCTCGTCGAACTGCTCGAGGGTGTCGACCTCCACTTCGCACGCGATGTCGGGAGCATGGTCCCGGACGGCGCGCAGCGCGGCGACCACCGAGCCCGCCGCAGCGACGTGGTTGTCCTTGATCAGTGCCTCGTCGCCGAGTCCCATGCGATGGTTGACACCGCCCCCCATCCGTACCGCGTACTTCTGCAGCGCGCGCATTCCCGGCAGGGTCTTGCGGCTGTCGCGGATCTTCGCTTCGGTGCCCGTCACCGCATCGACCCAGTGCGAGGTGGCCGTGGCGATGCCCGACAGGTGACACAGGAGGTTGAGCATCGTGCGCTCGGCGGTGAGCAGACCACGGGTCGGCGCCTCGACGGTCAGGACCGAATCCCCGGGCAACACCCGCTCACCGTCGGACCTGCGGTCGAGCACGCGGTAGTGATCGGCGCCGATGACCTCGTCGAGGACGAGCAGCCCGACGTCGAGACCGGCGAGGGTGCCGGCCTGCCGCGCGACCACCGAGGCGGTGGCGACGGCGTCGGCGGGCACGGTGGCGTCGGTGGTGACGTCCGGCCCGTAGCGCAGGTCCTCGTCGAGTGCCTTCCGGACCAGCTCGCGGGTTTCGGCGAGGTCGAGTCCGTCGGGCAGCACGGTGGTCATCTCAGTTGACTCCTGTCAGTTCCGGTGTGGTGAAGGACAACTCGCCGTTTCCATCGAGGCGTAGTTCGAGGCTGCGGGCCTGCGCGGGGTCGGTGTCCCGGTGGTCGCTGCGGGTGTGACATCCCCGCGACTCGGTGCGGCGCCGAGCCGCGAGCAGCAGTGCCCGCGCGGTGACGGTGAGCGCCGCGTCCTCGAGCCGATCCGCGTCGGCGCACGGTCCGGTCGTGCTCGCGCCGTCGAGTTCGACTGCGGCAGTGGCCAGCCCGTCGGCGTCGCGCACGACGAGCGCGTGCCGCGTCATGAGGTGTTGCAGACGCGCGCGGTCGCACACGACCGAGACGACACCGGGAATGCCGGTGGACTCGGAGCGCAGCCCGGCCCGCTCGAGAGCCGCAGCCGCTCCCGCCCTCTCTCCGAGCACGAGTCCTTCGAGAAGGCTGTTGGAGGCGAGCCGGTTCGCGCCGTGCAGGCCGGTGCGCGCCACTTCGCCCGCCGCGTACAAGCCGGGAATGCGGGTGCGGCCGTGCACGTCGGTGACGACACCCCCGCACGAGTAGTGCGCGGCGGGAGCGACGGGCAGCAGATCCCGGGCGGGATCGAGGCCTGCGTCGGCGCACATCGCCGTGATGGTCGGGAATCGGGTAGCGAACCCGCCGAGGTGACGAGCGTCGAGGTAGACGTGATCCTCACCGAGCGCGGTGAGACGCTCGGCGATGGCCCGCGAGACGACGTCGCGAGGCGCGAGGTCGCCGAGCGGGTGCACGCCCTCGGTGATCGAGCGACCGCGGGAGTCGACGAGGCGTGCACCCTCGCCGCGCACCGCTTCGCTGATGAGCGGCCGCCGTCCGGTGCCGCCTTCGGCGAACAGCACGGTCGGGTGGAACTGGACGAACTCGAGGTCGGCGACCCCGGCACCGGCGGTCAGGGCCAGCGCGACACCGTCGGCGGTGGCACCGGGCGGATTCGTACTGCACGCGTACAGTTGCCCGAGGCCCCCGGTCGCGAGGAGCACGGCCGGCGCGTGGACGATGCCGAAGCCGCGGCCGTCGAGGACCAGAAGTCCGGTGACACCACGGTCGTCGGTGAGCACGCGGGCAGCGGCGGCACCGAACAGGACGGGCAGGCCCGCCGCGCCGAGAGCGCGTTGTGCCGCCACGCCGAGGGCGCGCTGCACCTCGGCGCCGGTCGCGTCGCCACCGGCGTGGATGATGCGGCGGGTGCTGTGCCCTCCCTCGCGGGTGCGGGCGATGTCGCCGTCACCCCCGGTGTCGAAGACCGCACCGAGATCGCGCAGTGCGGTGACCGCATCGGGACCGGCGGTGACGATCGAGCGCACCGCGTCCTCCTCGCACAGCCCCCCGCCCGCGGCGAGGGTGTCGGCCACGTGGGCGTCGACGCTGTCGCCCACCGGCGCCACCACGGCGATACCGCCCTGGGCGTACTGGGTGGCCGTGTCGGTGGGGCCACCCTTGCTCACCGTGAGCACACGCGCGCCACGTCGGGAGGCGGCGCGCGCGGCCGTGAGGCCGGCGACACCACCCCCGACGACCACCAGGTCGGCGTGGTCCTCCCACGCGACCGTGATGGAGGTGGTCACTCGCCGCTGCCCGGGTTGCCGATGGCGATCATGCGCTGCACCGACAGGCGGGCCCGCTCGGCGACGTCGGCCTCGACGTGGACCTCGTCGCGTCCCTCCTGCAGGCAGCGCAGCAGCGCGGCGGGAGTGATCATCTTCATGTAGGGGCACGACGCGCGGTCGTTGACGGCCTGGAAGTCGATGCCGGGCGCGGCCTTGCGGAGCTGATGCAACATGCCGACCTCGGTGGCGACGAGGACCTGCTTCGCCCCAGTCTCACGGGCGGCGTCGATCATGCCGCCGGTGGACAGGATCTTGACCTTGTCGTCGGGCACGAAGCCCTCCCCGGCGAGGTAGAGCGCCGATGTCGCGCAGCCGCATTCGGGGTGGACGAACAGGTCGGCGTCGGGGTGCGCCTTGGCCTGGGCGGCGAGTTCGTCGCCGTTGATGCCGGCGTGCACGTGGCACTCTCCGGCCCAGATGTGCATGTTCTCGCGACCGGTGACGCGCTTGACGTGGGCGCCGAGGAACTGGTCGGGCAGGAACAACACCTCGCGGTCGGGGTCGATGGACGCCACGACGTCGACGGCGTTCGACGAGGTGCAGCAGATGTCGGTCAGGCCTTTGACCTCGGCGGTGGTGTTGACGTACGAGACCACCACGGCGTCGGGGTGGTCGGCCTTCCACTCGCGCAGCTGGTCGGCGGTGATCGAGTCGGCGAGCGAGCAGCCGGCTCGCTCGTCCGGGATGAGCACCGTCTTGTTCGGGCTGAGGATCTTCGCGGTCTCGGCCATGAAGTGCACGCCGCAGAAGACGATGGTGTCCTCCTCGGCCTCGGCGGCGATACGCGAGAGCGCGAGCGAGTCGCCGACGTGATCGGCGACGTCCTGGATCGCGGGAAGCTGGTAGTTGTGCGCGAGCAGCGTGGCGTTGCGCTCACGGGCCAACCGACGGACCTCCTCGGCCCACTCCGGCGTCGCCTCGACGCCCGTGTAACCGCCGGGGCCGTCGACGATGGTGGAGGCTCCCGCCCACTCGGTCGTGGTCATGGCCTTGCTCCTTCGAGGGTGTCATCCCGGCGGGTTGTACCGGAATTTCCGTGTTCGAGGTTTTCGACTTAGGATCGAAAACATGACACATGGTAACACCCGTCACGAAGTGCTCATCGCCGTGTTCCAGGTTCGGCACTTCCCGGACGCCTCGGGAGCCTTCCGCGGCGAGCCCGAACTCGGGGTGTTGCTGTGGCAGCGGGCGCTCGATCCACAGGCCGGCACATGGTCGCTCCCCGGCGGACGACTACGCAGCGACGAGGACCTCACGACGTCGGCCCGGCGCCAGCTGGCGGAGAAGGTCGACGTCCGCAAGGTCGCGCATCTCGAGCAGTTGTCGGTCTTCTCCGACCCGACGCGCGTGCCGGGTCCGCGCACCATCGCGTCGACCTATCTCGGTCTGATCCCCCTGACCTCGGATCCTCAACTGCCGTCCGACACCGCCTGGCATCCGGTGTCGGATCTTCCCGACATGTCCTTCGACCACGGAGTGATGGTGACGAACGCCCATGCGCGCCTGGCCGCGAAGCTGTCGTACACGAACATCGCGTTCGGCCTCGCGCCGGCGGAGTTCTCCATGTCGACTCTGCGCGACATCTATTGCGCGGCACTGGGATACGAAGTGGATGCCACCAATCTTCAGCGGGTGCTGGCGCGGCGGAACGTGCTCACCCGCACCGGCAACACCGCACCCTCCGGAAAAGCGGGAGGCCGGCCCCCGGCGCTCTACCGCTTCACCGACTCCCGGCTGCGCGTGACGGACGAATTCGCCGCCCTGCGTCCACCGGTGTGAACCTCCCCGAGGAGGTCAGAAAGGCCGGCCCAGGATGACCTCGAGCAACTGCAGCGGCATCGTCAGGAAGGCCGAGCCGACGAACAACGCCGAGCGCAGCGGATCGCCCGCCAGATAACCTTCGCGGATCCATTCCAGAACGTCGACCGAACCCATGGTGCCCCTCCCCTGATCGTCATGTGATTCCGACGTGTGTATCGGACAGGAGGAATCGTGCGTTACATGCTCGCGGACGGGATGCCCTCGGACGGACGCGTCAGGCCGGAGAGGACGGTCTCGACCAGAGTGCGGACGTAGTCGTTCGACGGGGGTTCGCCGGTGGCCGACCATTTCTGGGCGACAGGGGCGAACAGCATGTCCACGGCGACATCGAGATCGAGGTCGTCCGGCAGTTGCCCCGCACTCTGCGCGGCCCGGAGCCTGGCCTTCTTCATCTCCCGCATCGGCGTGTCGAGGCGGCGTTCGTATTCCGCTGCGAGTTCGGGGTCTTCGAGCACCGCGACGGTCAATGCGCGCAGCGGGACGGCGAACTTGGGGTCCTGCAGCTCCGCCACGGTGGCCTGCAGCACCGCGATGAGGTCCGCGCGGAGGTCGCCGGTGTCGGGCAGCGCCGCCTCGTCCCCGGCATCGCCCTGCGTGTGCGCCAGATACGCATCGAGGAGCACGGCTCCTTTCGACGGCCACCAGCGATAGATCGTCTGCTTCCCCACGCCGGCCCGGGCGGCGATCGCCTCGATACCGAGTTTCGAGTAGCCGACCTCGGCGACCAAGTCGAAAGCGGCATCGAGGATCGCTTTCCGCGAGGCGGGGTTCCGCCGGGAGTTTCCGGGTTCGGGGCGCGCGGGCATGGGTCGACGATATCGCATCGAGACGAGACGTTGCGTCTTGACAGGCATTCCTCGAAGGGTCATTCTCAAGTGAACGAGACGGACCGTCTCGTATCGATCAGGAGGTATGCATGACCATCCGACCGACGACCGCGTACCCCGCCGCCCCCGCCGCGCGTCCCCGCACCTGGTTGATCACCGGCGCGAGCCGCGGCCTGGGCAGGGAGTTCGTCCGCGCCGCGCTGTCGAGCGGTGACAACGTCGTGGCCGTCTCACGATCGATCGGGTCGGCCGATCTCCCCCGGGATCCGGGGCGCCTCCTCCGGCTCCCGGCCGACGTCACCGACCGCACGGCGGTGTTCGCCACTTCCGACAGGGCGCGCGACCGTTTCGGAGGCATCGACATCGTCGTCGACAACGCGGGCACCATGGCCTACGGATTCGTCGAGGAGTTCACCGAGGAGCAGGCGCGTGCGCAGTTCGAGACGAACTTCTTCGGAGCGATGTGGGTCAGCCAGGCCGCCATGGCGGCCTTCCGCGGTCGAGGACGCGGGCATCTCGTGCAGATCTCGAGCATCGGGGGCGTACTGAGCGGGCCCGGCACAGGGCTCTACAGCGCGAGCAAGTTCGCCCTCGAGGGACTCAGCGAAGCACTGGCCGTCGAGGCCGCGCATTTCGGCGTCGACGTGACGATCGTCGAGCCGGGCGGCTACTGGACCGATCTCTACAGCACCATGACGGTGAGCACTCCGCGATCGGACTACGACTCCCTGCGAGCCGAGCTCGAGAAGCAGAGCGCGTCCACGAGCATCGACAGCCACCCCGCCCTGGCCGCGCGGGCACTCCTCGCGGTCGTCGACGCCGACCGACCGCCGCGACGCATCGTCCTGGGCAACGCCGTCCTGGACGCGGCCGTGGCCGCCGCCCGGGAGAAGATCGACACCTGGCTCGAGTGGGAATCGGTGAGCCGGGCCGCGGAGGACCCCGTACCGGCACCGGAATCCGTGAGTGGGGAACGATCCGCGATCTAGAATGGGCGGATCGTGTGTCGGGCGGACCCCAGGTCAGGTGATCCCATGAACGTCGACGACATCTGGAACACGATCGACGAGCAGCGCGCACGAACCGCCGACCTGCTGGAACAACTCACCGACGACGAATGGCGCCGGCCGTCGCTGTGCGAGGGCTGGACCGTGCGCGACGTCGCCGCGCACCTCACGTTGCAGCAGCTCACCGTGGTCGACTTCGTCCGGATGGTCGTGCGTCATCGCGGCGGGGTGAACACGATCATCCGAGAATCCTCTCGGCGGCGCGCCCAACGACCGATCCAGGAGTTGATCGCCGACCTTCGAGGAATGATCGGCTCCCGGCGGCACAACGCGGGCATCACCCCGCTCGAGGCCATGATCGATCTGCTCGTCCACGGCCAGGACATCGCGGTACCGCTGCAGCGCGACCTGCCGATGCCACCGGATGCCGCGGCGGCGGGGGCCACTCGGATGTGGTCCACCCGCGGCACCGGGAAGGCCCGGGTCTTCGCCGACGTCCCCCTCGACGGATTCCGTTTCACCGCAACCGATACCGAGTGGTCCTCCGGTTCCGGGCCCGAGGTGCGGGGACCGATCTCCGCGATCCTACTGCTGCTCGCGGGCCGTCGTGCGGGGTTGTCCCGGTTGGAGGGCGACGGCGCCGAGGAACTACGCCGGCAAGTGACGCACACGAGATGAGACGATGGGCACCATGAGTGCCGACTCCCGTGTCCTGTGGACCATCGGCCACTGGACGTGTCCGCAGTCCGTCCTGCTCGACACACTGACTTCGGCGGACATCGACGTCGTCGTCGACGTACGGAAGATGCCCGGCTCACGCCGCAGCCCGCAGTTCGACGCCGACGAGATGCCGTCCTGGCTCGACAGCGCCGGGATCGGCTACCTGCACCTCACCGAACTCGGTGGCAGGCGGCCGAAACAGAAGGACGTCGATCCGGCGATCAATGCGGGATGGAAGAACGCGAGTTTCAAGAACTACGCCGATTACACGCTCACCGACGACTTCGAGGCCGGACTGCGACGCCTCACCGAACTGGCCGAGCACCGGCACGTCGCCATCATGTGCGGTGAGCCGATGCCTTGGCGCTGTCACCGCCTGTTGATTGCGAACACCCTCACCGCGCGGGGATGGGCCGTCGTCCATCTCGTCAACAACGCGACACCGCGCCCGCACGAACTGGGACAGTGGGGTGCGACGCCCTCGGTGGGTCCCGATGGCGTGGTCACCTACCCCGGGGAGTCCGGCGACGATTCGTGAGCGCTGCCGCTCGTCACCGCTGTTCGCTCATCACGGAGTCGACGGTCCCGTGGCGCGAACACCGCGCCCACCATCCGTCCGGTGCGATCTGCACGATCATCCGCCGGCCGCACTGCGTGCAGAACCGCGGCGGTTCGAGGCCGAGCTGCACTGCTGCGGAATGGGTTCGGACCGTCCCGTCGACGATCGTTTCGCCGGTGAACGGATCGAACATCAGATCGTCTCGCCCAGGGCCTTGATCGGCATCTTCAGTTCGCCGAGCAGATCGAGGTCGGTCTCCGCGGGCCGGCCGAGCGTGGTGAGGTAGTTGCCGACGATGACGGCGTTGATCCCGCCGAGGATCCCCTTCTGCGCGCCGAGGTCGCCGAGCGTGATCTCGCGGCCGCCGGCGAATCGGAGGATGGTGCGCGGCAACGCCAGCCGGAAGGCCGCCACGGCCTTGAGCGCCTCGGTGGCGGGCAGCACCTCGAGGTCCCCGAAAGGAGTGCCGGGGCGCGGATTGAGGAAGTTCAGCGGCACCTCGTCGGGTTCGAGCGCCGCGAGGTCGGCTGCGAATTCGGCTCGCTGCTCGACGGTTTCACCCATCCCGAGAATGCCGCCGCAGCACACCTCCATACCTGCCTCGCGCACCATCCGCAACGTCTCGAAGCGCTCCTCCCAGGTGTGGGTGGTGACGACGTTCGGGAAGTGTGAGCGGGCGGTCTCGAGATTGTGGTTGTAGCGGTGCACGCCCATCGCGACGAGCCGGTCGACCTGATCCTGGGTGAGCATGCCGAGCGAGCACGCGATCTGGATGTCGACCTCGTTGCGGATCGCTTCGATGCCGGCCGCGACCTGCGCGAGGAGTCGTTCGTCGGGTCCGCGCACGGCCGCGACGATGCAGAATTCGGTGGCTCCGGTCTTCGCGGTCTGCTTCGCGGCCTCGACGAGTGACGGGATGTCGAGCCGGGCGGCGCGCACCGGGGAGGCGAACAGGCCCGACTGTGAGCAGAAATGGCAGTCCTCGGGGCAGCCGCCGGTCTTGAGGCTGATGATCCCCTCGACCTCCACCTCCGGTCCGCACCACGCCATGCGCACGTCGTGGGCGACCGCCAGAAGATCGTCGATGCGATCGTCGGGCAGCTGCAGGACCTCGAGGGTCTGGTCGCGGTCGAATCCGATTCCGCGGGCGAGCACCTGGTCGCGGGCGATGTCGAGGATGTCGGTGCGGGCGGGCGCCTGGGTCACTGCCGTCTCCTGGGGTGGCGAGAACTTGAACATCGTTCAATTGAACAGCGTTCAGGTTAGAGCGAACCGTCCGATAGTGTCAAAGGCACGAATCCATCGGTTCGGATCCCCGGCGGAGCGGTACCGCCGCGGACGGCAGGAGAATCAGGAGCGAAGAAGCAGTGCAGTTGCGACGCGGCGACGTCCTCGACGGCGCCATGGCGATCCTCGACGAGTACGGACTCGGCGACCTGACGATGCGCAAGCTCGCATCGTCGCTCGGCGTCCAGCCCGGCGCGCTGTACTGGCACTTCCCGAACAAGCAGACCCTGCTCGGGGCTATGGCCGACCGCATCCTCGACGGTGTCGACGAACCTCCCGCAAGCGACGCCTGGGACGGCGCGCTCGCCGAACTCGCGCACCGTTTCCGCGCCGCGCTGCTCGCTCACCGCGACGGCGCGGAACTCGTCGCGTCGAGCTACGCATCGCGGCTCACCACCTCCCGGGCCCGCGACGCCTTCGTGGGGACCGCCGGACGTGCCGGCCTGTCGCAGGCATACGCCGAGCTCACCGGCTACGCGCTGCTGCACTACGTGCTCGGCCACACCGTCGACGAGCAGTCCCGCGCGCAGCTCGAGGAACTCGGCGCGCTCACCCGCGCTCCCCTCTCCCCCGATGTCGTGACCGAGCAGCCGGCCGAGGCCGACGACGACCTGCTCGACGGCGATCCCGCCGTCCGGTTCGAGTTCGGTCTTCAGTTGTTCGTCGACGGCATCCGCGCACGTCTGGAGACCCGTGCGACATCCTGATCCCGCCACTCCTGTCGGACCCGTCTCCTATCTTCGACGCTCGTGACCGCACCCTGGACCCTCCAGCAGATCAACGCCGTCGCACCCGATCCGTCCTCGATGACGGCTGCGCGCGGCGTCGCCTCCGCATGGCTCGAAACCGGTCACGACGACGCAGCTCTGTGGGGCCTGTGCCGCGGCCGTGGCACGACGCCGTACCGCACCGCGATCGATACGAGGGCTCCCGCCTACTCGTGCACGTGCCCCAGCCGGAAGCTGCCCTGCAAGCACGCCCTGTCGTTGCTCGTGTGCTGGTCGGAGGGTGCCGTGCCCGCCGGGCAGGCGCCCGATTCCGTCACCCGCTGGCTCGCCTCCCGCGCCGCGTCCACCGCACTGCGCGCCCCCGCGGACGACGAGCCGGTCAGGACCCCCGACCCGGCGACCGCCCAGCGTCGCGCGGAGCGGGTCGCGGCAGGACTCGAGGATCTCGACCGCTGGCTGACCGACCGGATCAGGCACGGTCTCGGGGCGGTCGACCACGGCTACGAGACCTACGAGACGATCGCCGCCCGCATGGTCGATGCCCAGGCCCCCGGTGCGGCCTCCGCGCTGCGCGCACTGGCGACCGTCGTGACCGACGAAACGGATTGGCCCGCCAGATTGCTCACCGAATACGCGCGTCTGCACCTGATGGCCGTCGCGTACCGGCGGCGCGACGAACTGCCCCGGCCGCTCCTGTATTCGCTGCAGACCCATCTCGGTTTCGGTACCCGCAGCGAGGAGGTGCGTGCCGAACCGGCCGTGCGCGACCGGTGGCAGGTCCTCGCGGTGCGTGTCACCGAGGAGAGCCGGATGTTCACCCGCAGGACGTGGTTGCGCGGACGATCGAGCCGCCGATGGGCCATGGTTCTCGATTTCGCGCACGGCACAGCACGTTTCGGCACACCGATCCCCTTCCCGGGTTCGCTCGTCGACGCCGATCTGCACTTCTGCCCAGGCGCCGCCCCGCTGCGTGCCATGCTCGGCCGGCAGCACGGCGAAGCCGAGCCGTTCACGACACTGCCCGCCACCGGACTCGACGCCGCGCTGGGCGAGTACGCCCGCATGCGTGGGTCCGACCCGTGGTTGCGCACCTGGCCCGTGTTGCTCGACGCAGTCACTCCCACCCCCAGCGAGGACGGCTGGTACGTCGTCGACCCGTCCGGACGGGCACTGCCGCTGGCCGGAGACGACGACAGCCGCTGGCGGCTGCACACGGTCGCGGGTGGCCGTCCGGTGACGGTCTGCGGCGACTGGGACGGAACCACTCTCACCCCGGTGTCCCTGTTCACCGAAGGACAGGTGCTGACCTGGTGACCGCGTTGCCCGAATCGCTGACGACCGCAGCACTTCTCGGCACGGCACGCTCCGCGCCCGAGTTCGACGCGCTGCACACGGCCGACGCCGCGGGCCGACTGGCCGGAGACCCCGCGGCGACACTGCTCGCCGCTGTCGCACTGGAGGCGACCTTCCTCACCGCAGCGACCGCGCCCGTGGTCCGCGAGCTGCCGTCACCGGCCCCGGACGACGACCGTCCCGTCCTGCCCGGCGCCGCTGCCGAACGCCTGCGCGCACTGCTCGCCGTCCGCTCCCCGCTGCTCGACGAGTGGTTCGAGGTGGCCGCCCGATTTCGCGCGTCGCACGACGTCGTGGTCGATCTGCTGACCGTCGCGACCACCGACGCGGTGCACCGCGACCGGCTCGTCGCGCTCACCGGCACACGGGGACGCTGGGTGGCCGCACGCAACCCGGAATGGGCCGAACTGCTGCCTCCCGACCCGCTCGACGACACATCCTGGCACGCCGGCCCACCCGCCCGGCGCCGCCGGTGGTTCGAGACGCTCCGCACGCACGACCCGGCGGCGGCCACCGCGACACTCGCGGCATCGTGGGGCGCGCAGACCGCCGCCCAGCGAGCCGAGTTGCTCGCCCTGCTCGCGGTGAGGCTCGGCCCGCACGACGAAGCCCTGCTCGAACGCGCACTGGACGACCGCAGCCGCAAGGTCCGCGCCGTGGCGCTCGAGCTTCTTCCGCGCCTGCCGGATTCCGCCTTCGCGCAGCGTATGACCGAGCGGGTGCGACAGTGGATGCTCGCCGACGACTCGACCGTCACCCTCGCGGTGCCCGACCGGCCGGACGAGAACGCTCTCCGCGACGGTCTCGCCGACAGTCCGGTCGGTGGAGCCCGAGAGCTGCTGGTCGCGGCCGTCGCGGCAGCCCCGCTGTCCGTGTGGAACGACCACGCCGCAGACACGGTGCTGCCGGAGTTCGACATCGACGACACCTTCCGCACCGCGTTGACGGCCGCGTGGGGCCGCGCGGCGGTCCGGCAGCGCAACGGTGAGTGGGCTGCCGCATTGCTGCGACGCGACGGCAGCGTCGACGCGGACCTCGCGCGGGTCGTCCCCCTCGACGTCCTGCTCACGCACCTACGCGAGGCGCCGGCGTCCGCGATCCTCGACGACGCGCTGCTCGCTGCCCTCCCCGCGCCGTGGCCGCGTGATATCGCCGAGAAGGTGCTCACCGCGCTGTACACGAAGTCGACGACCACCCGTGTCGTCCGCGACGTCCTGATCCTGCTCGCCCACCGGGCCCCCTTCGAGCTGGCCGACCTGCTGGCCGACGCCGCGAACCGCACCGACGATCTCGGTCGCCTGCACCTGTTCGCGAGCGCAGCCGACACCCTGACCCTCCGCAAGACGATCCACGAGGAGCTGAGTTGACCGACACCGAGTCGACCCCCGCAGTTGTCGGCACCGATGAGGCCACGGCGCCCGAGACCGGCACGTCCGGGACCGACGTGCCCGACACCACCGAAACCGGCGTATCCGGCACCGCCCTGCTGCGCCCGCACGCCGAGCAGCAGTACGCGCACGAACTCGCGGCGCTCGCGCGACTCGACGATCGGCCGCGCCCGCCGTCGTGGCAGCTGTCGCCGTGGGCGGTGGTGACCTACCTGCTCGGCGGCGAACTGTCCGACGGCACCGTCATCACCCCGAAGTACGTCGGCCCGCGCCGTTTGATGGAGGTCGCCGTCGCGACCCTGGCGACCGACCGGGCACTGTTGCTGCTCGGTGTGCCGGGTACCGCGAAGACCTGGGTGTCGGAGCATCTCGCCGCCGCGATCAGCGGTTCGTCGACCCGGCTCGTGCAGGGAACAGCAGGCACGACCGAGGAGTCGGTGCGCTACGGCTGGAACTACGCGCGGCTGCTCGCCGAAGGGCCGAGCTCCGCCGCGCTGGTCGCCTCCCCGGTCATGACCGCGATGCGCGACGGCGCCGTGGCACGTATCGAGGAACTCACCCGCATTCCCGCCGACGTGCAGGACGCGCTGATCACCATCCTGTCGGAGAAGACTCTGCCCGTCCCCGAACTCGGCACCGAGGTGCAGGCGACGAAGGGGTTCAACGTCATCGCCACCGCCAACGATCGCGACCGCGGGGTCAACGACCTGTCGTCCGCGCTGCGCCGACGGTTCAACACCGTCGTGTTGCCGTTGCCGGCGAGCGAGGAGGACGAGGTCGCGATCGTCACCCGCCGCGTCGAACAACTCGGCGCCGCACTCGAACTGCCCGCCGTGCCCGCGGCCGCGGAGGAGATCCGCCGCGTCGTCACGGTGTTCCGCGAGCTGCGCAGCGGCGTCACCACCGACGGCCGCACCAAGCTGAAGTCCCCATCGGGCACGCTGTCCACCGCCGAGGCGATCTCGGTCGTGACGGGTGGTCTGGCACTGTCGGCGCACTTCGGCGACGGCGTGCTGCGTCCGTCCGATGTCGCGGCCGGCATCCTCGGTTCGGTGGTCAAGGACCCGGTCTCCGATCGCGTCGTCTGGAACGAATATCTCGAGGCCGTCGTCCGGGAACGCGGCGACTGGACCGACTTCTACCGGGCGTGCCGGGAGATCACCGGGTGACCGACGCTCTCTTCGACCGCGCGGATGCGCCCGCGGAGATCCGGGTCTTCGGCATCCGGCACCACGGGCCGGGTTCGGCGCGCGCGGTCCTGCAGGCACTCGCAGAGTTCGAACCCGACACCGTCCTCATCGAGGGTCCGTCGGACGCCGATCCGGTACTTGCGCTCGCCGCGGCCGACGACATGGTTCCGCCGGTCGCACTGCTGGCCTACGCTCGCGACGAACCGGCGCGGGCGGCGTTCTGGCCGGTCGCGGCCTTCTCGCCCGAGTGGCAGGCGTTGCGCTGGGCGTATCTGCACGACGCGGACGTGCGGTTCTGCGACCTTCCGGCGGCGATGTCGCTCGCCGCCGAACGCGAGGTCGGCGACCGCGCGACCGACGATCTGCTCGGCATACTCGCCCGCGCCGGCGGCTACGCGGACTTCGAGCAGTGGTGGGACGCGGTGGTCGAGCACGGCACCGCACAGGCCTTCGACGAGATCACCGACGCGATGCGGACGCTGCGAGAGGACGTCGGGATCGACGACCACACCGCGCGACGCGAAGCGCACATGCGGCAGGTGCTGCGCGCGACGGTCAAGGCCGGGGCCCGCGCGATCGCTGTGGTGTGCGGGGCGATGCACGCCCCCGCACTCACCGGCCGGCTCGGACCGGCCGCGCCCGACGCGCGTCTGCTCAAGGGCCTACCCAAAGTGAAGACCACCCTCACCTGGGTGCCGTGGAGCCACTCCCGGTTGTCGTTGTCGTCGGGCTACGGCGCCGGCATCACCTCACCCGGCTGGTACCACCACCTGTTCACCCAGCCCGCGGACACGACCGCGCGCTGGTTCACCCGCGTGGCCCGTGTTCTGCGCGAGGAGGATCTGCCCGTCTCGAGTGCCCACGTCATCGAGGCGACGCGCCTCGCCGACACGCTCGCTGCGCTGCGCGGTCGCGCGGTGGCCGGACTCGACGAGGTCGTCGAAGCGACCCGATCGGTGCTGTGCGACGGCGACGACGTCCTGCTCGACCTCGTCACGCGGCGGCTCGTCGTCGGGGAGGCACTCGGATCCGTCTCCGAGGACACCCCCACCGTCCCGCTCGACACCGACCTGCAGCGACAGGCGAAGTCGTTGCGTCTCAAGCGGTCCAGCGAAGCGAAGAACCTCGATCTGGACCTGCGCCGGGAAATCGACGTTGCGCGGTCGCGACTGCTGCACCGGCTGGCGCTGCTCGGGATCGACTGGGGTACGCCCACGCAGAGCGAGGTGCGCTCGACCGGCACGTTCCGCGAAACCTGGACGTTGCGGTGGGAGCCCGAGTTGTCGGTGGCGATCGTCGAGGCGTCCCGGTGGGGCACGACGGTGGGATCCGCCGCGGGTGCCATGGTGGCCGACCGTGCCGCTCGCTCCGGGATCGCGCTCGCCGACCTCACCGAACTCCTCGAACGGGCGTTGCTCGCCGACCTACGCACCACGATCCCGTCGCTGGTGAGGGCGATCGACGCGGCGGCCGCTCTCGATCACGATGTGCTGCACCTGATGAGCGCACTACCGACCCTCGTGCGGACCGTCCGTTACGGCGACGTGCGGGGCACCGATCTGTCCTCCCTGGACCACGTCTGCGACGCTCTGCTCGCGCGTGTCTGCGCCGGCCTCCCGGCGGCGGTCGCCGGTCTCGACCACGACGCCGCCGATGCGCTGCGCACCGCGATCGACGGCGTGCATCTCGCGCTCGCGTTGCGCGAGGACCCGACCGCGACCGTCCGGTGGCTGGACACGCTGACATCGGTGAGCGAACGCGACGACGTCGACGGTCTGCTCGTCGGCCGCACCACCCGGATGCTGCGCGACGCCGGCCGGCTCGGCGAGCACGATGCGGCCGTGCGGGTCGCGCGAGCGTTGTCCGTGGGGTCACCCGCGCCCGCGAAAGCGCGCTGGATCGACGGTTTCCTCGGCGGCGGCGGGCTCCTGCTGGTCCACGACGGCGCCCTGTTCGATCTCGTGGACGGCTGGATCAGCGGACTCACCGACGACGATTTCGTCGACGTCCTGCCCGTCCTCCGACGCACCTTCGGGTCCTTCGCCTTCGGGGAGCGACGCCTGCTCGGGCAGACGGTGCGCGGCGAACGCACCCGTCGCACGGAGGCACCGCCCGCGGTGGACCGCGGCCGGATCGCCCTGACCGCCACCGCGTCGATCCTGGGAGTGTCGGCATGACAACCGAATCCGGAGACACCGAACGTCTGCGCCGCTGGCGGCTCGCACTCGGTGAGGCCGCCGAGGACTCCACGGGCTCCCTGTCCTCGGCCGACGACACCGCCATGGACGCCGCGCTCGCCGCCCTGTACGACACCGCGCCGGGCGACGGCACCGCGCCGCGCACCGCCGGTCTCGGCGCATCCGCGCCCCGGGTGGCACGCTGGCTCGGCGACATCCGCACCTACTTCCCCACGTCCGTCGTCCAGGTGATGCAGCGCGACGCGGTGGATCGGCTCGGGTTGACCCGGCTGCTCCTCGAACCCGAGATGCTCGAGGCCGTCGAACCGGACGTGCACCTGGTGGGCACGCTGCTGAGCCTGAACCGTGTGATGCCGGAGACCACCAAGGCGACGGCACGCACGGTCGTCGAGAAGGTCGTGCGTGAGATCGAGGCCCGCATCGCGCAGCACACCCGTACCGCCGTCACGGGTGCACTCGACCGGTCGTCGCGGACGTCGAATCCGAAACCGCGCGACATCGACTGGGACCGCACGATTCGTGCGAACCTCGCCCACTACCTGCCGGAACATCGCACGGTGGTGCCCGAGAAGCTGGTGGGCTACGGGCGTCGTTCCCGGGCGGTGAAACGCGATGTGGTGCTCGCGGTGGACCAGTCCGGGTCGATGGCGTCGAGCGTCGTGTACGCGTCGGTGTTCGCGGCGGTCCTGGCCTCGATGCGGGCGTTGCGCACGTCGCTGGTCGTCTTCGACACCTCCGTGGTGGATCTGACCGACATGCTCGCCGATCCGGTGGATGTGCTGTTCGGCACCCAGCTCGGTGGCGGCACCGACATCAATCGGGCGATCGCCTACAGCAGGTCGCTGATCACCCGGCCGGCCGATTCGCTGTTCGTGCTCATCTCCGATCTGTACGAGGGCGGTATCCGCGCCGAGATGCTCTCCCGTATCCGGGAGATGGTCGGGGCAGGTGTGCAGGTCGTGGTGTTGCCGGCCCTGTCCGACGACGGGGCGCCGTCCTTCGACCGCGACAACGCGGCGGCGCTCGCCGCACTCGGCGTGCCCGTCTTCGCGTGCACACCCGACCGTTTCCCGGAGCTGCTCGCCGTCGCGCTCGAACGGGGCGACGTCGGGCGCTGGTCGCAGTCGAGGTGAACGCCGGACCGGCCCCGAACGGCGTGACGGCCCGGGATCAGCGGGCCGGTTCGCCGGAGGAATCGGCCTGCGCGTCACCGTCCTCCTCGGCGTACCGGGCGAGCAGCGCCGTCTCGGCCGTGTGGGAGGGGAAGGCGAAGGCCACCAGTGCCGCTCCGATCAGCACGATGGCGATCGCGGCGGTGTAGGCGCGGGTGTCGCCGTCGAGGAACGCCGTGCGGGCGGCCGCAATGATCTGTGGCGCGTACTGCGGATAGTGCTCGCTGATGCCGACGGCGCCCGCGAACGACTTCTCCAACGCGGTCTCGGTCTGCTCGTCGACCGACGCGGCCTGCGGACTCGCCGCGATCGTCGCCGCGAGCGAGGCCGAGTATCCGGCCGTGAGCAGCGCGCCGAGGATCGACTGGACGATCGCTCCACCGAGGTCGCGTTGCAGATCGGCCGTGCCGGAGGCCATTCCGGCGCGGGAAACCGGCACCGATCCCGTGAGCGAATGCGAGGCCGGGGTACCGGCGAGACCGACACCGGCTCCCAGGCACATGTATCCGAGGGCGATCACCCAGTAGTGCGCGTCCTCGTCCCACAGAATCAGCGCGACGACGAGTCCGGCCACGATCGCGACGTAACCCGACAGCAGGGTGAAACGAGAACCGCGAGACCCGACGAGTTTCGCCGACTGCGGTGCCACCAGCACCATCACGAATGCGGCGGGCAGCGCCGCCGATCCGGCCGCGAGCGTCGAGTAGCCGAGCACGTTCTGCAGGTACTGCTGGCTGATGTACATCGTTCCCATGAGGGTGCCGAACACGATGATGCCCGCCACGGCCGCGACCCAGAACACCCGGCGCCGCGCGACGCGCAGGTCGAACAGGGGATTCGCCGCGCGCAGCTGGCGCATGACGAAGAGGATCACCGCGACGAGAGCGATCACGAGAGCGGACACCGCGATGGTCTCCATCCCGTCGACGGGCACGAAGTTGATGCCGAGGACGAGCGAGCCGACCAGCACGATCGAGACCACACCGCCGAGATGATCGACCGGATCGGTCGACTCGTTGACGTGGCTGGGCACGAACATCCAGGTCAGGGCGAAAGCGATCAGCGCGAGCGGGATCGTCACCAGGAAGACCGAACCCCAGAAGAACTGTTCGAGCAGGGTGCCTGCGACGAGCGGGCCGAGCGCGGTCAGGCCGCCGCCGATCGACGACCACAACGCGATCGCGCGCGTGCGCGCTGCGCCCGACCACAGTGCGGTGATCAGGGCCAGGGTGGTGGGGAACGCCAGACCGGCGGAGACACCGCCGAGCACCCGCGCCGCGAACAGCACCTCGGTGCTCGGCGCGAACCCGGCGACCGCCGATGCGGGAACCGACAACGCCATGCCGAGCAGCAGCATCGTCTTGCGTCCGTAACGGTCGCCGACGGCACCAAGGTAGAGCACGGATGCGGCGAGACCGACGGAATACCCGACCGCAACGAGGTTGAGCTGGGTCTGGCTCGCGTCGAACGCCTTCCCGATCTCGGGCAGTGCCACGTTCGCGACGGCGAGGTTCAGGTTCGCCACGGCGGCGACGAGGATCAACGAGGCCAGCACCGGCTTCGCCCGTGCCGGCCGACCGTCGTCAGGTGGGGTCACGGACACATAGTGCGCGCTCGAGCGGCTGCCCTGCGCGGTTTCCGGCGGGTTTTCACCTTCGGTCACCCCACCGGGTTAGGATCGCCTCACTTGTTGTTCGACAGACTCGAGGCCCCTCATGACACGCCGATCCGCTGCGTTGCTCCGTTCCGCCACTCTGTTCACGGCCACCGCGATCGCGCTGACCGCGTGCGGATCGTCCGACACGGAGTCCGACTCCGGTTCGGCACCGGCCGACGGCGCCTTCCCCGTCACGGTCGACACGAAGTTCGGGGAGGTCACCATCGAGTCCGCCCCCGAACGCGTCGCGGCTCTGGGCTGGGGCGACGCCGAAACTGCACTGGCACTCGGCGTTCAGCCGGTGGCGGCGAGCGACTGGCTCGCCTTCGGCGGCGACGGCGTGGGGCCGTGGGCGCAGGGGCTGTACGACTCGCCGCCGGAGCTCATCGGCACGATCGAGCCGTCCTTCGAGATGCTCGCGGCGCAGGAGCCCGATCTGATCCTCGACACCAAGAGTTCCGGTGAGCAGGCCCGCTACGAGACGCTGTCGGGGATCGCCCCGACCGTCGCCGGCCCGGAAGGCAGCGACGCCTATCTCACGTCGCTCGACGACCAGGTGACCACCGTGGCAGCGGCTCTCGGTGTCCCGGACAAGGGCACCGAACTGCTGTCGCAGATCGATGCGGACTTCGAACAGGCCGCCGCCGACAACCCCGAGTTCGCGGGCAGGACCGTCACCGTCGCCTCCTACACGTCGGAGGGGTGGGGCGCCTACGTCGTCGGCGACTCGCGCGTCGACTTCATGACCGAGCTCGGCTTCGTGAACAATCCTCAGGTGCAGGCCGCGGCGACGGACGACTTCTTCATCACCGTCTCCGACGAGAACCTGAACCTGCTCGATGCGGATCTACTGATCGTGCTGCCGATCTACGTACCGGCGGCGGAGGTGACCGACAATCCGGTCTTCCGGCAGATCCCGGCGGTGCGCGACGGCCGGTTCCTCGTGCTCGACAGTGATTCCGACATCTCTGCGGCGTTCTCGACGAACTCGGTGCTGTCGGTGCCGTTCGCGCTCGACGAGCTGGTTCCGCTGGTCGCCGAACGCGTGAACTGAGCCCTCTCTGCTTGTGGCTCAGCGCCGGAACAGCTTGTTGCCGAGCCAGACGATCGGGTCGTAGCGGCGGCCGGCGACGCGTTCCTTCATCGGGATCAGCGCGTTGTCGGTGATGTGGATGTTCTCCGGGCACACCTCGGTGCAGCACTTGGTGATGTTGCACATGCCCAGGCCGTGCTCGTCCTGCGCCACGTCGCGCCGATCGGCGACGTCGAGCGGGTGCATCTCGAGTTCCGCGATGCGCATGAGATAGCGGGGACCGGCGAAGGCCTCCTTGTTCTCCTCGTGGTCGCGCACCACGTGGCAGACGTTCTGGCACAGATAGCATTCGATGCACTTGCGGAACTCCTGAGAGCGCTGCACATCGACCTGCTGCATCCGGTACTCCCCCGGCGCGAGATCCGGGGGCGGCGCGAAGGCCGGTATCTCGCGTGCCTTCCGGTAGTTGAACGAGACGTCGGTGACGAGATCGCGGATGATCGGGAAGGTGCGCATCGGCGTCACCGTGACGGTCGCGTCGGGATCGAACAGCGACATGCGGGTCATGCACGTCAGGCGCGGGCGGCCGTCGACCTCCGCCGAGCAGGATCCGCACTTGCCCGCCTTGCAGTTCCAGCGCACGGCGAGATCCGGTGCCTGGGTGGCCTGCAGGCGGTGCAGGATGTCGAGGACGACCTCACCCTCGTTGACCTCGACGGTGTAGTCGCGCAACTGTCCACCGTCGGCGTCGCCCCGCCAGATCCTGAACGCCGCCCGATATCCCATCTCAACCCCTCCGTCCGGGATGATCCGCGAGTTCCTCGTCGGTGTAGTACTTGCCGAGTTCGTCGATGTCGAACAGTTCCAGCAGGTCGGGGCGCATCGGCTCCTGCCGCTCGGCGGTGACCGAGACGTCCGGGACGAACGGGTCGCCCCCGTCGAGGCGGCAGGTGAGCAGTGTGCGACGCCACTGCGCATCCATCGACGGATAGTCGTCGCGGGTGTGCCCTCCGCGACTCTCGGTGCGCTGCAACGCAGCTCGTGCGACGCATTCGCACACGAGCAGCATGTTCCGCAGGTCCAGGGCGAGATGCCAGCCCGGGTTGAACTGGCGGTGTCCCTCCACTGCGACGTTTCGGATCCGGGACCGTAACCCGTCGAGTTCGGCGAGCGCGCGTTCGACCTCGTCCGCGCGGCGGATGATGCCCACGAGATCCTGCATGACCTGCTGCAGATCGGTGTGCAGGGTGTACGGGTTCTCGGCGCGGTCGGCCTCGGCCGGATCGAAGGGAGCGAGTGCCGCGCGTGCCGCGGCGTCGACGTCGGCTTCGATCACGGCCGGTCGCGTCGTCAGGCCCTGGACGTAGTCGGCCGCGCCGATACCGGCCCGGCGGCCGAAGACCAGCAGGTCCGACAGCGAATTTCCGCCCAGGCGGTTCGACCCGTGCATCCCGCCCGAGCACTCCCCGGCCGCGAACAGTCCCGGCACGGAGGCCGCGCCGGTGTCGGGGTCGACCTCGATTCCACCCATCACGTAGTGGCAGGTCGGGCCGACCTCCATCGCTTCGGCAGTGATGTCGACGTCGGCGAGTTCCTTGAACTGGTGGTGCATCGACGGCAGCCGCCGCATGATCTCGGCGGCCGGCATCCGCGAGGCGATGTCGAGGAAGACTCCGCCGTGCGGGGTGCCGCGGCCCTCCTTGACCTCCGAATTGATGGCGCGGGCCACTTCGTCGCGCGGGAGCAGATCGGGGGTACGGCGATTGTTCTCCTGATCGTCGTACCAGCGGTCGGCCTCCTCCTCGGTTTCGGCGTACTGGCCTTTGAACACCGGAGGGATGTAGGAGAACATGAACCGCTCCCCCTCGGAGTTCTTCAGCACCCCGCCGTCGCCGCGGACGCCCTCCGTGACGAGGATGCCCTTGACGCTGGGCGGCCAGATCATCCCGGTGGGGTGGAACTGGACGAACTCCATGTTGATCAGGGCGGCACCGGCGCGCAGGGCGAGCGCATGACCGTCGCCCGTGTACTCCCACGAGTTCGACGTCACCTTCCACGACTTGCCGATGCCGCCGGTGGCGATGACGACGGCGGGCGCCTCGAACAACACGAATCGCCCGGTCTCACGCCAGTATCCGAACGCTCCGGCGATGCGACCCTCCGCGTCCTTCACCAGTTCGGTGATGGTGCATTCGGCGAAGACCCGCACCCGCGCCTCGTAATCCCCGTGTTCGGCGTGGTCCTCCTGCTGCAGCGACACTATCTTCTGCTGCATCGTGCGGATGAGTTCGAGTCCGGTGCGATCGCCGACGTGGGCGAGTCGTGGATAGGTGTGGCCACCGAAATTGCGCTGGCTGATCCGTCCGTCGGGTGTCCGGTCGAACAGGGCTCCGTAGGTTTCCAGTTCCCACACCCGGTCGGGCGCTTCGCGCGCGTGCAGTTCGGCCATCCGCCAGTTGTTGAGAAACTTGCCGCCGCGCATCGTGTCCTGGAAGTGGATCTGCCAGGAGTCGCGGGGATTGGCGTTGCCCATCGCGGCGGCGCACCCGCCTTCGGCCATCACGGTGTGGGCCTTACCGAACAGCGACTTGCACACCACGGCGACGGAGAAACCGCGTTGCCGCGCCTCGATGACCGCGCGGAGTCCGGCGCCACCCGCTCCGATCACCACGACGTCGACCTTGTGCCGTTCGACATCCACCATCTGAGCTTCCCCTCTTCCGGTCGCCTGCCCTTCCGCCGTACTGCTCGGGTCCGTCAGCCGACGAACCGGAGATCCGTGATGGTCTCGCTCGCCACGAGCATGATGTAGAAGTCCGTGAGGATCAGGGTGCCCAGCGTGATCCACGCGAACTGCATGTGCCTGACGTTGAGCCTCGACAGGAACGTCCAGATCCTGTACCGCACAGGATGTTTCGAAAAGTGCCGCAGCCGCCCTCCGGTGACGTGCCGACACGAATGGCACGAGAGCGTGTATCCCCAGAGCAGTATCACGTTGATCAGCAGGATGAGGTTGCCGAGCCCGATGCCGAATCCGCTCGGACTACGGAAGGCCGCGATCATGTCGTAGGTGTTGATCAGTGACACCACGAAACCGGCGTAGAAGAAGTAGCGGTGCGAGTTCTGCAGGATCAGCGGCAACCGCGTTTCGCCGGTGTAGCGCCGGTGGGGTTCGGCCACCGCGCACGCGGGCGGCGACAACCAGAACGAGCGGTAGTAGGCCTTGCGGTAGTAATAGCAGGTCAGTCGGAAACCGAGGAGAAGCGGGAGCGACAGGAACGCGAGCGGAATCCACATCGGGAGTTCGCCGACCCACGTTCCGAAATGGCGGGCACCGTCCACGCAGGACGCGCTCACGCACGGAGAGTAGAACGGCGTCAGATAGTGGTAGTCCTCGACGTAGTAGGCGCTGCGCACGAACGAGCGGATCGTCGCGTACACCACGAACACACCGAGGCCGAGCACGGTGAGTGCGGGGGTCTGCCACCAGCGGTCGTTCCGCAGCGTACGTGCGGCGATCCGTGCGCGGCCCGCGGAGCGCACGCCGGTCGCGGGCGTGCCGCGGGCCGCCGGTGATGCCTCGGACGTGCTCACCGCGAGCCGTGCAGCCCGCCGAGACCTTCGTCGTCCGTATCCGTTCCGCGGAACAACGAGTCGTCGTACGGCGTGTCGGGGATCGGGATGCGTTCACCGAGACTGTTGACGGCCTCGCGTGGAGGATGTTCGGCGAAGTCGCGTATGTCGATGTCGAGGCGTTCGAGGTCGTTCGCCAGCCTCCGGACGGGGGCTGCGTCCCCGTAGCGCGATCGTAGTGATCCGAGGCAGTGGCGCAGGTGGGCGGCGGTGCGCTGGAGTTCCTGCACTTCGCTGGTGGACATCCGTACCTCCGGGCCGAGCGGTCGGCATGTCGCGCCGGCCGACACGATGGGACAGGCCGTTGCAGTGTGGCATCCATCACAGTACAGCGGAAGCTTCGCTCGCATGCCGTTTCGTCCGGAGCGGCGGCGCCAGCCACTCGGAGGCCCGGACAGCGAAGCGGGCCGCGTCGATCGCCCCGCTGCCGGCCGGGATCCTGCCGACCACGGGGACGCCGGTGACGGCCGGGAGGTCGTCGAGATTGCACTGCTCCGCCAGATCCGGTGCGGCGGGCCAGGATCCGATGATCACTCCCGGACAGGCGATCCCCGCCGCGCGGAGTGCGGCCACGGTGAGCGCCGTGTGGTTGAGCGTGCCCAGCCCTGCCGCCGCGACGACCACCGCGGGTGCGCCCAGCGCCGCAGCGACGTCGGCGAGAGTGAAGCCCCCGGCGCCGAGGCGGACGAGCAGGCCGCCGGCGCCTTCGACGAGGGTGAGGTCGTATCCGGCGTCGAGACTCCGGACGGCGTCGACGACCTCGTCGAGGTCGAGCAACCGGCGTCCACTGCGCCGCGCGGCGGTATCGGGTGCGAGCGGGTCGGGGTACCGAGCGAGTTCGACGAGGTGGACGGAGCCCCCGACCAGCCGGCGGACTTCCTGCAGGTCGCCCGGGCCGTCGTCCGCCACACCGGTCTGGGCGGGCTTGCACACCGCGACCCGCAGCCCCGCCGCCACGGCGCTCGCGGCCAGCGCGGCGGTCGCGACGGTCTTTCCCACATCGGTCGACGTACCGGTGACGACGAGGATGCTCACGCCCGGGCCCCCGCGAGGACATCGGTGAGCACCTCGTCGACGAGTGCGCGTTCGTCGGTGGTGAGGTTCGCGCGGGCGGTCAGCCGCAGCCGCGAGGTGCCGGCCGGTACCGACGGCGGCCGGAAGCAGCCGACATGCACACCGCGTTCGCGGCACTGCGCAGCAGCATCGGCGGCGACATGCGGGTCGCCGAGGATCACCGACACCACCGCGGACGGCGGTGCGTCGACGCCCGTGACGCGCGCGAGGTGCGCGGCCTGCTCGAGTACGGCCGCGGCACGGGCGGGTTCGGCGCGCAACACCTTCAACGCTCCCCGGGCGGCACCGACCGCGGCCGGTGCCAGGCCGGTGTCGAAGATGAACGTTCGGGCGGTGTCCACGAGGTGTTCGCGCACACGCCGGTCGGCCAGCACCACTCCTCCTTGGGACGCAAGGGATTTCGACAGCGTCGCGGTGACGACCACGTCGGGTTCGCCGGCGAGACCCATTTCGTGGACGAGTCCGCGGCCCCCCGCGCCGCGGACTCCCACACCGTGGGCCTCGTCGACGAGGAGCAACGCGTCGTGCGAGCGGCAGATGCGGTGCAGCCGCCGCAATGGGGCGAGGTCTCCGTCGGTACTGAACACCGAGTCGGTCAGGACGAGCGCGCGCGCCTCGGTGCGGGTCGCGAGGGCGTGCGCGACCGCGCCGACGTCGTTGTGGGGAGTGACGACGATTCTCGAGCGGGACAGCCGGCACGCGTCGACGAGCGACGCGTGCCCCCCGGCGTCGGAGACGATCAGCGCGTCCTTGCCGCCGAGGGCGGCGACAGCACCGAGATTCGCGGCGTATCCGCTCGAGAACACCAGACCGCTGTCCGCCCCGACGAAGTCGGCGAGTTCGCGTTCGAGCAGTTCGTGTTCGGCGGTGGTGCCGGTGACCAGCCGCGATCCGGTGGCACCGGCTCCCCAGCGCCGCAGTGCGGCGGTGGCCCCCGCGAGGACCTCCGGATGACGGGACAGACCGAGATAGTCGTTGGACGCGAGGTCGACGACGGCCGAGCCGGGGGTTCGGACGACGGGTTCCCGGTGCAGACCCGCTGCGCGTCGCGCCGCCGCGGTGTCGTCGAGCCACGCCAGGGCGGGATGTGCGGTCATGAACGGTAACCATACTTGAACGCTGTTCAAGTCGGCGCGGCAGCCCGCGTCGATGCCGCGTCGAACGTCCCGCGGCATGCCCCCGCGGCGGCTTACCCGACCTGGGCGCCCGCCGCAGCGATCATCCCCGACGTGATCTCCGCGACGTCGGCGGTGGAGCACACGTAAGGAGGCATGGCGTAGACGAGATTGCGGAACGGACGAAGCCACACACCGGCCGCGACCGTCGCGTCGGTCGCCGCACGCATGTCCACCGGGTCGGTGAGTTCGATCACACCGATACCCCCGAGTACCCGAACATCCGTGACCCCCGGCAGCTCGCGGGCCGGGACGAGCCCCTCCGTCAGGCCCGCGTTCAGTGCCCCCACCTCGGCGCGCCAGTCGCGGGAGAGCAGCAATTCGACCGCCGCGACCGCGACGGCGCACGCGAGCGGGTTGCCCATGAAGGTCGGGCCGTGCATCACGCCGCCGCCCTCGCCGGCGCTGATCGCTTCGGCGACGGCCCGGGTGCACAGCGTCGCGGCGAGTGTCATGTACCCGCCGGTGAGCGCCTTGCCCACGCACATCACGTCCGGGCTCACCTGCGCGTGGTCGGCCGCGAACAGTTCCCCGGTGCGCCCGAAACCGGTCGCGATCTCGTCGAAGATCAACACCAGTCCGTGCTCGTCGCACATCCTGCGTAGCTCACGCAGATAGAGCGGGTCGTGGAAGCGCATACCGCCGGCGCCCTGGACGACCGGTTCGACGACGATCGCCGCGAGCTCGTCGGCGTGCTCGAGCAGGACCGCCTCGAACTGCGCGACGTAGCCGGGATCGAAATGCGCCGGTGGGGCGGGAGCGAAGATCTGCCGCGCCAGCATGTCGGTCCACAGCGCATGCATGCCGCCCTCCGGATCGCACACGCTCATCGGGGCGAAGGTGTCGCCGTGGTAGCCGCCCCGCCAGGTGAGCAGACGACGCCGTCCGGGCCTGCCGACAGCGCGCTGGTACTGCACCGCCATCTTCACGGCGACCTCGACCGCCACCGAGCCCGAATCGGCGAGGAAGACCGTGTCGAGACCCTCGGGGGTGATGTCGACGAGCAGTTCCGCGAGCCGCGCGGCGGGCTCGTGGGTGAGGCCGCCGAACATCACGTGACTCATCCGTTCGAGCTGGTCCCGGACCGCGGCGTCGAGAACCGGATGGCGATATCCGTGCACTGCCGCCCACCACGAACTCATCCCGTCGATCAGCTCGCGTCCATCGGCGAGAACGAGCCGGGTACCGTGGGCGCGGTCGACCACGAGCGATTCGGCGGGCGCCGGAAACGCGCCGTAGGGATGCCACAGGTGCCGGCTGTCGAGAGTGCGAATCCGTTCGAGAGAGAGGGAGGAGTTGCTCACGCCCAGACTGTAGGCGGTTGGCCGCCCCCCACCGCAGCCGCGTAGTCTGCCGAGTTGCCGTGAACAACACTCACGGCAATCGTCCGGTGCACCGATCGGCGCCGGGCGGCAGTACAGCCGAACACGCATGACACCGGGGGTATCCGTCACATGTCCGTCCACACCTCGGGACGAGAACTCGAGAGTGCCGCGCGGACGGCGGGCACCCGCCCCGCGCGGCGCGCCGATCTCGACGGACTGCGCGGACTGGCGATCGCGCTCGTGGTGATCTTCCACGTCTGGTTCGGCCGCGTCTCGGGAGGGGTCGACGTCTTCCTGGCACTGTCCGGCTTCTTCTTCGTGGGCTCGCTGCTGCGGACCGCCGAATCCCCGGCGCCGCTCGACCCGCGTCCCGTCCTGCGGAGGATCGGCAGGCGTCTGCTGCCCCCGCTCGTCCTCGTGCTCAGCGCCGTCGCCGTCGCCACGGTCGTGTTGCAGCCGTTCACACAGTGGCTCGCGGTGGCCGACCAGACCGGGGCGTCGCTGCTCTTCGTCCAGAACTGGTACCTCGCCCTCACCGCCAGTGACTATCTGGCCGCGGATCCCATGGTCAGCCCGCTCCAGCACCTGTGGTCGATCGCGGTGCAGGGCCAGTTCTACGTCGCGGCGCTCGTGGTGGTGTTCGGTTTCGCATGGCTGCTGCGCCGGATGTCGATGCCGGTGCGTATCCCGCTGACGGTGCTGCTCACGGCACTCACCGCATCCTCGCTGGCGTACGCGGTGCTGTCCGACCGGGCGCAGTCGTGGCTGTACTACGACAGTGCCGCCCGCGCCTGGGAGTTGACCCTCGGCGGACTGCTCGTGTGCCTGTCACCGTGGCTGCGGGTTCCGCGTGTGCTGCGGATTGTGCTCGGTGGGCTCGCACTCGTCGTGCTGCTCGCGTGCGGTTTCGTCCTCGACGGCAACGCCCTGTTCCCCGGTCCGTGGGCGCTCGTGCCCGTCGGCGCGGCGATGGCTCTCGTCGTGGCGGGAGTCGGCTCCGGTCCCGACCACGACACCCCGTCGGCGCGACTGCTGGCGTCCGCACCGATGGTGCGTCTGGGGGCGATCGCCTACTCGCTGTACCTGTGGCACTGGCCGCTCCTCATCGGCTACCTGATCGTGCGCGGGCACCCGTCGGTCGGTCTCGTGGGCGGGCTCGGTGTGATCGTCCTGTCGCTGTTGCTCGCCGAGGCGTCGACCCGGTGGTTCGAGGAGCCTCTCCGTCGCGTCGCCCCTCCTCGGCCGTCCCGGACGGCCGTGCTCGGTCTCGTGACGGTCGCGGCCGTCGCGCTCGTCGGGGCCGGCAATCTCTGGCACACCTACGTCGACCGCTCGGCCGAGACGGTCGAGCGCACCTCGGCGTTGCCGGCGGAGCTGTATCCGGGCGCCGCCGTCTTCGATCCCGCCGTCTCCACCGAGCCGCAGCCGGTGCAACCACCGCTACTGGTCGCCCATCGCGACCTGCCTCCTGCGACACTCGACAACTGCATCGCCCAGCACACCAATCGCACGCCGTTGACCTGCACCTACGGCGATCCGCTCGCGACGCGCCGCATGGTGCTCGCCGGTGGGTCGCATTCGGAGCACTGGCTCGCCGCGCTCGACGCGCTCGGTATCGAACACGGTTTCCGCCTCGACACCTATCTCAAGGTGGGGTGCCCGTTGTCCGATCCGCTCGCCCCGCTCGTCGAGGAGTCCCCGACGATCGAGTGCGACACGTGGTCGACCGCCGTGCTCGCGGAACTGCGCGCGGATCCGCCCGACTACGTGTTCACCACCTCGACGCGCACCAAGGATCAGGGCGAAGGGCCGGGCGACTTCGTTCCGTTCTGGTACATCGACCTGTGGCAGACGCTCGCCGACTACGGCATCCCGGTGATCGCGATCCGCGACAACCCGTGGCTCTTCCGCGACGATGTCGCGTACCGGGCCGCCGACTGCCTCGCCGGGGGCGGCAACGCCGAGACGTGCGGGGTGCCCCGGGGCGAGGCGCTGGACCCGGTCGACCCGGCCATCGCCGCCTCCGCGCACCTGCCCACCGTGTCGCTGCTCGACCTGTCCGACCAGTTCTGCCGCCCGGACCTGTGCCGGGCGGTGGAGGGCAACATCCTCATCTACCGCGACGAGAACCACCTCACCACCACCTACGTCCGCACGCTGACGCCCGAGCTCGGCAGACAACTCGGTCCCGCCACCGGCTGGTGGTGACGCGCTCACCCGGTGCCCGGGCCGCCGGAAGACTACTGTTGGCGGGCATGGAGTCCACCGAAGCGAGTGCTACCGACGAGATGCCCGAGACGCTGGAAGTGTGGCCGGGATCCCCGTACCCCCTCGGAGCGACCTACGACGGGGCCGGCACGAATTTCGCGCTGTTCTCCGAGATCGCCGAGAAGGTCGAACTGTGCCTCATCTCACGCGAGGGGACGGAGACCCGCATCCCTCTCGAAGAGGTCGACGGATACGTCTGGCACGCATACCTTCCCACGGTCTCACCCGGCCAGCGCTACGGCTATCGCGTGCACGGCCCGTTCGACCCCGAGAACGGACACCGATGCGATCCGAGCAAACTGCTCCTCGATCCGTACGGGAAGGCATTCGACGGCTCGTTCGACGGCGATCCGTCGCTGTTCTCCTACCCGCTGCCCGGCGCCGAGCCCGAGACCGGCCCGGCCACGGACGAGGCATCGGAGGACACCGACGGCGGCGCCACCGCGCCCGACGACACCGCCGAACCCGAGGCGATCGCGACGGGACGGACCTCCGACGCGGCCGCGGATCTGCCCGCACTGGACTCGCTGGGCCACACCATGACGACGGTGGTGATCAACCCGTTCTTCGACTGGGCGATGGATCGCCAGCCCCGGCGTCCCTACAACGAGACCGTCATCTACGAGGCTCATGTCAAGGGCATGACGGCGACGCACCCGGACGTCCCCGAGCACATGCGGGGCACCTACGCCGGGCTCGCGCATCCGGCGATCATCGACCATCTCCTCGACCTCGGGGTCACCGCGATCGAGCTGATGCCGGTGCACCAGTTCATGCACGACCAGGTGCTGCTCGACCAGGGCCTGCGGAACTACTGGGGGTACAACACCTTCGGGTTCTTCGCGCCGCACGCCGAGTACTCGTCGTCGAACAAGCCGAGCGCGGTGGTCGCCGAGTTCAAGGCGATGGTGCGGACCTTCCACGAGGCCGGCATCGAGGTGATTCTCGACGTGGTCTACAACCACACCGCCGAGGGGAACCATCTCGGTCCCACCATCAGCTTCCGCGGCATCGACAACGCCGCCTACTATCGCCTCGTCGACGACGACAAGGCCTACTACATGGACTACACGGGAACGGGCAACAGCCTCAACGCCCGTCACCCGCACACCCTGCAGCTGATCATGGATTCGCTGCGCTACTGGGTCACCGAGATGCATGTCGACGGTTTCCGCTTCGACCTCGCGTCGACTCTGGCGCGCGAGCTGCACGACGTCGACCGCCTGTCGGCCTTCTTCGATCTCGTCCAGCAGGATCCGGTGGTTTCGCAGGTCAAGCTCATCGCCGAGCCGTGGGACATCGGCGAGGGTGGCTACCAGGTGGGCAATTTCCCCGGTCAGTGGACGGAATGGAACGGCAAGTACCGCGACACGGTCCGCGACTACTGGCGCGGCGAACCGGCCACCCTCGGTGAGTTCGCGTCGCGCCTGACCGGCTCGTCCGATCTGTACGAGGACACCGGCCGCCGCCCCGGCGCGTCGATCAACTTCGTCACCGCCCACGACGGTTTCACCCTCGCGGATCTGGTGTCGTACAACGAGAAGCACAACGACGCCAACGGTGAGGACAATCGCGACGGCGAGTCGCACAACCGGTCGTGGAACTGCGGGGTGGAAGGTCCCACGGACGATCCCGAGGTCCTCGCGCTGCGCGGGCGCCAGCAACGCAACATGCTCGCGACGCTGATCCTGTCCCAGGGCACGCCGATGCTCGCCCACGGCGACGAGTTCGGTCGCACCCAGCAGGGCAACAACAACGTGTACTGCCAGGACAACGAACTGTCGTGGGTGGACTGGTCGCTCGCCGAGTCCAACGCCGAACTGCTCGCGTTCACCCGCCATGTGATCGCGCTGCGGACCGAGCACCCGGTGTTCCGGCGGCGCAGGTTCTTCGAGGGCCGGCCCATCCGCAGCGGTGATCAGTCCCGCGACATCGCGTGGCGCACCCCGGCCGGCGACGAGATGATGCCGGAGGACTGGGACAGCGGCTTCGGCAAGTCCCTCGCGGTCTTCCTCAACGGCGAAGGCATCCCCGAGCCCGATCAGCGGGGGCAGCGCGTCGTCGACGACTCGTTCCTGATGTGCTTCAACGCCCATCACGAACCGATCGAGTTCGTCACCCCCGACGGCCCGCACGCCGAGGAGTGGACGGTCGCGCTCGACACCGACGTCCCCGACGGTCTGCGGGAGGAGACGGTCGTCGCCGGTAAACCGGTGCGGGTGCAGGCGCGTTCGGTGCTGGTGCTCCGGAGAACCCGGTGACCTCGGACGTTACGGAGTCGGCAGGTGTGAGCGGCGGCGGCGCGGGGAACCCTGCGTCGGTGCTGTCCACCTACCGACTCCAGATGCGCGGCGACGAGTGCACCTTCGCCGACGCCGTCGCCGTGCTCGACTACCTCGACGCCCTCGGGGTCTCGCACGTCTACCTCTCCCCCGTCCTCAGCGCGACGATCGGGTCCACCCACGGTTACGACGTGGTCGATCCCGGCACGGTCTCCGAGTCGCTCGGGGGCCGCGAGGGGCTGGAGCGGTTGTCGCGGGAGGCGCGCGCGCGGGGCATGGGACTGGTCGTCGACATCGTCCCCAACCATGTCGGTGTGAGCGACCCGCGCCAGAACGCCTGGTGGTGGGACGTCCTGAAACACGGGTCCGGGTCCCGGTACGCGTCCTTCTTCGATCTCGACCTCGCCGACGACAACGGCGCGGACGGACGGATCGCCCTGCCGGTGCTCGGGTCCGACGACGACATCCGTGACCTGACCGTCGACCGTTCCGGCGACGAACCTCTGCTCGCCTACTACGACAAGAGATTTCCCATCGCCCCCGGAACCGACGCCGGCACCGGCGAGGAGGTCCACGCGCGACAGGCCTACCGTCTCGTGGCGTGGAACTCGGGGCTGATCGGATATCGCCGCTTCTTCACCGTCGACGATCTCGCCGCCGTGCGGGTGGAGGATCCGGAGGTGTTCGACGCGACGCACGAGCAGGTCGCGTCGTGGATCGCCGACGATCTCGTCGACGGGATCCGCGTCGACCATCCGGACGGTCTCGCCGATCCCGCCGGCTATCTCGCGCGTCTGCGCGAGGTGATCGGCCCCGAGCGGTGGCTCGTGATCGAGAAGATCCTCGGCGACGCCGAGCCGTTGGACGCCACCCTGCCGGTGGACGGCACCACCGGCTACGACGCGCTCGGGGAACTGTCGGCGGTCTTCGTCGATCCGTCCGGCGAGCCGGAACTGAACGCCTTGTCGCGCAGGTTCACCGGCGCAGAGGGCGACGTATCGTGGCTGCACGCACGCGAACACGACCTCAAGCGGTCGGTGCTCGGGAACGGGCTCGCACCGGAGGTACGCCGGCTCGTGCGGGCGATCCGGCGTGAGACCGGCGACACCGAATGCGACGACGGGACGCTGCACGAGGCCGTGATCGCCGTCGCCGCACAGCTTCCCGTCTATCGTGCCGATTACGCGCCGCTCGCGACCCTGGTGCCGCGCATCGTCGGCGATCTCGCCCGTTCGCACCCCTCGCTCGGTCCCGCGCTCGCGGTGTTCGCCCGGGCGATGGCCTTCGGGGACGAATCCGCGACCCGCTTCGGCCAGGTGTGCGGGGCCGCGACCGCCAAGGCGGTCGAGGACTGCTTGTTCTACCGTGCGGTGCGGCTGATCTCGCTGCAGGAGGTGGGCGGGCAACCCGGCCGTTTCTCCGTCTCCCCGGCCGAATTCCACCTTGCATGGACCCAGCGGGCTCGGCACTGGCCGCGGGCGATGACCACCCTGTCGACCCACGACACCAAGCGCAGCGAGGACGTCCGGGCGAGGATCGGTGTGCTCTCGCAGGTCGCCGACGAGTGGTCGCGGCGGCTCGGGTCGTGGAACGACCGTGCGCCCGCGCCGGATCCGGCGATCGGACTGTTCCTGTGGCAGACCCTGTTCGGGGTGTGGCCACTCGACGGAGTGGTGACCGCCGAACTGCGCGACCGGGTTCACGCCTACGCACAGAAGGCGCTGCGGGAGAACGGGACCCGATCCACGTGGACCGAGGTCGACGAGGAGTTCGAGGCCGCCGTGGACGGCTGGCTGGACGCGATCTTCGACGGACCCGTCGCGGGCGAGCTGACCTCGTTCGTCGCGGAGGTCGAACCGCACGTCGCGGCCGTCTCGTGCGGCCAGAAGTTGCTGCAGCTGCTGGGTCCGGGTGTACCCGACGTCTATCAGGGCACCGAACTGTGGGACGACTCGCTCGTCGACCCGGACAATCGGCGGCCGGTGGACTTCGACGCCCGACGGCGACTGCTCGACGCCCCCGATTCGGCCCCGGCGAAGTTCACGCTCGTGCGCACGGCGCTCCGGTTGCGCCGCGAACGTCCGGAGAGCTTCGTCGGCGGGGCCTACGTGCCGATACTCGCCACCGGCCCGGCCGCCGAGCATCTTCTCGCGTTCGGCCGTGGTCCCGCACCGGACGATCTCGACGTGCTCGCGGTGTCCGCTCGCCACACCGTGGCGCTGTCGCGTTCCGGATGGAAGGACACGGCTCTTCACCTGCCGGACGGCGAATGGTCGGATGCCCTGACCGGACGCACCTTCACCGGGCCGGTCCGGATCGTCGATCTGCTCGATCCCCTGCCGGTGGCAGCGCTCGTGCGGGTTCGGAATTCCGGATAGAGGTGCCGTTCAGGGTCGAGGGCGTCGCGCGCGTCTTCTTCGGCCTGGCGCCGGCGGGTCCGCCGCCGGTTCCAGGCGAACCCGCCGACGGTACGAACCCGCCGACGCCGACTCGTAGATTCGCGCCCCTCGTCGTGTCCACGGTCGGATCACACCGGATCCTTACGCCACAACAGTGCGTGCAGGCACTCGACGGCCTCGGCGGGCGACTCGACGTCGAGCACTCCCGCAGCGGGCATCTTCCAGCCCCCGATGGCGATGACCGGAACGCCGATCCGGACCGCGAGCGCGATCTCACTCATCGTGCCCCAGCTGCCGCCCACCGCGATCAACGCGTCGCTGCTGCGCACGAGCAGCGCGTTGCGCATCTCTCCGAGACCGGTGGGAACGGCCACCGTCAGATAGGGATTGCCCTCGGCACGGTCGTCCCCGGGTAGCAGACCGAGGGTCGTCCCGCCGGCTTCCACAGCGCCGCGACAGGCCGCCGCCATCACCCCACCCAGGCCGCCGGTGACCACGACGGCCCGGCGGCCGGCGAGGAGCCCCCCGACCTGCCGGGCGATACGTCGCTGTTCGGGCGTGGCTTCACCCGGACCCACGACCCCGACATAGCGCTGCGCGTTCATGTTCGGCATTGTGCATCATGGAACGCTCCGGAGCGCGCGGTCCGAGAACATCATTCGCGATCCGGCGTCGGTCGCTCCACAACACCGCGCTCGTCGCCGGCAGTGGCGATCCTCCGCAGCCACCGCCCCGAGGCCGGCCGAGCGACCGGTTGGGGGACACTGTGGCCATGAGCAGAGCCGAGCGCCGAGCCGATACCCGCCCGGATTCCCCGTGCCCGTGCGGTCGCGGGGTACCCCTGTCCGAATGCTGTGGGCCACTGCTGGCCGGCGCGAACGCCCCGACCGCGGAGCGGCTGATGCGTTCGCGGTACACGGCATTCACGGTGGGCGATGCGGCGCACCTGATGCGGACCTGGCATCCGACCACGCGCCCGCGCTCGATCGAGTTCGACCCCGAGCAGCGTTGGACGGGGCTCGAGATAGTGCACACCACCGGTGGCGGATTCCTGCACACCACCGGCAGGGTGGACTTCCGCGCGCACTGGACGGCGTCCGGCGTGCCCGACTCCATGCGCGAACACAGCCGGTTCGTGCGGGAGAACGGCGAGTGGCTCTACCTCGACGATCACGGCGACGACTGAATCGAGTCCGTCACGGTGCGATCGGGCAGAGCACCGACGTCACGGCGCGGGTGTGCGCAGCAACGTCGTGCGGAGAGTGCCGGAGAGCCATTGCCGGTACCGATCGACATCCCATCCGCACTCGCGTCGCAGCAGGGCATGTACCTGCGGGGAACTCAGGGTGAACAGGACGTCGGCGGCGTGTTCGACGGTGACGTCCTCGCGCAGCCAGCCGGCGTGTTCGAGCCCTTCGGCGAGGGTACGGGCGTTCTCGGCCGTCGCCTTCGCGTCGTCCGCCGCGAATCGACGCATGTCGGGGTCGGCCCCCGACGATTCCACGGAGGTCATGAGCAGCCCACCCGCACGTTCGAGCATCGCGGTGCCGTAGCGGACCAGCTGCTCGACCACCAGATCCACGTGCGAGACCGTGCCGCTTCCCTTGTGGGGTTCCGGATCCGATGTGGCCGCCCGCGGGTCGCCGTCGCCGGCCACCGCGTGGTCGAGTGCCTCGCGGAAGATCTCCGCCTTGCCGCCGGGGAAGGCGGTGAACACGGTCCGTACGGCGACACCTGCTTCGTCCGCGATGTTCTTGACGGTGGTGCTGACGTAGCCGTCGCGGACGAACAGGCGCGCCGCGGCGTCGCGGATCGTCTCGCGGGTACGACGCGCCGACTCCTCCCGCAACGGTGAGATGTACCGTCGGCGGGCTCGCTCGGGATTCGGGTTCACTTCCCCAGTATCGAGTGCATTGCAGCTGCAGCAAAATTTGATGCACCGCAGCCCTGGCTCCCGACGGCCTCATCCGCTGCACCGGGGCCGCCGACACGGCATGCTGGTCGGGTGCACACCTTCGAGGTCTGGGCTCCGATCCCGTCGTCCGTCCGCCTGTTCGCCGACGGAACGCTCCACGACATGCAACGCGACGACGACGGCTGGTGGCGTGCCACCGTCGATGTCGCCCCCGACGCCCGATACGGTTTCGTGCTCGACGACGACACCGGGGCGGTCCTCCCGGACCCGCGGTCGCCCCGGCAGCCCGAGGGCGTGCACGAGCCGTCGCAGTTGCACGTGGTGGACGGAGCGAAGTGGACCGATCGCGGCTGGACCGGTCGGCAACTGACGGGAAGCATCGTCTACGAGATGCACGTGGGGACCTTCACCCCCGAGGGCACCCTCGACTCCGCGATCGGCCGACTCGACGAACTCGTGGAACTGGGGGTCGAATTCGTCGAGCTCATGCCGCTCAACGCGTTCAACGGCACCCACGGATGGGGTTACGACGGGGTGCTCTGGTACGCGGTCCACGAGCCCTACGGCGGCCCCGACGCGCTGCAGCGTTTCGTCGACGCCGCTCATGCGCGCGGTCTCGGGGTCGTCCTCGACGTCGTCTACAACCATCTCGGCCCGTCCGGGAACCATCTGGGCCGCTTCGGTCCCTATCTCTCCGCGGCACCGGGCGTCTGGGGCGACAACATCAACCTCGACGGTCCGGGTTCCGGGGAGGTGCGCAAGTACATTCTCGACAACGCGCTGCGCTGGTTCCGCGACTTCCACATCGACGGGCTCCGCCTGGACGCCGTGCACGCGCTGGTCGACCACACTGCGACGCACATCCTCGAGGAACTGGCGGTCGAGACGTTCCGCCTGTCCGCCCATCTCGGTCGTCCCCTGTCGCTGATCGCGGAATCGGACCTGAACGATCCGCGGATGATCACCCCGCGGCCCGGTGGCGGTTACGGGTTGCACGCGCAGTGGGCCGACGACGTCCACCACGCGATCCACGCGGCGGTATCCGGTGAACGGCAGGGCTACTACGGCGACTTCGGCTCCCTGGACTGCCTCGCGTACACCCTCGGGCACGGCTTCTTCCACGCCGGGACGTACTCCACCTTCCGCGGACGCGTCCACGGACGTCCGCTCGACACCCGGCGCACGCCGGCGAGCGGATTGGTCGCCTACACCTGCACGCACGACCAGGTCGGCAACCGGGCACTCGGCGACCGGCCGGGGGCCTATCTCGAACCCGGACAGCTCGCCCTGAAGGCCGCGCTCGTACTCACCTCACCGTTCACACCGATGTTGTTCATGGGCGAGGAATGGGGTGCGAGCACACCCTTCCGGTACTTCACGTCGCATCCCGAACCGGAACTCGCCGCGGCCGTCGTCGAGGGTCGCCGACGCGAGTTCGCCGAACACGGCTGGGACGCCGCCGACGTACCCGACCCGCAGGATCCGGAGACCTTCGTCGGATCGAAACTGCGCTGGGACGAACGCGGCGAGGACGGGCACGCCCGGTTGCTCGAGTGCTACCGGGCGCTCATCGCGCTCCGGCGAGCCCGCGCCGAGCTCACCGATCCCTGGCTCGAGCACGTGCACGTGACCTACGACGAGGAGGAGAAGTGGCTCGTCGTGCACCGCGGGGCGCTCCGCGTGGCCTGCAATCTCGGACCCGATCCCGTCACCGTGCCGGTCGGCGGGAAGCCGCTGCTGTGGTGGGACGAACCGGTCGTCAACCGCACCGAATCCGCGGTGCTCGTCCCGGGCTGGTCCTTCGCCGTCCTCGAGGCTCCGGACATGCCCCAGCGATAACGTTCGTCGAGCGAAAAAGTCGTTGATTATGCCACGAGTGAGCGAGTACCGTCTCGGGTACCGTCGAATTCTCGAGGTGAATCCCCATGAAAACCAGGAAGATTCTGGCGAGCGCATTTCTCGGCACCGCCCTCGTTCTCGTTCCCGCCGGAGTCGCATCGGCGTCCCCGACCGTCGACACCGCACCCGGGATCGTGAATGTCGGCGGCGGACACGATGACCACGGAAATTACGACCATCACGAGCACGACCAGTACTACAACCGTCACGACAAGAACTACGACCGCGACCATCACCGGGACAACTACTGGCGGCCCGACTGCTACTGGTGGGGCCCGTGGTGGGTGTGCAATCACTGGTGACCGCACACCACCCCTGACGCGACCGGGGCGCCCGGTTACGTCAGATAACGATAGGCCGGCGACCCCGGCTCGAGTCGCTGCGCGTCGATCGGCGATGCGTCCATGCGATGGAGCAGCGACGAAAGGCCTTCTGCAGCACCCAGTTCGATACCGACGAGGGCGGCACCGGTCTCCCGGTTGTTGCGCTTGACGTACTCGAACAGGGTGATGTCGTCGTCCGGCCCGAGGACCTCGTCCAGGAACCGGCGCAGCGCACCGGGCTCCTGTGGGAAGTCCACGAGGAAATAGTGCTTGAGTCCGCGGTGGACGAGCGACCGCTCGATGATCTCGCCGTAGCGTGAGACGTCGTTGTTGCCGCCCGACACCAGGCACACCACGTTCGCTCCGGGCTGCACCGAGATCGCGTCGAGGGCGGCGACGGACAGCGCGCCGGCGGGCTCGGCGATGATGCCTTCGTTCTGGTACAGGTCGAGCATCGTGGTGCACAGTGCACCCTCGTCGATCTGGGTCATCCCGAACGGTGCGCGGCCGAGCCCTTCGCGGCGCAGCGTGGCCACGAGCGGCAGGCTCGAATGGGACACGACCTCCGCGCCGAGTTCGGACACGACCGCGTAGGGAACGTCGCCGATCCGTTTGACCGCGGCGCCGTCGACGAACGGCTCGACCTCCGGCAGCGTCACCGGACCGCCCGCGACCAGCGCGGCCGTCATCGATGCTGCTCCCGCCGGCTCGACGCCGACGATCGACGTGCGCGGGGACCGCTCGCGCAGATACGCGGCAACGCCGGCGACGAGGCCACCCCCGCCCACGGGGACGAGCACGACATCGAGATCGCCGTCGAGTTGTTCGAGGATCTCGCGCGCGATCGTGCCCTGCCCGGCGGCCGTGCGGGCGTCGTCGAAGGGCGGGATCATCGTCGCTCCGGTACGGAGCGCATCGTCCGCTGCCGCCGCGGCCGCGGCGTCGAAGGTGTCGCCGACGCCGATGAGTTCGACGCTGTCCCCGCCGTGCACGCGGATCCGGTCGCGCTTCTGCTTGGGAGTGCGGGTGGGCACGTAGATTCGGCCCTGGATTCCCATCACCCGGCACGCGTAGGCCACACCCTGGGCGTGGTTTCCTGCGCTCGCCGTGACCACACCTGCGGTGCGTTCTGCCGCGTCGAGCTGTGCCATCGCGTTGTATGCGCCGCGGAGCTTGAAAGACCGCACGCGAGTGAGATCCTCACGCTTGAGGTAGACGTTCGCACCCACGAGGGCCGAGAGCCGGGGGCTGAGCTCGAGCGGGGTCGGGGCGACCGCCTCCGAAATTCGCTCGGCAGCCGCATCGATGTCGGCCGCGCCGGGCACGGCAGTCACAGTCGTCGGTTCTGCTGTTCGCGAAGTGGAGGTCACCCGTCAATGCTGCCACTCCCCCGAATCGCCCACCACGGCGGGACCCGCCTCAGGGGGACGGCAGCATCTTCGGATTCTTCGCCGTGATCGGCTACGCGCCCGCAGCACCCCCGGCGATCGATTCCGGGTCTTCGGCGAGCTCGAGGACGAAGAGCGGGATCTCACGGTCGGTCTTCTCCTGATACTCCGCGTACGGCGGGAACGCCTCGACGGCACGTTCCCACCATTGCGCCTTCTCGTCGCCGTGGACCTCGCGAGCGATCATGTCCCGTATCTCGGTGCCGTCCCGCAACTCGACGTGCGGATTCGCCAGGACGTTGTGGTACCAGACCGGATGCTTCGGAGCGCCGCCCAGCGACGCGACGGCGGCATAGGCACCCTCGTGTTCGACGCGCATGAGAGGGATCTTGCGGAGCTTGCCGGACTTCGCCCCGACCGTGGTCAGGATGATCACCGGCCGACCCTGGAGGGTCGTGCCGCGGGTACCGCCCGACGACTCGTACTCCTCGACCTGCTTCGCGCTCCATTCGACGGGACTCGGTTCGTACTCTCCGTGCAGTGGCATGCCGATCAGTCAACACGCTCGTGGTGACGGTCGCCGCTCGATTGCCGAGTTCGGTGGCCCGAACTCTTCCCTGCGTCTATCCTGAAGAAAGTATTCCGCTCGACCTTCAGGAGGTGCACCGCGATGTCCGTGCTCGATACCCGGGTCCCTCGCGAGCGCACCGACGGTGTCGACATCGCCGGGACGATCTGGCCCCTGTACAAGCTCGAAGCTCTCGCGATGGGCGTCCTCACCCTGCTCGTGGTCCTCGTCGTCACCGCCAGCGCACAGAGTGCCGTGCTCGGCGCGGCCGCGGTCACCGTCGCCGTGTGGTGGGTCCGCCGGTTCCAGCGGCGCGTGTTCCGTTCCTGAACGAACCGTCCCATATCTGCACCCGTGACGTCCGGCCGGGCTTCGTGCAGCCCGATCGATTGGATCCCCGAGTACCGAGATCCCCGACCGCCCGAGGTGGATCAGGACGTACAGCCCTCGACGGTGCGCCGTGCCGCGTCGGCGATCACATCCGCGAAGGAGCCGCCATGCTCGCGGATGCGCCGTTGCCGGATCGCGCCGTTGCCGCGGTCCAGGATCGATGCCAGAGTGTCGTGCACGGATCGATAGGCGTCGAGTTCCTCGAGGACCGGCCCTGCCTGGACGAGCAGTCGGCGGATCAATTCCGCAGCCGGAACCAGCTGCGCAGAGTGAACATCGACGCCGCGCCCGGCCAGACCGTCCCGGGCGGCTCTCCAGCACGCTGCGCGCAGTAACTCCCGGCCGACCGAGGGCGCCGCCTCGCCGCGCTCGATCGCCGCTGTCGCCCGGGCGGCCAGCGCATAGACCAAGGTGGCCAGCGTGACGGTTTCCTCGACGGTCGCAGGTACATCCGCGACGCGGATCTCGACGGTCGGATGACGAGCGGAGATCCGCGCATCCCAATAGACCATGCGGGGGTCCAGGATCGTGCCGGTGGCGAGCAGCGATTCGACCGCCGCGTCGTAATCCGCGGCCGAGGTGCACTGCGGGGGCACTCCCGCGCTCGGCCAGCGCCCCCATCGCAGGTATCGCCAGCTGGCATAGCCGGTGTCCCGGCCGTCGGCGATCGGGGAGTTCGCGGTCAACGCCAGCAGGGTGGGGAGCCACGGTCGCAGATGGTTGATGAGCTGTACCGCGCGGTCACGATCATCGACACCGATGTGCACGTGACATCCGCAGATCACGCCGTCGGCGATGCCCCCGAAGTGCTGTGCCATGCGCTGATAGCGCGGCGTGGCGGTGATCGATCCCGCCGGAGGCTCGAAAATCGGTGTTCCGACCGCGACCAGCCGGCATCCGGCGCGCGCTGCGGCATCGGCTGCGGCCGCGCGAGTGCGGTGCAACTGTGCGCGTAGGTCCTGCGGGTGGGTACACACCGCGGTGGCGGTCTCGATCTGGCATCGGGAGAGCTCGACGGTGAGGTCGATGCCGAGTTCGCGTCCGGCCTCGATCACCTCGAGACTGCGCAGGTGGGGACGGCCGGTACGGAAGTCGACCAGGACGAATTCCTCTTCCACGCCGATCGTTGCCGCCGCCCCACCGCGCACGGCGGGGGTGATCGTCGGTCCTGTGGCGGTCATGGCGTTCTCCCCACTCGAGATCTTTCACTCTACGAAGGGACAACGGTTCGGCGTGGGTGTACAGGGTGCTCGGTGTGAACCGTATCGGCCGGCCGAGGTGCTCGGACCGCGCGGCGAGACCGCTAGGTAGCCAGGCAACCCGGCCCGAGCAGCGCCTTGAGGTCGCCCATGAGCGCCGACGACGCTTCGACCCGCAGACTGTCGTCGAGCTTGAGAACCGTGACCTTGCTGCCGGTGATGAGCCGCACGTGCACGTCGGACGAACCGGGATGACGCGTCAGCACGTTCTTGAGGGCACCGACCTTGTCGGGGGTGCACAACCGGGTGGGCATGGACACCGAGACCGGTTTCGCCACCCCGATCTGCGACAGGTCGGGGACGACGAGATCGTTGGCGATCAGGGAGATCCGGTCGTCGCGGATGGACACCCGGGCTTTGACGAGGACCACCGAGTCCTCCACCACGTCCATACCGTAGACGGCGTAGGACTGCGGGAAGAACAGCACCTCGATGCCACCTGTGAGGTCCTCGAGCTGCGCGGACGCCCAGGCGAGACCGTTCTTGTTGATGCGGCGGTTCACGGAGGCGAGAATGCCGCCGACGGTGACCTGGGTGCCGTCCTTGAGCGCGCCTTCGAGGATCGCCGGGATCTGGGTGTCGGCCTGGGACGCGAGGACGTGTTCGACGCCGTTGAGCGGGTGCCCGGAGACGTAGAGACCGAGCATCTCCCGTTCGAGAGCGAGAAGATGCTTGGTATCCCATTCCTCCTCGGGGATGCGGACGTTGAACACCGCGGCGACGGACTCGTCGGCGTCGGCCCCGCCGAACAGGTCGAACTGGCCGATCGCCTCGGCCTTCTTCGTGCTCATCACCGCGTCGATCGCGTCGGCATGGACGAGCATCAATCCCTTACGCGGGTGTTCGAGCGAGTCGAAAGCTCCTGCCTTGATGAGGGATTCGGTGACCTTCTTCGAGCATGCGACGGTGTCGATCTTGTTGAGATAGTCGGAGAAGTCGGTGTAGCGGCCTTTCTCCTCCCGTCCCTTGATGATCGAGGCGACTACGTTCGCGCCCACGTTGCGGACCGCGCCGAGGCCGAACCGGATGTCCTCACCCACCGACATGAAGTTGGTGTGCGACTCGTTGACGTCCGGGGGCAGCACGGTGATGCCCATCTTGCGGCAGTCGGACAGGTAGACCGCGGCCTTGTCCTTGTCGTCGCCGACGGAGGTGAGCAGCCCGGCCATGTACTCGGCCGGATAGTTCGCCTTGAGGTAGGCGGTCCAGAACGACACGAGGCCGTAGCCGGCGGCGTGCGACTTGTTGAACGCGTAACCGGCGAAGGGCAGAACGGTGTCCCACAGCGCCGTGATCGCCGCCTGCGAGAAGCCGTTGTCCTTCATGCCCTGCGCGAAGCCGTCGTAGGCCTCGTCGAGGATCTCCTTCTTCTTCTTGCCCATCGCGCGACGCAGCAGGTCGGCCTGCCCGAGGGAGTACCCGGCCACCTTCTGAGCGATCTGCATGATCTGCTCCTGGTAGACGATCAGGCCGTAGGTGTCGGCGAGGATGTCCTTCAGCGGTTCCTCGAGCTCGGGGTGGATCGGCTTGACCTCTTGCCGCCCGTTCTTCCGGTCGGCGTAGTCGTTGTGCGCGTTCATGCCCATCGGGCCGGGGCGGTACAGCGCGAGCACGGCGACGATGTCCTCGAAGCCGGTGGGCTGCATGCGGCGCAGCAGGTCGCGCATGGCGCTGCCGTCGAGCTGGAACACGCCGAGCGTGTCGCCGCGCGCGAGCAGTTCGTAGGTCGCCGGATCCTCCAGCGGCAGGGTGTCGAGATCGAGATCGATCCCGCGATTGACCTTGATGTTCTCGATCGCGTCGCCGATGACGGTGAGATTGCGCAGACCGAGGAAGTCCATCTTCAGCAGGCCGATGGCCTCGCAGGACGGATAGTCCCAGCCGGTGATGATCGCGCCGTCCTGCGCGCGCTTCCACAGCGGGATCGCGTCCATGAGCGGCTCGGACGACATGATCACCGCGCACGCATGCACGCCCGCATTGCGGATCAAGCCCTCGAGGCCGAGCGCGGTGTCGTAGATCTTCTTGATGTCCGGGTTGGTCTCGATCAGCTGGCGGACCTCGGCGGCCTCCTTGTACCGCTCGTGACTCGGATCGGTGATGCCCGAGACCGGGATGTCCTTGGCCATGATCGGCGGCGGCAGCGCCTTGGTGATCTGGTCGGCGATCGCGAAACCGGGCTGGCCGAACTGCACCCGCGCGGAGTCCTTGATCGCGGCCTTGGTCTTGATGGTGCCGAACGTGATGACCTGGGCGACCTTGTCGTTTCCCCACCGCTCGGTGGCGTAGCGCACCATCTCCCCGCGGCGGCGATCGTCGAAGTCGATATCGATATCGGGCATCGACACACGTTCGGGGTTGAGGAACCGCTCGAACAGCAGACCGTGCGGGATCGGGTCGATGTTCGTGATGCCCATCGCGTAGGCGACGAGCGAACCGGCGGCCGAACCACGACCGGGTCCGACGCGGATACCGACCTCGCGGGCGTGGTTGATCAGGTCGCCGACGACGAGGAAGTACGCCGGAAAGCCCATCTGGTTGATGACCGTGATCTCGTACTCGGCGCGCTCGACGTACTCGCGGGGCGGGCCGGCCGGGAAGCGCCGGTCGAGGCCGCGCATGACCTCCTTGTGCAGCCAGCTCGCCTGTGTCTCCCCTTCCGGCACCGGGAAGACGGGCATCCGGTCGCGGTGGGCCCATACCTCGTCGTAGGACTGCACGCGCTCGGCGATGAGCAACGTGTTGTCGCACGCGTCGGGCACCTCGCGGTCCCACTGCTCGCGCATCTCCTGGGCCGACTTGAGGTAGTAGCCGTCGCCGTCGAACTTGAAGCGGGTGGGATCGGAGAGCGTCTTACCGGTCTGGATGCACAACAACGCCTCGTGGTTCGCGGCCGCATCCTTGGTGACGTAGTGGCAGTCGTTGGTCACCAGCGGCGGGATGTCGAGCTTGCGGCCGATCTCGAGCAGACCCTCACGCACCCGGCGCTCGATCGACAGGCCGTGATCCATCAGCTCGAGGAAGAAGTTGTCCTTGCCCCAGATCTCCTGCCACTTCGCGGCGGCTTCGAGCGCCTCGCGGTCGTGGCCGAGGCGCAGCCGCGTCTGGATCTCACCCGACGGGCATCCGGTGGTGGCGATGATGCCCTCGTGGTGCCGGGCGATGAGCTCTTCGTCCATACGCGCCCACTTGCCGAGCTGACCTTCGATCGAGGCGAGCGAGGACAGCTTGAACAGGTTCCGCAGACCCGTCGAGTTCTCGGCGACCATCGTCATGTGGGTGTAGGCACCCGAGCCGGAGACGTCGTCGGACTTCTGGCTGCGGTCGCCCCACAGCACACGCTTGGTGGAGAACCGCGACTCCGGCGCCACATACGCCTCGATGCCGATGATCGGCTTGATGCCGAACTTCTTCGCGACGTTGTAGAACTCGCTGGCGCCGTACATGTTCCCGTGGTCGGTCATGCCGACGGCCGTCATCCCCAGCCGTTCGGCCTCCTTGAACAACGGTCCGACCTTGGCGGCACCGTCGAGCATCGAGTACTCGGTGTGGGTGTGCAGATGAACGAACGAGTCAGCCACGCGTGCCTCTCCCGGGATGTCTGTGGGCAGAGACGAGTCTAAGCCGCGCGGGGCTCCGCGGTGACCACGGCACGCTGACGACGGGCCCGCACGAGTGCGTCCGTGCTGTACACCGCCAGCGCGATCCAGATCAGCCCGAAACCGATCCACCGCGAGGCGGGCATGTCCTCCCCGAGCACCCATACACCCCATGCCATCTGCAGACTCGGCGTGAGGTACTGCAGCATGCCGAGCGTCGCGAGGGGGACCCGTTGCGCGGCCGCACCGAAGAGCAGCAGCGGCACCGCGGTCACCAGACCCGTCGACACGAGCAGGGCGGTGTGATCCACCCCGTGCCCGAGGAAGGTTCCGGTACCTGTCACCGCGAGGAAGATCACGTATCCGAGCGCGAACGGAGCGGCGACGACTCCCTCCCCCGCCAGCGATGTCCGCGGGTCCAGCGGCACGATCTTCTTGATCACTCCGTAGGACGCGAACGACAGCGCCAGGGTCAGAGCGATGATCGGCGGTCTGCCGTAGTCGACGGTGATCACCACCACCGCACACACCGCCAGCACCAGCGCGGCGATCTGCGCCGGCCGCAGTCGTTCGCGGAAGAACAGGACACCGAACACCACGCTGACGAGCGGGTTGACGAAGTAGCCGAGCGCCGTCTCGACCACCCGGCCCGAGACCACACCGTAGATGTACACGCCCCAGTTGATCGCGATCGCGGTGGAGGCCGCGGCGACCAGACCCCACGTGCGGACGGACAGGCCGCGCAGGGTGGCCAGACGGCCCATGACACCGAGCACGACCAGCATGAGCACGAGAGTCCACAGCACGCGATGCGCGAGGATCTCGACGGCGCCGGCGGGTTCGAGCAGACCGAAGTAGGCGGGGAACAGTCCCCACAACCCGTAGGCGCCGAGTCCGCACAGCACGCCCGTGCGCACGAGGCTCCGTTGTCCCGAATCGCCGTGTCGCCCCGAGTCGGTCACCGGATCACCGTACGGCGTCGCCGGTGCACTGTCGTCCCGAAGGGACCGTCGTCCCGAGGTGACATCACACCTCCCCGTCGTCGGGGCCGGGCACGACCGTCCCGACATGGGTGGGGAGCAGCGGGGTCACCGCGAAGCGTCCCGCGACCGCGTCGGCGGGCAGGACCTCCACGGCGCGCACGTCCGGTTCGTCGGCGACGGCCCGGAACTGTGCTGCGGTACCGCGGAGGACCACCGCGACGACGCACTCGCATCCCGCGGCGAGCCGCTCTGCGGAGACCGCGGCGATCCGCTCGGCGCGTTCCGTTCCGAACTCCACCAGGCCCAGCCGGCCTGCGGCGACCGAGGGGGCGCGCCGCACGGCCTCCGGATTCTCCGGCACCGCGACCGGCACGAGGGGTGTCTGGACACGATCGAGCGGGACGCGGAGCAGCACCTGCCCCACCCGCACCTCGTCGGCGAGTTCGACGACCCGGTCGACGGCCACGGTGTCGGCGAACGACACCAGTCCCCAGTGTTCGAGGGCTCCGGCCGCGTCCGCCTCGGTCAGACTGTCGGCGGCTCGCGTCAGGTAGTCGGCGACCGCTTCACCGTTGTCGGGGCCGAGGGTGTCGCTGCCGACCGGGGCCGGCCGGGGCGGGGCGGTCCACCCGGCGACGAGCACGGCGACCACGAGGGCGACGACCGCCGCCCAGGGCAGGACGCGTCCCATCGGTCAGGCGCTGCGCAACACGGCGAGTGCGTGTTCGAGATCCGGCGGGTACTTGCTGGTGATCTCGACCCAATGTCCGCGGGTGGGATGCGAGAACCCGAGTGTGCAGGCATGCAGCCATTGCCGTTCGAGACCGAGACGTGCCGCGAGACGCGGGTCGGCGCCGTAGGTGAGGTCGCCGCAGCACGGGTGACGCAGCGCCGAGAAGTGCACGCGGATCTGATGGGTGCGACCGGTTTCGAGGTGGATGTCGAGCAGGCTCGCGGCCTGGAACGCCTCGATCGTGTCGTAGTGCGTCACGCTGGGTTTCCCGTCGGCGGTGACCGTGAACTTCCAGTCGCTGCTGCGGTGCCGGCCGATGGGCGCGTCGATGGTACCGCTGCTCGGGTCGGGATGCCCCTGGACGAGCGCGTGGTACCGCTTCTCGACCGTGCGCTCCTTGAAGGCACGCTTGAGGACGGTGTAGGCCCGTTCGGATGTCGCGACCACCATGACGCCGGAGGTACCCACGTCGAGCCGGTGCACGATGCCCTGCCGTTCGTGGGCGCCGGACGTGGAAATCCGGTATCCGGCGGCGGCGAGACCGCCGATCACCGTCGGGCCGGTCCATCCGACGCTCGCGTGGGCGGCGACACCCACGGGCTTGTCGACGGCGACGATGTCGTCGTCGGCGTAGAGGATCTCCATGCCCTCGACGGGCTGGGCCTCGATGGTCAGGGGACGGGGCGGCTCGGGTAGCTCGACCTCGAGCCACGAGCCGCCGGACAATCGGTCGGACTTGCCCACGGCCGCACCGTCGACCACGACGGCGCCCTCCTCGGTGAGCGTGGCGACCACGGTCCGGGACAGACCGAGCAGGCGCGCGAGGCCTGCATCGACACGCATCCCGTCGAGCCCGTCGGGTACGGGCATCGCGCGGGTTTCCCTCACTGGTGTGATTCCTTTCTCGTTTCGTCCGGTGCCGCGTCCCGGCCCTTCGAGGCGCCGCCGTCGGGTTCGATGCCGAACACGGTCAGGGCGACGAGCAGGATCGCTCCGCACACGATGGCCGAGTCGGCGACGTTGAACACCGGCCACCATCCGACCGACACGAAGTCGACGACGTGGCCCTGGAGCGGTCCGGGCGAGCGGAACAGACGGTCGGTGAGATTGCCGAGCGCTCCCCCGAGGACCAGGGCGAGACCGAGCGCCCACCACCCCGATCTCAAGGTCCGGCCGATCTTCACGACACCGACGACGACAGCGATCGCGACCAGCGTGAGCAGCCAGGTCATGCCCGTGGCCATGGAGAACGCGGCGCCGGGATTACGGATCAGCGTCAGGGTGACCGTGTCGCCGACGATGGAGATCGGGTCGGCCGGGTCGATGTAGTGGACGGCGAGCACCTTCGTCGCCAGATCCGCGAGGTAGACGACGAGCGCCACGAGCAGCAGCGGTCGCAGCATGCGCCTGCCGACGCCGGTGGACGGGGACGGCGCCGGTTCGTCGGCACCACCGGGAACCGGCGGATCCGCGTCGCGGTCGGGTCGGGGAGCTTCGTTCGTCACCGTTCCATCATCCCCTACCCGGACGACCGCGGCGGTTCCCCCTCCCGTCGTGGCTACCCTGGGTGTCGTGCCTGCGCTGTCCAGATTCGCCCGCTCGGGGCCGTGTGCCCTTGCGGCTGTGCTGTCCATCTCCACTCTCGTCGCCGCTTGCGGTGGTCCTTCGGACGGCGCGCCCGCCGTCACGGCCGCGACATCGACGGAGGTGACGGTGCCCGTGTCGGCGGTGGCCACGACGGTGCTCGACCCGGGTGCCGAACCCCGATCTGCGGTGCGGTTCGCTCCCGCGGCGGGGGTGCAGCAGAACGTCGTGCTGACCACCCGCTCCGAGGTCTTCCAGCGGGTCGGCGCCGACCCGCAACAAGACTTCTCCACACCCGAGTTGACTCTTCCGCTCTCGGCCACGGTCGAGCGGGCGATCTCCGACAAGGATCCGAGCACCGTCGTCGACATCACGGTCGGGTCGGCGACGTCGCCGGACGGGACGCTCGGGTCGGCGCTGTCCGATGCCGAAGGCTCCGGAGCAGGATTGACGATCGGGCCGACCGGCGCTATCAGCGCGCTGCGCCTCGAACCTGCCCCCGATGCGGCGAACATCGCGCGGTCGGCGATCGAGCAGGCCTTCTACCAGGCCGTCTATCGCATCGTGTCGTTCCCGGAGGAAGCGATCGGGGTGGGCGCGGTGTGGGAGGTCCACCAGCAGGTGATGAGCGCCGGCATCACCCTCGACCAGGTGGGGACGGCGACGCTCGTCGAGCGCGAGGACGATCGCATCACGGTCGATGTGAAGGTCGAACAGACACCGCGTGAGTCCACCTGGGTGCTGCCGAACGGGCAGGGCCGTCTCGACATCGAGCAGTACACGATGGCCGGTGAGGGGTCGATGACGGTCGACACGTCGCTCCCCCTGCCGGTCGGCGGAGAGCTGACGGTGCGAGGCGATCAGACCTACGTCGAACCGGATGGCGGAACGCGGCTGTCCCAGTCGCAGGTCGACCGGGTGGGTTGGGCCGTCCCGGATCGGTAATCCGGAAACAGCAGGGAGACGACGGCGACGGCCGGCGCGGATGTTCCGCGCCGGCCGTCGAGTCGTTCGGGACGAGTACTACATCACGCGCAGGCCGGGGACTGCAGCTGCGCCATGTTGATCACGATGGAGCACGCGTAGTCCTTGGACACCTTCCAGGTGCCGTCCTCGGCGACGAAGTCGACCGTGCCGAAGGACGGCTGGTTGCTGCCCGCGAGCGCCATCTCCACACCGGCGGTGATGGTGCCGTTCTCGTTGTCGGTCACATCGACGACGTTCACCTGCACGCCGGCGTCGTTGGCGGCCTGGGCCACCTTGTTGATCAGCTCGGGATCCTCTTCGGCACCCTGGACCAGATCGGTCTTCTCGGACGCCGGGACGTTGAGGTCGAAGGCGCGCGCGAGGTCGGCGTTGAGTTCCTCGGGCGAGGGCACCGGCGGGTAGTCGGCGACCGGAGCCGCAGCGGTCGTGGTGGTGCTGGTCTTCGCGGTCTCGGAGGAGCTACCGCCGTCGTCCGAGCTGCAGGCGGACATCGTGAGGGCAGCGGCGAGCGCCACAGTGGCGACGGTGATCTTGCGAAGCTTCAACTTCTCGTCCTTCTCGTTCGGTCGTGCACGACGCGTTCGTCGTGCTCGGTCATCCGGCAGCGGATCGCCCGCAAGAGTACCCGGCGGTAGTGAGAGGACCATGAGGACGCCGGGAACGTGTTTCAGTTCAGGCTCGCGAGGGGATCGGCGACCGTGAGCTCCGGATCGTTCTCGTCGAGTGTCCGCGCAGGTCCCGCGCCCGTGCTGCGGGTCTCGAAGCGGACGGTGACCACGCCGTGTCCCGCGCCCTGCACCCATCCGTGCCCGAACTCGGGATGGCGGACGTCGGCGCCGGGCGTCCAGCGGGTGGCCGGTCCGCTCGACGCGACCGGCTCCTCGTCGTCCTCGGCCGGCACGGACTCCTCGGTCGCCGTCCGGTCGAGTTCGGGGAACAGCGTGTCCTGCGCGATCGCGGACAGACCCGCATAGCCGACACCGACGAGCCGGACGGGCCCGATCTCGAGGGGATCGAGCGCGAGACGTTGGGCCGCGGCGGTGAGCACCCGAACGTCCTCGGTGGCGTAGGGCAGCGTCGACGACCTGGTGAGGACCGACATGTCGGCCTTGCGCAGCTTGAGCACCACCGTGCGGGCGGCACGGCCGTCCTTGCGCAGCCGGGAGTGCGCGGCGGACGCGGACGCCGCGATCGCGCGCCTCAGCCCGGACATCGCGACGATGTCGGTCGGGAAAGTGGTCTCGGCGCTGACCTGTTTCGCTTCGGCGCGCTCGACGACGGGCCGGTCGTCGAACCCGTTGGCGAGCCGGTGCAGACCCGGGCCGGCCGTGCCGCCGAGGATCGATGCCGCCTCGGCGACCGGCAGGGCCGCGAGATCTCCGATCGTCTCGATGCCGAGCCGCCGCAACCGATCCTCGGCCACCGGGCCGATCCCCCACAACTTGCGCACGGGCAGGCCGTGCAGCAGCGGGAGCTCGCCCTCCGGCCGCACGACGAGTGCACCGTCCGGTTTCGCGAGACCGGATCCGATCTTCGCGATCTGCTTGCCCGACCCCGCTCCGATGGACGCGACGAGACCCGTTCTCTCCCTCACATGTTCGCGTAGCTCCGAACAGAACCACTCGACCTCGGCGGCGTCGGCACCCACCAGTTCGGGAGGTTCGGCGAACGCCTCGTCGAGCGAGAGGGTCTCGAGGATCGGGATCCGGGCGCGCAGGGTGTCGAAGACGAGTCCGCTCAGTTCGCGGTAGAGGATGCCGCGCGGAGGCAGCACGACCGCAGCCGGTCCGACGAGTCGGCGTGCCCGACTCATCGGCATGGCCGAGCGCGCGCCGTAGACGCGGGCCTCGTAACTCGCACCGGCGACCACCCCGCGGGCCCCGAGCCCCCCGACGAGGACCGGCCGACCCCGCAGGGTCGGCCGGGTCAACTGCTCGGCGGACGCGAAGAACGCGTCGAGATCCAGGTGCAACACCCAGCGACGAGTCACGCCTTGACGATCGACGCGCGCGTCCCCTCACCGAGTTCGATCGCGTCGCCCTCGGCCGCACCGAGTTCGAAGGTCGTGGCGAGGATCTCACCCGCGATCAGATCACGATGGCGGGCAGCCCATTCCGCACGCTCGGCCGGAACTTCGAACCGCACCGAGATGCGGTCCGAGACCTCCAGTCCGAGATTGCGGCGCGCGTCCTGGAATTCGCGGATGCGGTCCTTGGCCCAGCCCTCGGCCTCGAGTTCCTCGGTGACCGTCGTGTCGAGGACCACCAGCCCGTTGCCGCCCGGCAGTGCGGCCGTGGATTCCGGTTCGGCGGCGACGAGGCGGCTGGTGTACTCCTCGGACAGCAGTGTGATGCCGGCGGCGGTGACCGTACCGTCCTCCGCCTGCGACCAGTCTCCGGCCTTGACGGCCTTGATGACCTTCTGCACGTCCTTGCCGAGGCGCGGACCGGCCGCACGCGCGTTGACGACCACCTCGAAGCGGCCGTGGGCCTCGACGTCGTCGGTCGTCACGACCCGCTTGACGTTGACCTCGTCCTTGATGAGGTCGACGAACGGATCGAGGTGCGCAGATCCCGGGGTTGCGACCGTGACCTCCGGCAGCGGCAGCCGCACGCGCAGCTTCTGCGCCTTGCGCAGCGACAGCACGGTCGAGCACACACCGCGCACCTCGTCCATCGCGGCGACGAGCGCCGGATCCGACGGCAGGTCGTCGGCGGCCGGCCAATCCGTCAGATGCACCGACCGGCCCCCGGTCAGACCCCGCCAGACCACCTCGGACGCCATCGGCAGCAACGGCGCGGCCAGGCGCGTGACGACCTCGAGCACCGTGTGGAGGGTGTCGATCGCGTCGGTGTCCTCGTCCCAGAACCGGTTCCGCGAGCGCCGCACGTACCAGTTGGTCAGCGCGTCGCAGAAGGTGCGCAGTTCGTCGCACGCACCGGCGATGTCGACCGTCTCGAGCGCCTCGGTGATGACCTCGCGGGTCTGCGCGAGCTTGGCGAGGATGTACCGGTCGAGCACGTTCGGCGAATCGGTCCGCCAGGTGCCCGGCTTCGACGCGTACAGCTGCAGGAAGCTCCACGCGTTCCACAGCGGCAGCAGCGCCTGCCGTACGCCCTCGCGGATGCCCTGTTCGGTGACGACGAGGTTGCCGCCGCGCAGGATCGGCGACGACATGAGGAACCACCGCATGGCATCGGAGCCGTCGCGGGCGAAGACCTCGTTGACGTCGGGGTAGTTGCCCTTCGACTTGCTCATCTTCAGACCGTCGTCGCCGAGGACGATACCATGGGCAGCAACACATTTGAAGGCGGGACGGTCGAACAGCGCGGTCGCGAGGACGTGCAGCGTGTAGAACCAGCCACGGGTCTGCCCGTTGTACTCGACGATGAAGTCGCCCGGATAGTGCGTGTCGAACCAGTCGCGGTTCTCGAAGGGGTAGTGCACCTGGGCGAACGGCATGGAACCGGACTCGAACCAGCAGTCGAGCACCTCGGGAACACGACGCATCGTCGACTTGCCGGTCGGGTCGTCGGGGTTGGGCCGGGTGAGTTCGTCGATCATCGGCCGGTGCAGGTCGGTGGGCCGCACGCCGAAGTCGCGTTCGAGTTCGTCGAGCGAACCGTAGACGTCGACGCGCGGGTACTCCGGATCGTCCGACACCCACACGGGGATCGGGCTGCCCCAGTACCGGTTACGGCTGATGTTCCAGTCGCGGGCACCTTCGAGCCACTTGCCGAACTGACCGTCGCGGATGTGTTCGGGCACCCACGTGATCTGCTGATTGAGCTCGACCATGCGGTCGCGGAAGCGGGTGACGGCGACGAACCACGACGGCACCGCCATGTAGATCAGCGGCTGGCCCGACCGCCACGAGTGCGGGTAGGAGTGCTCGATGGTCTCGTGCCGCAACAACTTTCCGGCGGCCTTGAGGTCCTTGATGATCACCGGATTGGCGTCGAAGACCTGCAGGCCCTCGTACGGCGGGACCATCGAGGTGAACTTGCCGCCCGGGTCGAGCGGCTGCACGAGCTCGATGCCGTTGCGCTGGCAGTACTCCATGTCCTCCTCACCGAAGGCCGGTGCGAGGTGGACGATTCCGGTACCGGATTCGGTGGTGACGTAGTCGGCGGCGATGACCTGGTGGGCGTTCTCCCGCCCGGTGAAGAAATCGAAGGGGGGCTCGTAGGCGAGGCCGACGAGGTCGGCGCCGCGGTAGCGGCCGAGGACTTCGGGATCCTCGCCGAGTTCGCGGGCGTAATGTCCGAGGCGGTCCTGCGCGAGCAGGTAGATCTTCGCGTCGGCGCCGCGCACCGCGACATACTCGATCTCGGGGTGTACCGCGATCGCGAGGTTCGACGGCAGGGTCCAGGGCGTGGTGGTCCAGATGAGCGCGCACGCGCCGTCGAGTTCGGAGCCGGGGGCGCGCAGCACCATGTCGACGGTGACCGCCGGGTCCTGACGCATCTTGTATGCGTCGTCGAGGCGGGTCTCCTGGTTCGACAGCGGCGTCTGCTCGTACCAGCTGTAGGGCAGCACGCGGAAGCCCTGGTAGATCAGGCCCTTCTCGTACAGCGACTTGAACGCCCACATGACCGACTCCATGAAGTCGAGGTCGAGTGTCTTGTAGTCGTTGTCGAAGTCGACCCACCGGGCCTGGCGGGTGACGTAGTCGCGCCACTCACCGGTGTAGCGCAGCACCGACTGCCTGCAGTACGCGTTGAACTCGGCGAGGCCCATCGAGTCGATCTGCGACTTGTCGGTGATGCCGAGCTGCTTCTCGGCTTCGAGTTCGGCGGGCAGACCGTGACAGTCCCAGCCGAAGCGGCGGTCGACCTTCTTGCCGCGCATGGTCTGGAAGCGCGGCACGACGTCCTTGACGTAGCCGGTGAGCAGGTGCCCGTAGTGCGGCAGGCCGTTCGCGAAGGGCGGGCCGTCGTAGAAGACGAAATCGTCGGCGCCGTCGCGATTGCGCAGGGACGCCTCGAAGGTGCCGTCGGTGGCCCACTGTGCGAGGACGCGCTCTTCGAGCGCCGGGAAGTCGACGCCCGAATCGCGCGGCAGGTCGTAGTCGACGCGCGGATATCCGGCAGTACCGCCGGCGGTTGCTGCGGTGGGATCCGGTGCAGCGTGGTTCTCGGTCACAGCGTGGCTCCTCCGTGCCTGGATACGTCTCGGCACGGGGACGATCACCGTGCGCGTGCACGGCTACCGCGGTACCACCCCGCTTGCACGTCCCGTGGGGACGGCCACTCGTTCGGGCTGTGACGGGCCCACCCGTCCGGTTCTAGTGAGCGACCGCGGCGGTCGCCGTTCTTCCGGAGGCTCCCCGGTGATGGCCGGATCGACGCCGCCCCGCATGCGCGGGATCGAGCTTCACTCGATGGTGCATATTGTAGGCCGCTTCAGCGATCCGACGAATTCCGGTCGCCGGGACGCTGCCGCGGTGCGCGCCGGCCGCGACGTCCGGCCTGCCCGGCGGACCGCGGATCGGCCCACTCGCCTTCGGCCGAGCTCCGGCCGCCGAGTGCGCTCGCGAGCAGGATCACCGCTCCCACGACGCACACCGCGATACAACCCCATGCCCAGACCACGGATCCGGTCATCAACGCGATCACGAGGAGACCGAATCCGACAGCTGCGAGTACCAGCGTGACGACGAGCACGACGCTCCTCCTCTACCGAGGTACAGCACCAGGGCCGTACAGCATCAGGCCGGGAGACCGTCGGTCAGCTGTTGCCCTTCGCGAAGGACGACGACCCGAACGACGACGAGTTGGACTGGTTGAACGCTTCCTGTCCGCCGTCCACCGGAACGGCCGAACCACGCTGCTCGAGCTCTTCGAGCTGCGATTCGAGGTAGGACTTCAGACGGACCCGGTACTCGCGCTCGAACGTCTTGAGCTGCTCGATACGACCCTCCAGCACGGAACGCTGCTGGTTGATGGTCGCCATGATCTCGGTGTGCTTCTTCTCGGCGTCGGCCTGCAGGGCGTCGGACTTCTCCTTGGCCTGACGCAGCTGCGTCTCGGAGCGGGTGCGCGCGTCGGCGAGCATCGCGTCGGACTTCTGCCGCGCGTCGGCGATCATCGCCTCGCTGCGGGTGCGGGCATCGGAGACGAGCTGCTCGGAATTCGTCCGGGCGTTGCGGACGAGCTCCTCGGCCTCGGCCTTGGCATCGCCGGTGAGCCGGTCGGCCATCTCCTGGGCGAGTCCGAGGACCTTGGCGGCCTGCATGCTCGCGTCGCCGCTCGACGGTGCCGCGGCGACCGGAGCGGGGGCCGGCGCCGGAGCGGGCTCCGGCTTGGGCGTCTCCACCACGCGTGCGGGTTCCGGTTTGGACGGGGCCGCCGGCGCGGACGACGACGCGGTGCGCGGCGCCTTCTTGGCCTCGGCGAGCTCCTGGTCGAGTTCGGCCACCCGCTGACGCAGGTCGGCGTTCTCCTCGATGAGATTCGTCAGCTCCTGCTCGACGAGATCGAGGAAGGCGTCGACCTCGTCCTCGTTGTAACCACGCTTCCCGATCGGAGGCTTGCTGAACGCGACATTGTGCACATCAGCTGGTGTCAGCGGCATGGAAGGATCCCTTCACGCGTCGAGTAAGCGGTCAAGCAGGCGTTCTGAGTAATCGACAGTGCGTTACGCGTATCAAAACCCACTGTATATGGCACTCCATTGTGGCACACGGCAGCTCCGGGACTGCCCGGCACGACGCCGGGCGGGGGCGTCATGCTGCTCCGCCCCTGGGCAGGAATGCCATGAGGAAATACACGATGAACAGCAAGACCATGATGGACAGATCGAGCCGTACACCACCGAGATTGAGCGGAGGAATCAACCTCCGCAGCAACTTCACCGGCGGGTCCGTGACCGTGAAGATCGCTTCGAGGACGACGACGACGAAGCCGGACGGCTTCCACTCCCGCGCGAAGGTTCTGATGAACTCGACGATGATCCGTCCGATCAGCAGAAGCCAGAAGATGAACAGCAGGAACCACAGCACCTCGAAAACGGCCACCTGCCCACAATGCCCGACGAGGACGGGTCGATCAAAACCGAAACGCCCGGCCTGCAGTGATCTGCATCATGGCCGGGCGTGTCGGGACACTCGAGGGACGGCGACGGGCGTGCGACGCCGGGCGCGCCGTACGCGCCCGCGCATCGCGCGTCGACTACTGCTGGTTGTAGAAGCCCGTCTCGGCGATGCGCCGCCGCTCCTCCGCGGAGACGTCGATGTCGGCGGGCGAGAGCAGGAAGACCTTGGTGGCCACCTTGTCGAACGAGCCGCGCAGCGCGAACGCGAGTCCGGCCGCGAAGTCGACGAGACGCTTGGCGTCGGCGTTGCTCATTTCGACGAGGTCCATGATGACCGGCGTCCCGTCGCGGAAACGCTCACCGATCGTTCGCGCCTCGCTGTAGTCGCGGGGGCGCAACGTGGTGATCTTGGACAACGGACCTCCCTCGTCGAAGAGCGCGCCACGCCGGGGTTCGGCGCGCTCGAGCCGGCTCTCGGCACCCAGGGATGCACGCCCGGCGACAGCACGGGCCGGGGCGGGCGCCGGGCGGGCGCTGCGGGCCGTGATGGGCTCGACCCGCGGGCGGGGTGCCGGCTCGTACCGGTCGAATTCGTCGTGTTCGAACTCGCGGACCGGTTCCTCGCGATGCGACGGGGCGTACTCGTCGCGGTGCGACGGCGCGTAGCCGCCGTAGGGCGCGTCGCCGTAGTCCCGATCGCGGTCGCGACGGCCGCTCGCCGGATCGTCGAGGTATTCGTCCTCGTAATCCTCGAGCGGCACCATCCCGAAGTACGCCTTGAACTTGTGGAGTGTGCTCATCGATCGCCTTTCCCTCGCGCGGCGGATGTCATTCAGGCTAACGGTCGATACCCCAAGACCGCCGTTCCGACACGCACGCACGTCGAACCCCACCGAACCGCGTGTTCGAGGTCACCTGACATCCCTGCGGACAACTCCACGGCCGCGGGGTGATCCTCCAGCAGGCGTGCATGCAGGCCGTGCAGCTGCTCGAACGCGCGCTCGGGCTCCCACCCGAGCGGTGGGACACCCATCAGGCCTCCGAGTTCGAGCACCTCGGACGCGCCGACCGCGTCCGCGAGGGCCGGAAGATCCTCGGCCACCACGCCGCCCCGCTCTCGGTCTCCGTCGAGGCTGACCTGCAGCAGGGCTCGCAGCGGGGCCTCGCGTTCACCATCGTCGAGCGCCGCCCGCACACCCTTCTCGAAGGCGTGCACGAGACGGAGACTGTCGACCGAGTGCACCGTGTGCGCCCAGCGGGAGACCGCACGAGCCTTGTTGCGCTGCACCCGCCCGATCATGTGCCACTCGACCGGCTCGGCCACGCTCGCCCGGAACTCGGCGATCTTCGCACTCGCCTCCTGCTCACGTGATTCGCCGAAGCGGTCACATCCCAGCTCGTGGAGGAGCACGGCGTCCGAGGCGGGAAAGAACTTGGTGACGGTGAGCAGTGCGACCTCCGACGGATCCCGACCGGCCGCGCGGGCCGCGGCGTCCAGTCGCTCGCGGACGGCGGCGAGACGTCCGGCGAGTTCGCGGCGCCTGTCCCCGGAGGCCGGAACGCTCACGCCGTCCCCTCCTCGCGTGCCTCCTCGAGCCAGACGACCGAGGCGAACCTGCCGGTGGGTGCCGAACGCCGGTGACTGAACAGAGCGGTGTCCTCGATCGTGCACCGCGGATCCTCGACCACGGCCGTCACACCGTGCTCGGCGAGCTGCCGGCGCAGACCGGCACGCAGATCGAGACCGGGTGTTCCGCGACTCGTGCGGGTCGCGCTGCCCGGCAGGTGGGCCTCGACGTCGGCTCTCATGGCCGCGGGCACCTCGTAGTTCCGTCCGCTCGCCGCCGGTCCGAGCAATGCGCCGATGTGCTCGGGGCGGGCCCCGAGGTCGACCATGACGTCGAGGACCCGGGGAAGGATTCCGATGCGCGCACCGACACGACCGGCGTGCACGGCAGCGATCACCCCGGCGGCCTCGTCGGACAGCAGGATCGACACGCAGTCGGCACTGAGGGTCGCGAGCGCGAGCCCGGTCTCGCGCGTGACGAGCGCATCGGTGGCAGGAACCGGACCCGTCACCGGGCCGTCGACCACGGTGACGTTGCGGCTGTGGATCTGTTCCATCCAGACGAAGCGTTCGGGCGGCAGCCCGATGACGGACGCGAGTCGCCGCCGGTTGGCGTCGACCGCGGCCGGATCGTCACCGACGTGGTCGGCGAGGTTGAAACTGTCGTACGGAGCTGCGGACACCCCACCGGCCCGTGTGGTCACGACCCGGCGCGCGCGCAGCAGGCGATGCGGAGCCGTCAACGGCGCATGAAGATCGGCACGTCGACGTCGTCGTCACCGTCGTCGTCGATGTCCACGCTGCGGGGTGCGTTGCCCCCTCCTGCCGGAGGCTGGCCGGCAACGGGCGCCGGGTCCCGCACGGGAGCCGGCTCGACCGGCTCGCGCTCCGGGCGGCCGAGTTCACCGGCGCGGGCGACACCGATCGCACCGGGACGGCCGGACGACTGTTGCTGCTGCGGCGACTGCTGCGGCTGCTGCTGCTGCGACTGGCCCGGCTGCTGCTGACCCACCTCGACCGGACGGCGAGCGGGGGTTCCGCCCTCGAACCCGGCAGCGATGACGGTCACTCGGACCTCGTCGCCGAGCGAGTCGTCGATGACCGTGCCGAAGATGATGTTGGCGTCGATGTGTGCGGCCTCCTGCACGAGCGAGGCGGCCTCGTTGATCTCGAACAGACCGAGATCGGATCCGCCGGCGATCGACAGCAGCACGCCGCGCGCACCTTCCATCGACGCCTCGAGCAGCGGCGAATTGATCGCCGCCTCGGCGGCCTTGATGGCACGTCCCTCACCGCGCGACGAGCCGATGCCCATCAACGCCGAGCCGGCGCCCGACATGACGCCCTTGACGTCGGCGAAGTCGACGTTGATCAGACCCGGGGTGGTGATCAGGTCGGTGATGCCCTGCACACCGTTGAGGAGCACCTCGTCGGCGGAACGGAAGGCGTCCATGAGGCTGACGGCGGCGTCGCCGAGCTGCAGGAGCCGGTCGTTGGGGATGACGATGAGCGTGTCGCAGGATTCGCGCAGCGTCTGGATTCCGGTGTCTGCCTGGCTGCCGCGGCGCTTGCCTTCGAACGAGAACGGGCGCGTGACGACACCGACGGTGAGCGCGCCGAGCTTGCGGGCGATGCTCGCGACGACGGGTGCACCGCCGGTACCGGTTCCACCGCCCTCGCCGGCCGTCACGAAGACCATGTCGGCGCCCTTGAGCACCTCTTCGATCTCGTCCTTGTGGTCTTCGGCGGCCTTGCGGCCGACCTCCGGGTCTGCGCCGGCGCCGAGTCCGCGGGTCAATTCGCGACCGACGTCGAGCTTGACGTCGGCATCCGACATGAGCAGCGCCTGCGCGTCGGTGTTGACGGCAATGAACTCGACTCCCTTGAGTCCCTGCTCGATCATGCGGTTGACCGCGTTCACGCCGCCACCGCCGATACCGACGACCTTGATTACGGCGAGGTAGTTGTGCGGGGGCGTCATGTGCTCTCGCCTTCCTGAAGTTCCGGGTGGTGCATGCTTCCGGGTGGTGCTCGGGTCTGGGTGGTGCTGGGTCGGGGTCTGGCTCATGTCGGTCGCGTCCGTCTGTCGGACGGCCTTGCAGCACGTCGCCTCGACAAACCCTCAACCACAGCTTGAAGGTTATGTCAAGTAACGCGGCTGTCCGAAACGCTATGGCACGGGTACCGGGATTAGCCAGCAGACGCGCCGGACACGCCGCACGAATTTCACCGATCCCTCACCTCACCGTCGGCAGGTCGGGACTCGCCACGTCGAATCGCTCCCCCGGCTGTGTCAGCAGCGGACCGACGACCGCCGCCTTCCGGTCCGAACGATCGACTCCACCCCACACCACGACACGCCCGTCGGTGAGCACGAGCGAGATGTCGGATGCCGTCGGCGCTTCGATCGTCTCGACCTGGACGCGCAGCTCGGGCGGCAGCATGTCGAGCACCTCCACGGCAGCGCGGGTCGTGGGATCACCCGTGCCGGGCGAGGGCGTCACCAGTCGCGGGGTGAACATCGGTGGTGGCTCGACCGCGAAGTCGACCCCCTCGATGTCTACCGAATGGGTGCCGTCGGGTGCGTCGAAGAAGACCATCGCCTCCCGTTCCGTGACCGTCACACGCACAGAGGAGGGATACACCCGCTGCACCCGGACCGAAGCCGCGCGGGGAATCGTCGCGACACGCTGCGCCGCCGCTGCCGTGTCGACCCGCAGCAGCGGTGTGCCCTCGGCCACCTCGAGCGCGTCGACCACTTCGTCGTAGGTGACGACCTCGATCCCCGTCACCTCGATCGACCGCACGGACAGCAACGGCGACAACCAGGCCACCGCGATCGCCCCGAGGAGCACCACGACGATCCCTGCCCCGACGAGCACGGTCCGCAACCGCACCGACCGGCCCGACGGGCGGCGGGCGGTGCCGCGTTCCCTGGGCCCCCCGGGTTCACGAGGCTCTCGTGACGGTCGCCCACGACGTGCACGTGACGAGACGGCGGCGGGCGTCACGGGTCGATCGGCTCCGGTCCGGAGCCACCGGCAGCACGGAATCCGCCGGGCTCGGGTGAGGACCCGGCCGGACGGTAGCGCCCCGGTTTGCTGTGGAGTGCGTCGAGGATCTGCCTGCCGAGCATCGTGACGTCACCCGCGCCCATCGTGATCACGACATCTCCGGGCCTGGTCAGACGCGCGACCTGCCGGGGAACCGCAGACAGGTTCGGCTGGTAGTGCACCGGCCTGCTCACCGCCCGGGCGACCAGCGCACCGCTCACACCGGGGATCGGTTCCTCCCGGGCGCCGTAGACGTCGAGCACGACGACCTCGTCGGCGAGGTCGAGAGCCGCGCCGAACTCGGTGGCGAACGCCTCGGTGCGCGAATAGAGGTGCGGCTGGAACACGACGATCACCCGGGGCCGTTCGGTGCCGGTCTCGGTGTAGCGCAGCGGCTCCCCCGCGACGAGTTCGGCCGCGGCCGCCAGGACAGCCCGGACCTCGGTGGGATGGTGGGCGTAGTCGTCGAACACCCGCACGCCGTGTTCGCGGCCGGTGTACTGGAATCGCCGGTGCACTCCGCCGAAACCGGCCAGTCCCTCGAGCGCCTCGTCGACCTGCGCCCCGGCCTCGAGCGCGGCGAGCAGCGCGGCCAGAGCGTTCAACGCCATGTGCCGGCCGGGGACCGACAGTCGCACCGTCCGCGGCGAATCCTCACCCGCGAGGTGGAGTTCGGCGACCCCACCCACGTCCTTGGCCTCCCAGCCGAGGAGACGCACGCCGACAGGAACGCCGCGGTGGTCGCCCTCGGTGCCGATGACGTCGGCCGTGCCGTAGCCCCGGACCCGCAGGTCGTCGCGGCCGAGCGCGACGACCCGCTCGGCGAGC
>NZ_LPZN01000053.1 GCF_001646655.1 Rhodococcus gordoniae | reverse complement strand
TGTGAATGCCGCGGCTTCGGCGGTGTACTTGAGCCCCGCTACATTGTCGGCGCAGAACCACTTGACCAGTGAGCTATTACGCACTCTTTCAAGGGTGGCTGCTTCTAAGCCAACCTCCTGGTTGTCTCAGCGATCCCACATCCTTTTCCACTTAGTACACGCTTAGGGGCCTTAGCCGGCGATCTGGGCTGTTTCCCTCTCGACTACGAAGCTTATCCCCCGCAGTCTCACTGCCGCGCTCTCACTCACCGGCATTCGGAGTTTGGCTGATTTCGGTAAGCTTGTGGGCCCCCTAGACCATCCAGTAGCTCTACCTCCGGTGAGAAACACGCGACGCTGCACCTAAATGCATTTCGGGGAGAACCAGCTATCACGGAGTTTGATTGGCCTTTCACCCCTACCCACAACTCATCCCCTCAGTTTTCAACCTAAGTGGGTTCGGGCCTCCACGACGTCTTACCGTCGCTTCACCCTGGCCATGGGTAGATCACTCCGCTTCGGGTCTAGAACATGCCACTACAGATCGCCCTATTCGGACTCGCTTTCGCTACGGCTACCCCACCCGGGTTAACCTCGCGACATGCCGCTAACTCGCAGGCTCATTCTTCAAAAGGCACGCCATCACCCACCACCCCGAAGGATGCGCAGGCTCTGACGGATTGTAAGCGCACGGTTTCAGGTACTATTTCACTCCCCTCCCGGGGTACTTTTCATCTTTCCCTCACGGTACTTGTCCGCTATCGGTCACCAGGGAGTATTCAGGCTTATCGGGTGGTCCCGACAGATTCACACCGGATTTCACGGGCCCGGTGCTACTCGGGTATTCGTATCGACAGTCGCCATGTTTTCGTCTACGGGATTCTCACCCTCTACGACGGGCCGTTCCAGACCACTTCGACTAACACGACGATTTCTCACTGTCGGCCGGCATGGCAGCGCCGACACAACGAACCCCACAACCCCGAATACACAACCCCTGCCAGGTATCACATGTACTCGGTTTAGCCTCATCCGCTTTCGCTCGCCACTACTCACGGAATCACATGTTGTTTTCTCTTCCTGTGGGTACTGAGATGTTTCACTTCCCCACGTTCCCTCCACACACCCTATATATTCAGATGCGGGTAACACGACATCACTCGTGCTGGGTTTCCCCATTCGGAAATCCTCGGATCACAGCTCGGTTGACAGCTCCCCGAGGCATATCGCAGCCTCCCACGTCCTTCATCGGCTCCTGGTGCCAAGACATCCACCGTACGCTCATAAACACTTACAACAAAGATGCTCGCGTCCACTGTGCAGTTCTCAAACAACACACAACAACCCCTACCAACGCCGGCCACACGGCCAACCGCCTTCGTAAGTCATCGTCGCTGATCAAACACATTGCGTGTTCTCTCAGGACCCAACAGTGCACCGATATAACCTTCCGGGCTCTTCTACTAGAGAGAAGAACCGATGGAAAGTACTTGTCAGCGTTCCACCCATGAGCTTCTGCCGTTCCACCTGTGGGAACGAAACAGTCTCTGCCCGAGAGGCATTCACCTGTGTGAACCCTCGCCGGGAGAAGTGCTCCTTAGAAAGGAGGTGATCCAGCCGCACCTTCCGGTACGGCTACCTTGTTACGACTTCGTCCCAATCGCCGATCCCACCTTCGACGGCTCCCTCCCACGAGGGGTTAGGCCACCGGCTTCGGGTGTTACCGACTTTCATGACGTGACGGGCGGTGTGTACAAGGCCCGGGAACGTATTCACCGCAGCGTTGCTGATCTGCGATTACTAGCGACTCCGACTTCACGGGGTCGAGTTGCAGACCCCGATCCGAACTGAGACCGGCTTTAAGGGATTCGCTCCACCTCACGGTATCGCAGCCCTCTGTACCGACCATTGTAGCATGTGTGAAGCCCTGGACATAAGGGGCATGATGACTTGACGTCGTCCCCACCTTCCTCCGAGTTGACCCCGGCAGTCTCCTGCGAGTCCCCACCATTACGTGCTGGCAACACAGGACAAGGGTTGCGCTCGTTGCGGGACTTAACCCAACATCTCACGACACGAGCTGACGACAGCCATGCACCACCTGTCTACCGGCCACAAGGGAAACCACATCTCTGCAGTCGTCCGGTACATGTCAAACCCAGGTAAGGTTCTTCGCGTTGCATCGAATTAATCCACATGCTCCGCCGCTTGTGCGGGCCCCCGTCAATTCCTTTGAGTTTTAGCCTTGCGGCCGTACTCCCCAGGCGGGGCGCTTAATGCGTTGGCTACGGCACGGATCCCGTGGAAGGAAACCCACACCTAGCGCCCACCGTTTACGGCGTGGACTACCAGGGTATCTAATCCTGTTCGCTACCCACGCTTTCGCTCCTCAGCGTCAGTTACTGCCCAGAGACCCGCCTTCGCCACCGGTGTTCCTCCTGATATCTGCGCATTTCACCGCTACACCAGGAATTCCAGTCTCCCCTGCAGTACTCGAGTCTGCCCGTATCGCCTGCAAGCCCGCAGTTGAGCTGCGGGTTTTCACAGACGACGCGACAAACCGCCTACGAGCTCTTTACGCCCAGTAATTCCGGACAACGCTCGCACCCTACGTATTACCGCGGCTGCTGGCACGTAGTTGGCCGGTGCTTCTTCTCCCACTACCGTCACTTGCGCTTCGTCATGGGTGAAAGAGGTTTACAACCCGAAGGCCGTCATCCCTCACGCGGCGTCGCTGCATCAGGCTTGCGCCCATTGTGCAATATTCCCCACTGCTGCCTCCCGTAGGAGTCTGGGCCGTGTCTCAGTCCCAGTGTGGCCGGTCGCCCTCTCAGGCCGGCTACCCGTCGTCGCCTTGGTAGGCCATTACCCCACCAACAAGCTGATAGGCCGCGGGCTCATCCTGCACCGAAAAACTTTCCACCCCCAGCCATGCGGCCGAAGGTCCTATCCGGTATTAGACCCAGTTTCCCAGGCTTATCCCAGAGTGCAGGGCAGATCACCCACGTGTTACTCACCCGTTCGCCACTAATCCACCCAGCAAGCTGGGCTTCATCGTTCGACTTGCATGTGTTAAGCACGCCGCCAGCGTTCGTCCTGAGCCAGGATCAAACTCTCCGTTGAAGACTCACAATCACCCC
>NZ_LPZN01000052.1 GCF_001646655.1 Rhodococcus gordoniae | reverse complement strand
AAAACAGATATAAACTAGAGGCATGAACAAGGAAGAGATCACCGCGAAGCTCCACAACCTCGGCCGCGACATCGATTTCCTGCTCGAGAACATCTCGACCGGCAAGGACATCTCCGTAGTCCTGGCCGAGTCCCGCGACACCAAGGCCGCCGCCCGTGCCGCAGGCATGACCGAGGACGAAATCAGCGCCGCAATCGAATCCGGCCTCAGCTGACCGACCACCCCGGAAGGAAAGACGCGATGACCACTCCCGCCCCCGTCCAGACACTCGAGCTTCCCGACCAGTGGTGCGACTACAACGGCTGCACCACCGAAGCCACCCACACCGACGGCGAGTGGGTCATGTGCCCCCACCACGAGGAACGCGCCTACCGGACCACCACCTACTGGCGGCCGATCCTCCGCTGGACCACCCGCCCCGGCCCCCACTGGCCGGTCTTCACCGCCGAGTACTGATCCACCTCCGCGCCGGTGGGGAGTCACCGCGACTTCCCACCGGCGCGCACTACCGACCCGAACAGGAAACGCGCACATGCTCACCATCACGCACACCCCCACAGAGGGCACGACCATCGACGGCACCAGCAAAGGCGACGGCACCGCCCCGATCCTCAAAACCGCAGGTTGGAAATGGGGACGCAGCATCACCGCCTGGTACATCCCGCACAGCCGCGACCGCGCCCCCCACCTCGCCCGCATCGAGCACACCGCCGCCGCCCTGCGCGCCGCCGGATACGACGTCGAAACCGACATCGACACCACCCTCCGCGACGGCACCGACGCCCACCACAACCGCAACGAGCGTCTGACCGACCGCGCCGCCGCCCTCGCAGCCAAGGCCGAACGCAAGGCCACCGCCGCCGACGCCGCCCACGCACGCCACGACCACGCCTGTGCCGCACTGCCCGAAGGCGGAGAACCCATCAAAGTGGGACATCACAGCGAACGACGCCACCGCCGCGCCCTCGACCGCGCCCACACCACCGCCCGCGCCGCGATCGAAGCCGACGCCGCCGCCCGCTCAGCCGCCGAATCCGCCCGCATCGCCGCCCGCAGCACCGATCACCGCTACACCCCCGCAGTGATCCACCGCCGCATCGAACGACAGAGCGCCGAACTACGCAGCATCGAACGCCACCTCACCAAGTACCGCGCTGCCAGACACACCGCCGAGACCAGCAACCACATGCACCAACTCGAACTCAACAAAGCCGAACTCGAGCGCGACATCGAATACTGGACCGCAGTACGCGCCGAACAGGACGCCACCGACGGCCCCAAGCTCTACAGCCGCGCCGACCTACGCCCCGGATGCTTCGTCAACTGCTCCGGCACCTGGCACAAGGTGATCCGAGTCAACGCAAAGTCGGTCACCGTCGTCACCGCCTACAGCTGGACCGACCGACTGCCCTACGACAAGATCACCGACGCCCGCGCCGAGGACGCCCACACCCCCATCCGCCCAGGTCAGTAACCCACAATCCGGCGGCCGCGACCCCCTCGCGGCCGCCGGTCCCCACTCGCCGCGAGGACGCCATGACCGCCGAATCCCTGTTCGCCGAGTGCATCATCCCCGGATGCAAACAGCCCGTCACCGACGAACTCACCCCCTGCCAGACCTGCCGCACGATCTTCGGACCCATGCTGCAAGAATCCGACCGACCCCCGAGCTACACCGCAGCCGACCTCGCAGAACGAGACGCAGGCACCGCCGCCGCCTACCGCATGATGCGCGCACTACCACCGCGGCCCAGCACAACGACCTGGACACCGAGCGAGAACGCCGCACAGCCGAACACGAAAAAGCCGCAGCGCAGGAACGCGGCGAAGCCGAAAAAGCCAACCAGACCTGCTGGCTCTGCGAAGAACGACGAACCTGCCTTCTCCGCCCCCAAGGGTGGGAATGCCGACAGTGCCGCGAGATCCGCTGACACACGGCCCGAGCCGGACGCCCCTCACGGCCCCGGCTCGGGCCGCCGCCATATCCGCCACACCCCTACACGGTCTGCCACCACCGCGAGGCCGGCCGAGAACCGAACCCGAAGGAGCGGCTGCGCCGCACAGACCCCACCGCCGACCACCAGCCGACGCGAATCCCAGCGGCCCCCTGTGCACGAGCGCCACCGATAGTGTTGGATGTTGGCTAGCGTCACGCACCAGCCGACAGGACTGGAAACCCCGCGAACGCAACCAGATTCAACCCACCACCCCCACCCCCAGTGGCAGCGGTGGCCGACGGCCAGGGCATCGAGCCCTGGCCGTCGCCGTTCCATCCACCACTGACATGAAAATCGCACCTAAACAGATGCAACACCACCCAGTCCGCAACAGTCACGAAACCGCCATCCGATAAGAACCAGAAAAGCACGCTTTATGAATCAGAAGTGATGTATTATTGCATCAGGAAAGGGAGGCCATGAGTTCGAAAATCATTCTGATCGGCAACGAAAAGGGCGGGGTGGGCAAGACCACCACCGTGCTCAACGTCGGTGAAGCCCTCGCCCGTGCCGGCGAAAAGGTGCTCCTGGTCGACCTTGATCCCTCCGGCAACCTCACCCACACCCTCACCAAGTTGCAGCCCGACCTCCGCGCCGCAGCGAAGGTGACCGCCGATCACATCGTCGATATAGACCCGGAGACCCGAAAGCCCGCTGCCGAGGCGATCCTCGATGCAATACGCCCCGGCGTCGATCTCATCGCCGCCCCTGCGAACGCGGCCCACCTCATCGCCGCCGAGAAGAACATCACCAACGATCCCATCGAAGGCCCCCACGTCCTGCGGGAATCACTCGAGCCGATCCGTGACCGCTACGACTACATCCTCATCGACTGCTCCCCCACGCGAAATGCCCTCGAGATGTGCGCGCTCGTGGCCTCTGACCAGCTCATCGTCCTCAACGAAGCGCATGACTTCAGCATCGCGGCCATGCAGGGCGTGACCTCGTACGCCCAGAGCATCAAGAAGCGGCACAACAGCACTCTGTGGGTCCGCGGCACCATCCTCAACAAGGTGCAGTCCGGAACGGTCCTCGCTCGCGCCTGGACCACCCAATTCACCGAGGCCGGCATCCCCGTCCTCGGCAGCGTCCGATCCGCCGAGCCGATCAAGAGGGCCGTCAACGACGGAGTATCCCTCGCCGACACGAAGGACGGTTGGCGTCACGCCTTGGTCTATGACGACCTGGCCACCACCATTACCCAAAGGAAGAAGTCATGAGCGACATCCGCAGCATGTTCGACGCCGAAGCTCCCGACGAGAACGTCCCGGCACGGTCCGCAGCACCGAAGAAGATCGTGCAGCAACCCACCTTGACCCGGCGCACGTTCACCCTCGCCGAATCCGTCATCGACGCTGCGACCAACGCTCAAAAGGGTCTGCGCGGTGTCTACCCCGGCGCACACGGCAGTCTCAACAGCTTCATCGAGGCCGCCATCGCCGAGTACACCCACAAGCTCGAAGAGGAATACAACGGCGGCGAGCCCTTCCCCGAGGTGGAGAAGGTGCGCCGGCGCAAAACCCGCGGCAGCAAGAACGACAGCACCGACGAGGACTGACCGCCCCACAGTCCAACCGTTGAAGGCCCCGACCTCCTGGTCGGGGCCTTCGGTCTATGCGGGCCTCGTGTACAGGCACAGAAACTCCCGGCCCGACCACATCGCTCTACCGATCCCCGGGGGCTCCGCCCCCGGACCCCTGTCCCTCCCTCCCAAGGTTCCCGCTGCTCCGCGTGCACCGCGCCCGGTCACCACACCACGGCCCTACCGGACCCGCCGACCACCGAGCAAGGGAAAACCCGCCCTTGCCCGGCAGTCACCGCGCCCGGTTCACCAGGGCAGCACCGACCGACCGAGGTGCCCGCTCCACCACCGCCACCGAACCACCCCGATGCACCTGCAAAACCGCAGGTCAGAGCCCAAAAACGGGTGACCGGCATCACCAGAAAAGCACCGGAAAAGAACCAACGAAACATCGAAAAAGCATCAAAACAGATGTAAGCTAGAGTCATGAACAACAACGAGAACGACCATCGCCCCGCCGGTCTCCTGCTCGATGTCTACCGCGCCCACCGCCTCGGCGACTGCACCAACGGCGGTATCAGCGCCGCCGCCGACACTCTTCTTCTGGTCGGCGTCCTCGACGAGCGCCGCGCCCGCACGGGCCGCATTACGTCGCTGCCGTCCGGCTGCACCGCCCACGGAGTGCGAAGCCACGTCGGGGGCCGTGAGCAGATCAGCCCCACCGTCGCCGTGCGGATTCGACGCCACGCCTTCATCGAAGGCGGCTATGCCGCTCTGGTCGGAGTCGAATGGAACGCCGACCGTCGTCGGTACGAACTCACCGAGGCGGGACGAGTGGTGATGTTCGGAGGCAACTACGCCGGAACCTCCGACTCGAGACTGGGCGAGCTGTCCGAGCGGTACCTCGGCCACCGATCCATGATCCTGCCCATTCACGACCGCACGGAAGGCTAAACCAACGGCCCCGCCCCGGCGGGGCCGTTGTCGTTTCACGGAAAACCCCAGCTCAGAGCGCAAAAAGTGTGACAGCAGTCACCAGAAAGGCACGAGAAAAGAATCAAATAATCATCGAAAAATCATCAAAACAGATGTAAACTTGAGTCATGAACAACGGAAGCACCGCCGAATTCGCCACCGTCGACCCTGCTGACCTGCTCACGGACTCCAACATCCGCCATGACCTGCGCCTGACCGATGCCTTCCGCGAGTCGATCGCAGAGCAAGGGGTTCTGACCCCCATCACTGTGTGCCGCACCGCCGCCGGACCCCTGCGCGTGCTCACCGGCCACCGCCGCACCGCCGCAGCCCTCGAGGCCGGACTGACCCAGATTCCCGCCCTCATCGTCGGCGACGAAGGCGATGGCACCGACGCCGCCGTCGAACGGCTCGTCACCCAGTGGAGCGAGAACGAACACCGCGCCGCGATCACCAACGGCGAACGCCTGGCCCTGTTCGAGACCCTGGCCGACCACGGACTGACCTCCACCAAGATCGCCCGTCGCACCAAGGCACCCCGCACCGAGATCGAGGCGGCCCTGACCTTGCGCGACGCCGAGCAGCGGGACGCTGTGCAACGAGGCGAGCTGACCATCGAACAAGCCGCCGCCCTCGCCGAGTTCGGCGACGATCCCGCTGCCGTCCGCCGCATCGAGTGGGCCATCGGCAGCGGACGGCTTGACCACGCACTCGCCGCCGAACGGTTGCGCCGCACCGAACGCAACGCCGCACTGGCCCGCGCCGAGGTGTACCTCGCAGAACACTCCATCGCCGCCGTGCCGCTCGGTGCTCTTCACGAGCGAGTGGGGGAGGGGACCAGCCAGCTGGTCGAGCGCGTCACCGACGAAGAAGGCAACACGCCCGCCATCGAAGAAGTCGCCGCCCTCGGACACCTCGGGCTGTACGTTTGCAGCTGCACCACCTATTTCGACCGCGAGAGCGGCGACGAGATCGACGCGGACTACATCGTGGACGAGCTACCCAAGAGCGATGCCCGCGAGGACTGGATGATTCCCCGCGAGAACGTCGTCGAAAACCACGAGACCACGCTGTACTGGCACGTCGTCAATATCGAAGACACTCCCTGGCGCACCTGGTGGGGACACCCCCGCCCCGCCGAGTCCGAACAGGAACAAAGTGCCGAGGACCGCGCAGCTCAGCGGCGCGAAGTGATCGAGAACAACCGCGAATGGCGAGCCGCCACCGAGGTCCGCCGCAAGTGGATCGCCCAGCAGACCACCCGCAAGACCGCCCCCAAGGGCACCGCCTCATTCGTGGCAACAGTGCTGATGAAGTGGCCCCAAATCCCCGCCGCCTATCACGCCCGCACCCTGGCCGAACAGATGCTCCCCACGTCCGACACTCTCGCGAAGCTCGCCAGCGCCACCGACCCCCGCGCCCTGGTCCTGCTGCGCGCCCACATCCTCATCGCCCTCGAATCCCAGGTCGGCGTCGAGCACTGGCGCAAGCCCACCGACCTGTCGCAGTTCTACCTGCGCGCCATCGAAGCCCAGGGCTACACCCTCGCCGACATCGAGCGCCGCGCCGCCGGACTCGACCCCCTCGACGAGCAGTAACGCCCCCTTCCGGTGGGCGGTCGTATCGGCCGCCCACCGGGCCGGACCGCTCGCCGGGTGCCGGCCCCGGCACGCATGGCCGTCGACCGGGGCATCGAACCCCGGTCGACGGCTCCGGCACGGCCCTCACCTACCCATCATAAAAGAATCAAAAAACAACCACACAATCATGTAAAACTCATCGAAAAGTCTTCATAAAGCATGATAATTAAGCGACAATGGACGAATACCTGGGGAAACCCCGTCAAGTCGAAGGAGCGCCGCAATGATCGTCTGGACCGTCACGCTGACCGCGCCCACCGTCGCGCGCTCCGATTCCGGTTGCACCTTCACCCACGCGGCCGCCGCCTCCGACGCCGCCGAAGCAGCGCGCACGCTCGCGCTCGCCTACGGTGCGCCCGCCGGTAGCGCAGTCACCATCACCATCGACGGAAGCGTCATCGCTCGCGCCGCCATCGGCCACTCGGCCATCGGCCACCCCGACCCGACTCCCGTGCTCGACATCGCCGACGCCCTCGACGAACGGATCAGCGCATGAGCGTCACCGACCAGACCGATCTCGACCGCTACCTCAGCGCCGACGAGTTCGCGCCCCCAGACGCCGACACCGAAACCCTGCTGCTGTGCGCGCTGCTGTTCGCCACTCGCGCCGCGGCCGCCGACATCGTGGACCTGCTCACCACCGACGACTTCCACCAGCCACTTCACGCCGAACTGTTCGACGCCATCGCCGCACTGATGAGCACCGGCCAACCCCACGACCCCGCAATGGTTCTGGCCCACCTCGAGCGCCACGGTCGGCTCGCCGGTCACCACGGCCGCCGCCTCGCCTACGCCCTGACCACCGCCACCACCGCCGGCGCCGATCCCACCGCTGCGCCCTACTACGCCCATGCCGTCGTCAGCGCCGCCTATCGCCGCAGCTTTCGCACCGCCGGAGCCGCCATCACCGAAGCCGCCGAAACCCTGCCCGAACACGACTTGTTCGAGCACATGGTCGCCATCGGCCGCGCTCAACGCACCGCCACCTGCCGGCTCGAGCACGTTCGCGCCCGTATCGGCGCTGCGCCTACCGTCGGGAACATCAAGTAGACATAGCGATGGGGGAGGGGAGCCTGCCTCCGCTCTGACAGTCCGACGCTCGCGAGGGGGAGACCATGACCGACAAGGAAAACCACGATCAGACATTCCGAGAGATATTCGCTCCACACGGCGAAGAAGCTCTCAAGAATCACATTGCCCAGAACATCCGCGCTGCCAACGCAATGGCAGGCAAGTTCGACATCGAAGATCCCCGCACGATTATCGACAGGCTCGAGGCCGGTGAAACGCTCGACGATCTGATCAACGAGCTCCTCCCGCACAGCGAGGACGCGGAGTGACCGGATCGGCCGCCGAATCCGAGGGCTACATCCCCGGAACCGACGTCCGAATCAACCTTCTCGGCATCACTGATGCACGCCTACTCGAACGCATCGAGGACCGAGCCTTCGCGGCTGGGATGTACGAGTTCGCGCAGGTCCCGTCGCCCGAGAAGTTCACCGGCGATTTCCTGCGAGAGATCCACCGGCGCGGTTTGTATCGCGTGTACTCATGGGCCGGCCAGTACAAGACCGTGGCCACCACGCAGGGGAACCTTCCGATCACGCACTCGAGCCCGGAGGACACCGCCACCGACGTCGAGGAACTGTTCGCCGATCTCGCCGCCGAGAACAACCTGACCGGACTCGATCACCGCACCTTCGTCACCCGCCTCGCCGACTACTGGGCACGTCTTACGGAAATCCATCCCTTTCCCGACGGAAATTCTCGAAGCCAATTCGAGCTGTTCCGGCGCGTCGCCATCAAGGCTGGATGGGTGATCGACACCGATCGCGTCGATCTCGCTGCATTGTCCGCAGCCCGCTACGTCACCGCGGAGAGCGGAGATCCCAGACTGCTCGCCGATGTCCTCACCCTCGCCGTCGTGCCGGTCACCGGCTACGCACCCATCGAGCCTGTGCCCGGCCGACCCGCTCTTTCCCTGGTCAGCCACCTAGCGATGATGCGCGACTACGACCGCGACCGCAGCGGCCCCTACACCGCCACTGAGGCATTCCGCGAGGTAACCCGGGAGCGATCCTTGAGCGGAGCCGAACTCGACAACGCTCACGCCCTGGTCCGCATCGGCCTGAACCTGGCCGAACGCACCGAGTACGGCCCCGAACACGATGCTGCCGTGCGCCGAATTCTCGAGGGCACCTCCACCCTCGCCGCCGAACGCGCCGCCGCAGCACTACCGGAGCCGAACCACCGCTACAAGGACCTGTTCGATCCGGCAGCAGGCAAGAACACCATGCGCTACGACACCGGAGCCCCGGTCAATGCCTTCGACGAACGCGACCCCGCCCGGCTGCGCCGCCTCATCACCTGGGAGTTGGCACTGCGAACCGCCGATTACCTCGCCCACCGCGACATCACCGGTGACGGCAGTGAACTGCACGCAAGTGTCATCCACCGTGAGCTGCACACCGACTTCATGCCGATCATCAGCGACACTCCCGCCTACACCAACCCTGTGATCGCCGCCCCGGACGAGGACACTCTCACCGACCCCCACCAGCTCGGACGCCACATTGCCGCCATCCAGAAGGAAACCGAAGGCGTCCAGTCGGTCGCCGTCGTACTCATGACCGACCAGCTCGTCCACGACCACCCCGGCCGCACCATCGACTGGCGCACCATCGACCCCGACGCGCTCTGTGCCGCAACCCACGCAGCGAACTACCACGACGATCCCCCCGAAGGCATCGAACCGGACCCGGCCCTCGAGGACGCCATGCGAGTTGCCGGCCGGGAAGCCTTCGCCGCCGAACTCGCCCGCGCCATCACCACCGAGCTCCCCGCCGCCGCCCCGGACCTCGGCACGGTCGACGCCGCGCAACGGTACGAGAGGCACTGGGATGTGCTGGCCCACCGCAGCTACGCCCTGCTGGAGAATTACCCGGAACGCAACGAGACCTACGAGCCGCTGACCACCGCAATCCAAGCGGCCGAGGAACCCTGCCACGCCACGTCGACCGGGACCGTCGATGTCTCGGAGGCAGCGGAACCGAATCCCGCCGACGGCGAGCCGCACCGGAATTTCCCGCATCCCGACGAGGTAGGGGAGGAGCAGGGCCCGCTCTCGACAGCGAAGGCTCTCCACGGACCACCGCAGGTCCACCACACCCCACCACAACCGAACAGTCGACCTCCGGCCATACATGAACACCAGCCACCCACGCAGGACCTGCACCTCGGGCCGCAGCTGTAGGACCGACGACACGTGAAGGTGTCGATGTCGGGCATCGCTACCCGTGCGCTGTCCACTCCTCCGCCAGGGCAAATCGTGGTGTTGGCAGCGTGGCCTCTCAACACACACCCTGCGACAACAGTTCGGCCCTCTACGAGCTGAGACGGGCACCCGGGAGAGACACGCTTCCAGAGGGGATTCGCCCCTGTGCAGTTCGGTCATTCACTGCACCATCTGCGGGAACATCGTGGAACGAGCAGTATCGGGGCCATGGAAGGCCGCGCGCAGTGGCCCTCAACGAAACTGTCTGCACCGACCACTATCCGAATACCGCAGAAGACGGAAATATAGAAAAAACCGAACCCACACGAGGTCCGCTTACTTCCGCCGCCCTTCCAGCGTGGACAGCAACACTAACTTCGTGCCCATCAGATCGAACGCCGCCTCGCTGTCCCCGGCGACGAGAAGCTCCCGCTCCCGGGCGTGTAGCGCCGCAATCGCGGTCTCGAGCTCATCGTCGGTCATCGCATCGGCGGCATCTCCGATGGCTCGTGTCCTGTCCTCCACACGCCGAAAGTAGTCACGGTGTCGTCCGCTGTACGCACAGCCCAGCAGCAGAAAAGGCGATGGTCCCCGGCGGGGGCGCCGGGGACCATCCTTCGACCCGTCAGGGAATCACTCACCTGTCGGGGAACTCGGGTGATTGCAGCGGTCACCGTAGCGAAAGGAGTTATCGCCCGCCAAACAGGTGAAGCGGAAGCGACCGGCACGAGGAAGAGCCCTCGTAGTCAATCCTCGACGGGGCACGAGATCGGTGATGCGCGCCGGCCACGGATACGTGAGCGGGCTGTCGGCGTCGACCTCGATCATGGCCATGCCGGTGTCCTCGTCGATGTCTTCGACGGTGAACACGAACGTGCCGCGTGCTGACCTTCACCTGCTGCCAGGCTTGATGGTGGTGCTGTCTCCGATCGACACGGGCAGCCCACTGCACCGTGCCGTACCTGTGGGGGGCGATGGTCGGCCCGTCGGGGAAATCACTCACCTGTCGGGGGCTCGCGCGATCGCCGCCGTCACCGTAGCGAGGGCGAGGGCAGCCCGCGCCGGGGTGTAGTGGCGCGGGCCGCCCTCGTGGCTGTCGGTACACACTCCGACAACTTCACGGTACGGCAAAAATATTTGTTCGGTTAGCCGAACTCGAGTTAGCGTTGTCGGGTATCAGCCCCGTGACCTGCCCGAGCGAGGAGAAACCGGCCGATGCCCGTCTACCAGCTACCCGACCTGACCTATGACTACGGCGCATTGGAACCGGTGATCAGCGGCGAAATCATGCAGCTGCACCACAGCGCCCATCACGCCGCCTACGTCAAGGGCGCGAACACCGCACTCGAACAGCTCGCCGACATGCGCCAGGCGCGAGATTTCGCCCGGCTGCCCGGCCTGGAGCGCACGCTGGCCTTCCATCTGGCCGGCCACAGCCTGCACTCGATGTTCTGGACCAATCTGTCCCCGGACGGTGGTGACCGTCCCGACGGGGAACTCGCCGCCGCGATCGACGAGTTCTTCGGCAGCTTCGACGCGTTCCGCGCCGAGATGACAGCGGCCACCGCGAGCGTGCAGGGCTCGGGTTGGGGCGCGCTGGCCTGGGACCCGCTCGGTGCCCGACTGGTGGTGCACCAGATCCACGACCATCACATCTCCGTCGCACCCACCACGACACCGCTGTTGGTGTTCGACGCCTGGGAACACGCGTTCTACCTGCAGTACCGCAACGTCAAAACCGACTACATCGACCGACTGTGGTCCCTGGTGAACTGGCCCGACGTCATCGCACGCTTCACCGCCGCCCGCGCAGGCGTCGGCACCGGATTGTTCACCCTCGACGGTGGGGCCCGCTCGTGACCGGACGGCTGGTCGATCGTGTGCACGCGATCAACTGGAACCGGCTGCCCGATCCCACCGACGCCCAGGTCTGGGACCGGCTCACCGGCAACTTCTGGTTGCCCGAACGCATCCCGCTGTCCAACGACCTGGCCTCCTGGCAGAGCTTGACCGACCACGAACAACAGCTGACCGTCCGGGTCTTCACCGGCCTGACCCTGCTCGATACCGCCCAAGCCACCGTGGGGGCGGTCGCGATGATCGCCGACGCGGTCACCCCGCACGAAGAAGCGGTACTGACCAACATGGCGTTCATGGAGTCCGTGCACGCCAAGAGCTACAGCTCGATCTTTTCCACCCTGTGCACCACTGCTGAGATCGACGCCGCGTTCGACTGGTCCGAAACCAACCCGTACCTGCAACGCAAAGCGCAGATCATCGTCGACTACTACCGCGGCGCCGACCCGCTCGCACGCAAAGCTGCCTCGGTCATGCTGGAGTCGTTCCTGTTCTACTCCGGCTTCTACCTGCCCATGCGATGGTCCGCGCGCGGCAAACTCACCAACACCGCCGACCTCATCCGCTTGATCATCCGCGACGAAGCGGTGCATGGCTACTACATCGGCTACAAATGCCGGCGCGCACTGGCCGAAGTCACCGAAGCCGAACGCGCAGAGCACCGCGACTACACCTACGACCTGCTGCACACCCTCTACGCCAACGAGGTCGACTACGCCCACACCCTCTACGACCACACCGGGTGGACGCCACAGGTGCTGCCCTACATGCGTTTCAACGCCAACAAGGCACTGGCCAATCTCGGCTACCCACCCGCCTTCGAGCCCGCCGAATGCCAGGTCGCCCCCGAGATCCTGTCCGCGCTCGATCCCGGAGCCGGTGAGAACCACGACTTCTTCTCCGGCGCCGGCAGCTCGTATGTCATCGGCAACCAGCAACCCACCCACGACGAAGACTGGGACTTCTGACCATCCCGTCCACAGCTCCGGCAGAAAACGAGACGAGGGCGTGGGGCCCCGGGTCGTCGCTGCGGTGCGCCGAGGGGGTGTGCCCCCACCCCTCGGCAGAGTGATCACCCGGTGGTCCGGCTGTCGCTCTCGACCATTCGTTACGTACGTATCATGATACGTACGTAA
>NZ_LPZN01000051.1 GCF_001646655.1 Rhodococcus gordoniae | reverse complement strand
GGTTTCATATGTCTTCACCCCCCGTCTTCCGCCTGAGATAGTGACCGCACTGTCAGCTGCCAGTGCGACTGCCGACTTGTTCATAACCACCGCTTCTGCGGTCACCGCCACCCACTTCCCGCCGTCATTTCATGGCAAATTTAAGGCCCTACCTTCTGCACAATCGGGAGAGCGAGACTGAACGTTACGAATGGGACGGCGCAGCGCTGAGTGGTGTGGCAACGCCAGTCGCATGACTGTCGCGACTCGACCGGGGATGCTCCCACGCCAAAGATAATTCCTCATTGCGAGCTGGCGATCTCGTCATTCCTGGGGAAGGAATGCGGGTAGTGCTTCCCGGGCCGAAACCCCACCACCCGCACTCCGAACTTTAACTTGAGTCGAACATACGTGCGAAGCTTTCCGCGTGGCCTCCTACAAGCGCGCCCCGAAAACCTGCCCGAACGGGCACCGCCTCGGACCGAACTGCGTCGTCGTCGGATGGACCCCCTGCACCTGCGCTCCCGGCGTCACCGGCCACCGCACGTACAGGTGCCGCGAATGCGACGAGGTGATCGAAAGCCCCCCGCATGTAGGGGATGTCTGGTTCGGGGTGCAATGGTCGTGACACGAAAACGCCCCACTCCACGCATGGGAGTGGGGCGTTTGGCCGTATCGCAGTAACAGGTCAGAAGACCGGTGCGGTGCAGTTCACGACGGCGTACTGGCCGGTCGCGGTCTCTTCTGCTTCGACCTCGCCGTCGACGATCACTCGGCACGTCACCGAGGTGCCGTCGGTTTGCGCGGTGACGCCGGCGGTGACGAAACTCGACCGGTTGTTCACTGTCAAGGACCACGGGGCCGGGACGCTGGTGTCCTGCTGCATCGCAGAGTTCTCGTCGAACCACGTGACACTGTTCAGGGTGCCACTGTCGCTGATGACCTCGTAGACGATGGTCTTGCCCTCGCCGGTCTGCGGTGCAGCAGTGAGCGGCGGGATCGTTGAGGTGTCGCCATTCTCAGCCGGTGCCGCTGCCGGTGCCCCTGCGGGGGCGCTGGACGGCGTCGTCGCGGTGTTCTCGGTTTCGTCCCCGCCTCCGCCTGCAACCGCAGCGATGATGATGACGAGAATGATCGCACCGAGAATCCAGGGCCACTTCTTGCGCTTCTTCTGCGCAGGGACGGGATTCGGCTGATCGTAAGGGTTGGTCATGAGCGGGTCCGTTCCAAGTGTCTACTGTCGAGGCGCCAGACATGGCGGCGGTCACGCCGCATGTCTCCAGTCGACTATCCGGTCGGTTGGTTTTTTTGTTACATGCCCTTGGTATTGAGGCCTTCAGCCATCGACGGACCGATGTGTCGGTGACTGCGACTTCTTTGGCGACAGCGCGTAGGGACATGTCTGTCGTGGCGAGGAGTTCGAGTGCCCGAGCTCTGCGATCTTGAGCTTCGTCGACCGTGCGCTCGGGTGCGACGGGAGGGGTAACTATCTCTGCGGTCTCGACCTCGACGGGTGCGACCTCCTCGTCTTCGGGTTGCACCTGGACGTTCCGCGACAGTTGCACTGCGAGGTGCGGTGCGACGAGGAGGCACAGGGGTGGCACCACCGAGACTGCTGCGGCCGCGAGCGGGGGGAGTGGGCCCGGCGGAAAGAGTTGGCTTCCGACGGCGGCGATCATCGACACTCCGGTGCCAGCCCCGAGGAGGGTCCAGGCGTAGCGACGTGGCCCGCTCAGTTGGAGAACGCCGCGAGTGGCAACGATCATGAGCCCGTCGACGTCGAGTGGCCACATGTGGGCGGCGTACTCGCCGTAGCCGGCACGCAACGCGAGGTCGACGAGCTTGGTGTACGAGAGAAGGAACGCGAGTGCGGCGATGCCGATGGTGAGGTATGCGTCGGTGCTGTGGACGCGTTTCATTGGTAAGGATTCCTCCGGGGAAGAGCGAATGGAATCGGCGACAGCGGTCGTCAGGTCATTTCGAGTGGAGGCGCTGAGGGGGGTGTGAATCGGTGGCGCTGCCCGTGGCGTGCCCACAAATTGCCCACAATCCGCCTAGATCTAGGCTGTTCTCATCGACTCTGGTCGACTCTGAAAACTGGCGTGAGCTGCGAATATCTGCCTACCGCCTGGTAGGAGAAACACCCGAAACGGGTTCGATTCCCGGCAGCTCCACCAACGGCCCGGGTAGGAGATCGACACTCGATCACCTACCCGGGTTTCGTCGTTTCGGGATCCCGGACTGGAGGTCAACGGATCGGCGCGGAGAACGGCAATGCCCGCCGCCGAGACTCGGGTGTGAGTTTCTCGGCGACGGGCACGGTCGCGCTGTCGGCCCGGAGGACATCGGAGACGATGCCGGGACAGCGGAGCGAAACGAAGGATGTCCTCCCCGGCATGGCCTTCATTCCACTCGGTGAAAGTAGTCGATTATATCGTGAGCTAACAATATGACTCTGGGGTCGGAAACTTTGGTCTCTACGGAGTAGTGACCTTTGCGGCGACCAGCCGTGTCGACGCCCGGATCCGGGTACTCATCCCGCACATACCGCTGGACCGGCGGGCAAGATGAGGGCACCACCATCGACGAGGAGAACACATGGCGCACGAACGAGCGGGACAGCCGGCCACGGCAGCGGATCTCGAGGACCTCGCACATCTGGTCACCGCCTACTACACCGTGCAGCCCGATCCCGAGAACGTCTCCCAGCAGGTGGCATTCGGCACCTCCGGTCACCGCGGCTCGAGCCTCGACGGTGCCTTCAACGAACACCACATCCTCGCGACCACCCAGGCCATCGTCGAGTACCGCGCGCAGCAGGGCACCTCGGGCCCGCTGTTCCTCGGCCGCGACACACACGCGCTGTCCGAACCGGCCTGGGCGAGCGCACTCGAAGTGCTCGTCGCGAACGGTGTCGAGGTGGTGGTCGACTCCCGCGACCGCTACACCCCGACTCCCGCGGTCAGTCACGCGATCCTGCAGCACAACGCCGGATCCGGGGCCCGTGCCGACGGCATCGTGGTCACCCCCTCGCACAATCCGCCGCGCGACGGCGGCTTCAAGTACAACCCGCCGTCCGGTGGACCCGCCGACAGCGATGCGACCTCGACCATCGCCGCCCGCGCCAACGAACTGCTCGCCGCCGGACTCGACGGGGTGAAGCGGGTGCCGCTCGCCTCCGCCCTCGCCTCCGCCGGACGGCACGACTTCCTCGCCGCCTACATCGACGACCTGCCGAACATCGTCGACCTCGACGTCGTCCGTGCCGCAGGGATACGGATCGGTGCGGACCCGATGGGCGGTGCGAGCGTCGACTACTGGGGCGAGATCGCCGAACGGCACGCGCTCGACCTCACCGTCGTCAATCCGCTCGTCGACGCCACCTGGCGGTTCATGACACTCGACACCGACGGCAAGATCCGGATGGACTGCTCGTCCCCGAATGCGATGGCGTCGCTGATCGGCAACCGGGAGGCCTTCGACCTCGCGACCGGCAACGACGCCGACGCCGACCGGCACGGCATCGTGACCCCCGACGCTGGTCTGCTCAACCCGAACCACTACCTCGCCGTCGCGATCGACTACCTGTTCCGCAACCGGCCGGGCTGGGCGGAGTCGAGCAAGGTGGGCAAGACGCTGGTGAGTTCGTCGATGATCGACCGGGTCGCCGCCGGAGTGGGCCGCGACCTGCTCGAGGTGCCCGTGGGCTTCAAATGGTTCGTGCCCGGCCTGAGCGACGGTTCGCTGGGCTTCGGTGGGGAGGAGAGTGCCGGTGCCTCCTTCCTCCGGCGAGACGGCTCGGTGTGGACCACCGACAAGGACGGCATCGTGCTCGCGCTGCTCGCGGCGGAGATCACCGCGGTGACGGAGAAGAGCCCGTCCCGGTACTACGCCGAACTCGTCGACCGGTACGGCGACCCCGCTTACGCGCGCGTGGACGCCCCTGCGACGCGGGAGCAGAAGGCGGTGCTGTCGAAGTTGTCGCCCGAGCAGGTCGGTGCCACCGAACTCGCCGGCGAACCGATCACCGCGACGCTCACCGCGGCACCCGGCAACGGCGCCGCGCTCGGTGGCCTGAAGGTGACCACCGAGAACGCGTGGTTCGCCGCCCGTCCCTCCGGCACCGAGGACGTGTACAAGATCTACGCCGAATCGTTCCGGGGCCCCGACCATCTCGCCGAGGTCCAGCAGGCGGCGCGCGAACTCGTCTCGTCCGTCCTGTCCTGAGCGCGGCCGCCACCGCGCCCCGGCGAGGTCGTGCGCCTCGCTAACATCGTGGGCATCATGCGGACACGTGACGCGGCGTTGCCGCGTGAAATCTGGGTTCTGGTCGTCGCGAGTTTCGTCATCGCGCTCGGCTTCGGTCTCGTGGCTCCCGCGCTGCCGCAATTCGCGCGCAGCTTCGACGTCGGTGTCACGGCGGCGACCGTCGTCGTGTCGTCGTTCGCGGCGATGCGACTGCTGTTCGCACCCGCGAGCGGTTCGCTGGTGCAGAAGCTGGGGGAGCGGCCCGTCTACATCACGGGCCTGCTCATCGTCGCCCTGTCGACGGGGGCGTGCGCGTTCGCCGCGAGTTACTGGCAGCTGCTCGTCTTCCGGGCCCTCGGCGGTATCGGGTCGACGATGTTCACCGTGTCGGCGCTCGGGCTGCTCGTGCGGATCGCGCCCGCCGACGCCCGCGGCCGTGTCTCGGGCCTGTACGCGACGAGCTTCCTCATGGGCAACATTCTCGGCCCGCTCGTCGGTGGTGCGCTGATCGGGCTGGGTCTGCGCGCACCCTTCCTGATCTACGCCGTGGCGCTGCTCGTGGCGGCCTCGGTCGTGGGGATCAGCCTGCGCTCGTCGGATCTCGCCCGTCCCGACAAGGGGGACGGCGTGCCCGTCATGCGCCTGCGCGACGCGCTGCGCTCGCCCGTCTACCGCGCGGCCCTCGGATCGAACTTCGCCAACGGCTGGGTGGTGTTCGGGGTCCGCGTCGCGATGGTGCCGCTGTTCGTCGTCGAGGCCCTCGACGAAGGGGAGGCCTTCGCGGGTGTCGCGCTGACGGCGTTCGCAGTGGGCAACGCACTCGTCCTCATCAAGTCCGGCAAGCTGTCCGACCGGTTCGGGCGGCGCCCCTTCGTCCTGGCCGGTCTGCTGGTGTGCGGGGTCAGCACGATCGCGATGGGATTCACCGAGAGCGTCGTGTGGTTCCTCATCACCTCGTTCGTGGCGGGCATGGGCTCGGGACTGTCGAACCCCTCGCAGCAGGCGGCGGTCGCCGACGTCGTGGGCAGCAAGGCCCGGGGCGGGCCTGTGCTCGCCGCATTCCAGATGGTCGCCGACGTCGGCGCGGTGATCGGTCCGATCGCGGCCGGTTTCCTCGCGGACCGGGTGTCGTACTCGACGGCCTTCGCGGTCACGGGTGTGATCATGCTCGCGGCAACCCTGCCGTGGTTCCTGGCCGGGCGCACCCGCGTCGCCGAGCAGGCGGCACCGGTGACCGGCGACACAGCGCGGTGAGTCGACTGCCGGGTACTGTCGCCGGCATGTGGGTCGGTCTCGTCTCCACGCTCGCCCGATTCGGTCTGGCAGCGGTGTGGCTCGTCTCCGGTTGGGTGAAGTTCTCGGACCCGACACAAACCGTCGTCGCGGTTCGGGCGTACCACATTCTGCCCACCGACTGGGTGCGGCCGTTCGCCGCGGTCTTTCCCGTGCTCGAACTGGTCCTCGGGCTGGTCCTGCTGGTGGGATCGGCGACCCGCCCCGCAGCGCTCCTCAGCGCACTCGGGTTGGTCGCGCTCGTCGCCGCGATCGCCTCGGCGTGGGCGCGTGGTCTGTCGATCGACTGTGGCTGTTTCGGGGGAGGGGGCGTGGTCGAGGGTGTCGACGGCCGCGACTACGCCATCGAGATTGCCCGGGATGTCGGCTTTCTGGCGATGTCGATGTGGCTGATCGTCCGACCGCGCACCTGGTTCGCGCTCGGTCCGGGTTCGCGGATGTCCCTCTCAGCGGCCACTCAGCCGTCGATGGCAGAGTGAGATCGTCCTTCCCCACCGACGAGCAGTAGAGGGCAGAATCCGTGAGCGCGAAGAAGGTCCCATCCGGCAAGTACACACCGGAGCAGACATCGAACAGGTTCACCTACATTCTCGGCGGCATCGCCATCCTGGTGATCGGTGTGCTCGTCGTCGGCGGTGTGCTGTGGTCCTCGGGTGGCAGCGGTCCCCGCAACGACGACTACGGCTCCGTGCAGAACGCCGCGGTGGAGGTGTCGATCGAGGACGACGGTGCGATCCTGCTGGGCCGCCCCGACGCCCCGCGGACCGTCGACCTGTTCGAGGACCCGATGTGCCCGTACTGCGCCGAACTCGAACACAAGCATTCGCAGGAGCTCGCCCAGGCGATCGACGACGGGCAGCTGGCGGTCCGGTACCGGATGCTCGCCTTCCTCGACCGGGCGTCGAGCAGCGGCGACTACTCGACCCGGGTGGTGGCTGCGGCGCAGTGTGTCGCCGAGAGCGGGGATGCCCGCGCGTTCTCCGCATTCCACAACGCCGTGCTGTCGCCCGACAACCAACCGGCCGAGGGTGGCAAGGGCGACATCGACAACGCGGGTCTCGCGCAGATGGCCCGCGACGCCGGTGCCTCCGAGGACGTCGCACAGTGCATCACCGACGGCACCCGGGTCGAGGAGGCCTCGGCCGACGCGGAGGCGGGACGTCAGCTGCTCGCGACGACCGGAGCGGCCGGGACCCCGGCCGTCGTGTACGAGGGAACCGTCGTCGACGCCCTCGGCAACGAGAACTGGGTGACCGAACTCGTCGGATAGATCGCACGGTGACGGGAGCGCGTCGGGCACGTGCTCCCGTCACCATCGCGCCGTCTACCAGGCGATTTGTTGGCGTCGAGCGCGATGGTGTAGTTTTCTGTCAGCGCGAAGGAGTCACCGGAGCGCAACGGTACAACCGAATACGGGGCTATGGCGCAGCTGGTAGCGCACCACACTGGCAGTGTGGGGGTCAGGGGTTCGAGTCCCCTTAGCTCCACAAGATCGCTACAGGCGAGAGTTCACGCTCTCGCCTGTAGTCTTCGGTGGCGGTCCCCGTCAGGGCCGTGCAAGGGGCTATGGCGCAGCTGGTAGCGCACCACACTGGCAGTGTGGGGGTCAGGGGTTCGAGTCCCCTTAGCTCCACCCCTCGGACATTATCCTCCCCGCGGCTCTCCTCGCAGCGGCTCTTCTTGCAGCTCTGCGGCGGCCCCGTCGATCGCGAGGCCACCGCGAAGCACGATCTCAGTGCGTCGAGCCGGCGGACGTGTACAACGTCATTCCCCATCCCACCGTCGTGCGCTCGGGTTCCGCGAGGCCGGCCGCCTCGAACAGCGCCACGTGGTCCTCGTGCGTACGACCCCCACCACCGCTGAGCGCGAAGTCGACGAGGTCGTCCTCGTAGTCGTGTTCACCGGCGTTCTCGTCGAGCACGTTGCCGAAGACGAGGATCCGGCCGCCCGGGTTCAGTCCGGCCGCCGCCTGCTGCAGCACGTGCCCGGCATCGGCGTCGGGCAGTTCGTTCAGCCGCCCGGTCAGCAGCACCGCGTCGACCGGTTCGGGTCGGGCCTCGAGCATGCTGCCCGGCGCGTACGCGACCCGCTCGTGCTCGCCGTGGACGCGGCGCAGCACCTCGATCTCCGACGGCGCGGCCACCACGGTCGCTCGTGCCGACGGGTTCGCCGTGACGAAGGCGTGGGCGTAGGAACCCGCCGCCTCACCGGCGATCACCATGGTCGAGACGTCGGTGGGCACCTTCGCGACGAGGGCGCCGGCGAAGTACGCCGCCATCTCCGCTTCCTGCTCGTACCGGTCCGCCGACAGAGCGATGTCGTCCGCGACGCGCTGCGCGAAGCTCTTCCCGAACCGCTCAGCGTCGTCCCCGTGGCCCGTACGGACGGCGGCGAGCAGCGCGAGCATGCCCGCCAGTTCCCGCTGCGCGTGCACGCCGTCGAGGCGGAGTTCCTCGATGTGGTGGTCGTCCTCGAGTTCGCGGCCGACGCCGGTGAGCCGGAACCGGCCCTCGCCGAGGTCCTCGGCCACCCCGAGGGCGACGAGATAGCGCAGCAGCCTGCCCAGGCCGGTGCGGTCCGCCCCCGTCTTGACGGCGAGTTCGTCGACGGTGCGCGGCGAGGCGTCGAAGGCTGCCGCCAGGCCGAGGGTCGCCGCGACCCGCAGTGCGAAACCCGGTGCGATCTCGGCCAATTCGTCGAAGCGGTCGCGCTCGTCCTCGGTCGCCTCGAAATCGGGCAGGGAGGCGTCGGCCTCCGATACCGCGACCTCCTGGCGCCGCCAGTATCCGGTGACCTCCACCTGTTCCTTGGGAAGGCCCTTCTCGTTGCGCAGCCACCGCCGGATCGGGGTGAGCGTGAGAGCCTCACCGGCCACCCACGCGAAGACCTTCCCGTCCCACCACTCGGCGTTCGTGACGGCATCGAACAACAGCGTCGTCGTGCCCGGTTCGGCGCCGTCGCGGCCGAGCCAGGTCAGCTCCACCCCGTCGGGGACGGGCAGATCCTGACGGTGGGTGTCGTCGGCGATCTCGACGAAGACCTGACCACGTGCTCCGGCCGGCCAGTTCTCGAGCCAGCGCCCGATGGCCGGCAGCGCCGTCTCGTCGCCCGCCACGAGCGTCCAGTCCACGCCCTGCGGGTGTCCTGCCGACGACTTCGGTCCGGCGATCTGGATCGTCTCACCGGGCTCCGCGCGGTACGACCAGCTCGACGCGGGACCCACGCCGTGGCGCACGAAGTCCACGTCGATCTCGCCGGCGACCGGATCCCAGCGCCGGACGGTGTAGGTGCGCATGAGCAGCTTCGGATCGCGCGGCCAGTTCACCACGCCGTCGGCCTGGGTAGGGCCGAGGGCCTCGTCGAGGTCGGGATGCTTGAACATCAACTTGAACTCGTCGTCCACACCGTCCGACCGGAACGCCTCGACCGGATATCCGTTCGGTGCGACGTGGGCCTGCAACTGTTCGCCTCCGAGGGTCACCCGCCGCATCCCGGGGCTCACGTCCGTCACGCGGAGCACCGTCAGGTACCGCGTGGTGATCGGGAAGACCTCGATGGGGCGAAGGCTACGAGCCATGTGTGCGTTCTCCTGGACCGGGGATCGTGGACGGCGGGACGACCGGGCCTTCCGGCATGCGGCGACCAGCTCTTAGGCGAACCTTACTTCAGACGGCCTTCGGTTGCCTCGACCCGTCCTGACCCGCACGGCGACCGTTCGCGTACAGCTCGTCGACGAGACGGGCGTACCGGGCGAGCACGCGATCGCGGATCGGGCGCCCGGCCGGGTCGAGATCGTCCGCGTCCGGAGGTGTGCTCACCGTAGTGAACCGGCGGATGCGTTCCCACGGGTCCGATCGGGCGTTGAGCTGCTCCAGCGCGGCCGCGACGACCGACTCCGGTGCCGTGGTGAACACGAGGCCGACACAGTAGGGGCGCATCTCCCCGGCCACGACGAGTTCGCTGCCGGGGCAGACCCGCCGCCAGCGGACGGCGAGCGCGGTCGGCCCGACGTACTTGCCGGTGCTGGTCTTGAACGTGTCCTTGCGGTGGCCGGTGACGGTGACGAAGCCGTCGGCGTCGATCTCGGCGAGGTCGCCCGTGTGGAACCAGCCGTCGGCGTCGAGTGCGGCAGCGGTCTCCGTCGGATCGTCGTGGTACCCGGTCATCACCCCGGGACTACGGATGAGGAGTTCGCCGGTGTCTGCGACCCGAACCTCGGTGCCACGCAGTGGCCGGCCGACGGTGCCGGGACGGTGCGAGCCCAGCAGGTTCACACACGAGGGCCCGGACGTCTCCGTGATCCCGTACCCCTCGAGCACCGGCACACCGAGCCGTTCGAGCCGCTCGGCGATCGCATCGGACAGCCGCGCGGAACCGGAGATGACGAAGCGCAACCGGCCTCCGAGCTCGTCCCGCTCGAGCCGGGCGATCTTCTCGAGGACGTGCGGGACCGAGCCGAGGAAGGTCGGACGGACCGTTCGCAGATTCGCGGTGACCCGGTCGGCGCGGCCGTCGACGGCGGTGCTCACGCCCGCGTGCATCGCCATGAGCAGGAGCGACCGGCCGAACACGTGCGCGAGCGGAAGCCACAGCAGTTGGCGGTCGGAGGACGAGATCATCCCGGTCTGCGCGACGGCTCGGGCACCGTAGGTCGTGCTCCGATGGGTCAGGCACGCGCCTTTGGTGCGGCCGTCCTCGCACGCGGTGTAGATCAGCGCGGCCGGATCGTCCGGTGACAGCGCCGCGATCCGTCGCCCGACGGCGTCGGGCGTGGTGTGCAACAGACTGCGCCCTTCGGCGGCGAGCTCGTCGAGACGGTCGAGTCGCTGCAGGGAGGTCTCGAGCACCGGTCGATCGGCGATCGCCAGCACGGCATGTGCGCGGCGGATCTGGTCCCGCGCCTCGTCGTCGCGTGTCGCCGGATAGATCGGCACGGAGACACCGGCCGCGCACGCCACGGCGAGGTCGGCGACGACGGACCGGTAACAGGTGGTCGCGCAGATCGCGACGCGCATCCCGGGTTCGACACCGCGAGCGATCAAGCCCGCCGCGAGCTCGACGACCTCCCGTCGTACCTCCGACCATGTGGACGGGCGCCACCGTTCCCCGTCGGGACGCAGGTAGGCGACGGAATCGGGGGAGCGGGACACCCGGTCGAGCAGCAGACCCGGCACGGTCGCCGGGAACCCGTCGCGGCCGCCGACCGCGGTCGCGCTTCCCGTTGCCGCTCGGCGGTCCGCCACTGTTCGCAGCACCTCCCGCGGACGAGGATCGACGCCGCCCGGTGCCGACGGGCGCGTTGCCGGGTGTCGCACATCTTACCGCCGCTCGAACCCCGAGGGGCGCAAGTGCGCAGTACACGGGCGCCGATATCGTGGGCACGTGAGTCCCACCGCCCGTCGTCCCGAGGTCCTGATCGCCGAGTTGCGCGACGTCCTCACCGGTCCGCTCGCGGAGATCGCACAGCGCTTCTCCACCTACGTCGCCGACCTCGCTCCGCACAGCGCCATGGTGATCTTCACGAGGGAATGCACGGGCAGACCACGGAAGGTGGCCGGTGACCCGTCGATCGTCGACCGGGTGACCATCGCCGAACTCGACCGGGTGCGGAGCGAACTCACCGTGGGGGAGATCCGTCGCGGCAGCTTCCGCGTCGCGGGGCGCGATCGCGAGGTGTGCGCGATCCTCGACAGTACGGACACGCTGTTGCTGTTCGTGCCGCGTGGCGCGCGGGCGACCGCCTCGGCGCTCGAACTCGTGCGAGCGGCGTTCGGCGTGGTCGCCACCGGGATCCGGCTCCAGGTGCACACCGCGAGCCCGGCATATCTTGCGGAATCGAGGGCCGCTTCGGCCGAGCGGGCCCGCACCGTCGCCGAACTCACCGAGTCGCACGCCGTGACCCTCGAGACGATCCTCGCGACCCTGCGGTCGAAGGATCTCGACGACACCCGCGCCCGGACCACGGCGCGGGAGACGGCGACCGAGGCGCTGATCGGTCTGCGGTCGGCGGTGGACCTGCACCGCGAACTCGCGGAGGAGGCGCTGACCACCGCGTTCGCCCGACTGCACGGCGAACTGCGCGAGCTGGTGCGCCACCGTCGGCTCGACCTGCAGATGGTCGCCCCGCAGGTGGGTGGACGGGGACTGCCGGGCGAGGTGGCGCATGCGGCCCGCGCGATCGCCCGGGGTGCGGTGCTGGCGATGTCGGGGCAGACCGACGTGACACGGGTCCGGGTCGCGTGGAGTTGCGACAACTCGACTCTGCTGGTGGACGTGCGCGACGACGGCACCGGCGAGATCGAGGTCGCCGAACTCGAACGTCAGCTCCGTGATCGCGTCGAAACCCTGGGCGGAAGTATCGAATCCGAATCGACTCCCGGCTGGGGGACGCGGCTCGCGGTGAGCTTCCCGCTCGACCTGCCGGTCGCTGCGACGGACGGGCAGACGCTCGATGCGCTCGCCGCCCTCGCGCCGCGCGAGATCGAGGTGCTCGAGCATCTGGTGGCGGGACGCCGCAACCGCGTCATCGCCGAACGTCTCGGCGTGAGCGAGTCGACGGTGAAATTCCACGTGGCGGGGGTACTACGAAAGCTCGGCGTCAGCACTCGCGGTGAGGCCGCGGCTCTCGGTGCAGAGGCCGGGGTCCGCGCCGCGGGCTGACGCCGAGTGCTCGGTCGTCGTCGACTACCCGAGGTGGGTCAGGCAGCCGGCCGGATCGACGTCGTCGTCGGAGCGACGGTCGTCGTCGGCGTTCCGGAGGAGGTGGTCTCCCCGGCTCCCGTGGTGGTCTCACCCGTCGCCGGGGTCGTGCTCTCCGACGGTGCCGGTGCCGGGGCCGGGGCCGTGGTGGTCACCGGGGTGGGCGTGGCTGCCGGCGCACCGGCTTCGGGTGCGAGCGGGGCCACCGGCGCGGCGGGATCGCCTGCGGGTGCCGGTACGCCGTCGACGGAGGCGGGCACGCTGCTGTCGACGACCGCCGCACCGTCGGTCTCGGTCGCGGACGGCGAGATTTCCGGTGTCGTGGACGCCTCGGCCGTCTCGGCCTTCGCCGTCTCCTCGGCGATCAGGAGGACTGCGGCCTGGTCGACCTTCTTCGGGTCGACCTTCTTGCCGTCCTTGGCCTCCTTGGCCAGGTGCTCGAGCCATGCGGCGGCGTACTCGACGGTGGACGTGCCCTTACCGTCGATGTCGTCGTCCCAGTAGTCGAAGTGGTGACCGTAGTGGTCCCGGGTCTCCTCGTTGTAGCCGAAGGTCTGGTCGTAGGGGTCGGCGAGCACCACCGCGAGGGTGTTCTGGTTGCTCCTGATGAACCCGACGACCTCCTTGACGATCTTCTCCGGCAGGTACGCGAGGTTCGACAGACGCTCCGCGGGGATCGGGGCCTCGGCACCGCTCTCGCCGGTGGCGTCGGAGGCCACAGGCGTGGTGGGGCGTGCGGTGGCGGGGTCGTAGCTGGGGTCGGAGACCTTGATCAGCACCTCGAGGAAGGTCTCGTCCGAACGCATCCAGTCCGGGTTCGCCGAGATGTCGGCGAGGGCGAGCAGCGCGACCCTGCCCATGACCTGGGCCAGGTCGGCGCCCGTCGCGGGGGTGAGACCCTCGCGCTCGAGCGCATCACCGTTGACCTGACGGCCCACGTTCGCGAGCAGTTCGATCAGCGCGATGTTCTCGGGTGCCGAACAGGTGAAGTCGCCCTCGGAGCAGAACGACGCAACCTTGCCGGCGAGCTTGCCGAAGTCGCCGCTGGTACCGGGAAGCACTCCGCGGCCGGGGACGGGATCTGCACCCGGCTGGTACGGACGGTCGAAGCCGTCGGGGTTCGTGCCGTTCTGCGAACCCGGGAAGAATCCTTCGCCTTCCTTGCGGCCGGCGTCGGAGAGGATGACGACGCCGCTGACGGCGTCGGGATCGATGATGTCCCAGGAACCGTCCTCGCCCTTCTCCTGCGCACCGATCTGCATCGCGGCGCGGCGCGCGACGTCGGCGCCCTCACTGAAGCCGACGATGGCGAACTGGGTGTCGGGGCAGGACCGCCGGATGGCCTTCATGACCTCGATGGTGTTCTCGGCGCCCTTGTCCACCGCGTTCTCGTAGCTGGCGAGGTCGGCCGGGTACTCGATGTAGATGGCCGCGTAGCCCTCGCCGTTCGCGTGCTCTCCCATCGGGGCGTTGATCACCGGATCCACCCACATACTGTTGTAGGCGCCCTGCTGGCCGGCAGGAAGCCTTTTGCCGTTCTCGTCGACGAGCATCTTCGACTCGTCGCGAGGGATGTCGCCGCGACCGCCGATGCCCAGGCTGACCATGTCGTGACATTCGGTGGTCTTCGCGAGGCCGGCGAGATACGGGTCGGCCACGGTGGGGGTGTCCTGCTGGGGTAGCACGATCGCGGCCGCTGCCACGACTCCGAGTGCGGTGGGAGCGAAGACGCCGGCGAGAATTCTCCGACGCGACAGCGACTTTCGAAGTGCCATGGGCCTCTACCAATCCGTTTCTCACCGAGGAATTGCCGGTCCGCCGAAGTGCGACGGGTCGTAACGGATTTCGTGAAGGCCGGTCGGAGCGTTACATGGAGACGGCTTTTCCGAGGTGGCGGCGGTGAACACTTCTGTGAGCACCGGACGCGGAATCCGAGGGAAATACGCCAATCGGGCAATGGGGAAGTCGGATGGCCTCCTGGCCGTTCGGCGGGGTCGGACCCGTCGAACGATCAGGAGCAGAGCGTCGCGGGAGTGGCTAGGGTCGGAATCACCGGAAGTCGGAATCACCGGACACAGCCGGTCGCATCACGAAACGGAGACACCATGTCGCAAACAGTCCGCGGAGTCGTCGCTCGCTCGAAGGGAGCGCCTGTGGAGGTCGTGCCCATCGTGATCCCCGATCCCGGACCCGGTGAGGTCGTCGTCGCGATCGCCGCGTGCGGGGTGTGCCACACGGATCTGCACTACCGCGAGGGTGGCATCAACGACGAGTTCCCGTTCCTGCTCGGCCACGAGGCCGCCGGTGTCGTCGAGTCCATCGGTGAGGGTGTCGACTCCGTCGCCGTGGGCGACTTCGTCGTCCTGAACTGGCGCGCGGTGTGCGGACAGTGTCGCGCGTGCAAGCGCGGTCAGCCGCAGTACTGCTTCGACACCTTCAACGCCACGCAGAAGATGACGCTCGAGGACGGCACCGAGCTCACCCCGGCGCTGGGCATCGGCGCGTTCGCCGACAAGACCCTCGTGCACGCCGGCCAGTGCACCAAGGTCGACCCGAGTGCCGATCCGGCCGTCGTGGGCCTGCTCGGTTGCGGTGTCATGGCCGGTCTCGGCGCCGCCGTCAACACCGGCGGAGTGTCGCGTGGCCAGTCCGTCGCGGTCATCGGCTGTGGCGGTGTCGGCGACGCCGCGATCATGGGGGCGCGTCTGGCGGGCGCAGGCACGATCATCGCCGTCGACCGCGACGACAAGAAGCTCGAGTGGGCCACCGATCTCGGCGCCACCCACACCGTCAACTCCACCTCGGTCGACGCGGTCGAGGCGATCAAGGAACTGACGGGCGGTTTCGGTGCCGACGTCGTCATCGAGGCCGTGGGCCGTCCGGAGACCTACAAGCAGGCCTTCTATGCCCGCGATCTCGCCGGCACCGTCGTCCTCGTGGGTGTGCCCACCCCGGACATGACCCTCGAGATGCCGCTGATCGACTTCTTCTCGCACGGCGGCTCGCTCAAGAGCTCGTGGTACGGCGACTGCCTGCCCGAGCGCGACTTCCCGACCTACGTCGACCTCTACCAGCAGGGGCGTCTGCCGCTCGAGAAGTTCGTCACCGAGCGCATCGGCATCGACGACGTCGAGAAGGCCTTCGAGACGATGCACCGCGGTGAGGTGCTGCGTTCGGTGGTGGTCCTGTGAGCACCTCTCCGATCCGCGTCGACCGCGTCGTCACCTCGGGCACCTTCGAGCTCGACGGCGGCGAATGGGAGGTCGACAACAACATCTGGCTCGTCGGCGACGACTCCGAGGTGGTCGTCATCGATGCCGCGCACACCGCGCAGCCGATCATCGACGCCGTCGGTGGGCGGAAGGTCGTGGCGATCGTATGCACGCACGCCCACAACGACCACATCACGGTGGCGCCCGAACTGTCGGAGAAGCTCGACGCGCCGATCCTGCTCAGCCCGGCCGACGACATGCTGTGGGAGATGACCCATCCGGGTGTCGCACACGGCACGCTCGAGGACGGGGAGCGGATCCGGGTTGCCGGCACCGACATCCAGGCGATCGCCACACCGGGTCACTCACCGGGCTCGACCTGCCTGTACCTGCCGGAGGCGGGTGAGCTGTTCAGCGGCGACACCCTGTTCTCCGGCGGGCCGGGCGCGACGGGCCGCTCGTTCTCGGACTTCCCGACCATCATCGGGTCGATCCGCGACAAGCTCTTCGTCCTGCCCGCGGAGACCACGGTCCACACCGGTCACGGCGACGGCACCACCATCGGTACCGAGTCGCCGCATCTCGAGGAGTGGATCAAGCGCGGCAGCTGATGCCGCCGGTGCGCGGTTCCGGTAGCGGCGGCTACCGGAACCGCGCACGCGCACACCGCTAGTCTCACCTTCATGGCGAAGAAGCAGATCCCGGTGATCGTGGTGGCCGGATTTCTCGGCGCGGGGAAGACGACGCTGCTCAACCACCTTCTGCGTAATACCCGCGGTGCGCGGATCGGCGTGATCGTCAACGACTTCGGCTCGGTCAACATCGATTCCATGATGGTCGCCGGGCAGGTCGACTCGATGGTTTCGCTCAGCAACGGATGCCTGTGCTGCGCAGTCGATGTCAGCGACATGGACGCGATGCTCGACAAGCTCGCCCACCGCTCGTCCGATCTCGACGTCATCGTCGTCGAGGCCAGCGGACTCGCCGAGCCCCGCAACATGATCCGGCTCGTCGCCGGCTCGGAGAACGAATACGTCACCTACGGCGGCCTCGTGCTCGTCGTCGACGCGGTGGAGTTCGCCGCGACCGCAGCGCAGCATCCCGAACTCGAACAACACGTCGCTCTCGCAGATCTGGTGCTGGTCAACAAGACCGACCGCATCGACGGTGACGCTCACGACGATCTGCTGACCCGCCTGTGCCGGCTCAATTCCCGCGCGGCGGTCGTCTCCACCGACCACGGCCGCATCGACCCGGCGCTGTTGTTCGACATCCCGGAGCGTCCGGATCCCCGGCCCGGGGAACAGCTCACCCTCGACGAACTGCTCTACGAGCAGGACGAGCACGACCACACCCATCTGCACGAGGGCTACGACGCGATCACCTTCGAGGCCGCAGATGCACTGCACCCCCGCGTGCTGGTCGATTTCCTCGAGAACCAGCCCGCAGGGGTGTTCCGTATCAAGGGATATGTGCGTGTCACCGCCGGATTGCACACCGCCGACTATCTGGTGCACACCGTGGGCGACCACATCCGGTTCGACACGGTGGGCCGACGGGACGATGTGCCCGACGGGACGCAACTCGTCGTCATCGGCGCCGATCTCGACGCCGACGACGTACGGGAGCGATTACGGCGCTGTGTGCCGACCGAACCGGTGTCCGCGGACGCGATGTACGCGATACACCGGTTCACACCCCGCTGACGCGGGCGGTCGGACTCAGCGTGCAGCGGAGGTGCGGCGCTGGGGGCGGCGGCGGCCACCGGTTGCGGCTGCGGCGCCCTGACCGGCCGAACGCTGACCGCCGGTCGCACGCTGTCCTCCCGAGGAGCGCTGTCCATCCGCGGAACGCTGTCCGCTCGAGGAGGAGCGCTGCCCCGAACCGGAGCGCTGGGTGGAACCCTGACGGGGAGCCGACGTCCGCCGACCGCCGCCGTTGCGCTGCGGACGCGACGGCGCGGCAGCCTGCTTCGGAGCCGGCGGAACATGCGGCGCGATCTCGCCGACGAGCTCGAGCACGTGCTCGGAGTCCGCTGTCACCTTCACCGGGGTGACGTCGATCGCGGCCTTGCGCATGATGGCCGCGAGATCCTTGCGCTGGTCGGGCAGCACGACGGTCACGACGTCGCCCGTGCTGCCGGCGCGGGCGGTACGGCCCGAGCGGTGCAGGTATGCCTTGTGCTCGGCCGGAGGATCGACGTGCACGACGAGTTCGACGTCGTCGACGTGGACACCGCGCGCCGCGACATCCGTCGCGACGAGCACTCGGGCCTCACCCGACGAGAACGCGGCGAGATTGCGGTCGCGGGCGTTCTGCGAGAGGTTGCCGTGCAGGTCCACCGCCGGGATACCGGAGTCGGTGAGCTGCTTGGCGAGCTTGCGGGCCTGATGCTTGGTGCGCATGAACAGGATTCGGCGACCGGTACCCGACGCGAGGGTGCGGACGAGGTCCTTCTTCGCCTCCATGCCCGCGACATCGAAGACGTGGTGGGTCATCGCGGCGACGGGGGAGGTGGCCTCGTCGACCGAGTGCATGACCGGGTTCTTCAGGAACCGCTTGACGAGCTTGTCGACGCCGTTGTCCAGGGTGGCCGAGAACAGCAGCCGCTGACCGTCTTTCGGTGTCGCCGTCAGGATGCGGGTGACGCCCGGCAAGAATCCGAGGTCGGCCATGTGGTCGGCCTCGTCGAGCACCGTGACCTCGACGTCGTCGAGCGCGACGAACTTCTGGCGCATGAGATCTTCGAGGCGGCCCGGGCAGGCGATGACGATGTCGACACCGCGACGCAGGGCTTCGACCTGGCGCTTCTGCGACACGCCACCGAAGATCGTGGTGACCTTCAGTCCGGACGAATGCGCGAGCGGTTCGATCGCCGCGGCGATCTGGGTCGCCAATTCGCGGGTGGGTGCCAGGATCAGGCCGCGCGGCCGGCCGGCCGCCCGGGTGCTCCTGCCGGCGAGACGAGCGGCGAGCGGGATCGAGAAGGCCAGGGTCTTACCGCTGCCCGTGCGTCCGCGGCCGAGCACGTCGCGACCGGCGAGGGTGTCGGGGAGAGTGTCCACCTGGATGGGGAAGGGGCTGGTGATCCCGGCGTCGTTCAGCGTGGCGACGAGCGGGCGGGGTACCCCGAGATCGGAGAAGGATGTGGTCATGGAACAGCGCTGCCTTTCGATGCGGCGTGTGTGCACTCGACGGGCCGTGCCCGTGGTGCTGTGCGATCGCCGCAAGGAAAGCCGGTGCATCTGTGCGTACTGCATCTGTGCGTGCGGGCCGGGCACGATCCCGGGCCGCCGGTATCCCACGACGGTGGGTGTCGTCGTGACACCCGAACCATGTCACCCTACCGCATGTGCCGAGTGCCGCCCGCCGTCGTGGCTACAGGCCCACCCACTCCGACAGTCCCGCGGTGAAGTGCTGACGTTTCCAGATGGGCACCTCGGATTTGATGCGTTCCACCAGTTCGGCGCAGGTGGCGAAGGCTTCCGCGCGGTGTGGGGCGGCCACGGCCGCGACCAGCGCGAGATCGCCGATGGTGAGATCGCCCACTCGGTGCACCGCCGCGACCGGCAGTCCCGATGTCGCTGCGACGTCCTCGCAGCACCGCCGCAGGAAGGCTTCGGCATCGGGATGTGCCTGGTACTGCAGCGCGGTCACCGACTGCCCGCCGTCGTGGTTGCGGACGACGCCGGTGAAGACCACCACGGCACCGTGTTCGGCACCGGCCACCGCGGCGTCCACCGCCGCGGGATCCAGTGGCTCCGACGAGATCCGGGCCAGTAGTTCACTCATGAGCGCCGCCTCCTGCGACTTGGGCCAACAGATGGTCGAGGATCGGGTCGAGAGCGGCGAGACCGTCCTTCACCCCGCCGGGCGAGCCGGGCAGGTTCACGACGACCGTGCGGCCCACGAGACCGGCGACCCCCCGTGAGAGGACCGCGTGCGGGGTGGCCGCGAGTCCGCGCTGCCGGATCGACTCCGCGATACCGGGCAGTTCGCGATCGAGCAGCGCGAGAGTCGCTTCGGGGGTGGCGTCGGTGGGCGAAGCTCCGGTACCGCCGGTCGTGACGACGAGGGCCGGGCCCGGACGGACCGCGTCGGCGAGACCGGCGGCGATGTCGGCGTCCGCGTGGACGAGGGGGCCGCGGACAGCGAATCCCTTGTCCACGAGCCACGATCGGATGAGTGGTCCGGTGCGATCCTCGCGGGTGCCCGCGGCGACACCGGTCGATGCGACGACCACCGTGGCGGAGCGCCCCGACTGTTCCGGCAGTTGCTCTTCCGGCACCGGCTGCCCGTCCCGGTCGGCAGCGTCGTCGCGGGTCCAGTGGCCGCGCTTGCCGCCCTCCTTGGAGATCAATCGCACGCCGTCGAGAACGGCGGCCGGATCGACGGCTTTGACCATGTCGTGCAGGGTCAGGCCCGCGACGGCGACCGCGGTGAGTGCCTCCATCTCGACTCCGGTCGGACCCTTGGTCTTCGCGGTGCCCTCGATCGTGATCGAGGTGTCGGTGAAACCGAACATCACCTTCACCGACGACAGCGCCAGCTGATGACACAGGGGGATGAGTTCCCAGGTGCGTTTCGCCGCGGCGATACCCGCGATGCGCGCCGTCGCCAGGACGTCGGCCTTGGGCATGTCGTCGGCCCGGACGAGCGCGATCACCTCCGGGGTGGTGACGAGTTCGCCTGCCGCCACGGCGATCCGGGTGGTATCGGTCTTCGAGGAGACGTCCACCATGCGGGCACGTCCCTGGTTGTCCAGGTGGCTGAGATCGGTCACAGGATCCGTACTTTCACGAGGTCTCCGGCTTCGAGGGAGGTGGTGTCGGCGGGGATGTCGAGAAGCACGTCGGCGGCGGCGAGTCCGGCGACGAGATGCGACCCGTGCCCGCGGAAGGGGGTCACCCCGTTCTCGTCGAGCCGTCCCCGCAGGAACTGCCGGCGACCCGGGATCGACGTGAGATCGGTGGTGAGCGGTAGTTTCTCGCACACGACGGGCGGATAACCGGCGGCGGCCCGCAGTGCCGGTCGCGCGAACACCTCGAACGAGACGAGGGCGCTGACGGGATTGCCGGGGAAGGTCAGGATCGGGACACCGTCGACCACCGCGGTGCCCTGGGGTCCGCCCGGCTGCATCGCCACCGACACGAACTGCCCGCCCCGAGGCCCGAGCGTGTCCTTCACGACCTCGAAGTCGCCCTTCGACACCCCACCCGAGGTGAACACGACGTCGGCGACACCCACGGCGTGTCGGAGCATCGTCACGAACTCCTCGGGATCGTCGTGGCAATGGTCGATGGTCACGACGTCTGCGCCGTTGGCCGTCGCGCTCGCGGCCAGCGCAGGCCCGTTGGAATTGAAGATCTGGCCGGGGCCGAGTTCGCTCCCGGCCGTGACGAGTTCGCTGCCGGTCGAGATGATCGCGACCCGCGGCCGTGCACGGACAGGGATCGAGGTGAGACCGACGGCGGCGAGCGCGGCGATGTGACGGGCGGCGAGGACCGTGCCCGCGGGGAGCAGCAGATCGCCCTTGCGGACGTCGGTGCCCGCCTCACGCACGTAGGTTCCGGGCGTCACGCTGCGCTCGACGGTGACGGTGTCCGGGTCGGGGGAGAGGGTGTCCTCGACCGGGACGACGGCGTCGGCGCCGTCCGGGACGGGTGCGCCCGTCATGATCTTCAGCGCGTGACCCGGTTCGAGCACCGCGACGGTGTCGCCCGCGGCTACTACTCCCTGCACGGGCAGATCCGTGGGGATGGACGCGAGGTCGTGCGCGCGTACGGCGTAACCGTCCATCTGGGAGTTGCGGAAGGGCGGCAGGTCCAGCGGGGACTCGATGTCCTCCGCGAGTGTGCGGTGCAGTGCGTGGGCGAGCGGCACCCGCAGCGGGCTCTTCTCCCGCAACGGGCCGAGCAACTCCGCCACGTGCTGTTCGTGTTCCTCCACGGACCGCCTGCCGCTCGTCATGCCGCCATCCTAGGCACACGAGTGGCGTGCCCCACCGTCGACGATGCGCCGCGTGTGCCCCGTCTGTCCCGATGCGGTGTCACGACCATAGGTTGTAGGCATACTGGGCTGTATGAAAGCGATGGTCGTATGACAGCGGTGGACATGGGCATCCCGGTCGTGCGCGATCGCGCAGACGACGTGTCCGATCGGCCCGACGTGCCCGAGCTTCTCGACCGTTTCGGTCGCATCGCCCGCGACCTGCGGGTATCCCTCACCGAGAAGTGCTCGCTGCGCTGCACCTACTGCATGCCCGCCGAGGGACTTCCAGAGATCCCCCGCGACAAACTGCTCACGAGCGCCGAGATCGTGCGTCTGGTAGGCATCGCCACCGGTCGGCTCGGTGTCCACGAGGTGCGCTTCACCGGCGGGGAACCGCTCATGCGCCGCGATCTCGAGGACATCGTCGCCGGATGCGCGGAGCAGACGCCGGGCCTGCCGATCGCACTGACCACCAACGCGGTCGGTCTCCGGCATCGTGCACGGGCGCTGGCGGACGCCGGACTGACCCGGGTGAACATCTCCCTCGACACCATCGACCGCGAGCACTTCGCGCGGCTCACGCGCCGCGACCGGCTCGATTCGGTGCTCGACGGTATCCGGGCTGCGGTGGCCGCCGGGTTCGGACGGGTGAAGGTCAACGCCGTCCTGATGCCGGAGACGCTCGAAGGCGCGGCAGACCTCTTGGCGTGGTGCCTGGACGAGGGCGTCGAGCTGCGGTTCATCGAGCAGATGCCCCTCGACGCCGATCACACCTGGGCGCGTTCGCGGATGGTGCCGGCCCAGCAGTTGCTCGACGTGCTCGGCCGACGGTTCACGCTCACCGAGACCGAACGGGAGGATCCGTCCGCGCCGGCCGAACGCTGGCTCGTCGACGGCGGCCCGGCGACCGTCGGGATCATCGCGTCGGTCACCCGTTCGTTCTGCGGCGACTGCGACCGTACGCGCCTCACGGCCGAGGGAACGGTCCGGTCCTGCCTGTTCAGCGACCGGGAGACCGACCTGCGCGCGGCCCTGCGGGGCGGCGCCACCGACGACGAACTCGCCGCGGTGTGGCGTGGGGCGATGTGGAACAAGTGGGCCGGACACGGCATGGACGCGGCGGACTTCGCGCCGCCGCAGCGGAGCATGGGAGCTATCGGTGGCTGAGGCGACGACCGGGATCGAGGTGCGGTACTTCGCCGCGGCGGCGGACGCGGCCGGACGGGAGAAGGACACGATCGACCTGCCGGTGGACGCCGATCTCGGCGCGCTGCGCGCCGTCCTCGTCGACCGCTACGGACCCGGCATGGAGCGCGTCCTGTCGGTGGCCGCCTTCCTGCTCGAGCCCGGCGACGGCGGTACGGGCGAACTCACCCGGGACCTCGGCCGCCCGGCCGGGTCCCGAGTGGACGTCCTGCCGCCCTTCGCGGGTGGTTAACCGTTGCGCCACCAGGTATCGGAGGGCGCCACGGGCATCGTGCGCTTGTGCCGCGTGTCGAGGAACTTCGCCTCGAGCCGCTCGGCGAGGTCGTCGGTGACGTCCTTGCCTTCGAGGTAGTCGTCGATCTCGCTGTAGGTCATGCCGAGCGCTTCCTCGTCGGGCAGCGCGGGGCGGTCGTCCTCGAGGTCGGCGGTGGGGATCTTGACCCAGGTGCTCTCGGGCGCCCGGAGCTCGCGCAGCAGCGCCGCCCCCTGCCGCTTCGTCAGACCGGACAGGGGAGTGATGTCGACGCCGCCGTCGCCGTACTTGGTGTAGAAGCCGGTCACCGCCTCGGCGGCGTGATCGGTGCCGACGACGATGTGGCCGAGTTCGCCGGCGATCGCGTACTGGATCATCATGCGCTCGCGCGCCTTGATGTTGCCGCGCACGAAGTCGCGCAGACGCGTCTCGGTGCCGTACAGCGCGCGGGCCGCCTCCGAGGCCGTCGCGTCGGCGCCGGGCTTGACATCGACGCCCAGCGTGCGGTCGGCGCCGATGAATTCCAGTGCGACGAGGGCGTCGTGCTCGTCGGCCTGCTTGCCGTAGGGCAGACGGACCGCGACGAACTCCGCCGTGTGGCCCTCGGCGCGGAGTTTCTCCGCCGCGAGCTGGGAGAGCTTGCCGGCGAGCGTGCTGTCCTGCCCGCCGCTGATGCCGAGCACGAATCCCTTCGCGGGAGTGCTTCGGAGGTAGTCGGCGAGAAACTGCACCCGCGCGTCGATCTCGGCGCGTGGGTCGATGGAGGGCTTCACCCCGAGTTCTTCGATGATCCGATCGCGAAGGTTCGTCATCTGCACGACACTAGCGTTCCCGCGTTACTGCTGCGATACAACAGCGAAGAGGGCGGAGGCGAAGAATGCGGTCGGGCAGACTCTTCGGCGTGAGCACCGGAGAGCTCTTCCGCAAACACGATCCGCACGCGCACCCGGATTTCTTCCGTGCCGAGGCGGCCGGTCTGGCGTGGCTCGCCGAGACCGGTATTCCGGTGGCGGCCGTGCGGTCGGTGGGCGAGCACCACATCGAACTGGACCGGGTCGCCGAGGCGGCTCCCTCCGCCGAGGCCGCCCGGAACTTCGGTGCGGCACTCGCCCGGATGCACGACGCCGGTGCAGCCGGCTTCGGCGCGGCACCCGACGGTTACGACGGGCAGCTGTTCATCGGGCGCCGTCCCATGAGCCGCATCGTGCACGACACCTGGGGCTCGTTCTACGTCACCGAACGGGTGCTGCCCTTCCTGCGCATCGCGGTCGACGCCGGGAGCGTCACCGGCCGGCAGTGCCGCGACATCGACGCCGCCTGCGATCTCGTCGCGGCGGGAGCCTTCGACGACGACGATCCACCCGCGCGGCTGCACGGAGACCTGTGGAACGGCAACGTGCTGTGGTCCCCACAGGGAGTGGTCCTGATCGATCCCGCCGCGCACGGCGGCCACCGCGAAACGGATCCGGCGATGCTCGCGCTCTTCGGCTGCCCGCATCTGGGCCGGGTCGTCGAAGGCTACGACTCGGCGCATCCGCTGCGCGTCGGGTGGGAGCGGCGGGTGCCCGTGCACCAGCTGCATCCACTGGCGGTCCATGCCGCGGGATACGGTGCCGGGTACGGGCGGGAGCTGCACCGGGCGGCACTCGCGACCCTCGAACTCGGAGGCAGTACGTGAACGGAATCCTCGTCGTGTCCGCAACCCGCGCCGAGGCGGCGCACGTGCCCGAGCGCTACGAGACGGTGATCACCGGGATCGGCAAGGTGGACGCGGCGGTCGCCGTCACGGCGGCGCTCGCGGCGTATCCGGCGGACGCACGTCCGCTCGTCGTGAACATCGGGACTGCCGGCGCGTTGCGCACCCACCACTCGGGACTGTTCCTCCCGTCCGCCGTGCTCAACCACGACATCAGCAGCGAGATCCTGAAGAGCCTCGGTCATCCCGTGCAGGACGTCGTGCAGATCGACGACGGTGACGGCAGCGTGCTCGCCACCGGTGATTCGTTCGTCTCGGACGCCCAGATCCGCGACGCGCTGTCCGCGCGCGCCGATCTCGTCGACATGGAGGGCTTCGCGGTTGCCTATGCCGCCCGCCGCATGGGCGCGCGGTGCCGGCTCGTCAAGCACGTGAGCGACCGGGCCGACGATTCGGCGCTCGACTGGCCGAAGCAGGTCGACCGCAGCGCGCAGGAACTCGCCCGCTGGCTCGTCGAGCGTTACTGAACGATTCGCTGACGAACGATCTCAGCGCCCGTCCGTACGTTCGGTGAGGGTGACGGTCACCGCGCCGGTGGTCAGGGTGAGCACCTCCCCGTCGAGAGCCCACCGGGGTGTGCCCGCGAACAGCGTCCGTACCCAGTCGTCGGCGCCGTCGCGTGGGGATGGGCACGCCATCCTCGTGGACGCCAGGGTTCCGGCTCGGATCCGTCCTCCGGACAGGTCGGCGGTGCCCGTGAACCGGTTGCATCCGGCGGATGCGGCGAGCCGCTCCCGGGCGGGGAACGACAATTCCAGCGGGCCGCCCCCGGGGATCGGCCGACCCGTGACCTCGGTGGAGACGTAGCGGCGGCCGATCGGATCGGACGGCGATCCTCCGATTCCGCATCCGGACAGTACCGCCCCCAGAGCGAGGACGGCGACGATGCGGACTGCTCCCGGCATGCGTCTCACGGTACCGAGAACGGATCAGCGGGCCGTGAACTCCAGTCCGTCGGTGCCGTTCGGCGCGGTGAGCGTCATCGACGAACCCTCGATGCTGTAGGTGGTCTCACCTGCGAGCACCTCGAGGATATGTGTCTCGATGGTGGTGACCTCGGGGTCGGCACAGGCGGCGCGGGTCATGGTGAGCGGTTCGAACAGGACGACGTCGTCACCGACTTCCGCGGTGCCGCCGAACTCGTTGCAGCCCGTGTTGCCGGTGACGGTGCCGTCCTCGGAGAACACGAGCGTCGGCGCAGCGTTCTCCAGTGCCGTCGAGGTGGTCACGGCGTCGGCGGTGCGCAGCGACGTCACGACCCATTCGGTGCCGGCGATCGGACGGTCGGGGTCGACGACCTTCTCGTCCTCGAGGGAGACGGTGATGTCGTCGCCGGTCAGGGTGACGGAGTTCCCGTCGAGCGACCAGCGGGGTTCCGCTCCGAACAGGGCGGTGAGCCAGGCGTCGGCGCTCTCTCGCTCGGGTGGGCAGGCCATCATCGTGCTCGCGAGGTCCGATGTCTTCACCGTGCCGTCGGACAGGTCCACGCCGCCGACGAAGCGATTGCATCCGGCGGTCGCCGAGATGCGTCCGTCCTCCGGGAACGCGACCACCAGCGGTCCGTCGCCGGGGATCTGGGTGCCCGTCACGTTCGTCGACACGAAGGTGCGACCGGTGAGGTCGTCTGCGGAGTTGCCGGCCGGATCCGGCTCGGTGCTGCACGCGGCGGCCACGGCAGCCAGGCAGACCAGCGCGCATACCCGGAATGTACGAGACATGCCGTTACGGTACGGCGCTCGACCCGGATTTGCGGCTACCTCGGCCCGTGACGACGCGGTGTGCCAGTTCGGCCCAGTTGTCGGCGAGTCGGCGCAGCGGGTAGCCGAGTTCGCGCCACTGGTGGAGTACGAGCGTCGCCTCGAGCGACGCCACCAGCGAGGTCGCCAGCAATCGGGTGTCGCCGCCGACGTCGGCGGCGCGCAGCAGGGCGTCGACGTGGGCGAGCGAGACCAGGTGGGCGGGGGCGGAGTAGTGGGAATCCCCGGCGGCCTCGGCTGCGCGGAGAAGTTCGCCCTGTACCTCGACGAGTTCGATGCGGGCACGGCCGAAGGCGATCAGCCGGTCGAGGGGTTCGGCGTCCGGGCCGAGCGGCGGCGGGCCGAACAGGAAACCGTGCTGGAACTCGCGCTCGCTGTGGTCGAGCAGTGCGCGGACGAGGCCGGCGCGGGAACCGAACCTGCGGAAGACGGTGCCCTTACCGACCCCGGCACGCGCTGCGACGGCATCCATCGTCACGGCGTCGACGCCGCGTTCGGCGACGAGCAGGGTGGCGGCGTCGAGGAGGCGGGACCGGTTACGCGCAGCGTCACCCCGTTCGGAGAGTTGCTCCTCCGCCAGGGGCAGCACCCGATCGTTCGCCAGGGGCAGTGCTCGACCGTCCGCGTGCGGGAGGGGGCGGGTGTTCACAAGGTCACACACTAGCGGGGCGGGGAATAAAGCGGACCGCGGTCCGTTTAACATTGCGTAGTCAACCACTTCGACCCGAGGATGTTCCCATGACCCGAGTTCTCGCCCTCGTCGGCAGCCTGCGCGACGGCTCCGTCTCCCGACAGCTCGCCGAGACCGCCGCCGAGACCGCCGCCGAGAACGTCGAGGTGACCCTCTACGAGGGCCTCGCCGACGTTCCCTTCTACAACGAGGACCTCGACGGCGATGCGGCTCCCGCTGCTGCCGTGGCCCTGCGTGACGCTGCCGCCGACGCCGATGCGCTGCTGATCGTCACGCCCGAGTACAACGGCACCGTCTCCGCGGTGCTCAAGAACGCCGTCGACTGGCTGTCCCGTCCCTACGGGGCCGGCGCGCTGAGCGGCAAGCCCGTCGCCGTCGTCAGTCAGTCGCCCAGCCGGAACGCCGCGAAGTGGGCCCTCGAGGACACGGTCAAGACCGTCGGAATCGCCGGCGGCACGATCGTCGACGGCGGTTCGCTGTCCGTCGGTGAGACCTTCGGTAAGTTCTCCGGCGTCCACGCCAAGGAGCACGCCGAGACCGCGCAGCAGGTCGCTGCGGTCGTCGCTGCACTCGCCGACGCCACCAAGGTGCTCGCGAACGCCTGATCGGAACGTCCGCCCTCCGGCGGGCCGACCGACCCCGACACCCGCGGTGCCGGAGACTCCCGAGGTCTCCGGCACCGCGGGTGTCCGCGTCTCTGCGGGTCCGTCGCACCGCCGGAAGTTCGGCGCGTCGTGTTCTCGACGGTTCGATGCGGCCTGCAGCGGGAATGCCCCGAACACAGCCCACCGTTCGGAGGTTTGCCCATGACAACCGGGGACACGAGAACCGATACCGGCCACCGACCCGATCTCGACATCGTTCTTCACGTCGACGGGGTGGAGCGTCGCGTCCCGATCGACGTCCGCACCACCGTGCTCGACGCGCTGCGCGACCGACTCGGGATCACCTCCCCGAAGAAGGGCTGCGATCTCGGTCAGTGCGGAGCATGCACCGTGCTGATCGACGGCCGTCGTGCCCTCTCGTGCCTTGCCCTCGCCGTCTCGCACGACGGCGCCGAGATCGTCACCGCCGCCGGACTCGCCGACGGGGAACTGCACCCCCTCCAGGCACAGTTCATCGAGGACGACGCCTTCCAGTGCGGCTACTGCACTCCCGGCCAGATCTGCTCCGCTGTGGGGATGCTCGACGAATTCGCCGACGGGGCACCGAGCCACGTCACGGCGGACCTCGAGCACGCGCCGGACCTCGACGACGACGAGATCCGCGAACGCATGAGCGGCAATCTGTGCCGCTGCGCCGCCTATCCCAACATCGTCGCGGCGATCCGCACCGTCGCGAGCGGAGACAGTCGAGTCGGTAGGGAGGACACACGGTGAGCTCCCTCCGGTACGAGCGACCGGCCGATCCCGCCGCTGCGGTCGCCGTCGTGCACGAGAACCCGGGCGCGGTCTTCCTCGCGGGCGGAACGAATCTGGTCGACCATCTCAAACTCGGCGTCGCGACCCCCGAGCTCCTCGTCGACGTCTCGCATCTGCCTCTCGACACCGTCGCGGAGTCGGCGGACGGAGGAATCCGGGTGGGTGCCAACGTCCGCAACAGCGACCTCGCCGCCCATCCGTTCGTGCGGCGCAACTATCCGATGCTGTCGCGCGCACTGCTGTCCGGTGCCTCGCCCCAACTCCGGAACACCGCGACCACCGGCGGCAACCTGCTCCAGCGCACGCGCTGCTCGTACTTCCGGGATGTGACCACCCCCTGCAACAAGCGCGAACCCGGCACCGGTTGCTCCGCCATCGGCGGATATACCCGCTACCACGCGATACTCGGTGCGTCGGAGCACTGTGTGGCCACCCACCCGTCCGACATGGCGGTCGCCTTGCTCGCGCTCGACGCCGAAGTCCTCGTTCTCGGCCCGGACGGTGAACGTGCGATCGCGGTGGAGGACTTCTACCGGCTTCCCGGCGGCACTCCCGAGCGCGACACCGTGCTCGAACGCGACGACCTCGTCGTCGGCGTGCGGATCCCGGCATCGCAGAGTTCGCTGTCCACCTACCGCAAGGTGCGCGACCGTGCGTCCTACGCCTTCGCGCTGGTCTCGGTGGCGGCCGAGATGACCGTGGCGGACGGGACGATCACCGGTTGCCGCCTCGCGTTCGGAGGGGTGGCGCACCGTCCGTGGCGGGCGCATCGAGCGGAAGCCGCACTTCTCGGGCAGCAGCCCTCCGGCGAGGTCTTCGCCGCCGCGGCCGAGGCCGAACTCGCCGGCGCGAGCCCCCTCGACGGCAACGCCTACAAGATCCCGTTGCTGCGCCGAACCGTGGTGGCGACCCTGCGCGAACTCGACGAACGACGGGAACGAGGTGAATCCGCATGAGCCCCGAGCCGATCCGAGCGGGCGGACGCTCCACCGCGCGAATCGACGGACCGGCGAAGGTCGCCGGGACGGCGCCGTACGCCTACGAGCACCCGGTCGACGATCCGGTCTTCCTCGTGCCGCTCACCTCCACCGTCGCCCGGGGTCGGGTCGACCGGATCGACACGGCCGCCGCCGAAGCGGTACCCGGGGTGCTGAAGGTGCTCACGCCCTGGAACGCTCCGAGGCTCACCGACGAGGCCGAAGGCGAGTATTCCGTCCTGCAGACACCCGACGTGCTGTACCGAGGGCAGATCATCGGAGCGGTCGTCGCGGAGAGTCTCGAGATCGCCCGCGAGGCATGCTCTCTGCTGGAGGTCGAATACAGCGAGGAACCACACGACGCCCTCTTCCGCGCCGACCATCCCGATGCCTACACGCCCGAGACGGTCAACGGTGGCTACGAGCCCGATTCCGAGCGGGGCGATGTCGACGCTGCGTTCGCCCGTGCCGACACTGTGGTCGACCAGTGGTATTCCACACCCGAGGAGCACAACAACCCGCTCGAACCGCACACCGTCGTTGCAGTGTGGCGGAGCGACGTGGTTCCGTCGAACGGTACGGCCGATGCGTACACCCTGACCCTGTACACCTCGACGCAGCACCCGCACGGTGTTGTCGAGACCCTCGCCCCGGTGTTCGGCCTGGACGCCGACCGGATGCGGGTGGTCTGTCCGTACATCGGTGGGGGATTCGGCTCGAAGGGTGGCCCCCACGCGCACGACGTGCTCGGCGGATTGGCAGCACGGGCCCTCCCCGGGAGGGCGGTCAAGTTCGCGGTTTCCCGGCCGGACATGTTCGCCTATGTCGGCTACCGGTCGCCGACGGCGTCGCGGGTCCGGCTCGCGGCCGACCGCGACGGCAGGGTCACCGGCCTGGTGCACGAGGTGTTCGCACAGTCGTCCCGGGTCACCGAGTTCGTCGAACAGGCGGCGGTGCCGTTGCGCAATCTCTATGCCGTGGACAACGTCCGTACATCCCACCGCGCGATCACACTCGACGTCCCGGCGCCCTTCTGGATGCGCGCTCCCGGTGAGGCCCCCGGCATGTTCGCCGGTGAGGTCGCGATGGACGAACTCGCCGCCGAACTCGGCATCGACCCGATCGAACTGCGCATCCGCAACGAACCCGAGGCCGATCCCGAGACGGGGAAGCCGTGGTCGTCGCGGCGTCTCGTCGAATGTCTCCGCGAGGGGGCACAGCGATTCGGATGGAATCCGTCGGATCGCGAACCCGGCACCCGTCGGCGAGGCACCACGCTCATCGGTACCGGCGTGGCGGTCGCGACCTATCCGCACATGGTCAATCCCGGTTCGGAGGCACACATCCGGCATCTGGGGGAGGGCCGCTACTCCGTCCGCATCGGAGCGACCGACCTCGGCACCGGTGCGTGGACGGCGCTGACGCTCATCGCCGCCGACGCCCTCGGATGCCGGCCCGAGGACGTGGACCTCGAGATCGGCGACAGCGCGCTGCCCCACGGCACCGTGGCCGGTGGCTCCTCGGGTACCTCGTCCTGGGGCACCGCGATCGTCACGGCCGCAGAGCGATTCGGCAAGCGCTTCGGTGGCGACCCGCCGGTGGGCGCGGAGCTGTCCGCGTCGGCAGCCGAGAACCGCGAACTCGAGCACTACACCGCGCAGTCCTTCGGCGCGCACTTCGCCGAAGTACACGTCGACGCCGACACCGGGGAGATCCGGGTGCCCCGGATGTTCGGCCTGTTCTCCGTGGGACGGGTGATCAATCCGCGGACGGCACGTTCGCAGTTCATCGGGGGGATGTCGTTCGGGATCTCGATGGCCTTGTTCGAGGAGAGCATCCGCGACGCGCGCTTCGGGCACGTCGTCAACCACGACCTGTCCGAATACCACGTGCCGACCCACGCGGACATCCGTGGGATCGAAGCGGAGTGGCTCGACGACGAAGATCTGCACGCCACGCCGATGGGTTCGCGGGGGATCGGTGAGATCGGGATCGTCGGCAGCGCCGCCGCGGTCGTCAACGCCCTGTGGCACGCGACCGGGGTGCGGGTGCGGCACCTGCCCGCCCGGCTCGACGACCTACTGGTCGGCTTGCCCTGACCCCTCGGATCGATAACAGACGAGTGTCCAGCGATTGATGCCCGCCTGACGGCGGTACCGGAGTTCGTCGAGCGCGGCGAGGGCGATGGCGAGCCCTCGGCCGCGTTCGGCGAGTGCGTCGGGGAGCTCGACCGAACGCAGATCCACCCGGGCCGGGGCGCCGTCGTCGACGAACACGGCCTCGAGACGATCCGGATGGAGTTCCAGGGTCAGCGCCACCGAGACCGCGTCTCCCCGGCCGGCATGCTCGATGATGTTCGCGCCGATCTCGGCGACCGCGATCTCGAACTGCATGCGATCCGAATCGTCGAGCTCCTCGGCGGCGAACATCTCGGCGACCAGATCCATGATCCGGTCGAGGGTGCCTTCACTCGTCGTGGCGGACAGCTCCCACCGCCCCGAAGGGCCCTCGGCCGGTTGCGCTTCGGGTGACCGGTCAGTCGCCATCGAAGGCCACATCCGCGGAATCGTGTGTCGTCAGCACCCGGTCGAGCCGGGTGAGCGCGAGCACGCTCTGTACCTGGGCGGTCGGTGCGGCGATCCGCAGGTCGCCGCCGGCCTGACGGGCCGCCTTCAACCCGGAGACGAGTGCGCCGAGCCCGGAGGAGTCGATGAAATCGGTTGTGCTCAGGTCGACCACGAGCCGGTGGGATCCGTTCTCGACGAGATCGCGCAACTGCTCGCGCAGGCGCGGTGCCGCAACCATGTTCAGGCGACCGGTGGGTTGCACGACCGTGCTCGTTCCCACCTGGCGGGTTTCGTAGTGGCTCATCGATCTCCTTCGCTTTCGGGTCCACGGTAGCGAGCTGCCTGGATCACCACCGAGAGAATGAACAGGTCGAACACGACCCAGACGAGGTTCGCGGTGACTCCCAGCACCGAGATGTCGCCGAGGAACAGCCGCACGGTGCCGATGACCGCCGCCACCACCAGCAGCGCCATGACGAGCAGCTGCTGCCGGAACAGATACCACGGGACACCTTCGCCCCCTTGGCGTGTCTTCGGCGTGACCGCGAAGTCCAGCGGCTTGTCGAAGTACACGTTGAGGAAGGCCGTCCAGCACGCCCTGATCCACACCGGGAAGAGCGCGAGGCTGTACTGCTGGCCCCGCCAGGTCGGAGTCCCGCGGCCCACGATGAAGAACAGCAACTGACTCAGGATGAGGAACGGGACCAGTCGCGAGAAGAAGTCGAGACTGAACGCCTCGACCGGCAGGATCCCGAAGACGAGATAGATCACCGGCGCCGCGAAATAGGCGAGCGCTGCGAAGCCGGAAAGATAACTCCACATCGTCGACCAGTACATCAGGCGCTGGGGTACGGTCATGCCCTTCTGAACGAGCGGGTTCTCCCGCAGCATCACCTGGATCGTGCCCTGTGCCCACCGGAGTCGCTGGGTGACCATCGTCTTCGGATCCTCCGGGGCGAGCCCGTAGGCGAGGATCTCGTGGTGGTAGACGGACTTCCAGCCGGCGCCGTGCAGGCGCATCGAGGTGGCCATGTCCTCGGTCACGGAGATCGTGGCCAACGCGAGCATCGGCTCGGCCTCCTCTGCACGGTCGACATCGACGGCGCGGATCATCGCGCGGATCGATTCGAGCGCGCCGAGCGGTGACCACTCGCGGTCGGCGAGGCGTTCGAGGACGGTGTCGTCGATCGTGAGCGCATCGGTGCCGTGCGCGTCGAGCGCTGCGATCTCCTCGAGATCGGCCCGGATGCTGCCGAAGTCGGCGTCGACGATGCTGCGCGCGGCGGCGTCGACCGTCTGCTGGAAACGGAAGGTGACGTCGGCGAGTGCCGCGCCGGTCCGGAGTTCGCCGCGTGCCGTGCGCACGGCACGGCGCACCGAGTCGAGTGCCGCGGCCACGTCCGGCTGGTCGGCGGGCACTTTCCGGCGTGCCCGGTCGACCACCCTTCCCGCGGTGCGCAGGGTGCGTTCCACACCGTCCTCGACGGCTTGGACATAGCCGGCGATGCCGAGCTGCATGAGTGCTTCACGTCGCAGGATCGCATTGGACCCGCAGAAGAAGGCCGCGTTCCAGCCGTCCTTGCCCTGCTGGATCGGCCCGTAGAACAACGGCGCCTGACTGCCGAGCGGATCGGAGTCGGGCACATTGGTGAAGTACTGCGGCGTCTGGACCAGTGCCATGCTGTCGTCGGTGAAGTATCCGAGTGTGCGGTCGAGGATCTCGGGTTCGGGAATCTGGTCGGCGTCGAGGATGAGAAGGAACTCGCCGTCGGAGTGCAGCAGGGCGTTGATGAGATTGCCGGCCTTGGCGTGACGGGGCTTGTTCGTCCAGCTCGCCGACCGCGTCATGTAGTCGACGCCGAGTTCGGCTGCGGCCGCGGCGAGTTCGGGCCGGGCTCCGTCGTCGAGGATCCACGTGCGGTGCGGATAGCGGATGCGCTGCGCGGCTGCTGCCGTGCGCAACACCAGATCGACCGGTTCGTTGTAGGTGGTGATGAAGACGTCGACCGTCATGCCGGCGGGTGCGATGGGCGGCTCGGGACGTCTCCTCAACCGCCACATCGTCAACGCGAACAGCAGCGAATCGATCAGGCTGTACGTCTCGGCGAGAACGAGCGGGACCGCGATCCACCACGCATCCCAGTTCACGGAGAACAGCCAGCGCCAGACGATGTAGTTCAACCCGACGATGACCGTGAGGACGATGAGGACGCGCAGGAAGGGGGACGGGTAGCCCTCCTTCGTGACGGCCTTCACGACGCCGTCTCCCGGCGTAGCGCGACCACCGTGACGTCGTCGAGCGGCGGATTGCTCTCGGCCAGCGCACGCGCGGCGGCCACCAGTTCTTCCGGGTCGGCCCGGTCTGCGACGAAACGGCACAGAGCCGCCGGGTCGCTCTGTTCGTCGAGCAGGTCGAGCAGGCCGTCGGAGCAGATCACGAGCATGTCGCCCGCATCGAGCCGCGCGGCCTCGGACCTCCAGGTGGTCGCGGAAAAGATCCCCAGCGGAGGACCACCACCGCTCGTCAGTGGCTCGACCGTACCGTCGGCGCGGCGGATCGCGGCCAGCCCGTGCCCGGCATCGGCATAATCGATGTCTCCCGTGGAGAACTCGAGCGCGGCGAGGAAGGAGGTGACGAACGTCCCGGTGTGCTCGAAGTCGTCGGCGAGGTGTTCGGCGCCGACGGTCAGAGTCATCCCGGTGTCGAGGACGCCGACCGGACGAGTCCCGAAACGCTCGAGCACCCGCGCGACCCCCCGCATCGAGGAGCGCACGGCCGACGACAGGATGGCGGCGCCCAGGCCCTTGCCCATGACGTCGGCGACGGTGATCACGATCCCGTCGCGGAGCCGGTAGTGGTCGTAGAAGTCACCGCCCACCATGAAGGCGGGCAGGCAGATCGTGGCCATCTCGTAACCGGGAAGGTCCGGGAGCGGCCGGGGGAGGAGCTGGTTCTGGATCTCGGCGGCGCGGTCGAGTTCGTCGGCGCGATCGAGTTCACGTTGGGCCCACTCGGCCAGCTCGGCGAAGGTGTCGAGTTGATCCGCGTCGAGGTTCCGCTCCTCGGTGTCGTAGATGCAGAAGGTGCCCACGGGGTGACCGTTGGGTCCGTACAGGGGATAGCCCGCATAGAACCGGATGCCCCCCTTTCCGCCGATACCGGGGATGTCCGCGAAAGCGGGATCGGAGGCGGCATCCGGGAGGACGAGTACGGGATCCTCGGGTTGCGCGTAGGCCCGGGCGATCGTGGTGCGGCACACCGTCCTCTCGCGCGGTACGTCGGAGAGCTCCAGTCCGAGGATCGATTTGAACCACTGCCGATCGCGATCCATCAGCGAGAGCGAAGCCATCGGGACACCGAACACGCGGCACGCGATGCGGGTGATCTTGTCGAACCGTTCTTCGTGGGGGGTGTCGAGCAGTTCGAGCAGCTCCACGTCACGCATGCGTTCGTTCTCGAGATGTTCGGGGAGGAGCGACGCCTCGGCTGTCATCGTGCGATGTGTCTCCTGTGCAGAGCGTCGCTCAGCGCCCCCGCGGACTCGGGCGTGCTGGTCAAGCGCCAATCGGTTTCTTTGTTGTGATGGAACCACACGAATGTTGTGACCGCCGGGTGACTGTCCAAGTAACCCACCAGATCCCGGATCCAGTCCGGCTTCGATCCACCGGCCTCCGCGCTCGCGACCTCCGTGACAGCGACGGGACGCCCCGGAGCGAGCCGGCCGAGTTCGTCCAACGTCGGTCCGAACAATTCCTCGGGGGACTGCCACCGACTCCACGGCCGGGTGGTGCCCCAGTTGTAGCCGTCCACTCCGACGACATCGACGTACTCGTCACCCGGATACAGGGGGGCGATGGGACTGCTGCCCTCGTGCGGGACGTTGACCGTCCAGATCCAGCGCACGTTCTCGACGTTCTTCGATGCGAACAGATCGTGCACATGCCGCCACGCGGCGACATACGTCTCCGGCGGGGTCCCTGCCGCAGGGCTCCAGGGGTACCAGTCCCCGTTCGGTTCGTGGGCGAATCGCAGATAGACCTTCCCACCCCAGGCGGCGAGCTCGTCGGCCCAGCGGTAGAGGTGGTCGTCGTGGACGCCGGCGGCGATGTCGCTCATCGTCACGGACGTCCGGTCGTAGTCGTGGTCGCGGCGTATCCAGGGTTCCCACGTGACGATCGGGTCCGCGCCCGAGGCCCGCACGATGTCGAGGGCGCCGATGGGGGGAGGGGAAGGGAAGTCGACGAACCACAACACCGCGCCCGGCGCCGTGCCGACGGCCTCGGCGACCGCGCGGTACTCGTCGACGGCCACCGGGCCACCCGGGGTGCTGATGCCGAAGCGGGGGCACGCGGTGCTCGTCTCGTCGAGCGGGGCGGCGATCGGTTCGCATGTGCGGCGCGGGTCGCAGGCGGTGCACAGGGACAGTGCCAGGAGGGTGGCGGCCATCGCGCGAACCGGGAACACGAGGAGTCATTCTTCCTGCCCGCAGCCCTCCGCGCAGGCGGTCCGGAGAGGTTCCCGCGGTGACGGCCCGAAGTTGTCGGTGGCACCCGCCACACTTGTGCTCGAGGTCTCTCCCGGGCGCCTCGCGACGACACGCCGAGACGCGCCCGAAACGCCGTGGAGGGAGGGTTGCGACCTGGGAATATCACCTTTGTAAGTCACAACATCCTGGGTTCTGTGTATCCGGTGGGCACAAGGTGTAGTGTCTAGACCGCTGGAAGGCCACAAGTGCCGACGATCTCTCGGGGAAGCGGGATCGGACGGATTCGTGGGTTTCCGGGTAACGCACAGCAGTCAGTCGTCAGGCCGCCCACGGCCGTCGGAAAAGGGGCATTCATGAACATCACCGTCTACACCAAGCCTGCCTGCGTCCAGTGCACCGCCACCTACCGTGCCCTCGACAAGGCCGGCATCGAGTACGACGTCGTCGACATCAGCGAGAGCCCCGAGGCCCGCGACTACGTCATGGCCCTGGGTTACCTCCAGGCGCCCGTCGTCGTCGCCGGCGACGACCACTGGTCGGGCTTCCGCCCCGACCGCATCAAGGCGCTCACCGTCGCTGCCTGAGCCCGGGCCGCGTTCGCAGCGGCCCGATCGTCGTCGTCTCCGGGCGGAAATGCGCCGTGTCCGCCCGGGCCGGTCTTCGCAATCGAATGAAGAGTGGTGACTACCGATGGCTTCGCTGGTGTCGATCCAGGGAACGTCGCTGGTGTACTTCTCGAGTACATCCGAGAACACCCACCGATTCGTGCAGAAGCTCGGGATTCCGGCCAGCCGGATCCCCCTGCACGATCGGGAGGGCACTTTCGAGGTCCACGAACCGTACGTGTTGATCGTGCCGACCTACGGTGGCGGGACGACCGCCACCGGTCGCGATACCCGCTACGTTCCCCGGCAGGTCATCCGGTTCCTCAACAACGAGCACAATCGGAGCCTGATCCGCGGTGTCATCGCGGCGGGTAACACCAACTTCGGCGACTCGTACTGTTTCGCGGGCGACATCGTCGCGCGCAAGTGCAAGGTGCCGTATCTGTACCGATTCGAGTTGATGGGCACGACCGACGACGTGGAACGTGTCCGCGACGGTCTCGCCCGATTCTGGGAGTCCGTTCTCCAGAACGCCTGAGCCACATCCGTATCCGTATTCGACGCGCGTCGCGGACGTGACTGCGCGGCCGTTTCCTAACTCCGACAAGTGGGGACAGCACTGTGACCATTACCGATCCCGCTCCCGCCACGAGCGCACCCCTCGACGATTCGATCAAGGATCTCGACTACCACGCGCTCAACGCGATGTTGAATCTGTACGGCCCCAACGGCGAGATCCAGTTCGACAAGGATGTGGCCGCCGCCCGCCAGTACTTCCTGCAGCACGTCAACCAGAACACGGTCTTCTTCCACAACCTCGACGAGAAGCTCGACTACCTCGTCGAGGAGAACTACTACGAGCCCGAGGTGCTCGACAAGTACTCGCGTTCGTTCGTCAAATCGCTGTTCGACCATGCGTATTCGAAGAAGTTCCGGTTCCCGACCTTCCTCGGTGCGTTCAAGTACTACACCTCGTACACGCTCAAGACGTTCGACGGCAAGCGTTACCTCGAGCGGTTCGAGGACCGGGTGTGCATGGTCGCCCTGACTCTCGCCGACGGCGACGAGATCCTGGCCCGGCACCTCGTCGACGAGATCATCTCCGGCCGCTTCCAGCCGGCCACCCCGACCTTCCTCAACTCGGGCAAGAAGCAGCGCGGCGAGCCCGTCTCGTGCTTCCTGCTCCGTATCGAGGACAACATGGAGTCGATCGGCCGCTCCATCAACTCCGCGCTGCAGCTGTCCAAGCGTGGTGGCGGTGTCGCCTTGCTGCTCAGCAACATTCGTGAGCACGGCGCACCCATCAAGAAGATCGAGAACCAGTCCTCCGGCGTCATCCCGATCATGAAGCTGCTCGAGGACTCCTTCTCCTACGCCAACCAGCTCGGTGCCCGTCAGGGTGCCGGCGCGGTCTACCTGCACGCGCACCACCCCGACATCTACCGCTTCCTCGACACCAAGCGCGAGAACGCCGACGAGAAGATCCGTATCAAGACCCTCTCGCTGGGCGTCGTCATCCCCGACATCACGTTCGAGCTGGCGAAGAAGAACGAGGACATGTACCTGTTCTCGCCGTACGACGTCGAGCGCGTCTACGGAAAGCCCTTCGCCGACATCGATGTCACCGAGAAGTACTACGAGATGGTCGACGACAAGCGCATCCGCAAGTCGAAGATCAAGGCGCGCGAGTTCTTCCAGACCGTCGCCGAGCTGCAGTTCGAGTCGGGCTATCCCTACGTCATGTTCGAGGACACGGTGAACCGGGCCAACCCGATCGCCGGCAAGATCACGCACTCGAACCTGTGCTCGGAGATCCTGCAGGTCTCGACGCCCTCGGAGTTCAACGACGACCTGTCCTACAGCCATGTGGGCAAGGACATCTCGTGCAACCTCGGCTCGCTGAACATCGCGAAGACGATGGACTCTCCCGACTTCGCGCAGACCATCGAGGTCGCCATCCGCGGCCTGACGGCGGTCTCCGACCAGACGACGATCTCGTCCGTTCCGTCGATCGAGCGGGGCAACAACGAATCCCACGCCATCGGCCTCGGCCAGATGAACCTGCACGGCTTCCTCGCCCGTGAGCACATCTTCTACGGGTCCGAAGAAGGCGTCGACTTCACGAACATCTACTTCTACACGGTTCTGTTCCACGCCCTGCGCGCGTCGAACAAGATCGCGATCGAGCGTGGCTCGTACTTCAAGGGCTTTCCGGAGTCGAAGTACGCCTCGGGTGAGTTCTTCGACAAGTACACCGATCAGGTCTGGGAGCCGGCCACCGAGCGGGTTCGTCAGTTGTTCGCCGAGTCGGACATCGCGATCCCCACGCAGCAGGACTGGCGCGAGCTGAAGGAGTCCGTGCAGAAGCACGGCATCTACAACCAGAACCTGCAGGCGGTTCCGCCCACCGGTTCGATCTCGTACATCAACCACTCGACGAGCTCGATCCACCCGGTCGCGTCGAAGATCGAGATCCGCAAGGAGGGCAAGATCGGGCGTGTCTACTACCCGGCGCCCTACATGACGAACGAGAACCTCGAGTACTTCCAGGACGCGTACGAGATCGGCTACGAGAAGATCATCGACACCTACGCCGCCGCGACGCAGCACGTCGACCAGGGCCTGTCGCTGACGCTGTTCTTCAAGGACACCGTCACCACCCGCGACGTGAACAGGGCCCAGATCTACGCGTGGCGCAAGGGAATCAAGACCCTGTACTACATCCGTCTGCGGCAGATGGCGCTCGAGGGGACCGAGGTGGAGGGTTGCGTCTCCTGCATGCTGTGACCCGCACTTCGTGACAGTCCTTGCATCAGCACACAATTCAGGTAGGTAACCGATGACTGCAGCAGCACACTCGCCGGCCGACGGCATGCGCGTCAAACTCATCGATCGCGTCTCCGCGATCAACTGGAACCGCGTCCCCGACGACAAGGACGCCGAGGTCTGGGATCGCCTCACCGGCAACTTCTGGCTTCCGGAGAAGGTGCCCGTCTCCAACGACATCCAGTCGTGGGGCACCCTCACCGAATACGAGCAGGAACTGACGATGCGGGTCTTCACGGGCCTGACGCTCCTCGACACCATCCAGGGCACGGTCGGTGCGGTCTCGCTCATCCCCGATGCGGTCACCCCGCACGAGGAGGCGGTGTTGACGAACATCGCCTTCATGGAGTCGGTGCACGCGAAGAGCTACTCGCAGATCTTCTCGACGCTGTGCTCGAGCCGGCAGATCGACGACGCCTTTCGCTGGTCGGAGGAGAACGAGCACCTGCAGCGCAAGGCCCAGATCATCCTCGACTACTACAAGGGCGACGACCCGCTCAAGCGCAAGGCTGCCTCGACGCTGCTCGAGTCGTTCCTGTTCTACTCGGGCTTCTACCTGCCGATGTACTGGTCGTCGCGGGCCAAGCTCACCAACACCGCCGACATGATCCGCCTGATCATCCGCGACGAGGCCGTCCACGGCTACTACATCGGCTACAAGTACCAGCGCGGCCTGGAGACGATCACGCAGGCCGAGCGCGACGAGCTCAAGGACTGGGTGTTCGAGCTGCTCTACGAGCTGTACGACAACGAGACCCACTACACGGCCGACCTCTACGACCAGGTCGGGCTCACCGAGGATGTCAAGAAGTTCCTGCGCTACAACGCGAACAAGGCGCTGATGAACCTCGGGTACGAGGCGCTGTTCCCCAAGGACGAAACGGACGTCAACCCGGCCATCCTGTCGGCGCTGTCGCCCAACGCCGACGAGAACCACGACTTCTTCTCGGGTTCCGGCAGTTCCTACGTGATCGGCAAGGCCGTCGTCACGGAAGACGACGACTGGGACTTCTGACCGGGCACGCTGCACGCATCGATCCCGTACACCGGCGCCGGAGCGCCCGTGTACGGGATCGCGTGTTTTTCGCGGCCCGGCCGCTCACCTATAGCATCGCTCCTCGTGACCGAGACAAGAGAAGCGTCGGGCTCGCCTCGGCCGGTGACATCGGAACGCTCGCAGTCCGGCAGACGGGTGGTCGAGCAGCGGACCCGGCTGTGGGCGGTACTCGCCGCCGTGGTGGGGATCGTCGCATCGATCGCGATACCGCTCTTGCCCGTGACGCAGACCACCGCAACCCTCGAATGGCCGCAGAGTGAGAGCAAGACCGGTATCTCGGCTCCGCTGGTGTCCTACGCGCCGGTCGATCTCGACGCCACGATCGAGTGCCGGTCCGTGCGCGAAGCGCTGCCGGACGGCGGCACCGTGTTCTCCACCCTCCCGGAAGGAGCTCCCGATCGTGAGCGCTACGGGCTGATCGTCCGGGTCCGGTCTGCCGGTGACGTCGGACCGGCGATGTTCGAGGTGATCTCCCGCAACACGATGCTTGCGGCGGCACCGGTGGACGAGCTGTCCGGGGACTGTGCGGTCACCCTGTCCTCGAACTCGGAACGTACCGTCGCCACGATCACCGGGTCGGCCGCGGCGGGGGAGCGGACCGTCGACCGCGACCTGCGACCTCAGCTGGTCGGCGTCTTCACCGACCTGCCCGGTCCCGCGCTCGACGGCGTCTCGGTCACCGCGACCGTCGACACCCGGTTCACGACGTCTCCGACGATGCTGAAGATCGTCGCGATGATCGTCGCGGTGGTGGCCACAGCACTGGCCTTGTGGACGCTGGCCCGGCTCGACCGCACCGACGGCCGCCGCCACCGCCGCCTGTTGCCGGCGTCGTGGTGGTCGTTCACCCGCATCGACGCGCTGGTCGTCGGAACCCTGCTTCTCTGGCACGTCATCGGGGCGAACACCGCCGACGACGGTTACCAGCTCGGAATGGCCCGCGCTGCGGGGGAGGCCGGGTACATGGCGAACTACTTCCGGTGGTTCGGTGTGCCCGAAGCACCGTTCGGCACACCCTTCTACGACGTCCTCGCCGCGATGACCCAGATCTCGACGGCGAGCCTCTGGATGCGGCTACCGGCCCTGACCGCCGGGATCCTGTGCTGGTGGGTGCTCAGCCGCGAGGTCGCTCCGCGTCTCGGCGTGGCGCTACGCCGCAACCGGCTCCCGTTGTGGACCGGGGCCCTGGTGTTCCTGGCGTTCTGGCTGCCGCTGAACAACGGATTGCGTCCGGAGCCGATCGTCGCGACCGGTGTCGTGCTGACCTGGTGCTTGCTCGAACGCGCGATCGCCACCCGGCGTCTGCTGCCGGCGGCGGCGGCGATCCTCGTCGCTGCGCTCACCGTGACCGCCGGACCGTCGGGCATCATCTGCTTCGCCGCGCTGATCGCCGGTGCCCGCCCGATCGCCCGCATCCTCCATCGACGCGCGCGCAGCCTGGGATGGCTGCCGGTTCTCGCTCCGCTGGTCGCGGCCGGACTGGTGATCCTGGTACCGGTCTTCGCCGACCAGACCCTCGCGGCAGTGCTGGAAATGCAGCACGCGCACGAGGTCGGTCCGAACGTGCCGTGGTTCCAGGAGTACCTGCGCTACCAGTACCTACTGCAGATCACCGTGGACGGCTCTCTGGCCCGCAGGTTCGCGGTCTTCACTCTGGTGCTGTGCCTGGCGGTGGCGGTCGTCGCCATGCTGCGCCGCGGTGGGCACATCCCGGGCACCGCGCAGGGTCCCTCCCGGCGCATCGTCGGCATCACCCTCGGTGCGCTGGTGCTGATGATGTTCGCGCCGACGAAGTGGACCCACCACTTCGGTATCTACGCCGGTCTCGCGGCTGCGGTGGCGATGCTCGCCGCCGTGGCCACCGGTCCCGCTGTGCTGCGCTCGCGACGCAACCGGGCGTTGTTCGCCGCGGCGGTGTCGTTCGTGGTGACCATGTCGTTCATCGGCCCCAACGGCTGGTGGTACGTCTCGAGCTACGGGGTGCCGTGGTGGGACAAGCCGCCGTCGGTCGCCGGATTCGGTTTCTCCACCGTCTTCTTCGCGGTGACGGTCGCGGCCTTGCTGCTCGCCGCGTGGTGGCACATCCATCCCGTCGCCTCGACGCGCACCGACTCTCCGGCGCGCTGGTGGGCGGTGCCGCCGTTGACCGTCGCCGCCGCCGCGATGGTGGTGTTCGAGGTGCTGTCACTGGCCAAGGGTGCGATCGCGCAGTATCCGGGTTATTCGGTGGCACGATCCAATCTCGACACGCTCACCGGCAACTCGTGTGCCCTGGCGAACGACGTGCTGCTCGAAACGGATCCGAACGCCTCGGTACTCACTCCCATCGGCGCCGACGCGGCGACCTCCCTCGACGCCGGAGGAGGGGACGGGTTCACTCCGGGCGGGGTCGCGCTCGATCTCACCCCGGACGACGACTCGGCGTCTGCCGGTACCGCCAACACCGTCGACACGAACAACGATCAGAGCTCGACGGGGGGCACCGGGGGCACCGGCGGCGGCACCGGCAGCGTCGGGATCAACGGCAGCACCGTCGCAATGCCGTTCGGTCTCGACCCGGCGACCACCCCCGTGCTGGGTAGCCACGGGTCGACCCTCGGCGACGTCACGAGCGCCTGGTTCCGGCTGCCCGAGCCGGACGCGAACGGCTCCCGCGGGGATCTCGTCACCATCGCTGCGGCCGGACGGATCTTCTCGGTCGACGCCGACGGCACCGAGACCTACGGCCAGCGACTCGAACTCGAATACGGAACCACCGGCGCCGACGGCGGTGTCATCGCGCTGGGACGGGCGTTGCCGATCGACATCGGTCCGGCGCCGTCGTGGAGGAATCTGCGGGTCCCGATGGAGACGCTGCCCGGCGAGGCCGACGCGGTGCGGATCGTCGCCTCGGACAACGATCTGGCGCCGGAGCAGTGGCTCGCGTTCACCCCGCCGCGCGTGCCGCAGACCCGGACGCTGCAGCAGGTCGTCGGGAGCGACACACCGGTCCTGCTGGACTGGGCGGTCGGTCTCAACTTCCCGTGCCAGCGTCAGATGGTGCACCGCAACGGCATCGCCGAGATTCCCGAGTACCGCATCCTGCCGGACCGGGTCGGTGCCATCTCCACCGATCTGTGGCAGGACCACCACGGTGGTGGTCCGCTCGGCTGGACCGACCAGTTGCTGCGGGCGCGCACGATCCCGTCGTATCTCGATCACGACTGGGACCGCGACTGGGGAGCGATCGAACAGTACACACCGATCGACTCGGCCACGGAGACCGCGGAACTCGACACCACCACCGTCACGCGCAGCGGGCTGTGGAGCCCGGGTCCGATCAACACCGCCTACTGACGGAACCAGGCCTCCGCACGACCGGCGAGCGCCTTCCCGAGCCGCAGGCGTGATGTCTCGGTGAGCGGTTCGGGGAGCGCGTCCGGCGCGAACCACGCCACCTCGAGGTTCTCGTCGTCGGCGACACGTGCGTCCCCGCCGGTCGCGCGGAGCAGGAAGCACACGTCGAGGTACTGCGCGACGTCGCCGTTGGGATAGGTGATGGGCGCCGTGACGTCGACGCTCGTCAACCGGACGATCTCGGCGGTGACACCCGTCTCCTCGAGTACCTCGCGGACCGCGGCGACCGCCGGTTCCTCGCCGGGTTCGAGGATGCCGGAGACCACCGCCCACATCCCGTTGTCGGCGCGGCGGGTGAGCAGGACGCGACCGTGCTCGTCCGTGACGATCGCGCTCACCCCCGGCAGCCACAGGGGAGCGGTTCCTACGTGTGAGCGGAGCTGGACGACGAAATCGGGTATCGGCACGCCATCGTTTGTATACCGGCGGGCGGGCTGCCGCCGGGCGAGCCGGCGGTCAGTTCGAGTAGCCGTTGAGGGTGTAGGTCAGATCGGTGAGGATCGCCCGCGCGGCGACCGGTCCGGGGGTCGACCACACGTCGTCGCTCACGGAGAACAGACGGCCGTCGCGAACGGCCCCGAGATCGAGCCACTCGTCGGTCTGCATGTAGTCGGTGCCGGCCCCGAGTCCGTCCTCACCGGCGAAGCGGACGAAGATCACGTCGCCGTCGGCGGCAGCCGGGTCCTCCGTGTCGACGGCCTGCCAGGGCTGTCCGTCGACCACCGCGAACCGCTGGGCCGGCGGACGGGCCGCTCCCACGTCGCCGAGCACCTGCCCCGCGAACGATGCGGTGCCCTCCACCCCGGGACCGTCGGCGGTGAACCGCACGATGGACGCCTGGGTCTGGGAGGAGACCAGCTCGCGGCCCAGATCGCGTGCCGCCGTCGCGTAGTCGTCGAGGACGCGACGGGCTGCCTCCGTGCGCCCGAGCGCCTCACCGACGCGCACGAACTGTTCTCTCCAGAACACCGGATCGGACCCGACCAGCACGGTGGGTGCGACAGCGCTCAGCGAGGTGTAGACGTCGGGAGCGGCGGAGGACCCGAGGATCACATCCGGCTGCGCACGCTCGATCGCCGCGACGTCCGGAGCGCCGGCAGCTCCCACGGCCGGCAACTCGCCGATCCCGGTGCCGAGATATTCCGGCCGTCCGGAGATCTCGGCGCTCGCTCCCACGACGCGCTCCCACAGACCCAGGGCGCACACCGCGTCGAGCGCCGCGGAGTCGAGAACGACGATGCGCTGCGGGTCGGCGGGCACATCCGACCGGCCTGCGGTGTGCAGGACCGGCCGGGTGCCGTTGCTGGGCTGCCCCGGATCGGGCGGGGAGGGGAGCGGGCATGCGGTCGACGTGTCCCGGTCGATACCCACGACCGACGCTCCGGCGATACGCGTGGTGGTGCGCACGATCTCGGAGGCGTCGTCGTCGGGCGGGGTGGAGCACCCGGCCAGGGCTGTCGTCACCGCAGCGACGGCTGCGACGAGCACTGCTCGTGACCGGTGCACGGAAATCACGTCGGACCACTCCTGTAGGACGCTGCTCGGATCGGACGGCTCAGGCTATCCGGTCGTGGCGGTCGACTCCGAAGGTGTCCGCAAGGTCGTCGAGGATGCGGTGGGCTCCTTGGATGCTCACCGGCATCATCCACACGCTGTCGTCCACCTCGACCTTCCGCCCCTGCAGGTTCTGCCACAGGGGATTGGTGACGAACGGCTGGGCGGCCACCTGTGCCTTGCCGTCGCCGAGGTCGTAGGTGGTGACGAAGATGACGTCCGCCTCGGCCTCGGTGATCAGTTCGGGGCTGACAGCGTTCATGATGCTCGACGGATCCGACGGATCGGGGCCCTGGCTCGCCGGGCGGGCGAGACCGGCGTCCTCGAGTACGACGCCGCTGAACGAACTGGTGCGGTACAGCCGGGCCGTCGGCTCACCGGCGAAGCGGACGATCGAGATCGTCGGGTTGCCTGCCGTGGCGTTGATGTCCGCACCGATGGCTGCGGCGCGTTCCTCGTACTCGGAGATCTTCTGCTCGGCGAGGTCCTCCTTGCCGATGGCCTGCGCGACGAGCCGGATGTTGTCCTTCCACGTCGGCCCGGTCGACTGGGAGAAGACGGTCGGGGCGATAGCGGACAGTTCCTCGTAGTTCTCCCCGTCACGCACCTCTGCCGAGAGGATGAGATCCGGCTCGAGCGCGGCCACCTGTTCGAGGCTCACGTCCGCGGTCTTCCCGACCGACACGGCGTCGGCCGCGTACTCACGCGAGTCGCCGAGATAGTCGGGGAAACCTTCGGTCCGGTAGTCGACGTGTCCGACGAGCGGTGCTTCGAGGAGCAGCACGGCATCCGCGTAACTCGTGTCGAGCGCGACGATACGGGTCGGTTCGCTCTCGATCGTGGTGGAACCGCGGAAATGCTCGACGGTCCGGGGAAAGCCGGTCGCGTCGGCGCCGGCCGCAGCGGAAGACTCGTCGGCTGCGTCGGCCGCACCGCAACCGGTGACGAGGAGTCCGGTGGTCAGCAGGGCCGCAGCGAGCCGGACGGGACGGGAGGGGAGAACAAGCACGGGTCGTCCTTCTGTATTGCGAGGGGGGTAAGTGCACCCTAACTCGCGCTATTCGCCCGTGGTGGAGTCACGTCCCCCGGTCCGGGATGTGAGGTGTGGCACAGCAGTCGAGTGTGGTTGTCGGCTCCGCTCCAGGTAGCCTCGCGAGTCGAGTACGACAGCGAGTAGGACCCGGAGGGCGACCGTTTCGGGGAGGGTCTACGATTCGATGAGCGCAAGCCAGAGACCGTTCGCCTCCAGCCCGAGGTCGAGCGCGCATTCAGGAGGATTAGTGACTGCCGTAGCGCCCCAGCCAGTCCCAGAGATAGCTGCAGCAAGGCCGTACCCGCCGCGGCAGGGACCCAAGGGTTCGTTCATCCACAAGATGATCACGACCACAGATCCCAAGATGTTGGGGATCATGTACATGGTCACCTCGTTCGCCTTCTTCCTCATCGGCGGCCTGATGGCACTGCTGATGCGCACCGAGCTCGCGGTCCCCGGCCTGCAGTTCCTGTCGAACGAGCAGTTCAACCAGCTGTTCACGATGCACGGCACGGTCATGCTGCTGATGTACGCGACGCCGGTCGTGTTCGCCTTCGCGAACTACATCCTGCCGCTGCAGATCGGCGCTCCCGACGTCGCCTTCCCGCGCCTGAACGCCTTCAGCTACTGGCTGTACCTGTTCGGCGCGACGATCGTGATGCTCGGCTTCGTCACCCCCGGCGGCGCCGCGGACTTCGGCTGGACGGCCTACACGCCGCTCACCAGTGAAATCCACTCCCCGGGTGTCGGTGCCGACTTCTGGATCCTCGGCCTCGGCGTGATGGGTCTGGGCACCATCCTCGGTGCCGTCAACTTCATCACCACCGTGGTGTGCATGCGTGCACCGGGCATGACCATGTTCCGGATGCCGATCTTCACCTGGAACATCCTGATCACCAGCCTGCTGATCCTGCTCGTGTTCCCGCTGCTGACCGCCGCCTTCATGGGCCTGTTCGTCGACCGTCACCTCGGTGGCCACATCTACGACCCCGCCACCGGCGGCGTGCTCCTGTGGCAGCACCTGTTCTGGTTCTTCGGTCACCCCGAGGTGTACGTCATCGCACTGCCGTTCTTCGGCATCGTCTCGGAGATCTTCCCGGTCTTCTCCCGCAAGCCGATCTTCGGGTACACCGGCCTGGTCTACGCCACGATGGCGATCGCGGCGCTGTCCATCGCCGTGTGGGCGCACCACATGTACGCCACCGGCGCGGTGCTGCTGCCGTACTTCTCGTTCATGACCTTCCTGATCGCCGTCCCCACCGGTGTGAAGTTCTTCAACTGGATCGGCACGATGTGGAAGGGCCAGATCACCTTCGAATCGCCGATGCTGTTCTCGGTCGGCTTCATCGTGACCTTCCTCTTCGGGGGTCTGACCGGTGTCATCCTCGCGAGCCCGCCGCTGGACTTCCACCTGCACGACTCGTACTTCGTGGTGGCGCACTTCCACTACGTGCTCTTCGGCACCATCGTGTTCGCGACCTACGCCGGCATCTACTTCTGGTTCCCGAAGATGACCGGACGCATGCTCGACGAGCAGCTCGGCCGCTGGCACTTCTGGCTGACCTTCATCGGCTTCCACACCACCTTCCTGGTGCAGCACTGGCTCGGTAACGAGGGCATGCCGCGCCGCTACGCCGACTACCTGCCGTCCGACGGGTTCACCACCCTGAACACGATCTCCACCATCGGTGCGTTCGTGCTCGGTGCGTCGACGCTGCCGTTCCTGTGGAACGTCTTCAAGAGCTACCGCTACGGCCAGGTCGTCACGGTCGACGACCCGTGGGGCTACGGCAACTCGCTCGAGTGGGCCACCAGCTGCCCGCCGCCGCGGCACAACTTCACCGAGCTGCCGCGGATCCGCTCGGAACGCCCTGCTTTCGAGCTGCACTACCCGCACATGGTCGAGAAGATGCGCGCCGAGGCGCACGTCGGCCCGGGTAGCGACAAGCACAACGTCAATGTCCTCGAGGGTGCCGACCGTACCCCCGGCGACCATCCGCGCGCCTGAGCGCAGAGCGACGATCGACCGAAGCCCCATCCGTGCACCGGGTGGGGCTTCGGCCTTTCGGTGGGCCGGACCCGCGAACGGGAGGGACGGTTCGACCTGCAACAATGGACGGGCGAGCCGGTACGCGCGTGCGTCCGCGTGTACCTCGACAGACAAGCGATCGGAGACGTAGTGGCGTCTGACAGCACGGTGCTGGTGACCGTGACCGGACCTGACCATCCCGGCGTGACCTCGGTGCTCTTCGCAGCGCTGACGCGGCACGACGTCGACCTGCTCGATGTGGAACAGGTCGTGATCCGCGGGCGGCTCACCCTCGGGGTCCTCCTCGTCTGCCCGAACGATGTCGAAGCACTGCAGGACGAGGTCGAGTCCGCGATGGCCACGATCGGCATGCACGCCGACGTCCAGATCGGCGCCGAGCGCGGTGCACGCACCGTCTCGACCCACGCCGTCGTCGTCCTGGGCAGCCCGGTCAGTGCCCGGGCACTGCGATCGGTGGGCCGCACGCTCGCGTCCCAGGGCGCGAACATCGATTCGATCCGCGGTATCGCCGACTATCCGCTCACCGGCCTCGAGTTGATGATCACCGCCGCCGATACCGGCGCCGAGGCCGACGCCGCTCTGCGGCACGCTCTCGTCGAACTCGCCGCGGGTCTCGACGTCGACATCGCGGTGGAGCGTGGCGGCCTCGCCCGTCGTTCCAAGCGCCTGATCGTCTTCGACGTCGACTCCACACTCATCCAGGGCGAGGTCATCGAGATGCTCGCCGCACACGCGGGTGTCGAGGACAAGGTCCGCGAGGTCACCGAAGCCGCCATGCGTGGCGAGATCGACTTCGCGCAGTCCCTCGAGCAACGCGTCGCGACCCTCGCCGGTCTGCCCGCGACCGTCATCGACGAGGTCGCGGAGCAACTCGAGCTCACTCCCGGTGCCCGCACCACGATCCGGACGCTGCGGCGCCTCGGATTCCGCTGCGGTGTCGTCTCGGGCGGCTTCCGTCAGGTCATCGACCCGCTCGCACACGAACTCGAACTGGACTTCGTCCGCGCCAACACGCTCGAGATCGTCGACGGCACACTCACCGGGCGAGTGGTCGGCGACATCGTCGACCGCGCCGCCAAGGCACGTGCCCTGCGGGAGTTCGCCGACGAGGCCGGCGTGGCTGTCGAACAGACCGTCGCGGTCGGGGACGGCGCCAACGACATCGACATGCTCGCGGCGGCGGGGCTGGGCGTGGCGTTCAACGCCAAGCCGGCTCTGCGTGAGGTCGCCGACACGGCGCTGTCGTATCCCTACCTCGATGCGGTGCTGTTCGTCCTCGGTGTCACGCGCGACGAGATCGAGGCGGCCGACCGCGTGGACGGAACCCTGCGGCGCGTCCCGATCGACGGCAGTGTCTGAGCGGAGCCCCGAGCGGCTGCACGCCGACGTGGTGGACACGGCACCCGAGCCGGTCTTCGACCCGGCGTCGGATCCGGGTTTCGCCGACCGGCACGGCGTCCTCACCCGCGGTTACGGGGACCGGCCCGATCCGGACGACCCGGGGAAGGTGCAGGCGATGCCGATCGTGCTGCACCTCCCGAAGGTCGATCCTCCCGCCCGTAGCGCGGTGCTCGAGGCGGCCGCGATGGCCACCGTGGCACTGTGTTTCGACCCGCGGGTGGGCGCCGGTCCGGAGGGTGAACCCGGTCCGTGGCAGGAGCCCTTCCTCGCGTGGAACGAGGCGCGGATCCGGAAGGTCGCCCGCCGCGCCCGTGGAGCGCACTGGCATGCCGCGCAGGACGTCGACGGGGTCACCGTCGACCACGCCGGTGCCCAGGCCCGGGCATTCGTGCCCGGTCCGGTGGGGGAGCTCGACCCGCGCATCTCCCGCCTGCAGATCGGCGGCACCGACCTGCCCCACGACGATCCGCCCCCACCGGCGGACGGCGTGCCCGTCTTCTGGGTGCAGAAGGACCTCGAGATGACCGTCGGTAAGGCGGCCGCGCAGGTCGGTCACGCCGCGATGCTGTTCGCGGGAGCACTGGACGTCGACACCGCACGTGCCTGGGCATCCGACGGATTCCCGTGCGCCGTCCGCGACGCCGACGAGACCACCTGGCGCGGACTGCTCGCCCGGGTGGACGCGGGCACCGCCGTCGCGGTCCGCGATGCGGGCTTCACCGAGGTGGCGCCGGGTTCGATCACGGTCGTCGCGGTGCCGGGCACGGCCAGCGCACGAGTCTGACCTCCACCGGCGTCGTGCCGCCGTGGATCATCCTTGCTCGACCTCTTCGCCGTCCGCGATCCGGAAGATCAGCACCGTCGGTCCGTCGACCGGGTACGAACTTCCCACCCGCATCGGTGAGGTGTCCGCGGGCCGGCCGTCGGGGGCGCTCGAATCGAACACGCACGCGATGTCGCCGCGATACCACTCGGGCCCGGCCAGTGTCACCGTGGCGGCATTCCCCGAATGCAGAACGAACAGGCCGCTGCTGTCCTCGAGAGTGACGCCGGTGCGGGTGACCGTGCCGAGTTGCGAGCCGTCGACCCAGCCCTGCAGCGTGCGGCGGCTGTCGTCGTGCCAGGCCTCGTCGTCGAGTTCGACCCCCTCGATGCCGAACCACACCAGGTCGGGATACCCCACGGACCGGGCGCGCCCCTCGAAGAAGCGTCGCTGCCGCAGCACAGGGACGCGTGTGCGCAGGCGGAGCAGTTCGCGCACGTAATCCGTTCGCGCACGGTCGGCGTGCTCCCAGTCCAACGGCCACGCGTCGCGGACCGCGACGTCCTCGGGAACGCAGTAGGCGTTGTTGTTGCCGTGCTGTGTGTGGCCGAACTCGTCACCGGCGAGCAGCATCGGGGTGCCCGTCGACAGCAGGAGCGTCGCCAGCACGGCCCGGACGTGACGGTCGCGGGCGGCAAGGACATCGGGATTGTCGGTCGGACCCTCGACACCGTGGTTCACCGACTCGTTGTTGTTCGACCCGTCGCGACCCTCTTCACCGTTCTCGTCGTTGTGCTTGCGCTCGTACGACACGGCATCGGCGAGGGTGAAACCGTCGTGGGCGGTGACGAAGTTGATCGACATCCACGGTTGCCGGATGTTCCTGTCGTAGAGGTCCTCCGAACCGGTGAGCCGCGACGCGACCTCGCGGATGCCGGAACGTCCGGCCCAGTAGCGGCGCACCGTGTCGCGGTACCGGTCGTTCCATTCCGCCCACTGAGCCCCGAAGTTCCCGAGCTGATAACCGTGCGCGGTGGCGTCCCACGGCTCGGCGACGAGCTTGACGTCGCTGAGGACGGGATCGGTGACGATCGCGGTGAGCAGTGCCGCTCGCGGATCGAACGCCCCGCCGCGCGGGCGCGCGAGCGCACTCGCGAGATCGAAGCGGAAGCCGTCCACACCCATCACGTCCGCCCAGTACCGGAGGCTGTCGCACACCATGCGCACCACGATCGGGGAGGACGCGTCGACGGTGTTGCCGCATCCGGTCAGATCCACGTCCCGCCCGTGCGTGTCGAGCAGGTAGTAGCCGGGAGCGTCGAGACCGCGCCAGGACAGGCTCGGGCCGTCCACCGACGCTTCGCAGGTGTGGTTGTAGACGACGTCGAGGATCACCTCCAGCCCGGCACTGTGGAAGGCGTCGACCATCGTGCGGAACTCGGCGATCTCGTTGCCCGGCGTCACGGCGTAGGCGGGGTGCGGCGCGAAGTACGAGGCGGTCGAGTAGCCCCAGTGGTTGCGCATCCCCCGCGCACGGACCGACGGCTCGGTCACGAAGGCCTGCACGGGAAGCAGCTCGACGGTGGTCGCTCCCAGGCCCACCAGATGGTCGATCACCGACGGATGTGCGAGTCCGAGATAGGTGCCGCGCAGTTCCGGCGGCACGAGCGGATGGCGGGCCGTGTACGAGCCGACGTGCAGTTCGTAGACGACGGTGTTCTCCCACGGCACCCGGGGTTTGTCGTGCATCGGTGTCAGGACGGGGGTCACCACCGACAGAGGCGTGTGACCGAGGGAGTCGACGGTCGACATCGTCCCGAAGGGGTCGCCCTGATGGGGGAGCAGGCGGCCGGGGTCGCCGACGTCCCCGACGATCCGCCGTGCCCACGGATCGAGCAGGATCTTGTGCGGATTCGTGCGCAGCCCCCATCGGGGTTGCCACGGCCCGTGGGCGCGGTAGCCGTACCGCTGCCCGGCGCCGACGCCGGGAACGACCCCGTGCCAGACCCCGTAGGTGCGGTCCGGCAGGTCCACGCGATGCTCGTCCCCGTCGTCGTCGACGAGGCAGACCTGGACGCGGTCGCTGTGCGGGGCGTGGACGGCGAAGCGTGTCCCGCCGTCCACCGGTGTGGGCCCGAGCGGGAAGGCGGCCCGGTCGGGGAGCGCGACCGAGTCGGACACGACGGCAGGTTCGGATGCGGAGGACGACACGGGAACCGATCCTGCCGCGTTTCGGGCTCGGGCGTAAGAGAAGATGGTCGTCGTGGCACAACCTGATCCCGATTTGCTCATCGAATTCGACGACGTAGTGGTCCGACGCGGCGGGAACGTCCTCGTCGGTCCCGTGACCTGGAAGGTGGAACTCGACGAACGCTGGGTGGTTCTCGGACCCAACGGGGCGGGAAAGACCTCGCTGCTGCGGGTCGCGGCGGCCGAGACGTTCCCCACCTCCGGTACCGCGCACGTCCTCGCAGAGACGTTCGGCCGGACCGATCTGTCCGAGTTGCGACCCCGGATCGGATTGTCCTCCGCGGCGCTGGCCAACCGCGTGCCCAACGACGAGAAGGTCACCGATCTGGTGCTCTCCGCGGGTTACGGCGTGCTGGGCCGGTGGCGTGAGCGGTACGACGACATCGACACGAGCCGGGCGGTGGAGATGCTCGAGAGCCTCGGAGCGGAGCATCTCGCCGATCGTCTGTACGGGACGTTGTCGGAGGGCGAACGCAAGCGCGCGCTCATCGCCCGGGCGTTGATGACCGACCCGGAGCTGCTGCTGCTCGACGAGCCGGCAGCGGGTCTGGATCTGGGTGGTCGTGAGGAACTCGTGGCCCGGCTCGGAGCCCTCGCGGCCGATCCGGACGCGCCTGCGATCGTGCTCGTCACCCATCACGTCGAGGAGATCCCGCCCGGCTTCACACACGCGATGCTCCTGAAGGAGGGCGGTGTCGTCGCTCAGGGTCTGCTGGACGACGTGATCACCGCCGAGAACCTCAGTGCGGCGTTCAGCCAGTCGATCTCGCTCGACAAGGTCGACGACCGCTTCTTCGCCCGCCGCACCCGCCGGCCGGGCCGGCACCGCAGGTAACTCCGGGTCGGGTGGTGCCGGGGCCGATCGGTTAGGTTGAGGCCATGGCTATCGATCGCTCGGCATCCACCTTCGATCCCACCGCGGTGCCCATCCGCGACGCGTCCACCGTGATGCTCGTGCGCGACTCCGCGCGCGGTGTCGAGGTGTTCCTGCAGCGCCGCGTCGTCGGTATGGACTTCGCCGGCGGCATGACCGTCTTCCCCGGCGGTGGTGTCGACCCCTCGGACACCGACGCCGAGGTGTGCTGGACCGGCCCGGACGTGGCGTGGTGGGCCGAGAAGTTCGGTATCGACGAAGCGCAGGCCCGCGCGCTGGTGCTCGCGGCCGTGCGCGAGACCTTCGAGGAATGCGGCGTGCTGCTCGCCGGCCCGACCCCGGATTCCGTGGTGGCCGACACGACCGACTACGCCGAGGCGCGGCGCCTGCTCGAGGCGCGCGAGTTGTCGTTCGGCGACTTCCTGGAGAAGGAGCGACTCGTGCTGCGCGCCGACCTGCTGCGTCCGCAGGCGAACTGGATCACCCCGCTGGGGGAGCGGCGCCGCTACGACACGCGTTTCTTCGTCGCCGCGGTGCCGGAAGGACAGCGGGCGGACGGGAACACCACCGAGACCGATCTGGTGCAGTGGCAAACGGTGGAGGAAGCCCTCGCCGACTGGCGTTCGGGCCGGTGCCTCCTGCTTCCGCCCACGTGGAGCCAGTTGTCGATCCTGTCGGGCTTCACCACGGTCGCCGACCTCATGGCAGCCGATCCGGTCATCGAGCCGATCCTGCCCGTCATGAGCCGCCGCGACGGCGCGGTCCACATCACGTTCGACGGGGAGGAGGCCTACTACGAGGCCGGTACTCATCCGTGGGCCCGGCGCTCCGACATCTAGGCTGAACGGCATGGCTGAATTCGTGACCCTCGACGTCTCCGACGGGATCGGCACCATCCGTCTCGATCGACCCCCGATGAACGCCCTGAATCGTCAGCTCCAGGAGGAGATCCGGGAGGCTGCGCGGCAGGCGACCGTGCGTTCCGACGTGAAGTCGGTGATCGTGTACGGCGGCGAGAAGGTGTTCGCGGCCGGCGCCGACATCAAGGAACTGGCCGACCTGAACTTCGTGCAGATGAGCGAGATCGTCGGCGACCTGCAGTCGGCCCTCGGCTCGATCGCCGACATCCCCAAGCCCACCGTCGCCGCGATCACCGGTTACGCCCTCGGCGGCGGCCTCGAACTCGCGCTCGGTGCCGACCGTCGCATCGTCGGCGACAACGTCAAGCTCGGTACGCCCGAGATCCTGCTGGGGATCATCCCCGGTGGCGGCGGCACCCAGCGACTGGCCCGGCTCGTCGGTCCGGCGAAGGCCAAGGACATCGTCTTCACGGGTCGCTTCGTCGGTGCCGACGAAGCCCTGTCGATCGGTCTCGTCGACGAGGTCGTCGCACCCGACGACGTCTACGAGGCGGCGCGTCGCTGGGCCGGGCAGTTCACCGGCGCGGCCTCGCGCGCGCTCGCCGCTGCGAAGGCCGCGATCGACCAGGGGCTCGACACCGATCTGGACACGGGTCTGAAGATCGAGCAGCACGTCTTCGCTGCCCTGTTCGCCACGAAGGATCGCACGATCGGCCTCGAATCGTTCGTCGAGAACGGGCCGGGCAAGGCGCAGTTCGTCGGCGAATGACGCGACCGGCACGCACACTTGTCCACAGCTTACCGACGAGTAGGATCACCGCATGACTGCCAGCAGGACCGACGGGGCCGACCCCGCGCCGAATCCGTACGCCACGGCCGAAGAGGTCGCAGCGGCCCTCGAGGACACCAAGCTCGCCCAGGTGCTCTACCACGACTGGGAAGCCGAGACGTACGACGAGAAGTGGTCCATCTCGTACGACGAGCGCTGCATCGACTACGCCAAGGGCCGGTTCGTCGCCGCTGCGGGCGACCAGCCCCTGCCCTACGAGCGTGCTCTCGAACTCGGTTGCGGCACCGGCTTCTTCCTCCTCAACCTCATGCAGGGCGGGGTCGCGAAGAGCGGGTCGGTCACCGATCTGTCGCCCGGCATGGTGAAGGTCGCGCTGCGCAACGCCGAGAATCTCGGTCTCGACGTCGACGGCCGCGTCGCCGACGCCGAGACCATTCCCTACGAGGACGACACTTTCGACCTCGTGGTCGGACATGCTGTGCTGCACCACATCCCGGACGTCGAGCAGTCTCTCCGCGAGGTGCTGCGCGTGCTGAAGCCCGGTGGCCGGTTCGTCTTCGCCGGTGAACCCAGCACGATCGGCAACGCCTATGCGCGCCTGCTCGGCCGGGTCACCTGGGAGGCCACCACCAGTATCACCCGGCTGCCCTTCCTGCGCGACTGGCGTCGTCCGCAGACCGAACTCGACGAGTCCTCCCGGGCGGCCGCTCTCGAGGCCGTCGTCGACCTGCACACCTTCGACCCCTCGGATCTCGAGAAGCTGGCCTCGTCGGCCGGTGCCGTCGAGGTGAAAGCGTCGAGTGAGGAATTCGCCGCGGCACTGCTCGGCTGGCCGGTGCGTACCTTCGAGGCCGCGGTGCCGCAGGAGAAGCTCGGCTGGAACTGGGCGAAGTTCGCCTTCGGCGGATGGAAGGCGTTGAGCTGGGTCGACGAGAACGTGCTCAAGCACGTCGTTCCCCGCAGCTTCTTCTACAACGTCATGATCACCGGTGTGAAGCCCGGCAAGTAGTTGGGCTACGACTTCACCCTCGCCGACGTCGCGTATCTGACGTCGGGCGACGGCCGCGACGCTCTCGCACGTGTCGCCGGCCGCGAACTGTCGACGCGTACGCGCCTCGCCGACATCGGCTGGGCGCGTACGCATTTCGGTGATCGCGTCGGCATGCTCGTCGAAACCGTCATGTTGCGACGCAAGGCGGAGACGAAGATCGCCGGTGGCACCGAGTGGGTTCTCACCGACGACGCCCTGCAGCAGTCCACGCCGACCCGCGTCGCGGCACACCGTGCCCGGCGGTTGCGCGGCCGCACCGTGCACGACGTGACGTGTTCGATCGGCGCCGAACTCACCGAACTCGTCGGGGTCGCCGAGACCGTGATCGGCAGCGACCTCGACGACGTGCGCCTGGCGATGGCCGCGCACAACGTCCCCGGGGCGTATCTGGTACGCGCCGACGCCCTGCGTCCGGTCACCAAAGGCACCACCGTCGTCGCCGATCCCGCACGCCGGTCGGGCGGCCGGCGCACCCACGATCCGGCGGCGCTGCAACCACCGCTACCCGATCTCCTCGACGCCTACGCGGGCCGCGATCTCGCCGTGAAGTGCGCGCCGGGACTGGATTTCGACTCACTCGGCTGGGCCGGCGAGGTCGAGGTCGTCTCGCTCGACGGCGGAGTCCGCGAGGCATGCCTGTACTCGCCGGGCCTGAGCGCACCGGGCGTGCGGCGCCGTGCTGCTGTACTGCGTTCCGACGGAACCGGTTTCGAGATCACCGACGACGCGGACGACGACATCCCCGAGCGCGAGCCGGGGGAGTGGATCGTCGACCCGGACGGTGCCGTCGTGCGTGCCGGTCTCGTGCGCCACTACGCCGCCGCGCACGGGCTGTGGCAACTCGACCCGCGGATCGCCTATCTCACCGGCGACCGTCTGCCCGACGGCGTGCGGGGCTTCCGGATCGTCGAACGTCTCAAGTACAGCGAGAAGACGCTCCGTCAGGCACTCGCCCGCCACGACTGCGGTGCGGTCGAGATCCTCGTGCGCGGTGTCGACGTCGACCCGGCGGTCCTGCGTCCGCGGCTGAAGCTACGCGGGTCGGCCTCGCTCAGCGTGGTCCTCACCCGCATCGGCCGGACGCCCGAAGCGTTCGTCTGCACCCCCTCACGCTGAACGGCCGGCACACCCTCACACCGACTGCGGGGCGCGCAGCACCACCACGTCGCCGTCGACGGTCGTGATCACGAACTCCCCGTCCGGGCCGATGCCGGTGCCGACCGGCAGTCCGGTGGTGGGCTCGAGGGGTTCCTTCTCGGTGGTCGCGCCGTCCGCGAGATCGAGCACCGCGGCAGCGAGACCCCGGTCGCCGTCGACCACCACGTAGGCCCGGCCGTCGGCGGTCACCGCCGGCGCACCGTAGGGCTTCACATCCGTCCGCTCCCACTCGACGTCGGCACCGTCGCCGTTGTCGCGCAACGCCGTCAGCGGCGCGCTGCCGTCGGCCGACGCGAGGAGCAACAGCCCGTCCTCGGTGACGGCGGGACCGAGTGCCGTGGGACGACCGGTCTCGTGGCTCCACCGCGCCTCGCCGGTCTCGGTGTCGAGCGCCCACAGGGTGCCGTCCCCGTCATGGACGTAGACCGTGGAACCGTCCGCGGACAGCACCGGACTCGTCACCGCACCCCCGGGAAGATCGGGCGCCGACCACTCCTCGGTCACCGCGGCGTCGTCGCCGCCCGTGTAGCGCAGCGCCACGAGCGCGGACCGGTCGGCGCCCGGCCGCCACACGGTGACGAAGACGCGATCGGTGGCGGTGTCGACGGCCGGAGTGGTGGCCACCGGGCAGTCCTCCGAGCCGCCGAAGCATGCCGGCAGACCGTGATCGCTCGCGAGTCGCGGCAGATTCTGCCCGTCCGCGACGGTCGGCACCGGCACGAGATCGAACAAGGGCGCCTCGAGGTGGCCCGTCTGGGGATCGACGACATTCACCTGACCGAAGTGGGTGACCACCAGCAGACTTCCGTCGGACGTGAACTGCGCACTGCGCGGGCTGCCGCTCACAGGAAGGCGCCAGCGACGCTGACCGTGCTCGTTGAACGACAGCACCCCGCCGTCCTCCCCGACGTAGATGTTGGCGACCGCGTCGGAGACCGGTGTGATCGTCGTGACGGCCGGTGCGAGACGCGTGCACCAGCGCTTGCGACCGGAATCCATCTGGAAGGAGAACAGATTGCATCCGGCCGCCGTCGCGGCGGTCACCGAGACCTGACCGTTGGCGGCGATGCCGGCGGGGGAGCCGACCGCTCCACCCAGCGGGCGGGTCCAGCCGGCCGTGAGATCGTCGACACCGTCGGCGGTCGCGGTGTTGCTGTTGCGGGCATCGGAGTGACGGCCCGGCCAGCCACCCGTGGACAACACGTCGTCGGTGCCGCCACCACCGCACGCGCTCAGCGCGAAGACCACAGTCAGCGCCGGGACCGCGGTCCGCAGGACACCCCGCATCACTCAACTCCTCCACAGGCGAACGATTCGACGTGTCAGCGTATCGGGCCGGGGGTCGTGTGCCGCGAACGAGGCGGACCGTAGGCTGCCCCTATGACGAGCATGTGGGGTGCACCTCTGACGGCGAGGTGGCGCGGGTCCCGTCGCAGGGATCCCGAACAGGCACGATTCCTGACGCTGTCTTCTCTGAAGTGGGTGCTGGACAACAAGGCGTACACGCCCTGGTACCTGGTCCGGTACTACCGCCTGGCGAAGTTCCGACTGGCCAATCCACACGTGGTGCTGCGCGGCATGGTGTTCCTGGGCAAGAACGTCGAGATCCACGCGACGCCGGAACTCTCGCGTCTCGAGATCGGCAGATGGGTCCACATCGGGGACGGCAACGCGATCCGTTGCCACGAGGGCTCGCTCCGGATCGGCGACAAGGTCGTCTTCGGCAAGGACAACGTGGTCAACACCTATCTCGACATCGAGATCGGCGCGTCGACGCTGGTCGCGGACTGGTGCTACATCTGCGACTTCGACCATCGCACCGAGGACATCACCTATCCGATCAAGGACCAGGGCATCGTGAAGAGCCCCGTCCGGATCGGCCCGGACACCTGGATCGCCGCGAAGGTCACCGTGCTCCGGGGTACCCGCGTCGGCCGTGGTTCGGTGCTCGGAGCGCACGCGGTCGTCAAGGGCGACATCCCCGATTTCGCTATCGCGGTGGGTTCGCCCGCCAAGGTGGTCAAGAACCGTAAGGTGGCATGGGAGAGCGCCGCAGCCGAACGTGCTGCCAGGGAAGCGGCGCTCGCCGACATCGCACGGAAGAAGTCGGGAGACACGCCCGCGGACGTGCACCGGTAGCGACGCGGGCCGGACCACAGGTGGGGGACAGCCATGGAGTACTCGGAGTATCGCAGTCGCGACGCGATCGGCCTCGCCGAACTCGTCGCAACGGGCCAGGTGTCGGCGAGTGAGCTGCTCGAGACCGCGATCGCGCGGCTCGACACGGTCGAACCGACACTGAACACCGTCGTCCGCAGGCTCGACGACCGGGCCCGCGCCCGCGCCCGCGAACCACTCGCCGGCCCGTTCGCGGGGGTGCCGTTCCTGCTCAAGGATCTGGGGCAGGATCTGGCCGGTGAGCCGACCTCGAGTGGTTCCCGCGTTCTCGCAAACCTGCCGGTGGACGAGAACTCGGTGATCGTGGACCGGTGGCTCGGTGCGGGGCTGGTCCCGTTCGGGAAGACGAACACTCCCGAGTTCGGGGCGAAGGGCATCACCGAGCCCGAGGCCTTCGGTGCCAGCCGCAATCCGTGGAATCCGGCGGTGACGCCGGGCGGGTCGTCGGGCGGATCCGCCGCCGCGGTCGCGGCGGGCGTCGTTCCGGTCGCCGGAGCGAGCGACGGAGGCGGCTCGATCCGGATTCCGGCCGCGTGTTGCGGTCTCCTCGGACTCAAACCCGGACGCGGGCTCGTGCCCACCGGTCCGCGCGGCGGGGAGCCTCTGCACGGGGCCGCCGTCAACGGGGTGATCTGCCGGACGGTCCGCGATGCCGCGGCCGTCCTCGACGTCATGGCCGGGTCGTATGCGGGTGGCCCCTATCTCGCCGAGCGGGCGCAGTCGTACGCGGAGGCCGCGCGCTCGGCCCCGAAGCGGCTGCGGATCGGGTACGAGACCGCGTCACCGATCGGGACGCCGGTCGACCCGGAGGCGATGGCCGCGGTGGACGGTGCTGTCGCGGTGCTCGAGGAACTCGGTCATCACGTCGAACCCGCCTCGACGGGTATCGACGAACGGCGTCTGGCCGAGGACTTCCTCACGATGTGGTTCGCCACGGCCGCCGCGGAGGTCGCCGACGCTCGTCGCCGGACCGGGGCACGGGCGGAGGACTTCGAATTCGACACTCGCATCATGGCCGCCATGGGAGCCGCGACGTCGGCATCGGACTACATTGCGGCCCATACCCGTTGGGCCGAGTATGCGAGCGGTCTCGCGCAGTTCCACGAGCGCTACGATCTGCTGCTCACGCCGACTCTGGCTTTCCCGCCGTCGCGCATCGGCGAACTCGACACGCCGCGCTGGATGCGGCGCGCCGGCGAGGCTCTCCTGCGGACCCGAACGGCGTGGCTCGCGGGGCGTGCCGGTTTCGTCGACCGGATGGTGGACGACAACCTGGGCCGTACCCCGTACACGCAGCTGGCCAATATCACCGGGCGACCGGCGATCTCGGTCCCGCTGCACTGGACGGCCTCCGGTCTGCCGCTGGGGGTGCAATTCGTCGCGCCGCTCGGCGGGGAAGGTGTGCTCCTCGCGCTCGCCGGCGAACTCGAACAGGCCCGGCCGTGGTTCGAGCGGCAGCCGCCGCTCGTTCCGGCCGAGTTGTCCGCCGCCTCCTGAGCCGGAAGTCGACTCAGAACGCCAAGGACTTCCGGTACACGACCGTCTCGCACGGAACTGCAAGTGCAGGAACGAGTTCCGGATGTCGAGTATCGAGCGGCGCCGGTTCGTCCGGCACGTACCCGAGCCGGGTGTAGAGACGGTCGAGGAACACCTTCGACTCGTGCGAGGTTCCGCGCGGCCGGATCACCTCGAGTTGCACCGTCTCGAAACCCCGCTCCGCGCACTCTGCCTCGACGGCATCGATCAGGAGACGGCCGACGCCCGTTCCGCGGACCTCCGGGTCGGACGCGAACATCCCGAACTCGGCCGTCGTCCCGTCCACCGGGGTCACGCGGATACATCCGACCACCCGGCCGTGCGACCGGACGATCCGGATACTGCCTTCCCGTGCGTACCGGGTGATCTCGTCCGTGTCGGTCCGCGTGGTGCCCGGCACCCACATGCCGTCCTCGGCCACCGCGTAGACGGCATTGAGCAGGCCGGTGACGGCGACGACGTCGGATCGGTGCGGTTCGAGGCGTTCGATCCCGGCGGTGTGCTGCCCGTTCATCCGCGATCCGGGAGTGGGCGTTGCGGGATCGTGGGACGTGCCAGCGGGTGACGTACCCGCCGTTTCGCCGACGAGTAGACCTGTACGGTCTCCTCGGCGACGCGCCGCCAGTCGAAGTCGTCGGTCAGCCGCGCCCGGGCGGCCCGCGCACGCACCTGTGCGTCCTCGGGGTCGTCGAGGGTCTCCCGCACGGCCGAGACGAGGCCCGCCACGTCGCCGGGCCGGAACGACAGTCCGGTCACGCCGTCGACCACCGCTTCGCCCAGGCCACCGGCGGTGGACGCGATCAGCGGGGTGCCCGCGGCCGCCGCCTCGAGGGCGATGATGCCGAATGGTTCGTAGCGGCTCGGCAGCACGATCGCGTCGGCGCCGTGCAGCCAGCCGAGCAGTTCGGTGTGATCGAGGTTGCCGAGGAAACTCACCGAGCGTGCGACGCGGTGCACCCGTGCCTGTTCACGGAGCCATTCGAACTGGGTGCCTTCGCCGGCGATCACGAGGGTCGTGCCGGGATGCGATCGGCGGATGCGGGGGAGGGCGGCGATCGCGTCCTGCACACCCTTCTCGTATTCGAGGCGGCCGACGTACAGCAGCCGGGCCGGCCCGGGACGCGGTTCGCGGTCCCGGTACGACCAGGTGGTGATGTCGATGCCGTTGCGGATCACCGAGATCTCCGGCAGGTCCGGGCCGTACAGCTCCGTCACCTCGTCGTGCATCGACACCGAACACGTGATGAGCCGGTCGGATTCGTTGGCGAGCCACCATTCGACGGAATGCACCTGCCGATTGATCCGGCCGGACAGCCAGCCGCTGTGGCGACCCGCCTCCGTCGCATGCAGGGTCGACACGAGCGGCACATCGAAGAACTCGGCCAGCGCGATCGCGGGGTGGGCGACGAGCCAGTCATGGGCGTGGACGACATCGGGATACCAGCCTTCGCCGATACCGCCGCGGCTCAGTCCGATCCCGGCGCGGACCATCGCGTGGCCCATCGCGAGGGTCCAGGCGATCATGTCCTCGCCGAAGTCGAAGTGGGGTGCGTCCTCCGCGACGGCCACCACGAGCACGCCGTCGGCGATATGACCGACCGTGGGATGGGTCGACGCATCGGTGCCGGTCGGACGACGCGACAGCACCACCACTTCGTGGCCGGCCGCGGCGAGTTCGGTGGCGAGATGGTGGACGTGTCTGCCCAGGCCGCCGACGACGACGGGTGGGTACTCCCATGACACGAGCAGGATCTTCATCGCGGGCCTCCGTGGCGTCCGGGCAGTCGCCGGGCGTCGAGTCCCGGGAAGAGATTGTCGGCGCGGCTCCATCCGTCGGCCAGACGTCGCGCCGTCTCGGTGCGTCCGGAGCCGACGGCCTCGGCGATCTCACGCAGTGCGTGGGCGTGCTTGTGCGCGCGGTCGCGGGCGTAGGCGGCAGCGGTGTCCTTGCTGACCATGAACGCCCAGTCGCTGGACACCGTGAGCAGCGCTTCGCGCAGCATCTGGTCGTGCACGCGGTTGCGGAGCGCGACCGGCGAGACGTTCTGTTCGCGGGCCTTGTCGATGCTGTCGAGGGTCGTGCGCACCACCTCGTCGTTCAGTCGCACGAGGTCGGCGACCTGATCGCCGGCCCAGACCCGCCAGTCCTTGCCCGAGCCCCACGACGAATCCTCGAGATCGACGCAGGCGCCGACGTAGCCGCGGTCGCGGGCATCGGCGAGGGTTCCCACCTCGATACCGGCCTCGGGAAGAGCGCGCAACAGTCGCTCGAGGAAGATCGGGCCCTCGAACCACCAGTGCCCGAACAGTTCGGTGTCGAATGCCGCGACGACGAGCGCGTCCCGGCCGATGCGGTCGGACTCGCTGCGCAGCCGCTTCCGGACGGTCTCGACGAAGTCGGCGACGTCCCGGTCGACGGCCTGCGAGGCGAGTTCGGGGTCGTAGGGAGCCTTCTCGTGCGAGGGCACCGTGCGGCCCGTGACCCGGGAGGGCTTGAGTCCGGTGTCGTGGCAGTAGGTGTGGAAGTCGCGGTAGGCGGAGTGGCCCGGGTAGCCGGATTTCGGCGACCACACCCGGTACGAGACCTGCAGGTCGCGGCCGAAGCACACCACGTCCGAGTCGCGGACCGTGCGACCGAGCGAGGTGTCGCCGCGCAGTGCGGGGCCGTCGACCATGAAGTGCTCGACACCCGCTGCGGCGTAACCCTTCTCCATGCCCGGCGTGTAACCGCATTCCGGACCCCAGATGCCGCGCGGCCGATGGTTCCAGCGGGCGTGGGCGTCGGCGAGGCCCTCCGACAGGGAGAAGGCGCGCAGTCGCGGGTCGAGGAGGGGCTGGAAGGGATGGGCCAGAGGTCCGCCGAGGAGTTCGATCGCGTCGGCGTCGACCAGCTGCCGGACGACGGGGGAACCTCCGTGGCGCCAATGGGTTTCGAAATCCTCGAGTGCGGTCGAGGCGGCACGGTGCTCGCGGGCGCCGAGCGCGCGGTAGGACTCCTCCCGCATCCCGGCGGCCTCGTGCGCGCGGAGTTGCCAGTTGCCGAGCCAGTGGTGCATCCCGGCGAGGCAGTGCGGATCGTCGAGTTGCGCGGCGAGCACCGGGGTGACCCCGAGCGTGAGCATCCGGGTCCGGCCTTCGGCGGCGAGACGTCTGAGGACGTCGGTGACGGGCAGATAGGTCGCGGCCCACGACTGGTAGAGCCATTCCTCGCCGACGGGCCACCGGCCGTGATGGGCGAGCCACGGGAGGTGGGAATGGAGGACGAGCGCGAACATACCCGGCTCGCGAGGTGATGCGGCACTCACGGCGCAGTGTCCTTCGCTGCAGGGTCCTTCACGGCGATGGCGACGAGATCGAGGCTCGCGTCGATGTTCTCGGGAACGATGGCGAAGTCGTCGACGGAGACCATGGCGACATCGGCGGTGAGGTCGTCCGGCCACGGCTCGCCGGCGAGCGCCCGCTCGATCTGAGCGTCGATGAACGATCCGCCGTGCTTGGCGTCGAGAGCGCGCAGGGCGGGTCCGTGGTGCACGCCCGTCATGAGTTCGACGCGGAAGCCGGCGTCCTCGAGCAGTTGCGTCAGTTCGGCGGCGTTCAGCTCACGGGTGTGGAAGGGATTGAGCGGGGTGTCGCGGCCGGGGGAGAAGGTGACGCGGTTGGGCGTGCTGATCAGCAGCTCACCGCCGGGAGTGAGAATGCGGTGACATTCGCGTAGGAACTGTGTCTGATCCCACAGATGCTCGATCACCTGGAAGTTCACGACCGTATCGACCGATTCGTCCTCGAGAGGAAGTTCGGCGAGATTGCCGTGCCGCATGTCCACGCGGGGGTAGCGCGCGCGGATGTGGGCGACGGCGCTCTCGTCGTAGTCGAGACCGATCACCCGGGCGGCGACGTCGGCGATCATGGCGGCCCCGTAGCCTTCGCCGGCGCCGGCCTCGAGCACGGTCCGGTTCGCGCACCGGGGAAGAAAATGCTGGTAGACGACCTCGTGACGTCGGAACCAGTAGTTCTCCTGGGCGATGCCCGGGACCGTCCGTTCGCCGGTGAGGGGAAGGGTGTGCGCATCGTCGGCGCGGGCGGGGGTGTCGCTCACCGCCACGACATTAGCCCCCTTCCCGGAGGGGAGGTCTCCGGTGTTCCGGATCACAGCTTCGGTCGTCCTTCCGTGCGGTTATGGTGAATCGGGAATTCCGTCAAGTTACCGGCTGGTAACTTAGCGGCTGATAATCTATCGCACACGCCGTGCGAAAGACACGAGTGCTCGGTTCAGGCAGCGCCTTGCCGACCAAAGGCAGCTACACACAGGAGGTCGACGCAGACCCATGACGAACATCGTCGTTTTGATCAAGCAGGTCCCCGACACGTGGTCCGAGCGCAAGCTCAGCGACGGCGACTACACGCTCGACCGTGAGGCCGCCGACGCCGTGCTCGACGAGATCAACGAGCGCGCCGTCGAGGAAGCTCTGCTCATCAAGGAGCGCGACGGCGGCGAGGTCACCGTTCTGACCGCCGGTCCCGACCGCGCGACCGACGCCATCCGTAAGGCGCTGTCCATGGGCGCCGACAAGGCGATCCACCTCAACGACCCGGCCCTGCACGGCTCGGACTCCATCCAGACCGCGTACGCGCTCGCCGCGGCGCTCGGTCAGATCGAAGGTGTCGAGCTCGTCATCGCCGGCAACGAGGCCACCGACGGCCGTGTGGGTGCCGTTCCCGCGATCATCGCCGAGTACCTCGGCCTGCCGCACCTGACGCACCTGCGCAAGCTCACCATCGCGGACGGCAAGGCCTCCGGCGAGCGTGAGACCGACGAGGGTGTCTTCGGCATCGAAGCTCCGCTCCCCGCCATCATCTCGGTCACCGAGAAGATCAACGAGCCTCGCTTCCCCTCCTTCAAGGGCATCATGGCCGCCAAGAAGAAGGAAGTTCAGACCCTCACCCTCGCCGACATCGGCCTCGATCCCGAGATCTTCGGCGTCGCCAATGCGGCCTCGACCGTCACCGGTGTGACCCCGAAGCCGCCGCGCACCGCAGGTGAGCGCGTCGCCGACGAGGGCGACGGCGGCACCAAGATCGCCCAGTACCTGGTCGGCCAGAAGATCATCTGATCGCGCCCCCGCGACAACATCTGACATATCTAGGAGAGAAGTAGTAATGGCAGAAGTACTCGTGCTCGTCGAGCATGCCGAGGGCGCGCTCAAGAAGGTCAGCACCGAATTGATCACCGCCGCGCGTGCGCTAGGCGAACCCGCCGCCGTCGTCGCCGGTGCTCCCGGCACCGCCGACGCGCTGCAGGACGCCCTCGCCGCCGCCGGTGCGGTCAAGGTCTACGCCGCCGAGTCCGACGACGTCGACAAGTACCTGGTCACCCCCAAGGTCGACATCCTGGCGTCGCTCGTCGAGTCCACCAGCCCCGCCGCCGTCATCACCGCCGCGTCCGTCGAGGGCAAGGAGGTGTCGGGCCGTCTCGCCGCCCGCATCGGTTCCGGTCTGCTCGTCGACGTCGTCGACGTCAAGGCCGACGGCTCGGCCGTGCACTCGATCTTCGGTGGTGCGTACACCGTCGATGCCAAGACCAACGGTGAGGTCCCCGTGATCTCTGTCCGTCCGGGTGCCGTCGAGGCCAAGCCCGAAGCCGCTGCCGCCGAGCGCGTGGCCGTCGAGGTTCCGGCCCAGGAAGAGAACGCCGTGAAGATCGTCTCGCGCGATCCGATCGTCGGCGGCGACCGTCCGGAGCTCACCGAGGCGTCGATCGTCGTCTCCGGCGGCCGCGGTGTCGGTTCGGCCGACAAGTTCTCCGTCGTCGAAGAACTCGCCGACTCGCTCGGTGCCGCCGTCGGTGCGTCCCGCGCCGCTGTCGACTCCGGCTACTACCCGGGCCAGTTCCAGGTCGGTCAGACCGGCAAGACGGTCTCGCCGCAGCTGTACGTCGCACTCGGCATCTCCGGTGCGATCCAGCACCGCGCCGGCATGCAGACCTCGAAGACCATCGTCGCCGTCAACAAGGACGAAGAGGCCCCGATCTTCGAGATCGCGGACTACGGCGTCGTCGGCGACCTGTTCAACGTCGCTCCGCAGCTGACCGACGAGGTCAAGAAGCACAAGGGCTGATCTGCTCGGGCAGACCGATCCCTGGGTGGCCCCGTTCCTTTCGAGGAGCGGGGCCACATCTGTTCGGCGGAGTGTTCATCGGCGATGCATCACCGCGACATCCCGGCGCCGTCGGCACGCCTCCCGCACTCGTTACACCTTCGGCATGACCACATCGTCGGTGCTGTACCGCCCGAGTCATTTCACCGCCCCGATCCTGTCCGGCCCCCGTTATTCTCTCGTCGTCTCGACCGAACCGTCCGTTCGCACGGTTGCGCAACGTCTGCGCCATCGGGTCTTCGCGAACGAACCGGGCTTCCGGCTCCCTCATTCCGGGACCGGTCTCGACACGGACCGTTTCGACGAGTTCTGCGACCACATACTCGTGCACGACCGGGTCACCGACGATGTCGTCGGCTGCTACCGGATGCTGCTGCCCGAGGCCGCGCGCGAGGCGGGTGGGTACTACACCGCCACCGAATTCGATCTCACCGCCCTCGACCCCCACGGACGCGGCCTCGTCGAAATGGGTCGGGCCTGCGTCGATCCGGCCCACCGCTCCGGGTCCGTGCTCACCCTCATGTGGGCCGGGATCCTGCTCTATCTCGAGATGACCGGACACCACGAGGTCGTCGGATGCGTGTCGGTGCCCCTGCGCACGACGCCCGACGAACCCGAGGCGTCGAACGTGCGGGGTGTGCGCGACCTTCTGCTCGACCGACACGCGATCGAGCCCGCATCACGGGTACGCCCGTTGAACCCCGTCGTGGTCGACGGCCATCCTCTCGACGAGATCGCGCCGCCACCGCGCCCCGTGGTGCCGCCGCTGCTGCGCGGATATCTCCGGCTCGGTGCCCGGATCTGTGGTGAACCGGCCCACGACCCGGACTTCGGCGTCGCCGACTTCGTCGCGATACTCGCCGTGGACCGGGCGAACGCACGGTATCTCGCCCGCTTGCGGGCCGTCGCGGAGCGCAACGAGGGTGGTACGCGATGACGCGGTTGCACGGGTGGATGCCGTCGAGCCCGTGCGGCGTGCGGTGTCTGCCGGACGACGCGGACCGTGTGGGTCTGCCGACGGTGGGGCTGCGCATCGCGCTCGTGGCGCTCGTGCTGACGGTGGTACCACTCCTGTCGGCCGGACGGATGATTCCTGCGACGCGCCGGGAACACACGTTGCGTCGCAGCGCGCGCGTGTTGCTGTGGTGCGTGGGCATTCACCCGACGGTCGACGACAGACGTGACCGGCGGGCGCACGCAGGGGGCGTGCTCGTCGTTGCACCGCACGTCTCGTGGACCGACGTGCTGGTCCTCACCGCGGTCGCTCCCGCTGTCTTCGTGGCACGGGCGGACCTGCTCGACTGGGGTGTGCTGGGCACACTCGCACGCCGGATGCGTGTCATCGCCATCGACCGGGAACGGCTGCGTCTGCTGCCCGACGTGATCGATCGGATACGTACCCGCCTGCTCGCAGGCGAACGTGTCGCGGTCTTCCCCGAGGGCACGACATGGTGCGGTCGGGCCTACGGCGGTTTCCGTCCCGCACTGCTCCAGGCGGCGGTGGACGTACAGTGCCTTGTCCAGCCGGTCGGACTGCGTTACCGCCAGCGCACGGGCGAGTCCACCGCGGTGCCCGCCTTCGTCGGTGACGAGACGATCGGGTCGTCGCTCCGGCGGATGATCCGGAACCGTGGTGTCGTCGCCGAAGTCGTCCTGGCGCCGCTCGAACGGCCGGGACAGGACCGGCGTGATCTCGCGGCCCGATGCGACCGCGCGGTCCGCGCCGATCGTGTGGCCGATGCCATATCCTCCGTGCCGGTCGACCGCTCACCGGTTGCCCGTGCGGCGCACCGGGCGGACGCCGCCCGCCCGCGGACCCCCTGAGCGCGGCGGGCACCCGTGCCCACCCGCTATCCTGGATCGGTCATGACCTCGCCCGCCTCCGGTCCCTCCGGTACCTCCACGACCGTCTACCTCGATCACGCCGCGACGACGCCGATGCTTCCTGCGGCCGTCGAGGCGATGACGTCGGTCCTCACCACCGTCGGAAACGCGTCGTCCCTGCACGGTTCGGGGCGCGCAGCGCGCCGCCGCATCGAAGAGTCGCGAGAGTCGATCGCAGCCGCCCTCGGCGCCCGGCCCTCCGAGGTGATCTTCGTCTCCGGTGGTACCGAGGGCGACAACCTGGCGATCAAGGGCATCTACTGGGGCCGCCGCGCCCAGGATTCCCGTCGTCGCAGGATCCTGGCGAGCGCGGTCGAGCACCATGCTGTGCTCGACGCCGTCGAATGGCTCGTCGAGCACGAGGACGCAGTGGTGACGTGGCTTCCGGTCGACCGGTCCGGACGCGTCGATCCCGGCACGCTCCGCGACGAACTCTCGCGCTACGCCGACGAGGTCGCCCTCGTGTCCGTGATGTGGGCGAACAACGAGGTCGGCACCGTCATGCCGATCGTCGAACTCGCCGCCGTCGCCGCCGAGTTCGACGTTCCGATGCACAGCGACGCCGTGCAGGCGGTCGCTCATCTCCCCGTCGACTTCACCGCGAGCGGCCTGTCGGCGCTGACCCTGGCCGCCCACAAGTTCGGGGGGCCGCAAGGGGTGGGCGCGTTGCTGCTCGGCAGGCAGGTGCCGTGCGTGCCGCTCGCCCACGGCGGCGGTCACGAACGCGACGTGCGTTCGGGTACACAGGACACCGCGTCCGTTGTGGCGATGGCTACGGCGCTGCGCGAGGTCACCTCGGATCTGCCCGGACGTAACGCCGAACTGGCACGCCTGCGCGATCTTCTCGTCGCGGGTGTCGAGTCGGTGATTCCCGACGCGATCCTCAACGGCCCCCGCGGGGCGGGACGACTGCCCAACAACGCACACTTCACATTCCCCGGGTGCGAAGGGGATTCGCTGCTGATGCTGCTCGACGCAGCCGGTATCGAATGCTCGACCGGCTCGGCGTGCACGGCCGGGGTCGCGCGTGCGAGCCACGTGCTCGTCGCGATGGGATCGGACCCCGTCACGGCGCGTGGATCGCTCCGATTCTCGTTGGGACACACGACGACCCGTGGCGACATCGAGAAGCTGATCGAAACTCTCCCTTCCGTGGTGGACAGGGCTCGCGCCGCCGGACTGGCGAGCGCCGGTGGACGAGGAGGTGACCGGAGATGAGGATTCTTGCGGCAATGAGCGGCGGTGTGGACTCGGCGGTCGCCGCCGCCCGCATGGTCGAGGCCGGACACGACGTCGTCGGAGTACACCTCGCGTTGTCGAGCGCGCCGGGCACGCTGCGCACCGGCTCGCGGGGATGCTGTTCGAAGGAGGACGCCGGCGACGCCCGTCGCGCCGCCGACGTGCTCGGAATCCCGTTCTACGTGTGGGATTTCGCAGACCGCTTCAAGGAGGACGTGATCGACGACTTCGTCGCGTCCTACGCGGCCGGTGAGACCCCGAATCCGTGTCTGCGCTGCAACGAGAAGATCAAGTTCTCGGCGCTGGCCGACCGCGCCGTGGCCCTCGGCTTCGACGCCGTCGCCACCGGTCACTACGCGCAGTTGGACGGCGGGGTGCTGCGCCGCGCCGTCGACGCCGACAAGGACCAGTCGTACGTGCTGGCCGTGCTCACCGCGCAGCAGTTGTCGCGCGCGGTGTTTCCTGTCGGCGACACCCCCAAGAGCCGGATCCGCGAGGAGGCGGCCGAACGCGGACTCGCGGTGGCGAACAAGCCCGACAGCCACGACATCTGTTTCATCCCCTCGGGCGACACGCGAGCCTTCCTCGGTGCCCGGATCGGCGTGCGCCCGGGCGCCGTCGTGGACGACCGTTCCGGTGAGGTGCTCGCGCAGCACGACGGCGTACACGGCTTCACCGTGGGCCAGCGCAAGGGGCTCGGCATCGCCGGACCCGGACCCGACGGACGTCCCCGCTACGTCACGGCGATCGAGCCGGGGAGCGGCACCGTGCGGGTCGGCAGCGCCGAACAGCTGAAGGTCGGGTCGATCCGGGCCGAGCGCGCCGTGTGGACCTCGGGCACGGCTCCCGTCGGCCCGATCGAGTGCGTCGTTCAGGTCCGCGCACATGGTGGACTGGCCCCGGCCGTCGCCGAAGCGGTGGGCACGGGTATCGAGATCACGCTGCGCGAACCGCTCACCGGTGTCGCCGCCGGTCAGGCCGCCGTGCTGTACCGCCCCGATGCAGCGGGCGACATCGTTCTCGGCAGCGGCACCATTACGGCAGGGGAGCGGTGACGGCACCTGCCCCCGGCCGCGAGGTGTGGTCCGGTGCCGCGACAGGCATCGGTTCGTGGCCCGGAACGGACCCGCGCGAGGCCGCTGCGGTCGTCGTCGGCGAACTCACCGATCTGCCGCATCTCGTCGAGTTACCGGCGCGTGGGCTCGGTGCCGATATCATCGGGCGCGTCAGTGCGCTGCTCGTCGACATGTATCTCGACACCTCGACCACCGGATATCGCCTGGTGTCGCGGCGCGGCACCGTGGCCGCCCGGGCGCGCGATCTGCTCGCGCAGGATCTCGACGCGCTCGAGGAGGCCTGGGAACGCGCCGGCTCGGACGTCACCCGCCCGGTGAAGGTGCAGTCCGCCGGACCGCTCACCCTCGCCGCCCACGTCGAACTTGCCACCGGGCGACGGGTGCTCACCGACCGCGGTGCCGTCCGCGAGCTGGCCGAATCGCTCGCGGAAGGGCTGGCCCGGCACGCGGCCGAGATCACCCGCCGGATCGGTGTGCCGGTCGTCGCGCAACTCGACGAACCGTCGCTTCCCGACGTGCTCGCCGGAACGCTGAAGGGCCGGACCATTCTCGAGACCGTGCCCGCGGTCCCGGATCCGGAAGCGCTGGACGTGCTCGACACGACGATCCGGGGCACCGGACTGTCCGTCGCGGTGCACTGCTGCGCGGACACCTTCCCGGCCGATTTCCTGCGGCGCAGCGCTGCCGAGGCGGTCGCTTTCGACGTCGGTCGTGTGCGACGCTCCGACCTCGACGGACTCGGGGAACTCTTCGACTCCGGCACGGTCCCGATCCTGGGGCTCGTGCCTGCCACCGCTCCGGCGTCGACGGGCTGGCGCGAGTACGCGGCACCGGCCGTCGACCTGATCGACCGGCTCGGTTTCCCCCGGAAGGTGCTGCACTCGATGGCGGTGAGTCCGGTCTGTGGGCTGGCCTCGGCGTCCACGGACGGGGCGCGGGCTGCCCTGCGTTCCGTGCGCGACGTCGCCTCGGCGTTCGCCGAGGAAGCCGACACACTCTGAGCGTTCCTGTCGGCTCCCTCGACTAGGCTTGCAGGCTGTGAGTGAACCGACGGACGCACCCATCACCGCTCCTCCGGAGGCGCGTGAGCGCTGGCAGGATCTCGCCGAACAGGTGCGCGAGCATCAGTTCCGCTACTACGTGCGCGACGCCCCCGTCATCTCCGACGGAGAGTTCGATGCGCTCCTCGGCGAACTGCAGGCGCTCGAGGAGCAGTACACCGAACTCCGCACGCCGGATTCGCCCACTCAGCTGGTCGGTGGCGGATTCGCCACCGAGTTCGGCGCCGTCGAACATCTCGAACGCATGCTCAGCCTCGACAACGTCTTCACAGAGGACGAATTGCGTGCGTGGCTTTCGCGCGCCGAGGCCGAGACCGGCACACACCCCGACTATCTGTGCGAGGTGAAGATCGATGGTGTCGCGCTGAGTCTGATCTACGAGAACGGCAAACTCGTCCGCGCCGCCACCCGCGGCGACGGCCGCACCGGCGAGGACGTCACCCTCAACGCCCGCACCATCGACGACGTTCCCGAAAAACTCACCGGCAGTGACGAATACCCGATTCCCTCGTTGCTCGAGGTTCGCGGCGAGGTGTTCTTCCGGCTCGAGGACTTCCAGACCCTCAACGCGGGCCTGGTTGCCGAGGGCAAACCGCCCTTCGCCAATCCGCGCAACTCGGCCGCCGGGTCCCTGCGGCAGAAGAATCCTGCCGTCACCGCGCGGCGGCACCTGCGTATGTACTGCCACGGCTACGGCCGAATGGAAGGCTTCGAACCCCGTTCGCAGTCCGACGCCTACGCGGCCTTCGCCGCCTGGGGGCTGCCGGTCTCCCCGCACACCGCGCGCGTGCAGGGTGCCGAGGCGGTCGTCGAGCGGATGCGTTACTGGGGTGAGCACCGGCACGACGTCGAGCACGAGATCGACGGTCTCGTGGTCAAGATCGACGACATGGGACTGCACCGCCGCCTCGGCGCCACGTCCCGGGCTCCTCGCTGGGCGATCGCCTACAAGTATCCGCCGGAGGAGGTCACCACCAAGCTCCTCGACATCCGTGTCAGCGTCGGGCGCACCGGGCGCGTGACCCCGTTCGCCTACATGGAACCGGTCACCGTCGCCGGGTCCACGGTCTCGCTCGCGACGCTGCACAACGCGTCCGAGGTGGAGCGCAAGGGCGTGCTGATCGGCGACACCGTGGTCATCCGCAAGGCCGGTGACGTGATCCCCGAAGTGCTCGGCCCCGTCGTCGACCTGCGCGACGGCACCGAGTACCACTTCGAGATGCCCTCGCAGTGCCCCGAGTGCGGCACACCTCTGGCTCCCGCGAAGGAGGGCGACGTCGATCTGCGCTGCCCCAATTCACGGTCGTGCCCGGCGCAGTTGCGCGAACGAGTCTTCCACGTCGCGGGTCGGGGAGCGTTCGACATCGAAGCGCTCGGTTACGAGGCGGGCACGGCGCTTCTCGAGGGAAACGTCATCGCCGACGAGGGCGATCTGTTCTCACTCACGGCAGAAGACCTCGAACGCCTCCCGTTCTTCCGTACCACCAAGGGTGTGCTGTCGAAGAACGGCGAACGCCTACTGCAGAATCTCGACAAGGCGAAGGAGCAACCGCTCTGGCGCGTGCTGGTCGCCCTGTCGATCCGGCATGTCGGACCCACTGCGGCGCGCGCCCTGGCCACCGAGTTCGGCAGCCTCGACCGGATCCGGTCCGCGTCCGTCGAGGAGCTCGCGGCCGTCGAGGGCGTCGGACCGACGATCGCCGCCGCGGTGACCGACTGGTTCACCGTCGACTGGCACGTCGCGATCGTCGACAAATGGGCGGCAGCGGGCGTGCGGATGGCCGACGAGCGCGACGAATCCATTGTGAGGACGCTCGAAGGACTGTCGATCGTGGTCACGGGCACGCTCGCGGGATTCTCCCGCGACCAGGCCAAGGAGGCCGTCGTCGCGCGTGGCGGCAAGGCAGCCGGATCGGTCTCGAAGAAGACCGCCTTCGTCGTGATCGGCGACAATCCGGGGTCGAAGGCCGACAAGGCGGCCGATCTCGGGGTGCCTGTGCTCGACGAGGACGGTTTCCGGATTTTGCTCGACGAGGGGCCCGATGCTGCTCGCGCCTACCTGGAAGGGCGCGAAGGAGAGAACTGAGACGCCTCCCGCCGGCAGGTGTCCTGTCGACGGATTATCAAGGAGCCGTAGCGGACTCGTGTTCCTCGGCGCTTCGCCTACCGAGGAACACCGCCGCGGCCAGGAGGAAACAGATCGCGCCGACGAACGTGCCGGCGTTGGCCAGGCTCGGGTCGAGAGTGTTTCCGTCGTCGAGGATGAACGAACCGACCGCGGAGACCCCGAAAGCGATCGACCCGAGCATGTTCAGCCATCCGCTGATCCAGTCCTTCGAGCGCGGCGTCCAATGCGAGCCGGACCGCCAGAGGATCGCGCACGCGATGGCGCTCGACGCCAGGAAGCACAGGGAACCTTCGAGATTGGGGTTCCATACCAGGTGCATCTCACCCTTGACGGTGTGGGCGTGCAGTGCTGCTCCGGTGCTGACGTTGAACAGCAACGTACCGATGAACTGGGTGAGCGAGGCCAGCCAGTCGGCGCGGATCGCCGGGCTGCCCTTGTCGGAGACGGTCGCCGGTCCACTCCGCATCAATTGGACGAATGCCGCACCCGTGAAGAACCAGGAACCCACGAAGAACGAAGTATTTGCACCTGCGGTGCCGAGAATCGTCGCAATTACGGGTGCCGAACCCAATGCGAACAGGACGGCCCCGATGACGAATCCCCAGGACTGCATGCGCAATGTCGGGTGAATCAGCATTGGCGCAGTATAAGTCCGAGATTGGAAATTTGTGCGTTTTCGGAAGAAACTGTCCGATCGGATAGGTGCAGGTCAGAGTATATTTCATAAAAAGGGTGAATGGCCGGGGTGAATTGGACCGGAAACTTGTCGGTTGGTAAGAAACCGTGTTCGATGCGCGTTAGCGTCCCAGCCATGACGGAGACCGGTAAGTCCACACATCGCCTCCTTTTTCGTAATGTGCGAGTTTTCGACGGAATTTCCGGAGAACTCGTCACCGGCGACGTTCTGATCGACGGAGACCGCATCCTGGCCGTGTCCGCATCGCCGATCGGCGACGAACCCGGCCGCGAAACCGACGTGATCGACGGTGGCGGGCGGGTTCTCATGCCCGGCATGTCGGACGCGCACGTCCACCTCGTCGGCAACGCGAACTCCTATATCGACATGGTGATGGGCAGCGAAGCGCACATTGCGCTCAACGGCCTCGCGGAGGCCCGCAACATGCTGCTGCGCGGTTTCACCGCCGTCCGCGACATGGCCGGCGACACCGGCGGCATCAAGTCGGTGATCGACCGAGGACTGTTCGACGGACCTCGGATCTACCCGTCCCAGGCCGCGATCTCGCAGACGGCCGGGCACGGCGACTTCGGCTTCGTCTACGAATGCCCCACGGCCCTCGGCGGCGACCAGGCGCGCGCCGAACAGATCGGCTTCATGCGGGTCGCCGACGGTGAGGACCGGGTCCTCGCAGCCGTGCGCGAGCAGCTCAAGAAGGGCGCATCGCAGATCAAGCTGATGGTCGGCGGCGGGGCGGCGTCCATGTACGACCCGCTGTACACCGTCCAGTTCATCGACAAGGAACTGCGGGCCGCGGTCCAGGCGGCGTCCGACTACGGCACCTACGTGGCCACCCACGTCTACAACGTCACCGGGATCCGCCGCGCGGTCGCGGCCGGAGTGAAGTCGATCGAGCACGGCCACCTCGCGGACGAGGAGACCGTCGCGTTGCTGGCGGAGAAGGAGGTGTGGTTGTCGATGCAGCCCTTCGCGCTCGGTGATCACCACTATCCCGATCCGGATCGTGCGGAGAAGGACAAGCAGATCTGCACCGGCACCGACCACGTCTACGAGTGGGCGCAGAAGCACGGCGTGAACACCGCATGGGGAACCGATCTGCTGCTCGAGCCGCAGATCGCGCCGCGCCAGAGCGAGATGGCCGCGCGGCTCGGCGACCACTACAGCAACCTCGATGCGCTGCGGATGCTCACCTCCGGCAACGCCGAACTGTTCCGGCTCGCCGGCGAGCGCGATCCGTACCGGCAGGCCCGATGGGGCGTGATCGACCAGGGTGCCTGGGCGGACGTGCTCCTCGTCGACGGAAACCCGCTCGAGGACCTGAGTCTGCTCGCCGATCCGGCCAAGAACCTGTCGGTCATCGTGAAGAACGGCCACGTCGTCAAGAACAGCCTGTGATCGTGGACGCGTATCGGACACGACACCACGCCCCACTCGTTCGGCGCAAGGACGGTCGGTGACCCACTACGGACAGCACAGCGACGCAGGGGCATGGGACGAGTTGTCGGACGAACAACTCGAGGATCCCTTCGTCGCGGATGGAAACTACGGCGGAACATCGGCGGGCACAGCCGGACCGGACGATCTCGAGACCTCTCCGTACGGAGCTCCGGCCGTGCAGCAGGCGGTTGCCCGCCAGACCCCGGGCACGCTCGTGTCTGCGCGCGGGATCGAACTCCACGGACCGTGGGGTCACGTCTTCGGCCCCCTCGACCTGGACCTCGACGCCGGGGGCGTGACGGTTCTGGCCGCACAGGCCGGTGCCGCACGGACCGCGCTGCTCATGGCCCTGTGCGGTCGCATGCGATTGACCCGGGGATCGTTGACGGTTCTCGGTGAGGACCGGCCGCAGAAGATCATCGCGCGGTCGGCGATCGCGTGCATGAACGAACTCGACGAGGTGCGCCCGTCGGTCACCGTGCGCGATCTCGTCACCGAGCAGAAGCGGTGGGATTCCCCGTGGTACAAGTTCGTTCCGCGGGTGCGCGAGGACGGCGTCGCCGAGATGTGCGAGGAGATCTTCGGCGACGTACCGCTGCCACCGCTCGAGGCGTTCGTCGACGATCTCCCCGAACTCCAGCAACTGCTGCTGCGGATCTCGGTGGCCGACACCCGACGCCCGCCACTGCTGGTGGTGGGTCGGATCGACCGGATCGCCGACAACGTCGAACGCGCCACCCTGCTCGACCGGCTCGTCGCTCTCGGGGAGAACCGGTCGGTGATCGTCGGCGACGTGAACCCCGTCGATCCCACCGTCGGGGTGCGGGCTGTGGTGGACATGCACGATCTGCTCGGACCCGGTGACATCGGCGTCCTGACGAAGAGGAAGTGACGAGTGCTCGCAGGCGTCTCTCTCGGTAGCGACTCGAAGCGATACTTCCGCGGCACGATGCCGCGCATCGCGATCGCGACGATCATTCTCATGCCGTTGCTGTACGGCGCCATGTACCTGTGGGCCTTCTGGAACCCGTTCGGTGCAGTGAACAAGATCCCGGCGGCGATCGTCAACAACGACACCGGTCGTTCGTCGACGGGGGAGCAGGTCGATGCCGGTGATCAGGTCGTCAAGTCCCTCATCGCGTCGGGTCAGCTCGATCTCGCGGAGGTGTCGGAGGATGACGCCGTCGCCGGTCTGGCCGACGGAAAGTACTACTACACCATCACGATTCCGGAGAATTTCACCGAAGCGGTCGAATCCCCCAACGGCGACAACCCCGAGAAGGCGAATCTGGTCTTCACCTTCAACGACGCGAACAACTATCTCGCGACGATCATCGGGCAGGACGCGTCCGAACAGGTGATCGGACAGGTGAACTCCGCGATCGGCGCCCAAGGTGTCGGGACCGTGCTCACCGGTCTCGAGACCGCCGGCTCGGGTCTGAAGCAGGCCGCCGACGGTGCCGGACAGCTCGCCGACGGTATCGACACGGCCAAGAGTGGTGCGGACCAGCTCGCCTCGGGATCGCAGGAGCTCGCGACGAACATGGTCACGGCGCGGGACGGGTCGGCGCAGCTCGCCGTCGGCGCGAACGAACTCGCCACCGCGATCGACGGTGTGACAGGTCCTTTGCTCAGCGCGCTCGACAGCGGTGCCCTCTCGGGTGTCGCGGGGCAGGCAGCCGAGCTGCGGGCTTCGCTCGACGCTCTCGAATCGCGCGTTCCGCAGACGGCACAGTCGACGGTGAACCAGGCCGTGCAGCAGGTGGTCGACATCCTGAACCGGAGCTCCGATCCGGTCGTGCAGCAGGCGATCACGGCGTTGACGCCGCTGACGGCGCAACAGGCGGCCTCCGATGCCGACGCCCTGCGCGCAGAGATCGTGCGCCTGCAGGCCGACGCCGAACAACTCGAATATCAACTCGGCAATCCGAACAGTCCGCTTCAGGGCGCCCTGGCGACGTTGTCGAGCGGGGGTCTGGCGGCGGAGGTGAACCAACTCCGCAGCGGTGTCGACGAGCTGAGCTCCGGCGCCGCCACGCTGAACTCCGGTCTCGTCCAACTCACCGACGGCAGTGTCCGGCTCGCCGACGGAGCGGGAGAACTGTCTTCGGGAATGGTCGAGCTGCAGTCGGGTTCGCAGGAACTGGCGCAGGCACTGAGCCAGGGCGCCACCCAGGTGCCGAGCTGGACGGACGAACAGCGCACCTCCACTGCCGAGACGTTGTCGACTCCGGTTGCACTGCAACAGAACTACACGAACGAGGCACCCACCTTCGGTACCGGTTTCGCGCCGTTCTTCCTGTCGCTCGCCCTGTTCGTCGGAGGCATCATCACCTGGATGCTGCTCACTCCGCTGCAGTCGCGGCCCACCGTCGCGGGACTCGGCGCCTACCGCACGGTTCTCGCGTCGTACTGGCCGGCGCTGCTGGTGGGCATCCTGCAGGTGGTCGTGATGTACACGGTCGTCCATTTCGGTGTCGGACTGGACGTGAAGCACGTGATGGGCACGATCCTGTTCCTGATGTTGATCTCCGCGACGTATCTGGCCATGATCCAGGCGTTCAACGCGATTTTCGGGGTCGCCGTCGGCCGTGTGGTGACATTGGCCTTCCTGATGCTGCAACTCGTCTCGGCCGGCGGTATCTACCCTGTGCCGACCACCGCGAAGCCGTTCCAGTACATCCACCCGTTCGACCCGATGACCTACACCGTCAACGGTCTGCGGCAGCTCACCGTCGCCGAGAACATCGATTCGCGATTGTGGATCGCAATCGCCGTTCTCGTCGGAATTCTGCTCGTATCGTTGACCCTGAGTGCCCTGTCGGTCCGGCGCAACCGCCGCTACACGATGGAGAGGCTGTACCCGCCGATCGAGGTGTGAGAACTGTCCCGTATGCCCCGACGCCCACCGGATCGGACGAGTGTTCGATGCGCGAATAATGGAGGAAGCCATGTCAGATCCCACCGCTCCGAGCGAGACACTCGCACCCGCCTACACGGGCCGGCTCGGTACCGACCCGATTCCTGCTCTGCGGCTTCCCAAGTCGGAGACCGATCCGGAGGCGACGTACCAGTTCATCCACGACGAGCTGATGCTCGACGGCAGCTCGCGGCTCAACCTGGCGACCTTCGTCACCACGTGGATGGATCCGCAGGCGGGCCGAATCATGGCCGAGACGTTCGACAAGAACATGATCGACAAGGACGAGTATCCGGCCACGGCGGAGATCGAGACCCGTTGCGTGAACATGGTCGCGGCCCTGTTCCACGCCGAGGAGCTCGATCCGGCCGATCCGTCGTCGGCCACCGGCGTCTCGACGATCGGTTCGTCCGAGGCCGTCATGCTCGGTGGGCTCGCGCTCAAGTGGCGCTGGCGTGAGGCCCGCAAGGCCGCCGGCAAGGACGCGTCGAAGCCGAACCTGGTGCTCGGCAGCAACGTGCAGGTGGTGTGGGAGAAGTTCTGCCGCTACTTCGACGTCGAGCCGAAGTACCTGCCGATGGAGCCCGGCCGCTACGTCATCACTCCCGAGCAGGTCCGTGACGCGGTCGACGAGAACACCATCGGCGTCGTCGCGATCCTCGGCACCACCTTCACCGGCGAGCTCGAGCCGGTGGCGGAGATCGCCGCCGCGCTCGACGAGCTCGCGGCCTCCGGCGGTCCCGACGTCCCGCTCCACGTCGACGCCGCCTCCGGTGGCTTCGTCGTACCCTTCCTCCATCCGGATCTCGAATGGGACTTCCGGGTGCCGCGGGTCGTGTCCATCAACGTCAGTGGCCACAAGTACGGCATGACCTATCCGGGTATCGGTTTCGTCGTCTGGCGCTCGAAGGAACATCTGCCCGAGGACCTCGTCTTCCGGGTCAACTACCTCGGTGGCGACATGCCGACGTTCACGCTGAACTTCTCGCGCCCGGGTAACCAGGTCATCGGCCAGTACTACAACTTCATCCGGCTCGGTGTCGCCGGCTACACCCAGATCATGGAGACGCTGCGCGACACGGCGCTCATGCTGTCGGAGCAGATCTCCGAGATCGAGAACATGAAGATCATCACGGAGGGCTCCGCCATTCCGGTGATCTCCTTCGAGGTGACGGGCGATCCCGGCTTCACGGTGTTCGACATCTCCCACGAGCTGCGGGCCCGCGGGTTCCAGGTTCCGGCCTACACGATGCCGGCGGACGCGGAGGACGTCGCGGTGCTGCGCATCGTGCTCCGTGAGGGCTTCAGCCGGGACATGGCCCACAAGCTCGGCGAGGACATCGCCGATGTGGTCGGATATCTCCGCAAGGGTGTCGGCCGCGGCCACACCGCCCAGGCATTCGCGCACTGACGATGTCACGGACGGGGGAGAAGCTCAGGGAGCTTCTCCCCCGTCGCCGTGAGAACCGTTCGTGGACCGCGGGAATCGAAGTGGAGAATTACTTCGATGTGATTCCCGGCGCTCGATCGGAATTCCGGTGAAATCCGTCAATTCCCCCGCGCACTGCTAGAATTCGCACAAATCTGTGAGTCCGTTTCGGGGACGATGCTGTCCGGATGCGAAAGGGATAGTGGACGTGCCGAGAACGATGCCTTTGTCTCGTCGCCGATTGTTCTCCGTTCTGTCTGCACATTCCGAACTCGCCGTGCTCGTCGGTGGTCCCTTCTCGGGTAAGACGACACTCGTCGACACATGGCTGGCGACCGACCCGTGTCCCGACATGGTGCCCGTGGTGGTTCCCGAGCCCGCGCACGATGTCACACCCGAGACGTACTGGGCGACGGTGGCATCGTCGCTGTGCAATTCCCTCGGAGTCGACGAATCCGTTGCAACGGAAGGCTCCTTCGACACGGTGTGTTCGGTACTGGTCCGGCACGCCCGACCGGTGATGTTCGTGCTCGACGGTGTCCGGTCGGTCGAGGCGATCGAGGACCGGGTGGCGCGGTTGCTGCAGCTCGGTCCGCGGGTGCGCGTCGTGGCGACCAGCAGGGCTGCGGGCTCGTGGGCCGAACATGTCGACGGGCACCGGCGCAGGACGGTCGTCGGAACCGACGACCTGGCGTTCACCGTGGACGAGACCGCTGCACTGTGTCGTCTCTTCGGACTCGCACGGGACGAACGCACCGTCGAGTGGATCACCCGCCGCACCGGCGGATTCGCCGCGTTCGTCGCAGCGGTGTGCGCGACGCTGCGCGCGGAGAGACCGCACCGGGCCTACGGCGCCGGCGCCCTCGACGTACTCGTCGACTCGGCCGTCGATCTCGTCGTCATGCATGCGCTGGCGGCGGATTCCTCACCGGCACTGTCCTCCCGCTCGGTCCTGGTCTCCGCCGCACCGAACACGGTGACACGGTCGTCGATCTCGGCCCTGCCGCACATCGACGACGGCGACGTCTTCCTCGCCGCACTGACCGATTCGGGACTGATCGAGACCTGTTCGACGGACGTGGACCCTGCGAGCGGCCGGACCACCCGGTGCTATCCCGAAGTCGTCAGAAGATCACTCCTGCGGGTGGGCGACGCGGAATACCCGGAGGAATTGTGGGATGCGCGGTCGGCTCTCATCGACTACTGGTTGCAGCGCTCACGTCCGGACATCGCCCTCCAACACGCCGTGGAGCGGCGCGACCGGCGATGCGCGATCGACATCGTCGAGAAGAACTGGGTGGCGTTGTACGGTAGCGGATCGCTCCGCTCCCTGGGGATCGTGCTGCTCGAGTTGCTTCCCGACGGCATGGCGACCGACGATCGCACCGTCGCGTTGCTGCGGACGATCACCCATGCGCGGAACGACTCGGAAGAGCCGAGGGAGTGGACATTCCCGCAACCCTTCGAAGCGGTCCTCCGCCTCGGAACTCTCCGGATGCAGGGTTCCTACGACGAGGCGATGGAGGTGTGCGATGGCCTGGCCACCGAACCCGTGCCGGATTTCGAGACGCTCGACACCACGACCCGGCACGCTCACGGACTGAAATACCTCAACTTCGGCACCGTCTACCTCCTCGGCGGACGCACCACCGAGGCCGGCACGATGCTGCGCCACGCCCACACGGCGGGGCGAGGGGTGTTCGTCGAGCGGGAGGCCGCAGGCAAACTCGCGCTCCTCGAAGCGCTCCGGGGCCGGACTCACGAGGCCACCCGGTGGATCGAGGAGGAGCGCCGGCATCCGCCGATCCTGGGAGAAGCCGAGGCCCTCGTCCGTACGGCGGGTCTGGCCGCCACCGCGCTCGTGGCACTCGACCGGCTCGACACCGGTGCGGCCTTCCGCGCACTCTCCGAGCTCGGCACACCCCGCCACACGGAGGAGTTGTGGGCGGCCGTCATGTACGCGCGCGGTCGACTGGCGTTGCTCAGTGGTGTGCCCGCCGACGGCCTGCTGTACATCGATTCGGAGTTGCAGCACTTCTCCCATCGCCTCACCGGTATCTCCGCGGTGTTGGTCGATGCCGCGCGCGCCGATCTGCACCTCGCTCTCGGTGAGCCCGGTGCGGCACGCGAGCTGCTCGACGGGTCGACGCACCCCCTCACCGCTCCGGTCCGGGCGCGATCGAGTCTGCTCGCCGGCGATCCCGGAGGCGCCGAGGTGATCGTGCATCGCGGGGATGCCGCCCGTGAGCGCTGTCCGGCCGTCGGTGCGGAACTCGCTCTGATCGGATCGGTGGCGGCGCTGCGACTCGGTCGCCGCACCGATGCGCGACGACGGCTCCAGCGGGCCGTGGTGCTGGCGGAACATGCCGGGGTGACGCGGCCGTTCGTCGGTGTCCCACCGTCGGCCGTGCGCGACATCCTGTCCCTGGGTGTCGACCTGCCGATCGATCTCGACTCGGCGATGGCCGAGTACGGCATCTTCCGTGAGATCCGTGTCGTCGTACGGCTGACCCCACGCGAGCGCGCGGTCCTCGACGCGTTGCTCGCCGGCGGCACGGCGAGCACGATCGCCAAAGAACAGTTCGTCACCCTCAACACCGTCAAGACCCAGTTGCGTTCCCTCTACAGGAAACTGGGTGTGCATTCGCGTGAGGAAGCGATCGCGCAGGCACACAGGCTCGTCGTCGGCTGAGGTCTGTCCCCGAACCTCGGGCGACTACCGGAGGACGGTGCCGACGATGCCCGCGAAGTAACCGATGCGCGCGATCTCGGACGGCCGGAACTCGGGTCCGCCGGGACGCCCGAGGACGAGGACGCGCTCGGATGAGCCGAGAGGAGCGGCCGCGAGCATCGTGTCCATGTCGCGCCAGAGTTGCGGCACCCAGTCGCCCTCGTGGTCGAGCAGGGTGGCTTCGGCGAGCGGCATCCAGGGGACGCCGCTGAGACGGGTCTCCGGCGAACCCGGGCTCCCCGCGATGCGGAAGATGCCGTTCGGCCCGACTCCGAGGACGGTCGCCCAGCCGACGCGCAGCACCCGCGGCGCGCCGTCGACGAGGATCTGGATCCGATCGTCGCGCGCGGCGGCGACGTGATCGATCAGCTCGAGTTCGCGGTGTGTGTCGAGGATCCCGGCGTAGGGGCGGATCGAGTCGACCGTCACGCCGGGCAGGGCCTCGGCCGCGGTGAGGAGCGTGTCGGGGAGCTTGCCCGGTTCGACGTCGACGACGAGATCGTCGATCGCGAAGTCACTGCCGCGTTCGACCACGTCGAGCGACAGGATGTCGGCGCCGACCGAACCGAGCGCCAGGGCGAGCGAGCCGAGACTACCGGGACGATCGGGGAGCCTGACACGCAGGAGGTACGACACGTGAGTCCTTCCTCAGTCGTTTCGTGCCGTCGGCGAACGCCACAGCGACGGCATGTGATGCGCCGGCATCCGCATGCCGGCGCCAAGGGCCGTATCGGCCTCTGGCAGACCACATCCTTGCACCTCGTCGACGGCGTCAGGGACGGTGCGGAATCGAAAATAGGCCGAGCCCACCGAAAATCCCCGGTCGCGACCGGGG
>NZ_LPZN01000050.1 GCF_001646655.1 Rhodococcus gordoniae | reverse complement strand
GCGTCGACCCGCGGCGCACGCTGATGATCGGCGACAGCGAAAAGGCGGACGGGGCCGCACGGTCGATCGGATGTGCGTTCGAACTCGTCGAACCGTCACCGACCGCCGAGCGGCACGACGCGCTGTGGACCGCGCTGGCCGCGGCCGGGATCACTCCGACGGAACCAGGCGCAGGGAGATCGAGTTGATGCAGTACCGCTTGTCGGTGGGCGTCGGGTAGCCCTCGCCCTCGAAGACGTGCCCGAGATGGCTGTGGCACGTCGCGCACACCACCTCGACACGCCGCATCCCCAGCGAGTCGTCCTCGCGCAGGATCACGGCGTCGGAGTCGGTGGGATCGAAGAACGACGGCCACCCGCAGTGCGAGTGGAACTTCTCGGTGCTGCGGAACAGTTCGGCACCGCACGCCCGGCATTCGTAGAGGCCCTCGGTGTCGGTGTCGGTGTACTCGCCGACGAAGGGACGTTCGGTGCCGGCCTGCCGTAGCACGGCGAATTCGGCGGGAGTGAGTTTCGCGCGCCATTCCTCGTCGCTGTGGACGACCTTGGGTGCGGGTTCGGATCGAGGAGCAGACGTCATGATCTCCACGCTAACCGCGGCCGGGGCGCCCGTCACGTCTGCACCGGAACGGACGGATCACGTGCGGGCCGGTTGCTTCTCCTCGAGCAGGTGCGACGGTTCGATGCCGTCCGCCAGGCGTCCTTCGCGCTTCGCCGCGAGGTACCGGTCGACCAGGACGGCGAACACCACGATGAGCAGCAGCGACCACCCGAAGGTGGTTTTCATGTACTCCGCTGCCCGTCCGGCCTCCACCCACCGGTTCGACAGCCACGAGTCGTAGCTCAGGAAGCCGTAGACGGCGAGCCAGGCGGGCCAGTTCCGCATCACGGAGTTCGGCAGCAGCACCGTCATCAGCAGCGGGAACAGCATCATCGAGTAGTACATCTGCCCGAGCGACCCGAGCAGGAACGACGCCGCGAGCAGCACACCGCCGGCGGTGCACACGAAGAACACCTCGTCGTGGCGGCAGTAGCGGTAGAGCAGCCACACCGAGACCGCCACCATCACCGCGAGCACCGCCCGCAGACCGAGGATCAGCCACCCCGGAAGCCCGTAGTACATGCCGTTGCCGACGATCGCGCTGTTGAAGTAGTCGCGGGACTCGAGCAGATAGGGCACGGTGTGCTCGACGAACTGCCAGGCGTCGACCGACAGGGGCCAGGCGATGATCGTCAACGCGATCGGGACGGCGGCAGCGGTGACGAAGACCTTCCACTGCCCGCGGACGAGCGGCAACAACAGCAGGGGCGCCAGGATCGGTTTGACGGCGAAGGTCAGGCCGAGCGCCGCTCCGGCCCACAGGTCACGCCGTTTGAGCAGCAGCGTCAAGAACGCGATCTCGCCGAGGAGGACGAGACCGTTGATGTTCGTGAAGACGAGTGTGTTGGTCACGGTCTCGGACGCGAACGCGGCGAAGACCAGCACCGGCGCGATCGGCGAATCGAGTCGCAGACCGAACATGCGCAGCAGCAGGTACAGCGCGATGAGGATCGCGATCGCATTGGCCAGGATGAACAGCCACCGCGACCGTTCCGGGTCGATCACCGCGATCGGTGCGATCAACAGGGTCCCGGAAGGTGGGTAGAGATAGTGGGGGTCGACCCACTGGAACTCGGCGGTGTACACGGGCCGGCGGTTGAGGAAGGCCAGCGCCGCGTTGTAGACCGGGGTGAAGTCGTCCGTTCGAAACCCGTTGACCGCTTTGATCACGACCCGGTGCAGAACCGTCAGGACGGCGAGGGGCCACACCACAGCCTTGACCACTTCGGCGGTCGTGCGTGCGGTACGGGGTTCGAGACTTCTGAGGAACACTACGGCACGGTACCCCGAGCGGATGCGGGCCTGCGCACACGCCCTGGCCGGTGCCCCGCGATGTCACGCGGGGCACAGGCTCCCGTTGGGTGGAAGTTCTCCGTCGGACAGATAGGTCTCCACCCGCGCCTGCACGCATCCCGAGTGCAGGACCGCCGAGTAGCCGGCGCCCTGCCACGACAGTGACGCCCAGGCGATGCCACCCGCGGTGAGTACACCGGTCACCGATTCCACCCCGGCGTTACCCACGATCGGGTCGGCGGCGCCCGAGGAGACGAGCACGGGCACGTCGAGCGCGGCAGGAAGCGGGGGCGCCGGCAGGCTCGGCCAGGCCGCGCACGCCGTCAGGCCCGTCGCGAGGTCCGCTCCGTACAGCGGGTACAGCGTGGACCAGCTCTTCGCGAGATCGCCCGCGTGGGTCGGGGTCGGCCACCGCTGCCCGTCGCTGCACCGCGCGACGAACTGGCCGTCCGTCGAGAGCGCTGCCTCGGCCGCACCGACCAGCTCGATGAGCGGCATGACGTCACCGCCCCGCGCCGCTGCGAGGACGTCCGCGACTTCGCGGACGCGGGCCTGCAGATCGGCGCGTGGAGTGCCGAGGACCCCCGTCAGGGCGGTGAGGAAGGAGTTGGCCGAGACCGGCGCGAGCTCGCCCGCGGCCGCCTGCTCGTGCAGTTCCTCGATCGCCGCGCGGGGATCGTCTCCGAGCGCGCAGTCGAGGGCGGCGCACCGACGGGCGAAGGCGTCGACGGCGGCCTCCGCGCCACGGGCCCGCGACTCGGCCATGAGCTCCGCGTCCGCGGTGGCCGCGGCGGGGGAGTCGAGGACGAGCCGGCCGACCGCACCGGGATACGCCGCAGCGTAGGCGAGTGCGACGGTCGCACCGTTCCCCACTCCGAGCAGACCGATCCGGTCCACCCCCCACGCCTGGCGGAGACGCTCGATGTCGTCGGCGGCGTGCGAGGCGCCGAACATCAGTTGCTGAGGCTGCAGATAGTCGGTGCACGAGACGGTCGCCTGACGGCCGAGGTCGGCGACCCGATCGGGTGCATCGCCGGTGCGGCCGAATTGGCCGAGGTCGCCGAGACCGCGGCGATCAGCGGGAAAGATGCAGTCGATCGCGAGCGAGCTGCCGATTCCGCGACGATCCACCGCGACGATCGGACGCATCGCCAGTGCACCGGACATCGGACCGGTCGCCATGCCGGTGAGTGCGCGTGTCGACGCCGTGTCGGCGCCGGTCGTGAGCACCAGGGGAGCGGCGTCGGTAGGAGTGTCCGCCAGGCGCGCACGCATGACGGCCAAGGGGAAGGTGCCCGTCACGGTTCCGGCCACATCGATCGGTGCGACGACCTCCGCGCACTCGAGGACGAGACCCGCAGGACCCGGGGGTGCATCGAAGGCGGACAGGGTCTCTCCGGTGCAGTCCCGCCAGGCCGGTTCGGCCGACGGCACCGGAAGTTCGGGCACCGTGGCCTCGTCCTGCGAGGGCCGATCCACGGCGACACCGGGATCGTCCCGTACGACGGCGACGTCGGGACGTATCGACGGGCCTGCTCCGCACGCGGTCGACACCACGGCAACCGTGATCCACATCGCGGCGATCACTCCCGATCTGCGCATGCGCACAGCCTGCCAGGTTCGGCCACGACGGCGTGCAACCGGTGGTGGACGGCCCGACCGGAAGTATCCTCCCGCAGCGTGACGGCGGGGTGAACGCCGTGTGAAGTAGGTCGCATTCCGGATTCGGGTGAGGATTCGAGCATGATGCGGTCGTACCCTGGGCTGATGCACGAACGTCTCGTCGATCGCAATCCGGTGGTGCCTGCAGACCAGTTGGTGGCGCAGATGGTGCCCCCCGCGATGTTCGACGAGGTGAGCTTCGAGTCGTACATTCCCGATCCCAACGAACCGAGCCAGGCGGCCGCGGTGACGACCGCCGCGGAGTTCGTCGGCAAGATCGGGAAGATCCGCGGCGGCAAGCGGGGACTGTTCGGTCGCCGCTCCCAGCCGCAGGGTGCCGGTCTCTATCTCGACGGCGGCTTCGGCGTGGGCAAGACCCACCTGCTCGCCTCGATCTTCCACAGCGCACCCGCACCCAAGGCCTTCGGCACCTTCGTCGAACTCACCCACGTGGTCGGTGCCCTCGGGTTCAACAAGGCCGTCGAAGAACTGTCGAATCACAGCGTGCTGTGCATCGACGAGTTCGAGCTCGACGATCCGGGCGACACCATGCTCGTCTCCCGTCTGCTGACCGAACTGTCGGCCCGCGGGGTCTCGATCGTCGCGACCTCCAACACGCTGCCCGGCCAGCTCGGCGAGGGCCGGTTCGCGGCCCAGGACTTCCTTCGCGAGATCAAGAAGCTCGCGTCCATCTTCGAGACGCTCCGCGTCGACGGTCCCGATTACCGTCACCGCGACCTGCCGCCCGCGCCCGACCCGGTCGATTCGGCCGAGCTGGTGGAGCGCGCCGACACGATTCCGGGTGCCACGCTCGACGATTTCGACGAACTGTGCGCGCACCTGAGCACCCTGCATCCCTCCCGCTACGGCAAACTCGTCGAGGGTGTCCCCGCGGTCTTCCTCGAAGGCGTCCACCCCGCGAAGGACCAGTCGGTGGCTCTGCGTCTGGTGGTCCTCGCCGACCGGATGTACGACGCGAGCATCCCGGTGACGGTCTCCGGAGCCAAGCTCGACGAGATCTTCACGCCCGAGATGCTCGCCGGTGGTTACCGCAAGAAGTACCTGCGCGCGACGTCCCGTCTGCTGGCACTGTCCCGCTTCGAGGTCGCCGCGGGCTGATCGGGAACCCGGCGCGCACCCGCTCGCCGGGGTCCCTCGCCCGTCACAGGGCGCGCTGCATGACGAAATCGTCGTGTGTCCGTGCGCCCACCACGAACGTGCGCGTGCCCACCGCCACGAATCCCTGTTTCTCGTAGAAGCGACGGGCGCGCGTGTTCTCCTGATTGACTCCGAGCCACAGTCCGGCCCGCCCGAGCGCACGAGCTCGCGCGACGATCGCCTCCATGAGCGCCGTGGACACTCCGGCGCCGTGATGACCCGGCATCACATACAGCTTGCTGATCTCGATCGCCGGCCGCGCCGTGATCACGGCGTCGATCGCGGGATCCTCGGGGGCGGCGTCCACTGCCATCAGATAACCGACGATCTCACCGCCCGCGCGCGCCTCGAGGACGATGCGTTCGGAAGACGACAGGTACTCGGCGAACTTTTCCGCACTGAGGGTTCGCTCGATGAACTCGGCGATGTCGTCCTCGGCGGCATCCGGAGGGCAGGCGAGCGGGAAGGTGGCCGCTGCAACCTGAGCGATCGCTTCGGCATCCCAGATTCCCGCCTCGTCGACGGAGACCGCTTCTTCGAGTGGTGGCATGGACATGCACACCAGTGAAGCACCCGGACGACACGATTCGGCACACGCCCCGCAGGACCGATGCGATGCGGAGAAGGGCCCGGATATGGCTGAACCCCAGCCTTGGATGGGGGGTCATGGCTGGGGTTCGACACCATCGGGGGGATGGCACCATCCACGCTACATGAGGGATCCCTCAGGTTCCAGCCAGGGCGGTCACGGTTGCGTCACACGAGTTCGTGCGTGCGACTTGCACGAAATGTCGGTGCGTTGTACCGTCGCGGCTATGAAGCGCGTACTCGTAGTTCACCGCCGTAGCGGGGTCTGATTCGGACCGACCCCTCGCTGCGGGTCGTTGAGCTACGCGTCGGTCCTTCCTTCTCGTGGAAGACCACTACGAACGATGAACGCCTTCACCCCTTCCTCCGGATCTGCTCCGATGTTCCCTTTCGGCGCCACGGGCGCCACCGATCCGTTCCTCGCCCGATACGGGCGTGCACTTCCTCGGGGATTGCGCGAGGAAACCACCGGCATGACCTGGGCGGAGTTCGAATCCGCTTACGGCGGCCGGCCCGGCCCCGTCAGGCTCGGTGGCTGGTCGGCAACCGCCCTGGGGGCGGGTCGCAGCGCATTCGAGGCGACCATCGCGATCGGCGATACGATCCACACCGCATCCGCCACGACCTGCGGACCGATCGCCGCGATGACTGCGATGCTGTACGACCTCGGGCTGAACATCGAGATCCTGTCGTTCCATCGGTACGACCTCGGCGAGATGTCCGCGACCTTCCTGCTGTGCCGTTCCGGCGAGCACACGACATGGGTGATGGGCACGGGTGAGACCGGCAACGAGTCGTCGCTGCGAGCGATGGTCGCGGGGATCAACAAGCTCGGCGCATGACGCGCCCCGTCCGGTGCGGGGAGTGCCTCCGCACCGGATCACCCGCGCTCCGGCCCGCCGCCGGTCCGGATCCCGGCCCGAACGGATGAAGGCCCCCTTCGAAATTCGAAGGGGGCCTTCATCTTCTGTGCGCGATACTGGGATTGAACCAGTGACCTCTTCCGTGTCAGGGAAGCGCTCTCCCGCTGAGCTAATCGCGCCGGCATCGTGATCGCCGGAGTGGAGCGGATGACGGGATTCGAACCCGCGACCCTCACCTTGGCAAGGTGATGCGCTACCAGCTGCGCTACATCCGCATGTGCACGTTCTTTCGGTGAACCGGATCGACCCACGTGCTGGTCGAACCTGGTGCGCGATACTGGGATTGAACCAGTGACCTCTTCCGTGTCAGGGAAGCGCTCTCCCGCTGAGCTAATCGCGCGAGGTGGAGACGGGAATCGAACCCGTGTGCACGGCTTTGCAGGCCGTTGCCTCACCACTCGGCCACTCCACCGTAAAAGGTCGAGTCCAACCTCTCGAGCGGATGACGGGATTCGAACCCGCGACCCTCACCTTGGCAAGGTGATGCGCTACCAGCTGCGCTACATCCGCATTCGCACCGCTCGGCGTCGTGCTCTCCGTGGTGCGGTTCAAAACAGTAGCCGAGCATCTACGAAACGCACAAATCCGCAGGTCAACGGCAGAAAACCGGCAGATTTCGCGAAGATGACCGGCCGATGACCCCTTCGGCGGGCGTCGCTGGGGCTCCGGGGGCCGGCTGTCGCGCCCTCTCGGTGTCTCGGACCGGGGACGGTCCGTCCGACCCCCTCCGGTGTCCGAGGGCCGACATCCCGCTCGCGTGCACGCGCGTGAGGCTGCGGTCGGAAATGCCGCGACCAGGCGATTCGTCTTCATGACGGGAGCGTGTTAGTGTTCCATCTCGTTCGAGCCGCTGCGAAGCGGCCCGGTCCCGTGGCTCAGTGGAAGAGCGTCCCGTTCACACCGGGGAGGTCGCTGGTTCGATCCCAGCCGGGACCACAGAGATCGACAGTGACGAAAGGCACCCTTACCAGGGTGCCTTTTTTCGTACCCGGATGACATCGTGGAGCGCGTGCGTGGCGCCCGGTCGGCCGGCTGCCCGCGCGCGCATATTCCTTCGAACCCAACGGTCCGCGTGGGCCTCGTCCACAGGTGGCGTGGGGGGGCACAGCTGTGGTGCTTGTGGCCGAAGTGTGCGTAGTGATGGCAGGATCGTGGTCGTCGAGGAGGACACGTCCGGATGAGCGTTGCGGACAGCGAATGGCCGGTCGTGGGGGCGACCGGTGCGAGATTCGGATCCGGTCGGTCCCGTCGACGTCGGCGGCCGGCGGATCACGCCGTGCCGGTACGGAATCACCACGAGCCGGACCTCGTCGTCGACGAGGTCGCGGCCACCGAGGTGAGCCGGCCCGCAACGCGATCGGTCGAGGGGGCGCAGCAGATCCACGCAGCGCGGTCGGCCGACCGGATTGCGGGCACCGGGACCAGTGTGGGAATCGAGGACATGAACCAGCCAGAGACGTCGTCGTTCGTGCGCCCGTTCGTGCGGAGCGGGGGACGCACCCGAGCCGAGGTCGAATTGCCTCTCGAAGCGCTCGTGTCGGCCGTCCCCTCCGCGATGGGCAGTGAGTCCGGTCCGGCGATGGACGAGCATCGCCTCGTCCTGACGTTGTGCGCCCAACCCCGATCGATCATGGAGATCGCGGCACTGGCCCGGATTCCGCTCGGTGTCGCCCGGGTGCTGGTCGGCGATCTCGCCGCGACCGGCGAGATCACCGTGCACCGCACGGCCGACAAGGTGGGACCGAACGTCGAACTGCTCGAACGGGTGCTGACGGGTCTCAACCACCTCTGAGTTTCTCCGCTCGGCTCCCTGTGTTCGCTGCCCGGGCGGATGTCGATAGCATGATGAAGTTGCCGTGTGCTCGCGATCGTCGACCGCAGCACGCGCCCGGCGACGACCACGTATCAGGCATCGAGCCGAGGAGTCCGTCACAGTGACCACGCCCGCATCCGCGAAACCAGCCACGATCGTCCGGGTGCCCGCGGGGACCACTGCGGGCGCGGCGGTCCGTGACGCGGGTCTGCCCACCAAGGGACCCGAGACGATCGTGGTCGTCCGCGACTCCGAAGGCACGCTGCACGATCTTTCGTGGACGCCGGAATCGGACGTCGAGGTCGAGGCCGTCGGCGCCGACACGGAGGACGGCCGCAGCGTCATCCGCCACTCCGCCGCCCACGTGCTCGCACAGGCCGTGCAGCAGGAGTTCCCGGAGGCGAAGCTCGGCATCGGCCCGCCCATCCGCGACGGCTTCTACTACGACTTCCAGGTCGAGCGTCCCTTCACGCCGGAAGACCTCGCGAAGCTCGAGAAGCGGATGAAGAAGATCGTCAAGGATGCCCAGCGCTTCTCGCGTCGCGTCGTCGACAGCCTCGAGGACGCCCGCGAGGAATTGAAGGACGAACCCTTCAAACTCGAACTCATCGACGACAAGTCGGGCATCGACGACCCCGAGGTGATGGAGGTCGGCGGCAAGGAACTGACCATCTACGACAACCTCAACCCCCGCACGGGTGAGCTCGTCTGGAAGGACCTGTGCCGCGGCCCGCACGTGCCCACCACCAAGTTCATCCCGGCGTTCAAGCTCACGCGCAGTTCCGCGGCGTACTGGCGCGGCGACCAGGACAACGCCGGCCTGCAGCGCATCTACGGCACGGCCTGGGAGTCCACCGAGGCGCTCGACGAGCACCTCGAACTCCTCGCCGAGGCCGAGCGCCGCGACCACCGCAAGCTCGGCACCGAACTCGACCTGTTCTCGTTTCCCGACGAGCTCGGCTCGGGACTGCCGGTCTTCCATCCGAAGGGCGGCATCATCCGCCAGGAGATGGAGAACTACTCGCGTCAGCGCCACGTCGAGGCCGGCTACGAGTTCGTGTACTCGCCGCACATCACCAAGGGCCACCTCTACGAGGTCTCCGGTCACCTCGACTGGTACCGCGACGGCATGTTCCCGGCGATGCACATCGACGAGGAGCTCAACGAGGACGGCACGGTTCGCAAGCCGGGTCAGGACTACTACCTCAAGCCGATGAACTGCCCGATGCACGACCTGATCTTCCGGTCGCGAGGCCGCTCGTACCGCGAGCTGCCGCTTCGCATGTTCGAGTTCGGATCCGTCTACCGCTACGAGAAGTCCGGTGTGATCCACGGACTCACCCGTGTGCGCGGCATGACGCAGGACGACGCGCACATCTTCTGCACCCCGGAGCAGATGCGCGACGAGCTCACCAGCGTCCTGAAGTTCATCCTCGACCTGCTGAAGGACTACGGGCTCGACGACTACTACCTCGAACTGTCGACGAAGAATCCCAAGAAGTTCGTCGGCAGCGACGAGTTGTGGGACGTCGCGACCGACACCCTGCGTGAGGTCGCCGAGGCCTCGGGTCTGCACCTCGTCCCGGATCCGGGCGGTGCGGCCTTCTACGGTCCGAAGATCTCGGTGCAGGTCAAGGACGCCTTGGGTCGCAGCTGGCAGATGTCGACGATCCAGCTCGACTTCAATCTGCCGGAGCGATTCGAGCTCGAGTACACCGGCACCGACGGGGCGAAACACCGGCCCGTCATGATCCACCGGGCGCTCTTCGGGTCGATCGAGAGGTTCTTCGGCGTGCTCACCGAGCACTACGCCGGTGCCTTCCCGGCGTGGCTCTCGCCCGTCCAGGTCGTGGGCATTCCTGTGGCCGCGGACTTCGAGGACCACTTGTTCGACGTCGTGGGCAAGCTGAAGGCTCAGGGGATCCGGGCCGAGGTCGACGTCTCCGACGACCGTATGCAGAAGAAGATCCGCACCCACACCACGCAGAAGGTGCCGTTCATGCTGCTCGCCGGTGAGCGCGACGTCGCGGCGGGCGCGGTCAGCTTCCGTTTCCGCGACGGCACGCAGGTCAACGGCGTGCCGGTCGACGAGGCCGTGCGGATCGTGACCGAATGGGTCCGCCGCCGCGAGAACGCCTCGCCCACCGCCGAGCTCGTCGGTTCCGGTGGGGAAGGCAGCACGTCGTGACGGGCGATCGCACTCCGGGGCCGGCCGACATCCCCGCGACCGACGACAGTCCCGCGTCGATGGTCGATCGCGGTGTGGGGGAGTCCGACCACCTGCAGCGCCTGTGGTCGCCGCACCGGATGTCGTACATCACCGAGTCCCCGCGAGGTCGCGACGAGCCGTACGAACCCTTCACCGACATCCCGAAGATGTCCGACGAGGAAGGTCTCGTCGTCGCTCGCGGCGAAACGGTGTACGCGGTGCTCAATCTGTACCCGTACAACCCGGGGCACCTGATGGTCGTGCCGTACCGCCGGGTCGCCAATCTCGAGGATCTGACGCCCGACGAGAGCGCTGAGCTCATGCAGTTCGCCCAGCGTGCGCTTCGGGTCATCAAGCGGGTGTCGCGTCCGCACGGCTTCAACGTGGGCCTGAACCTCGGTGCCGCGGCAGGAGGTTCGCTGGCCGAACATCTGCACCTGCACGTCGTGCCGCGCTGGGGTGGCGACGCCAACTTCATCACGGTCCTCGGCGGGTCGAAGGTGATGGTGCAGCTGCTGCGCGACACCCGTGCGCTGCTCGCCTCGGCATGGGACGAGTGAGGGCGCGTCCCGAGCCGGCGAGATCGCAGCGCACCCCCGGTGTCGCCTGCAGATCTGCTGCGAGCCACCCGCGCATCTTCGGCTCGACTCGTGGCAGGATCGGATTCCGGACACAACGGTCGGACGGGAAGACAGGGGTCGCGGGATGCTGAGCTTCTTCGGGCGTGCGTCGGTGTCGAAGGTCACCGCGCCGCTCGGTAAGGCCTTGATCCGCACCGGCCTGACTCCGGATGCGGTCACCCTGGTCGGCACCGTCGCCACGGTCGCCGCCGCCGTGACCCTGTTCCCCATGGGGTACCTGTTCTGGGGCGCGATGGTCATCTGGCTGTTCGTGATGTTCGACATGCTCGACGGCGCGATGGCGCGGGCCCGCGGTGGTGGAACCCGGTTCGGCGCGGTCCTCGACGCGACCTGCGACCGGATCGCCGACGGCGCGATCTTCGCCGGTCTCGCGTGGTGGGCGGTCTACCACGAGCAGAGCCGTCCGCTGTTCGTCGCCACCCTGCTCTGTCTGGTGACCTCGCAGGTCATCTCGTATGCGAAGGCACGCGCGGAGGCGAGCGGACTGTCCGCCGACGGCGGCCTGATCGAGCGTCCCGACCGGCTCGTGATCGTGCTCGTGGGAGCGGGCCTCACCGGACTCGGCCTCGACTGGGCGATCCACATCGCGATGTGGCTGCTCGTCGTCGGATCGGTGATCACGGTCTTCCAGCGGGTGCTCGCCGTCCGCAACTCCGAAGGGGCGCGCGAACTGCTCCCCCTCACGCCGGCCGGGAGCAGTGACACCGCTCCCCGGGACGACGGGGGAACGCAGTGAGCTTCGCCGAGAACGCATCCGATCTGGCGTACGCGGGCGGCTGGCGCCTGGTCCGGGCGCTGCCCGACGGCGTCGCGCGACGGTTGTTCGACGCCGGCGCCGACGTCGCGGCACGCCGCGGCGGCGGACCGCAGCAATTACGACGCAATCTCGGGCGGGTGCTCGGGGTGCAACCGCACGAGGTGCCCGACGAGCTGATCCGCAGTTCGGTGCGGTCCTACGCTCGCTACTGGCGTGAGGCGTTCCGCTTGCCGTCGATGGATCTCGACGCGACGGCGGCGTCGATCGATGCGTCCATCGAGGGCCGCGAGCACATCGAGGCGGCGCTGGGCGCCGGTCGCGGTGTGATCCTCGCCCTGCCGCACAGCGGGAACTGGGACCTCGCCGGGGTGTGGTGCGTCCGCTACTTCGGGGGATTGACGACGGTCGCGGAACGCTTGCAGCCGGAATCCCTCTACCGGCGCTTCCTCGAGTACCGCGAGGGGCTCGGGTTCGAGATCTTCCCGTCGAGCGGCGGCGAGACACCGCCCTTCGGGGAGCTGGCTGCGCGGCTGCGTGACAACCGGATCGTGTGCCTGCTCGGAGAACGCGACCTCGCCCGCAAGGGAGTCCCGGTCACCTTCTTCGGCGAACCGACCCGGATGCCCGCCGGACCGGCGAAACTTGCCATCGACACCGGTGCAGCTCTGTTACCGGTGCACTGCTGGTTCACCGAGGACGGCTGGGGGTTCCGCGTGGATCCGGAGATCGACGTGAGCGTCGGGCTCGACGCGGCCACGCAGATCCTCGCCGACCGGTTCGCCACGAACATCGCCGCACATCCCGAGGACTGGCACATGCTGCAACCGTTGTGGCTCGACGATCTGTCGGAGGCCCGCCGCGCCCGAATGGAGGCGTAGGTGAGGATCGGGATGGTCTGCCCGTACTCCTTCGACGTTCCGGGCGGAGTACAGGCACATGTCGTGGATCTCGCCGAGGTCCTCATCGGCCGCGGGCACGAGGTGAGCGTGCTGGCACCCGCGTCGGAGACGACGGCCCTGCCCGACTTCGTCGTCTCCGCGGGCCGCGCCGTCGCCATTCCCTACAACGGGTCGGTCGCGCGACTGAGCTTCGGGCCGGTCTCCTACGCGCGGGTCCGCCGCTGGATCAACGACAACGACTTCGACGTCCTCCACATCCACGAACCGAACGCGCCGAGCCTGTCGATGCTCGCGCTCAAGGTGGCCGAGGGACCGATCGTGGCCACCTTCCACACATCCACGACGAAATCGCTGGTGCTCAGCACCTTCCAGGGTGTTCTGCAGCCCTATCTCGAGAAGATCAGCGGCCGGATCGCGGTCTCCGAGCTGGCCAGGCGGTGGCAGGTCACTTCCCTCGGTGCCGACGCGGTCGAGATCCCCAACGGCGTCGACGTGCCGTTCTTCCGGCACGCCCCGCTGCTGCCCGGCTACCCGCGAGCGGGCCGCACCGTGCTGTTCCTCGGCCGGTACGACGAATCCCGCAAGGGCATGGAGGTTCTGCTCGGCGCGCTGCCCGCTCTCGTCGCGCGTCACCCCGATATCGAGATTCTCGTGGTCGGCCGGGGCGACGAGGACCGCTTGCGGAAGGAAGCCGGACGCTACTTCCGGCACCTGCGCCTCCTCGGGCAGGTCGACGACGACGACAAGGCGTCCGCGATGCGCAGCGCCGACGTGTACTGCGCGCCGAACCTCGGTGGTGAGAGTTTCGGTATCGTGCTCGTCGAGGCCATGGCCGCGGGGACGGCCGTCGTCGCCTCTCAGCTCGACGCCTTCCGCCGGGTGCTGCGCGACGGGCAGGCGGGTGTCCTCGTCCCGGTCGGCGACGCCGGCGCGCTCGCACGCGGCATCCTCGAGGTCCTCGACGACGACGACCGCCGGCAGGCACTGGTCGACTTCGGATCCACAGTGGTCGAGGCCTACGACTGGCCGGTGGTCGCGGACCAGATCCTGCGGGTCTACGAGACCGTCACCGTCGGGGCCGGTCCGGTCCGGGAGGTCCGGTCGTGACCTTCAGCGCGGTGACGATCCTGATCCTGTCGCTGGTGGCCGCTGTCGTCGTAGCGATCGGTGTATGGGCTTATTCCACCGCCAACCGCCTCGACCGCCTCCACGTGCGCTCGGACCTGTCCTGGCAGGCTCTGGACGCGGCCCTGGCCCGGCGCGCGGTGGTCGTGCGGAGCATCGCGGCGTCGATCCCGGTGCCGGAGGGACGCGCCCTCGCACTGCTCGCCGACACCGCCGAGCGGGCCGACCGTACTCGGCGCGAGGAAGCCGAGAACGCGTTGTCGGCGGCCCTGGCACGGCTCGAGACCGGCCGGTTGCGGCCCCAGCTCGTAGCCGAACTCGCGGACGCGGAGGCGCGGGTCCTCATCGCCCGTCGCTTCCACAACGACGCGGTGCGCGACACCTTGGCGCTGCGTCGCCGTCGGCCGGTCCGCTGGCTGCATCTCGGCGGTACCGCGCCGCTACCCACCTACTTCGAGATCGCCGAGCGCGCGGGTGCGGTCGCGACCGCTCCCGCCACCGCGCCCGTACCTGCCGACCGCACCACTCCGATTCCGGATCGGGCACGCACATCGGCCAGGGTCGTGCTGCTCGACGAGGACGGCCGGGTCCTGCTCCTGCGCGGACACGACCCGGCGGCGCCCGAGCGGCACTTCTGGTTCACGGTCGGCGGCGCGGTCGAGGGTGGCGAGGACCTGGCGACGGCCGCGCTCCGGGAGATCGCCGAGGAGACCGGCCTCCACGTCGATCGCGACCACCTGTGCGGGCCGATGTGGCGGCGTGTGGCGGTGTTCCCGTTCAACGGGGAGGTCCTGCATTCGGAGGAGTTGTTCTTCGCGGTGCGGGTGCCGTCGTTCGAACCCGCCGACGACGGTTTCACCGATCTCGAGCGGCGCATGCGCCTCGAGCATCGCTGGTTCGACGAGGAGGACCTGCAGGCGCTCGTGCGGTCCGGAAGCGCGGTCTACCCGCAGGATCTGCCCGAGCTGCTCGACGAGGCGCGGCAGATCGCGGCGCGGCGACGCCAACCGGAGATCCGCGCGATCCACTGACGTCGCCAGGAGCATCTCGGTCATGCCGAGGGTGTACACGTGCGGGCCAGTGTGCGGAACTGGACGGTTCCGGCGAGAACGTGCGGGTCTCAACGCCCGGGCCGCGTGCCACTCGCTACGAGAATCGGCGCTGATCCGGACGACAGTTCGGGGCGGCGTAGTCGAACCTCCCGACGCTCGGTGAAGGAATGGACCGACACAATGCAGTCCAGTTGTTTGCAACTGGCTATGGGGTCGGCTCCGATACAGCCCTAAGCTGGGGACCGCTGCCCGGTCGCTTGTGCGCCGGCAGTATTCGTCGATCCGTCCACCGAGGAGGAATTCCCATCGTGACCAGCCCCGATACCGCCCCCGTCACCGGCACCGCCCGCGTCAAGCGAGGCATGGCCGAGATGCTCAAGGGTGGGGTGATCATGGACGTGGTCACCCCCGAGCAGGCGAAGATCGCCGAGGACGCCGGCGCGGTGGCGGTCATGGCGCTCGAACGCGTGCCCGCCGACATCCGCGCGCAGGGCGGCGTGTCGCGCATGAGCGACCCCGACATGATCGACGGCATCATCGAGGCCGTCTCGATCCCCGTCATGGCCAAGGCCCGCATCGGCCACTTCGTCGAGGCCCAGATCCTGCAGGCCCTCGGTGTCGACTACATCGACGAGTCGGAGGTGCTCACCCCCGCCGACTACGAGAACCACATCGACAAGTTCGCGTTCACGGTGCCGTTCGTGTGTGGTGCCACGAATCTCGGTGAAGCACTGCGCCGTATCAACGAGGGCGCGGCGATGATCCGTTCCAAGGGCGAGGCCGGTACCGGCGACGTGTCGAACGCCACGACCCACATGCGCCGGATCCGCCAGGAGATCCGTCGTCTGACCTCGCTTCCCGAGGACGAGCTCTACGTCGCCGCCAAGGAACTCCAGGCGCCCTACGATCTCGTCGTGGAGGTCGCGCGGGCGGGCAAACTGCCCGTCACCCTCTTCACAGCCGGTGGAATCGCCACCCCCGCCGACGCGGCGATGATGATGCAGCTCGGCGCCGAGGGCGTGTTCGTCGGATCCGGAATCTTCAAGTCGGGCAACCCCGCCCAGCGTGCGGCCGCGATCGTCAAGGCCACCACCTTCCACGACGATCCGGACGTGCTCGCGAAGATCTCACGTGGTCTCGGTGAGGCGATGGTGGGCATCAACGTCGACGAGATCCCGCAACCCCACCGGCTCGCCGAACGCGGCTGGTGATCGCCTCATCGGGGTGCGTGCAGGGCGAGCAGGGCGACGTCGTCCTGCACGCCCTCCCCGAGCGTCCCGAGCACCTCGCACACAGCCCCGACGGCCTCTGCGGCGGTCGCCGGCTTCGACGCGCGAACGTGATCGAGCAGCCGTTCCTCCCCGAAACGCTCACGGGTCTCACCGGAGACGAGTGCCTCGCTCACGCCATCGGTGTACAACAGCAGCGTGTCGCCGGGGCGCAACGCGAAGGCGTGCTCGACGAGTCGCGGGGCGGGCAGCATCCCGATCAGCTGTCCGCCGACCGTCGGCAGGTAACCGATGCTGCCGTCCGCGCGCACGAGGATCGGCGGCGGATGCCCACCCGAGGCGAGGCGGATGTCGATCCTTCCCGACGCCGGGTCGGGCGCGACCGTGCCGAAGGCGAGTGTGCAGAAGGGTGCTCGCGCGCTGCTGTCGCGTTCGTCGAGCAGAGTCGTGTTGAGCGTCCTGAGCGCCGCCGAGGGGTCCGTCTCGTAGACCGCCGCGGCACGCAAGGTGTACCGGACGATCGACGTCACCGCTGCCGCGCGGGCGCCCTTTCCGCACACGTCGCCGAGGAACAGTCCCCACGTTCCGGCGCGCGCGGGGAACAGGTCGTAGAAGTCGCCGCCGACCTCGTCGGGAGACGCGATGTGGTAGTACGCGTCGACCTCGAGACCCGGTACCTCGGGCAGGCTCGGGGGGAGGAGAGTGGCCTGGAGAGTGGTGTTGACCGCGCGGAGCCGTTCGCGTTCGAGTTCGGCCTCCCGGCGCGCCCGCAGCAGTTCCGACTCGTAGGCCCGGCGTTCGCGGGCGTCGAAGAGCATGGTGCGGATCAGTGCCGGCCTGCCCTCGGCGTCGGACTCCACGACGGACGCGGCCAGGACGGGCAGCCGGGTCCGGTCGGCCCGGACGAGCTCGAGAGCGATCCCGTTGATATGCCCCTGCACGAGCAGGAGCGGAGCGTAGTGGGTCTCGTGGTAGATGCGACCGCCCACGCTGAGCAGGTCGGAGAAGTACCGCTTGCCGACCAGGTCGTCGCTCGGGTATCCGAGCCAGTCCGTCAGCGTGCGGTTGACGTCGGTGATGCGGCCGTCGGGGAGGGTCGTGAGGAATCCGCACGGCGCGTTCTCGTAGAGCATGTCGCCGTGGCGCAGGCCGGGATCGAAGATCCGATCGGGCGTCGCCGTCACCCCGATCTGCGTGCGAACGCCGCGATCGCGGCGGCGGTCTCTTCCGGTGCGCTGAGCTGTGGGCAGTGGCCGGTCGCGTCCAGGGTCACGAGTTCGCTCCCCGGGATCTGCTCGTGAACGAACACGCCGACCTCACGCGGCGCGATCGTATCGTGGGCGCACTGTGCGACGAGAGTGGGCACCGACACCGCCGCCAGGTCGGCGCGGTTGTCGGACAGGAAGGTCACCCGGGCGAAGACCCGCGCCACCGCAGGGTCGGTGCGGCAGAAGATCTCGGCGAGCTCGTCACCGAGCTCCGGCCGGCCGGGATTGCCCATGATGACCGGGGCCATCGTGTCGGTCCAGCCGAGATAGTTCGCCTCGAGGGATTCGAGCAGTTCGTCGATGTCGGCCGCGCTGAACCCGCCGCGGTAACCGGTGACCGGATCGTCGATGAAACACGGGGACGGTGCGAGGAGCACGAGTCCGGCGAAGACGTCCGGGGCTGCAGCGGCGGCGAGGACGCCGATCGAGGCGCTCACCGAGTGACCGACGAAGACCACCGGACCGAGGTCCAGGCCCCGGCACAGGTCGACGACGTCCTCCGCGTAGGTCTCCATCCGCGAATAGCGCCGGGGGTCCCAGGCCGTCGCATCGGAACGCCCGGAACCGACGTGGTCGAACCGCACCACGGTGAAGTCGGATTCGAGACGTGGGGTCACCAGGCGCCACAGATGCTGGTCGCAGCCGAAACCGTGCGCGAGGACGACGACCGGACCCGACCGGTTCCCGGTGATCGTCGCGCTGTTGCGGCGCACCACATCGGTGACGTGTTGCATTGCACCCCCTCTGTTCTCCCGAGGGTGTCACATTCGGTACTCGAAGGCGATCCCGGTTGCCGCACGACTTCCCGGGGACCCGGCGTTCGGCGCACGTCCGTGCAGCTAGCCTTCTTGCGAACGGTGCACAGAAGGAGATCGCATGGCGAAGATCGAGCAGATCCTGGCGCTCGAACAGATCGAGAACGACATCTTCCGGGGGATAGCGACGGAGACGCTGCTGCCGCGGACGTTCGGTGGTCAGGTCGCCGCGCAGGCGCTGGTGTCGGCGGTGCGCACCGTCGAACCCGACCATCTGGTGCACTCGCTGCACGGTTACTTCCTGCGCCCCGGCAATCCCACGATGCAGATCGTCTACCTCGTCGACCGGATCCGCGACGGCCGCTCCTTCTGCACCCGGCGCGTGACGGCCGTCCAGGACGGCAAGGCGATCTTCACCATGTCGGCGTCGTTCCACGTGCGCGACGAGGGGATCGAGCACCAGGACACGATGCCTCGGGTGCCGGATCCCGAGGAACTGCCCGATCCGGAGACCGTGATCGACGACGCCACCCTGCTGTGGGCCAAGAAGGAATGGGCCGAGTGGGACTTCCGGTTCGTTCCCCGCGACCGGATGGATTCGTCGAGCAGGATGGCCGCGCAGCAGCAGTTGTGGTTCAAGTCCCGCGAGATCCTTCCCGACGACCCGGTCTTCCACGTGTGCACCCTCGCGTACATGAGCGACATGACGTTGCTCGGCTCGGCGAGTGTCGGCCACGACGACGAACGGACGCAGGGCGCGTCCCTGGACCACGCGATGTGGTTCCTGCGGCCGTTCCGCGCCGACGACTGGCTGCTCTACGACCAGACGTCACCCTCCGCCGGACTGGGCCGGGCGCTGACCCAGGGGCGGATCTTCGATCGCAACGGCAACATGGTCGCGGCGGTGGTGCAGGAAGGACTCACGCGGTACCTGCGCGATTCCTGAACGGGAAGTCCCGAGCGGGCGCCTTTCGGGCCCGTCGCGGGCCCGGCGCTCCGACGCTGCACACCGGCGACCCCGAACGGACAGGCAGGCAACAGTGACCACTACTTCCCCCACGATCGGCGTCCTGGCATTGCAGGGCGACGTCCGCGAACATCGCAGCGCTCTCGAGGCGGCAGGCGCGCGGACGATCCCGGTGCGTCGCGAACGCGAACTCGACGAGGTCGACGGCATCGTCCTTCCGGGAGGCGAATCCACCACCGTCAGCCGTCTGCTGCGTGTGTTCGACCTGCTCGAACCGCTGCGGACCCGGCTGGAGGCCGGGCTGCCCGCCTACGGTTCGTGCGCCGGCATGATCCTGCTCGCGTCCCGGGTGCTCGACACCACCGACGATGCCGAGCATCTGGACGCACTCGACATCGTGGTGCGCCGCAACGCGTTCGGCCGCCAGGTGGATTCGTTCGAGACCGACCTGCCCGTGACGGGCCTCGACGACGGTCCGGTGCGCGCGGTGTTCATCCGCGCACCCTGGGTGGAAGAGGTCGGTTCCGGCGTCGAGGTCCTCGCCACGGTGCCGGACGGGCCGGCGGCGGGACGGGTGGTCGCAGTGCGGCAGGGCGCTGTGATCGCGACGTCCTTCCACCCCGAGATCACCGGTGACCATCGTGTGCACCGGCTGTTCGTGGAGACCGTGCGCTCGGCGACCCGGCGGCCGGGCGGTATCCCACAACGGGAGCGCGTAGAATCGACTCTCCGACCTGTCGGTTGACGCCGACCACACTTCGCCGGAAGGGGCTCGAAGCGAATGAGCGGCCACTCCAAATGGGCCACCACCAAGCACAAGAAGGCGGTCATCGACGCCAAGCGCGGCAAGATGTTCGCGAAGCTCATCAAGAACATCGAGGTGGCGGCCCGGACCGGCGGTGGCGACCCGGCGGGTAACCCGACCCTGTTCGACGCCATCCAGAAGGCGAAGAAGAGCTCGGTCCCGAACGACAACATCGAGCGTGCACGCAAGCGCGGCGGCGGTGAGGAAGCCGGCGGCGCCGACTGGCAGACCATCACCTACGAGGGTTACGGTCCCAACGGTGTCGCGCTGCTCATCGAGTGCCTGACCGACAACCGCAACCGCGCCGCCGGCGAGGTCCGGACGGCGATGACCCGCAACGGCGGCAACATGGCCGATCCGGGCTCGGTCGCCTACCTGTTCACCCGCAAGGGCGTGGTGGTGCTCGAGAAGAACGACCGGAGCGAGGACGAGATCCTCGAGGTCGTCCTCGAAGCCGGCGCCGAGGAGATCAACGATCTCGGCGACTCGTTCGAGATCGTCTCCGAGGCGAGCGACCTGATCGCCGTGCGTACGGCTCTCGTCGACGCCGGCATCGACTACGACTCCGCCGATCCGGATTTCCGGGCCTCGGTCGAGGTGCCCGTCGACGCCGAGGGCGCGCGCAAGGTCATGAAACTGGTCGACGCGCTCGAGGACTGCGACGACGTGCAGAACGTCTACACCAACGTCGACATCTCCGACGACGTGCTCGCAGAACTCGACGCCTGAGCGACGCTCGCGTCGTAGTCGTCCCCGAGCGACGCTCGCGTCGTCCTTGTCACAGCGGCCGGGGTCGCGTGTCGGTCTCCCGGCACCCGGCCCCGGCCGCTATGCTCTCGAACAGGCGTTCGCAATCGTGCGGAGCGGGTCGGGATCCGTCGAGAGGTGTCGGAACCGGCCGTAGTCGGGTGTCGAGAGGTGAGTCGGGTGCGCGTGATGGGTGTCGACCCCGGTCTGACCCGCTGCGGGCTCGGAATGGTCGACACCGGACGCGGACGCGACGTCATCCCCGTCGCCGTGGGTGTCATCCGCACCTCGCCCGACCTCGACCTGCAGCACCGGCTGCTCGAGGTGTTCGACTCGGTCGAGGAATGGATGGACCGCTACAAACCCGACGTCGTCGCGATCGAGCGCGTGTTCTCCCAGCACAACGTGCGTAGCGCGATGGGCACCGCGCAGGCCGGTGGCGTCGTCGCCCTGGCCGCGGCGCGGCGTGCGATCCCGGTCATGTTCCACACGCCGAGCGAGGTGAAGGCCGCGGTCACCGGCAGCGGCACGGCCGACAAGAAGCAGGTGACCGCGATGATCACCCGCATCCTCAAGCTCGATTCCGCGCCGAAACCCGCCGATGCCGCCGATGCGCTCGCGTTGGCCGTCGCACACTGTTGGCGAGCTCCGCTGCTCGCCAGGCTCGCGGCCGCCGAAGCTGCGGCCGCCCAGCAGAAGAAACGCTACGAGGAGCGGCTGCGCGAACAGTCGGCCGCACGGAAGGCAGGTAGCCGGTGATCGCCTCGGTGCACGGCGAGGTACTCGACATAGCCCTCGATCATGTGGTGATCGAGGCGGGAGGGATCGGCTATCGGATCAACACCACACCCGCGACCCTCGCCGGGCTCCGGCGCGGAGAGCAGGCCAGACTCGCCACCGCGATGATCGTCCGCGAGGACTCGATGACGCTGTACGGCTTCGTCGACTCGGAGGCGCGCGAGTTGTTCGGCCTGTTGCAGACGGTCAGCGGGGTCGGCCCCCGGCTCGCCATGGCCACCCTGGCCGTGCTCGAACCCGACGCCCTGCGTGCGGCCCTGGCCGACGGCAACACCGCGGCGCTGACGCGGGTACCGGGGATCGGCAAGCGCGGTGCCGAGCGCATGATCGTCGAACTGCGCGACAAGGTCGGGGCCTTCGGTGCGGCCGGATCGGCGTCGGTCGCGGCCGGTGCCTCGCCGCTGCGCGACCAGATCGTCGAGGCCCTGGTCGGGCTCGGTTTCACTCCGCGACAAGCGGAGCCGGCCGCCGACAAGGTGCTCACCGAGGATCCGGGCGCCGACGTCTCCACGGCACTGCGGTCGGCACTGAAGCTGCTGGGTAGGTCGCGGTGACCGACGAGTACCGCGAGTTCGACGCGGCCGCCTCCGACCGCGAGCGGTCGCCGGTGACGGCCGAGCATCTGCCCTCCGACAGCGACATCGAGACGAGTCTGCGCCCGACCAGTCTCGACGACTTCATCGGGCAGCCGAGGGTCCGCGAGCAGCTTCAACTCGTACTGCGCGGCGCCAAGCTCCGCGGCGGCACTCCGGATCACATCCTCCTGTCGGGACCACCCGGTCTCGGCAAGACGTCGATGGCGATGATCATCGCCACCGAACTCGGCACGTCGCTACGACTCACCTCCGGTCCCGCGCTCGAACGCGCCGGCGATCTCGCCGCGATGTTGTCGAATCTCGCCGAGGGCGACGTGCTGTTCATCGACGAGATCCATCGCATCGCGCGTCCCGCAGAGGAGATGCTGTATCTCGCGATGGAGGACTTCCGCGTCGATGTCGTGGTGGGGAAGGGGCCGGGCGCGACGTCCATCCCCCTCGAGGTCGCTCCCTTCACCCTCGTCGGCGCGACCACCCGTTCCGGTGCCCTCACCGGCCCCCTGCGCGATCGGTTCGGTTTCACCGCGCACATGGACTTCTACGAGCCCCCCGAGCTGCAGCGGATCCTGCACCGGTCCGCCTCGATCCTCGGGATCGATCTGCGCGACGACGCTGCCTCGGAGATCGCCGGCCGCTCGCGGGGCACTCCGCGCATCGCGAACCGATTGCTGCGGCGCGTCCGCGACTACGCCGACGTGCGGGCCGACGGTGTCGTGACCCGGGCCGTCGCTCAGGCCGCACTCGAGGTGTACGACGTCGACCCGATCGGTCTCGACCGTCTCGACCGTGCCGTGCTCGGTGCTCTCGTACGCAGTTTCGGTGGCGGCCCGGTCGGGGTGTCCACGCTCGCCGTGGCCGTGGGGGAGGAACCCGCCACGGTCGAGGAGGTGTGCGAACCGTTCCTGGTCCGTGCCGGGATGGTGGCCCGCACCCCGCGCGGACGCGTGGCCACGCAGGCCGCCTGGCTGCAACTCGGGCTCACCCCGCCGCCGGAAGCCGCCACCGGTGGCATCGAGGTGCGCGCGCGTGAACCCCGGCTCGACCTGTTCGAGGACGGCTCCGGCACCGTCCTCGAAGGTGGCGCCGATACGTCCGACCCGGACGATCCGGACGTACGGCGGTAGGACGCTCGGCCGGGGAATGGCACACTGGTCTACTGCGTCGGTCTGTGGAGGCCGATCCCGACGTCGTGGAGCCGCCCGCGCCACCACGACACGCTGGTGTCGCCTGCGTCACCACCCGCCGACAACGACCGAGGACTGACTTCAACGATGGAACTGCTCTTCCCTCTCCTGATCCTGGCACTGCTCGTCCCGACCTTCCTGGGCGTGCGGCGTCAGAAGAAGGAGATGCAGAAGGTGTCGGCGTTGCAGGATTCCCTGCGCATCGGCGACCGCGTCATGACCACCGCGGGGCTGCACGCCACGGTGGCAGCGCTCGCCGACGACACCGTCGATCTCGAGATCGCGCCGGGCGTCGTGACAACCTGGTCGCGCCTGGTCGTCCGGGAGCGCGTCGAGACTGCGACCGCGCAGGATCCGGACCTGTTCCGCAAGGACGACGATACGAATCCGCCGGAGGGACGTCCCACCGAGTACTGACGGCAGCTCCGCGCCCCACGGCGTCGGCACCGGACTCCCGGTGTCGAGGCCGAGCGCCGCGCGACTGCATCCGACCACCACTCACTCTCATCGAGGAGACCGACAGACCGTGGCACCTTCCAATGGATCGGTGCATCCCGTGCGCGCTCTCGCCCTGTTCGGGGTGATTCTCGCCGCGTTGTATGCACTGGTCTTCTTCACCGGGGACAAGTCGCCCACCCCGAAGCTGGGCATCGACCTGCAGGGGGGCACCCGCGTCACCCTTACCGCGCGAACCCCCGACGGGAGCAGCCCGAGTCCGGACAGCCTCCGCCAGGCCCAGCAGATCATCGAGACCCGCGTCAACGGCCTCGGTGTCTCGGGTTCGGAAGTGATCGTCGAGGGCGACAACCTCGTGATCACCGTTCCGGGTGAGGACAGTGCCCAGGCCAGGACTCTGGGACAGACCGCCCGTCTGTACATCAGGCCGGTGATCGGGGGACCGATCGACGCGAACATGACGGCCGAGGATCTCGCACAGCAGCCCGGTGCCGGTGCACCCGGCGGCGGCCTGCCTGCCGAACCCGCACCGGCAGAGCCGGCTCCCGCCGACCAGGCGCCGCCGGCCGAGGCGCCCGAACCGCAGGGACGCCCGTTCCCGGCGCAGGATCCCACCGCGCCGACCGATACCCCGGCACCGGGCGACGCTCCGGCCGAGCCCACCGATGCACCCGGGACGCCCGCTCCTGCACCGGAGGGCGGGACGCCCGCTCCTGCTCAGCCGAACGACGACTCGCTCACTCCGCAGGAACAGGCAGCCGCCGACATCGCCGCGGCCAAGGCCGCCCGTCAGAGCGAGGACCCCGCGGTCCAGCAGGCGGCGGCCCTCGCCCTCGACTGCTCCGCGGCCGACCCGCTCGCCGGCAACGACGACCCGGCGCTCCCGCTCGTCGCCTGCTCGACCGACGGCACCGCGATCTACCTGCTCGGCCCGAGCATCATCGACGGCCAGCAGATCGAGGACGCGACCTCCGGTTTCAATCAGCAGCAGTCGCGCTACGAGGTCAGCCTGACCTTCGACAGCGAGGGCAGCAACACGTGGGCGCAGTTCACCGCCGCGAACATCGGTCAGCAGGCCGCCTTCGTGCTCGACTCCAAGGTCGTCAGCGCCCCCGTGATCCAGGGCGCCACCCCTGCCGGCAGCGCCACCTCGATCACCGGCCAGTTCACGAATACGCAGGCCGCAGAGCTCGCGAACACCCTCAAGTACGGCTCGTTGCCGTTGTCGTTCGTGGCATCCGAAGCCGAGACCGTCTCCGCCACACTGGGTCTGGCATCGCTCGAGGCCGGTCTGATCGCCGGTGCGGTGGGTCTGGCCCTGGTGCTCCTGTTCTGCCTCGCGTACTACCGGATGCTCGGACTGCTCACCGCGCTGTCGCTCGTTCTCTCGGGTCTGGCGGTCTACGCGGTCATGGTGCTGCTCGGCAGATACATCGGGTTCACACTCGACCTCGCCGGCGTCGCCGGTCTGATCATCGGTATCGGCATGACCGCCGACTCGTTCGTCGTGTTCTTCGAACGGATCAAGGACGAGATCCGGGAGGGGCGGAGCTTCCGTTCCGCGGTGCCACGAGGCTGGGCGCGAGCCCGCCGCACGATCCTCTCCGGTAACGCGGTCAGCTTCATCGCTGCCGCCGTGCTCTACGTCCTGGCCGTCGGCCAGGTCCGCGGCTTCGCGTTCACTCTCGGTCTCACCACGATCCTCGACGTCGTCGTGGTGTTCCTCGTGACCTGGCCGCTGGTGTTCCTGGCCTCGAAGTCGAAGTTCTGGTCCAAGCCGAGCGTGAACGGTCTGGGCGCGATCCAGCAGGTGGCCGACGAGCGTCGCCTCGTTGCCGCGACCGCTGCGAAGGAGGCGTGACGATGACCGACACGACCACGACGACGGCCGCACCGCAGCACAGCCTGCTGTCCCGTCTGTACACCGGCACGGGTGCCTTCGAGATCGTCGGCCGCCGCAAGCGGTGGTACATCGTCACCGCGGTGATCGTGCTCATCGCCCTGCTCAGCATGCTGCTGCGCGGATTCAGCTGGGGAATCGACTTCGAGGGTGGCACCCGCATCCAGATGCCGGTCGTGGCGGGCGTCTCCGTCGACGACGTCGAAACCGTCTTCAGCGACACCATCGGCTTCGAACCCGAAGCGGTGCAGACCGTCGGCGCCGGCGACGGCGCGACGGTGCAGATCCGGTCGGAGACCCTCGACGTGGAGCAGGTCGCGCAACTGCAGACCGCGTTGTTCGAGGAGTTCCAGCCGGCCGGTCCGGACGGAGAGCCGTCCCGCAACTCGATCAGCGTCGCGGACGTCAGCGAGACGTGGGGAAGCCAGATCACGAACAAGGCGCTTCTCGCGCTGGTGGTCTTCCTCGTCATCGTGAGCATCTACATCACCGTCCGATACCAGCGGAACATGGCGATGGCGGCGATCGCGGCGCTGTTCTTCGACATCGTCGTCACGGCGGGGGTGTATTCGCTCGTCGGCTTCGAGGTCACCCCGGCGACCGTCATCGGTCTGCTCACGATCCTCGGCTTCTCGCTGTACGACACGGTCGTCGTCTTCGACAAGGTCGAGGAGAACACCCGAGGCATCCTGCACCTGCACCGCCGCACCTACGCGGAGCAGGCCAACCTCGCCGTCAACCAGACGCTCATGCGCTCGATCAACACCACCGTCATCTCGGTGCTTCCGGTGCTCGCGCTCATGGTGGTCGCGGTGTGGCTCCTCGGTGTGGGCACGCTCAAGGACCTCGCGCTCGTCCAGCTGGTCGGCATCGTCGTCGGCACCTTCTCCTCGATCTTCTTCGCGACCCCGTTGCTGGTTACCCTCGAGGAATGGCGTGGTCCGGTCGCGAAGCACACCCGCAAGGTGCTCGCCAAGCGGGAGGAGGTCGCCGCCCGCGCGGCGAAGGCCGGAACGACGGCCGGTGCGCAGGCCGCAGGCACGCGCGATCCCCGGATCGTTCCGCCGGCCCCTGCCTCCGATGCCCTGCCCGACCGGGCGACGATCCGTCGCGGCCCCGCCCCCGGAGCGCGACCTACCGGAAAGCGCGCCAAGAGAAGGTCGTGACATGGCGGTGACCGAGCGGAACGACCCGACGACGAGGCGGTCGCCGAGGCGCCGCGGCACGCTCCTCGCGTGTGCAGCGGTGGCCTCGACGCTCGCGTTCTCCACCGTTGCGTGCGGCACGGAGGAGGAACCGCTGCACTCGATCGGGTACGCGATCGACAACACGGTGACGACCTACAACGCGAACACCGTCGACGGTGCCGCCTCCGGCGCGCGCCAGGCGTTCGCCCGGGTGCTGCCCGGATTCGGTTACGTCGGCCCGTCCGGCCGGGTGATCGCGGACACCGACATCGGAACGGCCTCGGTCGTGCCGGGCGAAGGTCTGACCGTGCAGTACCGGTTGTCCCCGGACGCGGTCTACTCCGACGGCGTGCCCATGTCCTGCGACGACCTCGTCCTCGCCTGGGCGGCGTCGAGCGGCCGGTTCACCGCACCGGACGAAGCCGGGAAACAGGTCCCGCTCTTCGACGCCGCCCATCGCGGGGGCTACGCCGACATCGACCGGGTCGACTGTCGGCCCGGTTCGAAGGAGGCCACCGTCGTCTTCCGGCCCGGCCGCGAGGACACGAACTGGAGGTCGCTGTTCTCGGCCACCGAGCTGATGCCGGCGCACGTGGCGGCGGGCCGGTCGGGCGTGGCCGATCTGGTCGGGGCGATCACGACGAACGACACCGACGCCGTCCGGCGCATCGCGGAGTTCTGGAACACCGGCTGGTCTCTCACCCCGGGTGAGATCGACCCGGCCCTCTTCCCGTCGGCGGGTCCGTACCGTATCGAGTCGTACACGGCCGAGGACGGTCTGACGCTCGTCGCGAACGAACGGTGGTGGGGGAACGCCCCGGGCACCGATCGCATCGTCGTATGGCCGCGCGGGACCGACGTGTCCGCGGCGGCGGAGGACGGCCGCATCCACGTCGTCGATGCCGCCGAGGGATCTATCGGCCACAGCAATCTCGGCGACGGCGCCGAGGTCTCCACGGTCGTCTCGCGCAATCTCGAGCAGCTGGTGTTCGCCACGAGCGGGGTGTTCCAGGACCCGGCGGCGCGTCGCGCCGTCGCCCTGTGCGTGCCGCGGACGCAGTTGTTCGACGAGCTGGGCGCCTCCGACGAGTCGGACGGCGTCACGGGCCCGATCACGTCGAGGCTCTTGGCGCCCGATTCGCCGTTGTACCCGCAGACCGCGCCGTCGGCCGAACGTTACGCCGAGGTGGACATCGACGCCGCCCGTTCGGAACGCGAGGCCTCCGGTCAGGACCGGATGCAGGTCCGTATCGGATATCTCGGGCCGGACGACCGGCGCGCGCGCACTCTCGAGTTGATCGGCGAGTCCTGCCGCGAGGCGGGCATCGACATCGTCGACGCCGGCTCCGACACGTTCGCGCCGTCGCAGCTGACGGCCGGGGAGGTCGACGCGATCCTCGTGGGTACCGCCACCGCGGCGGGGGCCGGTGGCACCGCGGACATGGAGGACGCGCGCGATGCGCTGCACTCCGGTGCCGGCAGCAACGTGGGTGGTTACTCGATCGGGCGCGTCGACGAACTGCTCGACGGGCTGCTCGTCGCCCGCGACAACGCCGCCGTCGCCGGGCTCGCGACCGAGGCCGAACGCATCCTGTGGGGCGATGTTCCCACCCTGCCGCTGTTCGCGCAGCCCCGCACGATCGGGTTCGCCGCGGGAATACACGCCGGGGTACCGAACCCGACGACCGCGGGTGCGGGCTGGAACATGGATCGGTGGATACTCAGAGGATGAACGCTCAACGGATCGGCGAACCGCAGCTCGTCGAGGAAGCTGCCGCAGCCGTCGCCGGACACACCCGATGGGTCGACGACTTTCCGTCCACGGGTGTCCGGTTCGCCGACCTGACGCCGGTCTTCGCCGACGGCCCGTCCTTCTCGGCGATCATCGAGGCCCTGTCGTCCGTGGCACCCGACGCCGAACTGGTCGCCGGGATCGATGCGCGTGGTTTCCTCCTCGGGGGTGGCATCGCCCGGACCCTCGGTGTGGGGGTTCTCGCCGTCCGGAAGGCCGGCAAGCTCCCGCCGCCCGTGCAGACCTGCGAATACCGTCTCGAATACGGCACGGCAGCGATCGAGATCCCGGGCGACTGGCTCGCTCTGCGGGGCCGGAAGGTGCTCGTGGTGGACGATGTCCTCGCGACCGGTGGAACCCTGTCCGCGACCGTCGAACTGCTCGAGCGTGTCGGCGCGGAGGTCGTCGGTATCGCCGTCGTCACCGAGATCGAAGCTCTCGGTGGCCGGGCACGACTGCAGAAGTACCCACTGACGTCGCTCGTGCGGATCTGAGAGTTAGAGTTGCCACAGGTGCCGGTGAACCCGCCGGGCCCGTACGGTCCGGACATGCGCATCGGTGACGAACCGGGTTCGCAGCCGCGACGGGAGGTGGAGGGATGACCCAGAATCTCGATCGGTCCCAGAATTCCGGTCAGAATCCGACGCCCACCGCGGCGTCCACCTCTGCCTCGAGGCGGGTGCGCGCCCGCCTGGCCCGGCGCATCACCGGGCAGCGCGGCACCAGCCTCAAGCCCGTCCTCGAGCCGCTGGTCACCATCCATCGGGAGCTGTACCCGAAGGCCGACCTCTCGCAGCTGCAGCGGGCCTACGATGTGGCCGAGGAACGGCACGCCACCCAGAAGCGCAAGTCCGGTGATCCCTACATCACCCATCCGCTGGCGGTCGCGACGATCCTGGCCGAACTCGGTATGGACACCACGACCCTCGTCGCGGCGCTGCTCCACGACACCGTCGAGGACACCGGCTACACGCTCGAGCAGCTCACCGCCGAGTTCGGCGAGGAGGTGGCGCATCTCGTCGACGGCGTCACCAAACTCGACAAGGTCGTGCTCGGTTCGGCCGCCGAGGGTGAGACCATCCGCAAGATGATCATCGCGATGGCGCGCGACCCCCGGGTGCTCGTCATCAAGGTCGCGGACCGTCTGCACAACATGCGGACCATGCGCTTCCTGCCTCCCGAGAAGCAGGCCCGCAAGGCACGCGAAACCCTCGAGGTGATCGCCCCGCTGGCCCATCGTCTCGGGATGGCGACGGTCAAGTGGGAACTCGAGGATCTGGCGTTCGCGATCCTCCACCCGAAGAAGTACGAGGAGATCGTCCGCCTCGTCGCGACCCGCGCGCCGTCGCGCGACACCTACCTGGCCACCGTCCGCGAGGAGATCGGCCGGACGCTCTCGGCATCCCGGATCGACGCGGTCGTCGAGGGCCGGCCCAAGCACTATTGGTCGATCTATCAGAAGATGATCGTCAAGGGCCGCGACTTCGACGACATCCACGACCTGGTCGGCGTGCGGATCCTGTGCAACGAGATCCGCGACTGCTATGCGGCCGTCGGTGTCGTGCACTCGCTGTGGCAGCCCATGGCGGGGCGGTTCAAGGACTACATCGCACAGCCCCGCTACGGCGTCTACCAGTCGTTGCACACCACCGTCATCGGTCCCGAGGGCAAGCCGCTCGAGGTGCAGATCCGCACGCACGAGATGCACCGCACCGCCGAATTCGGTATCGCCGCGCACTGGCGGTACAAGGAGACGAAGGGACGCCACTCCGGCGATGTCGCCGAGCTCGACGACATGGCCTGGATGCGGCAGCTCCTCGACTGGCAGCGTGAGGCGGCGGACCCGGGCGAATTCCTCGAGTCCCTCCGCTACGACCTGGCCGTCAAGGAGATCTTCGTCTTCACTCCCAAGGGCGATGTGATCACCCTTCCGTCGGGCTCGACGCCCGTGGACTTCGCGTACGCCGTGCACACCGAGGTCGGACACCGCTGCATCGGCGCTCGGGTCAACGGCCGGCTCGTGGCACTCGAACGCAAGCTCGAGAACGGTGAGGTCGTGGAGGTGTTCACCTCCAAGGATCCCAATGCCGGCCCGAGCCGCGACTGGCAGTCGTTCGTCGTCTCCCCTCGCGCCAAGGCGAAGATCCGGCAGTGGTTCGCCAAGGAACGCCGCGAGGAAGCCCTCGAATCCGGCAAGGACGCCATCGCGAAGGAAGTGCGCCGCGTCGGTCTGCCGCTACAGCGCCTGATGAACGCCGATCTGATGGTCGCGGTCGCGAAGGAACTGCGCTACGCCGACGTCTCGGCGCTGTACACCGCGGTCGGAGAGCACCACGTCTCGGCGCACCACGTCGTGCAACGGCTGGTCGCGCTGCTCGGTGGCGTCGGTGGCGTCGAGGAGGAACTGGCCGAGCGGTCCACACCGTCGACCATCCCGACCCGCTCGCGGAACAGCGGTGATTCCGGTGTCCTCGTGCCGGGCGCACCGGGCACGGTCTCGAAGCTCGCGAAGTGCTGCACGCCCGTTCCCGGCGACGAGATCATGGGCTTCGTGACCCGGACCGGTGCGGTGAGCGTGCACCGCACCGACTGCACGAACGCCGGGTCGCTGCGGGAGCAGTCGGAGCGGATCATCGAGGTGCAGTGGGCGCCCTCGCCGTCGTCGGTGTTCCTCGTCGCGATCCAGATCGAAGCTCTCGACCGGCACCGTCTGTTGTCCGACGTGACGAAGGCACTCGCCGACGAGAAGGTCAACATCCTGTCGGCCTCCGTGACGACCACGGGCGACCGGGTCGCGGTGAGCCGGTTCACCTTCGAGATGGGCGACCCGAAACATCTCGGGCACGTGCTGAACGTCGTCCGCAATGTCGAAGGCGTCTACGACGTGTACCGGGTGACCTCGGCAGCCTGACCGAATCCGTCTCGGTCTGGCGCCGGACGACGACGTCCCGCCCCGGAATCTCCGGGACGGGACGTCCGTGCGTTCCGTGTGAACGGGGGTGTCAGGACCCGACGGTCACCGACTCGATCTGCACCGCGCGGTTGGGCGCACCGCCGCCGGCCGCCATCGAGCCGTCGTCACCCTCCGCCGCGACCTCCTCGATCACGGCGAGTCCGGCCTCGTCGACCGTCCCGAACACCGTGTAGGTGGGGGGAAGCTGCGAATCCTCGTACACCAGGAAGAACTGGCTGCCGTTGCTGCCGGGACGACCGGTGTTCGCCATCGCGACCGTGCCGCGCGGGTAGATCACCGGTTGCCGTAGCTGGGTGTCGCCGGGCGCGTACACGTTCTCCGGGTACTCGGTGTCGAACCCGTAACCCGGCCCGCCCGTTCCGGTGCCCGTCGGGTCGCCGCACTGCAGCACCTGCAGCCCGGGGGAGGTCACCAGCCGGTGGCAGGGCGTGTCGTCGAAATAGCCCTGCTCCGCGAGGGACACGAAGCTGTTGACCGTGCAGGGGGCCGCGGCCCGGTCGAGTTCGACGCCGATGACGCCGACGCTGGTGGTGATCTGCGCGGCAGCAGCGCCGGTGGCGGAGACGTCGTCCGCGGCGGGGGCGGTCACGTCGCGTGCGGCGTCACCCGAGGCGTCGTAGGTGCACGAGACGGAGTCGGTGCCGCTGGGTCGCTCCGGTAGTTCGCCCGTGTAGGCGGGGGACTGCCGGTCGGCGGCGGACGCCGGTGCCGACGAGCTCGCGGCGGTATCGGTGGACGAATCGTCGGAGCACCCCGTGAGGAGGAGTGCGAGCCCGAGGCCGGCGGCGAGGGTGGTGCGCAATCGGATCATCAGTCCATCCTGACCGACGTGAGGGTCGTCTCCAGTGCGGGGGTACCGTCGGCAGCCCCACCCGCTACACCGGCTGCGGCGATCGTGTCGAGGGTCGCAAGACCGGTCTCGTCGATCGTGCCGAACACGGTGTACTGAGGGGGCAGCACCGAGTCGCCGTACACCAGGAAGAACTGGCTGCCGTTGGTCTCGGGCTGTCCGGTGTTCGCCATCGCGAGGGTGCCGCGCGGATAGGTCATCGGTTCCTGCGCGGCGGGATCGTCGGCGGCGAACTGATCGGTGGGGAACTCGTTGGCGAACTGGTAACCCGGTCCGCCGGAACCGCTCCCGGACGGGTCGCCGCACTGCAGGACCTGCAGGGACGGCGAGGTGGTCAGACGGTGGCAGGTCGTGTCGTCGAAGTAGTTCTGCGACGCCAGCGACAGGAAACTGTTGACGGTGCACGGCGAGTCGTCGTTGTGCAGGATCAGGCCGATGTTGCCCTGATTCGTCTCCACGCTGACACTGACGTCCGTGTTGCCCTCGCCGGTTGTGCGGATGCCCTCGGTGCGCGGGGGCTGCGCGGGCTTCGACGGCTCGCGACCGTCGGCGGGGTACGAGCAGTTCACCGTCTCGGGCAACGGCTCCGACCGGCCCTCGGGCAGTGCCGCGTACTCGGAACCGGAGGTGTCGTTCGACGCTGCCTCCGTGGCCGTGTCGTCACCCCGGTTCACCGCCCACAGTGCAACACCTGCGCCGACGACCATGATCACCCCGAGCGCGGAGAGCGCGATCGTCGCGCGGCGCCGCTTGCGCTCGCGTTCGGCTCGTCGCTCGAGTTGCCGTTCGAGTTTGCGTTTCGCGGCCTGGCGCCGTTGTGCGTTGCTCGGCACTGCAGTAGTCCTCCCGTGAACGATCGATGTGGTCCAACCGACTTCGAAGCCGATTCGAGTCTGCCACCCGGGACCGGGAACCCGCGGACAGGGCGCAACGCATAGTCTGTAGGAGACCTCGAAGGCTTCCACCCGTAGGAGCGATGCTCGTGCTCGTGACCGGATTCCCTGCCGGGATGTTCCAGACCAACTGCTACATCCTCGCGCAGGACAACGCGAAGGAGTGCGTCGTCGTCGATCCCGGCCAGGACGCCGCCGAGCCGCTCGTGGAGTTCCTCACGGGATCCGATCTCACGCCCCGGGCGGTGCTGCTCACGCACGGTCACCTCGACCACATGTGGTCGGCGCAGCCGATCGCCGACCGGTACGGGATCCCCGTCTACATCCACCCCGACGACCGGGCGATGCTCACCGATCCGCTGCAGGGCATGGGGTCGAGCCTCGCCCCCTTCCTCGACGGCGTCGAGTTCGTCGAACCGCAGCAGGTCGTGGAGTTCGGCGACGGAGACGAGATCGAACACGCCGGAATCGAGTTCGTCGTCGACCACACGCCCGGACACACCCGCGGCTCGGTCGTCCTGCGCACGCGCACCACCACCCCGGACGGGGCTGCCCTGAACGTCGCGCTCACCGGCGACACCCTGTTCCAGGGGTCGATCGGCCGTACCGACCTGCCGGGCGGCGACCACGCGCAACTGCTCGACTCGATCGCCCGCAAATTGCTCGTGCTCGACGACGGCACCAACATCCTTCCCGGTCACGGCGGGTCGAGCACGATCGGGCAGGAGCGGGTCTCGAATCCCTTCCTCACCGGCCTGGCAGAATCCCGCTGACACACGAACACCGCGATCCGTCGGTGACCAACCGAGAGAATTCCGAGAGAAGGCAGTACCAGTGAGCAAGGCCTCCACGTTTTCGGCGCCGAAGGGTGTGCCCGATTACGTTCCCCCGCAGTCGGCGGAGTTCGTGGCGGTACGGGACGGTCTGACCCGTGCCGCACGCTTGGCGGGGTACGGGCACATCGAACTGCCCATCTTCGAGGACACCGGCCTGTTCGCTCGGGGCGTCGGCGAATCCACCGACGTCGTCACGAAAGAGATGTACACCTTCGCCGATCGCGGTGAGCGCTCGGTCACGCTCCGTCCCGAGGGCACCGCGGGCGTGATGCGGGCGGTGATCGAGCACGGCCTCGATCGAGGTCAGCTCCCCGTGAAGCTGTCGTATTCCGGACCGTTCTTCCGCTACGAGCGCCCCCAGGCCGGTCGCTACCGTCAGCTGCAGCAGGTCGGTGTCGAGGCGATCGGCATCGACGATCCTGCGCTCGACGCCGAGGTCATCGCGATCGCCGACGCCGGGTTCCGGTCGCTCGGCCTCGACGGCTTCCGCCTCGAGATCACCTCGCTCGGCGACGACACCTGCCGCCCGCAGTACCGGGAGAAGTTGCAGCAGTTCTTGTTCGGGCTCCCGCTCGACGAGGAGACCCGCCGCCGCGCGGAGATCAACCCGCTGCGCGTGCTCGACGACAAGCGTCCCGAGGTCCGCGAGATGACGGCCGACGCACCGCTGATGCTCGACCACCTCTCGGACACCGCGCGTGCGCACTTCGACGAGGTGCTCGCGCACCTCGACGCGATCGGCGTCCCGTACGTCGTGAACCCGCGCATGGTGCGCGGCCTCGACTACTACACGAAGACCACCTTCGAGTTCGTCCACGACGGACTCGGAGCCCAGTCCGGTATCGGTGGCGGCGGTCGCTACGACGGACTCATGGAGCAGCTGGGTGGCCAGCCGCTCTCGGGTATCGGTTTCGGGATCGGCGTCGACCGCACGGTTCTCGCGCTCGCCGCGGAGGGCAAGTCGGCCGGCAGCCCCGCACGATGCGAGGTGTACGGCGTGCCCATGGGGGATGCCGCCAAGGCTGCGCTCGTGCCCATCGCGCACAAGCTGCGCGCAGCAGGCCTCCGCGTCGACCTGGCCTACGGCGGACGTGGCCTGAAGGGCGCGATGAAGGCTGCCGACAAGTCCGGCGCCGTCGTCGCGCTCGTCCTCGGCGACCGCGAACTCGAGGCGGGCGAGATCGTCGTGAAGGATCTGCGCAACGGCGAACAGCACAGCGTTGCTCTCACGGACGTCGTCGCCCGTGTGGGTGAGGTCGTTGCCGGCGCATGACGACCGGGACGGTGGCGCCGTCCCGCTCGATCTGATCCCGGCCCGGCTGCTGCGGCCGCGGGCACGCAAGATCGCGTTGCTCGCGCTCGCCGTCGGCGTCGTCCTCGGCGTCCTCGTCTGGATCGTCGCGCCCGGCTGGGTGGCCTTGCTCGTCGGTGCGGTCCTCGCGGTGCCACCGGCTCTCGGGGCGTTCCTGGCCACGCGTCGGCACCTGCTGCTGCGCGGCACCGTCATCACCCTTTCGGGGGCATTCCGGTCGCGCAGTGTCGATCTGGCGCGGCTCGCCGGCGTCGAACTGCTCGTGCGGGTGGGCGGCGTCTCGCAGGCGGTCTTGCGCGTCAACGACGGTGAGCACAATCTCGTGTCGGTTCCGTTGGCGCTGTACGCCAACGGCGGAGGTCGCGAACTCGAGGTGCTCGCTCTGCGGAAGCTGGCGAATGCGCTGGCCACCAGCGAGATTGCACCGGCAGCGGCGGTCTCGTCGGTGCTCGTCGAACAGTTGCGGGCCGAGGCCCGCGACGCCGCGCTCGGCGAACGCCCGCTCTACCGGGCTATCGAACTCGCGCGCGGCGCCGGGCGCGTGCCGCAGACGACGCTGACCGACCACGAGGTGGCTTCCCTGGTCGACTGACGGCCTGGGCTCACCGGTCGTCGTGCGAACCGATCACGGCAGGAACGACCAACGGCAACTCGCCGACCACCTCGGTGCTCACGGAGGCGGCACTCAGGAGACGGGCAGGGGAGCGGTGCTCCTCGTCCTCGGACCCGCGGCCCGACGTCGCGGGGACCATCCCGCCGGTGGAAGGCGTGCGGCCCCCCGGCGTCGTACCGGTCGTCGCCGGCGACCCTCCGCCCGCACCCGCACCCGCGCCCGCACCCGTCGGGAGCGGAGTGGCGGCGGGCACACTCGCAGTCCCGAACGCGGTCCCCGCGCTGCCGTGACCGGCGAAGACTCCCGCCGACACCGTTCCGGCCGAGCCTGCGACGGCCGCACCGACGGTGGGGACCGCCGTGTGCGCGGTGGGCACGGTCGATGCGTAGGCGGTGGGAGCGGTCGGGGCGTGAGCGGCGGCCGCGGTGAACGGTGCGGCGGCACTCGATGCGACATCGGTTGCGGCCGTGGCGATCGTGCGCATCTCGTGCACCCCCGCCACCGCGACGGGCGCGGGCACCGGAACAGGTGCGGTCAACGGGGTCATCGCGGCGGTGTGGACCGCCAGTTCGCCTCGCGTACGCGCGACGACGGCCAGTGCCGCCTGAAGATGTTGTGCGGCCGACGCCAGCAGAGCGGCCTGACCCGGCGGTGTCACCAGAGCGGGGGCGGCCGCGACCGCTGTGGCCACGAACGACTGTGCGATGCCGGTCAATTCGACGTTGCCGCGTTCGACGCTCGCCGTGGCGGCGCGGGTGACGTCGCCGATCCGGTCGCCGCGGTCGGCCAGTTCGAGCGCGGACTGCTGAGCCCGGACGCCGTGACCGGTGGCCTCGTCGGCCGTCGCACCCTCCCACGACTCCGGAAGCGCGTGCAGCGCACTGCGCCCGAGAGTGGTCGCGGTCTCGAGCAGGCGCGAACCCTGATGCAGGATCGCCGTGGGATCGAGCGAGTCGAGGATGCCGGTGCCGAACATCGAGCCGAGTTCGGTGAGCGGCCGCACGATCACCTCGAGATCGGGCAGCACCGGCACCGGAATCGATTCGAGCAGTTCGACGATCGTGTTCGCGTCGAGGACGGGCAGACCCGGCTCGGGGAGCACGGGTTGCGGTGGTACGGGAATCGGGGCGTCGAGGACCGGTCCGATCGGTGACGCGCGAAGTGCGTCGAGAACGGTCGGTGAGGTGACGGGTGCTGCTGCGGCGTCTGCGACCGATCCCTGCATCACAGTCCTCCCGCGGCGTCGGAGAGGGCCGAAGCCGTTCCGGTGTCGGCGGTTTCGTAGCCGGCGGCGGCTTCGTGTGCCGCGATGCCGTTGGACGCGTATGCCCACGACAGTTGTGTGACGGCACGGGTGTGCTCGGACTGCGCTGCTGCGAACACCGCGAGGAACTCGCTTCCGATGAGTCCCATGGCCGGACTCAGCGCGGAGATGTTGGCCTGCAGATCGAACGCCCCTGCCTGTGCGACGTGCTCGGCCGCACGAAGATTCGTCGTCCCGAACGCTCGAACTCCGTCGGGCACCACCCGGATTCCGGCACCGGGAAACAGACCGCTCATCGAACCCCCCTCGAAGATCAGTGTGGCGAGCACTCTAACTCGAGAGAACCGGGGGAGCCACCGGGTCCTGGCCGGCCTGTGGATGAACCCACAGCATCGGCGATGAATTCGTTGCAGACCGGGTGCGCGACCTTCGATCGCACCTTGTGCCGTAGGCGAGCCGGAACTTCTCGGACGCGACGCGCGATGCTTCGGGGATCGGTCGTGACCCACCTTCGGCGGCCGTACCGACGTTCACCGAATCGGCGAGCGTGCAGGCGTCGTGGTCCCGACGGCAGGGGTGGACCCGCTAGGAGGTGGCGGCCGACCGCTTACCGTCGATCATGCGATCACGCATGCGGGTGAAGGTCTCGGTCATGGAGGCGATGTCGTCGGGGGAGAGCAGGTCGAACATGTTCTCGCGGACCGCGTCGACGTGGCCCGGGCCCGCTGCGGCGAGTCGCGCGTAGCCGGCCTCCGTGAGTTCCGCCCAGGCCCCGCGTCGATCGGATTCGCACTCCACGCGCCGCACCCATCCCGCGTTCTCCATGCGGGAGACCGCCCGGGTGATCCCGCTGCGGGTCGTGGTGCTGGCATCCGCGATGTCGCGCATGCGCATCCTGCGGTCGGGCGCCTCGGAGAGCAGGACGAGGATCTCGAAGTCGGTGAAGGAGATGTCGGAATCCCGCAGCAACTGCTTGTCGAGATTCTGGAACAGCAGGCGGGTCGCATCCAGATAGGCACGCCACAGTCGCTGTTCGTCGTCGTTCAGCCACATCGTTTCTCCCATGAAATCCAGTCTACCCCAGTTAGTTGACTACGCAATCAAATGTGACACACTGGAAAGGTCGACCGACGCGACCACCGAGAGGAGTCGAGCGGCATGAGCAATACCGACACCCGCCCCGAGGAGATCCACTGCCGGACGGAGGATCTTCCGATCCGGGACGCACACCGCCCCCGCGTGGAGATCATCACCTCGCGCGAGGTCCCGCTCGGCGGTCCGCGGGCGATGCCCGTCCGCCGTACCCTTCCGCAACGGCAGCGCTCGCTCATCGGTGCGTGGTGCTTCGTCGACCACTACGGCCCCGACGACGTCTCCCGCACCGGTGGCATGGACGTCGCACCGCACCCCCACACCGGACTGCAGACGGTGTCGTGGCTGTTCACCGGGGAGATCGAACACCGCGACAGTCACGGCGTGCACGCGATGGTCCGGCCGGGGGAGTTGAACCTCATGACCGGAGGCCACGGGATCTGCCACTCCGAGGTCTCCACATCCGCGACCGCCACGCTGCACGGCATGCAGTTGTGGCTGGCCCTGCCCGACGCGCATCGCGATGCGCCCCGCGACTTCCAGCACCATGTGCCGCCGGTCGTCCGGGTACGCGGCGCCGCAGTGAAGGTCTTCCTCGGTTCGCTCGCGGGCCGGCAGTCGCCCGTGACGACGTTCACGCCGCTGCTCGGGGCCGAGATCGTCCTCGATCCTGCGACGAGCATCACCCTCGACGTCGACCCGTCGTTCGAGCACGGCGTGCTCGTCGACACCGGTACGGTCGCGCTGTTCGGTACCGTGCTCACGCGTGCCGCGCTCGGCTACACCGGAACCGGTGTGCCGGCCCTCGAACTGACCAACACCACCGACGAACCCGCACGTATCGTCCTCCTCGGCGGAACACCCTTCGGCGAGGAGATCGTGATGTGGTGGAACTTCGTCGGGCGCAACCACGACGAGATCGTCGCCTACCGGGACGCCTGGGAACGCGGGTCCGATCGCTTCGGCAGCGTCTCCGGCTACACCGGCCGGGTCGAGCGTCTCCCGGCGCCACCCCTGCCCCAGGCGCGTATCCGCCCCCGCCGCAATCCGTCCACCGCAGATCCGAACTGCCCGACACAGGACCCCGCATGAGCACCACACCGATACTCGACGTCCGCCGCGCGGACGACCGCCTCCGCACGAAGATCGACTGGCTCGATTCGCGACATTCCTTCTCGTTCGGCCACCACTACGACCCGGAGAACACGCATTTCGGCGTACTCATGGTCAACAACGACGACATCGTCCGTGCCGGAGCCGGTTTCGACACCCATCCGCACCGCGACATGGAGATCGTCACATGGGTGCTCCGCGGATCGCTCGTGCACCAGGATTCGACGGGGCACTCCGGGGTGATCTACCCGGGTCTCGCGCAGCGTATGAGTGCGGGTTCCGGGATCCTCCACTCCGAGAAGAACGACTCGTGGCGCTGTGCCGGTGCCACCGGCTCCCACGCCGCCGAGCACGACGAGCCGGTGCGTTTCGTGCAGATGTGGGTGCTGCCGGACGAAGCGGGCATCGAGCCCGGATACGAACAGCTCGAGATCGACGACGAACTGCTCTCCGGTGGTCTGGTTCCGGTCGCATCGGGAATGGATGCCTACGCCGACCATTCCGCGATCCGCATCCGCAACAGGTACGCGGCCATGCATGTCGCGCGGATGCGTCCGGACCGGCCCGTGACGCTCCCGGACGCGCCGTTCCTGCACGTGTTCGTCGCGCGAGGGGAAGCCGCGCTCGAAGGGGCCGGACATCTCGCGGAAGGAGACGCCGTGCGGATTGCCGGCGGCGGTGGCCGGCAGCTCACCACCGCGACCGGCGCGGAGATCCTCGTCTGGGAGATGCACGCCGCACTCGGGCACTCCTGAACGGTGCGGGTCGGGACGGGAAGCGACGTCAGGCCCGCTCCGTGGATCCGGAACGGGCCTGACGTATCGGTGTGTCAGCTCGTGGCGCCGCTCATCGGCAGCAGCCGGGCCAGCACGTCCGACAGGGTGATCAATCCGACGATCCGGCCGTTCTCGGTAACGGTGACCAGATGGTTCCTGGTTTCCCGCATCGTCGTCAGCGCCTCGTAGACAGGCGTCACCGCGTCGATCGTCAGCGCCGGGCGCATCAGTTCGGCCGCGGTGGTTCCGGGAGCGGCCTGGAGGCTGTCGCGCACGTGCACCACGCCGTCCACGTGGCCGTTGGCCCGCACGAGCAGTCGAAGATGCCCTGTGCGATGGGCCGTCTCGCGGATCTCGGCGCCGGTCGAGGTGGGCTTCACGCTGCTCGGCTGTGCTTGCGGCGTGACGATGTCGCCGAGTGTCAGCGTCTCGAGTTCCAGCGCGCTGCTGAGGTGTCCGTGATAGCGCTCGTCGAGCGTGCCGACCGTGGCCGAGTGCTCGACCAGGTGCCGCAGCGCATCGGGATCCTGCCCTTCGGCGACCTGGTCCACCGGGTCCACGCCGATCTTCCGCAGACACCAGTTCGCCATGTGGTTCAACCGGACGATCAACGGCCGGGTCACCCACATGAACGCGCGCATCGGCAATGCCAGCATCGTGGCGGACTTCTCCGGATGGGCGATCGCCCACGACTTCGGCGCCATCTCACCGACGACGAGGTGGAGGAACGTCACGATGATCAGGGCGAGGACGAAACCGGCCACGTCCGCGAGCCACAGCGGTGCGCCCCAGTTCTCGAACAACGGGGTGAGCCAGTGGTGCACGGCAGGTTTCGTCGTCGCGCCGAGCGCGAGCGTGCATACCGTGATGCCGAGCTGGGATCCTGCGAGCAGCACCGACAATTCGGAGGCACTGCGCAGAGCGGCCCGTGCCGAGCGGCTCGACGCCGCCGCGTCCTCCAGGCGGTGTCGCCGCGCCGCGATGAGCGCGAACTCGACCGCGACGAAGAACGCGCTGGCGGCGATCAGGCCGATCGTCACCGCCGCGACGACCACAGGGTTACTCATCGCCGGTCACCTCGTCCGTCAGAACGGTCACGTGCACCGAGGACGGCACGTGTTTGTCGATGTCGCGTACCTCGGCCACGAGGGTCCGGTGGGTCGGACCCTCCTCGTGCACGAGTTCGGCCGGATCGGGATCGAGCGTGATCCGGACGGTGTCACCCACCTCGGGAAGGCCGCCGAACTCGGTGATGACCAGACCCGCGAGTGTCTCGTAGTCACCCTCGGGCAGATCGTGGTCGAGGGTGCGGGCCACCTCGTCGATGTGCGCGTCGCCTCGGACGAGCCAGCCGTCGCCCTCGGGACGGATGACCTCGACGGCGACCGCGGGATCGTGCTCGTCGGCGATCTCGCCGACCAATTCCTCCGCGATGTCCTCCAGGGTGACGACGCCGGCGAAACCGCCGTACTCGTCGATCACCAGGGCCATCTCGTCCTCGGCCCGGGTCAGCTCGGTGAGAACTTCCGGAAGAGCCAGCGTCGCCGGCACGATCACCGGCGGCCGGCAGACCGTCGCGGCCGTGCCCGTCGGAGTGTCGAGTCCGAGAAGATCGTGGAGGTGCACGACACCGCGCAGATCGTCGGACGAGGTACCCACCACGGGGTAGCGGGTGTGACCGTCGCTCATCTTGTCGAGGATCGTGGTAACCGGCTCGTCCAACTCGACGACGTCGACCCGCGAACGCGGGATCATTGCGTGCTCGGCTGTGCGCGTAGGGAACTCGAGGATCCGGTCGAGCAGGGTGGACAATTCCGGAGGCAGCTCGCCGGTCTCCCGGGACGCGGCCACGATGTGTTCGAGGTCGCGCGGAGTGGCGGAGTGCTCGACGTCGTGCACCGGTTCGATGCGCAGGGCTCGCAGCAGGAGGTTCGACGACGCGTCGAACAGTTTGATCAACCAACCGAAGACGGCGAGATACGCACTCGTCGACAGGGCGAGTCGGCGGGCGACCGGCTCGGGGCGGGCGATGGCCAGGTTCTTCGGCACCAACTCTCCGAAGACCATCTGGACCACCGTCGAGAAGAGCACCGCCAGCACGGTGCCGACCGCGACACCCACGGCGGTGGGGATGCCCACACCGCCGAGCAACTCACCGAGGCCGCTACCGATCAACGGTTCCGCGACATAGCCCACGAGCAGACCGGTGACGGTGATGCCGAGCTGAGCGCCCGAGAGCATGAAGGAAGTGCGGCGGGTGACCGTCAGTGCGCGGGCCGCAGCCGTGTCACCGCCTTCGGCGCGGGCCTTCAGGCGGGAGCGGTCGACGGCCATGTACGCGAATTCCTGCGCGACGAAGTAGCCGGTCAGAGCAGTGATGGCGAGAACGACAAGAATGCCGGCCGCGATTCCGAGGGCGGTCAGCACTGAAGGGACCGGGCTCGGGTGACGAAGAGATCGTCACGTCTGGGCGGGACGGGTCTTCGAGGTTTTCGCTTGGGGCGTTTCATGACTCCCTCGGGGTCGGACGGGCAGGTGTACTCACAGGATAGGACGAACGGGCACCGGCGGAAGTTCCCCCCCGCCGGGTGGAGATATGGTCACAAGGCGATCTTGTAATATGTGGATCTTCCCCCGAATAGACCGTATTGTCCGGCCTGGAAACTCCCCGAGGAATACGACATATCGGGCGGATTTTCACCGAGTTTTCGATATTTCCCCTGCTAGGGCCGGTTTGTGTTCCGGATTACAATTCTTCGCGCTGCGCAGCTGTCGAATGCAGGTAACAATTGGATCGCGTGTCGACGCGAGTCGTCACAACTTCGATGTCGTTCCATTGATGGGAGAAGCCCGTGCCTGCACTCGAGTTCCTTGTCGACCTCTTCGGTAACCTGTCCGACCTGTTCGACGCGCTGAACTTCTTCACCGGTTCCGCTGACGCCGCCGGCGATGCGTTCGGCAGCAGCCAGGCCTGAGCCTCGCCGATTCGAAGGCCCGCGGGTACGCCCGCGGGCCTTCGTCGTGGGCGGGGTGGTGACAGGGCGGGAGGGGCCGAAAGGCGGGGCGCCCGGGATTCCGGTTGTCGCCCGTGGTGCGGTGCGCGAAAACCGACGTTTGGGTTCGATCCGGCAGGGCTACCCGGGGAGAGCAATTCGGACCACTCAGCGCAAACGGACGTTCGGTGAGAGGACGCGAATCATGACATCCCCATCCCCACGGCCCACCCGGGGCTCGATGACGGCAACCCCGGTGCAGACGGCCGCGCTCGTAGTGGGCGCGGTGTTCCTCCTGGTCGGCATCCTCGGGTTCATCCCGGGGGTCACGACGGACTACGACCAACTCTCGGGTGCAGGCCACCACTCCGAGGCTCTGCTCCTGGGGATCTTCCAGGTGTCCATCCTGCACAACATCGTGCACCTGTTGTTCGGTGTCCTGGGACTCGCCGCGGCCCGCGCCGCGGCCACCGCTCGCAGTTTCCTGATCATCGGTGGCGCGATCTACCTGGTGCTCTGGATCTACGGCCTGATCATCGACAAGGACAGCAGCGCCAACTTCGTGCCCGTGAACTCGGCGGACGACTGGCTGCACTTCGTTCTGGGGGTGGGCATGATCGCTCTCGGGGTGCTCCTGACACGGACGCGGACCACTCCGGGCACGGTTCGCCCCTGACCCGTGCCCGGCCCGTCGCGGTGACGGGATCCGAAGAACCCGTGGCTCACGCCACGGGTTCTTCCGTGTGGACAGGCGCGGGTTCCGAGGGGGCGTCCTCGCCGTCGACCGTGAGCACACCCGATTCGGCGACCGCCTCGAGCGACAACGTCCGGTAACCCTCGTCGTCGAACAGGACGGTGACACGATCGTGCTCGCCCGTCATGACCACTCCCGGTCCCCACTCGGCGTGTACGACGCGCGTGTTCGGGGCGAGCACGGAGGAGTATCCGCCGGGGGACGGAAGCGCCGAGACCGTCCCGGCCTCGTCGACGGCGCCGTCCCGGCAGGTGTCGCACCGGCCGCACGGCGTGGGGAGTGACTCGCCGAAGTATCCGAGGAGGAATCGGCGTCGGCACCCGCGGGTCTCGGCGTAGCCACGCATCATGTCGACGCGGGAGCGATCCAGGCGCTCACCTGCCGCCGCCGTCTCCCGTGCGCGCTCGACCGCCGTCCGGCGCGAGACGTCGGCGACGGAGAGTCCTCGCCGGCCGGACACGAGAGCTCCGCACCGTTCGAGCAGGTTCACGGCGTTCGACAACCTGCGCCCCCGCACGTCCAGCTCGGCACGCAACTGTCCGAGCCGCATCGGGGATCCGGCGCGAACCGCCGAGAACACCCGGGCGATCAACTCCTCGTCGGGATGATGGGTGGTGAAGAAGGTCGCGAGCGAGAGATCCTCGGGCCGGTAGAACATCAGGACGGTGGCCGGTTCCCCGTCCCGCCCCGCGCGCCCGATCTGCTGGTAGTAGGAATCGACCGAGTCGGGTATCGAGGCGTGAACGACGAAACGCACGTCGGGCTTGTCGATGCCCATGCCGAAAGCGGAGGTCGCCACCACGACCTCGCAGCGACCGTCGAGAAAGCCGAGGTGGACGTCCTCGCGCTCCCCGGCGCGCATTCCGGCGTGATAGGGACACGCCTCGATCCCACGTTCACGCAGGGCATCGGCGTACCGCTCGGTGTCCTTGCGGGTCGCGGCGTAGACGATCCCCGGGCCGGGCATCGATACCACGGCCTCGACGACGGCGCGCCGCTTCTCTCCGTCGTCGGTGTACCTGCGCACCTCGATGTCGAGATTCGGCCGGTCGAAACCGCCGGCGACGACGAGCGGATCCCGCATACCCAGCGCCGCGACGATGTCGTCGCGGACCGGCGGCGACGCCGTGGCGGTGAGGGCCACGAGGGGTGGGCGACCGAGCGTCTCGACCACGTCTCCCAGGCGCAGGTATTCCGGTCTGAAGTCGTGACCCCACATCGAGACGCAGTGCGCCTCGTCGACGACGAGGAGCGAGACCTGCACGTCGCGCAGACGGTCCAGAACCTCGTCCTCGACGAGTTGTTCCGGAGCGAGGAATACGTAGTCGGCATCGTGTTCGAGCACGGCACGCCAGTTCGCCTCGTTCTCGGACTCGGGCTGGCGCGAATTGATGGCGACCGCGTCGGGCGCCTCCGAGTGGTCGAGACCGGCGATCTGATCGTTCTGCAACGCGATCAGAGGCGAGACGACCACGGTCACCCCCGGTAGCAGCAATGAGGGCACTTGATAGATCGCGGATTTCCCGGAGCCGGTGGCCATGACGGCGAGGACGTCGCGTCCGTCGAGCAGCGGCACCATGGCGTCCAGTTGCTCGGGGCGCAGAGCGCTCCAGCCGAAGACATTCTGCGCGGCGGCACAGAGTTCCTCGCGTGCCTCGTCCGACGCTCGTTCGGGCGAGGATCGATACATCTTGTGCTGCAAGTGAACTCCAGATTCCGTGTGGACTGCCCGGGTGGGGCGGGCGCAGGATGCCTGCCGCATACCCGGGGACGCGCCCGACCCGAACGGCTCGCGGATCCCGGGCCTGCCGTGTCGGTCCGGCCGGGTGTGGGTACCCGCGCTCCATACGTGCCGAGGAGGAGAGATGAACGATGCTCGACCCCGTGCTCTGGTGACCGGAGCCTCGCGAGGGATAGGCCGGGAGTTGGCCGCCCTGTTCGCGGCCGACGGCTACGACCTCGTCCTGGCAGCGAGATCGGACGCGCTGGACTCGGTCGCCGCCGACCTGGAGAAGGCCGGGGTGGACGTGGTTGCGGTCCACGCCGACCTGCGGACGCCGGACGGCGTCCGGGCGGTCCACGAGGCCGCGACAGCCGAGGGTCGCATCCCGGCCGCCGCCGCGCTCAACGCCGGTGTCGGGGCCGGTGGCGCATTCGTCGACGCAGAGCTCGAGGACGTGCTCTCGATCGTCGACGTCAACGTGCGCTCGACGGTGCATCTGGCGCACCTGCTGCTGAACGACATGCTGCGGGCGGGATCGGGCCGCATGCTGATCACATCGTCGGTCGTATCGACGATGCCCGGCCCCTACCAGGCCGTGTACAACGCGTCCAAGGCCTTCGTGCAGTCCTTCGCCGACGGTGTCCGGAAGGAGCTGGACGGCAGCGGGGTCACGCTCACGTCGATGCTGCCCGGGGCCACCGACACCCATTTCTTCGCGCGTGCCGGGATGCTCGACACCCTGCTGGGGAAGTCCCCCAAGGACGATCCTGCCCGTGTGGCCCGGGACGGCTATGCCGCGCTGATGCGCGGCGAGCGGAACGTGGTGCCCGGTTCCCTCCTCGCCAAATCCATGGCGGTCTTCGGTACGGTGGCGCCCGACGCCGTGACCTCGGCCGTCCACCGGGTCCTGGCGAAGCCGCGATCGGAGAGATGAGCCCGCGACGAGAGGACCGGTCAGGCGGATCTCGTCCGTGCGGCCGGGCGGGTGGGATGGTCGTAGCGCACCAGCACGTCCGCAGCCGTCTCGCCGTGCTCGAGCAACGCGGTGATCGTCCAGTGATCCCCGGCGCGCGTGCGTCTTTCGAGCGCCCCACGCGACATCGTCAGGGAAACGGTGACATCGAAGTCGAGCCCGCGGCCGAGGAGCATCGGACCGGCGACGACGAGAATCTGGTCGTGCGCCGCCGGCCGCGGGAGTTCGCGTGCCGAGCGGTCGGTGTCCTCGTCCCACAGACGAGGAAGCCATCGGTGCTGTTCGTGCAATGCTCGCACCACCTCCCGATCGAGTGCTGCGTAGTCGAACCAGTCGTGCCGGTAGCTGTAGGGATCGGTCCGCCCGTGCTCGAGCCGGAGGGACGCGGGCCGGACGAAGTCGTGGAGTGCCACGACGTCGGCGGCACGGCCCCGTGTTCGCAGTTCCGTCGCGATTCGGCGCGCGAGTTCCACCGGGTCTGCCGCGTCGGGCGCACTCACGGCGACGCACACGGTTCCGGTGAGCGACTCGGCACGGTCGGCGACGGAGATCGTGAGGGCCTCGGGGGTCAGGGGAGTGAACGAGGGCATAGGTCGTCGCTCATGCCCTGCTGCGGGTGAGGATCACCAGGGTGCGTCGTTCCCGTCCGGTACCGGTGTGTCGAGAAGCCGGTCGAGCCAGAGCACCGCTTCGACCAAGGCTTCCATCTGCGATGCCCAGTCCATCGCGAAGACCACCTCGTCGAGGTCGCTGCGGGCCGCGACGGAGTCGCCGGCGAGTGCATCGACGACGGCCTTCATCACGGTGCTCTCCGGCTGCGGAAGTTCCTCCGGCCGGACGTGACGGCCGCTCTCGGTTCGGATGGTCAGTTCGAAGGACTCGTCGCCGCGCACCTGCGGGCCGATCTTGTCGACCACGACGTCGGCGATCGTCGAGACCGTCCACCTCAGTACGCCGCCGTACAGCGGGGGAGTGATCCGGGACGGTGAGTCCGAACCGGCGCTCGACACCAGTGCCGCGACCTCTTCGGTCAGTTCGCTGTAACCGTTCTCGTGGGCGAGAGCGAGAAGGCGTCCTCCCATCACCGCGTCGCTGCGTGTGATTCCGGCTCGTTCCTCGTGCATGGGCACCGAATGCCCCATTTTGTGTCCCATCACACATCGGCGTCACGCGGGCTGTGCGGTCACCACGGCCGAGAGGGTGAGGTGGATCACACGCGAGCGCTATTCTGAGGTCATGAAGCACATCGCCACTGGGCCGAAGGACGTCACGGTCGGTGTCGGGGACACGATCGAACTGCACCTTCCCGAGAACACCTCCCGGGACTACTGCTGGTCGACGTCGAGGATCGGAGAAGGACTCGTCCTGCGCGACATCCGATTCCTGCCGTCGAAGAATCCGCTGCCGGGAGGGGCCGGTGAACGGGTCTTCAGTTTCACGGCACGCCGCGCCGGTACCTGGCCCATCTCCCTGCGCATGCGCAAGCACGCCGACCTGATCGCCGACAGCGCGAACATGACCGTCACGGTCGCGTGAGGGCGTATCGCAGCCACGGACGCGTGACGTAGAGGTTCGTCGGTACACGAGGTGCCGCACGCGATCCGCGGAGTCAGCGCAGCGCCGGTGGGGTGTCGAGATCGCGCGCCGAGTAGGTGTCGCACGCGTCGACACGGCCGGTGCGGTATCCCGCCAGGAACCAGGCCTGGCGCTGCTCGGACGAGCCGTGCGTCCAGCCCTCCGGGTTCACCCGACCGGTGGCGGCCCGCTGGATCCGGTCGTCGCCGACGGCGGATGCGGCGGAGAGTGCGTCGCGGATATCGGTGTCGGTCAGGGGCACGAGGAAAGGTTCGCCGGTGGTCGGCTCGGGCAGCTTGTCGGCGTGATAGGCCCATACTCCGGCGTAGCAGTCGGCCTGCAGCTCGGTACGGACGGCGCCGGATTCGGGACCGCGCGGATCGGCCTGCGCACGTCCGAGATCGCCGAGCTGGTTCTGCAGATGGTGGCCGAACTCGTGCGCGACGACGTATTCCTGCGCGAGCGGACCGCCGCTGGCGCCGAACCGGGTCTCGAGTTCGTCGAAGAAGCTGGTGTCGAAGTAGGCGGTCCGATCCGCCGGGCAGTAGAACGGCCCGATGTCGCTGGTGGCGTTACCGCAGCCCGTCGACGTGGCCGACGTGAAGATCTCGACCTCCGGCTGCACGTAGGCCACACCGGTCTGGCTCGCGAACTGCTGCTCCCACACCGAGTCCAGCGACCCGACGGTGTAGAGCACCCGGCAGTCGACGTTCTCGTTGGCGGTGGCACCACCGACCTCGCACTCCTCGAGTGCGCTCTCCGCCTGCGGATCGCCGGACGTGTCGGGCACCCCCGATCCCAGCAGCGAGGACGGATCTCCGCCGAACAGCAATGCCAGGATGATGACGATCAGGCCACCGGCCCCGCCACCGAGAGCGAGCTTCCCACCGCGCCCACCACCGCCGGTACGGACACGGCCCGCATCCATGCGTGCACCTTCTCTGAACGTCATCGCCGCCGCTTTCTCCCGTGTTCGTCGGACCCGGACAAGCTTGGCACGAACTATTCGGTACGGGTGCGCTCAGGCCGATCGTGTCTTTCGTAGGATTACAGCCGACGAACCCGTCGCTGATCGTTTCGAAAGGAATTCCGTGCTGCGCACCCATCTCGCCGGCTCGTTGCGAGCCGAGCACGCCGAGCAGACTGTCACCCTCACCGGATGGGTTGCCCGGCGACGCGATCACGGCGGGGTCATCTTCATCGACCTGCGCGACGCGTCGGGTGTCTCGCAGGTGGTCTTCCGTAGTGCCGGGGTCCTCGAGCAGGCGCACCGGCTCCGCGCGGAGTACTGCGTCCGGATCACCGGCAAGGTGGAGGTCCGCCCCGAGGGCAACCAGAACTTCGAGATCCCGACCGGCGCGATCGAGGTCGACGCCTCCGAACTCGTCGTCCTCAACGAGTCGGCCCCACTGCCGTTCCAGCTCGACGACCAGGCCGGTGAGGAAGCCCGCCTGAAGTACCGCTATCTGGATCTGCGCCGCGAGAAGCCCGGCAAGACCATCCGGTTGCGCAGCAAGGTCAACGCTGCGGCCCGCGCCGTGCTCGCCCACCACGAGTTCGTCGAGGTCGAAACCCCGACCCTCACCCGCTCGACACCGGAGGGCGCCCGCGACTTCCTGGTGCCCGCACGCCTGCAGCCCGGCAACTTCTATGCCCTGCCGCAGTCCCCGCAGCTGTTCAAGCAGTTGCTCATGGTCGGTGGCATCGAGCGCTACTACCAGATCGCGCGCTGCTACCGCGACGAAGACTTCCGCGCCGACCGTCAGCCCGAGTTCACCCAGCTCGACATCGAGATGGCGTTCGTGAGCCAGGACGACGTGATCCTCCTCGCCGAGGAGGTGCTGCACGCGCTGTGGCGTCTGGTGGGCTACGAACTCGAGACCCCGATCCCGCGCATGACCTACGCCGAAGCCATGCGCCGTTTCGGCACCGACAAGCCGGATCTGCGTTTCGGTATCGAACTCGTCGAGTGCAAGGAATTCTTCAAGGACACCACCTTCCGTGTCTTCCAGGCCGAGTACGTCGGTGCCGTCGTCATGCCCGGCGGCGCGAGCCAGCCGCGTCGTCAGCTCGACGCCTGGCAGGAATGGGCCAAGCAGCGCGGCGCCAAGGGCCTCGCATACGTGCTCGTCGGCGAGGACGGCACGCTGAGCGGCCCGGTCGCCAAGAACCTCACCGACGCCGAACGTGCCGGGCTCGCCGCGCACGTGGGCGCCGACCCCGGCGACTGCATCTTCTTCGCCGCCGGCCCCACCAAGCCGATGCGGGCGCTGCTCGGTGCCGCGCGCGGCGAGATCGCCCGCAAGCTCGATCTGATCGATCCGAACGCGTGGGCGTTCGTGTGGGTCGTCGACGCCCCGCTGTTCGAGCCCGCGGCCGACGCGACCGCCAGTGGGGACGTGGCCCTCGGTCACTCGGCGTGGACCGCGGTGCACCACGCGTTCACCTCGCCCAAGCCCGAGTACCTCGACACCTTCGACACCGATCCGGGGTCGGCGCTGGCCTACGCCTACGACATCGTCTGCAACGGCAACGAGATCGGTGGCGGCTCGATCCGTATCCACCGCCCCGACATCCAGGAGCGGGTGTTCAAGGTCATGGGCATCCCGGAGGAGGAGGCGAACGAGAAGTTCGGCTTCCTGCTCGAGGCATTCAAGTACGGTGCGCCGCCGCACGGCGGTATCGCCTTCGGCTGGGACCGCATCACCGCGCTGCTCGCCGGGGTCGACTCGATCCGTGAGGTCATCGCGTTCCCCAAGTCCGGAGGCGGTGTCGATCCGCTGACCGACGCTCCCGGGCCGATCACGCCGGAGCAGCGCAAGGAGTCGGGCATCGACTTCGTGCCGGAGCCGGAGACCGAGGACGCCGACAGGTCCTGATCACTCGCATCCTCCTCGGCGCGGTGCCGTCCGCCTCCGGGCGGCGGCACCGCGCCGTCGTGTCCGAGGCCTCCGACGGCGGTCGTGTGGTGAGGTTCGTGGGTTCGATGGGGTTTGTGAGGATCCTGTCGGGGTACTCCGTCGGTCCGGCGCCAACGGGGGCGCCGGTACGAGGAGGTATCGATGGCCGACGCACGTGTGATCTTCTACAAGCCGCTCGCTCTCGCAGCCAGTGTGGGAGGCGGTCTTCTCGCCGGCGCAGTCTTCAATCAGGTGTGGAAGAAGGTCGGCGGCAGTGACGAACGGCCCGAACCTCAGGATCTGTCGCAGCGCACCAGGGACGTGCTCGTCGCGGCCGCTCTCCAGGGTCTGATCTTCGGTGTCGTGAAGGCCGCGGTGGACCGCGGCACCGCCCGTGGATTTCAGAAGGTGACACACGTTTCACCGGAATAGTGGTGACGTGTCCCTATCGTGATGGACGGGTGGAGAGCCGCGGCGGACGGGAGCGGAACGGGACACGTCGGTGAACAGCGAGTTCTTCCTCGCAAGCAGACGAAAGCGACGTGGTGGAACGGTCGCGGGCGAAGAAGGTCCCGCTCGATCCGAGCCTTGTGGACGACCTCGTCGTGACCGAGAACCTGTAGATTGGGCCGTGATGACCGCAACATTGGCAGACCCCGTGTCCGAGGTGGTACACGCCGCCGAAGCGCTGCTCACCCGCCGTACCGGCGCCACGGTGACCCTCACCGATCCCGTGGATCTCGGGGGCAGCGGCCGCTCGGTGGTCGTTCGGGTACGAGTGGCCGCCAATCCGTTCTCGCTTCCACGCACCCTGGTCCTCAAGCAGGTGCCGCCCTCCCGCGGCACCGGCCACGTCGACTTCCGCGGTTCCGAGACCGACGAGCAGATCGCCTTCCTCCGGGAGGCGGTCTCCTACCAGTTCACGACGGCCCTGGCGAAGGATCACCGTCCGGGCGCCGAACTGCTCGCCTACGACTTCGACGCCCGTCTGCTCGTGCTCAGCGACCTCGGCGACGCGACCACTCTCGCCGAGGTGCTGCGCAACAGCTCCGAGGCCGCCGGGAACACCTTGATGGCCCTGGCGCAGGCGCTCGGGCGCATGCACGCCGCGACCGTCGGGCGCGAGGAGGACTTCGCGGCCCTGCTTCGTCGCGCCGACGTCGCGCGGGTCGCCGACGCGGTGTCCCAGCAGGCCCTCGACGCGGTACGGGGCGTCCCCGAACTCCTCGAGGCGGATTTCGGGCTGGCCGTGCCCGAGTCGGTGCGCGAGCGCGCCGAGCGTGCCTCCAAGCTGTTCACCGGCGGACGTTTCCGGGCTTTCAGCCCGTCGGACCTGTGCCCCGACAACATCGTCGTCGGTGACGACGGCGTGCAGTTCCTCGACTACGAGTGGGGCGGCTTCCGCGATGCGACCCTCGACATCGCGTACGCACTCAGCTCCTTCCCGCTGTGCCTGTGCTCGGTGCCGCTCTCCGTCGACCGCATCCGCGCGATGGCCGACGCATGGCGCGCCGAGGTCGTCGCCATGTGGCCGCAGCTGGCCTACGACGAGGTGCTCGAGGAGCGGTTGCTCGATGCCCTGCTCGCGTGCATCTGGCTGAGCACGCACCTGTTCCTGCCCGAGGACCACGCACGCATCGCATCGGTCCGCGAACACGGACTGTCGGTGCCGCGCATTCCGGCGCTCCGCGCCCGCTGGTCGCTGCTCGCCGAGTTCGCCACCGCGACAGGCCACGACGATGTCGCCGCACACGCCCGCGACGTGCTCGCCCACCTCGAGGACCGCGCCGCCGGTTAGAGAGGTCGATCCGGCAGGCGCCGCTCGCCGGCTACACGAGGGGAGCGGCGGGTTCGATCCTCGTCGCGCCGTCTGCCACCCGGTATCCCGCGACACGGCGTGCAGGGGTGTTCGGATCCGTGCGGTCGCCGATGAAGAACCACTCCATCTGTGTCGCATCGGGGGCCACGTCGAGTACCCCGTAGCCGTGCGAATCGAGTTCGACGAAGCGCACGTGCCGATTGGTCGCGGTCGCCGTCGTCTCCAGCGCAGGCGACGTGCTCCTCGGCGGCACACCGAGCAGCTCGTCGATGTTCGCCGAGGTCACCGAGGGAACCACGAACTCCGTGGCGACGGTGCCCGCCCCCGGATAGTCGGCGGCGTCGACGGGGACGTCCATCGCCCACGAGGTGTGGATGTCGCCCGTAAGGAAGACGACGTTCCGTAGACCCGCCGCCGTGATCGTGTCGAGCAGCCGCCGGCGGTCGGCCGTGTAACCGTCCCACTGATCGGTGTTGAAGGGCACGCCTCCGGCCGGCGTTCCGATGAGCGCGGTCAGCGCCCCGGTGGTCCGTGGATCGAGGGGTGGCAGCAGGATCGGCGAGAACATCACCGAATTGCCGATCAGCTGCCACCGGGTAGGGGAGGTGGTCAGACCCGCGGTGAGCCACTCCATCTGGTCTCGTCCGGTCATCGTGCGCGCCGGATCGTCGACCTGCCGTCCGATGCCGCGAACCTGTTGGGATCGATAACTCCGCAGGTCCAGTATGGACAGTTCGGCGAGCCGCCCGAAGCGCAGACGGCGGTAGAGACGTCCGGCATTCGTGCGGACCGGCATCCACTCGTCGTAGGCCTGCACGGATGCCGCTCTGCGGGCCGCCCAGTCGCCCTCGACGAGCGGATCGTGGTTCTCCGCCCCGCCTGCCCACGCGTCGTTGGCCGATTCGTGGTCGTCCCACACCGCTATCCACGGCACCTTCGCGTGCAGTGCCTGCAGGTCCGGATCGGTCTTGTACTGCGCGTGCCGTATCCGGTAGTCGGCCAGGCTCACGATCTCGTGCGCCGGCAGGTGAGCGCGGACGGCCCGGCCGCCGGCGACGGGAAATTTCCCGGCCGCGTACTCGTACAGATAGTCGCCGAGGTGCACCACGGCGTCGAGATCGTCGCGCGCGGCGAGATGGCGGTAGGAGGAGAAGAACCCGCCTTCCCAGTCCGAGCACGACACCACCCCGAATCGGAGACGTTCGACTGCGGCGTCGTGAGCCGGTGCCGTGAGCGTCCTGCCGGTCGGTGAGACGGCTCCGGCGGCACGAAAACGATAGAAGTAGGTGGAACCGGGTGCGAGTCCGCGGACGTCGACCTTGACGGTGTGGTCGGAGACCGCACTCGCCGTCACCGTGCCGCTCGAGACGACCGCATCGAAGGTACTGCTGCGGGCCAGTTCCCAGCTCACGGAGACGTCGGGCCCCGCACCCGAACCGGGTGTCGCCTCCGGTGACGGGGTCACCCGCGTCCACAGGATCACCGCGTCGGGCAGCGGATCTCCCGATGCCACACCGTGCGCGAAGACCGCCGGGGAGGCGTGCGCCGGCTGCGAGGTCGTCGCGAAGGCCGCAACACCGGCGGCGAGGATCGACGACCGGAGCACGGCGCGGCGGGACACATGATCGGCGAACGGTGTCGTGGCCACGACCACGATCCGACCACACAATCGGACATCCGTCACGCGAACGGCACAGACCGTCGTCGACCGGGCGTCGGCGCGAGCTTGTAGCGTCGGATGCGTGAGTGATCTTTTCGGGGCGAACGACCCGTCTGCCGAACCGGACGCCCTGTTCGAGGCGCCACGCGAACCGGAACCCGACATCGAACCGCAGGTCCGCCGGACCTCGATCGCACCCGGTGGCGCGAACGCACCGCTCGCCGCGCGCATGCGGCCCGCGACTCTCGACGAGGTGGTCGGGCAACAGCATCTGCTCGAACCCGGGGCGCCGCTGCGGCGACTCGTCGAGGGATCGGGCGCCGCCTCGGTGGTGCTCTACGGTCCGCCCGGCACCGGGAAGACGACCCTGGCGTCGCTGATCTCGGGGGCCACGGGACGCCGGTTCGAAGCGCTGTCCGCACTGTCGGCGGGCGTCAAGGACGTGCGCGCCGTCATCGATCTGGCGCGCCGGCGGCTCACCCACGGTGAGCAGACGGTGCTGTTCATCGACGAGGTCCACCGCTTCTCGAAGACCCAGCAGGACGCACTGCTGGCCGCCGTCGAGAACCGCATCGTGCTGCTGGTCGCGGCGACGACCGAGAACCCGTCGTTCTCGGTGGTCGCCCCGTTGCTGTCCCGGTCGCTGGTACTGCAACTGCAGCCGCTCGGGCCCGACGACATCCGGGCACTGCTCGAACGTGCGCGCACCGACGCCCGTGGACTCGCGGGTGCGGTCGAGATCGACGACGACGCCCTCGACCACCTCGTCCGGCTCGCCGGGGGCGACGCCCGCCGTGCCCTGACGGCGCTCGAAGCTTCCGCCGACACCGCGCTCGCCGTCACCGGTGGCGACGCGGCCGTCATCGACCTCGCGACGGTGGAGTCGAGCATCGACGAGGCCGCCGTCCGCTACGACCGCGACGGCGATCAGCATTTCGACGTCGCGAGTGCCTTCATCAAGTCGCTGCGCGGCTCCGACGTCGATGCGGCCCTGCACTATCTGGCACGGATGATCGTCGCGGGGGAGGACCCGCGCTTCATCGCCCGTCGTCTGATGATCCAGGCCAGCGAGGAGGTGGGCATGGCCGACCCCACCGCCCTCCAGACGGCGGTCGCCGCAGCGCAGGTCGTCCAGCAGGTCGGGATGCCCGAAGCCCAGCTCGCGCTCGCCCAGGCGACGATCCACATCGCCACCGCCCCCAAATCGGGTTCGGTCACCGCCGCCCTCGGCGCCGCCATCGCCGACGTCAAAGCGGGCAAGGCGGGGCCGGTACCCGCGCATCTGCGCGACGGTCACTACCAGGGCGCGCAGAAGCTCGGCAACGCGATCGGCTACAAGTTCCCGCACGCGCACCCGGACGGCGTGCTCGCGCAGCAGTACGCCCCGGACGAGCTGGTCGGCGTCGACTACTACGAGCCGACCGGCCGCGGCGTGGAACGGGAGCTGTCGGCCCGCCTGCCCAAGCTGCGCCGCATCGTGCGCGGTGAGCGGTGACCGTGCACCGAGGACCCCGGACGGCGCCACCGTACGGAAGCCATGCACGGCGCTGCCGTACAGAAACCACTTTCGGCGGCGCGATAAGCTGAAGAGCGGCCGATCGGCACGATCGGTAGCCCGCCCCGGGCAGTTCACACCATCGCCAGACCACAAAAGGACCATCGACGTGCAGACCCACGAGATCCGCAGGCGCTTTCTCGATCACTTCGTGAAGGCGGGACACACCGAGGTGCCGAGCGCGTCGCTGATCCTCGCCGATCCCAACCTGCTGTTCGTCAACGCCGGCATGGTCCCGTTCGTGCCCTACTTCCTCGGTCAGCAGACCCCGCCGTACACGCGCGCCACATCCGTGCAGAAGTGTGTTCGCACCCTCGACATCGAGGAGGTCGGCAAGACCACCCGCCACAACACCTTCTTCCAGATGGCCGGCAACTTCTCGTTCGGCGACTACTTCAAGGAAGAGGCCATCACCTTCGCGTGGTCGCTGCTCACCGGTTCCGTCGAGCACGGCGGTTACGGCATCGATCCCGAGAAGTTGTGGGCGACGGTCTATCTCGACGACGACGAGGCGTACTCCATCTGGCGCGACAAGGTCGGTGTGCCCGACGAGCGCATCCAGCGCCGCGGCATGAAGGACAACTACTGGTCGATGGGCATCCCCGGCCCGTGCGGTCCGTGCTCCGAGATCTTCTACGACCGCGGACCCGACTACGGCGTCGAAGGTGGTCCCGAAGCCGACGAGGACCGCTACATCGAGATCTGGAATCTCGTGTTCATGCAGAACGAGCGCGGTGAGGGCGGCGCCAAGGACGACTACCCGATCCTCGGCCCGCTGCCGAAGAAGAACATCGACACCGGTATGGGGGTCGAGCGCGTCGCTTTCCTGCTCCAGGGCGTCGAGAACGTCTACGAGACCGACCTGCTGCGTCCGGTGATCGAAAAGGCCACCGAACTCACCGGCGCCGTCTACGGTGCGACACACGACGACGACGTGCGTTTCCGCGTCATCGCCGACCACGCCCGCACCGCCGCGATGCTCATCGTCGACGGCGTCAACCCCGGCAACGACGGCCGCGGCTACGTGCTGCGCCGCCTGCTCCGCCGCATCGTGCGCTCGGCGCGCCTGCTCGGCGCCGACAAGCCCACGATGCGCGAGTTCATGGCGGTCGTGCGCGACACCATGGCCCCGTCCTATCCCGAGCTCGCCACCGATTTCTCCCGCGTCGAGACCGTCGCGGTGGGCGAGGAGACCGCCTTCCTCAAGACCCTGGGCACCGGCAGCAAGCTCTTCGAAGGCGCCGTCGAGACCGTGAAGTCACAGGGCAAGAACGTGCTCGGCGGCACCGAGGCGTTCACCCTCCACGACACCTACGGCTTCCCGATCGACCTCACCCTCGAGATGGCGTCCGAGGCCGGCCTCACCGTCGACGAGGAAGGCTTCCGCTCGCTCATGGCCGAGCAGCGGCAGCGCGCCAAGGACGATGCCCGCGCTCGCAAGCACGCCCACGCCGACCTGACGGTCTACAAGGAACTCCTCGACCGCGGCCCCACCGAGTTCACCGGCTTCAGCGAACTGGTGAGCGAGGCGCACGTGCTCGCCGTCATCACCGGCGGCGAGCGGCTGCACGCCGCAAGCGCGGGCCAGCAGGTCGAGCTGATCCTCGACCGCAGCCCCCTCTACGCGGAGTCCGGCGGTCAGATCGCCGACATCGGCAGCATCACCGGCCCGGGTCTGAGGATCAAGGTCGACGACGTCCAGAAGATCGCCAAGCAGCTGTGGACACACAAGGTCACCGTGCTCGAGGGCCAGGTCGTCGAAGGCGACGCCGTCCTCGTGCAGGTCGATCCCGAGTGGCGCAAGGGTGCCACGCAGGGCCACTCCGGCACCCACCTGGTCCACGCCGCGCTGCGCGAGGTGCTCGGCCCCAACGCCGTGCAGGCCGGCTCGCTCAACAAGCCCGGCTACCTGCGGTTCGACTTCTCGTGGCCCGGCGCGCTGTCCGAGCAGCAGAAGCAGGACATCGAAGGCGTCACCAACGAGGCCGTCGCGGCGAACTACCCGGTCAACACGTTCGTCACCGACCTCGACAAGGCCAAGAAGATGGGCGCGATGGCCCTGTTCGGCGAGAACTACGGCGACGAGGTCCGCGTCGTCGAGATCGGCGGTCCGTTCTCGATGGAGCTGTGCGGTGGCACACACGTGCAGCACTCCTCGCACGTCGGCACCGTGACCCTCCTCGGCGAGCAGTCAGTCGGCTCCGGTATCCGCCGAGTGGAGGCATACGTCGGTCTCGATTCCTACCGTCATCTGGCGAAGGAACGCGCGCTGCTCGCGGGCCTGTCCTCCACCCTCAAGGTCCCCTCCGAGGAGGTGCCCGGGCGCGTCGAGGCCCTGCTCGACCGGCTCAAGGCCGCGGAGAAGGAACTCGAGAAGACCCGTGCCGCGAACGTCGCCGCTGCAGCCGGCACGTATGCGGGCAAGGCGCAGCGCGTCGGCGACGTACTCGTCGTGGCCGAGGCCGCTCCGGACGGTGTCGCCGGCAACGATCTGCGCACGCTCGCGGCGGACGTCCGCGGCCGCCTCGGCACCGAGCCCGCCGTCGTGTTGCTGCTCGGCAATGCCGGCGGCAAGGTGCCGTTCGTCGTCGCCACCACGAAGGCAGCCCAGGAGAAGGGCATCAAGGCCGGCGAACTCGTCTCGAGCTTCGGCCCCGCGATCGGTGGTCGCGGTGGCGGCAAGCCCGACATGGCCCAGGGCGCAGGGTCGGATCCGGCGGGCATCCCCGCCGCACTCGACGCCTTCCGTGCCCGCCTGAACGAGTCGGCCGGCTGAGCGTGGCCGAACTACCGCGCCCCGATCGCCCCGGAGCGGACGATCCCGGCCGTGGTCGCCGCATCGCTGTCGACGTCGGCAGCGTTCGGATCGGGGTCGCATCGAGCGACCCCGACGGCATCCTCGCCACTCCGGTCGAGACTGTGCCGCGTACCAAGGAACGTAGCCCGGAAGCGCCCGATATCCGGCGCATCGTCCGGATCGTTAGGGAATACGAGGCAGTGGAGGTTATCGTCGGGCTGCCGCAGACACTGCGCGGTGAGCCCGGCAAGGCTGCGAAACTGGCGAGCGACTTCGCGCGTCGGCTTCGCCGTGCCCTACCCGACGTTCCCGTGCGCCTGGCCGACGAACGTTTCACGACGGTCACTGCGGCGCGCGCCCTCCGCGAGAGCGGGGTAAGTGCGCGAGGCGCGCGGCCGGTCATCGACCAGGCTGCCGCCGTGGCCATCTTGCAGGGTTGGTTGGACGAGCGGAGTTCGGTAGTGAACGAGTCGGGGCGTGACGCGGGGGGCAGCCGGTGAGCCGGCACGGACGACACGACGACCATTCGGAGAACGGGCGGGAGGATCTGTTCGCAGATCCCTACGCCGGTGGGTACACGCAACCTCCGGTCGATCGCACCGGACCCGCTGACCCGCAGCGGTCCGACCGGGGTTACCGGTACGACGACCCGTACGCACCCGACCCCTACGCGCGCGATGCGTACGGGCACGATCCCCACGCCGGTGATCCGTACGGTGAAGGTCACTCCGGCGGGGCGCCGAGCGCCGGTCGTCCTGGTCCGGACGACCACGAGACCACGGTCCTGAACTTCGGTCCGGGGGCGTTCGACGGCCCACCACCGGGCACGGTCGACGGTCCACCGTCAGGCGCCCCGGGGTACCACCCGCATGCCACGGCCGGTCGTCCCGAACAGGGATACGTCGACGACGACCATGCGGACCAGGACTACGGCGAGCAGGGTTACGGCGAGCAGGGTTACGACGACGGCGGACACCTCGACGACGAGTATCCGGGCGGCTACTCCTACGCCGCACGCGACGATTACCGGGACACCGATCGGCGCGACGACTATGCCGACTACGTCGACGACGATGCGGACGACGACACCGCCGAACAGCGCGCGGTGCCTGCCGCGGTCGGCGGTTCGGATCATCCCGCGCGCCGCGATCCGAAGGCGCGCAAGCGCAAGAGACGTGGACGGGTCGTGGGGGCGCTCGCCGCCGCGATTCTCCTGCTCGTCGTAGCAGGTGGCGGTTATCTCGCCTACGATCGGCTCCTCGGCCCCGACCTCCCGCCCGACTTCACCGGACCCGCCGGTCCCGCCGTCGTCGTCCAGGTCGCCCCGGGCGACACCGCCGGAGAGATCGGCAGCGAATTCGTCGACAAGGGCGTCGTGGCGAGTTCCGCCGCTTTCTACGAAGCGGCCGTGCAGAACTCGGGAATGAACTCCCTGCATCCCGGCTTCTATCAGGTGCCCACCAACATTCCCGCCGTCGACGCCGTCGCGGCGCTCGTCGACCCGGCCAGCCGGGTGGGGGCGCTCGTCATCTCCGAGGGACGTCAGCTGCACGACATCCGCGACGTCAACACGGGCGCCGTTCGCAAGGGCATCTACACACTCATCGCCGAGGCGAGCTGCCACGGCGACGCTGCCGCCGAGAACTGCATCACCTACGAGGAACTCGACGCGGCCGGATCCACCCCGGATCTGCAGGCCCTCGGCGTTCCCGAATGGGCGCGCGATGCGGTGGCGAACGTGCCCGACAGGCGACGACAGCTCGAGGGTCTCATCGCCGCAGGCAGCTGGGATTTCGATCCCACTGCCGAACCCGTCGAGATCCTTGCCCGCCTGGTCTCGGAGAGTGCTACGAGCTACGACTCCACCGGGATCACCGACGCGGCCGCGCGGGTGGGCCTGACCCCCTACGAGATGCTCATCTCCGCGTCGCTGGTCGAACGCGAGGCACTGCCACAGGATTTCGCGAAGGTCGCCCGCGTGATCCTCAACAGGCTCGAGATCGATCAGATGCTCCAGTTCGACTCGACGGTCAACTACGAACTCGACGAGACCGAACTCGCGACCACCGACGCCGACCGCGGCCGGGTGACCCCCTGGAACACCTACGCGAAGGTCGGTCTGCCGGCGACGCCCATCTCCTCGCCGAGTATCGGCGCGTTGCAGGCGATGGAGAACCCGGAACCGGGGGAATGGATCTACTTCGTGACGATCGACGACAAGGGCACCACGCTCTTCGCGAACTCCTACGAGGAGCACCTGCAGAACACCGAGTTGGCACTCGCGAGCGGGATCCTCGACAGTGGCCGCTGATCCGAGGTCGGGTGTCCGGAGGGCGGCGGTCCTCGGGAAACCCATCGCGCACTCGAAGTCGCCCCTGCTGCATCTCGCGGCGTACCGGGCACTCGGGCTGGCCGAGTGGACCTACGAACGCGTCGAATGCACCGGTGAGCAGCTGCCGGGACTCGTGTCCTCACTCGGTGAGGAATGGGTCGGCCTGTCCGTCACGATGCCCGGCAAGTTCGCGGCACTCGAATTCGCCACCGAACGCACCGAGCGGGCTGTGACGATCGGTTCGGCGAACACCCTCGTCCGTATCGAGAACGGGTGGCGGGCCGACTGCACCGACGTCGACGGTGTGTCGGGGGCATTGCGGTCGGCCGGGGTCGGCGATCTGTCCGATGCGGCGGCGGTCGTCGTCGGGTCGGGTGGCACCGCGCGACCGGCGCTGGTCGGGCTCACCGACCTCGGTGTGCGTTCGGTGATCGTCGTCGCGCGTTCCGAGGAGAAGGCCCGCGCGACGTTCGACTGCCTCGGGGACGACATCGAGGCCCGATGGCTCTCGTTCGATGCGCCGGAACTCGCCCGGGTCTGCGCCGAGGCGGGTGCGCTCGTGAGCACCGTGCCCGCGCCCGCGGCGGCACCGTACGCGGAGACGCTCGCGCACGCGCCCTGCATCCTCGACGCGATCTACGATCCCTGGCCCACGCCCCTGGCGAAGGCAGCCGAGGCACGTGGGGGCTGCGTCGTCAGCGGTCTGCACATGCTCCTGAACCAGGCCTTCGGGCAGGTCGAACAGTTCACCGGACTACCCGCCCCGCGCGCGGCGATGGCCCGCGCCGTCGGGCTGGACATGAATTCTCCGCATCCGGCCTGAGGACCCGCGCGGCCCCGGGGTCGTGGCGATCCGCACCGTCTTCATCCATGGATGCGGACGAGGGGTCCGATACCGACCATGTGCGAGGGCGGCGGGCCGGACCGACGGTCTTTTCCGTGCCAGGTGTCGAATCCGCGCCTTACCGTTCGTATGGAGGATGAGAGGCCGGATCCGCCGGCCGTGGAGGGAAGGACCCCGACATGGCGCAGTACCTGCTGAGCATCTACCAACCGGACGGTGAGCCGCCGTCTCCGGAGTTCCTCGAACCGATCATGAAGAAGGTCGAGGCCTGGCAGAACGAGATCCGGGAGGCGGGCGTCTGGGTGTTCTCCGGTGGGTTGCACCCACCGGACACCGCCACGGTCGTGCGTACCGACGAGGGGCGCGTGGTGACGACCGACGGTCCGTACATCGAGGGCAAGGAGCACCTCGGTGGCTTCGACATCCTCGACGTGTTCGACCTCGACGAGGCGCTGAGGTGGGCACGCGGTCTCGCGGAGGCCACCACGCTGCCCGTCGAGGTACGGCCGCTGGCCTTCGGTTCCTGCGCCGGATGACGTGCATACAACGATGACCGATCCGTCCACCGCGGACATCGAACGCGTCTTCCGCGACGAGTACGGCCGGGCGGTCGCCGTCCTGTACCGCGTCTTCGGCGACATCGATGTCGCCGAAGACGCGGTACAGGATGCCTTCTCGATTGCCGCCGAGCGGTGGCCGACGGAGGGGATCCCGCCGAGTCCGGCCGGATGGATCATCACCACCGCCCGTCGCCGGGCGATCGACAGGGCACGACGGGAGACGGCACGTTCGGTCAAGCACGCCGAGGCGGATCTGCTCCACCCGGCGTCCGGCGCGGCACTCGACCCCGAGGCGGTCGCCTCTCCCGAGATTCCCGACGACCGGCTCCGGCTGATCTTCACCTGCTGCCATCCGGCGCTCGCGCCGGAGTCACGTGTCGCCCTGACGCTGCGCCTGCTCTGCGGGTTGACCACGGCGCAGATCGCCCGCGCTTTCCTGGTTCCGGAACCGACCATGGGACAACGGATCTCGCGCGCCAAGCGAAAGATCCGCGACGCGCGTATCCCGTTCCGCATACCGTCCCCCGACGATCTACCCGAGCGTCTCGACGCCGTCCGATCCGTGCTCTATCTCGTGTACACGGAAGGCCACACCGCAAGTGGTGGGCCCGAACTCGCCGACGCCGACCTGTGCGCGGAGGCCGTGCGCCTGGGCCGATTGCTGGTCCGGCTCGTTCCGGACGATCCCGAGACCACGGGACTGCTCGCCCTGATGCTCCTCGGTGAGTCCCGACGCACGGCACGGACGGGACCCGACGGCGGGCTCGTGCTGCTCGCCGACCAGGACCGATCGCTGTGGGACCGAACCTTGATCGACGAGGGGCAGGCGCTCGTGCGACGCACCCTGCGCTGGAACAGGCCTGGGCCCTGTCAGATCCAGGCCGCCATCGCGGCCGTGCACGCCGACGCGGCCACGATCGACGACACCGACTGGGCGCAGATCGTCGCGCTCTACGACCTGCTGATGGCCTCGGGTCCCTCGCCGGTCGTCGCGTTGCACCGGGCCGTCGCACTCGCCGAAGTGGACGGTCCCGCTGCGGCTCTCGACATCGTCGACCGTCTCGATCTCGATCGCTATCACGTCTTCCACGCGGCGCGGGCCGATCTGCTGAGACGCCTCGGAAGGACCACCGAGGCGAGCGTCGCGTACGGCATCGCCGCCGCACGGACGGAGAACGTGGTCGAACGTGCACATCTGCTGCGGCGGCGCGACGAGCTCAGCTGACAGACGTCGTGCCGGGCGCGCTCTCGGTCTCGGGCACCGAACGCTGCCACGGCCACCGGCCGTCGATCTCCAGTTGCAGCGACCAGCTCAGGAAGGTGCGGATGAACACGATGACCGCCAGCACGCCCACCGATGTGAAGGTGGGTGTGACGGCGACGGTCTTGATGATGTCGGCGGCGACCAGGAATTCGAGGCCGAGCAGGATCGATCGGCCGAGATTGCGCCGGTACGGTTCGTAGATCTCCGCCTCCGGGGTGCGTCGCCGCGCGGTCGCCGCGAGCCAGGTCGCCGCCAGCGCGCCGATCACCATGACGCCTACTCCGACGACGTCGATGACCGTGCCCACGTGTTCGAGCAGCGACGAAATCTCCATTCGACCAGAACCTTCCGACCGGATCCGACAGACTGCGGCAATCCTTGCAGGACGATCGCCGTCCCGTGCGGCTTTGTCCACAGGACCCTGGCGTATCCACAGAAGCCGGGCCGGACCCCGCGCGAGCCCGCTGCCGGGTAGGCGTGGGGTGCACGATCCGGGGCATGACAGGGGAGGCGACAGGCGTGCTCGCGACGGCGGTTCTCGGGCTGGGCGCGGGAGTGATCGTGCGGATTTCGGCGGGGTTGCTGGCCCGACGTCGACCGCCACCGGGACTGTGCGAGCTGGCCTGCGCGGGAGTCGCACTCGTCGTGGTCGCTGCAACCGCCGGCGCCACGACGATCGGAGTGATGGTGTTCGGATGGTGGTGTGTGTGTCTGAGCACCGTGGATCTGCTCGTGCGGCGTCTGCCGAACGTGCTGACCCTCGGGGGAGCAGGAGCGATCCTCGGCGTCGCCACCGCGACGGGACAGGGGCGGGCCGCCTTCGCCGGCGCCCTCCTGCTCGCGGCGCCGTTGCTCATCACCCATCTGACGGTGCCGCGGTCACTGGGCGCGGGCGACGTCAAACTCGCCCTCGGGCTCGGCGCGGTCACCGGACTTGCCGGGCCCTCGGCGGTGCTGCTCGGTGCCCTGCTCCCACCCGTCCTCACCGCAGGTGCGGCCCTGTTTCTGCGGTTCCGGGCGGCCGGTCGCGGGGGAGTGAGGGCCGTTCCGCGTGCGCTTCCGCACGGACCGTCGATGTGTGCCGCCGCGGCACTGGCGTCGATCGTGCCGGGTTGACCAGGGGCGGTATGTCGAGGCGGCGGGCGAACATGGAAGGATGGACCTGTGCTGCGCTGGATAACTGCTGGAGAATCCCATGGTCCCGCCCTCGTCGCGATGCTCGAGGGGATGGTCGCCGGAGTCGAGGTGACGTCGAACGACATCTCGGAGCAACTCGCGCGCCGGCGACTGGGCTACGGCCGCGGCGCACGCATGAAGTTCGAGGCCGACAAGGTCACTGTGATCGGCGGTGTCCGGCACGGACGCACCCTGGGCGGCCCCATCGCGATCGAGATCGGCAACACCGAGTGGCCCAAGTGGGAGACCATCATGGCCTCCGACCCGGTCGATCCCGAACTGCTCGCAGGACAGGCGCGCAACGCACCGCTGTCCCGCCCCCGGCCCGGCCACGCCGACTTCGCGGGCATGCTCAAGTACGGCTTCGACGACGCCCGTCCCGTCCTCGAGCGCGCCAGCGCCCGGGAGACCGCAGCACGCGTGGCGGCCGGCACCGTCGCCCGGAACTTCCTGCGCCAGGCATTCGGGGCCGAGGTCGTCTCGCACGTCATCTCCATCGGCGCATCCGATCCCTATGTCGGCCCCGAACCCGGCGCCGATGATCTCGCCGCGATCGACGCGAGCCCCGTGCGCGCCTACGACAAGGCCGCCGAAGAGTCCATGATCGCCGAGATCGAGGCTGCGAAGCGCGACGGCGACACCCTCGGCGGAATCGTCGAGGTCGTGGTGCACGGGCTGCCCGTGGGCCTCGGCTCGTTCGTCAGCGGCGCCGACCGCCTCGACGCGCGACTGGCCGCCGCCCTCATGGGGATCCAGGCCATCAAGGGTGTGGAGGTCGGCGACGGCTTCGAGACCGCGCGCCGACGCGGCAGTGCCGCCCACGACGAGATGAAGCCCGGTCCCGACGGTGTGCTCCGTTCGAGCAACCGTGCCGGTGGCCTCGAAGGCGGCATGACCAACGGTGAGGCCCTGAGGGTGCGCGCGGCGATGAAGCCGATCTCCACGGTGCCGCGTGCCCTGTCGACGGTCGACATGACCACGGGCGACGAGGCAGTCGCGATCCACCAGCGCTCCGACGTGTGCGCGGTGCCCGCGGCGGGTGTCGTCGCCGAGGCGATGGTCGCACTCGTCGTCGCGCAGGCCGCCCTCGAGAAGTTCGGCGGCGACTCGCTCGCCGAGACCGTGAGCAACATCGACCACTACCTGAAGGGCATCGCGGCGCGGCCGCCGCGGTGATCCCATGTCGCCTCGCCTGGTACTCATCGGCCCGCCGGGAGCGGGCAAGTCGACGATCGGTCGTCGGGTCGCGAACGCACTCGACCTGCCGCTGCTCGACACCGACGCCGAGATCGAGCGCGTGACCGGCCGGACGATCCCCGAGATCTTCTCGCAGGACGGCGAACCCGCCTTCCGGGAGATCGAGGAAGAGGTGGTCGCGCGGGCCCTCGACACCCACGACGGGGTGGTGTCCCTCGGTGGGGGAGCGATCCTGTCGGAACGCACCCGTGCGCGACTCGCCGGACAGACCGTCGTCTACCTCGAGATCAGCGTGTCGGAGGGACTGCGCCGCACCGGCGCGGTCGGAGCCGCCGGAACCCGGCCGTTGCTGGCCGGCGGCGACCCGGCCCAGAAGTACCGCGACCTCATGCGTCGTCGCCGTCCGTTGTACCGGCAGGCGGCGACCATCCGGGTGCGCACCGACGGCCGCAGCCCCGGACGGGTCGTCCAGCAGGTGCTTGCCAAACTCGAAGCAGCGGACACCGCTACCAGCCAGACCATCAGCGAGGATCGGAGCCCCACACCGTGACCGAACCGGTACGCATCGACGTCGAGACCGCCCAGCCCTATCCGGTGATCATCGGCCGGGGACTGCTCGGCGACGTCGTCGAAGAACTGTCCGGCACGCGGACCGTCGCGATCTTCCACCAGCCGACGCTCACCGCGACGGCGGAGGCCGTGCGGGAGGCGCTGGCCGAGACCGGCATCGACGCGCACCGCATCGAGATTCCCGACGCCGAGGACGGCAAGGAACTCGCCGTCGCCGGCTTCTGCTGGGAGGTTCTCGGCCGCATCGGGCTGACCCGCTCGGACGCCGTCGTCAGCCTCGGCGGCGGCGCCGCCACCGACCTGGCCGGATTCGTCGCCGCGACGTGGATGCGCGGTGTGCGCGTCTACCACATCCCCACCACCCTGCTGGCGATGGTCGATGCCGCGGTGGGCGGCAAGACCGGCATCAACACCGAGGCGGGGAAGAACCTCGTCGGATCGTTCCACGAACCGTCCGCGGTGTTCGTCGATCTCGCCACCCTCGAGACGGTGCCGCGCAACGAGATCGTGGCCGGTCTGGCCGAGGTCGTCAAGACCGGCTTCATCGCCGATCCGGTCATCCTCGATCTGATCGAGGAGAACCCCGAGGCCGCGCTCGATCCCGCCGGGACGGTGCTGCCCGAGCTGATCCGGCGTTCGGTCGAGGTCAAGGCAAAGGTGGTCGCGGCCGACCTCAAGGAGTCGAGCCTGCGCGAGATCCTCAACTACGGCCACACCCTCGGGCATGCCATCGAGCGTCGCGAGCGATACCGCTGGCGTCACGGCGCCGCCGTGTCGGTGGGCCTGGTGTTCGCAGCCGAACTCGGCCGGCTCGCCGGGCGCCTCGACGACGCCACCGCCGACCGGCACCGCGCGATCCTCGAATCCGTCGGCCTGCCCACGACCTACGATCCTGACGCCTTCGGCGATCTGCTCGAGGGTATGCAGACCGACAAGAAGAACCGTGCCGGCATGCTGCGCTTCGTCGTCCTCGACGGACTCGCGAAGCCCGGCAGGCTCGAAGGACCCGATCCCACCCTGCTCGCGGCGGCCTACTCCGAGGTCGCGCGACAGGGCAAGGCCGACGCGGGAACCGTGCTGCTCTAGCAGTCACCTCGTCGACGAGGGTGGTCTCCACGACGGGTTGCGCCCGGTGAGTCCGATCAGGCGGTCCAGTGGCGACGCGTCGTCGCCCACCCGGACGGCAGGACCGAACAGACCACCCCCGTCGCCGGCGCGTTCCGCCTCGGTGATGCTCTCCGCGAAGGCGGTGCACGCTGCGATCTCGTCGGGCTCGCAGGTGTACGGCTGTCCCGTGGCGACGGCGAGATCCCAGCCGTGGACGACGAGTTCGTCGAGGGCGACGAGTCCGGCGACCGCCGCCGGAAGGTCGAGTCCGCCCGCGCGGGTCGTGCCCTCCCAGGCCGTGGGCTCTTTCCACGCCCGGCCGAGGTCGGCGAGCCGATCGGGTACGAGGCGACGCCAGTCCGGCTGCAGTTCGCTCGTGAGCTGCGGTGGGGTGTCGGTGTACGGCCCGTGGTCCTTGCGCGCTGCCGCCGTGAACGCGAGCGACAGTCCGAGCACATGGTCGACGAGCACCCCGACGGAAGTGTCGGAACACGGCGTCGGTCCTGTCAGCTGCGCGTCGTCGATGCCCGCCAGGATGCGCTCCATACGGCGGGTGGCGGGAGTCAGGTCGAGCATCTCGGTGGTGTCGGTCATGGGAAGCTCCTCGAGGTCGGCTGTAGGTACCGACCGTCACCACCCGGAAAACTGAGCACCCGCCCGCCTGCCGAGGGGCCTACTGCTTCGGATCGACCCTCGGGAACACCTCGGTGGGGGAGTCGTCGGTGCGCCAGGCAGGGTCGGCCTGCGCCGAACCCGCGGGCGCCGCCGCCCCCACACCTGCGGGCGCGTGGTGCTCCCGATGGACCGACCAGTCGTCGTCACGCGCGGCCTTGCGCTCGCTCCGCCGCGCGAAGAACCTGCCCGAGGTGACCGCGGCCATCGCCGGCAGGAACACCAGCAGCACGGTGAACGCGGCACCGGAGGTGATCTCGAAGAACAGGGACGTCACGCCCACCGGCACCGGGGTGACCGTATCGACGAGCCACGTGAGGACTCCACCGACGATGGCGGTGACCGCGCCGGCGGCGAGCCAGCGCATCGTCAGGTCGTCGCCCTCGTCGGGGTCGGGATGCGCGCGGTGGTCGCGGATGCCGTCGAGACCGGCCCAGACGAACGCGGCGATCACCACCACGGCGAAGCCCAGCCAGCGCAGTACCGATCCCTGCAACGGCCACTGGATGAGAGCGGCACCGAGCAGGACGCGCACGACCACGTGGACGAGGGCGAGCCCGAGTCCGCGAAGCAACCAGGGTTTCATGTACCTCAGCGTAACGGGTGGCGAAGCCGACAGTGTGTCCCGTCCCACAGCTGCCGTCGCGGTAGGTTGAGCGATATGTCTGCCGACCACGCTTCCCGTCGCCGAGCGCTGCGTGCGCTGCTCGCCGACCGCGATCTCGACGCGCTGCTGGTGACCGGTCTGACCGATATCCGATATCTCACGGGTTTCACGGGTTCCAACGCGGCGCTGATCGTCTCCACGGTGGACGATGCGGACGAGACCCGCACCGTCGTCTGCACCGACGGCCGCTACGTCACGCAGGTGGAGGAGCAGGTCCCCGATCTGCGCGCCGTGATCGCCCGGTCGTCGACGGCCCGGCTCATCACCGAGTTCGGAACCGACGCTGCGCGTTGGGGATTCGAGAGCCACTTGGTCACTGTCGACGAGAGGGCCCGGTGGGACGAGCTCGACGTCCCCGTCCGCTTCGTCCCCACTCCGGGACTCGTCGAGCAGCTGCGCGCCGTCAAGGACGAACACGAGATCGGCCTGCTGCGCGACGCGTGCGGCGCGGCCGACCGCGCATTGGCGGATCTCCTCGCGGCGGGCGGGCTGCGCCCGGGGCGTACCGAGAAGGAGGTGGCGCGCGACCTCGAATGGCGCATGTTCGGGCACGGCGCCGACGGGATCTCCTTCGAGACGATCGTCGCCGCAGGCGCGAACTCCGCCGTACCCCACCACCGGCCCACCTCCGCGGTCCTCGTGGAGGGCGACTTCGTCAAACTCGACTTCGGTGCCCGAATCGGGGGTTACCACTCCGACATGACGCGCACCTACGTGCTCGGCCGGGCGGCGGACTGGCAGCGCGACCTGTACGAGCTGGTCCTGCGTGCACAGCAGGCCGGTCGCGAGGCGCTCGCACCCGGTGCCGAATGCTCCGCGGTGGACGCCGCCGCGCGCACGGTGATCGCCGAGGCCGGCTACGGCGAGCTGTTCCTGCACGGGCTCGGCCACGGAGTCGGGCTCGAGATCCACGAAGCGCCCGGGATCGGTGCGGCGGCGACCGGTACACTTGTCGCCGGTGCGGCGGTGACCGTCGAGCCGGGTGTGTACTTCTCGGGGCGCGGAGGCGTGCGGATCGAAGACACGCTCGTGGTGCGGGAGCATACTCCGGAGTTGCTCACGCTCACCGACAAGACATTGACCGTCGTTTGAGGGCGGTTCCTCGACCCTAGGAGACACGAACCAAGTGGCTGATACCAGTGACTTCAAGAACGGCCTCGTTCTGAAAATCGACGGACAGCTCTGGCAGATCATCGAGTTCCAGCACGTCAAGCCGGGCAAGGGCCCTGCCTTCGTGCGTACGAAGCTCAAGAATGTGACGTCGGGCAAGACCGTCGACAAGACCTGGAATGCCGGTGTCAAGGTCGAGACCGCCACCGTCGATCGCCGCGACATGACCTACCTCTACAACGACGGCACCGACTACGTCTTCATGGACGGCGAGACCTACGACCAGATCACCATCTCGCCCGAGCTGCTCGGTACCAGCGCCGACTTCCTGCTCGAGAACATGCCCGTCCAGGTCGCGACGCACGAGGACGTCCCGCTGTTCGTGGAGCTCCCGGTCACGGTCGAGCTCGTCGTCCAGCACACCGATCCCGGCCTGCAGGGCGACCGCTCCACCGGCGGCACCAAGCCCGCGACTCTCGAGACCGGCGCCGAGATCCAGGTCCCGCTGTTCATCAACACCGGCGACAAGCTCAAGGTCGATTCCCGCGACGGCAACTACCTCGGGCGAGTGAATTCCTGAGTGTCCGGTAACCAGAAGAAGCTCGGGGCCCGCCACAAGGCCCGCAAGCGCGCCGTGGATCTGCTCTTCGAGGCGGAGGCCCGCGACGTGCATCCCGTCGACCTCGCCGCCGATCGCGTCGAACTCGCGATCGACGACGATCAGGTCGCACCGGTGCCGGCATACGCGCAGACCATCATCCGCGGTGTCGCCGAGAACCTCGACGAGACCGATCGGGTGATCGCCGACCACCTGCACGAATGGACCCTGGACCGGCTTCCCGCCGTCGACCGCGCGATCCTGCGCATCGCGGTCTGGGAACTCTTCCACGCGACCGACGTGCCGCCCGTGGTGGCGGTCGACGAAGCGGTCGAGCTGGCCAAGCAGCTGTCCACGGACGACTCGCCCGCCTTCGTCAACGGAGTGCTCGGGCAGATCGTCGCCGTCGCCGACCAGGTGCGCGCAGCTGCCGCTGCCACCCTCGTCCGGCCGGCGCAGGCGTCGCAGGACCGGGAGTCGGACGAGTCCTGAGTTCGTCACCCTGTCGGGGCGAGCGACGACACGAGGCACCGTGAGTGGGCCCGGCGGGAATGTTCCTGCCGGGCCCACTCCGGCGTCCGGGAGGTCTGTGTTGCGCTTCACCCACCATCCGTGCCGAGGCGGACGTCGACGCTGATAGGCTCGACAACCGTCAGGCATCCTTTAACGATCCGTCCAGTGAGGCGGAGAAGGAGGTCGCTGCATGGCCGTGTCCGAGGACGGGTCCACAGCTTCTACCCCCACCGAGTCTTCCTCCACTCCTGCTGCGTCGTCCGGTACCGCCGTGCCGGCCCGCGAGCTGCTCTCCGCCGCCGACGTCCATCGGACGATCGCCCGGATCGCACATCAGATCATCGAGAAGACCGCGCTCGACACTCCCGACGACGCGCCGCGTGTCGTGCTCCTCGGAATCCCCACCCGCGGGATCACTCTCGCTCAGCGACTCGCCGAGCGCATCGAGGAATTCGCCGGTGTCCGGGTCCCGGTGGGTTCGCTCGACATCACGCTCTATCGCGACGACCTCCGCACGAAGCCGCATCGACCGCTCGAGCGCACCTCGGTGCCCGAGGGTGGGGTCGACAACACCCTCGTCGTGCTCGTCGACGACGTCCTGTTCTCGGGACGCTCCGTCCGTGCCGCGCTCGATGCCCTGCGCGATCTCGGTCGCCCCCGCGCCGTCCAGCTCGCGGTGCTCGTCGACCGCGGCCATCGCGAACTTCCGCTGCGGGCCGATTACGTCGGGAAGAACGTGCCCACCGCACGCACCGAGGATGTCCGCGTACTGCTCACCGAACACGACGGGCGCGACGCCGTCGAGATCTCCGGAGGCAAGGCTCAGTGAAACACCTGCTCACCATCGCGGATCTGACGAAGGACTCCGCGACGGGGCTTCTCGACGAAGCCGAGCGGTTCGAGCAGGCACTGCTCGGGCGTGAGGTGCGCAAGCTTCCCACGCTGCGCGGCCGCACCATCATGACCGTCTTCTACGAGAACTCCACCCGCACCCGTGTGTCCTTCGAGGTCGCCGGCAAGTGGATGAGTGCCGACGTCATCAACGTCTCGGCGTCGAGTTCGTCGGTGAAGAAGGGCGAATCGCTGCGCGACACCGCGCTGACCCTGCACGCCGCCGGCGCCGACGCCCTCGTGGTCCGCCACTCCGCTTCCGGTGCCGCACACCGGATCGCGCAGTGGACCGACGAATCCGGGTCCGGTCCGGCCGTGGTCAACGCCGGCGACGGCACCCACGAACATCCCACACAGGCGCTGCTCGATGCGCTCACCCTGCGTCAGCGCCTCGGATCGATCGAAGGCCGCCGCATCGGCATCGTCGGCGACGTACTGCACAGCCGGGTGGCCCGGTCGAATGCGCTGCTGCTGAGCATGCTCGGCGCCGAGGTCGTTCTCGTCGCGCCCCGCACCCTGCTTCCGGTGGGCGTGGAGACCTGGCCGGTGACGGTCGCCGATTCGCTCGAGGCGGAACTCCCCACCCTCGACGCAGTGATGATGCTGCGGGTGCAGGCCGAGCGGATGAACGGCGGGTTCTTCCCGTCCGCACGCGAGTACTCGATCCGGTACGGGCTCAACGCCACGCGCGCGGCGCTGCTGCCGGACCATGCCGTGATCCTGCATCCGGGCCCGATGCTCCGGGGCATGGAGATCGGTTTCCCGGTCGCAGACGCCCCGCAGAGCGCGGTGCTGCAACAGGTGAGCAACGGTGTCCACGTGCGGATGGCGGTGCTCTTCCGCCTGCTCGTGGGGACGGAAGGGAACCTGTCGTGACCCACACTTCCCACCCGGGAGATACAGGAACAGGAGACACACAGGTGACGCCGCAGGTGCTCATCCGCAACGTCCGCCTCTACGGCGAGGGCGATCCGGTCGACGTGCTGCTCGGCGACGAGCAGATCCTCGCCGTCGGAACCGACCTCGAGGTCGGCGACGACGCGGAGATCGTCGACGGCACGGGGCAGATCATGCTCCCGGGCTTCGTCGACCTGCATACGCATCTGCGCGAGCCCGGCCGGGAGGACACCGAGACCGTCGACTCCGGCTCGGCCGCCGCGGCGCGCGGCGGGTACACCGCGGTCTTCGCCATGGCCAATACCGATCCGGTCGCCGACTCGGTGGTCGTCACCGATCACGTGTGGCGCCGCGGCCGCGAGGTCGGGCTCGTCGACGTCCACCCCGTCGGTGCCGTCACCGTCGGGCTCGAGGGCAAGCAGCTCGCCGAGATGGGCACGATGGCCGCCGGTGTCGGCGGAGTGCGGATGTTCTCCGACGACGGCAAGTGCGTCTACGATCCGCTGCTCATGCGTCGCGCGCTCGAATACTCCGCCTCGCTCGGGGTGCTCATCGCCCAGCACGCCGAGGAACCGCGTCTGACCGTCGGTGCCGTCGCCCACGAGGGACCGACCGCGGCGCGGCTCGGCCTGGCCGGCTGGCCGCGCGCCGCCGAGGAGTCCATCGTCGCCCGCGACGCGCTGCTCGCCCGCGACGCCGGGGCGCGCGTGCACATCTGCCACGCTTCCACGGCCGGGACGGTCGAGCTCGTCCGCTGGGCACGCTCGCAGGGCATCGCGATCAGCGCCGAGGTCACGCCGCACCACCTGCTCCTCGACGACTCGCGTCTCGAGAGCTACGACGGCATCAACCGGGTCAACCCGCCCCTGCGGGAGCGGAGCGACGTCGAGGCACTGCGACGCGGACTGGCCGACGGGACCATCGACTGTGTGGCCACCGACCACGCCCCGCACGCCGAACAGGACAAGTGCTGCGAGTTCTCGCAGGCACGTCCGGGAATGCTCGGACTGGAGACGGCGTTGTCCGTCGTGATCGAGACGATGGTCCGGCCCGGGCTGCTGGACTGGCGCGGCGTCGCGAAGGTGATGAGCGAGCGTCCCGCGCAGATCGTGGGCCTCGACGACCAGGGCCGGCCGCTCGACGTGGGCGAGCCCGCGAACGTCGTGCTCGTCGACCCGGACACCGAGTGGACGGTGCACGGCCCCGACCTCGCGAGCATCTCCCACAACACGCCGTACGAAGACATGACCCTGCCGGGCCGGGTCACCACCACCGTGTTGCGCGGGCGGATCACCGCCCGCGACGGTGAGGTGTTCCCACGCACAGGCGAAAGGTAGGAACCGGCATGGATCGCCTTTTTCTCACCGTCGGTTTCCTCGCGCTGTGGGTCGTGCTCGTCCTGCTGATGTGGAAGGGCTGGAAGGGACGCGCCCGCCGGCAGCAGGACGCCGTCGGCGAATTGCCGACCGTGCCCGCGGAGCTGGGGGAGCGGCTCGTCGAGCCGAGCACGGGCCTGTACGTCGGCAGCACCCTCGCGCCGAGCTGGCAGGACCGCGTCGCGGTCGGCGACCTCGGACACCGCGCGAACGCGGAACTGTCGCGCTACCGATCCGGTGTCCTGCTCGAACGCGACGGTGCATCCCCGATCTGGATCCCGCAGGATTCGATCCGCGCGATCCGCACCGAGCGCGGGCTGGCAGGCAAGGTCATGTCCAAGGACGGGGTGCTGGTCATCCGCTGGGAGCTGCCCTCGGGGACCGAGATCGACACGGGCTTCCGCGGCGACGACAAGTCGATCTACCCGCTCTGGACGAACGGGAACGACGAAAGATCTTGAGACGGTGACGATCACAACGACGATGACGATCACGACGAACAACACGACGATCACGACACGCGAGATCTCAGCCCGCGCGGCCGGCTCTGGTGCGGTCGATAAGAACGGAGACAACGCATGAGCGGCAGAACATTCGGCGGCGGCACCGCGGTGCTGGTCCTCGAGGACGGACGTGCCTTCCGCGGCACCACTTTCGGCGCGGTCGGCCAGACGCTCGGCGAGGCCGTGTTCACCACGGCAATGACCGGCTACCAGGAAACCCTCACCGATCCGAGCTACCACCGCCAGATCGTGGTTGCCACCGCACCGCAGATCGGCAACACCGGCTGGAACGACGAGGACAACGAATCGGTCGGCCCCGACGGCAACGCGGCCGACTCGAAGATCTGGGTGGCCGGCTACGTGGTGCGCGACCCGTCGCGCACCACCTCGAGCTGGCGCGCCACCGGTTCCCTGCAGGACGAACTCGAACGGCAGAAGGTCGTCGGGATCGCGGGCATCGACACCCGCGCGCTGGTACGGCACCTGCGCACCCTCGGCTCGATGCGCGCGGGAATCTTCTCGGGCGACGCACTCGCCTGGAACGGCGACGACCTCGACATCGACGCCCTCCTCGACCGCGTCAAGGCGCAGCCTCCGATGCTCGGCGCGAATCTCGCACGTGAGGTCACGACCACCAGCGGCTACGTCGTCGAACCCGAGGGTGAGGCGCGCTTCGACGTCGCGGCCCTCGACCTGGGGATCAAGAGCAACACCCCGCGACTGCTGGCTGCGCGCGGGATCCGCGTGCACGTGCTCCCCGCCACCACGACCCTGCACGACATCCTCGACCTGAAGGCCGACGGCGTGTTCCTGTCCAACGGTCCCGGTGATCCCGCGGCGGTCGGCGACGTGGTGCACCTGACGAAGGAGATCCTCGGCCAGGGGCTGCCGTTGTTCGGTATCTGCTTCGGCAACCAGATCCTCGGTCGCGCGCTCGGCCTGAACACCTACAAGATGAAGTTCGGCCACCGCGGCCTGAACATCCCGGTCATCGACCACGAGACCGGGCAGATCGCGATCACCTCCCAGAACCACGGCTTCGCGCTCGAAGGTGAGGCCGGCCAGGAGTTCGACACCCCGTTCGGGCGCGCGAAGGTCACCCACACCTGCGCCAACGACGGTGTCGTCGAGGGCGTCCGACTGCTCGACGGTTCGGCGTTCTCCGTGCAGTACCACCCCGAGGCGGCGGCCGGTCCCCACGACGCCGTCGACCTGTTCGATCGTTTCACCCGCCTGCTCGAGGGAGAGAAGAACTAAATGCCACGCCGTACCGATCTCTCCCACGTCCTGGTCATCGGGTCCGGCCCGATCGTCATCGGGCAGGCCTGCGAGTTCGACTACTCGGGCACCCAGGCGTGCCGGGTGCTCCGCGAGGAGGGCCTGCGGGTCTCCCTCGTGAACTCGAACCCGGCCACGATCATGACCGACCCCGAGTTCGCCGATGCGACCTACATCGAGCCGATCACCGCCGACTACGTCGAGAAGGTCATCGCGACCGAACAGGCCAACGGCACGCCCATCGACGCGGTGCTCGCGACCCTCGGCGGCCAGACCGCACTCAACACCGCCGTCGCGCTGTCCGAGCGCGGCATCCTCGACAAGTACGGCGTCGAACTCATCGGCGCCGACTTCGACGCCATCCAGCGCGGCGAGGACCGGCAGAAGTTCAAGGACATCGTCACCAAGTGCGGCGGCGAATCCGCTCGCTCGGCCGTCTGCTACACGATGGACGAGGTCCGTGCGACCGTCGCCGAACTCGGCTTCCCCGTCGTGGTGCGGCCGTCCTTCACCATGGGCGGCCTCGGCTCCGGCATGGCCTACGACGACGCCGACCTCGAGCGCATCGCCGGCGGTGGCCTCGCGGCCTCGCCCACCGCGAACGTGCTCATCGAGGAATCCATCCTCGGCTGGAAGGAATACGAGCTCGAACTCATGCGCGACGGTGCCGACAACGTCGTCATCGTCTGCTCGATCGAGAACGTCGACCCGGTCGGTGTGCACACCGGCGACTCGGTGACCGTCGCCCCCGCGATGACGCTCACCGACCGCGAGTACCAGCAGATGCGCGACCTCTCGATCGCCATCCTGCGCGAGGTCGGTGTCGACACCGGCGGCTGCAACATCCAGTTCGCGATGGATCCGCGCGACGGCCGGCTCGTCGTCATCGAGATGAACCCGCGCGTGTCGCGGTCGTCGGCGCTCGCGTCGAAGGCCACCGGCTACCCGATCGCGAAGATGGCCGCCAAGCTCGCCATCGGCTACACCCTCGACGAGATCGTCAACGACATCACCAAGGAAACGCCGGCCTGCTTCGAACCGAGCCTCGACTACGTCGTGGTCAAGGCCCCGCGGTTCGCGTTCGAGAAGTTCCCCGGTGCCGACGGCACTCTCACCACCACCATGAAGTCGGTCGGTGAGGCCATGTCGATCGGCCGCAACTTCACCGAGGCCTTCGGCAAGGTGCTGCGCTCGCTCGAGACCAAGTCCGCCGGTTTCTGGACCGGCCCCGAGGTCGAGGGCACGCTCGAGGAGATCCTCGAAGAGATCCGCACTCCCACGGACGGCCGGTTCTACCGGATCGCCCGGGCGCTCGAGCTCGGCGCGACCGTCGAGCAGCTCTTCGACGCCACGAAGATCGACCCGTGGTTCCTCGAGCAGTTCGCGTACATCGTCGAGCTGGGCGAGGACGTCCGCACGGCCGAGCAGTTCGGTGCCACCGAGCTGCGCTACGCGAAGCACCACGGTTTCTCCGACCGGCAGATCGCGGCGCTGCGCCCGGCGCAGTTCGCCTCCGAGGACGATGTCCGTGCCCTCCGTCAGGAGCTGGGCGTCCACCCGGTCTACAAGACCGTGGACACCTGCGCGGCCGAGTTCGAGGCGAAGACGCCGTACCACTACTCGACCTACGAGCTCGACCCCGCGGCCGAGACCGAGGTCGTCGAGCAGCGCGACAAGCCCAAGGTGCTCATCCTCGGTTCCGGCCCGAACCGCATCGGACAGGGCATCGAGTTCGACTACTCGTGCGTCCACGCCGCGCTGACGCTGTCGGAGGCCGGTTACGAGACCGTGATGGTCAACTGCAACCCCGAGACGGTCTCGACCGACTACGACACCGCCGATCGCCTGTACTTCGAGCCGCTGACCTTCGAGGACGTCCTCGAGGTCTACCGCGCCGAGTGCGAGTCCGGCACGGTCGCCGGCGTCATCGTCCAGCTCGGCGGTCAGACCCCGCTCGGCCTGGCGCGCCGCCTGAAGGCCGCAGGCGTGCCGATCGTCGGTACCTCGCCCGAGGCGATCGACCTCGCGGAGGATCGCGGCGAGTTCGGTCGCGTGCTCGACGAGGCCGAGCTGCCGGCCGCGAAGTACGGCACCGCCACCACCTTCGAGGGTGCGCGCGAGATCGCCGCGGGCATCGGCTACCCGGTGCTGGTGCGCCCGTCCTACGTCCTCGGCGGTCGCGGTATGGAGATCGTGTACGACGAGAAGGCGCTCGAGACGTACATCTCCAATGCGACCGAGATCTCCGACGACCGCCCGGTGCTCGTCGACCGTTTCCTCGACGATGCGGTCGAGATCGACGTCGACGCGTTGTGCGACGGCACCGACGTGTACATCGGCGGGATCATGGAGCACATCGAGGAGGCCGGGATCCACTCCGGCGACTCGGCCTGCGCGCTGCCGCCGATCACGCTCGGCCGTGCCGACATGGAGAACGTGCGTCGTTCGACGGCGGCGCTCGCGAAGGGCATCGGCGTCAAGGGCCTGCTCAACGTCCAGTACGCGCTCAAGGACGACATCCTGTACGTCCTCGAGGCGAACCCCCGCGCCTCGCGCACGGTGCCGTTCGTCTCCAAGGCCACGGCGGTGCAGCTCGCCAAGGCCTGTGCTCGGGTGATGCTCGGCGAGTCCATCGCGGATCTGCGCGCCGCGGGCATCCTCCCGGCGGAGGGCGACGGCAGCGACGTCCCGCTCGACGCGCCGGTCGCGGTGAAGGAAGCGGTGCTGCCGTTCAACCGGTTCCGGCGTGCCGACGGCACGGGCATCGACACCCTGCTCAGCCCGGAGATGAAGTCCACCGGTGAGGTCATGGGCCTCGACGACGACTTCGGTACCGCGTTCGCGAAGAGCCAGACCGCGGCCTACGGCTCCCTGCCCACCTCGGGCACGGTCTTCGTCTCGCTCGCGAACAAGGACAAGCGGTCGATGATCTTCCCGGTCAAGCACCTTGCCGATCTGGGCTTCCACATCATGGCCACCGTCGGCACGGCAGAAGTGCTGCGCCGCAACGGTGTTCCCTGCGAGCAGGTCTACAAGGTCTCGGGCGAGGACAAGCCCGAGGGCGCGCTCGACATCGTCAATCGCATCCGCGCCGGCGACGTCGACATGGTCATCAACACCCCCTGGGGCAATGCCGGTCCGCGCGTGGACGGCTACGAGATCCGCAGCGCGGCGGTCGCCGCGAACATCCCGTGCGTCACCACGGTGCAGGGTGCCTCCGCCGCGGTGCAGGGCATCGAGGCGGCACTGCGCGGTGAGATCGGCGTGAGCTCGATCCAGCGGATGCACGCGCGACTGCGCGGCGCACCCGCCGAACGGGCGTGACGCCCTTCGGGCAGCGACTCGCGGACGCCCTCGGGCGCCGCGGGCCGCTGTGTGTGGGCATCGATCCGCACCCGGGGCTCCTCGCCGCATGGGGTCTCGGCGACGACGTGGACGGTCTGTCCCGGTTCAGCGAACTGTGCGTCGAGGCGTTCGGCGATACCGTCGCGGTCGTCAAGCCCCAGGTGGCGTTCTTCGAGGCATACGGCTCCGCCGGCCTCGCGGTGCTCGAACGCACCATCGCCGGGCTGGGGGAGACGGGCGTGCTCGTGCTCGCCGATGCCAAGCGCGGCGACATCGGTTCCACGATGGACGCCTACGCCCGGACCTGGCTGTCGGACGACTCGCCGCTGCGTTCGGACGCCGTGACCGTCTCCCCGTATCTGGGCTTCGGTTCGCTCGCCCCTGCGCTGGATCTGGCGGCCGGGACGGGCCGCGGGGTATTCGTGCTCGCGGCCACCTCCAATCCCGAAGGTGCTCAGGTCCAGCGGGCCCGGGTCGCCGACGGGCGCACCGTGGCGCAGGTCGTGGTGGACGAGTGCGCCGCCCGCAACTGCGCCGACGCGAGCGGCGGAGCGGCAGAGCTCGGATCCGTGGGTGTGGTGGTCGGAGCGACCCTCACCGAGGCGCCCGACCTGTCCGCCCTCCACGGGCCCATCCTGATGCCCGGAGTGGGCGCCCAGGGCGGCACCGCCGACGACGTGCGCCGACTCGTGGGCGACCACCTGCGGGCCGTCGTGCCCAACGTCTCACGGGACGTGCTGCGGGCAGGTCCGTCCGTCGCGGGGCTGCGGGCCGCCGTCGCCCGCACGTTGGACGGCTTCGCCTTCCTGACGGACTGAGACGTTCGACTCTCGTGCCCGGATCGCCACGCGCGGTCCGGGCACGAGTCGTACATACCGCTGGTATGCACTCTGACCTGCGCTCGGAGCGGCGCGACACGCGGAATGGGAAGAAAAATTTCTCGGGCCGCCGAAGTGCCCGAACGTCCGGTCGCCGATCCCGTGAGCCGCTCGGCGCGCTGCGGACCTCTCCGGCGCCCCGGATACCCACTCACCTGCAGTTTTCCCTCATTTGGGCAGGTCGCGGCGATGCGCGGACGCGCACCGGAGGGCGCGGAATCCGCTGCGGAATCGGCGTGCACTACCGCACGGATTTTCGAGCGGAACGCCGGGGGGTGGGTTCGCATTCGTCGGTGGTCGTGAGTACGGTCGCTATCGCCGCTGGTTGCAGCGGTGAAGACTCGAAAGCCAACGATGAGACGGAGGAACCGTGGCCCTTCCCCAGCTGACCGATGAGCAGCGCGCCGCTGCTCTGGAGAAGGCGGCTGCTGCCCGTCGTGCCCGGGCTGAGCTCAAGGAGCGCCTCAAGCGCGGCGGCACCGACCTCAAGCAGGTGCTCAAGGACGCCGAGAACGACGAGATCCTCGGCAAGATGAAGGTGTCGGCTCTGCTCGAGGCCCTGCCGAAGGTCGGCAAGGTCAAGGCGCAGGAGATCATGACCGAGCTGGAGATCGCCCCGACCCGCCGTCTGCGCGGCCTCGGCGACCGTCAGCGCAAAGCCCTGCTCGCCAGGTTCGATTTCGACGCCTGAGCACGTGGTAGCTGACGCACGAACCGTGACGGACAGCGTGCCCGCAACGCGGAGGGGCCGGCTGGTGGTACTGGCCGGGCCCTCCGCGGTGGGTAAGTCGACCGTCGTACGCCTGCTGCGGAGCCGGATCCCGGATCTGCACTTCAGTGTCTCGGCCACCACCCGGGACCCGCGACCGGGCGAGGTGGACGGGGTGGATTACCACTTCGTCGGCCGCGCCGAGTTCGACCGGATGATCGACGCCGGTGAACTGCTCGAATGGGCCGACATCCACGGCGGTCTGCAGCGTTCGGGCACGCCGGCCGAGCCGGTGCGCGACGCACTCGCCGAGGGACATCCGGTGCTCGTGGAGGTCGACCTCGCGGGAGCACGGGCCGTCCGCGCCGCGATGCCGGACGCAGTACTGGCCTTTCTCGCCCCGCCCAGTTGGGAGGTGCTCGTCGAGCGCCTCACCGGCCGAGGCACCGAAACCGACGAGGTCGTCGCTCGCAGGCTCGATACCGCCCGCAGCGAACTGGCCGCGCAGGACGAGTTCGATGTCGTGATCGTCAACGACGACGTCGACCGGGCCTGCGATGAATTGGTATCCTTGTTGGTCGGACCCGGAGCCGACTGACCGTCCGCGCCTCGTGCGCGTCCGGCCGCCGGTTTCGGTGCCCCCTTATTCCGCGACATCTCAGGAGAACACCGAGTGAGCAGCATCCAGGCAGCCGCGACCGACCTTGAGGGCAACGCCCTCCCGGTCTACGACACCCCCTCGGGTATCACCAACCCGCCTATCGACGAGCTGCTCGAGCGCGCCTCCTCGAAGTACGCGCTGGTGATCTACGCCGCCAAGCGGGCACGCCAGATCAACGATTACTACAACCAGCTCGGCGACGGCATCCTCGAGTACGTCGGCCCCCTCGTGGAGCCGGGCCTGCAGGAGAAGCCGCTGTCGATCGCCATGCGCGAGATCCACTCGGATCTGCTCGAGCACACCGAAGGCGAGTGAACAACCCCGCTTCGAGCGGCGAGGCCGGATCCGTGCAGCGCCGCCGCATCGTCGTCGGTGTCGCCGGCGGCATCGCCGCCTACAAGTCCTGCGCACTGATCCGCGCGTTCACCGAGAGCGGCCACCACGTGCGGGTCGTCCCGACGGAGTCCGCCCTCGAATTCGTCGGCCGCGCCACCTTCGAGGCGTTGTCCGGCAACCCCGTCGAGACCGGTGTATTCGCCGACGTGCCGCAGGTTCCGCACGTGCGGCTCGGTCAGGAGGCCGACCTCGTCGTCATCGCGCCGGCGACCGCCGACCTGATGGCCCGGGCGGTCGCAGGTCGCGCCGACGACCTGCTCACGGCGACCTTGCTCACCGCGCGGTGCCCGGTGATGTTCGTGCCCGCGATGCACACCGAGATGTGGGAGCATCCCGCCACCGTCGACAACGTCGCGACCCTGCGCCGCCGCGGGGCGGTGGTCGTGGAACCCGCGTCCGGCCGGCTCACCGGCAAGGACACCGGAGCCGGGCGGATGCCCGAACCCGACGAGATCTTCACTTTGGCCGCGTTGCTGCTCGAACGCGCCGACGCGCTGCCTCGCGACCTGGCAGGACGCCGCGTCGTCGTGTCCGCCGGTGGCACCCGCGAGCCCCTCGATCCGGTGCGCTTCCTCGGCAACCGGTCGTCCGGCAAGCAGGGCTACGCACTCGCACGTCTCGCCGCGCAACGCGGCGCCGACGTGACCCTCGTCGCCGGCAGTGTCGCAGGTCTCGACGACCCGGCCGCGGTCGACGTCGTCCGGGTGCAGACGGCCGCGCAGATGCAGGACGCCGTCGCCAAGCACGCCTCCGGCGCCGACGCTGTGATCATGTCCGCGGCCGTGGCCGATTTCCGGCCGTCCACCTTCGCGATCAGCAAGATCAAGAAGGGGAAGGGCGAACCCGACTCCATCGCGCTGACGAAGAACGACGACATCCTCGCCGGGCTCGTCCGGGCACGCACCGAAGGGGGCCTCTCCGCGGAGACGGTCATCGTCGGGTTCGCGGCGGAGACCGGCGACGAGCACGGTGACGTGCTCACCTACGCCCGGGAGAAGCTCGCCCGCAAGGGATGCGATCTTCTCGTCGTCAACGCCGTCGGAGAAGGCAAGGCGTTCGAGGTCGACGACAACAACGGCTGGTTGCTGTCCGCGGACGGTTCGGAAACCGCCCTCGCTCACGGATCGAAGGCCCTCATGGCCAGCCGCGTACTCGACGCGCTCGGACCTCTGCTGGCGGAACGCAGCAGAATCGGGTGATTTCAATACTCGCGTCGACGCCTGCGGAGCAGTAGCGTCGGCACTGCGATCGGGTCGTTGCGGCCCGTTCGAGGAGCGCACGCTCCACACGGTTTGTCCGTCCAGCGCCTGGCGCATAGTCGAGAGGGAGTTTCGTGGCCAAGACCGGCGGTCGTCTTTTCACCAGTGAGTCCGTGACGGAAGGACATCCGGACAAGATCTGTGACGCGATCAGCGACTCGGTTCTCGACGCGCTCCTCACCGAGGATCCTCGTGCCCGGGTAGCGGTGGAGACTCTCGTGACCACGGGGCAGGTGCACGTGGTGGGTGAGGTCACCACCTCCGCATACGCCGACATCCCCAAGATCGTGCGCGATTGCGTGCTCGAGATCGGCTACGACTCGTCGTCGAAGGGCTTCGACGGCAACTCCTGCGGCGTCAACATCGCCATCGGCGCCCAGTCCCCGGAGATCGCCGGTGGCGTCGACGTCGCCCTCGAAGCGCGCAGCGGTGTGCTCACCGACGACGAGGTCGCGCTGCAGGGCGCCGGCGACCAGGGACTGATGTTCGGATACGCGTGCTCCGATACGCCCGAGCTGATGCCGCTGCCGATCTCCCTCGCCCACCGCCTGTCCCGGCGCCTCACGGAGGTCCGTAAGTCCGCGGTCCTGCCGTACCTGCGCCCCGACGGCAAGACCCAGGTCACCATCGAGTACGACGGCGACAAGCCCGTCCGCCTCGACACGATCGTCATCTCGACGCAGCACGCCGCCGACATCGACCTGAACAACCTGCTCACGCCGGATCTGCGCACCCACGTCGTCGACGCGGTGCTCGCCGACCCCAATCTGGCCGATCTCGACACCGCCGACGTGCGTCTGCTGGTCAACCCGTCCGGATCGTTCGTCCTCGGCGGTCCCATGGGTGATGCCGGCCTGACCGGACGCAAGATCATCGTCGACACCTACGGTGGTATGGCGCGTCACGGTGGCGGCGCGTTCTCCGGCAAGGATCCGTCGAAGGTCGACCGTTCGGCCGCCTACGCGATGCGCTGGGTCGCCAAGACCGCCGTCGCCGCCGGCCTCGCCGAGCGCATCGAGGTGCAGGTCGCCTATGCGATCGGCAAGGCCGCTCCGGTCGGTCTGTTCGTCGAGACCTTCGGTACCGAGAAGACCGACCCGGCCCGCATCCAGCAGGCGATCGGCGAGGTCTTCGACCTGCGTCCGGGCGCGATCATCCGCGACCTCGACCTGCTGCGCCCGATCTACGCGCAGACCGCTGCGTACGGTCACTTCGGCCGTACCGACATCGACCTGCCGTGGGAGAACACCGACCGCGCCGACAAGCTGCGCGCGGCCGCCGGTCTGTAGATTCCGATCGGGCCCGGGTGGCTGCCGATTTCGACGCCGCCGAGGTCGATCCGGTCGCGCGGGTTCTCCCGCTGCTGCCGGTTCCGCACCTCGACCGGGAGTTCGACTACCTGATCCCGCGCGACCTGGACGCGGACGCCCGCCCGGGCGTCCGCGTCCGCGTCCGCTTCGCCGGACGCCTCGTCGACGGTTTCCTGCTCGCGCGCGCCGCGTCGAGCGATCACACCGGCAAGCTGGGCCGCCTCGACCGGGTGGTCTCGTCCGAGCAGGTCCTCACGCCCGAGATCGCCGCTCTGGCGGAGGAAGTTGCGACCCGCTATGCGGGGACCCGGGCCGATGTGCTGCGTCTCGCAGTGCCGCCGCGACACGCACGCGTCGAGGCCGAGGATCCCCGCACACCGCACTCCCCGTCGGTTCCGGAAATCGATCACGGGGCATGGGGCCGGTACCGGCACGGCGAGAACTTCCTCGAAGCGCTCGGTGGCGGCCGTGCCCCGCGCGCGGCGTGGCAGGCGCTGCCCGGTGAGGACTGGCCCCGTCGGCTCGCCGAACTCGCCGCGCTGACCCTGGCCTCGGGAAAGGCGGCCGTGCTCGTCGTCCCCGACCAGCGCGACCTCGACCGCCTCGTGTCGGCGTGCGCCGACGTCGCCGGGGCCGACCACGTCGTCGGCCTCGCCGCCGGTCTCGGGCCGGCCGAACGCTATCGACGTTGGCTCGCGGCATTGAGAGGCTCCGCGCGGATCGTCGTCGGGACCCGTGCCGCGGTGTTCGCGCCGACACCCGATCTCGGGCTTCTCGTGGTGTGGGACGACGGCGACGACCTGCACTGTGAGCCGCGGTCGCCGTATCCGCACGCCCGCGAAGTGGCCGCCCTGCGCGCCCACGCGGTCGGTGCCGCGATCGTGATCGCCGGGCACGCGCGCACCGCGGAGACCCAGGCACTCGTCGACGCCGGATGGGCGCACGACCTCGTGGCGCCCCGTGACGTCGTGAGGGCGTGCGCTCCCAAGGTCACAGCCCTCGCCGACAGCGACCAGGCACTCGCGCGGGACCCGGCCGCGCGTGCCGCGAGGCTGCCGGCCATCGCGTTCGCCGCCGCGCGGTCCGCTCTCGCGTCGGAGCGCCCGGTCCTCGTGCAGGTACCACGGCGCGGTTACGTGCCCGCGTTGGCGTGCGGCAAGTGCCGGGCACCCGCTCGGTGCCGGCACTGCAACGGTCCGCTCGCGCTGCCCACCGCGGCCGGGCCCGACGGAGCCGCGATCCCGGCGTGCCGGTGGTGCGGTGTCGCCGACGCGCGGCACCGGTGCCACGCGTGCGGTGCACGTTCGTTGCGGGCTGTGGTCGTCGGGGCGGCTCGCACCGCAGAGGAACTGGGACGCGCCTTTCCCGGTGTGCCCGTCGTGACCTCCGGCGGAAACGAGGTCAAACACGCGGTGCCCGGTTCGGCGGCGCTCGTCGTCGCCACCGTGGGAGCCGAACCGGTCGCCGAGGGCGGTTACGGGGCGGCGCTGCTCCTCGACGGGTGGGCGTTGCTCGGTAGAGCCGATCTGCGTGCCGCCGAGGAGACGCTGCGGCGCTGGCTCACGGCGTCGGCCCTCGTGCGCTCGGTCGCGGAGGGGGGACAGGTCGTGGTCGTCGCGGATTCCGGGATCCCCACCGTGCAGGCACTCGTGCGCTGGGATCCCGTGGGGCATGCCCGATCCGAGGTCTCCGAACGAGCCGAGGTCGGGTTCCCTCCCGCGGTCCACATGGCCGCGATCGACGGGTCGTCGGCGGCGGTCGCCGAACTGCTCGGGGCCACACACCTGCCCGAGGGAGCCGAAGTACTCGGACCCGTACCGCTACCGCCGGGCCAGCGACTGCCGTTCGGATCCGACGGGCCCGAACCGGAGGACGTGCACCGGATGATCGTGCGGGTCGCACGGGAGCGCGGTCGCGCACTCGGTCGGTCCCTGCGCGACGCGCAGGCCACCCGCACGGCACGTCGCGCGGACGGGCCACTGCGGGTCCAGGTGGATCCGCCGCGTATCGGCTGATCCGGCCACGGGAGGATCTCTCCGGCTCCTCGCCTCGCGCCTCACGCCGCTTTCGGAATCGGTTGCGAAGGAATGGATGCGGCTTCGGAACCCTTCCACAGCGCTGCGAACTCGTCGTCCCACGCCCGCCACTGCGCATCGGTGATGCTGTCCGAGACCAGCGGCATCATCTCCCGTTCCTCGAGTTCGAGGTGGGGGAGCAGAACCTCGGACAGCCGGGACAGAGCGGCCCCGAGCGCCTCTCCGGAACCCGGACGGTCGGAGCGGAGATCGAGGGCGGCGGCCTCGACGGCCGAGATCGCCGGTTCGATCGTGTGGTGGTCGGTGTTCATCCTGTCCGCGAGTGGGCCGGCATCGGAGTTGCATCGCAGCACGAGCGGATACCACCTCGATACGAAGGAGGTCGCGGCGCAGGGCCGAGTACGCAGAAACGACAGCGACACACCGTGCGGGAGATACCATTCGTCACAGTAGCGAAGCTGGTGATTGTGACCGATCTCTTTCGTAAGTGCCGGGAAGGCGCGCAGAGGGAGAGGACGGACGAATGAGAACCGGGCGGAATGTCGGCGGTGTCGTCGGCGTATGCGTCGCCGCGATGCTCACTGTCGGTACGGCGGCGGCGCAGCCGATCTCGCCCGGGGACGGGCCGATACTCGGTCTCGGTGAGGGTTCCGGCAGCAGCGTGCCGGTCCCGGCGGGACCGGTGGCCACCGGCCACGCCGAAGCAGCCGAGTATGCCGAGAACAATCCCGACGTCGCGCCGGCGGGCAGTAACGACTTCTCGTGTGTGCCGTCCGAGGAGCATCCCCGCCCGGTGGTGCTCGCGCACGGCACCGATTCCGACGCGTACTCCGACTTCGCTGCGCTCTCACCGCTGCTCGCCGCATCGGGCTGGTGCGTGTTTGCACTGAACTACGGTCTCGCCGACGGCGCCGACGACTACGGCACGGGTGACATCCGGGTCTCCGCAGCACAGTTCGGCGACTTCGTCACCGAGGTACAGGGCGCCACCGGTGCGGAGGAGGTGGACGTCGTCGGTTATTCGCAGGGAGCCACCGTCGCCCGGTACTACATCAACGAACTCGGTGGCGCCGAGGTCGTCGACCGATGGGTCGGAATGGCGTCACCCACCTACGGGGGCACCTTCTACGGAATCGGTGCGGCCGTCGCCACGCTGCCCGGAGCGACAGACATCGTCGAGGGCGAATTCTCCGTCGCGCTCGTGCAGCAACTCGAGGGATCGGAACTGCTCACCGAACTCAACACGCCCACCGACACCGTTGCCGGCGTGCGGTACACGACCATCGGAACCGAGGTCGACGAGGTCATCCAGCCCGCCGGCAACGTCGCACTGCGCGGGGAAGGCGCGACCAACTACGTCATCCAGGAGCTGTGCCCGCAGGATCTGACCGGTCACTTCAACATGGTCTACGACTCGTTCTCGCTGCAGCTCGCCCGGCACGTGCTCGATCCCGATCGGTACGCGCTCGGTGAATGCAACCCCGTCGCGCTCGGTACCGGCATCCCCGAACTGATCCTCCAGTCCAACACCTGACCGTGACGAGAGCCCGCACGGCGCGGTGATGCGGGTCGCACGGCACCGACTCCCTAGACTGTGGGAGGTCATCGCCGTCGAGAACTGGAGCAGCACCCGTGACATCCCCGCACAGTCCACACGCAGCGCACCCCACGTCCTCCCCGGTGGTGCTCTGACATGCGCGTGGTCTTCGCGGGAACACCGGAACCCGCCGTCCCGTCGTTGCTCCGCCTCATCGAGTCGTCGCGCCACGACGTCGTCGCGGTGGTCACCCGCCCCGACACGACCGCCGGTCGCGGCCGGAAGGTCGTGCGATCGGCCGTGGGGCAGCTCGCCGACGAGCACGGCATCGAGGTGCTCACTCCGCGCACGCCGCACGACCCCGAGTTCGTCGCTCGACTGACCGAGCTCGCACCCGACTGCTGCCCCGTGGTCGCCTACGGCGCCCTGATCCCGCAGCAGGTCCTGGACATCCCTGCTCACGGATGGGTGAACCTGCACTTCTCGTTGCTGCCCGCCTGGCGTGGCGCAGCACCGGTGCAGGCGGCGATCGCCGCCGGTGACGAGATCACCGGTGCAAGCACCTTCCGGCTCGAAGCCGGACTCGACACCGGGCCGGTCTACGGCGTCGTCACGGAGACGGTCCGTCCCACCGACACCGCCGGAGACCTGCTCGGCCGACTCGCGGAAGCGGGAGCCACGCTGCTCGAGTCCACCCTCGACGGACTCGAGGACGGCATCCTCACGCCCGCTCCCCAGCCGGCCGACGGTATCTCGCACGCTCCGAAGGTCACCGTCGAGGCGGCCCAGGTGCAGTGGACCCTGCCCGCGCACGTCGTCGACCGTGGGATCCGCGCGGTCACCCCGGCTCCGGGCGCGTGGACGATGATCGGCGACCTGCGAGTGAAGATCGGACCTGTGACGGTGACCGACGAGTCCCTCGAACCCGGTGAGCTCGAGATCCGCAAGGACGGTGTGCTCGTCGGTACCGCTACCGCGGCGGTGCGACTCGGGACGGTGCAGCCGCCCGGAAAGAAGGCGATGGCAGCCACGGACTGGGCGCGCGGCGCCCGTCTCGACCCGAAGGTGCGTGCGCGATGAGCGAGTCCGGTAGGCCCCCGCGGGGCAAGCGCGATCCGGGGGGACGCACTCCCGCCGGGCGCGGTGGGCGCAACAGCGGAGGGAAGCCGGGTCGCACCCCGGCGTCCGAGCACACCCGCCGCCCGCCGAAGCCGCACTCCGACCCCGCCCGCGTCGCCGCGCGGGACGTGCTGCGCGCGGTGCGCGAACGCGACGCGTACGCGAATCTCGTTCTGCCGTCGTTGCTGCGCGAGCGGCACCTCGATGCGCGCGACGCCGCCCTGGCCACCGAACTCACCTACGGCGCGGCCCGCGCACGGGGTCTGCTGGACGCGGTGATCGCCGACGCCGCCAACCGTCCCGTCGACGAGATCGACGGCGCGCTGCTCGACGTGTTGCGGCTGGGCGCCTACCAGCTGCTGCGCACACGCGTCGCGCCGCATGCCGCCGTCGCCACGAGCGTCGACCTGGTGCGAGCGGAATTCGGTTCCGGCCGAGCCGGATTCGTCAACGCCGTGTTGCGTCGTGTGGGGGAGCGGTCCGAGGACGAGTGGGTCGCACTGCTCGCCCCCGACCGGGAACGGGACCCGGTGGGGCACTTGGCGTTCCGGTACGCCCACCCCCTGTGGATCGCGCAGGCGTTCGCCCACGCGCTCGGCGCGGACGCCTCCGAGCTCGCCGACGTCCTCGCCGCCGACGACGCGCGCCCGATCGTCCATCTGGTCGCCCGGCCCGGTGTCATCACCGCCGAAGAACTCGCACTCGTCACCGGCGGTGAGATCGGTCCGTGGTCGCCGTACGCGGTGCATCTCGACCACGGCGATCCCGGCCGACTCGAACCGGTCAGGGAAGGAATGGCCGCCGTCCAGGACGAGGGAAGCCAGCTCGTCGCCCGCGCCCTCACCCTCGCGCCTCTCGAGGGAGAGGATCGGGGCCGCTGGCTCGACCTGTGCGCGGGACCGGGCGGAAAAGCGGCGCTGCTCGGCGCCATCGCGGCGATCGACGGATTCGCCGTCGACGCCGTCGAACCGGTCGAGCACCGTGCCGAACTGGTCCGCAAGACCGCCCGCGACCTGCCGGTAACCGTGCATGTCGCCGACGGCCGCGACCCGGGCCTCGAACCGGGATACGACCGCATCCTCGTCGACGCTCCCTGCACGGGTCTCGGTGCTCTGCGGCGGCGTCCCGAGGCGCGATGGCGGAGGCAACCGGGCGACGTCGCCGAACTCGTGCGGCTGCAGAAGGAACTGCTCGCGTCGGCGATCGGGCTGTTGCGTCCCGGCGGCGTGGTGCTCTACTCCACGTGCTCACCGCACGTGTCCGAGACGGTCGCCGTCGTGTCCGACGCGGTGCGCCGCCACGGCGTCGAGCAACTCGACACACGCGAACTCGTCCCCGGCGTGCCGGGGATCGGGGAGGGGCCGGGAGTCCAGCTGTGGCCGCACCGGCACGGCACCGACGCCATGTTCATGGCGGCGCTGCGTAGACCCGAGCACTGACCGAGGGGAGTCGCACTCCCGGACCGGTCGGGCGGAAGCCCCGCGCGCCGGCCCGCCGGTCCGAATAGGGTTCGGTCATGCCCGAGATCGTCACCTTGACCATGAACCCGGCGCTCGACGTCACGACCTTCACGGACGCGGTGGTGCCCACCCGCAAGCTCCGCTGTGACGAGCCGTTCTACGACGCCGGTGGAGGCGGAGTGAACGTCGCGAAGGTCGCGCGCGTGCTCGGTGCCTCGGCCGCCGCCGTCTATCCGGCCGGCGGTGCGCGGGGCGAGCAGATGAGCGGTCTGCTCGACGACGACGGCGTCGAGGAGCACATCGTCCCCATCGCGGGGTCCACCCGCGAGTGCTTCACGGCGATCGACCGCAGGAGCGGTCAGGAATATCGCTTCGTCACGCCCGGCCCCGAGCTGACGAGTGAGGAGCAGGAGCGTTGTCTGGCGACGCTCGAGAAGGTCGCCGAAGGTGCGAAGTACGTGGTGGCGAGTGGCAGCTTCCCGCCCGGAGTCCCCGGAACCTTCGTGCGCCGCATCGCCGCGGCTGCCCGGGAAGCCGGCGCCCGCTTCGTCCTCGACTCGTCGGGTGATGCGCTGACCAGCATCGATTCGGGGGTCTTCCTCGTCAAACCGAGCCTGGACGAGCTGTGCGAGTGGACCGGGCGGGAGCTGGACACCGGCGACGAGCAGATCGCGGCCGCACGGGCGCTCGTCACCGCCGGTGTCACGGAGATCGTCGTCGTCTCGCTCGGCGCGGACGGCGCGATCATGGTGACCGCCGACGAGGCCGTGCGGGTACCGGCTCTGGCGGCCAAAGTGCGCAGTGCCGTCGGAGCCGGTGACAGCATGGTCGCAGGTCTCGTCGTGGGGCTGCTGCAAGCACGGTCGCTGCGCGACGCACTGGCACTCGGGATCGCCTGCGGTACGGCCGCTCTCCTCACCGCGGGTAGTCAGGTCTGCCGCCGCGAGGACATCGACCGCTTCGACGCCCTCGCTCGCGCGGTCTGACCTCGCGCGGTCCGAGCACCGCCGTTCACGGTGGACGCGCGCGGATCCCGGGTGCGGGCATTCCCGGGGTGTGCGGCTACGGGCTGTGTGGTCCGATGCAGGTCCGACCCGGTGGAGAGCGCCGACTAGACTCGTCGGTTGTGGCCCACCCGATGATCGCTCCGTCCATCCTGTCCGCGGATTTCGCTCGTCTCGCCGACGAGGCGCAGGCCGTCGCCGGTGCCGACTGGCTCCACGTCGACGTCATGGACGCTCATTTCGTTCCGAACCTCACGCTCGGTCTCCCGGTCGTCGAGTCGCTGCTGAAGGCGACCGACATCCCGCTCGACTGTCACCTGATGATCGAGAATCCCGGCCGGTGGGCGCCGCCCTACGCCGAAGCGGGTGCGCACAACGTCACCTTCCACGCCGAGGCCACCGACGATCCGGTCGCAGTGGCCCGCGACATCCGCGCAGCCGGCGGCAAGGCCGGGTTGTCGGTCAAGCCCGGTACCCCCATCGGGCCCTATCTCGAGATCCTGAAGGAATTCGACACGCTGCTCGTGATGAGCGTCGAACCGGGCTTCGGTGGTCAATCCTTCATTCCCGACGTCCTCGACAAGGCCCGTCAGGTCCGTCGTCTCGTCGATTCGGGCGAGCTCCGCCTGCTCGTGGAGATCGACGGAGGCATCAACGCCGACACCATCGAAGCCGCCGCCGAAGCGGGTGTGGACTGCTTCGTCGCCGGGTCTGCGGTCTACGGTGCCGCCGATCCCGGCGAGGCGGTCCGCAAGTTGCGGGCGCAGGCCGGGGCTTCGTCCCCGCACCTGACGCTCGCGCCGTGACCGCGCCCGAGATCGCCGAAGCCCTCCAGTTCGCGCTCGACGCCTCCGAGGCCGTGCGGGGCACGACCAGCCCCAACCCGCCGGTCGGTGCGGTGATCCTCGACGCGGACGGCGCGGTGGCGGGTATCGGTGCCACCGCACCGCCCGGCGGCCCGCACGCCGAGGTGCGAGCACTCGTGGCAGCGGGGGAGCGTGCCCGGGGCGGTACCGCGGTGGTCACTCTCGAGCCGTGCAATCACACCGGCCGCACCGGACCGTGCGCACAGGCTCTCGTCGATGCGGGGATCGCCACTGTCTACTACTCGGTCGCCGACCCGAATCCCGTCGCCGGCGGGGGAGCCGACACCCTCCGCGCCGCGGGCGTCACCGTGCATCCCGGTCTCGGTGCCGAAGCCGTCACCCGCGGACCGCTGCGGGCATGGCTGCATCGGCAACGTACCGGCCGGCCGCACGTGACGTGGAAGTACGCCGCGTCGATGGACGGCCGCAGCGCGGCCGCCGATGGCACGAGCAAGTGGATCTCCGGCCCCGAATCGCGGGCACGAGTGCACGACCAGCGCAGTCGGCTCGACGCCATCATCGTCGGCACCGGCACCGTGCTCGCCGACGATCCCTGGCTCACCGCCCGCCTGCCCGACGGGGAACTCGCACCCCACCAGCCCCTGCGGGTGGTCGTCGGTATGCGTGAGATCCCAACCTCCGCACGGGTTCTCGACGACTCTGCACCGACGCTGGTGCTACGCACCCATGACCTCGGTGCGGTACTCGCCGCGCTCGACGACCGGCCCGACGTGCTGGTCGAGGGCGGACCCCGACTCGCAGGTGCGTTCCTCGCGGCGGGGTGCGTCGACCGCGTCCAGGCGTACCTGGCGCCCGTCGTGCTCGGAGCCGGCGAGGCCGCCGTCGAGGACGCAGGCGTGGGCACGATCGCGGACGCGCTACGGTTCCGCCGGGAACGCGTCGAGACGGTCGGCTCGGACATTCTGTTGACCCTCGTCCCGGACCGGGACAACTGAATCGGACCCGGTCACGGATCGGGAGCTAAGGAGCGGAACATGTTCACGGGCATCGTCGAGGAACTCGGTGAGATCGTGGCGAAGGAGAGCCTCGCCGACGCGGCGCGCTTCACCGTGCGCGGACCGTTGGTCACCTCCGACGCCAAGCACGGCGATTCGATCGCGGTCAACGGGGTGTGCCTGACGGTCGTCGACGTCCTCGACGGAGACTCCTTCACCGCCGATGTGATGCAGGAGACGCTCGACCGTTCGTCGCTCGGGCAGCTCACGCTCGGCAGCTCCGTCAACCTCGAACGTGCCGCGGCTCTGAACAGCCGGCTCGGCGGTCACCTGGTGCAGGGCCACGTCGACGCCACGGGCGCCGTCGTCTCCCGCACGCCCTCGGAGAACTGGACGGTCGTGCGCATCTCCCTCCCGGCCGAGATCTCCCGCTACGTCGTCGAAAAGGGCTCGATCACCGTCGACGGTGTCTCGCTGACGGTCTCGGATCTCGGTGGGGAACCGGGTGGCGAGTGGTTCGAGATCTCGCTCATCCCCACCACCCTGTCGCTGACCACCCTCGGCACCGCCGAACCGGGCACCCTGGTCAATCTCGAGGTCGACGTGATCGCCAAGTACGTGGAGCGCCTGCAGAACGCGCGTTGAGGCGTCGTAGTGTGGAGATCGACAATGGACGCGGAGCACGAGTCGTCCGGATACGAGAGTTGGAGTCCAGGGAAGTGACGAGGTTCGACACCATCGAGCGCGCGGTCGCCGATATCGCCGCCGGTAAGGCGGTCGTCGTGGTCGACGACGAGGACCGTGAAAACGAGGGCGACCTCATCTTCGCCGCAGAGAAGGCGACGCCCGAACTCGTGGCGTTCATGGTCCGCTACACGTCCGGGTACCTGTGCGTGCCCCTGGACGGGGAGGACTGCGACCGTCTCGGGCTTCCTCCCATGTACAGCGTCAACCAGGACAAGCACGGCACCGCCTACACGGTCACCGTCGACGCGAAGGAAGGCATCGGCACGGGCATCTCCGCGTCCGACCGCGCCGCCACCATGCGACTGCTCGCCGACCCGAACACCACCGCCCAGGACTTCACACGTCCCGGCCACGTGGTGCCGCTGCGGGCCAAGGAGGGCGGCGTCCTGCGCCGGCCCGGCCACACCGAGGCGGCCGTCGACCTCGCCCGCATGGCCGACCTGCGACCGGCCGGCGTCATCTGCGAGATCGTCTCGCAGAAGGACGAAGGCGAGATGGCCCGCACCGCCGAGCTGCGGGTCTTCGCCGACGAACATGAGCTCGCCCTGATCTCGATCGCCGATCTCATCGCGTGGCGCCGTAAGCACGAGAAGCACGTCGTGCGTGTCGCGGAGGCCCGCATCCCCACCCGGTACGGCGATTTCACGGCCGTCGGCTACCAGAGCATCTACGACGAGGTCGAACACGTCGCGCTCGTCCGCGGCGACATCGCCGGTCCGGACGGCGACGGCTCCGACGTGCTCGTACGCGTGCACTCCGAATGCCTCACCGGCGACGTCTTCGGGTCGCTGCGCTGCGACTGCGGTCCGCAGCTCGACGCCGCCCTCGAGATGGTCGCCGAGGAAGGCCGTGGCGTCGTCCTCTACATGCGCGGCCACGAGGGGCGCGGCATCGGCCTGATGCACAAGCTGCAGGCCTACCAGCTGCAGGACTCCGGCTCCGACACCGTCGACGCCAACCTCCAGCTCGGCCTGCCCGCCGACGCTCGCGATTACGGCATCGGTGCGCAGATCCTCGTCGATCTCGGCATCTCGTCGATGCGGTTGCTGACCAACAACCCGGCCAAGCGTGTCGGTCTCGACGGCTACGGCCTGCAGATCACCGAACGTGTCCCGATGCCGCTGCGCGCGAACCGCGAGAACATCTCGTACCTGCGCACCAAGCGCGATCGCATGGGCCACGACCTGATCGGTCTCGACGAGTTCGACGAGGGAGACGCCTGATGAGCGGCGAGGGCCTGCCCGACCTGCAGCTCGCCGACGCCGCGGGCCTGAGCCTCGCGATCGTCGCCGGTCGCTGGCACACCGAGATCTCCGACGCGCTCATCGCCGGCGCCCAACGGGTCGCCGAGCAGGCAGGCGTCACCGACGTCACGCTCGAGCGCGTTGCGGGAGCCATCGAGCTCCCCGTCGTCGCACAGCAGTTGGCGCGCACCCACGACGCGGTCGTCGCGCTCGGCGTGGTGATCCGCGGCGGCACACCGCACTTCGAGTACGTGTGCGACGCCGTGACCTACGGCCTGACCCGGATCGCGCTCGACGAGGGCACCCCCGTGGGCAACGGTGTTCTCACCACCGACACCGAACAGCAGGCCCGCGACCGCGCCGGTCTGCCCGGCTCCGCGGAGGACAAGGGCGGACAGGCCTGTGCGGCCGCGCTCGACACCGCCGTGACGCTGCAGCGGCTGCGGAAGGTGGCGCGTTGACCCGCGAAGAGACCGGCCGGGATCTGGAAGTACGCCCGCAGAAGATGCGGCGCTGGGTCGTCGTGGCGGCCGTCGTCGTCCTTGCCGCGCACATCTTCGCGGCGCTGGTACTCCGCGGGGGCGGCGACACCGGGGTGAACCTGCGGTTCGTCGACCAGATCGCGATCCTCGCCATCGGCATCATGCTCACCGGGGGCGTCCTCTTGTTCACCCGGCCGCGGTTGCGTGCCGGGGCGGAGGGAGTATCCGTCCGCAACGTCGTGGCCGAACGACACATCCCGTGGACCGACGTGCGTGGGTTGTTCTTCGACCACGGGGCGCCCTGGGCGCGCCTCGAACTGCCGTTCGACGAGTACGTGCCCGTCGTCGCCATCCAGGCGCGCGACGGGGAACTCGCCGTGAACGCACTCGAGCGTTTCCGCGAACTCGAGTCCTATTACACCGGCGGAGCCGTCAGGCGCGACGACGACGGGGGAGCCGTCAGGGGCGACGACTAGCCTGGACCTGTGCCCGACCCCTCGACATATCGCCCCGCCCCCGGCTCCGTTCCCACGGAGCCGGGGGTCTACAAGTTCCGCGATCCGCACGGCCGGGTCGTCTACGTCGGCAAGGCGAAGAACCTTCGCTCCCGTCTGAACTCGTACTTCGCCGACATCGCCTCGTTGCATCCGCGCACCCGTCAGATGGTGACCACCGCGGGCCGGGTCGAGTGGACGGTGGTGCGCACCGAGGTCGAGGCACTCCAGCTCGAGTACAACTGGATCAAGGAGTTCGACCCGCGCTTCAACGTCCGCTACCGCGACGACAAGACCTATCCGATGCTCGCGGTCACGTTGAACGAGGAATATCCCCGGCTGTTCGTCTACCGCGGGCCGCGCCGTAAGGGCGTGCGCTATTTCGGCCCCTACTCGCACGCCTGGGCGATCCGCGAGACCCTCGATCTGCTGTTGCGGGTGTTCCCGTCGCGCACGTGCTCGGCCGGGGTCTTCAAGCGGCACGCGCAGATCGGCCGTCCGTGCCTGCTCGGCTACATCGACAAGTGCTCCGCGCCCTGCGTCGGGCGCGTGTCCGCCGAGGAGCACCGTCGCATCGTCGAGGACTTCTGCGACTTCCTCGCCGGACGCACCGACAAACTGGTACGCGACGTCGAGAAGCGGATGCAGGCCGCGGCGGAGGAACTCGACTTCGAGACCGCCGCCCGCCTGCGCGACGACCTCGGTGCGCTGCGCAAGGCCCTCGAGAAGCAGGCGGTCGTGCTCGGCGACGGCACCGACGCCGACCTCGTGGCCTTCGCAGGCGACGACCTCGAGGTGGCCGTGCAGGTCTTCCACGTGCGTGGCGGGCGCGTGCGCGGTCAGCGTGGCTGGGTCGTCGAGAAGTCCGGTGACGTGCTCGATCGTCCCGAGGACCGCGACGTCGAGGGCGTCGAGGCTGTCGAGGGAACGGACGACGCCGAAGAGCTCTCCCTGCTCGTCGAGCAGTTCCTCACCCAGTTCTACGGTGAGGAGGCCGCGCTCGACAGCGGCGACACCGACGCGACCAGCGCCGTGCCGCGCGAGGTGCTCGTCCCCGCTCTGCCGCCGGATCCGGACGAGATGAGCCGCTGGCTCGGGCGCCTGCGGGGTGGTCCCGTGCGTCTGCGCATCCCGCAGCGCGGCGACAAGAAGGCCCTGGCCGACACGGTCGAGCGCAACGCCAAGGAAGCCCTCGCCCAGCACAAGCTGCGGCGCGCCGGCGACTTCAATGCTCGCTCGGCGGCCTTGCAGGGCATCCAGGACGCCCTCGACCTCGACTCGGCTCCGCTGCGCATCGAATGTGTCGACATCAGCCACGTGCAAGGCACCGATGTCGTCGCCTCGCTGGTGGTGTTCGAGGACGGGTTGCCGCGCAAGTCCGACTACCGGCACTACGCGATCAAGGAGGCGGCCGGAGACGGGCGCAGCGACGACGTCGCCTCGATCGCGGAGGTGACGCGTCGACGCTTCCTCCGTCACAACCGCGACGTGGCGCGACAGACGGATGCGGCCGAACCTGCGTCCGACGACGGCAACGGCGGGGATCTCGCGCCCGAGGCAGCACTGGACCCGGCGACGGGCCGCCCCCGGCGGTTCGCCTATCCGCCGAACCTGTTCGTCGTCGACGGTGGTGCACCGCAGGTCGCGGCCGCGGCGGAGGTCCTCGACGAACTCGGCATCACCGATGTCGCCGTCGTCGGACTCGCGAAGCGTCTCGAAGAGGTGTGGGTGCCGGGAGAGGAGGATCCGGTGATCCTTCCGCGCACCAGCGAGTCGCTGTTCCTGCTGCAGCGCATCCGCGACGAAGCGCACCGTTTCGCCATCGGCTACCACCGGAGCAAGCGGTCCAAGCGGATGACGGCATCCGCCCTCGACGGGGTTCGTGGCCTCGGCGACACCCGGCGCAAGGCCCTGGTCACCCATTTCGGGTCCGTTGCACGGTTGCGGGAGGCGAGCGTCGAGGAGATCACCGCGGTACCCGGCATCGGGCAGGCCACCGCGCGTGCCGTGCTCGAAGCGCTGCGGGACGACACGCCGCCACCGGCCGCACCACGGCAGGACGGTACCGACGCGCCGGCGGTCGCGGATGCGGGCGACACGCCGGTAGGCGATGATGGCTCCGTCGGCGTGTCGGGTGTACGAGCGGAGTCGGAACAGTGACCGAAGTGGGTCGGATCCCGGGAACGGCGGACGGTTCGGAGTCGGGAGTCGACGGTGAGAGGCCGGCACAGGCCGAGGTCATCGTCGTCACCGGCCTGTCCGGGGCAGGGCTGAGTACCGCGGCGACCGCACTCGAGGACCTCGGGTGGTACGTGGCGGAGAACCTTCCGCCCCAGCTGATGCTGTCCATGATCGATCTCGCGGTGCAGGCCGAGCCTCCTCTGCAACGTCTCGCCGTGGTGATGGATGTGCGCAGCCGGCTGTTCACCGGCGACCTCGAACGTGTCGTCACCGACCTCGCGGCCCGTCCGGTCAACACCCGTGTGCTGTTCCTCGAAGCAGCCGACTCGGTGCTCGTCCGGCGGTTCGAACAGGTGCGCCGCAGTCATCCGCTGCAATCCGACACGGCCGACCGCACGCTCACCGACGGTATCGCCGTCGAACGCGAGCAACTCGCTCCCGTCAAGGCCGCCGCCGACCTCGTGATCGACACGTCCGCCCTGTCGGGGCCCGATCTGCGCCGCAAGATCGAAGCGGCCTTCGGCGACGCCGCGTCCGACACCATCCGGGTGACCGTGGAGTCGTTCGGCTTCAAGTACGGCCTGCCCATGGACTCCGACGTCGTGTGCGACGTGCGGTTCCTGCCGAACCCCCACTGGATCGCCGAACTGCGACCGCATACCGGGCAGGAGCCCGCGGTGCGCGACTATGTACTGTCCCGCGACGGTGCCGAGGACTATCTCGCCACCTATCACCGGCTGCTCGATCTGACGACGGCCGGTTACCGCCGGGAGGGGAAGCGCTACATGACGATCGCAGTGGGCTGCACGGGAGGGAAACACCGGAGCGTGGCGATGGCAGAGGCCCTCGCCGCACGCCTCGAGCAGGCACCGGATCTCACGGTGAACGTGGTGCACCGGGATCTGGGGCGCGAGTGAACTCCGACGAGGCTCCGAACCCCGACGCGGTTTCGAACTCCGACGAGGCCATATCCGGACCTGCGATCACGGCTCTCGGTGGCGGACACGGCCTGTACGCGACCCTCAGCGCCGTACGGCGTCTCACCGAGCGGGTCACCGCCGTGGTGACCGTCGCCGACGACGGCGGATCCTCCGGGCGGCTGCGCGCCGAACTCGGCGTCGTCCCACCCGGCGATCTGCGCATGGCCCTCGCCGCGCTCGCCGGTCCGGACGACGAGGTCCGGGTGTGGACCGAGACCGTGCAGCACCGTTTCGGGGGGACGGGTGCGCTCGCCGGGCATTCCGTCGGCAACCTGATCCTCGCCGGGCTCGCCGAGGTGGCCGGCGACACCGTCACCGCGCTCGACATGCTCGCCCGCGTCCTCGACGTGCGCGGCCGTGTCCTGCCCATGTCGCCGATCCCGCTCGACATCGAGGCCGACGTGTCGGGACTCGAATCCGACCCGCGGGTGAGCCGGTGCATCCGTGGGCAGGTCGCGGTGGCGACCACCCCCGGCAAGGTGCGCAGGGTCCGCCTGATCCCCGCCGATCCGCCGGCCTGCCCGTCCGCGCTCGACGCGGTCTGCGAGGCCGACCTCGTGGTGCTCGGCCCCGGATCGTGGTTCTCGAGCGTCATCCCGCACGTGCTCGTCCCGGACCTGCACGAGGCGCTGGTCCACACGAAGGCGCTCAAGGTACTCGTGCTCAACCTCGCGGCGGAGCCGGGGGAGACCGCCGGATTCTCCGCCGAGCGTCACCTGCACGTTCTCGCCCAGCACGCACCCGATTTCCGTGTCGACCACGTCGTCGTGGATGCTGCCTCGGTACCGGAAGGACGCGAGCGCGAGCACCTGAGCCGGTCCGCGGCCCGATTCGGCGCGGACGTCTCGTTCGTCGACGTCGCGGAGACCGGTACGCATCGACACGACCCCGCCAAGTTGGCAGGGGCACTGGAAACATGTCTGTCCTCGCGCCGTGGAAACCGTGCCGCACGCGGGGACGGGAGGGAGAGCGTCTCGTGGCAATGACAGCGGAGGTCAAGGACGAGCTGAGCAGGTTGTCGGTCACCAGGATCAGCAACCGCAAGGCCGAGGTGTCCGCCCTCCTGCGCTTCGCCGGGGGATTGCACATCGTCGCCGGACGGGTGGTCGTCGAGGCCGAAGTGGACCTCGGTTCGATCGCCCGCCGTCTCCGCCGCGAGATCTTCGAGCTCTACAGCTATCCCGCCGAGATCCAGGTGCTCGGCGCGGGCGGACTGCGCAAAAGCTCCCGGTACGTCGTCCGGGTCGCCAAGGACGGTGAGGCGCTGGCCCGCCGCACCGGTCTGCTCGACGGCCGGGGACGACCCGTACGCGGCCTGCCGGCGCAGGTGGTCGGCGGCAGCGTCTCCGACTCCGCCGCGGCCTGGCGGGGGGCGTTCCTCGCGCACGGCTCGCTCACCGAACCGGGCAGGTCCTCGGCCCTCGAGGTCAGCTGTCCCGGCCCGGAGGCCGCCCTCGCGCTCGTCGGTGCGGCCCGCAGGCTCGGCGTCACCGCCAAGGCGCGCGAGGTGCGCGGCGCCGACCGCGTCGTGATCCGAGACGGCGAGGCCATCGGCGCGCTGCTCACCCACATGGGCGCCCAGGACACCCGCCTGGTCTGGGAGGAACGCCGCATGCGCCGGGAAGTGCGCGCGACCGCCAACCGCCTCGCCAATTTCGACGACGCCAATCTGCGCCGGTCCGCACGCGCCGCAGTGGCAGCCGCGGCGCGGGTCGAACGGGCGTTGGCGATCCTGGGAGAGGACGTGCCCGACCACCTCGCCGCCGCCGGATCGCTGCGCGTGCAGCACCGCCAGGCGTCCCTCGAGGAACTCGGACAGCTCGCGGACCCGCCGATGACCAAGGACGCCGTGGCAGGGAGGATCCGCCGCCTGCTGTCTATGGCGGATCGACGGGCGAAGGAACTCGGTATCCCCGACACGGAGTCGGCCGTCACCGCTGAGTTGCTGGACGAGGCGTAGCGGGGCACGCTGGGAACGGAGTTCGCGCCACGACAGGGCGGCTCCCACCGCACGACCACAGCCCACTAGGGTAGGGGTCACACCAGCACAATCATCGAAATTTCAGGGCAAAGGAGCTTCACTGTGACTGTCCGCGTAGGCGTGAACGGATTCGGACGCATCGGGCGTAACTTCTTCCGTGCGGTCGAGGCGCAGAAGGCGCTCGGCACCACCGACATCGAGATCGTCGCCGTCAACGATCTCACCGACAACGACACTCTCGCGACGCTCCTGAAGTACGACTCGATCCTGGGTCGCCTCGACAAGGACGTGCGTGTCGAGGGCGACTACATCATCGTCGGCGAGCAGAAGATCAAGGCTCTCGAGATCAAGGAAGGCCCCTCCGCGCTGCCCTGGGGCGACCTGGGTGTCGATGTCGTCGTCGAATCCACCGGCATCTTCACCAACGCTGCCAAGGCGAAGGGTCACCTCGACGCCGGTGCCAAGAAGGTCATCATCTCGGCGCCCGCCACCGACGAGGACATCACCATCGTCATGGGCGTCAACCACGACAAGTACGACGGCACGCAGAACATCATCTCGAACGCCTCGTGCACCACGAACTGCCTCGGCCCCCTCGCCAAGGTGCTGAACGACGAGTTCGGCATCGAGAAGGGTCTGATGACCACGATCCACGCGTACACCCAGGATCAGAACCTCCAGGACGCGCCGCACAAGGATCTGCGTCGCGCCCGCGCCGCCGCCCTGAACATCGTGCCCACGGGCACCGGCGCCGCCAAGGCCATCGGCCTGGTGCTCCCCGAACTGCTCGGCAAGCTCGACGGCTACGCGCTGCGCGTTCCGGTCCCGACCGGTTCGGTCACCGACCTCACCGCGACCCTCACCAAGAAGGCCACCGCCGACGAGGTCAATGCCGCGCTGAAGGCCGCTGCCGAGGGCCCGCTGAAGGGCATCCTGAAGTACAACACCGACCCGATCGTGTCCTCGGACATCGTCACCGACCCGCACTCGTCGATCTTCGACGCGCCGCTGACCAAGGTCATCGACGAGCAGGTCAAGGTGGTCTCCTGGTACGACAACGAGTGGGGCTACTCGAACCGTCTGGCAGACCTCATCGGTCTCGTCGGCAAGTCCCTCTGACACTCGCAGAACAGGACATCCGAACAGTGGCAGTTCAGACCCTGAAGGATCTGCTCGACGCCGGTGTCGAGGGCCGTGGCGTGCTCGTGCGCTCCGACCTCAACGTCCCGCTCGACGGCGAGACGATCACCGACGCCGGCCGCATCCTCGCGTCCGCGCCCACCATCCGCACGCTGGCGGAGGCCGGGGCCAAGGTCGTCGTGACCGCGCACCTCGGCCGCCCCGAGGGCGAGCCGGATCCGAAGTACTCACTCGCCCCCGTCGCGGCGAAGCTCGGTGAGGTTCTCGGGCGCAACGTCCAGCTCGCCGGCGACGTCGTCGGGCAGGACGCGCTCGCACGCTCCGAAGGCCTGACCGACGGCGACATCCTCCTCCTCGAGAACGTCCGGTTCGACGCTCGCGAGACCAGCAAGGACGACGCCGAGCGGCTCGCCTTCGCCCGCGAACTCGTCGAGCTCGTCGGCGACGACGGCGCGTTCGTCTCCGACGGCTTCGGTGTCGTGCACCGCAAGCAGGCGTCGGTCTACGACGTCGCGACGCTGCTTCCGCACTACGCGGGCGGTCTCGTCGCGGCCGAGGTCGAGGTGCTCGCCAAGCTCACCACCGACACCGAGCGGCCCTATGCCGTGGTGCTCGGCGGCTCGAAGGTCTCCGACAAGCTCGGGGTCATCGAGGCACTTGCGCCCAAGGTCGACACGCTCGTCATCGGTGGCGGCATGTGCTTCACCTTCCTTGCCGCGCAGGGTTGTCCGGTCGGCACGTCGCTGCTCGAGGAGTCGATGATCGACACCTGCAAGCAGCTGCTCGAGCGGTTCGGCGACGTCATCCACATCCCGCAGGACGTTGTGGTGGCCGACAAGTTCGCGGCCGACGCACAGTCGCAGACCGTCGCGGCCGACTCCATCCCGGACGGATGGATGGGCCTCGACATCGGACCGGAATCCGTGCAGCGCTTCGCCTCGCTCCTCGGCTCCGCGAAGACGGTGTTCTGGAACGGCCCGATGGGCGTGTTCGAGTTCGAGAACTTCGCGGCAGGCACGAAGGGTGTCGCGGAGGCGATCATCGAAGCCACCGGAAAGGGCGCGTTCAGCGTCGTCGGCGGCGGCGACTCCGCTGCGGCCGTGCGGTCGCTCGGACTCGGTGAGGACCGTTTCTCGCACATCTCCACCGGTGGCGGCGCCTCCCTCGAATACCTCGAGGGCAAGGAACTGCCCGGCATCTCGGTTCTGGAGGGCTGACGGGAATGGCACGGACACCGCTCATCGCGGGCAACTGGAAGATGAACCTCAACCATCTCGAGGCCATCGCTCTGGTGCAGAAGATCGCGTTCACCCTTCCCGAGAAGTACCTCGAGAAGGTCGACGTGACGGTCATCCCGCCGTTCACCGACATCCGCTCGGTGCAGACGCTCGTCGAGGGCGACAAGCTCGGCATCACCTACGGGGCGCAGGATCTGTCGGTCCACGACTCCGGCGCCTACACCGGAGAGATCTCCGGCGCGATGCTCGCCAAGCTCGGCTGCACCTACGTGGTGGTCGGGCACTCGGAGCGTCGCACCCTGCACGGTGAGACCGACGAGATCGTCCGCGACAAGACCAAGGCCGCGCTTCGGCACGGCCTCACGCCGATCGTCTGCATCGGCGAAGGTCTCGACGTCCGCGAAGCGGGCAACCACGTCGAATACAACGTCGAGCAGTTGAAGAACTCGCTCGCCGGTCTGTCCGCCGACGAGATCGCGAAGATCGTCGTCGCGTACGAGCCGGTCTGGGCCATCGGCACGGGCAAGGTCGCCTCGGCGGCCGACGCCCAGGAGGTGTGCGCCGCGGTGCGCACCACCCTTGCCGAGCTGGCCTCGTCCGAGGTCGCGGCGTCGGTCCGCGTCCTGTACGGCGGGTCGGTCAACGCCAAGAACGTCGGCGAGCTCATCGCTCAGTCCGATGTCGACGGTGGTCTCGTGGGAGGCGCTTCCCTCAAGGCCGACGAGTTCGCTCAGCTGTCGGCGATCGCCGCAGGCGGTCCGCTGCTCTGAGCGACGAACATCGCGGTGGAGTGCAGGATCTCGTCGAGATCCTGCACTCCACCGCTTTTCGCCTCTGTACGCAGATTTCCCGCCCGGCATCGTGCTCGCAGCGACCCTCACCGGCACACCCACGCCGTCGTCCCACGACGAGCGGGTAAGCTGACGCCGACGTCGCCCACCATCCGAAGGACATCGAACACCGACATGGAACTGTTCCTGGACATCCTCCTGATCGTCACGAGCCTGCTGCTCATCCTGCTGGTGCTGCTGCACCGCGGTAAGGGCGGTGGTCTGTCCAGCCTGTTCGGTGGCGGAGTCCAGTCCAATCTCTCGGGCTCGACGGTGGCGGAGAAGAACCTCGACCGTCTCACCGTGTTCACCGGCATCATCTGGGTGATCGCGATCCTCGGCATCGGACTGCAGATCAAGTTCAGCTGATCCGACCGGGCGCACGGCCGCGTGCGCGGTCGCGCACCGGCCACGAGGCACACATACTGGCCGTATGACGGACGCTGTGCCTACATCTGCGACAGAACCTCTCCGCGAGGACATCCGCCTGCTCGGCGGCATCCTCGGCAACGTCATCCGCGAGCAGGCGGGAGCCGACACCTTCGACCTGGTCGAATCGGCCCGGGTGGAGAGCTTCCGGATCCGGCGCTCCGAGATCGACCGCACCGCACTCGCCGACCGCTTCGCCGGCGTCGCCACCGACGACCTGCTTCCCGTCGCCCGCGCGTTCAGTCATTTCGGTCTGCTCGCCAATCTCGCCGAGGATCTGCACCGCGAACGACGCCGCGCCCTGCACGTGCGGGCAGGCGACCCGCCGCAGGACAGCAGTCTCGCCGCCACCTACGCCAAGCTCGACGCGGCCGGCCCGAGCCTGGACGTCGGCACCGTGACCGACGCGCTGTCCTCCGCCCTCGTCGCTCCTGTCATCACCGCTCATCCCACCGAGACCCGGCGGCGCACGGTCTTCGACGTGCAGACCGCCGTCACCGACCTCATGCGGCGCCGTGAGAAGACCGACGACCCCGCCGCGCTCGAGGAGATCGACCGTGCGCTCTACCGGCACATCCTCACCCTCTGGGACACCGCGCTCATCAGGCTTGCGCGGCTGCGGATCAGCGACGAGGTCGACAACGGTCTGCGCTACTACGACCTCGCGCTGTTCGACGTCGTGCCCGCTCTCAACGCCGAAGTGCGCCGCGAACTCCGGCGACGCTGGCCCGACGCCGCGGTGCTCACCGAGCCGCTGGTGCGGCCCGGCACCTGGATCGGTGGCGACCGCGACGGCAACCCCAACGTCGACGGGGAAGTCGTCACCACCGCCGCGAATCGTGCCTGCGAGACCGCGCTGCGTCATCACCTCACCGAACTCGCGGCGCTCGAACGCGAACTGTCGATGTCCGAACGCACCGCGACCATCAGCGGTGCCCTGAAGAAACTCGCCGACGACTCGGGCGACGAGGATCCCGCGCACAGTGACGAGCCGTACCGGCGTGCCGTGCACGGCATCCGCGCTCGCCTCACCGCGACCGCGGAACGGTTGCTGCCCGGCGTCGACCTGCCCCACACGGTGCGCATCCCGTGCGAACCGTATCCTCACCCGGCCCGCCTGCACACCGACCTGAACATCGTCGACGCATCCTTGCGTGCGGGTGGTGCCGCGGTGATCGCCGACGACCGGCTCGCCCACCTGCGCAGCGCCGTCGAGGTCTTCGGGTTCCACCTCGCACCGCTCGACCTGCGGCAGAACTCCGAGGTACACGAGAACGTCGTCGCCGAACTGCTCTCCTGGGCGGGGGTCACCGACCGCTATCGCGATCTGCCGGAAGACCAGAAGGTCGCGCTCCTCACCGCGGAACTGCGGATTCGCCGCCCGCTCACCGCCGCCGATGCGCACCTGTCGGACGAGACCGCGAAAGAACTCGGCATCCTGCGTGCCGCCGCCGAAGTGGTCCGCCGCATCGGACCGGCCGCCATCGAGCACTACATCATCAGCATGTGCACCTCGGTGTCCGAGCTGCTCGAGGTCGAGGTACTGCTCAAGGAGGTCGGCCTGCTCGACCTCGACCGCGGCTATCCGCGCAGCACGGTGCAGGTCATCCCGCTCTTCGAGACGATCGACGACCTGCGCGGCGGCGCTGCCACGCTGACCGCGGCCCTCGCCGTGCCCGAGTTCCGCAGCCTCGTCGACGGGCACGACGGCCTGCAGGAGATCATGCTCGGGTACTCCGACTCCAACAAGGACGGCGGCTATCTCGCCGCCAACTGGGCGCTCTACCGCGCGGAACTCGACCTCGTCGACGCGGCTCGCACCGCCGGGATCCGGCTGCGTCTGTTCCACGGTCGCGGCGGTACCGTCGGCCGCGGTGGCGGACCGAGCTACGACGCCATCCTCGCCCAGCCGCCAGGAGCGGTTCAGGGATCGCTGCGCCTCACCGAGCAGGGTGAGGTCATCGCCGCGAAGTACCGCGAACCGGTGCTCGCCCGCCGCAATCTCGAAGCGCTCGTCTCGGCGACACTGGAATCGAGCCTGCTCGACGTCGAAGGCCTCGGAAAGGACGCACCGGAGGCCTACCGGATCCTCGACGAACTCGCCGACCTGGCCCGCGCCGCGTACAGCCGCCTGGTCCACGAGACGCCGGGCTTCGTCGAGTACTTCACCACGGCGACACCGGTCTCGGAGATCGGGGCGCTCAACATCGGCAGCCGTCCTGCCTCCCGCAAGCAGACGAAGGCGATCAGCGACCTGCGGGCCATCCCGTGGGTGCTCTCCTGGACGCAGAGCCGTGTGATGCTCCCCGGCTGGTACGGCACCGGAACGGCCGTGCACGACTGGGTATCCGGCGATCCGGACCGATTGGCAACTCTGCAGGATCTCTACCGACGCTGGCCCTTCTTCCGTTCGGTGTTGTCGAACATGGCGCAGGTGCTCGCCAAGTCCGATCTCGGCCTGGCCGCCCGATACTCCGAACTCGTCGACGACACCGAACTGCGTGAGCGGGTGTTCGGCAGCATCGTCGACGAGCACGCCCGCACCGTCGTCGCCTACGAGCAGATCACGGGGTACGACTCGCTCGTCGCGGACAATCCTGCCCTCGAGCGGTCGCTGCACAACCGCTTCCCGTACCTCGAACCGCTCAACCATCTGCAGGTCGAGTTGCTGCGCCGGTTCCGCGCCGGCGAGGACACCGACCGGGTCCGGCGCGGCATCCAGATCACCATGAACGGGCTTGCTACCGCGTTGCGCAACAGCGGCTAGAAAGAGTTTCTCGTCGGGTTGTCGATCCGGCACATGTCCGTTCGTCGTGATGGTGTAGGGACGAACACCACACAGACGGGAGCGACCGCCATGAAGTACATGCTGCTGATCTACGCATCCACCACCGATGAGCCCACATGCACCATCGAGGACTGGCAGAACTACGAGAAGGCGATGCGCGACGCGGGAGTCCTCGTGTCCGGGCACGCTTTGCAGGATCTCGTCACCGCGACGTCCGTGCAGGTCGACGCGAACGGGCGACGCACGGTGACAGACGGACCGTTCGGCGAGAGCCGCGAGGTGCTCGGCGGATACGACGTCATCGACGTCGGCAGTCTGGACGAGGCACTCGACTGGGCGGCCCGCTGCCCCGGTTCGAGGGACGGCGGCACGGTCGTGGTGCGGCCGATCGCGGACTTCGGGGACTGAGCGATGGAGGAACCGGCCGCGACCGTCGAGGCGGTGTTCCGGGAGGAACACGGCCGGCTCCTCGCCGCGCTCGTCCATCGGTTCGGCGATCTCGACCTCGCGGAGGAGGTCGCATCGGACGCGCTGGAAACGGCGCTCGTACGCTGGCCGGCCGACGGGGTGCCCGAGCGTCCGGGTGCCTGGCTGCTCACCACGGCGAGGCGCCGAGCGCTGGACCGGGTACGCCGCGACCGCGTGTATGCGACACGCCTCGCCGAACTCGCCATCGACACCGAACGTCGCACGTCGAACGAACCACCCGAGACCGGTGAGCTGCCGGACGACCGCCTCGAACTGTTCTTCACCTGCGCCCACCCCGCCCTCGCCGCCGACGACCGCGTCGCGCTGATCCTGCGCTGCCTCGGCGGGCTCACGACGAACGAGGTGGCCCGCGCCTTCCTCCTTCCGCCGCCGACGATGGCGCAACGGATCGTGCGGGCCAAGAAGAAGATCCGCGGTGCTCGCATTCCGTTCCGGGTGCCGGGCCCCGACGAACTGCCGGAGCGACTACCGGCGGTGCTTGCGGCGCTCTACTCGATCTTCACCGAGGGTTATGTCGCGAGCAGCGGCGAACATCTGCAACGCCTCGACCTCGCCGAGGAAGCGATCCGCCTCGCGCGCATCCTGCACCGCCTGATGCCGGCGGAACGGGAGGTGAGCGGGCTGCTCGCGCTCATGCTGCTCGTCCATGCACGCCGGGACGCACGCACCGACCCGTCGGGCGCGATGATGCTGCTCGACGTACAGGACCGCACCCGCTGGGACCGCTCGATGATCGAGGAGGGCAGTTCGCTGGTGGTCGCCGCACTCACCGGGGGACCACCCGGCCCGTACGGAGTGCAGGCCGCCATCGCCGCACTGCACGACGAAGCGAACGACGTCGACAGCACCGACTGGCCGCAGATCGTCGCGCTCTACGACGTGCTGACCGCACTGAGCCCGTCGCCGGTCGTCGCACTGAACCGCGCCGTGGCGGTGGCGATGCGCGACGGGCCCGCGGCCGGACTCGAACTCCTCGACGGTCTCGTGGAGGAGCCGAGTCTGCGCGACTACGGGCCGTACGCGGTGGCGCGGGCCGAGTTGCTGAGCCGGGTCGGTCGGAAAGGTGAAGCGGCCGAGGCGTATCGGCGCGCGCTCGAGCTCGCCGGTACCGAACCCGAGCGGCGACACCTTCGATCGAGACTCGTGAGGGCGGCGAACCCACCGGGTGAGTAGAGGATTGCGGGCGCTGGAGCTTACGATTCGGGCAACTCCGGGTCGCCGCGTGATTCCGAGAGAGCGAGCGGCACGGGATCGTCCGGAGGTTCCGGGTCGCACCAGCCGTCGTCGATGCATGCCGGATCGTCCGGGCCGTCTCGGAAGTCGTCCCACCGGAACAGCACGCTCGCGTGGAAGTTCGCGTCGGGTGGGATCGGGCGCCGTGTGCGACCGGCAAGGATCCAGATCCGGCCCATACGATTCGGCTTCGCCTTTGCGTACTCTTTGTCCCGCTGGGGAAGTCCACGCAACTCCGCTTTCCGACGCAGCAGTACCCCGTGCTCACGTGCCCCGTCGAGCACCCACAGAAGCGAGATGTTGGCGAGTCTGTCGTCCTTGAATCCGCCACCCACGTCGGAATGGACGCCGGTGAACCAGGCTTCTTGGATCGCCGCGTTCGTCACCAAGTCCGCCTTGTACGGCCTGCGATATTCGTCGATCGAGACGGCATGCCGACCTGCTTCCACATTCGGGAGGTCCTCGGTCTTCACGAAGTGAAGGTCTCGCCGGAACAGGCCGGGGGCGCTGACAGTGTCCCAGATGCCGAGGTAGTGCACAGGAACGGAGAACGAGCCGTTCGGCGCACGGCACACGGTGGCGGAGAATTCCTGGGCGGCTTTCTCGTTCTCCTCTGTCCACTCGCCCCGGGGCGCATACCTGGCGATCGCATACTGGACGAGGTTTTCTGCCGCCGGTCGTGGAATGCCGATGACGTGCAACATGCCCGCAAACGCCCGGGCCGTGTACGCACCTCGGCTGAACCCGAAGAGATAGATTCGATCTCCCGGCTCCCACTGGTTCATCAGGAAGGCGTAGGCCTCCGCGAGATTCGTCTTGATTCCGACGCCGAATGCGAGCCCGAGCGTGCGCGAGATCTTCTGCCCGACGCGTGTCGACGCGCCGGCCGACGAGAATGTGCCGACCCCCGGGTCGTAGTAGACGATCTGTTCGCCCGTGGTGTTCTCGAGTGCTCGGAACAATCGGACGACGTTGGTGTTCCCCGTGGCGCGAATTTCGTTCCCGGTGCCGTCGAAGCACAGGACGATGTTCTTCGATCCTTTCTTCGTCGTTGTTTCGGTCTGCTGTGTGTCTGTTCCGGGCTGCGGCATAGTAGGACTCCCTGAATGCGTCCGGCTGGTAGACCCGACGCTAGGAGCCCTGACAGGACGTCTCACGGGTAGTGCACTACTCGAATCCGTCCGACGCGTCGGACGGCGTTCCTGCATCGGACGCGTCCGTGCCGGTCAGCGGTATTCGTCGACCAGGTCGAGATAGTCGTCCCATGACGGTGGGCGGGTGCCGGCCAGTGCTGCGTCGAGACGGTCGAGGTAGTACTGCCAGCCCGGCCCGATCTCTCCGGCTTCCGAGCGCGGAACGTGACGGTGCGTGAACTCAAGGGTGGTGACCTTTCCGACCTGGTGCAGCGCAACCTCGAGCTGCCACCCGTCCACGTCGACGGCGAATCCGTCCGGGGGAGAACACCGAAGGATGTCCACGTATGTGGTGGCCGAGTCGTGGTCGTCGGTCATCGTCAACCGCACACGGCCCGTGGCCGGGTCGCCGGTGTATGTGCCGTACCAGCGACCCAGCTTCTCGGAGTCGGTGAGTGCCGCCCAGACCTCGCCGATCGGGAGCGGGAAGTTGCGGTGGTAGCTCAGCCGCACCAGCGACGAGTCGCTCGGGCAATCACGTTCCGGGTTCACTTCGCCTGTGATCGTCCTCGGCGTGCTCATCACGGCTCCTCTCATGGGCGCTCGCCTCACCGAAATTGTCCTGTATCCGGCTGTCGGCGCGAGCCGTTTCACCGCGATGGTTCCTCCGCTGTGGCCAAGGAGGTGCGCAGCCGTTGGTTCGGCAGCAGGGCGACCGCGACGAGTCCGACGACGGACAGCACCGCCAGCAGGAGGAAGACCCGGTCGGTGCCCTCGCCGTGGGGCGGGACCGTCGCGGCGAGGAGGGGCAGACCCACGGCCGCTCCGATGAGGCGGAAGAAGAAGACCGCCGCACCGGCCGCACCGAAACGCTCCGGGGCGACGGCGTTCTGGACCAGCGTCACGAGGTTCTGCAGCAGGACCCCGATCCCCAGACCGAGCAGCAGGACTGCGAGCTCGATCCACCACGGAGCGGTGTTGCCGTCGGCGCACGCGAGCATCGCGCATCCGGCGACCTGGAGCACGGACCCGGCCACGAGCAGTGCCTTCCACCTGCCGGAGCGAGCGATGAGACGACCCGAGGTGTAGGAGGAGGACGCGAGTCCGAACACCAAGGGGGTCAGCAGGATCCCTGTGGCAGTGGCCGTGTGGTGGCGCACCGCCTGAAAGTACTCGCTGAGGAAGGACAGCGTTGCGTAGAACGCGAACCCGGACGACACGGACGTGATCAGAGCGCACGCGACGGTGCGCTGCCCGAGCAGATCCACCGGCACCACAGGGACGGGAGTGCGGCGTTCGACCGCGAGCGCAGCGACGAGCAGGACCCCGCCGACGACGAGGTATCCGACCTGCGGCCACGACAACCGGCTGCCGCCGGAGCTGACCCACACGAGCACCAGCGTCACCCCGGCTGTGAGCAGTACCGCGCCGGCCCAATCGACCCGCGCATCCGACGAGCTGCGCGGCCGCGACTTCAGCCTGCGTCGCAGTGCGACCAGCGCCACGCCGGCCGGTACCGCGGGCACGAGGAAACAGGCCCGCCAACCGAGAGGAGTGTCGACGAGTGCGCCGCCGAGGAGCGGACCGCCCGCCATCGACACCGCCATGACCACGGCGCCGTACCCGGCATAACGGCCCTGTTCCCGCGGCGGGATGAGAGCGCCGAGCACCGCCACGGTCACGGCCACGACGCCGCCGAGACCGACCCCGTGCACCACGCGACCGGCGAGGAGAACGGACAGAGCCGGAGCGCAGGCCGAGATCACCGACCCCGCCGTCAATGTCAACAGCGCCGCCTGGACGAGAAGACGCGTGTCGTAGCGGTCGGATATCGATCCCCAGACCGGGGTGGTGGTCGCGTTGGCGAGGAGAGCGACCGTGATGATCCAGGTCAGGCCGACGGAGCCGCCACCGAGTTCTGCTGTGACGGCAGGTAGTGCGGGGATCGCGACGGTGCCCGAGAGCAATGCGGCGAACAGCGCTGCGAGCAGGGGGAGCAGCACCGCGAGGATGTCGTGATGGGTGGGTGGTGGGTCGACGGATGTCGGTGACGAGAGCTGCGGAACCGCAGCTCGGTGCGAGGACATGACGGGGTCCTTGGACGAAGTCGGCGTTCGACGGAGTCGAGGGCAGGGCCGGAACCGAATGCGACACGAAGTGAGGGCGCACGGGGATCGGACCGCCGGAAGGCGGGATCACCGATGCGATACTCGTCGCTCCGTCTTCTGCATTCGCATTACTTCTCCTCGGACGGGTGGACGCTTCCGTGTCCACCGAATCGATATTCCCAGTGTGCGCCGTCGGCAGGCATCAGCACGAGTAGTGCGTTACTCGATCCCGTCGGACCGGACCGGACCGGACCTGATCGAGAAGAGCATTTGCGAGACCGCATCTCGCAACGTCGTTCGAATGATGATTACCACCGGATGGGAAGGTGGCAAACCGCAGCAAGGCGCACCGACGTCGGTCTGTTCTCGACATCCTGTGGCGCGTGTGAGTGAAGGAGGACCAGACGGGTGAAGACCTGCTCTCTGCACGCAGGCCCTCCACCTGTCGACCGCAATCAGGTAGGGAACTACCCGTGCCTCGGAGTTCGAAGTGCGGCACCCTCGGTATCGACGCAAGACGTCGACCGGAGGTACCGATGTCTACCGCGACCACACGATCCGACGGACAACCACCCCCGGTGCTCCTCGCCTCCGGCGGGAAGACTGTCGAGTTTCCCGACATGGGCGGTCCCGTGAGTGCCGGATGGCAGGAGGGCACGCTGACGCGTGCTGCGGAACTCGAAGCGATCTGCGAATGCGTGGAACAGCAGCAGACACATACGGAGGGACGCGTCCTGTGCGGAGCCGTTCGTCGGCATCTCGAAGCAGCTCGCGGCGCTGCAGAATGGGGAAAGTCGCGGTTGCGCCGACCACTCCTCGTTCTGCACAGCGGTCCATTGATGGAACGCGCGATGAGCAACCTCGACGCCGGCGAAGCCCATCTGTTGAACCTGGAGCCGGCTGCGGATGTACTCGGTCGGATGCCCTGTTTGCTCAGGCACGTGCAGTGCCACCTGCGTCCGAACGATCCCCGTAGGCAGGAATTCGAGCGCTTCGCGCGGAGGCTCGGGATGGGAGAGTTCGATCAGTCGCTGCCGACTCCCACCGAACCCAATCGGGCAGATCAGGAACGGATGGTAGAGGAGGAGCGACGGAAGATCGTCGCCATCGTGCGGGCAGCGAGTTCGGCCGGTCTCCGAGAGCAAGTGCGGCTCCGCAGTTTTCGAAACATTGTGGTGACCACGACCGTGCTCTTGACGCTCCTCGCCGTGGGAATCGCGATCACCGGCCTGATCTACCCACAGTTGGTTCCGATGTGCTTCGCGCCGGAGGAATCGGGCAGGGCAATGGTGGTGTGCCCGAACGGCCAGTCCGGACCCTTCCTCCCGAGCGGGGGCATGGCATCGGGTGGGCAGGGGGTCGACGACATGGTCAGAGCTACCGTTCGACCGGCGGATCTCCTCGTCATCGAACTGGTCGGAACGACGGCTGCTGCCATAGCCGCCGCAGCCGCGATACGCGGTCTCAAGGGCTCGTCCGAGCGGTACGGCCTACCGGTTGCACTTGTTGCACTCAAGCTCCCGATGGGCGCGATCACTGCGTTCCTGGGGTTGTTGTTGCTGCGCGGCCAGTTCGTCCCGGGACTCGGCGCACTGGACACCTCGGCGCAGATCGTCGCCTGGGCGCTGGTATTCGGCTACGGGCAGCAACTGTTCACGAGACTCGTCGACCAGCAGGGGCAAGTCGTACTCGAGACCGTGCGTGGTGCCGACAAACGAGAAACCGGAACGAGTTCGGACTGAAATCATGACTTCGAAGGATGGGCAGACGACAGAGTCGATCACCGGCACGCTGAAAGAGACGAATGTGCTGAATCCTTCGTCATTGATGTTCGCGGTCCTCGCCTCCGTGGTGTGCACGGTGATCACACCGGCCTTCGGTGCCGGCCGCGCGGGCACGCCGGCAGCTGCGGCTGCAGGACCAGTAGTGGCTGCGATCATCACGACTCATGGCCGCGGTCCCGCTCGAATCGCCGGAATCTGCGGATTGGCGCTCGTAGCCCTGCTGATCACGGTGACCGGGTTCACGGCAACCGAACTGGCTGGTGGGGGGACAGGCATTCGCTACCGACCGGCAAGGAACGTTCGTCGAGACGGACAGCATCGCCGCTTCCGGCCGGACGAGTTCGGCTTCCGAGGTCCACCCGGATGGCACGTCGATGCCCGGACCAGGCATACAAGTGGGTTCCGCCGTCGAATGCGAGCCCAGTGGTAGCGGCTCGACGTGCGGACCGATAGAAGTTCTCAGTGTGGGAACAGAGGACCTGCAGGTTACGTCGCTCGAACTCGAGGGCCCGAATGTCGCCGGGTTCGACTACTCCGGTGATTGCTCCTCTGTGGTGTCGGGATCATCGTGCAGCCTCCTCGTCACGATCTACTCCGCAGTGGACGAAGGGGAGTTCGATGCGGTGCTCGTCATCAACCAGAACCTGCCCGGGCCACCGACCTACGTGACACTCTCCGGTGCCGCGTCGTGCACTACCGAATCCTCGAACGGGGACGACTGCGGCGGTGTGACGACCGGCAGCTCGCCTTCGGTGCCGAGCACTCCCGGAGTGTCCGATCGGGTCCCTGTGAGCACATCGAGCGAGGACGATCTCGTGCCGGAACCTTGATCCGTGTTCGCACTACGGGGGTGCTGGGAAGTGGGATTCGGGCGAAATACCGCACCCGTTCCGTGACATCTCGTACGCTGCACGCCGGAAGCGACGAGGGGGCGACGTGGACGACGCGCAACAGGGGTACTGGAACAGGCGGCGTTTTCTCGCCGGAATGGCCACGACCATGGCGGCCCTGGTCGGCACCGCAGGGGTGTTCGCGCGGGAGTCGGCCGCGAGTCCGCCGAGCGAGACGCCTCCGGTGCGCGACACGATCAACGGAGTGCTCGCGTTCGTCGTACCCGGCAACGACCTGTACTCGCACCAGCAGGGCGTGTGGACCGACAGGCCCGGTGGCGTCACCGTCGGCACGGCGGAATCCCTCGAGCGAACTTTGGACCAGGCGTCGCCGATGCCGCTGCTCGGCCCCGAGGCGGGCAACCTGCCCGGCGCCGCGGCGATCGCGGTGCTGCTCAACACCTTCGGTGTCACCGCCGACCCGCGTTCGGTGAGTGGGCCGTTCGCGGCGCCCTTCGCGAACCTGAGTCACGCCGCGAAAGCGCAGGTCTTGGAATGGCTCGACACCGACCCGCGTTTCGAAGGTCTGGTGCTGAAGTTCATGGTCAACGCGATCCCCACCCTGGCGGCCTTCGCGGCCTTCGCGGAGGTCTCCGCTTACGACCGCGCGCGCCGGCAGATCACGGGACGCCCGGTCGGCTGGGAGCTGAGCCGCTATGCCGGGCCGAGCGACGGGTGGGACGAGTTCCTGGGCTACTACGGCGGAATCGACGAGGTGGGGGACAGATGACCGACGTCATCGTCATCGGGGCCGGTGGCGGCGGACCCGTCGTGGCCAAGGAGCTCGCAGCGCGCGGCCTCGACGTGCTCGTTCTCGAGGCAGGACCTCGCTTCGCCGACCCGGAGAACGAGTGGACCCACTTCGAGGACGACATCAACAATCCGATCACCGGGCTGTTCCGCCACGGGCCGGGAGACCGCTCGGGCACGCCGTGGCTGCGTGATCTGCCTCAGAACTCGTTCGTGTGGCAGGTGTCCGGCGTGGGGGGCACCACGCTCCACTTCTTCGGCAACTCACCGCGGGCGGCACCCGGCGCGTTCTCCGGATACGACGGCGCCGACCGCGACATGTACGACACGGCGCACCTGTTCCCCTTCGGCTACGACGATCTACGTCCCTACTACGAGTGGGTGGAGGCCACGTTGCCCGTGCAGACCGCACCGATGGGCGCCAAGGAGCAATTGTTCCTGCGGGGCGCAGCCGCCATGGGTCTGCCGCACCAGACCTCGCTCGACACCACCGGGGCAGCCCACCGCGCCCAGCAGAACGCGATCCTCCAACCCGGTGGCACCGCCGGACGCACCCGCGACCGCGCGCGTCTGCACCATCCCGAAGCACGGGGTTGCACGATGTGCGGGCACTGCTATCAGGGCTGTTTCCTGCCGCTGGGGGCGCCGCGCAATCTCAAGGCCAAACGGTCCACCGACAACTCGTACGTCCCGATGATGCTCACCGCAGACGCGTGGTCATCCCCGGGGCGTGCCGTCACTCTGATCGCCGATGCGGTGGTCTCCGAGATTCTCGTCGACGAGGTGAACGGGGAGACCGTGGCACGCGGCGTGCGGTTCACGACAGCGGGGGAGGAGCACGAGGCGACCGCCCCGGTGGTGGTGCTGGCAGCCGGGTGCATCGAGAGCCCGCGATTGTGGCTGAACTCGACGCTGCCGAATCCGAACGGTTGGGTCGGCCGCGGTCTCACCGACCACCACATGGACGCGGTCTTCGGCGTCTTCGACGAGTACACCGGACAGACGCGCGGACCGGGTTCCAACGCTCGCGTCGATCTGCCCGGCTACGGCGGGATCGAGCAGGTCGGTCTGCCCCCGGCGTTGATCGCGTATGCGCTGAACTTCAGCGACTCCGGCATCCACGGGTACGGACGTGCCGGCGGTGTCGTCGATTCCGCGGGGGCCGACAGTATGGGGCGGCTCGTCGGACGCGACCTGCTCGACACGATGGCGGACGCCGACCGCGTCCTCGCGGCGCTCGTCATCTCGGACGACGACGTCGAACCTGACAACCGCGTGACGCTCTCACCGATCCTGTATCCGGACGAAGGAGGTCCGGCGCCGCGGGTGACCGTGCAGCATCGTCGGCGCTCGGCTCGTACCCGCCGCAATCGTGACTACGCGACCCGCAAGGCCGTCGAGTTGATGAGGGCGGCGGGTGCGAAGAGGGTGCATCGCTGCGATTGGCCGCCGCTGATCCTGCACTCGCAGTCGAGCATGAGGATGGGGGTGAGCGACCGGGATTCGGTGCTCGATGCCGACGCCGAAGCGCGGTGGGTGAAAAGGCTGTTCGTCGCCGACAATTCGGCGCTCGCCAACAGTCTGGGAGGTCCGAACCCGACGTTGACGACGCAGGCGCTCGCCACCCGCACAGCCGAGAAGATCTTCGCGAAGTACTTCGGTGGCGATCCCTGGGTGGCACGTGAGAACCCCGTGTCGTCGATCGACGACCGCGTCACCGCCGCGGTGATCGAACGGGGTATCTGACCGCTCGCTCCCGAATCGGAACCGTCGATTTCGTTCCGAATGGAACCGTCGGGCGTCCCGGCGCGTCGAACGAGACAGAGGGCCGTGACGACAACGGTCCACGACGGGAGGAGTTCACCGGCATGGACCCACGAACGGTGCGATGTGTCCCGGGTCGATCACCACTACGAGCACTACGGTCGACGGCAGGTCCGCGATCGTCGATTCGGATGCGTTGTGTGCGAAGCGGTCTCGACGACCGCAGCGGTGGCCACTCCGCAGGGGATCGTCGCACGGAGACGGACGAGGCCGACGACCCCGACTTCGACGGTGCCGGCGCGTGAGCGCCGAGTCGCCGATCGCGGCCTCACGACGCAGGCAGCGATCTCGGCAGTACTCGGCTCGATCATGAGGCCGGAAGTTGCGCGGCGGCCTCCGGATCGAGGAACCACACGGTGCGTTCGGTGCCACGGGCGCCCGCCGAGGGGAAATCCTCCGGTGCGGCACCGGCCACGGCCGCCGCGACGGCCTCGGCCTTGGCGGAGCCGGTGACCAGCAGCCACACCTGGCGCGCCCGTTGTACGGCGGGCAGCGTCAACGTCACCCGCGCCGGCGGCGGCTTCGGTGAATCGTCGACACCCACCACGAAACGCTCGGACTCGCGCACCGCATCGGTATGGGGGAACAGCGAATTGATGTGTCCCTCACCGCCCATGCCGAGCAGGTGCACGTCGAACACCGGCACGGTGCCGTCGGGGGAGTGTGCGGCCAGGAGTTCGGAGTACCGTTGCGCCGAGTCCTGCGGCGTGCTGCACCCGTCCTCGCCGAGCGCCGGCATGGCGTGGATGCGGGTCGGGTCGATCGGCACGTGGTCGAGCAGAGCGTGCCGGGCCTGCACCTCGTTGCGATCCGGATCGCCGGGCGGGAGGAAACGCTCGTCGCCGAAGTAGACGTTCACTGCCGACCAGTCGATACCGCCCTGGGCGCGGCGCACATGCTCGAGCATCGCGATACCGGTGCCGCCGCCGGTGAGCACGACATGGGCCTGCACCCGCTCGCGCTGCGCGGCGACGACCGCGTCGACGAAGGCGGACGCCGCCGCGCTCGCGACCTCGTCGGCATCGGCGAAACGCAGGATCTCGGACGGGTTCCGGGCGAGGTCAGGCATATTCCACCTTCGGCAGGGCCGACAACGCGGCTTCGTAGACTTCGTCGGGATCGAGTCGGCGCAGTTCCTCGGCGAGGCATTCGGCCGAGTTCCGGCGCGCCAGGCTGATCAGCGAATCGGGTTTGTGGGTACGTTCGAGGGTTGCCACGCGGCCTTCCTGCGGTCGCTCCAGAGCGATCGTCTGCGAGGCCGTGCGCAATTCCACCCTCAGTTCGCCGATCGTTCGCTCGACGGGACAGTCGAGACGGCTCGCGAGCCAGCCTGCGAGCAGATCGACCGCGGGCTCGGTTCGCAGCCCCGAGACACGGGCCGAGAGCACCGGCTCGTGCGGTGGCTGGTCGAGCGCCGAGACCAGCAGTGCCCGCCAGTAGGTGATCCGTGCCCAGGCCAGATCCGTGTCGCCCGGCCGATAACCGGACAAACGGGTGGCGAGATCGGCCTGCGGGTCGTCGGAGTTGGTCACGTCGGTGATGCGGCGGACGGCGAGACGTCCCACCGGATCCTCGGCCGGTACCGCAGGGGCCTGGTTGGGCCACCACGCGACGACGGGCGTGTCCGGCAGCAGGAACGGCACCACAACCGATTCCTGGTGCTCACCGAGTTCGCCGTGCAGGGCGAGGATCAACGCCTCGGACGCGCCCGCCTCACCGGCGACCCGGATCTCCGCGTCGAGCCTCGACGGGCCGTCCTGGCGACCGCGACCGACGACGATGACGCGGCAGGGATGTTCCTTCGACGCCTCGGTGGCCGCGGTGATCGCGGCGTCGAGGCCACGGGCGTCGCCGGCGCACACGATGAACGTGAGAACACGTCCCTGCGTGACCATTCCGCTCGATCGTCGCAACTCCACCAGCTTGCGGCTGATGGCGTTGGCGGAGGTGTTACGCAACTGCAGCCTCACGGACGCCTCCATTCCCGGCCCGTACGACGGAGCATCTCGTCGGCCGAATGCGGACCCCACGTACCGGACTCGTAGGGTTCCGGTCGCCCGTTCGCCGCCCAGTGCTCGAGCACCGGATCGAGGATCTTCCAGGACAATTCGACTTCCTCGTCCACCGGGAACAACGACGGGACGCCGAGGAGCACATCCAGGATCAGTCGCTCGTAGGCCTCGGGGGAGGAGACCGTGAACGCCTGGCCGTAGCTGAAGTCCATGTTCACGTCCCGGACTTCCATCTCGGAGCCGGGCACCTTCGACCCGAAGCGCATCGTGATGCCTTCGTCGGGTTGTACGCGGATCACCAGCGCGTTCTGACCGAGCTCCTCGGTCATGGTCTTGTCGAACGGCAGGTGCGGGGCCCGCTTGAAGACCACTGCGATCTCGGTGACGCGGCGGCCGAGGCGCTTGCCGGTGCGCAAGTAGAAGGGCACACCCGCCCAGCGGCGGGTGTCGACCTCGAGGGTGATGGCCGCGTACGTCTCGGTGGTCGAATCCGCCGCGAAGCCCTTCTCCTCGAGCAGACCGACGACCTTCTCGCCGCCCTGCCACCCGGATGCGTACTGGCCGCGCGCGGTGGTCTCCTCGAACGGCTCGGCCGGCCGGGTCGCCGACAGCACCTTGATCTTCTCCGCGTGCAGCTCCGACGCCGCGAAGCTCACCGGCTCCTCCATCGCGGTGAAGGCGAGCAGCTGAAGCAGGTGATTCTGGATGACGTCGCGGGCTGCTCCGATGCCGTCGTAGTAGCCGGCGCGACCACCGAGGCCGATGTCCTCGGCCATCGTGATCTGCACGTGGTCGACGTAGTGTGCGTTCCACACCGGCTCGAACATCTGGTTCGCGAAACGCAACGCGAGGATGTTCTGAACCGTCTCCTTGCCGAGATAGTGATCGATGCGGAAGACGGATTCCTCGGAGAACACCTCACCGACAACCGAATTGAGTTCGCGTGCGCTCTCGAGGTCGTGCCCGAAGGGCTTCTCGATCACGACGCGGCTCCACGAGCCGTTGCGTTGCGCGGCCAGACCCGAACGCGACAGCTGCCCGCACACCACGGGGAAGGCGTCCGGCGGGACCGACAGGTAGAACGCGTGGTTGCCGCCCGTACCCCGTTCGCGGTCGAGCTTCTCGAGGGTCGTCGCGAGTTCCGCGAATGCCGCGTCGTCGTCGAAGGTGCCCTGCACGAAGCGGATCCCTTCCGCGAGGCGCTGCCAGACCTCCTCGCGGAAGGGGGTACGCGAATGTTCACGCACCGCGTCGTGGACCACCTGACCGAAATCCTCGTCGGCCCAATCCCTCCGGGCGAAACCGACGAGCGCGAATCCGGGCGGCAGGAGACCGCGGTTGGCGAGATCGTAGACGGCGGGCATCAACTTGCGCCGGGCGAGATCGCCGGTCACACCGAAGATCACCAGCGCGCACGGGCCGGCGATACGGGGCAGTCTGCGATCTCTGTTGTCCCGGAGCGGATTCACCCACTCCGCCGCACCGGATTCGGGCACGTTCAGCCCTCCGCGCCCGGCGCGTGAGCCGCGAGCTGTTCCGCCGTTGCCGCGAGCAGGTCCTTCCAGGACACGACGAACTTCTCCACGCCCTCGTCCTCGAGCTTGCGGAAGACGTCGGGAAGATCCACGCCGACCGAGGTCAGCGCGTCGAACACCTGCTGGGAAGCGGCGACGTTGCGTGTCACGGTGTCGCCCGTGACCTCGCCGTGGTCGGCGACGGCCTCGAGGGTCTTCTCCGGCATCGTGTTGACGGTATTCGGCGCGACCAGCTCGGTGACGTAGAGCGTGTCGGGGTAGTCGGGGTTCTTCACACCCGTCGACGCCCACAGCGCACGCTGGGGAACGGCACCGGCCTCGGCGAGCTGCTCGAAGCGCGTTCCGCCTTCGAACGCCCGCTGGTAGGCGGCGTACGCGAGTCGCGCGTTGGCCAAGCCGGCCTTGCCGCGCAGAGCCAGCGCCTGATCGGTGCCGATCTCCTCGAGGCGCGGGTCGATCTCGGTATCGACACGCGAGACGAAGAACGACGCCACCGAGCGGATCGCCGACAGGTCGTGCCCGGCGGCCTTCGCCGCGGTGAGACCGTCGAGGTAGGCCTCGATGACCCGCTCGTAGCGCTCGACCGAGAAGATCAGGGTGACGTTGACGCTGACACCCTCACCGATCACCCGGGCGATGGCCGGCAGGCCCGCCACCGTCGCGGGGATCTTGATGAACAGGTTCGGGCGGTCGACGACGCGCCACAGGTCGAGGGCCTGCTGGACGGTGTCGTCCGTCTTGTGCGCCAGACGCGGGTCGACCTCGATCGACACCCGTCCGTCGAGACCGCCGGTCGCCTCGAACACCGGTGCGAGGACGTCGCAGGCCGAACGGACGTCGTCGGTGGTGACCGTGCGGATCGCCTCGGTGGCGTCGGCGCCGGCTCCGGCGAGGTCGCGGATCTGCGCGTCGTAGGCGTGGCCCTTCGACAGGGCGGCCTGGAAGATCGACGGATTGGTCGTCACACCGACGACGCTGCGGGTGGCGACGAGCTCGGCGAGCTTGCCGGAGTCGATGAGGTCGCGCGACAGGTCGTCCAGCCACACCGACACACCCTGGGCGGACAGTTCGGCCAGCGCAGCGTTCTGCGTGGAGGTCTGCTGGGTCATCGGATCATCCCTTCACTCGGGTCAGCGAGCGGCGCGCAGCGTCGACGACGGCCTCGGCGGTGATGCCGAACTCGCGGTACAGGGTCTTGTAGTCGGCGGAAGCGCCGTAGTGCTCGAGCGAGACCGGCTCACCGGCGTCGCCGATCAGGCGGTACCACGGCATGGCGAGCCCGGCCTCGACGGACACGCGGGCGCGCACCGACGGGGGCAGGACCTCGTCGCGGTAGGCCTGGTCCTGCTCGAGGAAGCGGTCGAGCACCGGCACGGAGACGACGCGGGTGGCCACACCGTCGGCCTCGAGGGTCTCGCGGGCGGCGACGGCGAGCTGGACCTCGGATCCGGTCGCGAGGATCACGACCTCCGGGGTCCCCGAGGCCGCCTCGGCCAGGACGTAGGCGCCGCGGGCGACACCCTCGGCGGCCTTCTCCCGCGTGCCCTCGAGCACGGGGACGTTCTGGCGGGTCAGCGCGAGCGCGGTCGGGCCCGTGCGGTTCTCCAACGCGGCCTTCCACGCGAACGACGTCTCGTTGGCGTCGGCCGGGCGGATCACCGCGAGGTTCGGGATCGCTCGCAGCGCCGCGAGGTGCTCGATCGGCTGGTGGGTCGGGCCGTCCTCACCGAGACCGATCGAATCGTGCGTCCACACGTAGATCGACGGGGTCTGCATGAGGGCCGCGAGACGCACCGCGGGTCGCATGTAGTCGGAGAAGACGAGGAAGGTGCCGCCGTAGGGGCGGGTCGGGCCGTGCAGGGCGATGCCGTTGAGGATCGAACCCATGGCGTGCTCGCGCACACCGAAGTGCAGGGTGCGTCCGTAGGGCTGCGCGTTCCAGTCCTTCGTGGAGATCGCCTCGGGGCCGAAGGAGTCGGAACCGGGGATCGTGGTGTTGTTGCTGCCGGCGAGGTCGGCGGAGCCGCCCCACAGCTCGGGCAGCACCGGTCCGAGCGCGGCGAGGGCCTTGCCGGACGCCGAGCGGGTCGCGGGACCGCTCTCGGTGGGCTCGTAGGTCGGCAGGGCGTCGACCCAGCCCTCCGGGAACTCACCGGCGTACAGGCGGTCGAACAGCTCCTTGCGTTGCGGCTCGCGGGTGGCCCACGCGTCGAAGTCGGCCTGCCACGCCGCGCGCGCCTCGGCGCCACGCGTCACGACCTGCCGGGTGTGCTCGATCACCGCCGGATCGACGTCGAAGTTCTTCTCGGGGTCGAAGCCGAGGATCTTCTTGATCTCGGCGACCTCGTCGGCGCCGAGCGCGGCACCGTGCGCGTCGCCGCTGTTCATCTTCGTCGGGGCCGGGTAGCCGATGATCGTGCGGACGGAGATGAAGGACGGACGGTCGGTGACGGCCTTCGCGGCCTCGACGGCCTCGAGCAGTGCGGTGACGTTCTCGCCGCCCTCGACGGTCTGTACGTGCCAGCCGTACGCCTCGTAGCGCTTGGCGACGTCCTCACCGAGAGCGATCGCGGTGTCGTGCTCGATGGAGATCTTGTTGTCGTCGTAGAAGACGATCAGGTTGCCGAGCTGCTGGACACCGGCGAGCGACGACGCCTCGGAGGTCACGCCCTCCTCGATGTCGCCGTCGGAGGCGATCACGTAGACGTAGTGGTCGAACGGGCTCTTGCCTGCGGGCGCCTCGGGATCGAACAGGCCGCGCTCGCGGCGGGCAGCCATCGCCATGCCGACCGCGGACGCGAGACCCTGGCCGAGCGGGCCGGTGGTCATCTCGACCCCGGCGGTGTGCCCGTACTCGGGGTGGCCCGGGGTGAGCGAACCCCACGTGCGCAGTGCCTCGAGGTCGGCGAGTTCGAGACCGTAGCCGGACAGGTACAGCTGGACGTACAGCGTCAGGCTCGAATGTCCGCACGAGAGTACGAAGCGGTCGCGGCCGACCCACTCGTGGTCGGTCGGATCGTGGCGCATCACACGCTGGTAGAGGGTGTACGCGAGAGGAGCGAGGCTCATCGCGGTACCGGGATGCCCGTTTCCGACCTTCTGCACGGCGTCGGCGGCGAGCACGCGCGCGGTGTCGACCGCCTTGGTGTCCAGGTCGGTCCAGTCGGCAGGATGCGCAGGCTGGGTGAGGGTGCGGATCTCGTCTGTGATCGACACGAGCGTGAAGTCTCCTGACATGGGTGTACGGGGTCCCGGCGGGTGGAAGTCGGCCCGCGCGCTACTTCAGACTAGTGCGCTGCTCCGAACGGGTCGATTCGGTCCGGGCAACGGTCCGGTCTACCATCGTTCGTAGTAGAGGAGCGTCCGGAACCGGGCGACCGTGAACGGGCGAAACGAAGGTGCGGATCCGCGTGGGACAAGGAGACAGTGTGCGGGCAGGGCGACGGCCGGGAGGACACGGCTTCGGCGCCCCCGAAGCGCCGAGCGCCCCGCGCTCCGACACCGCGTGGGGCCGGATCTCCGGCACCGTCCTCGCCTACATCGCGTTGACGAAGCCGCGCGTGATCGAACTTCTGCTGGTCGCGACCATTCCCGCGATGCTGTTCGCCGATCGCGGGAACGTCGACATCGTGCTCATCCTGAGCACATTGTTCGGCGGCTGGATGGGCGCCGCGAGCGCCAACTCGCTCAATTGTGTCGTCGACGCCGACATCGACAAGGTGATGAAACGCACGGCGTTGCGTCCGCTGGCCCGGCAGACGGTGCCGACGCGCAACGCCTTCGTCTTCGGCATGGTGCTCGGTGTCGCGTCGTTCGTGTGGTTGTGGTGGCGGGCCAACCTGCTGGCCGGCGTCCTGGTCGTGGCGACCATCGCGTTCTACGTGCTCGTGTACACGATGGTGCTCAAGCGCCGGACCTGGCAGAACGTGGTCTGGGGCGGGGCGGCCGGGTGTATGCCCGTGATGGTCGGCTGGGCTGCCGTGACCGGTTCGCTGAGCTGGGAACCGGTCGTGCTGTTCCTGGTCATCTTCTTCTGGACGCCGCCGCACACCTGGGCGCTCGCGATGCGCTACAAGGAGGACTACAAGGCCGCGGGCGTGCCGATGCTGCCGGTGATCGCCACCGAACAGCACGTCACCAAGCAGATTCTGATGTACACCTGGGCGACGGTGATCGCGACGCTGGTGATCGTCCCGGCCGCCGGGGTGATCTACGCGGCGGTCGCGCTGCTCGCGGGCGCCTGGTTCCTGCTCGTCGCCCACCAGCTGTACAACAGCGTGCGCGGCGGAGCGTCGGTCAAGCCGCTCAAACTGTTCCTGCAGTCCAACAACTACCTCGCGGTGGTATGTCTCGGTCTGGCGATCGATTCCGTACTCGCACTGCCCACGATCGGCTCCTACTTCTGATCGTCACTCACACGACGACTGCTCCACAGCGACGCCCCGGCCGAACGGTCGGGGCGTCGTCGTGTGGGCTCGGTCGATCACGGGATCAGGACGATCGAGCCGGTGGTCCGGCGTCCCTCGAGATCGGTGTGGGCACGGGCGGCCTCCGCCAGGGGGTAGCGCGCACCGACACGGAGCTTCAGCGACCCGTCGGCGAGCGCCGCGAGCACGTCGCCCGCACGCCACAACAGCTCGTCGCGGTCTCGGGTGTAGTGCGCCAGGGTCGGGCGGGTGACGAACAATGATCCCGCCGGGTTGAGGCGCTGCAGGTCGAAGGGAGGGACGGGCCCGCTCGCAGCACCGAACAGGGCGACCGTGCCGCGCACGCGGACCGACGCCAGCGACGACTCGAAGGTCGCGGCACCGACACCGTCGTACGCCGCGGCCACCCCCTCGCCGCCCGTGAGGTCGCGCACGTGCCCGGCGAGGTCGTCGCCGTAGTGCAGTACCTCCGTGGCGCCGGCCTCCCGTGACAGGGCTTCCTTCTCGTCGGACGACACGGTGGTGATCACCCGCACACCCTTCGCGACGGCGAGCTGAGTCAGGATCAGCCCCACACCGCCTGCACCGGCGTGGACGAGCACCGTCTCGCCGGGCTGCGCCGCGTAGACGGAGTTCAGGAGGTAGTGCGCTGTCATGCCCTGGAGCAGGACGGAGGCGGCCTGGTCGGCCGGTACGGACTCCGGGACCGGGACCGCGATGTTCTCGGGGACCCGGACGAGTTCGGCATAGGAAGCGGGCGCCGCGCACCACGACACGCGGTCACCCACCGCGGTGTCGCGGACGCCCTCGCCCACCGCCACGACCGTGCCGGTGCCCTCCGAGCCGGGGATGTAGGGCAGGTCGGTGGGATAGAGACCCGTGCGGAAGTAGGTGTCGATGAAGTTCACGCCGATCGCGTCGGTGCGGACGAGCAGTTCTCCGAGGCCGGGCTCGGGGTCGGGTCTTGCGACGGAGACGAGGACGTCGGGACCACCGTGCTGTGCCACTTCGATCGCATGCATGCGGCTCACAGTATTCTGCAGACATGAGCGTGGAAACCCAGGTCGTGGCCGCACCGGCCGACATCGTCTCGTCCATCCGCAGCTTCGTCGCGGCGCACGGAGGTTCCGGCAAGGCCGTGCTGCAGCCCATCGGTCTGTCGGGCGTCCGGATCACCGTGGTCGCCGCCGACGGCACCCTCGGCGACCGTGTCGCGAAGGATCTGCCGACGGCGCGCGCCATCGTCGAAGAAATCCCTGACGTCACGGTCTCGGAGTGGGACCGTGAGGTCACCAGCATCGCGAACCCGCAGAAGGGGCACTGGGCGAGGATGGCCGGCTGGGTGGCGCGTCAGACCAAGTTCCCGAAGGCCCGCAACGAGCGCTGACGGACCCGACACCCCGTACGACGATCGCGGCCCCCTTCCCGAATTCGGGAAGGGGGCCGCGCCGGCTGTCGGTCAGACCGGAACGGGCTCGCGATCCGGGATCGTCGTGCGTGTCCGTCCGGCGGCCCAGACCGCGGCGGTGGCCGCCGTGCACAGTCCGGCCCCGGCGACGTGGCAGACGACCAGCACGGCGGGCACGTCCGTCCAGAACTGCACGAGGCCGATGCCGGCCTGCGCGACCACCAGGGCGAGCACGACCTTCAGACGGAGCGTGACGGCTCGCGGGGCGTGGACCGCGTAGACGGCGAAGGTCAGGCCGATCAGCAGCGCGAGATAGCCGACGAGCGCCTCGGCGTGCAGATGGACGAGATTGGTGATGTCGAGCGCGAGGCGCGGGACGGGATTCTCGACGCTCTTGTCGCCGGCGTGCGGGCCGGCGCCGGTGACCATCGTGCCGAGCACGAGGACCACACCGAGTGCGACTCCCGACAGTGCGGTGAGCCATCGCAGCGTCGGGGGCAGCACCTGCACCACCGTGCCGTCGTCCGGCTCGCTCACCTTCGCGTAGAGCACCGTTGCCAGCCACACCATGAGCATCGACGCGAGCAGGTGGATCGCGACCGTCCACCAGGCGAGACCGGCCAGCACGGTGATCCCGCCGATGATCGCCTGCAGCACGGTGCCCGCGGGCATCACCCATGCCCAGGCGATGACCTCCTTGCGGCGACGGGCCCGGGTGACGGCCAGCACGATCGCGGCGGCGACGGCCACGACCACGAAGGTCAGCAGCCGGTTGCCGAATTCGACGATCTGGTGAAGCGTGTTCACCCCGCTCGACACACCCACCGGGACCAACGAGCCGGGGAAGCACTGCGGCCAGGTAGGGCAACCCAGTCCGGAGGCGGTGACGCGGACGACCGAGCCGGTCACGGCGATGCCACCCTGGGTGAGAATCGTGAGGAACGCGATGATCTTCTGCGTCCGCAACGAGGGCAGGGGAAGACGGTCGACAAGGCTCAGGTAGCCGCGATACAACACGATTCGATGGTACGGCGTGAACCACTACACGCTGTAGTTGGGTTGCGCCGGATCGGGTATCCCGTCGCTCAGGTGAACCGGAAGCATCTCGCCGCGGCGGTGCCGCCGATCACCGTCCACACCACGAGCGCGACGATCGACAGCCAGTCGAACACACCCGTCGTGGCGCTCTCGAGCGCAAGGGTCAGCGCCCCGGACGGGACGATCCGCAGCAGGTGGGCCACCGCTTCCGGGATCACGTCGCCGAGTACCACGATGCTGCCGATCCCGAGCAGCACGAACCACACGATGTTCGCGAGGGCGAGCACGATCTCGGCACGGAGCGTTCCGCCGAGGAGCAGACCCAGTGTCGCGAACATCACCGTGCCGAGGGCGATGACGACCGCCCCGATGAGCAGATCGACGGGGGAGGGTCGCCAACCCAGCGCCAGTCCTATCGTTCCGAGCAGCACGGACTGCAGGGCGACGACTATCCCCACGGCCGCGCTCTTCCCGGCGATGATTCCCCACTTGGGAAGCGCTGTCGCGCCGATCCGCTTGAGGGCGCCGTAGCGCCGGTCGAAGCCCACGGCGATCGCCTGCCCGGTGAACGCCGTCGACATCACCGCCACCATCATCACCGCAGGCAGCACGCGATCGACCCGCGAGTCGCCGAGATCGCCGATCGGCAGCAGGGACAGCCCGATCAACAGGGTGATCGGGATGAACATGGTCAGCAGGAGTTGCTCGCCGTTGCGCAGCAACAACTTCAGTTCCATGACTGTCTGCGCCGCGAGCATCTTCGACGGCGAATTCGGCTGCGGTCGCGGGGTGAACGTCCCCTCCGCGAACCGGTTGTTCGCCAGACGATCGTGGGTCACGCTCACCCTCTCAACTCCCGACCGGTCAATTCGAGGAAGACGTCCTCGAGGCTGCGCTGATCCACGCGGATCTCGGTTGCCAGTGCTCCCAGGCTCGCGCACCAGGTCGCTGCCGCCGCCACGACCGACGGTTCGATCGTGCCCTCCACGAGATACCGCCCGGGATTGTCCTCACGGACCCGATGAGTGCCGGCAAGGGTCGACTGCAGTGCGCTCAGGTCGAGTCCGGCAGGCGCGGTCAGCCACAGCTGGCCCTCGGCGCCGTCGCGGGTGACCTCGTCGGGCGTACCCGCAGCGACCACCCGGCCGTGATCGATGATGACGATCTCGTCGGCGAGTTCCTCGGCCTCGTCCATGAGGTGAGTGGTGAGCAGCACGCTCACGCCGTCGCGGCGCAGGGCGTCGATCAACTCCCAGACGAGCAGCCGGGCCTGAGCGTCGAGGCCGGCCGTCGGTTCGTCGAGGAACACCAGTTCGGGGCGCCCGACCAGCGCGCACGCGAGCGCGAGACGTTGCTGTTGCCCGCCCGACAGTCGGCGGTAGGGGGTGCGGCGGGCGTCCGTGAGTCCGAGGCGCCGGAGCAGCCAGTCCGGATCGAGGGGGTCGGCCGAGTACGCCGCGACCAGGTCGAGCATCTCGCCGGCCCGTGAACCCGGATAGGCGCCTCCGCCCTGCAGCATCACCCCGATCCTGGGGCGGAGAGCGTCGGAATCGGCGACGGGGTCGAGACCCAGGACGCGGACGATGCCGGCGTCGGGAGTGACGAACCCCTCGCACATTTCCACGGTGGTGGTCTTACCGGCGCCGTTCGGACCGAGAAGGGCGAGCACCTGGGCGCGTTCGACGGTCAGGTCGAGACCGTTCACGGCGGTGACGCCCCCGTAGGTCTTGACGACGCCATCCAGGCGCACGGCCGGTACCGCACCGGCGGGAGAACTCGGGATCACAGGGTTCCAGCCTAGGCGTCCGCTGTTTCCGCCGGACGCGGTGGTGTGCGCTCCTGCAGTCGCCACGGCAGTCGGGAGCGTGTCGCGACGATGATCAGACCGACCACGACGATGGTCGCTATCGACGCCTGGACGATGATGAACGGTTGGTACTCGCTGCCGTTGGGCATGAGGATCATGCCGACCACGGACGAGAACGCGATGGTGGGGATCCGGAACACCGGGCGCGTCGCCCAGGCGGCGAGCGGGATCACCGCCCACAGCAGATACCAGGGTTGTACCACCGGGAAGAGAAGCACGATCGCGCCCAGCGACACGCCCAGCGCACCCACGGGATGGATCCGGCCTGTCAGCACCGCGAGCAGCATGCGCACCGTGATGAAGGCCGCCACCAGTGCGGCGATGGGGCGCGTGATGGACAGCACGGCCGTCGTGTGGTCGCCCAGGCCGAGCAGCACGCCCCCGAGCCCCGTGCCCATGCCCAGGAGGGTCGGGATCGACATCCAGCTGCGGACCTCGGTGGCGGTCCCGAGGGTCTTCGTCCAGCCGAAGCCCAGACCGCTGCCCCAGCTCACGGCCACGATCACGACGCCGGTCCCGACACCGAGGATCACGGCGGCGAGGATCACGGCGCGGAAGGTGGCACCCCACTTGCGGGCCAGGGCCATGCCGACGAATCCCAGCGCGAGCAGCGAGGGCACCTTGATCATCGACGACAGGGCGATCAGCGCCGTGCCGGCAGCGAGCCATCCCGCGAGACGCAGACGCGACACGGACTCGTCGCCCGGGTGGACCGCCCGCAACGAGAGTTCGACGCCGGCGAGCATGAGGCCGAGCATCAGGGCTTCGTTGTGGATGCCCGCGACCAGGTGGAACAGCAACAGCGGGTTGGCTGCGCCGAGCCACAACGCGCTCACCGACGCCACCCCGCACCGGCGGGCCAGCCGAGGCAACGCCCACACGATCAGGGCCACACCGACGAGCGCGAGCAGTCGGTGGACGAATATGCCGGCCACGATGTTCTCGCCTGTGACGTAGGTGATCTTCTCGCCGAGCCACAGGAAGGCCGGACCGTAGGGGGCCGAGGTGTCGCGCCAGATGTTCGGCACCGTCCGGGTCAGGACGTGGTCGACGCCCAGCGCTCCCGCCGGTCCGATCGCGTAGGGATCGAGTCCGCGTGCCGCGATCTCGCTCTGCGCGAGATAGGAGTACACGTCCTTGCTGAACATCGGTGGCGCCACGACGAGCGGGAGGATCCACAACAGCAGGGTGCGGTCGAGTTGCGACCGGGACAGTCGGTGCACGGGACCGTCCGGCGCGCTCCGGCCGATGGCGAATCGTCCGAGCAGCAGCCAGGCGAGGATCACCAGCGCCGTACCGATCATGGTCGTGGTGAGCGCGGCGCTCGGCATGCGCGCCGCCAGCCCGAGAGCTCGTACTCCCTGCACAGGGTTCTGCAGGACCGGCTGCGCCCCGGCGCCGAGCGCGCCGACCGCCATGAGCACGGCACCGGTGGCGCCGAGCAGCCGGATACGGTGCAGATACGTGTTCTCCGTCGCGTCGAGTCCGCGACCTTCGGCCTCGTCGCCGTGCAATACGACGGAGACGTCGGCATGGGGACCGGGGGCCTCGAGCCCCAGGGCGCGTCGGACCCACGCGTGCAGGTGTTCGCGGACTCCCGATCGACCCGACGACGGAGGAGTCGTGCGCGGGGCTGACAGGGAAGGAGTCGACGGCACGTCAGAAGCGTAACGGGAGGGTGGATGTGGTTTCCGCGGACTCCGTGATGAGGGTGTAACAAAGGGCACCCTTGGTGGACCGTACTCCTGAATTCCGTCACACTGGTGTTGTGAAATACCCGTCCGACACCACCGATGCCGCAGAACGCGCAGGTCACGTACCTGCCGCGGTGGCGTCGCGCGTCGAGGACGTACGCAGGAATCCTCCGTCGACCGGTCGCGAGATCCCGGAGGGTCAGACGCGCGCCGCGGTCGTGCAGCTGCTGCTCGAAGAAGGCCCGATCACCGCGCCGGAGATCGGCGACCGTCTCGGCCTGAGTGCCGCCGGTGTGCGACGCCATCTCGACGCGCTCATCGAGTCCGGCGAGGCGCAGGCTGCCGCACCTCCGCGCAGGCAGGGCCGCGGTCGCGGCCGACCGGCACGTCGTTTCCAGCTCACCGCCGTCGGGCGCGCCCGGCTCGGCCACTCCTACGACGATCTCGCCACCGCCGCGATGCGTCACCTTCGCGAGCTCGGCGGCGACGCCGCCGTGGAGGACTTCGCGCGTCGCCGCGTGGACTCGATCCTCGGGAATGTGGCGCCCGCCGACGAGAACGTCGACGACGTCGAGAGCGTTGCCGAGGAGATCGCCGGCGCGTTCACCGCCTCCGGGTTCGCGGCCTCGACCCGGCGGGTCGGCACCGGCGTGCAGATCTGCCAGCACCACTGCCCGGTCTCGCATGTCGCCGAGCAGTTCCCCGAACTCTGCGAGGCGGAGCAGGAGGCATTCGTGCGGATCCTCGGAACCCACGTGCAACGCCTCGCGACGATCGCCAACGGCGACGCCTTCTGCACGACCCACGTGCCCGTTCTCCCCAGAGCGGATGTGCCCCGGCCGGAGCCGCCCACGTGACGTCCCCCACTCGAGTGCTGCGAGACACCGGGCACAACACGAAGACATCCACCCACCCGTCGACCGTCGACGCACAGCCCGCGCCGACGCCCACCAGACTCCGGAAGGAGCTCGCATGACCGTCGCATCGGATCAGACGTCCGGCGCCGCGCCGCTGACGCAGGAAGAGACGATCGATTCTCTCGGACACTACGAATACGGCTGGGCGGACCCCGACACCGCCGGTGCCACGGCGCAGCGCGGGCTGTCCGAAGAGGTCGTGCGGGACATCTCGTCGAAGAAGAACGAACCCGAGTGGATGCTCGACATCCGTCTCAAGGCGCTGCGCACCTTCGACAAGAAGCCGATGCCGGTGTGGGGTTCGAACCTCGACGGGATCGACTTCGACAACATCAAGTACTTCGTGCGCTCGACGGAGAAGCAGGCCGCGAGCTGGGACGAGCTCCCCGAGGACATCAAGAACACCTACGACCGGCTGGGCATCCCGGAGGCGGAGAAGCAGCGCCTGATCGCCGGTGTCGCCGCCCAGTACGAGTCCGAGGTGGTCTACCACCAGATCCGCGAGGACCTCGAGAGCCAGGGCGTGATCTTCCTCGACACCGACTCGGGTCTGCGTGAGCATCCCGAGCTGTTCAAGGAGTACTTCGGCACGGTCATCCCGGCCGGCGACAACAAGTTCTCCGCCCTGAACACCGCGGTGTGGTCGGGAGGCTCGTTCATCTACGTTCCGCCGGGTGTACACGTCGACATCCCGCTGCAGGCCTACTTCCGCATCAACACGGAGAACATGGGCCAGTTCGAGCGGACCCTGATCATCGTCGACGAGGGCGCCTCGGTGCACTACGTCGAGGGCTGCACCGCGCCGATCTACAAGTCCGACTCGCTGCACTCCGCAGTGGTCGAGATCATCGTCAAGAAGGGCGGTCACTGCCGCTACACGACGATCCAGAACTGGTCGAACAACGTCTACAACCTGGTGACCAAGCGCACCAAGGTCGAGGCCGGCGGCTCGATGGAATGGATCGACGGCAACATCGGTTCCAAGGTGACGATGAAGTACCCGGCCGTGTGGATGATGGGCGAGCACGCTCGCGGTGAGGTGCTCTCCGTGGCCTTCGCCGGCGAGGGTCAGCACCAGGACACCGGCGCGAAGATGCTGCACCTGGCTCCGCACACCTCCTCGACCATCGTGTCGAAGTCGGTGGCGCGCGGCGGTGGACGTGCCTCCTACCGCGGCCTCGTGCAGGTCAACAAGGGAGCCCACGGCTCGAAGTCGACGGTCAAGTGCGACGCGCTGCTCGTCGACCAGATCAGCCGCTCCGACACCTACCCGTACGTCGATATCCGTGAGGACGACGTCACGATGGGTCACGAGGCGACCGTCTCGAAGGTGAGCGACGACCAGCTGTTCTACCTCATGAGCCGCGGACTCGACGAGGACGAGGCCATGGCCATGGTGGTGCGCGGGTTCGTCGAGCCCATCGCCAAGGAACTGCCGATGGAGTACGCCCTCGAACTCAACCGCCTGATCGAACTGCAGATGGAAGGGGCAGTCGGCTAAATGACTGCGGAAGCGAAGAACGCTCCGGCTACCGGAGTGCAGGAAGCCGTGCGCGGGGAGAACCGTGCCCCGGCGATCGACAACGCCGGCAAGCCGGCAGTCAACAAGGGCGAGGTCTTCACGTCGTTCGATGTGAACGCCTTCGAGGTTCCCTCGGGACGCGACGAGGTCTGGCGGTTCACCCCGCTGCGCCGCCTGCGCGGTCTGCACGACGGCACCGCCACCGCGACCGGCACCGCGACCGTCGAGGTCACCCCGGTCGACGGCGTGCAGGTCGAGACCGTCGCGCGCGACGACGCGCGGCTCGGACAGGCCGGTGTGCCGTTCGACCGGATCGCAGCGCAGGCCTACTCGGCGTTCGAGACCGCAACCGTCCTCACCGTCGGCCGCGAGGTCGTGGTCGCCGACCCCGTCACCGTGACGATCACGGGACCGGGTGAGGGAGCCGTCGCCTACGGTCACGTGCAGATCCGGCTCGAGGAGTTCGCCAACCTCACGCTCGTCATCGACCAGCGCGGTAGCGGCACCTACGCCGAGAACATCGAGTTCGTGCTCGGCGACAGCGCGCAATTGAAGGTCGTCGCGGTGCAGGACTGGGCCGACGACGCCGTGCACGTCGCCGCGCACCACGCCCGCCTCGGCCGCGATGCCGTGCTCCGTCACTTCACGGTCGCGCTCGGCGGCGATCTGGTGCGCGTGTCGGCGACCACCAAGTACGACGGTCCCGGCGGCGACGCCGAACTGCTCGGCCTGTACTTCGCCGACGCCGGTCAGCACTTCGAACAGCGCCTGCTCGTCGACCACTCGCAGCCGAACTGCAAGTCGAACGTCGTGTACAAGGGTGCGCTGCAGGGCGATCCGGCCTCCGGCAAGCCCGACGCGCGCACCGTGTGGATCGGCGACGTGCTCATCCGCGCCGAGGCCGAGGGCACCGACACCTTCGAGCTCAACCGCAACCTGGTGCTCACCGACGGAGCGCGCGCCGACTCGGTGCCGAACCTCGAGATCGAGACCGGTGAGATCGTCGGTGCCGGTCACGCGTCGGCGACCGGCCGCTTCGACGACGAGCAGCTGTTCTACCTGCGTGCTCGCGGTATCCCCGAAGAGGAAGCGCGTCGCCTCGTCGTCCGCGGATTCTTCCACGAGCTGCTCGAGCGCATCACGGTCGCCGAGGTCCGCGAACGGCTCGAGGCCGCCATCGAGGCGGAACTCGCCGCCGTCGGCGCCTGACGGCCGTCTCCCCGTACTCCCGATACCTCTCCACTAAGGAAACGCATTTCGATGTCCACACCTTCGAACGTCCTCGAGATCAAGGACCTGCACGTCCGTGTCGCTCAGACCGACGAGAACGCCGAACCCATCGACATTCTCAAGGGCGTCGATCTCACGGTCCGCTCGGGTGAGACGCACGCCATCATGGGCCCCAACGGCTCCGGCAAGTCCACCCTGTCGTACGCGATCGCCGGCCACCCCAAGTACGAGATCACCTCGGGCAGCATCACCCTCAACGGTGAGGACGTACTCGAGATGAGTGTCGACGAGCGCGCCCGCGCCGGCCTGTTCCTCGCGATGCAGTACCCGGTCGAGGTGCCCGGCGTGTCGATGTCGAACTTCCTCCGCACCGCCGCGACCGCCGTGCGCGGCGAGGCCCCCAAGCTGCGCCACTGGGTCAAGGAGGTCAAGCAGGCGATGTCCGAGCTGGACATCGATCCGGCCTTCGGCGAGCGCAGTGTCAACGAGGGCTTCTCCGGTGGCGAGAAGAAGCGCCACGAGATCCTGCAGCTCGGTCTGCTGAAGCCGAAGATCGCCATCCTCGACGAGACCGACTCGGGCCTCGACGTGGACGCGCTGCGCGTCGTCTCCGAGGGCGTGAACCGCTACCAGGAGAACGAGAACGGCGGCGTCCTGCTCATCACCCACTACACCCGCATCCTGCGCTACATCAAGCCGCAGTTCGTGCACGTCTTCGTGGGTGGCCGCGTCGTCGAGTCCGGTGGCCCCGAGCTCGCCGACGAGCTCGAGACCAACGGCTACGTTCGTTTCACCCAGGCAGCAACGCAAGGAGCGTGATCGGATGACGGTGCCGGTGCGGACCTTGGACATCGCCCGGATCAGGGCGGATTTCCCGATCCTCGCGCGCACGGTGCGCGACGGCAAACCCCTGGTCTACCTCGACTCGGGGGCCACCTCCCAGCGTCCGGTGCAGGTGCTGGACGCCGAGCGTGAGTTCCTCGCGACGCGGAACGCGGCCGTGCACCGCGGTGCGCATGCGTTGTCGGAGGAGGCGACCGACTCGTACGAGGACGCCCGCGCTGTCATCGCCGGCTTCGTCGGGGTCGACGTCGACGAGGTGGTGTTCACCAAGAACGCCACCGAGTCGCTCAACCTCGTCGCCTACGCCTTCGCCGACGACCGGTTCCCGCACCGGCTCGGACCGGGTGACGAGATCGTCGTCACCGAGCTCGAGCACCACGCGAACCTCGTTCCGTGGCAGGAACTCGCGCGGCGCACGGGTGCCACCCTGCGCTGGTACGGCGTCACCGACGACGGCCGCATCGACCTCGACTCGCTGACGCTGACCGAGGCCGTGAAGGTCGTGGCGTTCACGCACCAGTCGAACGTGACCGGCGCGGTCGCCCCCGTCGAGGAGATCGTGCGACGCGCGAAGGAGGTCGGCGCGATCGTCGTGCTCGACGCGTGCCAGTCGGTGCCGCACATGGCCGTCGACTTCCGCGCGCTCGGAGTCGACTTCGCCGCCTTCTCCGGCCACAAGATGTTCGGTCCCTCGGGTGTGGGTGTCCTCTACGGACGACGCGACCTGCTCGCCGACGTGCCGCCGTTCATCACCGGTGGCTCGATGATCGAGACGGTCACCATGGAGGCGACGACCTTCGCCGCACCGCCGCAGCGGTTCGAAGCCGGTTCCCCGATGTCCTCGCAGGCCGTGGGGCTCGGTGCCGCCGTGCGTTATCTGCAGGAGATCGGCATGGACGCGGTGGCCGCGCACGAGCACGAACTCACCACTGCGGCGCTCGCCGAACTCGCCGGCATCGAGGGCGTGCGCATCATCGGTCCGACCACCGCCGACCAGCGCGGTGGGGCCGTGTCGTTCGTCGTGGACGGAATCCACGCCCATGATCTCGGCCAGATCCTCGATGACGAGGGCGTCGAGATCCGGGTCGGGCATCACTGTGCCTGGCCGTTGCACCGCCGCTTCGGGGTGGCCGCGACCGCCCGCGCGTCGTTCGCCGTGTACAACACGCCGGACGAGGTGCAGGCACTCGGCGCGGCGATCCGGCGCGCCCAGAAATTCTTCGGGGAGGCGTGATCCGATGCGGATGGAGCAGATGTACCAGGAAGTGATCCTGGACCACTACAAGCACCCGCATCACCGCGGGCTGCGCGAACCGTTCGGCGCCGAAGTACATCACGTCAACCCGACCTGCGGCGACGAGGTGACGCTGCGTGTGCATCTCGACGGCGACACCGTTGCCGACGTCTCCTACGACGGCCAGGGGTGCTCGATCAGCCAGGCGTCGACGTCCGTGCTCACCGACCAGGTGATCGGTGCTCCGCTGGGCGATGCGCTGAAGATGGTCGACGGGTTCGTCGAGATGGTGAGCAGTCGCGGCACCGTCGACGGCGACGAGGAGTTGATCGGCGACGGCATCGCGTTCGCCGGCGTGGCGAAGTACCCGGCGCGCGTGAAGTGCGCGTTGCTGGGCTGGATGGCTTTCAAGGACGCGGTCGCGCAGACCGTGGACGCCGCCTCCGACACCCTGACGGACGGCGCGCACACCCTTTCGAGCGAAGGACAGAACCGATGACCGAACCCGCACCCGGCACCGTGAACACCGACGAGGATCCGACGGCCGACGCCGGCGCGGACGAGACCTCGACGCTCGTCGCGGCCACGGCCCCCCCGCTGGATCCGGGCCGCCTCGACGAACTCGAGGAAGCGCTGCGCGACGTCGTCGACCCCGAACTCGGCATCAATGTCGTCGATCTCGGTCTCGTCTACGGGATCTCCGAGGCCGACGAGATCGTGACCGTCGACATGACCCTCACGTCGGCGGCGTGCCCTCTCACCGATGTCATCGAGGATCAGGCCAAGGGCGCACTCGTGCGCAGCGGTCTGTGCGACGAACTGCGTATCAACTGGGTGTGGATGCCGCCGTGGGGTCCCGACAAGATCACCGACGACGGACGCGAGCAGCTGCGCGCACTCGGGTTCACCGTCTGATCCGGCTGCCTCCGGCTCCGAGCCCCGGCGCCTGATCTCCGACTTCTCGTCGGGGGTCAGGCGCCTTTGCGTTCGCCGGAGGTCTTCTTGGCAGCTGTCTTCTTCGCAGGACTCTTCCTGGCCGCCGTACTCGTGGACGCGGTCTTCTTCGCGGTGCTCTTCTTCGCGGGACTCTTCTTCGCCGTGCTCTTCGATGCGGTCTTCTTCGCGGGAGCCTTCTTCTTCGCGCCCTCGTCGTCTTCGTCGTCCTTCGAGGACTTCTTCCCGTCCGAGGACGAACCAGACGGAACCTTCTTACCCGCCGCGTCGACGCTGCGCTGCAGGGCAGCGACGAGGTCGAGCACCTCGGCGTCCTCCTCGTCGGTGTCGGGTTCGGCGACCTGGAAGACCTTCTCGCCACCGCGCGCGAGGGCCTCGTCGATCAGCGTGCGCAGCTCCACCTGGTATTCGTCGGTGAACTCGGTGGGATCGAAATCGTCGGACATCGATTCGACGAGGGTCTCGGCCATCGCGAGTTCGCGTTGTTTCGGCTTCTCGATGTCGTCGAGCGACTCGAACTCGGCCGCGCGTACCTCGTCGGGCCACAGCAGGGTCTGCAGGATGAGCAACCCGTCGCGGGTGCGCAGCGCCGCCAGTCGCGTGCGCTGACGAAGCGTGAAGTGCACCAGCGCCGTCCGGTCGCTCTGCTCGAGGGTCGCGGCGAGCAGGCCGTAGGCCTTCGGCGACGACGAATCGGGCTCGAGATAGTAGGACTTCTCGAACAGGATCGGATCGATCTGTTCGGTGGGCACGAACTGCAGGACCGGGATCTCGTGCTTCTCCGCCGCGGGAAGCTTCTCGAAGTCCTCGTCGGTGAGCACGACCCGCTCGCCGTCCTCGGAGTCGTAGGCCTTGTCGATCTCCTGGTAGGGAACGACCTCACCGCACTCGGTACACACGCGCTGGTACTTGATCCGCCCGCCGTCCTTCGCATGCACCTGGTGGAAGGTGATGTCGTGCGACTCGGTGGCCGAGTACACCTTCACCGGCACGTTGACGAGGCCGAACGCGAGTGAGCCTTTCCAGATCGACCGCATGTGTCCATCATGATCGACACCCCGGGAGAACGCTGGAAAGCTGCGAAACTCACCGGGCGGCTCGTCGAGACATTCACCACACCGTCGTAGCCGGGAGATCAGCGGAGCGACCGCAGGATCGTCATGCGCCGGGGCCGGGGTAGCACCCGGAACAGCCGCCACATCGCGCTCGCCACACCCGACGCGTCGTCGCGACCCGACAGATACGCCCGTTGCTGCGCGACCGGCAGGTCGAAGAACGCGTCGAAGAACTCGATCGCACCGTGCGCGTCGAGTCGCAGCAGGACCCGCAGTCCCATCTGCCGCATCGCCGCCACCGAACGGGCGCGGGCAGACCACAGGACATGCTGCGGGTCGTCGCCGCGGCGCATCGCGTCCACCACCGCATCCGCGGTGGACAGCGCCGTGGCCACCGCGTATCCCGTGGCCGGATGCATGAGACCGCCGCGGGCACCGAAACCGATCACCCCGGGCGACGTCGGTGCGCCCTCCACCGCGAAGCGCACCCGTTCGACCCGTTCGTCGCCGGTCGTGCACACCCCTCGTGCCGCGAGCCGGACACGGAGGCGTCGTTCGAGTTCGCCGAGGTCGAGTGCCGGGCGCCCGACGAGACAGGTCTCCTCGAGGATCGTGCGGCCGTCACCGACCGGCACCGCGTAGAGGAAGGACGGGACATCGTCCGGAGCGGTCCCGTTGTCGCGACGCCAGTCCATGAACCAGGCGTCGTGCCCGTCGAGGGCGGGTGCCGCGGTCGCGTCGTCCACGATCACGCCGAATGCCGTCTGCTGGGCGCGCTGCGGATCGGCAGGAACCCCGCGGGCGTCGACGACGTAGCGCGCACACACTCGGCGCCCGTCCTCGAGGACGACACCCTCCGATCCGACGTCGCGTACGCGACCCCGGACCACCGCGACCGCGCCGAGGTCGAGCACGTCCTGCAGCCGCGCCGTATCCAGCACCCGGTAGACGCGATCGAGGAGGCGGGGCCCGGTCGTCCACACGGCGGGTCTGCCGATGTGCGACGCCACCGTCTCCGCAGGTAACCAGGCCGGCAGCTCGTCGGCCCACGCCGCGTAGGTCGCGGTCCACCGACGCTGCGGGCGCACGTCGACGGCCGTCACGGACAACCCGGCCGCGGCCGCGCGGAACGCCAGTGCCCGGCCGGCGGGGCCGAGCCCGGCCACGACGAGGTCGGTAGGGGGACGGTGCGTCACGGGCGCCAGCCTAGGTCGCCCGCCGGTGGGGGCAGGGGTGCGCCGCGGGAGGGTAGCGAATCTCACCGTGAGGGTGGGGCCGCGCCACGGTAAAATGAGTGGTTCGTGTGCCCGGCTGTTTGCCACCATGGCACCCATCCACCGTCTTTCTTCCTAGGAGCCCGTGCGTGATCACCGCTACCGACCTCGAAGTCCGCGCCGGCGTGCGGACGCTGCTCACCGCCCCCGGCTCGGGGCTGCGGGTGCAGGCCGGGGACCGGATCGGCCTCGTGGGACGCAACGGCGCCGGCAAGACCACGACCCTGCGAATCCTCGCGGGTGAAGGCGAGCCCTACGCCGGCACCGTGATCCGCTCCGGCGACATCGGGTACCTGCCCCAGGACCCCAAGGAGGGCAATCTCGACGTCCTCGCCAAGGACCGGGTGCTCTCGGCGCGAGGCCTCGACGAGATCATGCGCAGCATGGAGAAGCAGCAGGCGCTCATGGCAGAGGCCGTGGACGAGAAGATCCGCGACCGTGCCGTGCGCAAGTACGGGTCACTCGAGGAACGCTTCGCGACCCTCGGTGGATACGTCGCCGAATCCGAGGCCGCGACCATCTGCCACAGTCTCGGTCTGCCCGACCGCGTCCTCGGCCAGCCCCTGCACACGCTGTCGGGTGGTCAGCGCCGCCGTGTCGAACTCGCCCGCATCCTGTTCGCGGCCTCGGACGGGTCCGGCGGAAAGTCCGACACCACGCTGCTGCTCGACGAACCGACCAACCACCTCGACGCCGACTCGATCACCTGGCTCCGTGGCTTCCTGCAGAACCACGACGGCGGGCTCATCGTCATCAGCCACGACGTCGACCTGCTCGCCGACGTGGTGAACAAGGTCTGGTTCCTCGACGCGGTGCGTGGCGAGGCCGACATCTACAACATGGGCTGGAAGAAGTACCTCGACGCACGTGCCACCGACGAGCAGCGTCGTCGCCGCGAGCGTGCGAACGCAGAGAAGAAGGCGTCCGCGTTGCAGAAGCAGGCCGCCAAGCTCGGAGCCAAGGCCACCAAGGCCACGGCCGCCCAGAACATGGCGAAGCGCGCCGAGAAACTTCTCGACGACCTCGACGACGTGCGGGTGGCCGACAAGGTCGCGAAGATCCGGTTCCCGACGCCTGCTGCATGTGGAAAGACACCGCTGATGGCGAAGGAACTGACCAAGGTCTACGGTTCGCTCGAGATCTTCACCGGTGTCGACCTCGCGATCGACCGCGGCAGCCGCGTGGTCATCCTCGGCCTCAACGGCGCCGGTAAGACCACCCTGTTGCGTCTTCTCGCCGGAGTGGAAACCCCCGATCTCGGCGAGCTCGTCCCGGGCCACGGTCTGAAGATCGGGTACTTCGCCCAGGAACACGACACCATCGACGACTCGGCGTCGGTATGGGAGAACATCCGGCACGCCGCGCCGGACGCCGGCGAACAGGACCTGCGGGGACTGCTCGGCGCGTTCATGTTCACCGGCCCCCAGCTCGAGCAGCCCGCCGGAACGCTCTCCGGCGGTGAGAAGACCCGGCTGGCGCTCGCGGGGCTCGTGTCGTCGGCGGCGAACGTGCTGCTTCTCGACGAGCCGACCAACAACCTCGATCCGGTCTCACGTGAGCAGGTGCTCGACGCTCTGCGCAGTTACGAGGGTGCCGTCGTGCTGGTCACCCACGATCCGGGGGCGGCCGAGGCGCTCGATCCCGAACGGGTGATCCTGCTTCCCGACGGAACCGAGGACCACTGGTCCCAGGAATACCTCGAACTCATCCAGCTCGCCTGATCGGCTCCGCTGGTCCGATCTGCGTCCGCGCACCCGGGCGGTCCTCTAGCCTGGGAAAGGGACCTTTGGCGAGGGCGCAGGGAGGATCCGATGGCGCGAAATTCCGGTGGTGGAGAGACGACCTACGCGAAGGGAGCCCGGGTTACGGGGGAATCGCGGGACCGCTTGCAGGAGGATCTGAAGCGCCGCTACGAGGAGGGTGCGAGCATTCGGACGCTCGCGCAGGAAACCGGTCGATCCTACGGTTTCGTGCACAACGTGCTCGTGGAGTCGCAGGTACGGCTGCGGGGCCGCGGCGGGCCGAACCGCCGCAGGGCGGCAGCGGGCGACGAGACGGGCTGAGCAGGCGACAGCGCGTGTCAGTCGCGTCGGCGCACCGATTCCTCGACGAGATCGAGGACCGCGACGAGATCCTGTTCGGCGTGCCCTGAGGCGAGGCGGGCGACGAGACCGTCGAGGACGAGGTCGAGATATCCGAGGAGAACTTCGGTCGGCACATCGTCGCGGAGCCTGCCCGCTTCGCGCTGTCGTTCGAGACGACCCACGGTGGCCTCGGTCAGTTCTGCGGAATGCTGCGTCCATGCCTTCGCGAACTCGGGATCGGTACGCAGGCGGCGGGTGATCTCGAGTCGGGTTCCCAGCCAGTCGAACTGGTCGGGCGTGGACAGCATGTCGCGCATGACCTGCACGAGACCCTCGTTGGCGGCGACGTCCGCCATGCGCCGTGCGTCCTCCTGCGCGAGCGCGAGGAACAGGCCGTCCTTGTCCTTGAAATGGTGGAAGATCGCACCGCGGGACAGGCCCGTGGCATCTTCGAGCAGTCGCACGGTCGCGCCTTCGTAACCGTATTCGGCGAAACAGCGACGGGCACCGTCGAGGATCTGCCTGCGCCGCGCGGCGAGATGGTCCTCACTGACCTTGGGCACGCGCCACTTCCTTTCCGCTCGAGGAGACGGCGGGCCCGAGACGAGTCTCGTCCCGGGCCCGCCGCTTCACACAGGTGTGACCGATCGGGTCACGTGCAGTGCTCTCTAGCCGCGGATCATGTTCCGCAGCACGTACTGCAGGATGCCGCCGTTGCGGTAGTAATCCGCCTCACCCGGGGTGTCGATGCGGACCACGGCGTCGAAGGTGACCTTCTCGCCGTCCTCCTTGGTCGCCGTGACCTTGACGGTCTTCGGCGTGACGCCCTCGTTGAGCTTCTCGATGCCCTCGATGTCGAAGACCTCGGTGCCGGTCAGGCCCAGGGACTTGGCCGACTCGCCCGCCGGGAACTGCAGCGGGATGACGCCCATGCCGATGAGGTTCGAGCGGTGGATGCGCTCGAACGACTCGGTGATGACGGCCTTGACGCCGAGCAGGCGGGTGCCCTTGGCGGCCCAGTCACGCGAGGAACCCGAACCGTACTCCTTGCCACCGAGGACGACCAGCGGGATTCCGGCCTCCTGGTAGTTCTGCGAGGCGTCGTAGATGAACGCCTGCGGAGCACCGTCCTGGGTGAAGTCGCGGGTGTAACCACCGGAGACACCGTCGAGCAGCTGGTTCTGCAGACGGATGTTCGCGAAGGTACCGCGGACCATCACCTCGTGGTTGCCGCGACGCGAACCGAGCGAGTTGTAGTCCTTGCGCTCGACACCGTGGGCGTCGAGGTACTGCGCGGCCGGGGTACCCGGCTTGATGGGCCCGGCCGGGCTGATGTGGTCGGTGGTCACCGAATCGCCGAGCAGCGCGAGCACACGCGCACCCTTGATGTCGGAGACCGCATCCGGATCCATCGTCATGCCGTCGAAGTACGGAGCCTTGCGGACGTACGTCGAGTTCTCGTCCCACGCGAAGGTGTCACCCTCGGGGGTCTCGAGGTTCTGCCAGCGCTCGTCGCCCTTGAAGACATCGGCGTAGGACTTGCGGAACATGTCCTGGCTGATCGCCGACTTGATGGTGTCGTCGATCTCCTGCGCAGACGGCCAGATGTCCTTCAGGAAGACGTCGTTGCCGTCGGTGTCCTTGCCCAGGGCGTCGGTCTCGAAGTCGAAGTCCATCGTGCCCGCGAGCGCGTACGCGATGACCAGCGGCGGCGAGGCCAGGTAGTTCATCTTCACGTCGGGGGAGATGCGACCCTCGAAGTTGCGGTTGCCGGAGAGCACCGCGGTGACCGAGAGGTCGTTGTCGTTGACGGCCTTCGAGATCTCCTCGGGCAGCGGGCCCGTGTTACCGATGCACGTGGTGCAACCGAAACCGCCGAGGTAGAAGCCGAGCTTCTCGAGGTACGGCCACAGGCCGGCCTTCTCGTAGTAGTCGTTGACGACCTGCGAACCCGGAGCCATGTTGGTCTTGACCCACGGCTTGGTGGACAGGCCCTTCTCGACCGCGTTGCGAGCGAGCAGTGCGGCACCGAGCATGACCGACGGGTTGGAGGTGTTGGTGCAGGAGGTGATGCCCGCAACCACGACCGCGCCGTGGTCGAGGACGAACTCGCCGCGCTCCTCCGAGACGACCTCGACCGGCTTCGACGGACGGCCGTGGGCCCCGTTGGCAGCCGAGTGGACCTCGACGGCACCGTCGTCCGCGAAGGACAGCACGGCCGGGTCGGACGCCGGGAAGGACTCTTCGACGGCCTCGTCGAGCTTGCTGTGCTCGGCCGGGAGGTTCTCCTCCACGTAGTTGTGGATGTCCTTGCGGAAGGCGACCTTCGACTCGGACAGCAGGATGCGGTCCTGCGGGCGCTTGGGGCCGGCGATCGACGGGACGACCGTCGACAGGTCGAGCTCGAGGTACTCGGAGAACTCGGGCTCGCGGCTCGGATCGTGCCACAGGCCCTGCTCCTTGGCGTACGCCTCGACGAGAGCGAGCTGCTCGTCGCTGCGGCCGGTCAGGCGCAGGTAGTTGATGGTCTCGCCGTCGATCGGGAAGATCGCTGCGGTGGAACCGAACTCGGGGCTCATGTTGCCGAGGGTCGCGCGGTTGGCGAGGGGGACCTCGGCCACGCCGGCGCCGTAGAACTCGACGAACTTGCCGACGACGCCGTGCTTGCGCAGCATGTCGGTGACGGTGAGCACGACGTCGGTGGCGGTCACGCCGGGCCGGATCTCACCGGTGAGCTTGAAGCCGACCACGCGCGGGATCAGCATGGAGACCGGCTGGCCGAGCATGGCGGCCTCGGCCTCGATGCCGCCGACGCCCCAGCCGAGCACGCCGAGACCGTTGACCATCGTGGTGTGCGAGTCGGTGCCGACGCAGGTGTCGGGGTAGGCCTGCCCGTTGCGGACCATGACGGTCGGGGCGAGGTACTCGATGTTGACCTGGTGCACGATGCCCATGCCCGGCGGGACGACGCGGAAGTCGTCGAAGGCGCCCTGACCCCAGCGGAGGAACTGGTAACGCTCGCCGTTGCGCTCGTACTCGAGGTCGACGTTGCGCTCGAGGGCGTCGGCACGACCGAAGTAGTCGAGGATCACCGAGTGGTCGATGACCATGTCGGCGGGGGAGAGGGGGTTGACCTTGTTCGGGTCGCCGCCCAGGGTGGTGACGGCCTCACGCATGGTCGCGAGGTCGACGACACAGGGGACGCCCGTGAAGTCCTGCATGATCACGCGGGCAGGCGTGAACTGGATCTCGATGCTCGGGTCGGCGGAGGGATCCCAGTCGGCGATGGCCCGGATGTGATCGGCCGTGATGTTGGCACCGTCCTCGGTGCGCAGCAGGTTCTCGGCCAGGACCTTCAAAGAGTAAGGAAGTTTCTCGGTGCCGGGGACGGCCGACAGGCGGAAGATCTCGTACGAGTTGTCTCCGACCTGCAGCGAACCCTTGGCGCCGAACGAATCACTACTGGTGCTCACGTCAGCTCCACTCGTCGTTTCGGCTGGCCGCCGACGGGGCTGTGTCGACGGCTGAAGCGAGGCACACGACTTCCACCCACGGCCCGTGGCCCGGATGCAGAATGTCGTGGCGTCTCGCACTCGATTCTAACAGTACGCTTGTCCTGTATTGAACCGAAGCCGGGGTTTGTCGTGCCGTCGCGGGGCGTCACGGGTATCGGTCCTGTTCGCGACGAGTGCTGCGAGCCGCCGTCGCGCGATCGCGTAGTGTTCTGCACTGCCGCACGGGTGTGGCGCTTCGTGTCGTTTCCGAGCGGCCGGACCGCCGGTCGCCCGGACTTTGTTCAGTACCACCGGAGAGAGATGTCTGCGCCACTGCTTCGTATACCGGGCCCTGCGCTCACGGATCTGCCTGCCGGGGTCTCCGTCGACAAAGTGCTCGCCGATCTTGCCGACGATCAGGTTGCGGCACCGTCGCAGTACGTCGACGATCTCGTCGCAGAGGTGCAGCGCGCGCACGAGAACGGGATCGACCTGAGTGTGGTCGTACTCGACCGGGACCCGCGTATGGATTCGCAGCTTCGCGACCTCGCGACGGAGGTGGGGGCCGAGGACGGCGGGACCGTGCTGGTCCTCAGCCCCGGCTGGGTCGGGACGTTCAGCGCGGATCTCGACCGGGTCACCCTCGAGGCGGCCCAGGACCGCACATATACCGGCGATCCGGTGGTGTCCACGCGCAACTTCGTCGATTCGGTGCTCGAGCCGTCGCCCCCCTGGACACTGATGACATTGCTGATCGTCGCCGTCGTCGCTCTTGCGGCCGGTGCGACCTTCCTGGCGAAGCGGCGCCGGACGGATGGTGACCAGACCGTTGCCGGAGGTAACGGAATGTCATCGCCCGACGCCTCCTGACGTCTCTTTCCCGTCACCACCGCGGGGTTGTCCGGGCCGCCCGTCCGACGATTCCGCCGAGATCCGGCAGATGATGCCGTTCGGTGTCCTCACGGTGTTCTTCGAACGATCTTCGTGACTGTCATGCGACATACCCCTGTGGTGTCGTACGGTTCTCATGACGCTCTTGGGGAAGGTGTGTCACAACCCGGTTCGTGGGGACGCTGTCCACAGCCGGTGTACGACCGCAGCGTGTGAGCCATGGGGTACCCACGGCTGACCGATGCTGCCTGCCTTCCTCGGGTCGTCCGGCCGGATGCCTTGGCCACCAGGTGCGATCGAGGGAGACGCAAGTGAGACGGTTCGGTATCCACGGGGGGATTCCGCGACGGTCGGGGCCGGACGGTGCCGGCCGGGCGCTCACTGCAGGCCCTCGGCCCGACAGTCCGACGCCCCGCCGTACCCCGCGGGCGCGCACCGGCACGCTGCTCGCCGGTTTGGGACTGGTCACAGCCGTACTTCTCACCGTCTCCACGACGGCCTCTGCCGCGCCGCCCCCGCCGCCGAACCCGTCCGACGCGGAGATCGATCGCGCAGGAGCGGCCGTGGCGGCCAATATCGATCGGGTCGGGCAACTGATCGTCCGGATCGCCGACGCCGATCAGCAACTCGCCGAGCTCGACGCGCAGGTCGCGATCCGACGCGAGGATGTCAACCGGGCCCTTGTCGACCTGCAGAACGCGCGCGATGCGGCAGATCTCGCCGAACGGGTGGTCGCGGATTCCCGTCGTGCACTCGACGACGCCGCCGATCGGATCGCCGCCGCGCAGCAGAACTTCGACGCGTTCGTCCGCGACAGCTACACACGCGGCGCCAATTCGGTGTCCCTCGCGGCCTTCCTCGACGTCGACGGTCCCGACGACCTGCTCGACCGTGCCCAGGTGATGCGGGTGCTCTCCGCCGGGCGTACCGCCGTGCTCGACGCGCTCCAGCGCGCCCGGGCCACGGAGGCCAACTCCCACTCGCGGGCGCGGGCGGCCAAGCTCGAGGCCGACGCGGCTGCGGATGCGGCCGAACAACGCAAGGCCGAAGCGGAGGCCGCGATCGCGGTCGCCCGTGCCGAACTCGGCCGGCAGGCCGCCGAGAAGTCGCGCATCGAGCAGGAACGTGCGGGCGCCCAGAGCGAGCTCGACACGGCCCGTGTGAACGTCGCCGGACTCGAGGGGCAACGCGCGCAGTATCTCGACTGGGATCGTCGCCGTGCAGCCGAGGAAGCGGCTGCCGCGGCGGCTGCCGAGGCGGCGCGGGTCGCGGCTGCGGGGGCGGCCGAGCGTGTCGCGGCCGACGCTGCAGCCCGGGCACGTGCGGCGGAACTCGCCAACGGCCGCCGCCCCCACACCCTGGTCGAGGAGTCACCCGCGGCGACCGACGGCGACGTCGCGTTGCCGGATGTCACCACCGAGTCCGGGGCACCCCAGGACGACGGCACCGGTACGGGTACGGATTTGCCGGACTACACCGAGGGTGGGACCGTCCCGGACTACACGGACGACGACACGGACGGTGGGACCGTCCCGGACGATACGGGTGGTGGCACCGTCCCGGACGACACCGAGGGTGGGACCGTCCCGGACGACACGGACGGCGGCACCGTTCCCGACGTGGACGACGGCACCGGTAGCGACGACGGCGGGATCGACTGGGACAACCCGGATCCGGGCGACCCCGTCGTGGAGAGCCCGGGATCCGGCACCGGCGGAACGGGCTCCCGTCCTTCCACATCTGATTCGCCGCCTCGCGCCCCGTCCCGTCCGAGCGTCACCGGTCCTGCCGCGGTGGAGGTCGTCATCGACCGCGCGATGTCCCAGATCGGCGTGCCCTACGCCTGGGGCGGCGGGAACGAGAACGGACCGACCCGCGGTATCCGCGACGGCGGTGTCGCCGATGTCCACGGCGACTACGCCAAGGTCGGCTTCGACTGTTCCGGACTGATGATCTATGCGTTCGCGGGCATCGGCGTCTCGCTACCGCACTACACCGGCTACCAGTACACGGCAGGCTCACAGATCCCGTCGTCGCAGATGAGACGGGGCGACATGATCTTCTACGGACCCAACGCCAGTCAGCACGTCGCGCTGTACCTCGGTGACGGACAGATGCTCGAGGCGCCGCAGTCGGGGTCGTACGTGAAGATCTCGCCGGTACGCTGGGGCGGCATGACACCGTACGTGGTGCGCATGGTGTCGTGAGGGCGAGGTTTGCCGCGGCCCTCGTGCCGCCGAGGACAGGCGCCCATCCGGTCGATCCGGGTGCGTCTCCCGGTCGGTGCAGGGGTGACGACACACCGAGCCGGCACCTGCAATAGTGGTGCAGCAGGTGTTTCCAACGGAGCGACGTAGGCGAAAGCGGTGGATTGTCGGTGACCTCACGCGAGGGTGGAACGTCCGGTTCGGCAACGCCGGGCAACCAGGGTGGCAACGACGGGCGGAAGAACAACCAGGCTGCGGCGGGTGCTGCGCCGGCGCCGAAGACGACCGGCGTGAACATCTCACCGGCACCGCGGGCGTCCGGTGTGAATACCCGTGAGCCCGGCGGCGACGCCCCTGCGAAGGCGTACGACCCGGCCGACGACGTCCGTCTCCTCGAACGGGCCGTCTACGAGGTCAAACGCGTGATCGTGGGCCAGGACCTGCTGGTGGAGCGGATGCTCGTCGGTGTTCTCGCCCGCGGCCACGTGCTGCTCGAAGGTGTGCCGGGCGTGGCGAAGACGCTGGCCGTCGAAACTTTCGCGAAGGTCGTCGGCGGGTCCTTCTCCCGGGTGCAGTTCACTCCGGACCTCGTGCCGACCGACCTCGTCGGTACTCGCATCTACCGTCAGGGACGCGAGGAGTTCGACACCGAACTCGGCCCTGTCGTTGCGAACTTCGTGCTCGCCGACGAGATCAACCGCGCGCCGGCGAAGGTGCAGTCGGCTCTGCTCGAGGTGATGGCCGAACGGCACGTCACCATCGGCGGGAAGACCTTCCCGATGCCTGAGCCGTTCCTCGTGATGGCAACCCAGAACCCCATCGAGAACGAGGGTGTCTATCCGCTGCCGGAAGCGCAGCGCGACCGCTTCCTGTTCAAGGTCCTCGTCGACTATCCGACGGTGGAGGAGGAGCGCGAGATCGTCTACCGGATGGGCGTCGCCGCTCCGGAGCCGAAGCAGGTGCTCGACAACGAGCAGCTCCTGCGCCTGCAGAAGATCGCCGGACGTGTCTTCGTCCACCACGCGCTGGTCGACTACGTCGTGCGTGTCATCTTCGCGACGCGGCAGCCCACCGAACTCGGGCTGCACGACGTGCAGGGCTGGATCGCCTACGGCGCATCGCCCCGAGCGACGCTGGGCATCATCTCCTCGGCACGTGCCCTCGCACTCGTGCGGGGCCGCGACTACGTGGTGCCGCAGGACATCGTCGACGTCATCCCCGATGTGCTCCGTCACCGTCTGGTGCTGTCCTACGACGCGCTCGCGGACGATGTCTCCGCGGATCAGATCATCACCCGAATCCTGCAGACGGTCGGCCTTCCGCAGGTCGCGCCGCAGGCGAACGCACCCGTGCCGTCGGCGACACCGGCTCCCGTCGATCCGCGGTCCGCGGCCGGCCCGCAGACACCCGTCGGTGCGCCCGGTCCGCAGGGAGGTGCGGGCGCGCGGTGAGCACACGTCCTCACGACGGGTCTCCACCGCGGTTCAGATCCGGTGAACTGCGCGATCCCGCGCTCACCGCCGCGCTCCGCACCCTCGAGCTGACCGTGCGGCGCCGTCTCGACGGTGTCCTGCACGGCGATCACCTCGGTCTGATCCCGGGGCCGGGTTCCGAACCGGGCGACGCCCGGGAGTACCAGCCGGGCGACGACGTGCGGCAGATGGACTGGTCGGTCACCGCGCGCACCACGCATCCGCATGTGCGTCAGACCGTCGCCGATCGCGAACTCGAGACGTGGCTCGCGATCGACCTGTCGGCCAGCCTGGACTTCGGTACCGGTCTGTGCGAGAAGCGCGATCTGGTGGTCGCGGCGGTGGCCGCGCTGGCGCACCTGACCACCGGCGGCGGAAACCGGATCGGGGCGGTGGTCTCCACCGGCAGCGAGACGGTCCGCGTCCCCGCGCGTGGCGGACGGCTGCATGCCCAGTCGCTGTTGCGGACGGTCGCGACCACCCCGCATCCGCCGGACGGGACCCGTGGTGATCTCCGAGGCGTCGTCGAGGCGCTGCGACGCCCTCAGCGCCGCCGGGGGCTCGCCGTCGTGGTGAGCGACTTCCTCGGTCCGCTCGACTGGGAGAGGTCCCTGCGGGCACTGTCCGGCCGTCACGAACTCCTCGCCGTGGAAATCCTCGACCGCCGCGACCTCGAACTGCCCGATCTGGGCGATGTGGTCCTCCACGACCCGGAGACGGGCCGCACCCGCGAGTTTACGACCACTCCGGAACTGCGGGCCGACTACGCGCAGGCGGCCGCCGAGCATCGGGCGGCCGTGCACCAGGCGCTGCGCAGCTGTGGTGCGCCCGTCCTGACCCTGCACACCGACCGCGACTGGATCGGCGATGTCGTGCGGTTCGTCGCGGCGCGTCGGCACAGCTACGGCGTACCCGCACGGCAGGGGGGACGATGAGCCTGTCCGGATTCACCTCACCGTGGTGGTTGCTGCTGCTGCTCGTCGTCGCTGCCCTCGGGGGCGCGTACGTGCTGGTCCAGCGTCGGCGCCAGGCGAACACGCTGCGCTTCACGAATCTCGAACTGCTCGAGAAGGTCGCTCCCGCCCGTCCCGGACGCGCCCGGCACATTCCGGTCGCCCTGCTGCTCGTGGGCCTGGTCTTCCTCACGGTGGCGCTCGCCGGTCCCACCGCCGAGCAGCGGGTACCGCGCAACCGGGCCACGGTCGTGCTCGTCATCGACGTGTCGCTGTCGATGGAGGCCACCGATGTCGCGCCCACCCGCCTGGCGGCGGCGCAGGAAGCCGCCAAGCAGTTCGCCGACGACCTGACGCCCGGCATCAACCTCGGTCTCGTCGCGTTCTCGGGTACCGCCTCGGTTCTGGTCTCACCGACCACCAACCGCGAGGCGACCAAGTCCGCGATCGACAACCTGCAGCTGAGCGAACGCACCGCGACCGGCGAGGCGATCTTCACGGCGATGCAGTCGATCGACACGCTCGCCGCGGTACTCGGCGGCAGCGACCAGGCGCCGCCCGCGCGGATCGTGCTCCTGTCCGACGGCAAGCAGACCGTGCCCGAGAGTCCCGACGATCCGCGCGGCGGGTTCACCGCGGCACGACAGGCCGCGGAGAAGGGCATCCCGGTCTCGACGATCTCGTTCGGCACGCAGACGGGAACCGTCACCATCGAGGACGATCGGATCCCCGTGCCCGTCGACGATCCGTCGCTCAAGGAGATCGCCAATCTCTCGGGCGGCAGCTTCTTCACCGCGGCGAGCCTCGAGGAACTCGAAGATGCCTACGACACGCTCGAGGAGCAGATCGGCTTCGAGACGACCCGCGGCGACGCGAGCCGTCCCTGGCTCATGCTCGGAGCGCTCTCGGTGATCGCGGGACTCGGCGCGGCGATGGTGCTGCGCCAGCGGCTGCCCTGATCCGCATTGTGCGCCTTCACGGAGCGTTTTCCGTCCTGGGCCGGCCACCAGATAGGTTGGAACGCATGACTGACGCAGAAAGTGCCGCAGCGTCCACGCGTGCGGGTGCCACCCCTCGATCCGTGCTCGTCACGGGTGGAAACCGCGGGATCGGCCTTGCCGTCGCCCGTCGGCTGCAGGCGGACGGCCACAAGGTCGCCGTCACCCATCGCGGTTCGGGTGCGCCCGACGGCCTGTTCGGTGTGCGGTGCGACGTCACCGACGCCGATTCGGTCGATGCCGCGTTCGCAGAGGTCGAGGATCATCAGGGTCCTGTCGAGGTGCTCGTGGCGAACGCCGGCATCACCGACGACACCCTGCTGATGCGCATGACCGAGGACCAGTTCACCTCGGTCATCGACGCGAACCTCACCGGCGCCTTCCGATGTGCCAAGCGCGCGAACCGCGCGATGCTGCGTGGCCGCTGGGGCCGCATGATCTTCCTCGGCTCGGTGGTCGGTCTCGCGGGCCAGGCCGGTCAGATCAACTACGCATCCTCGAAGGCCGGTGTCATCGGTCTCGCCCGCTCCGTCACTCGCGAACTCGGTTCGCGCTCGATCACGGCCAATGTCGTCGCCCCCGGTTTCATCGAGACGGACATGACCGCTGATCTGTCCGACGACCTGCGTGAGACCGCGAAGAAGTTCATCCCGCTGCAGCGCCTGGGCAGGCCCGAGGATGTCGCAGCCGTCGTCAGCTTCCTCGCTTCCGACGACTCCGCCTACGTCTCCGGCGCCGTGATCCCGGTCGACGGCGGCATGGGCATGGGCCACTGACGGTCCGGCGAACCATACCGCGGTCGCACCGACCACATCCGAATCTCACTGGAGGACCGACACACTCATGGGCGGACTGCTCGAGGGCAAGACCATTCTCGTCACCGGCATCATCACCGATGCCTCCATCGCCTTCCACACCGCGAAGGTCGCGCAGGAACAGGGCGCGAAGGTGATCATCACCGGTTTCGAACGTCTCCGGTTGATCGACCGGATCGCGCAGCGTCTCCCGCAGCCTGTGCCGCCGGCGATCAGCCTCGACGTGCAGAACCAGGAGGATCTCGACGGTCTCGCCGACAAGATCCGCGAACTCGCACCGGAAGGAATCGACGGTGTCGTCCATTCCATCGGTTTCGCGCCCCGATCGTGCCTGGGCAGCCCCTTCCTCGACGCGCCGTGGACGGACGTCGCGGTGGCACTCGAGGTGTCGGCCTACTCGTACGGTGCGCTCGCCAAGGCCGTCCTTCCCGTGATGAACGAGGGCGGTTCGATCGTGGGAATGGATTTCGATCCGTCCCGGGCCGTGCCGTTCTACAACTGGATGGGTGTCTCCAAGGCGACGCTCGAGTCGGTGAACCGTTACGTGGCCAAGGAGGTCGGCCCGCGCGGTATCCGGTCCAATCTCGTCGCCGCCGGCCCGATCAAGACGCTCGCCGCGAAGGCCATCGCCGGCGACGCGACCGGTCCGGGCGCCGAGATGAACCGGCTCAACGAGGGTTGGTCGGCCGCGTCCCCGATCGGCTGGGACGTCGATGATCCGACGCCTGTGGCGAAGACCGTGTGTGCGGTGCTGTCCGACTGGCTACCCGGGACGACGGGTTCCATCGTCTACGTCGACGGCGGGTTCCACTCCCAGGTCGGCTTCGGCGGCTGACCGCACCACGGAAGGCATTTCGATGACGAACACCCCCGAGGCGTACGACGCGCTGATGCTGTTGTCGTTCGGCGGACCGGAAGGTCCCGACGACGTGCGGCCGTTTCTCGAGAACGTCACCCGCGGGCGAGGTATCCCCCCGGAACGGCTCGACGAGGTCGCGCAGCATTACCTGCATTTCGGGGGTGTCTCGCCGATCAATGCCCTCAACCGGGCGATCATCGATGCCGTGCGCGTCGAGTTCGACGCGCACGGCATCGAACTGCCGATCTACTTCGGCAACCGCAACTGGCATCCCATGGTCGAGGACACCGTCACCCGGATGCGCGACGACGGGATCCGCAACGCGCTGGTGTTCGCGACGTCCGCCTGGGGCGGTTACTCGGGATGCCGGCAGTACCACGAGGACATCGCGCGGGCTCGGGACGCCGTCGAGAACGCTCCGCAGCTGACGAAGCTGCGGCACTTCTACGATCACCCGCTGTTCGTCGACGCCGTCACCGATGCGGTGCGCGCAGCGCGCGTCGAACTCGCGGACGAGGTGCGCGACTCCGCACGCGTGGTCTTCACGGCCCACTCCGTCCCGAGTTCCTTCGACGCGACGGGTGGTCCGCCGGAGGAAGGCGGACATCTCTACAGTCGCCAGGTCGCCGAGGCCGCGCGGCTGGTGGCCGAGGCGCTCGGCGAGGACGACTACGACCTGGTGTGGCAGTCGCGGTCGGGTCCGCCGCGGGTGCCGTGGCTCGAACCCGACATCGTCGACCATATCGAGGCCCTGCACGAACGCGGCGTGGCTGCGGTCGTGGTCGTGCCGGTCGGATTCGTCTCCGACCACCTCGAGGTCGTGTGGGATCTCGACACCGAAGCCCGCGACCGCGCCGCCGAGCTGGGCATGGGCTTCTCGCGCGCGGCCACGGCCGGAACCGACCCGCGCTTCGCTCGACTCGTCCGCGAACTCGTCGACGAACGGCGCGACGGGGTCACCGCCCGCCGCTGCGGCACCGAACCGCTGCTCGGAGCCGGGTGCAACGGGAGCCTGTGCGCCGTCGGGTGCTGCGAGCCGCCGAAACGCCCGGCCCGGCCCGCCGACTGATCTGGACTGATCTGTCGCACCGCCTCATCCGGCGGGTTGTCCGGCCGGTACGGCGAGGGGAAAGCGGAACCAGCGCGGCAGAGACCGACGCAGGACGCTCGGCCCGTCGACGACGACGGTGCCCGAACGCACGGCGTCCGACCAGGTGGCTTCGCCGCGCCGGATCTCGGTCAGCTCCCGCAACCCGGCCGTCACCCGGACCGAGACCTCGAATCCCGGGTTCTCGTCGCATACGTCGACCTCGTGGGGACCGATGACGAGCCACCACCGGCGCGCCGCGTGGGTGACCGCTGGGAAGACGAACTCGACGACCGTCCGTGATCCCGGCACGGCGGCACGGTCGACGTGCCGGTGCATGTCCCACATCAGCAGCCTCGGATCGAGATCGGCGTCGCCGAGCCTGCCGGTCCAGCGCGTCCCCCAGGCGCCGAGCGCGTCGACGACGGTCTCGAGGTCGCGTCCTGCGGGTGTGAGCACGTACCGGACGTCGGTTCCGTCCTCGAGGCGCTGCACGATGCCCGCCGCCGCGAGCCCGTGCAACCGCTTCGACAACAGCGTCGGTGACATGCGGGGCAGGCCCCGTCGGAGGTCGTTGAACCGTTCGCTGCCGAGCACGAGTTCGCGCACCACGAGCAGCGTCCACCTCTCGTCGAACAGTTCCATCGCCTTGGCGACGGGACAGAACTGCTGGTAGGGCGGGCCCATGATCGGATAGTAGGCCGGTCGGACCGCCGCGACCAGCACGAACGGACGGCGATGCGGTACAGATTGTGTACTGGAGGACACCGTCCCGGCCTTCCTACAGTCGATCTGTGACCCGGGGCCGCCGCCCGACGGTGCCGAAGCCGGGTCCCTCGACAGGAGGAATCCTCTGATGACCGACATCTCCACGACACACGACGCCGATCGCGTCCTCAAGGCCAAGCACCGGGCGATGTGGGCACTCGGCGACTATCCGGCGGTGGCGACACAGGTCATCGCCGAACTCGGACCCGCACTCGTGTCCGCAACCGGAATCGGTCCGGACGACCGCGTCCTGGACATCGCCGCGGGGTCCGGCAACGCCTCGATTCCGGCCGCGCTCACCGGAGCGACGGTCGTCGCCACCGACCTGACACCGGAACTGTTCGAGGTCGGTCGGCGTGACGCCGAGGCGGCCGGTGCGGATCTCGACTGGCAGGAGGCGGACGCCGAAGCGCTCCCGTTCGACGATGCGAGCTTCGACGCCGTGATCTCCTGCGTCGGAGTGATGTTCGCGCCCTACCACCGAGCCGCCGCCGACCAGCTGCTCCGGGTGACACGGCCGGGTGGCCGAATCGGCCTGCTGAGCTGGACACCGGGTGGCTTCATCGGACAGATGTTCGCGACGATGAAACCGTATGCGCCGCCGCCTCCTCCGGGCGCGCAACCGCCACCGCTGTGGGGCGACGAGGTGCACGTACGAGAACTGATCGGCGATCGCGTCACCGACCTGCAGGCACGCACCGAGAATCTCCGCGTCGAGTGCTTCGCGACCGGTGCGGACTTCCGGGACTTCTTCAAGGCCGCATACGGTCCCACGATCGCGGTGTACCGCAACATCGCCGACGATCAGGAGCGGGTCGCGTCCCTCGATCGTGAGCTCCTCGAACTCGCCCAGCGTCACGATCTCGGTGGCGGAGCGATGGACTGGGAATACCTGCTGGTCACCGCGCAGCGGAGCTGACCCGCCCCGCGCGGGCGTCCGGGTCCGGTGGCGCGGTGCGGTTGACCGATCGCACCACCCACCGGCCGGACCATTCGAGTTCGCTCACGGCGCCGTTGACGATGCGCGGCGCGGGTTCCGGTGACAACCGGTCGAGTACAGCGCGGATCAGTGCGCCGTGCGAGACGACCACGATCCGGCAGCCGGGGTGCATCGCGGCAGCGACGTCGAGTGCGCGTACGCCTCTCGTGGCGACTGCCCCCAGGGGTTCGAGTCCGGGGAAATTCCCGCCGGGCCAGCGCGCCTCGGCGTCCTCCCGGGTCGAGCCCTCGGCATCGCCGTAGGTACGTTCGGCCAGATCCGGAATCGTTCCGGACATCCCGATGCACAGATGGGCGGCCACGATTCGGCCGGTGTCGTACGCGCGTGACAGCGGCGAGGACACAACGGTGTCCCAGCCGGTGGGGTCGAGGAGGTCGAGTAGGCGCGCGGCGCCCCGTGCCTGCTCCCGGCCGACCTCGTCGAGTGGGACGTCGGTGCTGCCCTGCAGCAGGCCGCGCCGATTCCAGTCGGTACGCCCGTGCCGTACGAGAGCCAGTCGGGTGGTGTTCATCGACCCACCCCGGACAACACGTTCGCGTCCTCGTCGGTCGTCACCCTGCCGGTCGACGGGTAGAACAACGCGCGGTGGACGGACACTCCCACGCGGTCTCCGACCGCCGGACGTAACCCTGCGACGGCACAACGGAATTCGATACCGTGGCACGAGACGACGACGTCGCTGGCATCGCGTCCGAACAGCGACGACATCACGATGCCCTGCCTCGGCGCGTCCTGTGGTGCCGTCAACGTGATGTCGCCGGGAAGAACTGCGAGAGTGCCCGGCCCGGAGGCATCGTCCGGAATCGCATCCGGTCGCAGCCGGACGGCACCGTCGTCGCTGACGAAGCCGTCCGCCGACACGCTTCCGGTCAGCAGATTCGCATCCGACAAGAACGAGGCGACGAAGGCGGACCGCGGGCGGAGCACGAGATCCTCGGGTGTGCCGATCTGCAGGATCCGGCCGTGGTCGAGCACCACGACGCGGTCGGCGAGCGCCAGCGCCTCGGCACGATCGTGTGTCACGTGGACGACCGTGAGTTGCTGGGAGCGGGTGAGGGTGCGCAATTCGAGACGCAACCGGTCGCGGAGCGGCTCGTCGAGGGCGGACAACGCCTCGTCGAGCAACAGAGCGCGGGGCCGGCCGGCAAGTGCGCGCGCGAGCGCCACCCGTTGTCGCTGCCCGCCGGACAGGGTCGCCGGATCCCGCTTCTCCAGACCCGGAAGCCCCACCAGCTCGAGCACCTCGGCGACCCGCGACGCGCGGTGGGCACGCGGGAGCTTCGCGATCTCCAGCGGATACGCGACATTGCGGCCCACGTTCCGGTGCGGCCAGATGGCGTGGTTCTGGAACACCATGCCCAGACGGCGCTTCTCCGGGGGGACACTCCGAGTGCCGTCGGCAACGACGTCTTCACCGAGCCGGATCGTGCCCTCGGTGGGGTCGACAAAGCCGGCCACCGTGCGGAGCAGGGTCGTCTTCCCCGATCCGGACGGACCGACGAGGGCTACGAATTCGCCGTCCCGAACGTCGAGGTCGATGCCGGACAGTCCTGCGGTGCCGTCGGGGAAGCGCAGGTCGACACCGGTCAGGGTGATCGCGGACATGAAAAATTATCCGATCTGTGAGTAGTTCAGCGAGCCGCACGGGAAGCCGTGACCGCACCGAGGCCGGCGATTCCCACGAGCGCGACGAGCAGGGACAATGCCGATGCGGCGTTGTAGTCGCCGGCCTGCTGCAGATTGAAGATCGACACACCCAGCGTCTGGGTGCCCGGCGCGACGAGCAGCACCGACATCGTCAGTTCACGTACCGCGGTCACGGCGACCAGCACGCCTCCGGTCACGGCGGCCGGTACGGTCATCGCCCACGGCACGTCCCGCAGCGCTCGAAGCCGCGACGCGCCGGATGTGCGGGCCACCTCTTCCAGGGACTCGGACGTGGTCGACAGCGGGGCGCGTACGGCCTGGACGACGACTGCGAGGAAAGCCGTCACATAGGCGCAGAGGATCACCCACCGCGTGTCGAACAATCCGGTGTACCGGCCCAGAATGAGCCATCCGACCGCGATGACGAGGCCGGGCACCGCCTGCGGGAGCATCACCGTCAGGTCGAGCCCTGCATTGTCGCGGGATCGGGTGCGCGTGGTGAGCACGCCGATCGCCAGGCCGGCCACCGCGCACACGACGCCTGCGCCGACGGCCAAAATCAGCGAATTCTTCACTCCGACCGAGGTTCCCGGCGCGGTCACGGCCGCAACCATGCTGTCCAGGGTCAAGTTGTCCCAGGTCAGCGGAACGCCCGGCGCCGGTAGCAGCGCCTGCGTCGCGAGAGCCAGGACCGGCAGGACGGTCAGGCCGAGGCCGACGACCCACGCGGCGACACCGGCCGGGACGCGCGCACGCCCGAGCCGGATCTGTCGTCGTGCGGTGACGGCTCCGTCGAGTTGCCGGTGCCGGCGGGACAATCCGCGGTCCGTCACCACGGCGAGCACTGCGAGCGCCAGCAGGGCGACGCCGATGGTGGACACCACCTCGAGGGGACGATCGACCGTCCCCGACTGGATGTACCGGTAGACCATCGTCGACAGGGTCGTGTATCGCTCGGGCAGCCCGACGAGGGCCGGAATGCCGAAGTCGGCGAGGTTGCCCACCGCAGTGAGGGTGAACGCGGCGAGAAGTGCCGGTCGCAGCAGGGGGATCGTCACGGTGTGCATCGCCTGCCAGGGCGAGGCTCCGCCGATGCGCGCCACCTGCTCGAGGTCTCCGGGGATCCTGCGTAGCGCGGTCGAAATGATGAGATATGCCATCGGATAGGAGTGCACCGTCAGGAGGAACACCACCCCGTCGCCCCCGTAGATGTTCCAGAGCGGGCCTCCGACGTGGTCGGTCCAGAAGCGGTTGACCATTCCGCTGGGGCCGAGCAGCCCCGTCCAGGCGATGGCACCGACGAACGGCGGAATCAACAGGGGCGACAGCATGATCAGGCGGAGGGAGCCTCGGCCGGGTAGATCGGTACGGTCGAGGAACAACGCCATCGCGGTGGCCAGGACGACGGCGAACAACGCCGAGCATCCCGCCGAGACGACGCTGTTGATCGCGGCCCCGGCGATATCGTCGTCGAGGAGTTGCCCGATGTGCCGCCCGTTCGCGCCGAGCGCCACCACGGTCGCGAGTGGGGCGATGATCGCGGCGGCGACGAACACCCACACCGCGACCCGCACACCGAGGACGGGATCGGCCCGCCGCCCGGAGGGCATGCGGGCGGCGGGCCGAGTGCGGAGGTCAGCCGACGAGGTCATCGAACTTCCGGACAGCCTCGTCCTGGGTGTCCGTGATCGTCTGGAGGTCCGGTGTCAGCAGCGTGAGTTCGGACAGGGCGGGAGCACCGGCAGGTGTGCCCACGTCGTCCCGCACCGGAAGATACTGCTGTGAGACCGCGATTTCCTGCCCCTTCCTGCTCACGAGGAAATCGACGAACTTCTGGGCGGCTTCGGTCCGGTCGGAGTCGGTGAAGATGCCGGCGGGCTGGGTGATGTACGGGACACCGTCGGTGGGATAGGACACCGCGATCGGAGATCCCTTCGCGGCGAGTTCGCGGACGAGATAGTCGACGACGATGCCGACCGGTTGCGTCCCGGCCGCGACCGCCTGGCCGACCGGGCCGTTGCTCTCGGCGACGACGGGCTCGTTCGCGGCAAGACCGGCGAGCCACTGCTCGCCGAGCTCGGAGGTGTCGAGCCAGACGGCGGTGTTGAACGCCGCAGCACCCGAGACGTTCGGGTTCGGCAGGGTGATGCGTCCGAGATAGCCCGGATCGGTGAGCTCCTTCCACGAGGTCGGGGGCGTCTCGATGGCCGTCGTGTTGTAGGCGATGACGGTCGGGATGATCCGCGTGCCGACGTAATAGCCCTCCGGGTCGACGACATCGGGATTCAGCGCGTTCGACTCGGTGGGTGTGTACTGCTGCAGGAGCCCTTCGGATTTGTAGCCTTCGAAGGTCGGGGCGTCGGCGGCGAGCAGCACGTCCGCGCCGATCTCACCGGTGGTGCGTTCGGCCTCGATCCGAGCCGTCAGGTCACCGGTGCCGGCCCGGAAGATCTCGACACCGATACCTGTCTCATCGGTGAATACTGCGGCGATCTCGTCGATCTTGGCCTGTGGTTCGGAAGTGTAGACCGTGATGGTCTGCGCGTCGCCGGTGGACGAACCGGTCTGCTCCGAATCGGAGGCGGCCGGCTCCGAGCAGGCCGCGAGGGCGAATGCGGCGACCGTGCCGAGCGCGGCAACCGACACGAGACGGGGAAGGGATGTCACTTGTGCTCCTGTGATGGGACGACGGGGAGGGAGATGAGGATCAGGAGGCGACGGTGAGCGTAGGGCTCGACCGGAACAGCACCTCGGGGGTGCGCAGTGCCACGGGTAGGGCACGGACACCGGAACGGGAACACTGCACGAGCGAGTAGGCAGGGTCGTCGAAGGCGACGAGGGAGTCCCCCGGCGTTCCGATGTCCTGCAGGTAGGCCAGAGAGCCGCCGACCCAGACGGGGACCCCCGCGAACACACCGGCCATCGGGTGATGGAAATGGCCGGCGAGGATCGCGGTGACATCGGAACCATGCAGTACCGCGGCGAATTCGTCGGCGCGGGCGAGTTCACGGCCCGTCAACGTGGCGGCAGGCGACGGAACCGGCGGATGGTGCATCACGACCACCGTCCCGTACGGAGCCGGAGTCGCGAGTTCGTGCGACAACCGCTCGAGCTCGTCCGATGAGAGCGACCCCGGACTCGTGTCGACACCGAGCACCCGGAACCCTCGAAGGTGTTCCTCAGGATTCGTGCCGAACACCGACGCGAAGGCGACCGGGTCGTCGTGGTTGCCCGGCACCGTGAGCACCGGGCACTGCAGACGCGTGCGGATCTCGTCGAAGACCGCAGCGAGTCGCGGATAGGTGGAGGCCGCCCGCCGATGTGCGAGATCACCTGTGACGACCACGATGTCCGGCCGTAGACGCGACGTCGAGGCTCCCTCGATCACCGCACGGAGACGTCCCACGCCGTCGACACCGAAGAAGAATTCTTCGGTACCGCGCCCTGAGGGGTCCTCGGTACCGCGTGCATGGACGTCGCTCAGGTGCAACACCGTCAGTTCCGGTTCGCCGAGCAGGCGGGTTCGCAGAGCAGCGAGATCGTCCGCGGTGAAGCCGTGGGCATCGAGATATCCCGTCACCGACCCGTGTCGCCGACGAATGTGGTCGAGTGCCGACTGCAGGGCCGGGGCCGGGGAATCCAGGTGCAGTTCCACGGATTCCGCGTACTGTGCCGGGTCGAGCGTCAGATCGGAGAGCAGAATCCGCACCGCATTCTCGCGGTACGGTCGCAGCCGAGGCCCCGAGCACGAGTAGTCGTCGAGGATCGCCGAGTCGGGTACTCCGACCGCGGCCGCCGCCACTGCGACGACGAGTCCGGTGCGGTCCTTGCCTGCGGTGCAGTGCACGAGCGCCGGGGCGGGAGAGTACGCGAGGGTCCGGACGGCGTCGGTGAGAGCGGTGCCGCGCTCGTCGAGCAGGGTGCGGTAGATCGCGGTGATCTCACCGCTTCGGGGTGGGCCGGTCGCCGGATCGTAGAGCGGATGGTGCAGGACGTTCCACGATGCGGTGGCCGTGCTCCCCGGTCGCTCGCGGTTGTCCCGCAGATCGATGACCGTTCGGATCCCGATCTGCTCGAGCACCTTCCGCCCTTCGTCCGTCAGGTGGTCGAGCGTGGCGGAACGGAACAGTCGGCCGGGGGCCAGGTACGGCCCCGACACCGAGCGCACATTGAACACACCGTCGACCTCGATGGACTCCACGATTTGCCTCTCTCACCGTTCCACTGCCTCCGGAACACCGTTCCGGCAAGGCATATCGTGGGCGGTTGGATCGAACGTTCGGCCCCTTCGTCCGGAACGGGCGTTGTCGAACGGGTTAACAATCGGGAAGTGTGTCGGTCAGCGCTGCCGCCACCACGTCGTGGGCGCCGGTGTGAACCTCCGGATGCTCCGGGTGGGCGAGCACGGCTCGTTGCAGCGCGTACAGGATCGTGCTCTGCGACACGCGTGCCGAGAACGAGTCCGCTTCGTTCTCGTGGGCACCTGCACCGGCGATCAGCACATGATCCGAGATGCGTGTCAGTGGTGTGCCGGGGTAGCTCGTCACCGACACGATCGTGGCACCGCGCTCGTGTGCGGCGGTACATGCCCGGAGAGTGTGTGTGTTCGCGCCCGAATAGCTGACCGCGAGACACAGGTCGTCGGCGGTCAGGAGCCGGGCCGAGAACTGCTGACCGAGAATGTCGACCGGAGCCTCGACACTGCGACCGGCCGTGGTGAGGCGCAGGGCCGCGTCCTGGATCGGCGGCGACGAGAAACCGTTTCCTACCAACAGGATTCGACGGGCTCTCACGACGAGGTCGACGACCTGTGCAAAACCGGCCTCGTCGACGGTTGCGCGGGTCGCGGTGAGTGCTTCCGTCGCGGCCGAGAACGCCGAATCCAGAGGAGTAGCAGGAGGGTGCTCGGGATCCGGTGCCGCCCGGGCCAGTTCGAGACGAAGATGGTGGAAACCGCGGAAACCGAGACTCTGGCAGGCGCGTACGACGGTCGCCGGGGAGGTGCCCGATGCTGCCGCCAGCTCGGCGGTGGACAACTCCACCACCGCGGCGGGCTCGGTCAACACGGTGCGCACGACGCGCTGTTCGCCGGGTCCGAGCGTTGCGAGTCCGGAGCGCAGACGGGCGAGGGTGGCGCTCGAACGCCAGGATCGGTCGGAAGGATGCGACATATCGAGAACTGTCCTGTTCGTCCCCACGCCGGCGGACTCCGGCGAGCTCAGGATCGTCAGGTTAACGACGCTCCGGGCCGATCGGGCTGCGGGTGCTCACCGTTCATCCCGGCGTCACCGACGGGGGAGGGCGCCGTTCACCGATCGGTCACCGCGCGGCCCGGGAACGGTCAACGATGATGCTCGGCCCGCAGAGCAGCCGCGACCGCGCCGACACGGGCCTCGCGCACCGCGGCCCACAGCGGCTGCAGCGCGCCTTCGCGACCGGCGGTGCCCGAGACCGAACCGGCACGCAGACCCCCACCGCGGCCCGCCACGGTGAGGATCGCCGCCACCTGGTCGGCGGTGTCGAGGATGCGCACGGCACGTGCGGGCAGTGAGGGGGGATACCGGTGCCGGGCGAGTTCGGCGACCTCCTCGGCGATCTCCGCTCGCGGGTCGGTACGGCGACCGTCGGTGCCGACCGTCGGGATACCGCTCAGCGCGGAGGCGGCATCGCGTACCGCCTCCCTCATCGCGTACTCGGCCGCACCCAGACCACCGTCGAGTGCGATCTCGAGGACGGCGGGCAGGGTGAAGACATTCCACCGCAGGACGTCCGGACCCTCGATCACGGGCACCAGACCCAGTCCCGGGGTACCGGGCGCTCCCACGACGACGCCTTCGCCTGCCGCGAGTGCCGCCGATGCGAACGCGGTGCCGGCGGGCAGGGCGTGTACGGCGCCCGGGGCGGGAAGGACGAGACGCAGTCCCGCGCCGGCAGCGGTGTCGACGCGGCGGATCAGGGTGAGGAGCAGGGCGGCACCGTCGGCGACCCCCCGGTCGGGGAGGCCGGCTGCGGAGGCCGCCGCCGCATCGTGGGCACCCACGAGATGCATCGGCGCCCATTCGTGCAATGCGTCGATCACGTCGTCGGGGGAGGTGTGACCGGACAGCCACGACCCCGCCCACACGGTCAGCGTCAGGCTCGGAGAACTCACCCCGAAAGCATACGGCGGCCCGGGCGGTGGTCGGCGTGGCGGCGCGAGCCACCCCGCGCGATGTCCTAGGGTCGACCGGCGTGAGCCCACGCGACATATACGGCGGCGACATCTACGCCGGTCACGCCCGCACGAAGAAGAAAGCCGTTCCCGAACTCGCAGCGGATCGCGGTGTCGTCGTCGAGGACGCCGCATCCGGTTGGTGCGGTGCGATCGTGGGCATCGAGAAGACCTACGACGGCAATTTCGTGCGACTCGAGGACGCGCAGGGACGTACCCGGCTGTTCGCGATGCGGCCCGCGGCGTTCCTCGTCGACGGAACGCCCGTCACCCTCGTCCGGCCGAAGGCCCGTCCCGCGGCGCGGTCGACCCGGTCGGCCTCGGGATCGACCCGTGTCGACGGTGCGCGGGCACGCGTGGCGCGGGGCAGCCGGATCTGGGTGGAGGGCGTGCACGACGCCGCCCTCGTCGAACGGGTGTGGGGACACGATCTGCGGGTCGAGGGAGTGGTCGTCGAGCAGCTCGAGGGCCTCGACAATCTCGGTGCCCGCCTCGCCGAGTTCGAGCCCGGACCGGGCCGGCGTGTCGGTGTCCTCGCCGACCACCTGGTCACCGGGTCCAAGGAGGAGCGCCTCACCGCGAACCTCGGTCCGCACGTCATGGTCACCGGCCATCCCTACATCGACGTGTGGCAGGCGGTGCAGCCGAAGGCCGTGGGCATCGACGCCTGGCCCACCATCCCGCGCGGCGAGGATTGGAAGACCGGGGTGTGCCGTGAACTCGGCTGGGGCACACCGCAGGAGGGGTGGCGACGAGTGTACGGCGCCGTGAACTCGTTCCGGGACCTCGAATCGCATCTCATCGGCGCGGTGGAGCGTCTCGTGGACTTCGTGACCGAACCCGACGAGGGCTGAGGACCGGCGCACCTCGGACCGGTACACGAGCGGTTACGTGATGACTCGGTGATGTAATCCGGACAGGACGGAAGTCGAAGAAATAAAGAATTCCACCCCCGGAATCGCTCGTGCGTCACGGAGCATGGAGGAACGACGCGTGCGGCAGCTGTTCCACCAGGGCGTCTGCCGGGATGTCCGATTTGTGGTTCGATGGTGACCGTGGCCGCATTGATTTGGTTGATCGCCGGAGCGGCGTTGGCGGCCGGCGAAGCGCTCACGGGCGATTTCGCGCTGCTGATGCTCGGCGCCGCTGCGCTCCTCACCGGAGGTGTCTCCGCGGCGACCGATCTTCCGGTCTGGATCGACGCGATGATCTTCGCGGTGACATCGGTGGTGCTGCTGCTCGGCGTCCGGCCGATGCTGAGGCGGAGGTACTCCCTGCCGCCCGCTCTGCCGACCGGTATCGACGCTCTCCCCGGAAAGCATGCCCTCGTCCTGGAGCAGGTAGGGGAGCATTCCGGGCGCGTGAAGATCGACGGCGACGTGTGGACCGCCCGACCACTGGATGCCACCGAGGTGTACGAGCCGGGTACGACAGTGACAGTGATGCAGATAAACGGCGCGACAGCCGTCGTATGGAGGGGTGTCTGAGGATGGAAGCATTGATCGTGCTCGCCGTGGTGGTGGCACTGGTCGTGGTGGTCGTGGCGAAATCGGTATCGCTGGTACCTCAAGCGGAGGCCGCGGTCATCGAACGTCTCGGCCGGTACTACAGGACGGCATCGGGTCAGCTCACCTTCCTGGTGCCCTTCGTCGATCGTATCCGGGCGAAGGTCGATCTGCGCGAACGTGTCGTCTCGTTCCCGCCGCAGCCGGTCATCACCCAGGACAACCTCACGCTGAGCATCGATACGGTCGTGTACTTCCAGGTCACGAACCCGCAGGCCGCCGTCTACGAGATCAGCAACTACATCGCCGCCGTCGAGCAGCTCACCGTCACCACCTTGCGCAACGTCGTCGGCGGAATGACCCTCGAAGAGACCCTCACCTCCCGCGATTCGATCAACGGCCAGCTGCGGGGTGTGCTCGACGAGGCCACCGGACGGTGGGGACTGAGGGTGGCCCGAGTCGAACTCAAGAGCATCGATCCGCCGCCGTCGATCCAGGAATCGATGGAGAAGCAGATGAAGGCCGATCGTGAGAAGCGTGCCATGATCCTCACGGCCGAGGGCAACCGTGAATCGGCGATCAAGACCGCCGAGGGCGACAAACAATCGCGCATCCTCTCCGCCGAAGGCGCCAAACAGGCCGCGATCCTCGAAGCCGAGGCCGACCGGCAATCGCGGATTCTGCGCGCCCAGGGTGATCGCGCGGCCCGCTATCTCGAGGCCCAGGGCGAGGCGAAGTCCATCGAGAAGGTGTTCGCAGCGATCAAGGCCGGCAAGCCCACTCCGGAACTGCTCGCCTACCAGTACCTGCAGACGCTGCCGCAGATGGCGCAGGGCGACGCCAACAAGATGTGGGTGGTGCCGAGCGACTTCGGTAAGGCGCTCGAAGGGTTCGCGCGAACCCTCGGCGCGCCCGGTGAGGACGGTGTCTTCCGGTTCGAGCCGAGTCCCGTCGAAGAGGCGCTGCAGCGGCCCGAGGACGACAGTGCCGAGGTCGAGGACTGGTTCGCGACCAAGCGCGACCCGGAGGTGGCCCAGGCTGTCGCCGAAGCCGAGGCGGTCGCGCGCAAGCCGGTCGATCCTGCGGTCCGGACAGGTCTCGCAACAGAGGATGCGCAGGGCGCAGGCGGAGGCCGGTCGGCTCTGCCCACCCCGCCACCGGCGCAACGCTGGATGGCGAACGATGCGGCCGAAGAGGCGGCCGAACCGCCGCGACAACAGCAGTAGCCCAACGGATCCGAGTGGGAGGGTGCGCCGAGTGGCACAGCCTCCCACTCGCTATCGGCGTCCGAGCATCGGTAGCGCCATGGCCACCAGGATCAGCCCGGCGCCTCCCGCGGCGAGCACCGTCACGGACTCTCCGAACGCCGCCATGCCGATCATCAGTGCGACCACGACTTCGAGGTAGGACAGTCCGGACAGCTCCGCAGCACGAAGATGCTTCCCCGCGACCACGAGCAGGCCGAGGGCGAACAGACCGCAGACGACGAAGAACCCGGCGGCCCACAGCCACTGCGTCACGGTCATCCCCGACATGTCGGGTCGGGTCACCACGACCATCGCGCCCGTCGCGACGGCACCGAAGACGAAGTTCCACAGGGACCGGACGTCGGACGGCATGTCGGTGCGACAGCGGTAGCACAGCAGAGCCGCACCGTAGAAGAGACCCGAGGCCACGCCCAGCACCGTGCCCAGCGTCTCGTGCTCGCCCCCGGAAGGATCACCGCCCACCAGACCGGCGGCAAGGAGCATCCCGGCGAACGCGATCCCGATCGACAGCGCGTCGAGGCGACCGATCCCTTCCTTCAGGAACACCCGCGCGAGGATTGTCGCGACGACGGGACCGAGATAGTGGAGCACCACGGCCCGGGACAGGTCGGTCAACACCGTGGCGGACAGATAGGTCGCGAGGGACAGTCCGAGGAAGACGCCTCCTCCCACGACCGGCCAGGACAAACGGGTTCGGCGCACCTGCCCGAGTCGTCGGGACAACGCGATCAGGACGAGCATGCCGATCGCCCCCACCGCCATCCGTCCGAGGGTGAGTGCCTCGCCGAGAACCGCGCCGTCGGGTGTGGCCTTGCGGCCGAACAGGCCGGCGGCACCCATCGCCGTCGCGGACAACACGATCGCGGCGATTCCGAGCCGCCGGTTCGCACGCGGCGGCGACGTCGGAGTGGGGGAGGGAGGGAGAACAGGACCACTCGGCTCGGACAGCGAATCGACAGCGCGCGGCGGCGCGGACAGCGAAGTACCGGCGCGCGGCGGCGCGCCCAGGGAAACGGTCACACGTCTTCCTCGGGTCCAGGGTGCTCGAAGAGAGCACCAGCGGGTGATGTCGTTCCCCGCTCTGTCATCGGACCTGAGAGCTTTCGCGGACGTGATCCGCTTACACCTTCGGTGAACCCGGAAGAGTTGCTTTCCAGAGGAGCCTCGCCGTGGCGGTCTGGGGGCCTGAGAGATTCCCGGGGAGGTTGCTCCTTCGGCGCCCGCTGTGTGCGGGACTCTCCCGCCGCGGTTCGGTGGCTGTTCAGTTGTCCGTCGAGTATCTCATGGATCGGCAACGACCGATCCGCAGGGACGTTCGATGCGAGTACCCGCAGTACCGGCACTCGGTGGTTAGCTTGGTGGGCATGAGCACTCTGCCGAGATCGTGGATGCAGCTACGGATCGCTGCGGGGGTGTACCGATTTCGGGAGAGTCTGTTCGCTCTGCCCGCCCTCATCGTCGTCGCCGGAGCCGTGCTCGCGGAGGTGAGCGGCTACATCGATCGGAGCGTCGACCCCTTCCCCTGGGGCATGAAGATGAACAGCAATGCGGCGATCTGGCTGCTGAGCACCGTGGCGGGCGCCACGATCACCACCGCCGGTGTCGTCTTCTCGTTGACCGTCGTGAGCCTGCAGCTGGCCAGCAGTCAGTTCTCGCCGCGGGTGATGCGCTCCTTCATCCGGGACCGCGTCAGCCAGACGGTCATCGGAATGCTGGTCGCGACGTTCGTCTACTGCGTACTGACGCTGCGCCACATCGGCGCGGACGAGGCGGCGCCGGCCCCCACACTGTCGACCACTCTCGCGGTGGCCCTCGCAGTGTCGACCGTGGTTCTCATCATCGCCTATCTGAATCGGCTGGCTCACGGTCTGCAGGTCGGTGAGGTCGTGCGCAGCATCGCGTCGGAAGCCGAGAATGTCATCTCGCACACGGGTCGCAGCGCGAACCGCGAGCTCCACGCGGAGCGGGTGCCGGAATCGGATTTCTCGGAAGGCGCGACGGTGTACGCCCCGCGTGACGGCTGGGTGACCCAGGCGCCGGCCGAGCTCGTTCTCGCCGTTGTCCCACCGAGGGCCGTTGTACGAATGGAGACACGACCCGGCGCGTACATCCACCGAGGGGAACCTCTTCTCCGGATCCATCCGACGCCGGAGCGGGCTGTGACGCTACGGCGACTCGAGGCGGCCGTGGAGATTTCGAATGTACGTACCATGCAGCAGGACGTGGACTTCGCGCTGCGGCAACTCGTCGACATCGCGCTGCGCGCGCTGAGCCAGGCGATCAACGATCCGACGACCGCGACCGAAGTGGTGCTGCGGCTCGGAAGTCTCCTGCGCACATTACTGGTCACCGACAATCCGGCGCCGGCGATCGCGGGTGCGGAGGGTCGGATCCTGTTGCGTCCGTGGATCCTCTCTCCCGAGGAGTACATCGAGCATGCCTTCGAGCAGATCCGACAAGCCGGTTCGGCGCAGTTGCACGTCGCCACAGCGCTCGCCCGGGTGCTGCGCATGCTCGTCGACTACGTCTCGGAGCAGGGACGCACCGAGTACGTGCCGGCATTGCAACACCAGTTGCGCATGCTCGTCGACGCGGTCGTCGCCCGGCCGGAATTCCATCCGGACGACCTGGAACGGTTCCGCGCCGTCGCAGAGGGAGCGACGGATCCCGCAGAACACCGACCGGTCTGACCGGACTGCCGTGTAGGACCGGTGGGCGGCGGCTATCCATCGGTCACAGGAACCGGCCGATCGGGAGGACGAAGACATGACGACCCACTTCTCCGTCGGTGACCACGTCCGATGGAATTCGGAAGCCGGATATGTCGAAGGTGTGATCATCGACAAGCACACGAAGGACGTGGAATTCAAAGGACGCATGCGGCGGTGCAGTGAAGACGAGCCGCAGTACGAGATCCGGAGCGACAAGACGGATCACGTCGCGATGCACAAGGGAAGTGCGCTGCAGAAGATCTGACGCGAAGAGTCGACGGTCAGGTGATCAGTGCCTGACCGACGCCGCACACCGCGACCGCCCACAGCACCGACGTGGACGTGCCGATGATGAACTGTTCCGAAGCGTTCGGCTCGCGCAGTTCGGGATAGCGGGCGAGGCCTTTGACGGCCATGACGACGGCGATCCCCTCCGGCCACCCGGCGAGGATCGAGGCGGTGACGGCCCCACGTTCGAGAACTCCGATGACGCGGCCGCCGCGCAGCGGACCCGGGGGAGGAGTGGGAGCGGGACCGGCGTCGGGTTGCCGGCGAGCGATCCGGAACGCGACGAGGACGGCGGGCCCACCTCCGGTGATCGCAGCCGTCGCCGTGAGAACGAGTGTTGCCGCGAGTGTGACGCCCTGAACCGGTGTGGTCGCGGTGGCGGCGAGTGCGGAACCGGCGAGACCCGCAATGCTCAGCGACGCGGTCGGCCACACCGGCAGGCTCGGCCGCAGGACGAGCGCGGGTGCGAGGGCGGCGACGGCCAGGCACATCAGTGAGAGGACGGTCAACGGTCGGCCCTTTCCAGGAGTCGGCGCACGAGTTCGCGCCCGGCCAGTTCGGCCTGCCATCCGGCGGTGGCGAGGCGCTGGGATACCGCTTGCTTGCTGATGCCGAGGTGTTCGGCTATCCGTGCCTGCGACAGGCCCTCTCGGGCCAGGACGATCGCCTGATGCCCCTGTTCGGACCGGCGCAGGACGACGGTGGCGAGCAGGGTGAGCGCGGCATCGACATCTGCGGTGGCCGCGGTGTCGTCGCCCTCGGCCGCGACCTGCCCAGGGGCGTTCTTGGCCCGTTCGACCGCGGTGCGGGCGTGTTCGAACGCGCGCCCGCGACCCGCTCGGGTCTGTTCGGGCAGGGGGGTCTCCACCGCGCCGATCCCCACCCCGATGCTCCAGTGTTCCCGGCGGAGCAGCTCGAGGACGAGATCGACGACGAGGGCGGGATCGTCGGCGACGGCCTGGACCTCGTCGCCTGCGGTGCGATCGAACCGGCGGACCAGCGGCAGGTCGTCGAGGGCCATGAGCAGGTCCTCGACCCGATCCACGTCTCGCCGGCTTCCGCGCTGATCGACGGTAAGCACGAACATAGGTCAATCGTGGAGCCTTGACTCCTGAAAATCAAGCCTCCATGCTTGACCTCGTGGTGGGTGCTGCCGTACCGGCGGCATCGAGTGCGGAGCCCGCAGGTGCGGGTAGGCGCGCTTCGAGGAGCAATCCCGCCACACCGAGCGCGATGCATACGCCCGTGATCACCATCAGCCGCGGATCGGTCTGCCCGGTGAGAGCGTCGCCGAGGAGCACGACCGCTACGGTGCCCGGCAGGATGCCCACGACCGTGGCGAGCGTGTAGGGCACGAGGCGGACCGCCGAGACGGCGCAACAACAGTTCACGACGAAGAACGGGGCGGCGGCGATCAGCCGTAGCGAGCCGACCGCAAGCCATCCGCGACGCGCGAGACGTAGATCGATCGCCCTCGCCGCCGAGTGCGTGAGCCGCGACTCTACGACCTTGCGTCCGACCGCGCGCACGAGCAGGAACGCCAGGACAGCGCTGACCGTGCTCGCAGCGACCGTTACGCCGATGCCGACGGCGCTGCCGAACAGCACGCCGGCGCTGAGCGTGAACACCGTGCGCGGCACCGGGGCGATCGTCACGAGCGCGTGGACAGCGAAGAACGTCAGGACCAGGGCGGGGCCGTGCACCGATTCGGACCACTGCCGGATCTGGGCGATCGACGGATGTGGCACCACGAGAGCTGCAACGACGAGTGCCGCCACCAGGGCTAGAATTCCGAGCACTCTGCGGTATGCGGCAAGCCTCGTCACGGACGCCCACACTACCGGGCGACGCGTCCGCTTCCCCCGGAGCAGAGCCGGGAAGTGCGCACGATACCGTTTCATTCGAGGACGTCATTATCGAGCGCTAGGAAAACTGTGGTGATCCCCACAACGACCGCACGGTGTGTAGGGATAGCATCACACCGACGGCAACCTACCCTTTTCGAGGTTGCCCACCTCCGGCCGACAACGCCGTCCGTACAAAGCCTGCAAACCCGCAGTAGGAGGAATCGCCCGTGTCATTAGCTGCAGAAGCCGAGGATGCCGCGCGCGCATATGCGCAGTGGCAGGACGCGGTGGCGGGGGTGTTGGCCAAGTCCCGACGCGTCGACCCGGCCGAACTCGGACCCGAGCCGCAGCGTCTGCTCGCGACCACGACCTACGACGACATCACCGTCGCGCCGCTGTACGGCGTCCGCGACGAACGCGACGAAGCACCCCTGCCCGGCGAGTTCCCATTCGTCCGTGGCGGCTCGTCCACCCGCGACGTCAACAGCGGATGGCTTGTCGATGTCCGGTTCACCGGCACCGGTGCGGCCTCGGTCAACGAGCGCATCCTCGACGCCCTGAACAACGGTGTCAGCTCGGTGTGGCTCGGAGTCGGCGCCGGCGCCGTCCCCGTCGACGCACTCGACACCGCACTGAACGGTGTACTTCTCGATCTCGCGCCGGTCCGTCTCGATGCGGGCGCCGACGCGGTCGCGGCGAGCACGGCCGTCTACGGCGTGCTCGACAACCGCACCGACATCGAGGATCGTGCCGCCGTGCGCGTCTCCCTCGGTGCGGCGCCGCTCACCAGCGTGTTCTCCGAGCGTCCCGATGTCACCCTGGCCGAGGCCGTCGAGCTGGCCCGGGCCGCCGCCGACCGCACCGAAGCGGTGCGTGCCCTCACCGTGGACGGCACCGCCTTCCACAACGCCGGTTCGTCCGACGCCGAGGAACTCGGTGCCGCGATCGCCGCCGGCCTCGATTACGTGCGAGCACTCGTCGACGCCGGGGTTCCCGTCGCGGCCGCGCTCGGTCAGCTCGAGTTCCGTCTCGCCGCGACCGACGACCAGTTCCAGACCATCGCCAAGTTCCGCGCGGGTCGTCAGGTGTGGGCGCGCGTCGCCCAGGTCGCCGGTGCCCCCGAGGCCGGCAACGCCCCGCAGCACGCCGTGACCTCCGCGGCGATGATGGCCCAGCGCGATCCGTGGGTGAACATGCTGCGCACCACCCTCGCCGCCTTCGGCGCGGGTGTCGGTGGCGCCGACGCCGTCACGGTCCTGCCGTTCGACTCCGCACTGCCGGCCGGTGTGCTCGAGGTGTCCGAGGCGTTCTCCGCCCGGATCGCCCGCAACACCCAGCTGCTGCTGCTCGAGGAATCCAACCTCGGTCGCGTTCTCGATCCCGCCGCCGGTTCCTGGTACGTCGAGGAACTGACCGCGCAGATCGCGGAGAAGGCATGGGGCTTCTTCCAGGAGATCGAGGCGGCCGGTGGATACCGCGCCGCTCTCGATGCGGGTCTGATCGCCGAGCGTATCGCGCAGACGCGTGCCCGCCGCGAGTCCGACATCGCGCACCGCACGTTCTCGGTGACCGGTGTCAACGAGTTCCCGAACCTGGCCGAGAAGCCGCTGCCGGTCGGTGTCGCCGAGGCCGGCGCGTCCGCTGCGCGTTACGCCGCGCCGTTCGAGGCGCTGCGCGACCGCTCCGACACCTACCTGGCTTCGCACGGGGTCCGGCCGCGGGTGCTGCTCGCCCCGCTCGGACCGATCGCCGAACACAACGTGCGCGCGACCTTCGCGGCGAACCTGCTCGCCGCCGGTGGCGTCGAAGCGGTCAATCCCGGTCCACTGGATCTCGATGCCGATCTGTCGTCGCTGGTGAGCGATGCCGGAACGTCCGTCGCCGTGCTGTGCGGCACCGACGCCCGCTACGGCGAGCAGGCCGGCACGGCCACCGCCGCGCTGCGTGCGGCGGGTATCACGACCGTGCTGTTGGCCGGACCGGAGAAGGCCGTGGGGGACGCACAGGGCGACGATCGTCCGGACGGCTTCCTCACCGCGCGCATCGACGCGGTCGCCGCCCTCACCGACCTGCTGAACACTCTGGGAGCGTAAGTGAGCATCGAACACGAAATCGGCAGCTTCGCCGACGTCCCGTTGACGGACCCGGCCGCGCCGGCGCCCGCCGCTCCCACCGCGGAGCAGGCCGCCGCGCTCGTCGAGTCCGTCGCCGAGGCGAACAACTACAGCACCGAGGACGTCGTGTGGTCGACGCCCGAGGGCATCGACGTCAAGCCGGTCTACACCAAGGCCGACCGCGACGCAGTCGTCGCCGAGGGGTACCCGCTCGGCAGCTACCCGGGTCTGGCGCCGTTCGTGCGTGGGCCGTACCCGACGATGTATGTGAACCAGCCGTGGACCATCCGTCAGTACGCCGGCTTCTCCACCGCCGCCGAGTCCAACGCCTTCTACCGACGCAACCTCGCCGCCGGTCAGAAGGGTCTGTCGGTGGCCTTCGACCTGGCCACGCACCGCGGCTACGACTCCGATCACCCGCGTGTGCAGGGTGACGTCGGTATGGCCGGTGTCGCGATCGACTCGATCCTCGACATGCGTCAGCTGTTCGACGGCATCGATCTGTCGCAGGTGTCGGTGTCGATGACCATGAACGGCGCGGTGCTGCCGATCCTGGCGCTGTACGTCGTGGCGGCCGAGGAACAGGGCGTCAAGCCCGAGCAGTTGGCCGGAACCATTCAGAACGACATTCTGAAGGAGTTCATGGTCCGCAACACGTACATCTATCCGCCGAAGCCGTCGATGCGGATCATCTCCGACATCTTCGCGTACACATCGACGAAGATGCCGCGCTTCAACTCGATCTCGATCTCCGGCTACCACATCCAGGAAGCCGGGGCGACGGCCGACCTCGAGCTCGCCTACACCCTCGCGGACGGCATGGAGTACATCCGCGCCGGACTCGACGCGGGTATGGATGTCGACAAGTTCGCGCCGCGCCTGTCGTTCTTCTGGGCGATCGGCATGAACTTCTTCATGGAGGTCGCGAAGCTGCGTGCGGGCCGGCTGCTGTGGAGCGAGCTCGTCGAGAAGTTCGGTGCGAAGAACCCGAAGTCGAAGTCGCTGCGTACCCACTCGCAGACCTCCGGCTGGTCGCTCACCGCGCAGGACGTCTTCAACAACGTCGCGCGTACCTGCGTCGAGGCGATGGCTGCGACCCAGGGCCACACCCAGTCGCTGCATACCAATGCCCTCGACGAGGCGCTGGCACTGCCCACCGACTTCTCGGCACGGATCGCCCGTAACACCCAGCTGCTGCTGCAGCAGGAGTCGGGCACCACGCGGCCGATCGATCCGTGGGGTGGCTCGCACTACGTCGAATGGCTCACCCACGAACTCGCCAACAAGGCGCGTGCTCATATCGCCGAGGTCGAGGCCGCCGGCGGTATGGCACAGGCGATTTCGGAGGGTATCCCGAAGCTGCGCATCGAGGAGGCGGCCGCCCGCACCCAGGCGCGCATCGACTCGGGTCGCCAGCCGGTGATCGGCGTCAACAAGTACCAGGTGACCGAAGATCACGAGATCGAGGTCCTCAAGGTCGAGAACTCGCGTGTACGGGCGGAGCAGCTCGCCAAGCTCGAGCAGCTGCGCGCCGATCGCGACGAGGACGCCACCCGCGCCGCACTCGAGGCGCTCACCCGCGCCGCCGGTGCGCACAGCCAGGGTCTCGAGAACAACCTGCTCGCGCTGGCCATCGACGCGGCGCGCGCGAAGGCCACGGTCGGTGAGATCTCCGATGCCCTGGAGAAGGTCTTCGGCCGCCACCAGGCCGAGATCCGTACGATCAGCGGCGTGTACCGCGACGAGGCCGGCAAGGCCACCAACATCACCGCCGCGACCGAGCTGGTCGAGAAGTTCGCCGAGGAGGAGGGCCGCCGCCCGCGCATCCTCGTCGCGAAGATGGGCCAGGACGGTCACGACCGCGGCCAGAAGGTGATCGCCACGGCCTTCGCCGACCTCGGATTCGACGTCGACGTGGGACCGCTGTTCCAGACCCCCGAAGAGGTCGCCCAGCAGGCGGCCGACAACGACGTGCACGTCATCGGCGTGTCGTCGTTGGCCGCGGGTCACCTCACGCTGGTCCCTGCTCTCAAGCAGGCACTGGCCGAGGTGGGCCGCGAGGACATCATGGTCGTCGTCGGTGGTGTCATCCCGCCGGGTGACTTCGACGAGCTCTACGCGGCGGGTGCGGCGGCGATCTTCCCGCCCGGCACGGTGATCGCCGATGCGGCGAGCGGTCTGCTGACCAAGCTCGCCGCGCAGCTCGGCCACCACCTCGGAGGCTGACGTCGGCATGAGCGACACCTCGGTCGGCGCCGCGCAGACCCGTCGACGTCAGGTCGACGTCGACGCCCTGGCCGGGGCCGTGCTCGCCAACGAGCGGGCCGGCCTCGCCCGGGCGATCACGTTGATCGAATCGAACCGCGACGACCATCGGGAGCAGGCGCAGCAGCTGCTGTTGCGCCTGCTCCCGCAGGCGGGCAACGCAATTCGTGTCGGGATCACGGGTGTGCCCGGGGTCGGCAAGTCGACCTTCATCGACGCGCTGGGCATGTATCTGCTCGAGCAGGGGCATCGCGTCGCGGTGCTGGCCGTCGACCCGTCGTCGACTCGCACGGGCGGATCGATTCTCGGCGACAAGACGCGAATGGCGCGTCTCGCGGTGCAGCGGGACGCCTACATCCGGCCGTCGCCGTCGGCCGGCACCCTCGGTGGGGTCGCGAAGGCCACCCGCGAGACGATGGTGCTGCTCGAGGCCGCCGGATTCGATGTGATCCTCGTCGAGACCGTCGGTGTCGGGCAATCCGAGGTCACCGTGGCGAACATGGTCGACACGTTCTGCTTCCTGACCTTGGCCCGTACCGGCGACCAGCTGCAGGGCATCAAGAAGGGCGTGCTCGAACTCGCCGATCTCGTCGCCGTCAACAAGGCCGACGGAGAGTTCGAACGCGACGCGCGGGTCGCCGCCCGCGAACTCGCCGGCGCGATGCGGATGGTGCATCCGCACGACGCGATCTGGAAGCCGCCGGTGATCACCATGAGCGGCATGACCGGCAACGGTCTGGACACCTTCTGGAACACGGTGCTCGACCACAAGAAGGTGCTCACCGAGGCGGGCATGTTCGACGAGAACCGTCGTCGGCAGCAGGTGGACTGGACGTGGACGATGGTGCACGACCAGCTGTTGCGTCGCCTCGAGACGTCGCCGCGCGTGCGGGCGATCCGCAAGGATGTCGAGTCCGGGGTGCGCGACGGATCGCTCACCGCCGCACTCGCCGCCCGGCGGTTGCTCGATGCGTTCGACGGGGTGGACGACCCCGGAACTTCGGGCGAGGGCTCCTGACCGCATGAGCCGCCGCGTGATCGCGTCGCCGTCCTCGGTGCGTTCGCGATCGTCGCGGCGGCTCATCTCGTCTCCCGGCTCACGTACATCGCGGTCCAGGTCCTGATCGTGCGCGGTGTGCTCATTGCGCACGATCGGCGCGGACGGGCCTACAGGTCGAGCAGTTCCTTGGCGACGGTCACGGATGTCGGGGCGTCGAGCGATGGATGGTCGCCCCACTGACCGCCCGTGATCGACACCTCCACCTCGGGGAGCTGGATCTGCGTGACCGAGACGGCGGCGACGGAGACGGCCTGTCCCATGGTGTAGGCGATGCCCCCGGCGGCCTCGATGTCGGCGTCGGGAATCAGTTCGAGACCGCCGGTTTCGAGGTCGCTCGCCGATGGGACGGTGCCCGAGCCCGGAGCCAGGACGATCTCCACCGACCGGATCTCGTCGAGGCTCGTCGCGCTGTCCGGGGTCTCCCACGAGCAGTAGACGCTGTACTCGTCCACACCGCTCGACGAACGCAGGGTCAGACCTTCGATGTACGTGGCCACGGCGGGTGCGACATCGTCGCACGAACCGAAGCGGGCGAGGATGTCGCTGCCGAGTCCGGTCGGTTCGCCGACGGTGTCGGCGTCGAAGGGCGCGGTGTCGGTGGTTGCAGTATCCGAGGCTGTGGTGTCCGATGCGGTGTCGGACGAGGCGTCGTCGCCGGAGGAGCAGGCGCCGAGGAGCAGGGCGCCGGCGAGGGTCGCGGATGCGACCGCGTAACGGGTGGGATTCACACGGCGCATCGTAGCGTTCGTACGAGTTGTATGTGATCTTGGTTCCACAGGGGCGATCGACGGCCGCGACACCGGGTGCTACAGCCCGAGAAGCTGTTTGGCGACCGCCACGCCGCCCGCCGGATCGAGGACCGACGCGGCGTCGCGGCCGCCGACGGTGATCGACACCGACGCCTGCGGAAGTTCGACGCCGGTCGCGGTGAAGGCGGTGCCGGCCAGGTTGATCGGCATGCTGTGCGCGAATCCCCCGGCCGCCTCGATGGCAGTGTCGGGAAGCACCACGAGGCCGGTCTTCGCGGCGGTGGCGGGGGTGACGGTCTCGGGTTCGACGACGACCGCGACGGAACGGAGCCCGGAGGGCGGTTCACCGGCTTCGGCCTCCCATACACAGTTCACCCGTCGGGTGCTCACGATGCCGCCGGGGGCGGGGGTCAGCCCGTCGATGTAGCGCTCGAGGGGTGCGCCGATGGCCTCGCAACTCGGGTAGTTCTGTGTGATCTTCACCAGATACGGCGATTCGGCGGCGGCGGACGTCGGAGAACCGATATCGGCTGCATTGCGGATGTCGACCGTGGAATCCTCGGAGGAGCAGGCCGTCAGAGCCACACCGGCAGTGAAGAAGACGAAGGCACTCTTATGTATTCGCTTTTGTCGCACGCGGGCATGATAGCGGTTGTCATGCCTCGTCGGGAGACCATGGTGACGGGGTGGAATTCAAGCGAGTGTCGTTGTGCCCGGGTACGTTTCGAAGCTCCGGACGACCGCCCGCGAAGGGGGCCCGGTCGGTGTCTTCGAGCAAGGTCACCGGGGTCGGTTGCGTCAACGGTTCGAGCGATCCGCTCTTCTCCGCGGGAGTGAGGCGCGAACGCTTCCACGACACGATCAGCAGCGTGAGCCACGTGGCGACGATGAAGAGGTAGAGCGCGGCCAGTGCCGCGCCGGAGAGCCCGAACGTCCCGGCGAGCTTGTGCGCGTTGGTCAGCACGATGACCCCGCCGACGCCGGTACCGAGCAGAGTTGCGGGGACACGACTGACCAGCCAGGCCGCGATCGGCGCCGCAAGGGCACCGCCGAGAGCGAGGCCGGCGACGATCACGAGATTGCCGAGCGAGTCGTGACCGAGCCCGAACAGGAAACCCAGGCTCGCCGCGACCGCGACGAGGAACTCCGACGCGCTCACCGATCCGATCACGGTGCGCGGTGCCGTCTTGCCGCGGGAGAGCAGGGTGCTGGTGGTGATCGGTCCCCATCCGCCACCGCCGCTCGCGTCGATGAACCCGCCGAAGAAACCCAGCGGCGACAAGAACTTCGCGGTGTGCGGAGAGGTACGGGCATGCGCGACCGCCGGGGGCCGCACCGAGAAGCGCAGCGCGACGTACACACCGATGGCCAGCAGAATGCCGGCGGTCACCGGTTCGGCGGCCTCGGTCGACAGTCCCGACAGGACCGTCGCGCCGAGGAAGGCCCCGATGGCTCCGGGAACGCCGAGCCGCAACACGACCTTCCAGTCGATGTTGCGGAAACGCCAGTGCGATGCGCCCGATACGAGCGTGGTGCCCACCTCGGCGAGGTGCACCGCGGCGCTCGCGTGTGCCGGACCGACACCGCTGAACAGCAGCAGGGTCGTCGCGGTGACGCCGAAGGCCATGCCGAGAGCGCCGTCGACGAGCTGTGCGCCCACACCGACGAGCGTGAAAATGAGCAAATTGAACATATGTCTGCTCCGAAAGCTGGAAGAACCCGAGAAGATGGACGAGCGGCAGAGCGCTCAGCGACACTCCGGGGTGCAACACAGACAATCGAAGCAGGCGCCGCGGCGGGTGGGCCAGAACGACATGAGCGCGAGACGAGCGGCCGGAGCCACCTCGGTACTCGTCGCTTCCATGTTCTCGTCCTCAGGTCTCGTTGCGCGCGGATCGTTCGGTGCGGTCGAGCATAGCCCGTACTCGCGACGGAATCGCACTCGGCGGGCCCGGCGCGTCCGGTCCGGGCCCGCGGCGCGATGTCAGCCGAGGCGACGGGCGATGATCTCGAAGCCGGCCGCGCGAAGGCGTTCGGTCAGTACGTCACCGAACGCCACCGCAGGGGTCAGGACGCCGCCTCCGGCGTGCAGTGCCTCACCGCCGAGCGCGAGCGACAGGGCGGACTCGGCGAGCATCACGGCCGTGGCCTTGTAACCCGGGTCGCCCTGCGCTGCGAAGCGGGCGGTGTATCGGGCGCCCGACTCGGTCGAGGCATACAGATCGACGGTGAAGTAGCCGTTCTCCCGTGTCTTCTCCGACGGCCCCTCCCCGGGGGCGGGCAGGATCTTGTCGAGGACGAACCGCGTGGGTGCGAACGACAGGCCGGCGGCGAGAGCGCCTGTACCGAGTCCGACGAGTCCGGCGAGGACGGGGGACAGCGGCGAGGAGCCGACGCTCATGGTCTCCCGGTACCGGAACCGGCGTCCGTAGGCCCAGTCGCGCAGCGCGTTGCTGCGGCGCACGATTCGGGTGTTGTAGGAGGCCATGAAGAACGGGGCCAGCCGGCCCGAGACGCCGGGGGCGACGGATCTGCCGTCGACGAATGCAAAATCGTTCTGGCGACCGAGATCGGGTTCCTTCGACAGGTCGGGGGACAGAGAATACGGTCGCGCGGCGATCTTCCGGGCGGTGGAATCCTTGCGGACCGCATCGAGCTGCCTGCGGAGCGAATCGATGGTTCCACCGCTCACCCCGCCGCGCAAGGAGCCGAGCACGAAGGTGGTGTCGGTGAGGGGCAGGTTGCCGTCGGCCTCCGCGGCGCGGTAGAGAGCATGGACGCCGAGATCGGACGGCACGGAGTCGAAACCGCACGAGTGGACGATGCGGGCACCGGTGCGCCGGGCCACGTCGTCGAACCGGTCGATGCTCTCGCGGTGGAAGAGGACCTCGCCGGTGAGGTCGACATAGTCGGTGCCCGCCTCGGCGCACGCCTGCACGAGCGGCAGTCCGTACGCGGCATAGGGGCCGACGGTGGTGATCACCACGCGCGTGGATTCGGCGAGCGCCGTCAGTGAGGCAGGGTCGTCGGCGTTCGCCTCGATCAGGCGCCAGTCTGTTCCGAGGTCGGCGGCGAGCTTCTCGAGTTTGGTGCGTGAGCGCCCTGCGAGTCCGACGGCGACGCCGGTGGGGAGATTCTCGGCGAGATAGGCGGCGGTGAGGCGCCCGACGAAGCCGGTGGCGCCGTAGACGACGATGTCGAGATCCCGGGAGACAGTCATGCCCCCACCCTACTCAGGAGTAAGTCACGGGGGCGACCTTCGTCACACGAATCCGGTGCCACAGCACCACCCACGACACCACCACAGCGGCCGCGGCGAGGGCACGGACGGCCCCGAGTGCGGATTCCGGGTAGATCACGCCGGTCAGGTAGTGATCGATGAATCCGCTCGGCGGCAGACCCTCCCGGCCGGCGTTGCGGCGCGCCCAGTTCTCCATTGCCGTCAACGGACAGTCGAACCCTACGGCCACCGAGGCGGCTCCCCATGCCACGGCGACGACATGCGCGACGATGGTGCGGGGCCACCGCCACGCGAGGAAACCACCGAACACGACGTAGAGCACGAACAGCAGATGCACGAAGGCCGTGAGGTCGGCGACCACCCGGAACGCCATGTGTCCAGAGTAGAACGCTCGGCCGTGGAACGGACAGAGCCCGCAGTGCGGTGAGTCGGATGGGCGTCAGCCCGCCTTGATGACGAGCACCGGCACCGACGACTCGGTGATCAGACGCTGCACCGCCCGCTCGACGAGGAACTTGCCGGTCGCGGTGCGCCCGCGGCTGCCGATGACCACCCGCTCCGCGCCGCTGCGCGCGAGCAACTCGACGGTCGTGCCGACGGGATCACCGTCGTGGACGGCCGAGAGCAGTTCCCAGCCGTCGGCTCCCGCCACCTCGCTCACCTGTGCCCGCACGTCCTCCACCTCGTCGGGTTCGTCGAGCGGATGGAGCACCACCAGCGACTGCTGCCGGTCGGCGGCCTCCCGCACCGCGGCCTCGAGAGCGATCCGGCCTTCGGGGGTATCGGCGTGAACGACAGCGACAGTCATGACTCTCCTCGTGCGGGCACCGGGCGACGTCCTCCATTATCGCCGCGACGCGGCATCCGGGCGACGAGGGTCGGTGTGGAACCGGTCTCCACCGCCCCGGTCGTGTCGCGCCGATCTCCCCGGATCACCAGGGCGCCGGGCGGAAGTCCTTGAGGAAACATCCGTACAGATCCGTACCGGCCTCGCCCTGCACGATCGGGTCGTACACGCGCGCCGCGCCGTCCACGAGGTCGAGCGGGGCGTGGAAGCCCTCCTCGGCGAGGCGCATCTTGGTGTGGTGCGGCCGCTCGTCGGTGATCCACCCGGTGTCGACGGCGGTCATGAGGATGCCGTCGGTGAGCATCTCCTCGGCGCTGGTACGGGTGAGCATGTTCAGCGCCGCCTTGGCCATGTTGGTGTGCGGATGCCCGGCGCCCTTGTAACGGCGACCGCCGAACTGCCCTTCCATCGCGGAGACGTTCACGATGTACTTACGGCGGGCCGACGACGCGGCAAGCGCAGGACGCAAACGGTTGACCAGGATGAACGGCGCCACCGAGTTGCACAGCTGGACCTCGAGCAGTTCGAGCGGCTCGACCTCGCCGACGGTCTGCACCCAGCTGTTGGTGTGCACGAGATCCGGCAGCAACCCGCCGGCGTCGACGGCGACTCCGGCCGCGACCCGCTCGGGTGTCGCCGAACCGGCCACCAACGCCAGCGAGGTCAGCGAGTGCGCCGACAGGTCGACGGGCAGCGATCCGGCCAGTGCGGCCGGGTGGGCATCCGACGGCTTGCCGAAGGTCAGGACCTCGGGGCGTGGGCCGGCGGGCAACGGATCGGCCTCCGCCTGGGCCAGCGCCGAATAGGCGCCGGGGGAGCGGCGCACCGTCTGCGCCGCGTTGTTGATGAGGATGTCCAGCGGGCCCTGCGCGGCGAGGTCGTCGGCGAGGGCGACCACCTGGGCGGGATCACGCAGGTCGATGCCGACGATGCGTAGCCGGTGCAGCCAGTCGCCGCTGTCCTCCATCGCGCTGAAGCGGCGGATGGCGTCGTTGGGGAACCGCGTGGTGACGGTGGTGTGTGCGCCGTCGCGGAGCAACCGCAGCGCGATGTACATGCCGATCTTGGCCCGTCCGCCGGTGAGCAGGGCGCGCCGGCCCCGCAGATCGGTGCGGGCGTCCCGCTTCGCGTGGTTCTCCTCCGCGCAGGTCGGGCACAGTTGGTGGTAGAAGGAGTCCACCCGGGTGTACTTGTCCTTGCAGACGTAGCAGGGCCGCGGTCGCAGCAGCGTGCCCGCGCTCGTGCCGCGGCTCGCCGAGGCCAGCGGCAGGCCGGCGGTCTCGTCGTCGATGCGGGTGGGAGAGGCCGTGGCGGTCGCGGACAGCACCTGACGGTCGGCGTCGGCGCGCTGTTTACGGACCTCGTTGCGGCGCCGCCGCTTGAACTTCTTGAACATGTGTCCCACGGCCCGCTGCACGGTGATCGCATCGGGATGCTCGGCGGCGAGAGCGGCCGCTTGATCGAGCACCCGCAGGCAGGTGGCCAGGTCGTCGGGGTCGATGCGGGCGAAGCCGTCTGTCTCTGGTTCGGCCGTGGTGTCGCTGTGGAGGTTCATCTGCCTTTTTCCGTGTGCTGCTGTGGGCCCGATCGTATCGGGCAGGATGATCGTGTCCGCATTCCCTACGGAGGTACCGGAGGAAAGATGAGTCCGAACTCGCTCCTGTCCAAGAAGAAGTTCGCGGAACTCGGCCGCTTCCAGCAGGTGCTCGTGCTCCTGCTCGCGGCGGTGCAGTTGTCGCTCGCCGTGGCGGCCTGGGCCGATCTGGCGACTCGGCCGGCCGAGAAGGTCAACGGCAGCAAGCTGCGTTGGGCGCTGACGATCGCGGTGAACTTCTTCGGGCCGATCCGCTACTTCCGCAAAGGCCGCCGGGACTGAGCGGTCTGCCCGGACGAGCCGAAGGCCCCGAACCGATTTCGGTTCGGGGCCTTCGGGTTTCGGAGTGTCCGAGGGGGGACTTGAACCCCCACGTCCGTTAATAGGACACTAGCACCTCAAGCTAGCGCGTCTGCCATTCCGCCACTCGGACCTGATACTCGCGCCCGCTCGTCGTGGGCGCTGTGAAAGAGTAACCCACCGCGCCGACGGTCCCAAATCGCCGCCTCCACCTGCACTGATCCGAACTGTCGTGAGGGTGGGCGGGCGGTGGTAGACATACGGCCATGGCCATTGACACGAGTGCCCACCAGCCGTCCCGAGCAGAGGAGGAGGTCGTCGACCTCGTCTCCCGCCTCATCCGGTTCGACACCTCGAACACCGGCGAACCCACCACGACCCGGGGCGAACGCGAGTGCGCCGAATGGGTGGCCTCCGTGCTCGAGGAGGTCGGCTACGAGACGACCTACGTCGAATCCGGCGCGCCGGGCCGCGGCAACGTCTTCGCCCGGCTGGCGGGCGAAGACCCGAGTCGCGGTGCGCTGATGCTCCACGGCCATCTCGATGTGGTGCCTGCCGAGGCCGCGGACTGGAGCGTGCACCCGTTCTCCGGTGCCGTCGAGAACGGCTACGTGTGGGGACGCGGAGCGGTCGACATGAAGGACATGGTCGGCATGATGATCGCCGTCGCCCGCTACTTCAAGGTCGAGAACATCGTGCCCCCGCGTGATCTGGTGTTCGCGTTCGTCGCCGACGAGGAGGCCGGGGGCAAGTTCGGTTCGCAATGGCTGGTGGAGCACCGGCCCGACCTGTTCGAGGGCGTCACCGAGGCTGTGGGGGAAGTCGGTGGGTTCTCCCTGACCGTGCCACGTCCCGACGGCACCGAACGGCGCCTGTACATGGTCGAGACCGCGGAGAAGGGCATGCGCTGGATGCGCCTGACCGCGACCGGTGTCGCCGGGCACGGCTCGTTCCTGCACGAGGACAATGCCGTCACCGTGCTCTCCCGCGCCGTGGCCCGGCTCGGTTCCCACACCTTCCCGCTCGTGGTGAACGATTCCGTAGCCGAGTTCCTCTCCGTCGTGAGTGAGGAGACCGGGCTGGACTTCGATCCGGCCTCACCCGATCTCGAGGGGGCACTCGCCAAGCTCGGCTCGATCGCCCGCATCGTGGGCGCGACCCTGCGCGACACCGCGAACCCCACCATGCTCGACGCCGGCTACAAGGCCAACGTCATCCCGCGCACCGCGCACGCCGTCGTCGACTGCCGCATCCTGCCCGGCCGGCTCGCCGAGTTCGAACGCACCGTCGACGAGCTGATCGGCCCGAACGTCACCCGCGAGTGGATCACCGGACTCGAGCCGTACGAGACCACCTTCGACGGCGAGCTCGTGGACGCGATGAACGCCGCGATCCTCGCGCACGATCCGATCGGCCGGACCGTGCCGTACATGCTCTCGGCCGGCACCGACGCCAAAGCGTTCGCCAGGCTCGGGATCCGTTGCTTCGGGTTCGCGCCGCTGCAGTTGCCGCCCGACCTGGACTTCGCGGCCCTGTTCCACGGCGTCGACGAGCGTGTCCCCGTCGACGCGCTGCGCTTCGGCACCCGTGTCATGGAACACTTCCTCCTGCACGCCTAGAACACTCGACACCGTCACGAAAGGACCGGAATGGCTTTCGATTACGATCCGTACACGTTCCTGCCCGAGTTGCCCACCTTCGAGGTGACCAGTGCAGACTTCGCCGAGGGCGAGGAATGGAAACTCCCGCAGGCCAGCGGTGCGTTCGGAATCCCCGGGGGCGGCGACGTCTCCCCACAGCTGTCCTGGTCGGGTTTCCCCGCCGAGACGAAGAGCTTCGTCGTCACGGTGTTCGACCCGGATGCCCCGACGGGCTCCGGTTTCTGGCACTGGGCCGTCGCGAACATCCCTGCTTCCGTCACGGAGTTGCCGACGGGTGCCGGTAGCGCCGACTCGGACGCTCTTCCGGAGCAGGCCGTGACGCTGCGCCACGACGGCGGAGCCCACGGCTTCATCGGCGCCGCTCCGCCGGCCGGTCACGGCCACCACCGCTACATCGTCGCGGTGCACGCACTCGACGTCGAGGTGCTCGACGGCGTCACGCCCGACTCGAGCCCGGCCTTCCTCGGCTTCAACGTCTTCGGGCACGCCATCGCCCGCGGTCTGTTGACCGGCACCTACGAGGTGCGCTGACACAACGGATCGAGGGCTCGGGACCACTGGCGTCCCGGGCCCCCGATCCGTGTGACGATCAGACTCGTGCTGCGGCGCCCACCGCGTCGGCGATGGACCGGTAACCGTGCGCGCGCAGTTTGCGGGCGATGCCCTTGTTGATGCGGCGCGCCCAGAACGGGCCGCCGTAGATGAACCCGGTGTAGCCCTGGACCAGGGACGCACCTGCCAGGATGCGCTCGAAGGCCTGCTCGGGCGTCTCGATGCCGCCGACCGAGATCAGCGTGAACCGGTCGCCGACCCGTGAGCGCAGCCGGCGCAGCACCTCGAGCGATCGCTCGGCCACCGGCGCACCCGACAGACCACCCGCGCCGATCTCCTCGATCCGGCTCTGTGGGGTGTTCAATCCGTCGCGGCGGATGGTGGTGTTGGTGGCGACGATGCCGGCCAGGCCGAGTTCGAGCGCCAGGTCGGCCACCGCATCGACATCCTCGTCCGACAGATCCGGGGCGATCTTGACGAGCACCGGCACCGTCACGGTGTCGAGGACCGCGGCGAGGATCGGGCGCAGCGACTCGACGGCCTGCAGATCGCGCAGACCCGGGGTGTTCGGCGACGAGACGTTGACGACCACGAAGTCCGCGAGAGGACCGAGGAGCCGTGCGCTGTCGGTGTAGTCCTGCGCCGCCTGCTCGGCGGGCACCACTTTGGTCTTGCCGATGTTCGCGCCGATCGGCACGGTGCGGCGGCGCTGCCGCAGCCGGTTGGCGGCCTCACCGGCCCCGTGGTTGTTGAACCCCATCCGGTTCACGATCGCCCGATCCTCGGGCAGGCGGAACAGGCGCGGCTGCGGATTACCCGGCTGCGCCTGCGCGGTCACGGTGCCGACCTCGGCGAACCCGAAGCCGAGCGGACCCCAGACGTCCACACCGGTGGCGTCCTTGTCGAAGCCCGCGGCCAGGCCCACCGGGTTGGGGAACTCGACGCCGAACACCGAATTGCGCAGCACCGGGTCGTCGACGACGAGGATCTTCGACACCACGGTCCGCACCGGCTCGAACCTGGTCGCCCAGCGCATCGCCAGGAAGGCGAGATGGTGGGCTCGTTCCGGCGACAACAGGAACATGAGCCGAAGAAGCAAGCGGTACACGGACAACTCCCTGCAGGCCCGGGCGAGGCCCGGGGTGATGATCAGCGGACGGTGGGTTCGGGGACGTGATGGAGCGTCTTGCGGCGCCGGAGCAGCACGCGGCGGCTTCCGTCCGGGTACAGGCGCACCCGGGTGAGTTCCCAGCCGTGGAATTCCGCGGAGATCGCCAGCCGCATCGACGCACTCACCCGGGAGACGTCCCGGGGAAGTTTCAGCGGCACGTACTCGTATTCGTCGTTGCTGGTGTCCCAGCCGACAGGTAACCGGGTGAACCGGCCGAGTCGCTCGTTCGCCATCACTGTCCTTCGATCGGGATCCGTTGCAGACCGTCACCGGTCGCCGATGCGATCACCAGAGCCGCGTCGACCGGATCGACGGCGATCGAGTTCGGTTGCCGCACCGTTGCGAAGCGGTGGCGTTCTCGCGGGATCCCGGTCGAAAGATCGTAGCCCACGACCTCGTTGCTGCCGGTCAGAGTCACCCAGACCAGATCCCGTGTTTCGTCGTAGGTCACAGCGTACGGGGCGGGACCGACGGGATAGCGCTGCCGCAGGACGATCGCGTCGAGGGTGTAGACGAGCAGCTCGTCCCCGGTGGTGTCGGTGACCATCACGCGCCCGAACGGGTCGGTGGTCAGCTGCGTCGCTCCTTCACCGGCGCGCAGCGCGGGACCGAGATGGGCGTCGGCCAGGTCGAGTTCGGTGAGCGAGGTCTGCCGGCGGTCGAGCGCCGCGACGGCGTCCCCGGTGACGGCGAGGGCGTCGACGGAGGCGAGGCCACCGACCGTGGTGCTTACCTCACCGGAGCCGGGGTCGACGACCAGCACGCGGCCGTCGTCGGTCCCGACGGCCCAGCGACCGTCGGACAGCACGGCCGCCGACGATGCGGTGCCGTCGACCGGAACCTCGGTGAGCGTGCCCGCGGCAGCGTCGATACGCAGCACGGCACCGGATGCGGGAGCGAGCACACTGCCGTCGGGTCCGGCCACGACGGTCGCCGCGGACGACGGCAGGTCCACCAGACGCGGTTCGGACTCGGCGTCGTCGAACAGCGCCACCCGTGCTCCGTCGTCGACGAGCGCGGCGAAGGTACCGGTGGACGGTTCGACGATCAGGGCGTCGACCTGCAGGTCGAGGGGGCGGACATCGCCGGCGGGGGATGGGCCGACCTCGGGCGCGGCCGCCGGCGTGGCGGGTTCGATGGTCTGCAGTACGTCCGGGGTGCTCTCCGACGAGCAACCCGCCAGCGCGACCAGCGCGATCGCACCCACCATCGTGACCGCCCGGATGCCCGCTCTGCCCATCGTTGCTGCTCCTCGTCCTCGGATTCGATCCGCACCTGCCGGACGCCTCCCGGCGACCGGCGCGCCGACCCTCAGTGTTCCTGATGCCGGTCGCGGGAAAGAAATCAGGACGCCGCCCGCCGGGCCGGATGTGACCTGCTGCTCAGCTCTGCGCCGAGGCAGGCAGGTCGCGGCTCGGACGGCGGGGGCAGCACGACCACCACGGCATGTTCGTCGTGCCCACCTTCGGGAAAGGAGCGAGGTGTGATCGGTGTTGCCGGGATCACGCGCTCACGTCGTCGAGCGCCGCGGCGATCGCCGGCGGCAAGGCCAACTCCTCCGCGACCAGCACTCCGGTCAGTTGCGCGAGATCCCGTGCGCCCACGAGCGTCGACGCCACATGCGGTCGATCGCGCACCCAGGCCAGGGCCACCGCCAGTGGCGACGTGCCGAGGCCGTCGGCGGCCGTGGCCACCGCGTCGACCACCCGCACCGCGGATTCGGTGAGATAACGGCGCACTTCCTCGGTGTGCACATCGTCGGCGCCCCGCGAATCCGCCGGCACACCCGACCGGTACTTACCGGTGAGCACACCGCCGGCGAGCGGGACCGCTGCGAAGACACCCACTCCGTGATGTGCGGCCGCCGGGATCAGTTCCTCCTCGACACCGCGGGCGAGCAGGGAGTACTCGACCTGCGTGCTGATCAGCGGAGCCGGGCGCCGCGCCGCGGCCGCCGCGGTCGCGAGCTGCCAGCCGAGATAACCGCGCACCCCGACGTAGCGCACGCGCCCGCTGGTCACCGCGAACTCGAGGGCGTCCATCACCTCGTCGACGGGGGTGTGCGGATCCCACGTCGCGACCTGCCACACGTCGAGGTGGTCGGTGCCGAGTTCGCGCAGCGTCGCGTCGAGCTGGTTGAGCAGCCCCGAACGGGAGCAGTCCACCCGGCCGGAGCCGAGGGTGGTGGTGTCGATGCCGGAGCTGCCCGAGAGCACCAGCTGGTCGCGGGGCACCACGTCGTCGAGCAGTTCGGCGAGGATCCGCTGCGCGACCCCGTCTCCGTAGGCGGGGGAGGTGTCGACGAGCGTGCCTCCCACATCGACGAAGGCCGACAGCTGCGCCGCGGCCTCGTCGCCGTCCGTTCCGCGACCCCACGTCAAGGTGCCCAGGCCGAGCCGTGAAACCCGCAGGCCGCTCGCACCGACTGTCCTGTATTCCATAACCGTCCGCGTTTCCTCCCGACACGACGGGACGTCGCCGCGCTCGGCCACGACCCCGGTATTGCACCCTAATGCGCGCGACCCGCCGTACAGCGTCCGGCGCGCCGACCGATCGGTCACCACGTACCCTTCGCCGAGTGAGAATTGCTCCCTGCATCCGAGACCGTCGACCCGCCCCCACCGCAGCCTCCGTGCCGGGAGTCGCCGCATGATCGGCGAATCGATGACCTGGCTGCAGACGATCGTGCTCGGCATCGTGCAGGGGCTCACGGAGTTCCTGCCGATCTCCTCGTCCGGCCACCTGCGGATCGTCTCGGAGATCTTCTTCGGTGAGGATGCGGGCGCGTCCTTCACGGCGGTCACCCAGCTGGGCACCGAGGCGGCCGTGCTGGTCTTCTTCGCCGGCGACATCTGGCGGATCATGAAGGCCTGGTTCCGCGGTCTGTTCCATCGCGAGCACCGTGCCGACCACGACTACAAGATGGGGTGGTACGTCATCCTCGGCACCATCCCGATCGGCATCCTCGGTGTGCTGTTCAAGGACGACATCCGCACCGTCGCCCGCAATCTGTGGCTGGTCGCGACGATGCTCATCGTGTTCTCGATCGTCATCGCCGCCGCCGAGTACTTCGGTAAGCAGCGGCGCGATGTGAGTCAACTCACGCTCAAGGACGGTCTGATCATGGGTTCGGCGCAGGCGCTGGCCCTGATCCCCGGCGTGTCCCGCTCCGGCGGAACCATCTCCGCGGGCCTGTTCCTCGGACTCACCCGCGAGGCCGCGGCCCGATACTCGTTCCTGCTCGCCATTCCCGCGGTCGTCGCGTCCGGTCTGTTCAGCCTGCCCGACGCCTTCGAACCGGCCGGCGAGGGACTCGACGCCTCGGGGGCGCAGCTGCTCGTCGCGACTGTGATCGCGTTCGCGGTCGGCTACGCGGCGATCGCGTGGCTGCTGCGCTTCGTCGTCAACCACTCGATGTACTGGTTCGTCGGCTACCGGGTGATCCTCGGTGCGGTCGTGCTGGCGCTGCTCGCCACGGGCGTGGTCTCCGCCACCTGACAGACTGCCGGCAGGCCGTACCTCTAGGCTGGGCGCATGACGGTCATCCTGCTGCGGCACGGACGTTCGACCGCGAACACCTCGCACGTGTTGGCAGGTCGATCGCCCGGTGTCGAACTCGACGAGGTCGGCCACGTGCAGGCGAAGAATCTCGTCACCCGCTTCGCCGGGCTCGAGATCACCGAGATCGTGCGATCGCCCTTGCTGCGCTGTCGGCAGACGGTGCAGCCGCTCGCGACCGATCGCGGACTCGAACCGGTCGTCGACGAGCGGCTCGCCGAGGTCGACTACGGGCAGTGGACCGGACGCGAGCTGAAAGAACTGGTGAAGGAACCGTTGTGGGCGGTCGTGCAGCAGCACTCGTCCGCGGTGGTCTTCCCCGGCGGCGAAGGGCTTGCGCAGGTGCAGTCCCGTGCGGTCGCCGCGATCCGCGAACACGACCGGCGTCTGCGCGAGACGCACGGCAAGGACGTCGTATGGATCGCCTGCAGTCACGGCGACGTGATCAAGTCGATCCTCGCCGACGCGCTCGCGACCCACCTCGATGCGTTCCAGCGGATCGTCGCCGAACCGGCGTCGATCAGCATCGTCCGCTACACCGACACCCGGCCGTTCGTGCTGCGCGTGAACGACACCGGTTCGGACCTGTCCGGGCTCGCCGGCCCGTCCGAACCGAAGTCCGTGCCCGGCGGGGAGGTCCCCGGTGCGGTGGAGGAACCCGGCGACCCGCCTCGAGGGCACCGGCAGGAGACGGCGCGCGGATAATGGCAGTGACCGTCATGGCAGAGTGTGGGGACTCGAGGAGGTGTGATGGCCCGCGCGATACACGTGTTTCGAACCCCCGATCGGTTCATCGCCGGCACCGTCGGTGAACCGGGCGACCGGGTGTTCTACCTGCAGGCCGTGCACGAGTCCCGTGTCGTGAGCGTGCTGCTGGAAAAGCAGCAGGTGCAGATCCTGGCCGACCGGATGGGCCTGCTCCTCGAAGAGGTGCAGCGCCGGTTCGGCACCGTGATCCCCGACTACCCCGAGGTCGACGTCAGCCCGCTGGTGACACCGATCGAGGCGGAGTTCCGCGTCGGCACGATGGGTCTGGGCTGGGACGCCGATGCCGGCTCGGTGGTGGTCGAACTGCTCGCGGTCACCGACACCGAACTCGACGAATCGGTGGTGCTCGACGACACCGAGGAAGGCCCCGACGCCGTGCGGGTGTTCCTCACCCCGGTCCAGGCCCGCGAGTTCGCGGCCCGCTCCGAACTCGTCGTCTCGGCCGGTCGCACTCCGTGCCCGCTGTGCGGCGAACCGATCGGTGCCGACGGGCACATCTGCATCCGCACCAACGGCTATCTGCGCACCCCCGGATTCGATCCGGCCTCGTGGTTCGGCGAGGAAGAAAGCTGACCACGTGACGACGCCGGACGTGCGGACCGCGCTGACCGACGGCGACCTCACCGTCGTCGGACAGATCGTGCACGCGAGCAACGCCACCCTCGTGTGCGACGCGCGGCACGGCGACACCGTCGTGCGGTGCGTCTACAAGCCCGTCCGGGGCGAGCGGCCACTGTGGGACTTCCCCGACGGCACCCTCGCCGGACGCGAGGTCGCCTCGTACCTGATCTCCGAGGCGCTCGGCTGGGACGTCGTTCCGCTCACGGTGCTGCGCGACGGGCCGTACGGACCCGGCATGGTGCAGCGCTGGATCGACACGGTCGACTCGGTGCAAGGCGCCACGGAACGACTGGACTTGGTGGATCTGTGCCCGGCGGGCGCGGTCGCACAGGGGTGGCTGCCGATCCTGCGTGCCCGTGATCTGGACGGCGCCGAGGTGGTGCTCGTCCACGCCGACGATCCGCGCCTGCAGCGCATGGCGGTGCTCGACGTCGTCCTCAACAACGCCGACCGCAAAGGTGGGCACGTCCTCGAAGGTCTCGACGGACACGTCTACGGCGTCGATCACGGCATCTGCCTGCACCAGGACGACAAGCTGCGCACCGTGCTGTGGGGGTGGAGCGGCGAGACGGTCGATCCGGTCCTGCTCGCCGATCTCGACAAGTTGCTGCGCCGGTTCGACGGCGGGTTCGCCGAGGAGCTGCGCGAGCACATCACCGGCGTCGAGGTCCGCGCATTGCAGCGCCGGATCACCCGGCTGCTCGAGCATCCTGTGATGCCGCATCCGCGCGGCGACCGGCGCATTCCCTGGCCGGCGTTCTGAGGCATCCGCGCTTCGCCCGTCCCGCCCCGGGTGCCCGCGCGGAGCACTTCTCCGACTCCATTAGGCTCGTGGTCATGCAATCTTGGTCCGACGTCGCGATCCCGTCCGTCCCCGGCCAGGGGCCTCCGCTGCGGTTGTTCGACACCGCGGACCGAGCGGTGCGTCCGGTCACCCCGGGTGACACCGCGACGATGTACGTGTGTGGTATCACCCCCTACGACGCCACGCACCTCGGCCACGCCGCCACCTACCTGACCTTCGATCTGGTCAACCGCATCTGGCGCGACGCCGGCCACGACGTCCACTACGTGCAGAACGTCACCGATGTCGACGACCCGCTGTTCGAACGCGCCGAGCGCGACGGTGAGGACTGGGTCGTCCTCGGCATGCGCGAGACCGCGCTGTTCCGCGAGGACATGGAAGCCCTGCGGGTGCTGCCTCCGCGCGATTACATCGGTGCCGTGGAGTCGGTGAACGAGGTCGTGGAGCTCGTCGAGAAGCTCGTCGCCTCCGGTGCGGCGTACATCGTCGACGACGCCGAGTACCCCGACGTCTATTTCCGGACCGATGCCACCGAGCAGTTCGGCTACGAGTCCGGCTACGACCACGACACGATGATGCGGTTCTTCGCCGAGCGCGGCGGCGACCCGGAACGTCCCGGCAAGCGCGACCCGCTCGACGCCCTGCTGTGGCGCGCGCAGCGTCCCGGCGAACCGGCGTGGCCGTCGCCCTTCGGCGACGGACGTCCCGGTTGGCACATCGAATGCGCGGCCATCGCTCTCAACCGTATCGGCTCCGGTTTCGACGTGCAGGGCGGCGGCAGCGACCTGATCTTCCCGCACCACGAGTACTCCGCCGCGCATGCCGAAGCCGTCACCGGCGACCGGCGGTTCGCCCGGCACTATGTGCACACCGGCATGATCGGCCTCGACGGCGAGAAGATGTCCAAGTCTCGCGGCAACCTGGTGTTCGTCTCCAAGCTGCGCGGGGAAGGTGTCGACCCGGCCGCGATCCGCCTCGGCCTGCTGTCGGGCCACTACCGCGTCGACCGGCCGTGGACGGCCGAGGTTCTCGAGACCGCGCAGGCGCGACTGGCCTTGTGGCGGCAGGCAGCGGGGTTGTCGTCGGCAGCGTCGGCCGACGATGTGATCGCGCGTCTGCGGCAGCACCTCGCCGACGATCTCGACACCCCCAAGGCCCTCCACGCCCTGGACGGGTGGGCGACGTTCGCCGTCGAACGCGGGGGAGACGACGCATCGGCGCCGGGTCTGTTCGCCGACGCGGTCGACGCGCTGCTCGGCGTGCCGTTGCGCTGACGCGCCCGTGCGTGGTTGGGGTGGCACACGTCACCACAACCGCGCATAGGGCGGTTACGCCGACACTGCACGGATGTCCTCGGCGGTCGATGCCGACGAGAAGCACCGGCGCCTCCTGTGAACGTGGCATCGGAACAGGTTCCGTGCATCTGGTGGCCCGCACCGCTCCCACCTGGACGGATGCCGGACAGCGGTTCGTGCTGACGTTGGGGGACTGCGCAGCGGGTCGGGTCGACCGACGATCTCCTCGACCGTCGTCCGCATCAGGTCTCCGACGACAGCTTCAATTTTCCTGTCTCGCAGGCATCTTCGTTCGGCGGCCGGGATAACTGATCTGCGACGAGGTGACCGCGATGCTCGACCCGGACGTCACTGCGGCGCTGACCGCGGTCATCACCGAGGAAGCCCGCGATGGCCTCGGTGTGTTCTCGCCATCAGCCATTCATCATGCTCTTCTCGGTGCCGGGGTTGAACGCATGTGAGAGTGGAGGCGGCACACTTTGCTTCACGTGCAAGGCTGATCTACCGCCGGCATCCCATGAATCCATGGCAGAAAAACTCCAAACGTATCCCTTCGACCCGATGAGGGAACGGGACCGTTCGACGCTCGCAGTGTCCAGGGCCAGCCCTTCGTGGTGACGGTGACGAAGCGGGTCGCTTCGCGGGCTTGGTGGCGTCGATGACAGCGCGGGCCCGAGTTTCCTGCAGGTTGAGAGTCTGCGCATCGTGCGCCGCGCGTTTGCGTGGGTACTACCGGACTGCTCGCCATCCGTTCGGATGCGTCGGAGGGGTGTGGACGAGGCGTATGCCGGGTCTTCGGTCGGATCGTGCGCTTCCTCGAAGGGGGCATTCCCCTCTCGGAGAGTTTGTTCGATCGATTTCGAGCAGCGATCGTCTACATCGCTCGCCGCCAAAGGAATTGGTGTCCACATCTCAGGGGGAGGCGCCCCGCGGTGTTCGAAGCGGCCGGCTGTCCGGACCGGCAACCGGGATGTCGTACTTCGCCGACTCTGCGGCCGGGGCGAGCATCAGGTCGCGACATGAAGGTCAGGCCCGTGCTTTCTCAGACATGTTGCGGGGCGTTACCGGTGCGTTGAGCCGTTGCCAGATGGCGGCGGCAGCGCTTTGCAACGGTATGCGGACCTGTTGCTCGTTGTCGACCCGCCGCGCCGGTCCGAACACCGAGACGGCGGCGGCCCGGCCGTATCCCTGTGGGCCGATAGGAGCCGCCAGACACGCGAACCCTTCCAGACAGCCGTCGCGCTTGTAGGCAATGCGGGATTCCCGCACACGCATGATTTCGAGGTCGACAACGCACGGTGACGATGCGAGTGCAAGCAGAGCCGTGCCGATGGTGGATTGTCGTGCCGGCGTTCTGCTGCCTGCCCGCGTCTTGATCGTGGGGACGGACTCACCGCCGATCCGTTCCAGATAGACGACGTCGTCACCGTCGAGAACCCCCAGCTGGACGATGCAGCCGGTCTGCTGATGAAGCCACCGCAGACTGGGCAGGGCCGCCAGGCGCAGAGCGTCGTCGTTGACAGCTGCCGAGCCCAGCTCGACCATACGCATCCCCAGCCGATACCTCATGCCCTCGCGTCGGAGCCAATCCAGGGCCACCAACTGCTCCAACGTCCGGTGCACCGATGCCTGCGGGAGACCGGTGACCAGAGCGACCTGGGTCAGGGTCAACCCCGCCGGGGACGTGCCTGCCTCGGCCGCGAAGACATCGAGGATCCGAGCCGCCCGCCGCAGGACTCCGGTCGGCGGCCGGCCCGGGTCGTGTCCCCCCGGTTCTCTCGAGTTCATTCCGTGTCCTTCGCACCGAGTAGAGAAAATCGCCGAGCGATCTGTGCTGCCATTCGAGTAATAGCAGTTCATGTGTCCCGCATCGCCGATTCTTCCATTCACCGGAAGAATGGTTGGGGCTATACCGTTGAGGAGCCTGTAATCGGGGCATGACGGGAACACAGCGGTTTACACCCACAGCACTACTCGCCGGGCAGCGCGCCCTCGTCACCGGTGGGTCGGCGGGTATCGGTGCCGCGATCACCGCCGCGTTCGCCTCACACGGCGCGCACGTCCTCGTGGTAGACAACGCGCCGGCGCCGCCTCCCGCCTTCGACCTCGGCGCCGGAGGTACCGTCACGACCCTCCACTGGGACGTGCGCACCTCGCCGTGCCCGGCCGAAGTCGTCGATCACCGCCCATCCGTCGTCGTCAACAACGTCGGGCACTTCCTGCACCCACAGCAGCCGTTCACGGACAACGCCGCGTCGCTGTGGGACGAGCTGCACGAGATCAATTTCGCGCACGTCCTGCGCTTGACTCGGACGTTGCTGCCGGGGCTGATAGAGCGCGGCGGTGGATCGATCGTCAACCTGACGACGGTCGAATCACACCGGGCCATTCCCGGGCAGTCCGTGTACTCGGCATACAAGGCGGCGCTCACACAATTCACCCGGTCGTTGGCCGCAGAGGTCGGCCCATCGGGGGTCCGGGTCAACGCCGTCGCGCCCGACCTCATCGAAACGCCGCAGGTCCCGTACACCACCCTCGTCCCGCGCGACGACGTACCGTTGTGGCCCAACTGGTCGCCACTCGGCGGCCCCGGGCAGCCCGAGGACGTCGCCGGAGCGGTCTTGTTCCTGGCCAGCGATCTGGCGCGATTCATCACCGGCGGAACCATTCACGTCGACGGCGGCACTCACGCGGCCGGCGGCTGGGTGCCGCGGGGAGCCGGATGGACCAATCGCCCCCGCAACCCCTGATCACCCCGACCCCCGAACTCACCCACCTTTCCGGAGGATGCCCAGTAATGAAGATCCTTGTTGTCGGTGGCACCGGCATGATCGGCGCCGCTACCGCGACTCTGCTCGAGCAGTCGGGAGATGATGTCACCGTTGCAGCGCGCGGCTCGATAGCCAGTACGTCGCCGGTGGCCGACTTCCCGGTTTTGATCGGTGACTACACAGTCCCCACCTTCACCGCGGAACAGCTGTCGGCGTTCGAGGGCATCGTGTTCGCCGCAGGCCAGGACGTGCGGCACAAGCCGCGGGAAAGCGACGACCGAAGCTTCTGGCGCGACGCCCAGAGTGCCGGCGTGCCTCGCTTCGCCGCTCTCGCCAAGGAAGCGGGTGTGCGCCGTTTCGTGCAGGTAGGCAGTTATTACCATCAATTCGACGAACGATTCGCCGACGGCAATCCCTACGTCACGGCGCGTAAGGAAGCGGACGAACGGACCCGGGCACTTGCCGACGATTCGTTCGTCGCGTGCACGTTGAACCCGCCGTCGATCATCGGAGCCGTGCCCGGCCCTTCCGCCGAGCGGTATCGCCGCTTGGTCTCATGGGCGGCCGGCAATGAGCCGCAGATCCCGGACTTCGCCCCGCCGGGCGGCACGAACTACATGTCCGCCGAGTCGCTGGCGCACGCGGTCGCTGGAGCACTGCGCAACGCCGCGCCCGGTGCTGCGTACCTGGTCGGCGACGAGAACCTTCCGTACCGCGAGTTCTTCCAGCGTCTTGTCGACGCCGCTGGTGGCGGGCGCACCATCGTCGAACGTAACGAACCGCACCCGCTCTTACCGGATGCGGCGATCATGCAGGGGCGCGGGAACACCATTTCCTATGAGCCCAGCGCCGAGACATTGCGAGTGCTCGATTATCCCCGCGAGGACTGCACCCGCGCGATCCACGGCCTCGTGAAAACTGTCCGCGAGTACGAACAGAGCCTGGCATGACCGACGGCAGCGACAAGCACATCCGGAAGGTCGCACTGTCGGCCCTGTTCGGAACGGTGCTGGAGTACTACGACTTCCTGCTGTACAGCACGATGGCCGCGCTGGTGTTCGGCGACGTGTTCTTTCCCGGGGAGAACCAGGCGGTATCGACGATAGCCGCCTTCGGAACCCTGGCCGTGGGATACATTGCGAGGCCGTTGGGCGGGCTCATCTTCGGTCACTTCGGTGACCGCGTGGGCCGCAAACACATCCTGTTCGTGACGATGGCCCTGATGGGTAGCGCGAGCTTCATCATCGGCCTGCTACCCGGCTACGCGAGCATCGGCATGGCAGCCCCGGTACTGCTCGTCGTCCTGCGGCTCGTGCAGGGGATTGCCATCGGCGGCGAATGGGGTGGCGCCGCCTTGATGGTCGTCGAGCACGCTGATGCCGACAACCGCGGCAAGTGGGCCGGCGTAATGAATCTCGGCTCGCCCATCGGCTTTCTGATGGCAACCGTCGCGGTGGCGATCGTCAGTCTGCTACCCGACGAAGACCTGGAGACGTGGGGCTGGCGCGTGCCATTCCTGTTCAGCGCACTGCTGGTGGTGGTCGGCCTCTACATTCGTTCCCAGGTCGCCGAAAGCCCGGTCTTCGAGCAGGCGGTCAAGAAGGAGGCGGTCAAGAAGGAGGTGGCCACCACTGCCGACCGCATACCGTTGGCGCAGGTACTCAGGACGCCGCGTCCCGTACTGCTCGCCTGTGGTATCGGTATCGCGCCGTTCGCGATGACGGCGCTGATCACCTCGCACATCATCTCGTACACGACCGGGATCGGTTACGAACGATCCACCGTGATGCAGGTGCTGGTGCTGCTGTCGACGGTCTCACTGCTCGTCGTTCCACTGGCGTCGGCGTTGTCCGATCGTGTCGGTCGTCGACCGATCGTGCTCACCGGCGCCGTCGCGGCGATGCTGTTCGCGTTTCCGTTGTACATGCTGGTGGACTCCGGCTCGGTGATGTTGCTGGTGGTCGGCCTGGTCATCGGGCAGGTCATCCAGAACGTCATGTTCGCACCGCTGGTGCCGCTGCTGTCGGAGATGTTCGGTGCCACAGTGCGGTACACGGGAGCATCGTTGGGCTATCAGGGCGCAAGTCTGATCGGAGCCGGCTTCACGCCGCTGATCGCCAGCACCCTGCTCGCCACGCTCGGTGGGGGCAGTTGGCCGCTGAGCCTGATCATCGTCGTGACCGCTGGGATCTCGGTCGGCGCCATGGCGCTGACCGCCGAAACTCGCGGCGTAGCGCTCGGGGACGTCACCCCTGCAGGTGAGTCCGAAAACGTCCACGCTTCTGCGGAAAACTAGGGCCGAGTCGCCTGAGTCCGAGGGTTCGGTCGGACTCAGGCGGTGGGGTGAACGAGAAGAACTGCTGCAGGAAACAGGCCGAGCAACTCGACCTGCATCGACAATCAAAACGAATCCCTCATCGCGTTGTCCGGTCTGTCGTCAATACTTCCGGAGGACGGCATGAGCCCAGCAGCACGGACCTCGACGCCGAAAACCTCGAGGTAAAAGGAACTCCTTGATCGACATGTACGATCCTCGCACGTCGGATGTTCGGTGGGGGCACCACCGTGCACGAAATGCTCGGGGAATGTCGTTGACCCACAGCTCGTTCGGCCGCGCCCGATGGAACTTGCGGTCGACCGGATCGCCGACGGTGAAGACTCGTCACCGGATTCGGAAACCTTATGGTGAGCCAGGTCAACCGTGCACACAAACCGTTCCGACATCTGTATGGGGCCGGTAGGTAGCTGCCCGTGCCGGCTGCTCTGCTCCCGCAGTTCCTCGAGCTCTTACCGTCCGGGCACAGATCTGCGTTTACAGTAGGAATACAACTCTGACGACCGAGCGGACTCCCGTCGTGATTCCTGCAATGTGCTCCAACTGTGCGGGAGTAGCCCGGTCGCCTGCATGTGTCCCATCTACGGTACGAAAGAATACGTTCGCACCATGGAAGCAGGTAGGGATGCAGGCGAAAGACGAGAGCCACCGCGGCTTTCCCGACCGGGATCGAGAGTCCGATCGCACTGGAGCCCCGCGCGGTCAACTGGCCATCGTCACCGGGGCGAGTCGTGGGATCGGGCGTGCGATCGCGCGACGCATTGCGTCGGAAGGCATTGCTGTAGCCGCGGTTTCACGGACAATGCGTGCAGGTGACGGCGAATTCACCGGGTCCCTCGAGGAGACCGTGGCGTGCATACGACACGATGGCGGCCGTGCTGAGCCCTTTGTCGCCGATCTCGGCCGGCCCGACCTCGACCGGGCAGAACTTGTTGCCCGGATCGAAGATGTCATGGGTTGTCGTGCCGACATTCTCGTCAACAATGTCGCCGCAGAAAGACGTTACGACATTCCCTTCACGGAGATGCGAAGGGAGTGGTTCCTCGATTCCGTGGAAACCAACGTGTGGAACACCTGGGACCTCGTCAAAGCCGTGGTCCCGGGTATGCGTGAGCGTGGCGCCGGGTGGATCGTCAACATTTCCTCGCGGCAGGCAGGACCGCGCGTCGGTCCTCCGTTCCAGTTCCATCCGCTCGCCGGCTCAGTGCTGTACGGCGGCACCAAGGCCATGCTCGATCGGCTCACCACCGGCGCAGCGATGGAGCTGTATCCCGACAACATCGCGGTGAACAGCCTTGCCCCCAACCGCGGCGTCGCTACCGAGCACGCTGCCTCGGCCGTGCCGGGATGGCCGTCGGAACCGGAGGAGACGATGGCGGAAGCGGCGCTGCTCCTGTGTATGTCCGATCCCTCGCTGCTCACCGGGAAGGTAACTTACAGTCTGCCGCTGCTGCACGAGCACGACCGCGCCGTGCGCACACTCGACGGGCGCGGGCTGGTAGAGGGGTGGCAGCCGCACGAGCTGGACGAGTCCGGCTTCCTTCCCGATTACCTGCATTTTGCGCCTGCACCATCCGTACCCGAGTCGCTTCGTAGGTGACGCGGCTCCATCAACGCGGAGGCGCTGGAAAAGGCGCCTCCATCGTGTCGTCCACCAGTTGTGGACGGTCGGGGAGGCGGGTCCTGGATCATGCCTCCCCGATAGCGATCTTCTTGGCCCGCTTTCGTAACCGCGCAGTCGGACCCGGGGCATTTGGGCTCCCCGGTCCTACGAATGACCGGATCCACCCGTACACAAGAAGGTAGGACTTCGATGACCCGAATCACCGACATCCCCCCGGAGTTGACCGAGGCAACCGCGGCTCTCGTCGCTGCAACGCGCACGCTGATGTTGGCGGCGGCGACTACCACAGCAGATATCGACGCCATCCGCGCTGCGAGCACCTCGATTACGGAAGTGGCCGATATTCTCGGCGCGCGGCCGCGGAGTCGCCCGTTGCGTCCGGCGTTGGACGGGCCGGCACGGTCCCGAGAGACCGGCGGGCAGGTGCCATGGACGCAATTCAGCCACAACCCCATGGGTATTCCTCTGGCGATCTATTTCGGTGACGATGACGCACGAGCCAGGCTTGTGCCGAACGCGCTGCACGAGGGACCGCCGGACATCATGCACGGCGGGTTTGCCGCGCATTTGCTCGACTGCATGCTGGGCACGTTGATGCAGGCGCGTGGAGTCCGTTCCGTGACGGCGTCGCTCGAGCTGCAATACCCCCGGCCTACACCGCTGGGAGAGCCGCTGGATCTGTATTCGCGCATCGTCGACACCGTCGGCCGCAAGACCATCGCCGAAGGTTGGATCGAGTGCAACGGTGAACGCACCGTGGAGGCGCGGGGCATTTTCGTCAGCGTCATGCCCGTCGTGACCGCGCCTGTGCCCGGATAGGACGTCGGTCGAGGCCGGTGATCTTCTCGACACACCGACCTCGACCGCGGCCCTGCCCTGACCGGGAAAAGAGGTATCCGCATCTCACGGATAATGCACCGGGCCAGGAGAATTCGGTTCTTCCGGCCGCGGCCGACGACCGGTGCGGTGTGGTGTGGTGCGGTGCGGTGCGGTGCGCGGAGAATGCGCATCGCAGCCGGAACCGACGTCGCCGTACTCGCCTTCGTCTACTACCTGCTCGGCTTCGATGTCCCCGCGGATCCGGGCGGTGACCTTCGTCTTTGTAGACGGGACCTTCGAGGACATCGAAGCCGACGCCGTGCGCATCCTCGTCAACTTCGGCGTGAATCCGCTGTCGTTGCCGTCCGCAGTTTTCCGACGCAGATCCTGGGTGCCGCGTCGCGGACCATTCAGGAACCGATGCCGGCGAGGATCCTGCGAGAAGCGATCGGAAGGTTGTTTGCGCGGCCACTCTCGACGAATTGAGTCCGAATGCGATGCTTGTCGTCCTCCGTGAGCAGCGAGTACTCGCTCGTACGAGTGGCGGCGTACCAGACTCGGTCGGCCTCCCACGCGGTGGCGCGCAAGGGGCCCTTGTGAATCTTGCCGCTCCCGGTGGTCGGAACCTCGTCGACCACGCGGATGTAGGTCGGTCGCCATTTGGTGCCGAGATCCGGTTGAGCGTCGATGAAGGTGGCGAAATCGGCGGGGTCGAAGGTGGCGTCTCCGGCCATCACGACCACGCACATGACCTGATCGCCCGTCTTGGGGTCGGGCACGGCGTAAGCGTGTGCGCCCGAGAATTCGGGGTACCGCGCCATGATCCGCTCCAGTGGGGCGGCACCGAAGTTCTCTCCGTCCACGCGCATCCAGTCCGAGTCCCGGCCTGCGAAGTAGAAGTATCCGTCCGAATCCCGATACGCAAGGTCTCCTGTCCAGAAGTCTTCGCCACCGAACTTGAGTCGGTCTGCCATCGCTTCCGGATTGTTGTAATACCCTTCGAACGACTTGCCCCCTCCGAGGACCACGATTTCACCTGTGGCCTCCTCGCCGTTGATCAGGGCGCCGTTTTCGTCGAAGCGGGCACGCGGACATTCGATGTTGTCGTCGTTTCGTACCTCTGCGACTGCTCCGGATGCGGGGAGCCCGAGAGAGTTACGTGGCGAACCGGGAACCGGCACGATCCTGATCGCACCTTCACTCGCGCCGTAGCCCTCCCGCACTTCGCAGCCGAATCGGGCGCGGAACGCATCGACTTCGGCGGGGGAGGCCTCCGACCCGAAGGCGACCTCCAGATCGTTGACGCTGTCGTCGGGCGATTCCGGTACGGCCAGGATGTAACTCAGTGCGCGTCCGACATAGTTGAAATACGTGACCTTGTGTTCGCGGATATCCTTGCTGAAGGCGCTGGCCGAGAACTTTCGCACCATCACCACCGTCGAACCCTCCTGCGCGGCGGCGGCCAGGTTCATCATGATCGCGTGGCCATGGAACAGCGGCAGCATCAGGTAGGAGACCGAATTGCGGTGCAGCGAGATGCGGTCGGACATCTTCTCCGTGAGCCTTCCGAGCCTGCCCTGTGAGCAGATGACCGCTTTCGGTGCTCCGGTCGATCCCGAGCTGAACAGCAGTAGATAGATCGACTGCGGGTCGAGGCGGAGATCGGGGACAGCGGCACCGGAATGAGTGTTCAACAACTCGGCGTACTCCGCGGAGGCCACGTCCAGGACACGGTCTGCCGGCACGGCCAGGTGATCCGGATCGATGCTGTTCAAGTGGAGGGGTTCGGTGACCACGAGATCGCATTCGGCATGGGCGATGTCGTGTCGAAGCTCGGTGCCCCGTCGGGTCGGGTTGATGCCGACGATCACATCACCGCTCAGTGCCGCAGCGAGCAGCCAGAACACGTAGTCCGGCACGTTCTGCAGAAGAACTCCCACGTGTCGTTGGGTGCGTCCGGGGCGTGGCTGGACGAAATCGTGCAACAGCGAGGCGCGAACGGCCGCTTCCCGCACTATTTCGTCCCAGCTCCAGGTCGAGCCTTCGAATCGCAAACCCTCGTGATCGTCCCCGATTCGAGATCTGACCACCTTGGCGAACGTCTCCATCAACCGTCTCCCTCGTGAGTTCGGACCGGTAAGTGCGCACCACAATGCCAACCGCAGAGCAGTTGAGCAAGCGCTTGGTTTATATTCCGACCGTAGATGTGGCGCGTCCCACTGTCAACTTCGCGCGGTCTTGTAGAGCCGTTGTCGGGGTACGACATTCGGCGCCGTTCCGTCACCCCGGCCACCGGGGGACGGTCGAGTCCCGGCGGGGGAGTAGAACGCCAGCTCTGGACGGAAATCGTTGCTGCATAGGCTTGTACGTCGACACCGACGCGAGGCGTGCGCAGTGCCGGTAACCCCACCGTCCGCCGCGGGCCAGGTCGCCGGCGCGTGTTCCATCCAGCGGGAGCGTTCGCCGAAAAAGTCGCGTATCGTCCCCACCAAGCAAGTGCTAGGTAAACTCGCGAGAGGAGTTGTCGTGACAATTCGGATGGACCAAGGTGTGGCGAGTGGACCCGCGCGTGTGCCTCGCCCTGGCGTGGTGGAACGCCTCACGCAGATCCTCGACGCCTTTGCCGACGGCCCCCAGCACATGCTGCTCGAAGACATCACCCGGGCCACGGGACTGCCCCGCTCCACCGCATTTCGCCTCTTGACCCAGCTTGTCGATCTGCACTGGCTCGAGCGCGGATCTCGGGGCTACCGCCTCGGCGTCCGGGTGCAGCGGATCAGTGGGCGTGTGGGCGATTATTCCGAGCTCCGTGCGGCCGCCTACGACGTTCTCAACGAGCTGCAATCGAGAACCGGTGGGGTCGCGCACTTGACTGTTCTCGAAGGCACGTCGGTCCATTTCCTGGACAGGATCGGCGGCGTAGCACGCAACGGGATTCCGTCTCGGGTTGCGGTACGGGTGCCGGCTCAGGACACGGTCAGTGGGCGAGCCCTCCTTGCCTGTCTGATGCCCGAGCAGGTAGAGCTGCTCATGTCCCTGGGTGAACATCCCCTCCCTACCGACAGACTGTCGGCTCTGCACGCGCAACTGAATCGGGTGCGGCAACAACGCGGTGTGTCGCACGTACCCGGCGAGAAGTGCCCGCTGACCATCAGTGCCGTAGCAACACCGGTGCGCGGCCCGGACGGCGCGATCGCCGCCATCTCGCTCGCATGCCGCGGCGTGGTCGAACTCGGCAGGATGGCCCCGCTGGTCAGATCGGCCGCTCGGCGCACCTCCGAACTGCTGTTTCCGACCTCGGCAGAACGTCGGTTACGGACAGTCCACCGCTCCTCGAACGATCTTTACTGACGCGCGGAATCGCCGCGCCACCCGGGTCGGCTTCGGAGCTGTCGTCCCGGGCGGCAGAAGTCGCCCGGGACGAACACTCTCCTGTATTTCGACGCCGCTGACCTATCCGGCGCACGCCATCAGGCCGAGGACCCGATCGGCGGTGCGGAATCGAGTTGGCTGCCGAGTTCGGCAGCGATCGCATCGGCGCTTCCCAGGGTGAAGGCGGCCTGCCGCCCCCAAAGGAAGTAGCGATGGATGGGGAAGTCGACGTCTGCGCCGATTCCGCCGTGCAGGTGCTGCGTGGCGTGTACGACGCGCAACCCGCCACGCGAAGCCCACCACTTCGCGGTCAGGCACGCCGCCTCCGCCTCGTCCTCACGACCGGCATCGAGCAGCCATGCGGCCCGATATGTGGTAAGGCGGATCGACTCTGTGTCGAGGTACGCGTCGGCGGCACGCAGAGCGACAGCCTGATTGGTGGAAAGGGGCCGGCCGAACTGAACTCGCTCCGAGGTGTACGACGCCGTCATGCGGAGCGCCTCTGCACACACACCCAACTGGAAAGCGGCAAGTGCGACCCGGAGGCGTCGTCGGACCCACGCAACAATTTCGGTTCCGTCACCCGAAAGCTGGTCGTGGGCAGGAATTTCGGCATCTCCGAATCGGACGGCGGCGGCGTTTTCGCGGCTGGTCACAGCGAGCGGTTCGACGGTCACGCCGGCCGAATCGGTGGGAAGCACTGCGACGACGACCGAACCGTCGTCGCAGACCACAGGAGCAACGATCCCCGCAGCCACGGCACCGCCGGACACGGCGGTGATCGCCCCGTTCACGACCAGGGTGTCCCCCTTCCGGATCGCCGAGAGGGTCGAGTGTCCGCCGGGCGCGGACTCGAATGCGCCAGTGAGCAGCGTGGTGCCATCGAGCAACCCCGGCAGTAGTCGATCGATCTGTTCGGCGCTGCCGAACTCGGCAATCGGTAGCGCGGCGCCGGCCACCACAGACCACAACGGTATCGGTGCTACTCGCCGCCCCTGCTGTTCGAGCAGCGAAACGAGACCGAGCATCCCCATCCCCGCGCCTCCGGACTTCTCCGGGAGTGCGACCCCGAGCAACCCGGCTTCGGCCAGCGCCTGCCACAAGACACGGTCGAACCCGTTCTCTCGGGTCTCGACCTCGACCACACGATCCACCGTGGCGAGCGAAGTGAAGATCTGACCGGCCAGGTCGCCGAGTGCCGATCGGTCATCATCGAATTCGAAATCCATTGTCAGCTCCTCGTGCTGGACTGGGCCTCAGGACGACGCCGAGCGGCGAGTGTCATGCCCAGGCACTTGGCCGCCACGATCTCCCGCATCACCTCGTTCGTGCCGCCACCGAAGGTGTTGTTCTGTGCTCTGCGCGCGAGCGTTTCGACCCGGCCTTGGATCGCTGCTCCGGGCGTTCCCGGCCGTAGTAACCCGACCGCGCCCAGAACTTCCTGCAGCCGCCCGTATACGGTGACGACCGCCTCCGTGCCGAACACCTTCGCTGCCGCGGAGTCACCGCCTCCGAGAGTGTTCGCGGCAACGTCCGCGACCAGCCGCAGATTTATCAGATCGGCCGCGCCGAGCAATGTATAAACCTCGGCCAGCGTGCTACGAACCCAGGGAAGGTCGTACACCGCTCCGGACCCCGCCGGCTCCTTCTTCGCCCAGTCGAGGACCTCGTCGTACAGCTGGTTCGCGATACCGCCACGCGCAGCGAGCGCCACTCGCTCGTGGTTGAGCTGATCGGTGATCAGGCCCCAGCCGCCGTTGAGTTCGCCGACCACGTTGGTCAGTGGCACCCGCACGTCTTCGTAGTAGGTCGCCGAGGTGCTGATCCCGCCGACCGTGTGAATCTCGGTGACCGAGAAGCCCGGTGCGGTCGTGGGAACCAGGACCACGGAGATGCCCTTGTGGCGGGCCACGTCGGGATCCGTCCTTACCGCGAGCCACACCCAGTCGGCGTAGACTCCGGCGCTCGTGAAGATCTTGTTGCCGTTGATGACCAGCTCGTCACCCTCGATTCGAGCGCGAGTCTGCAACGCAGCAAGATCGGTTCCGGCACCGGGCTCGGTGTAGCCGATCGCGAAGATCAACTCGCCGGACAGGATCTTGGGGATGAAGAAATCCTTCTGTTCCTGTGTGCCGTACTTCATCAGTGCGGGGGCGACAGTGTTGAGTGTGACCAGCGACAGGGGGGCATTGGCTCGAATCACTTCGTCGTAGAACACGTACAACGCCTCGGGATCGTCGCCGCTGCCGCCGTACTCCTCGGGCCTGCCGAGCCCGAGCCAGCCGTCCGCGCCCATCTGCCGAAAGATCCGGTCGAAGACCGGCCCTCCTTCGGTCTGGTCCACGAGTGCACGTCGGTCTTCTTCATCGATGGTGCGCGCGAAGTACTCCCGCAGCTCGGTACGTAGCCGCCGTGACTTCTCGGACAGTTCGGGATGCATGTCGCCTCCTGCGATTCGAGTCTCGATCAACGCCATTGAGCAGCGAAGTCGTTGATGACCGTGAAAATTCGCTCCACTTCGCTGTCCGTGAGTCCGTGACTCATACCGAGGGTCATGCCCCGTTCGAACACGGCATCAGCTTCGGGCAACCCGTCTTCGGGCTGGCGGAACTCGATCCCGGACATCATCGGATGACGAGTGATGTTGCCGCTCCACACCGTTCGGGTGTCGATACCCTGTCCTTCGATGTACTCCTGGATATCGCTACGTGTGAAGGGCGCATCGGCGTTGATCATCACCGGGTAGCACAGCCACGCGGTGTCGAGACCTTCGGGCTCGACCGGCGTCGTGAAGAACTCCGGGAAGGCTCCGTACGCAGAAGTGTAGGACGCGAAGGTCTTCCGGCGACGCTCGTAGTTCTGTGCCAGCTTGTCGAGCTGGACTACTCCGTAGGCAGCACCGAGCTCGGAAGGCTCGAAGTTCCACGGCATGAGGTCGAAGATGAAATCGTTGTCGTAGTCGACGCCGTCGAGCTGCTCGCGGAAGACGCGACCCTTACCGTTGCCGAAGAGATTCGGCTCCGAGCGGCGACCCCAACGGCGCAGCAACAAGGCCCGGTCGCGCGTTTCCTCGTCGTCCATCATCACCATGCCGCCGGTACCCGCACAGGTGATGATGTGAGCCATCGAGAAGCTGGTCACGCTCAGGTCTGCGCGGGCTCCGGTCGGTGTGCCTCGCAGGGTCGCGCCGAGAGTGTCGCAGGTGTCCTCGATGACCTTGAGGCCGTGCCGGTCGGCGACCGCGCGAATCGCGTCCCAGTCGGGGCAGTTACCGGCCAGGTTGGGGATCAGAATGGCACTGGTGCGGCTCGTGACCATCGCCTCGATCTTGCTCACGTCGACGTTGAACGTGTTCGGCTCCACGTCGACGAAGGCGGGGATGAGGCCGGCGCGCACGATCGGCGCAACATCGGTGGAGAACGTCAGCGGCGAGGTGATCACCTCGCTGCCCTTCGGCAGGCCGAGAAGTTCGATGGCCAGGTACAGGCCCGAGGAACCGGAGTTGCACATCACGCCGAATTTCTTGCCGGAGATGGCGGGCACCCGGCGTTCGAGCTCGAGAACGTTCTTACCGATCCGCAGAGCCTGGTGGCCGCCGCGCAGAACGTCGACGACGGCCTGGATCTCTTCTTCGCCATGGGTGGCACGGGCATAGGTGATGCGATCAGTCATGTTCGATTCCACTTTCTGTATAGGGGGTATTCGACCGCTGCGTCAGCGGTCGACGGAAAGCACAATGGCGCTGTGCGGCACGGGAGAGCCGCCGGTAACCAGCACGTTGTCGAGGGTCTTCGCAGGCTGGTTCACCGATGCGCCGCGGATCAACCGGACGCCTTCGGCGATGCCGTTGACGCCGTGGATATATCCCTCGCCCAGCTGGCCACCGTTGGTGTTTATCGGCAGGCGGCCGTCGAGTTCGAGGTTGCCGTCCGCGATGAAATCCTTGGCCTCACCGCGGCCGCAGAACCCGTACTCCTCCAACTGGAGCAGCACCATCGGTGTGAAGGCGTCGTACAGCACTGCAGCGTCGATACCTCCGGGATCGACACCGGACTGTGCCCACAACTGTTTCGCCACCAGTTCGACCTCGGGCATCACGTCGATGTCGTCGCGGTAGTAGCTGCTCATCGAGATCTGCTGAGGACCCACGCCCTGCGCCGCCGCAGAGATTACGGCAGGGGGGTGGGGCAGATCCCTGGCTCGCTCGGTGCTCACGATCACCAGCGCCTGACCGCCGTCGCTCTCCTGGCAGCAGTCGAGCAGGCGCAGTGGGTCGGCAATCATCTTCGAGTTCTGGTGGTCCTCGATGGTGATCGGCCGGCCGTAGAACCACGCCTTCGGATTGTTCGCCGCGTGCTTGCGGGACAGTACGGAGATCTGCCCGAAGTCGGCACTAGTGACGCCGTACTGCTGCATGTAGCGGCGCGCGAGGAACGCCTCCTGTTGTGCCGGCGTGAGTAGCCCGTACGGATTGATCCAGTTGCGGTATTCCTGGTCGGTGTTCGCGTTGTAGGCGAACGGCGGGGGCCCCGCCCCGAACCGGTGTCCGGAACGTTCGTTGAACGCCCGGTACACCACGACGACGTCCGCGACTCCGCTCGCAACTGCGAGCGCGGCCTGCTGCACCGGGGCGCAGGCGCCACCGCCGCCGTGTGGAATACGGCTGAAGAACTTCAGTTCAGGGATTCCCAGTGCACGCGCGACGGCGATCTCCGGGTTGGTTTCCATGGTGAAGAGGGCGAAGCCGTCCACTTCCTCGACGCCGATCCGGGCGTCGTCCAGCGCGGCGAGCACGCTTTCGCAGGCGAGTTGCCATTCGCTGCGACCGGAGTTCTTGGAGAATTCGGTGGCACCGATACCTGCGATGGCGGCTGCGCGTGAGAAGCCTCCGATGCTCATCGTGTTCCTCCTTCGTGCGGCGTCACGAAGACCTCGGCGGTCACATGGACACCGCGATCGTTGGTGCCGAGCACCTTGACCGTGATCGTGTCGTCGCCGATTGCGGTAACTTCGCCGGTCATACGCATGGTGTCGCCGGGAAAGTTCGGGACGCCGAGCCGCAGGGAGACCCGCCGGATGCGCGAGGACGGTCCCGCCCAGTCGGTGATGTAGCGGTCCACGAACCCGTTGGTCGAATTGATGCTCATGAAGATGTCGGGGGTTCCGCGCTTGTTCGCCGCGCCGGGATCGTGGTGTACGTCTTCGAAATCCTGGGAGGCCATTGCTCCGGCCACGATGGTGGTCCGGTCCAAGGATAGGTCGAGGTCGGGCAACATGGTGCCTACCGAACATTCGGGCAAGCTCATGCGGCACCTCCGTTCGGGAGTCTCAGTTGCGGCAGGATCTCGCCGTGTGCGTGTTCGGCGAAGCAGACTTCGAGCTCCATTCCGATGTCGAGCCGATCGTGTTCGACACCTGCGATGTCGGCGACGATCCGGGTGCCTTCCTCGAGGTCGATCAGTCCGACGGCGAGCGGGTACTCGAAGGCCGGATCCTGCGGGTGGTGGATCACGGTCCAGCTGTGCAGGGTTCCTCGGCGAGCGGATTCGACGGTGTCCCAGGAGAACGACCGGCAGGCGGGGCAGGCGGGTCCTGGGGGGTGACGCAACGTCTTGCAGTCGGCGCAGCGTTGTATTTCGAGCCGTCCCTCCTTCGCCGCGGCGAACCAGAACTCGTTGTCCTGGGTGACGGTCAATCGGGGGACGGCAGTCATCGGGTCTCCTTGACGACGGTGGGATCGAAGCGGAGCAAACGGAACCGTTCTTCGACGAGCAACTCGCCGTGTTGGTTCTCGTAGCGTTTGTGCAGGGTGATGAAGCATCCGTCACCGAGTGCCGTGCGTTTGACCGGGGAGATCGACTCGATGGTGAAGTGCGCGGTGACGTGGTCGCCGGGAATCGTTTCCCGGTGGTACTCGTGCTGAACGTCGGTGGCGACGACCGAGGTGAACTTGTGCTCGTCGAGAAGGGCGAGCAGTCGCGAATATGCGGAGTCCTCGGTGATCTTCGCTGCACGGAGGCGATGCACCTCGCGCCAGCGGCGGTACCCGGCCATCACCCAGGTCGAGATCATGGCCGGCGGGCAGATCACATCGTCGCGGCCTGTGGCGCGGGCCGCTTCTCGATCGACGTAGATGGGGTTGACGTCGTCGTGCGCCTCTGCCCAGTTGCGGATCATGGCCTCGTTGACGGGGTATCGAGCCACCCGCGGGGGTTCGGCCTGCTGTCCGATGAACTGTTCGAATTGCTGGTCCAAGGTGTTCATAGCCCGGAAACCTTTCTTGAGCAAGCGCTTGATGCGGTACGCTAACCAGGGGTAAGTCCGTCCCGGCCGACCGCTCCCACTGAGTTGGAGCGCGGCGGTGTCGAAAGCCGATTCGAGTGACACAGGAGGCGCGGTGGCAAAGGCGACGGCCAGGCGTGAGCAGATCATGGATTTCGCGGCCGAACTCTTCGCGGAAAAAGGGGTCGGAGGAACCACTGTCCGCGAGATCGGTGAGCGGGCCGGTGTGTTCTCCGGGAGCCTGTACCACTATTTCCCCTCGAAAGATGCTCTGGTTCAGGAGATCCTGAGCCGATACATGGCCGATATCGAACGCAGGTTCGGCCGAGTGGTCGAGGAAGCCCGCACTCCGTGGGACACAGTGCGGGGGTTGATCCACGAGACTCTCGAGGTGATCGAGACACATCCTCATCCGACAGCCATCTATCAGCAGAACCGTCAGTACCTGCGTGAGCACGGACTGCTCGAGGCAGTGGACACCGCTTCGCGCGAGATGCGCAACCACTGGCTTCGCGCACTGTCCGCCGGGGTCGCCGACGGCACCTTCCGGTCCGACGTTCCCACCGACATCTTCTACCGAGCCGTGCGTGACTCGTTGTGGGCGAGCATGCACTGGCCGAGCCGCGCCGAGTACACCACCGAAGCGTTTACCGATCTGCTGACTACACTCTTCTTCGACGGCTTCGTATTGTCACGCCCTTCTCGCGGCAACGGCCGTCGTATCGAATCCGGTGAGGAACCGGCTGTCGCCGGCAAGTTCCGGTCCGAACTGAGAGCGGACCTCAAATCCGGCCGGCTCACACTCGGCGAGGTATTTCGAAGAGCAGACACGGATGAACTCCTCGGGACGACGAACGTGATGTACGTGCTGGAGTCGCTACCGAAGATCGGCAAATCCAAGGCTCGCGGTATCGCAGAATCCGTCGGAATCGCAGAAAGTGGACAAATTTCCGGTCTCGCACCCTCACAGCGAGCCGACCTTCTGGCTCGAATCCGTTGATGTCGAATCGGGACCGTTTCCGCTCGAGAATCTCTCGATCCTCTTCGCAACGGCGGAGATTCACGGTTCGGTCGTCGCGACCGCTGTTCGACCGGCTCACGACCGTGAACCCGCTCGGTGCGCCGTCGTACGAGGAAAGCTGGACGGCCGAGTAATCCGGATCACTTCGAGGTCTCACTGAGTGGTCAAACCGTCATGTATCGGAAAGTGATTCGCCACACTTTGTCGAATCCCCGAACAGCCGTCGGGCTGCCCGTGGCGACATGCCTGGGGGCCGGCCCTCGCGACTGTCCGACTTCCAACAGTGCAGCCCGTACCGGGGCTGCCCAAGTCTGGAGATCAGTTCATGACAAGTACGACAGACAGTCACGACCTGCCTGTTGCGGCGCAATCCGTTCCACGCGGACGTTTCGCTCGCCAACGCCCCGCATGGGTCATCATCGCAGTTCTGGTGGCGGTCGAGATCATCAGCGCCTTCGAGACGTCGATGGTCTTCGCCGCAATTCCGACATTCATTCGTGAGTTCGACAGCGACGCCGCCACCGTGGGTTGGGCGGTGACTGCCTTCCTTCTCGTCGCTGCCGCGTCCGCTGCAGTGTGTGGACGTCTGGGTGATATGTACGGGCGCGAGCGTGTGCTCGTGGTGTTGCTTGCCGCCGCCGCCGTCGGCTCGTTCATCAGTGCGATCGGCGACAGCATCGGCAGTATCATCGTCGGCCGCGCCATACAGGGTGTCGCAGGCGCAATTCTCCCGTTGTGTATCGGGGTGGCCCGTGCGCACCTTCCGACCGTGAAGGTGCCCGTTGCCATTGCTCTCATCTCCGGCTCGGCGATTGCCGCAGGCTCGGCCTCGCTGCTCGTCGCCGGTGTCATGATCGACTACGCGAGCTGGCACATGATCTTCATCGTGGCGGCGGTGTACGCAATCTTTGCTCTCCTTCTGGTGCTGTTCGTCCTGCCCTGGCAGGTTCCTACCGCCACCACGCAACGAGTCGACTACGTCGGTGCGATCACGTTCGCCCCTGCCATCGCGGCGGTACTGCTCGGCATCAACAAAGCCGGCGCATGGGGTTGGAGTGATCTCCGCACGCTCGGTCTCGTGCTCGGTGGCTCCGGAGTCCTTGCGCTGTGGGTGATGTGGGAACTGCGCGTGACCGATCCGATCGTCAACGTCCGGATGTTCGCGGACCGTAAGTTTGCGCTCACGATGTGTGCGACGGTGGTGATCGCCGCCGGCCCGATGGGTATCAGTACGATGATCATTCCGCTGGTCCTGCAGTCTCCGACCACAGGACCGTTCGGCTTGGGCGTCTCGGCGACCAATGCCGGTTGGCTGTCGTTCATCGGTTCGATGTTCGGCTTCGTCTGCACTCCGCTGAGCGGGCGCATCACGCGCGCTGTGGGTTCGCGGGTATCGATGCTGCTCGGTTCAGCCCTGTTCACCATCGGTAGCGCGATGATCATCGTATTCCACGACTCGATCGTCGGCATGACCGCGATGATCATCACCGTCTCGGTCGCGACCGCATTCGCCTACACCGCACTCCCGAACCTCATCATCGAGGCGGTTCCGGAAAGCAACACCAGCGAGGCGACCGGCACCAACGCGGTGCTGCGCACCGCCGGTCAAGGAATCGGCACCTCGGTCGCAACGGTGCTGCTGGCATCGACAGCAGCCGGCGCCGTCGGCGGGTTGAATCTGGTTGCCACCATGATGATTCTTGCAGGCTTGCTGACGATCGGCTTGACGTTGATGATCCGGCGGGGCAGCGTCTACACGAACGCGTAATCTCGGCCCCGATTTGTAATAGCCAACTGCTGCAGGACAATTGTTCCTGAGAACAGCGCTTCGGAGCCGAGTAGAAGAGCGGTCGCGTAGGGGATCAGGTCGCTGATCGAGCGCGTTGCCTCCTCGATGCCGACGTGGTCCGACCGATTTCGCGCACGCGTGGCAGCGTCCGGTCGGTGGCTCCGGCCCCTGCAACCGAAGAACTACATCCACGTCTTTTGCACTGCTCCAGGCAGATTCACAGAGAGAGGTTCTGCAAATGAAACCCGTGATTGTCGATGCCGCGCGCACCTCGTTCGGCAAGCGCGACGGCTGGGTCTCCGGTCTGCACGCCGCTGAATTGCTCGGGCTGGCGCAGCGCGGAGTGCTCGACCGACTCGATCTGGATCCTTCCCTCGTCGAGCAGGCTGTCGGCGGATGTGTCACTCCGATCGGAGAGCAGTTCGGCAACATCACCCGCACCGCGTGGATGCATGCCGGTCTACCCTCACATACAGGGGCATCCACGATCGACGCCCAGTGCAGCACCGCCCTTCAGTCGGTTCTTCTCGTCGCCGGTCAGATCGCCCTCGGCACCCTCGAGGTGGGGTTGGCGTGTGGCGTCGAACTGATGTCGCGGGTACCGCTGACCGCCAAGGTCGGGACCGGAGCCGGGACGCCTCGACCGGAGACCTGGTCGGTGGACATGCCCGATCAGTACACTGCCGCCGATCGGATCGCGCGACACCGTGGGTTCACGCGCGAGGAACTCGACCAATTCGGACTGCGTTCGCAGCAACGCGCTCGCGCCGCCTGGGACAACGGTTGGTTCGATCGGCAGATCATTCCTGTCGCAATCCCCGGCGACGGGCTCGGTACGCGAGTCACCCAGGATCAGGGCCTGCGCGAGACGAGCATGGAGGCGCTTGCCCGGCTGCGCCCCACGATCGACGGCGGCCTCCACACCGCCGGCACGTCGTCGCAGGTGTCCGACGGTGCGAGCGCAGCCGTGCTGATGTCCGAGAACAAGGCTCGTGACCTCGGCGTGAGGCCGCGGGCCAGATTGCTCGCGCAGTGTGTCATCGGCGGCGATACCGAGTTCATGCTGGACGGCCCGGTTGCCGCGGCGCATACCCTGTTCGAGCGCACAGGGATGACCGTCGCCGACGTGGACCTGTTCGAGGTCAACGAAGCATTCGCTGCCGTGCCCATGTCGTTCGCACAGGTCCACAAGGTCGATCCGGAGGTGCTCAATGTCGGCGGTGGTGCCATTGCTCTCGGTCATCCAGCAGGCGCAACGGGTATTCGTTTGCTGGCCACGGCAATCGACGAGCTCGAGCGTCGGGACAAGGAGATCGCGATGATCGCCATCTGTGCCTCCGCAGCCACCACGTGCGTAATTCTGGAACGGATGTAGACATGGCCATCGCTCTTGACGCAGACCATCGTGACCTTGCCGACGCCGTTGCCGGCCTGGCCCGCCGTCACGCACCGATCGCACGCACCCGTGAGACATTCGCGGAACTTGCGGAGGGGAAACGGCCCGAGATCTGGGACGCATGCGTCCAGCAAGGCCTGCATGCTTTGCATCTGGCCGAGGAAGATCACGGTGCCGGCGCCGGTCTCCCGGAGCTCGCCGTCGTGGCCGAGCAGTTCGGTCGTGCCCTTGCGCCGGGTCCGTGGGTATCTACCGTCATCGCCAGCGCACTGATCGCCACACTCCCTTCGGGCGAGGTCGTCACGGATCTCCTGCGCCGGTTCGTCGACGGTGCGACCGGTGCCGCAGTCACCGTGCCCGGACTCGTCGCGACGCCCGTCGAGCAGGGATGGACCGTAACGGGCCTTTCCGAACCGGTGCTCGGATTGCCGGGCGCCGACGAGGTGATCGTGTGTGCCACCACCGCCGATGGCGCGTGGGTGTGGTTCCGGCTTCCCTCGACTGCCGGAGAGATCGAAGTTGCCGAGGGTGTGGACCTCACTCGATCGATCGGGCGGTTGCGACTCTCCGGCGAGGTGGTGACCGCCGAGCACCTGCTGCCGCCGGTCGAGAGGGACGATGTGCACCTGATCGTCAACACCTTGCTCGGTGCCGAGGCCGCCGGGATCGCAGCGTGGGCGCTGGACACGGCCGTCGACCACGTCCGCAACCGGCACCAGTTCGGCCGGCCGGTGGGGAGCTTCCAAGCCGTGCAGCACAAGGCGGCGATGATGCTGGTACGGCGTGACATCGCTGCTGCCGCTGCATGGGATGCCGCGCGATCGGAACTGCACGGTCGAGAACAGCAGCGGCTCGCGGCCGCACAGGCAGCCGTGACGGCTGTGCCGGCTGCCGTCGACATCGCTCTGGAGTGTGTCACTCTGCTCGGCGGTATCGGCTTCACCTGGGAGCACGATGCGCACCTGTACTGGCGGCGAGCGCTGTCGATCACCTCGATCGTCGGCCCGGAAGAGGTCTGGGCCCGCCGGCTCGGCGAGCTCGCGATGTCCAGCGCTCGCGATTTCTCGCTGGTCGGTACGGACGCCCTTCCGGAACTGCGAGAGCGCGTCGGGGAGGTCCTCGACGAAGTGCTCTCGCTTCCGGACGACGCGGTGTACACCGAGGGGTGGGCGCCGGCGCGCGGCGGTGCACGCCGAGCCCGATTGGCCGAAGCCGGTTTCGTCGCGCCGCACTACCCTCTGCCGTACGGGTTGGCAGCCACGCCGCACGAACAGGCCGTGATCGCGGACGAATTCGCGCGCCGCGGACTCGAACAACCCACCACTGTGATCGGGGAATGGGTCCTGCCGACACTGTTGCTCCACGGCACCGAGGACCAACAGCGGCGGTTCGTTGCTCCCACGCTCCGGAGCGAGATCGTCTGGTGTCAGTTGTTCAGCGAGCCGGGCGCCGGCTCGGACCTGGCAGGATTGTCCACCCGCGCCCGCAAGGTGGACGGCGGCTGGGTGATCGCAGGTCAGAAGGTATGGAATTCGCTTGCGCATCAGGCTGACTGGGGTATCTGTCTTGCGCGAACGAATCCCGATGTGCCGAAACACGAAGGCATCTCCTACTTCCTCATCGACATGCAGAGCGAGGGACTCGATGTGCGGCCGCTGCGACAGGCGACCGGAAAAGCCGAGTTCAACGAGGTGTTCTTCGACGATGTCTTCGTGCCCGACGACTGCCTCGTCGCCGAACCGGGTCAGGGCTGGCGGCTCGCGGCCACGACGCTGGCCAACGAGAGACTCAACATGGGGACCGAACTCGCGCACGGCTCCGCCGCACGCGTACGCGGTCTCGTCGAGTCCGGCCGGCACGCTGCAGGAGACGACGCGGCGCTGCGTACTCTCGGGCGTAACACCGCCCGCGAGATGGCTTTGTCGGCAATGAACTTGCGTAGTGTGCAGGGTCGTCTGTCCGGTCTCGACGTCGGCGCGGAGATCAGCGTGCAGAAAGTTTTCAGTGCGATCGCGCAACGGGACGGTTCGCGAGCGCTTGTCTCGCTACTCGGCCCGGCCGGAGCCGTCGACGAGGGCGGGCACATGATCGACCACATCGGCCTGCCTGCAGTCCTGTTCGGCGGCGGTACCATCGAGATTCAGCTCAACGTGATCGCCCGTCGCGTACTCGGATTGCCCCGATAAGACCGCATACGCCGTCCGAGCCTGATCCGGCCTCGATAACGTTTACTCACTGACTGTTTCGGAATGAGTTCGCCGTGATGGGTGGCAGTCAGGAACGGTGTCGGGCACGGTGTCGACGGCAGCTGTAGAGCTCGTTCTCGACAGTCGAGTGCGGCGGCGTGACCTGCCGGCGCAGGGTGCACCGTCGGTGATCAGAACGACTGCGTTTACCGGATGTCGGGTGTGCTGAGAGGACCGTCGACCCGATAGAAAGCATCTGTGGTCTGCATCCCATGCCGAGGGCACAGGCGCAGTGGCGCCCCTGCGGAGAGGGAGGACGGCAGGCGCTTCGGCGCCGGCTTTGCTGTAGCCGTCCCTGAGGAAAGTATGAAGCGCTGCATCCGGCAGTGCGGTCTGCGAGAGTTCACGCAGTCGGGAAGGTATCGACCAGTTTCCACGTCGGCCTCGGACGACGACCTGCTGGGGACGACCTCGAAGGCCGACATGCCGATGGGACCTCGAGGGTCGAACACGTGCGGGTACATTCCCGAGTACGACGGAAGTAGGAAGTGCGCGACACGCCCGTCATCGACAGCTTGATTCTGCCGAATCGACACTGAGACCACGACTCCCGATCGGTCGGTCGCGCAGCTCGATTCGTTCAACGGCGAGGGAATCCTGGGGAGCGGACGTCGCTCGCCTCGGAGTCGTGGTGCCTCCTCGCGACTCCGAGGCGTTTCACGAACGGGTGCGCAGCAGGACGTTGTGCGGTCAGCAGTTCCGCCACACGGGCGGTCGTTTCTCGGTGAACGCGGCGGCGCCTTCCAGCGCGTCCTCGCTGGCGCACACGGCGTCGGACTCTGCCGAATTGACTTTCCAGATCGTGTTTTCGAGTCCGGACGCTTGTCCCTGCGAGATGATCTTCTTGCTCGCCTGTACCGCGATGGGTGCGTTGGCAGCGATGGCGTGGGCCAGACGTAAGGCTTCGGGCAGCACCTCCGAGGGTGAAACGACGACGTTGGCCAATCCCCAGCGAAGTGCCGTCTCGGCCGAGATCGGTTCGCCGGTGAATACTGCGTGCGCAGCGATCTTGGGAGGGATCTGATTGGGGAGGCGGATGAGCCCACCGCCTCCGGCGATGAGACCGCGTTTGACCTCCGGCAATCCGAGCGTGGCCTCAGAACTGAGCACGGCGAGGTCACAGGCGAGCACGATTTCGGTACCGCCGCCGGCCGCCACGCCGTTGACGGCGGCGATCAGGGGCTTGGACACGTAGTGCTCGACCAAGCCGGCAAATCCCCACTCGGGATGGTTCGTCGGCAGTACGGATCCGCCATCGGCAAAGGCCTTCAGATCGGCACCGGCACAGAACGCCCGTCCCGATCCCGTCAGGACGCCGACTCGCAGGTCGGGGTCACGATCGATCTCGTCGAGAGCAGCGCCCAGTGCATCGGACACCGCAGCGTTGACGGCATTGAGCACCTGCGGCCGATTCAGGGTGATAACTCCTACGGGTCCATCGCGGTGGAGCAGTACGACATTCTTTTCTTCGTCTGGCGTTGCCATAGCACTTCCCATTCCATCTATCGTCAAAGATCTCGTCACAACATCAGGGGCGACGGTCAGGTGACAATCCGACTCTTGAAGACCGGCATTCGAAACCGAGCGCTGAACATACCTGCAGAACGGACCTGTCCGACGATGATGGTCGGCGCGCCGGCGACGACAACCTACCCGATGACGGCAGACCGAGACATGTTCGCCGGAAGCGGACCCCCCATCAGAGCCGGGGGTGCGAGGGCCGCGTTACACCGCTATCCGCGACTCGACTTGATCCTCTCGACGGGGGCAGCGCCATCTGCCTCGACACCGCCGGTCGAACGGCGACCCTTCCAGGGTCAGCCCCAGCGGGACTGGCCGCCGTCGAGCGGAATCGTCGCACCGGTGAGGTATCCGGCATCCGGGCCGACCAGAAATGCCACTGCCCGGCCGATATCGCTTTCGGCATCACCGATTCTCCGCATCGGAATGCTCGCAATGAATGCTGCCGCCTCCTCGGGACGGGCGGCGATCCATCGCTCGAGGCCTGGTGTCCGGGCGTGTGGGGCGACTGCGTTGACCCGGATGCCATCCTTGCCCCACTCGCACGCAGCCGCTCGCGTCAAAGCGCGCACACTCTCTTTGACGGCCGCGTAACCACCGTAGTTGCTGGCGTCCCAGCGCACTGCGACGGAACTGACCATGTTGACCACCGCTCCGCCACCGCGTGCCTTCATGTGCGGATAGCAGGCTTGCATGGTTCGCAACGTCGCCACAGGACCTGAGTTCAGCCCGGCCGCAAGTCTCTCGGGATCGAGGTCGAGGATGTCGCCGAGCGGATTGAGACTGGCATTGTTGACCAGGATGTCGATGCCACCGAACAAGTCGACCGTTTCGGCGACCGACCTTGTGATCTGGTCGCCGTCCGCAATGTCGGCGACGATCGGCTCGCCCCGACCACCGAACTGCCGGATTTGCTCGCAGGTCTCGATCAACTTCGATTCGGTGCGACCGACCACCGCGATCGACGCGCCCTGCTTGGCCAACGCAAACGCAATTCCCTGCCCGACACCCTGGCCTGCGCCGGTAATGAGCGCGATCTTCCCGTCCAGTTCACTCATCTGAAAGCTCTCCACTACTCGCCGTCACGCTCGGCCTTCGGTGTGAGGCCGGAGCTTGTCGGTGGAAGAGTAGTCAGGTGGTCGCCATCACTTCGGTTGCATTCCCGGTAGCCAGGATTCGGGTGGGATGGCCGGGGAGTTCAAGTCCAGGAACAGTTCTCGACGAGTCGCTACCCGGAGTCCATCATCGGCGGTCTTCCGCCGGTTGTGTTGCGGACGCCCGAAGTCACTGCAACCCGACGCTGTGCTGCCGCCCAGTGAGACCTGAACCACAGCGTGAGCATCGCCCCGATATCAAGAAACAAGCTCTCGACATCGACGACCTACGACGACGGATGCAATGAACAGCTCGGTGGCCGCTCGGAGAGTGGCTGCGCGGTGAACGGCCGGCCCGTCGAACATCGACGGTGATCGGTCGGCACCGCTGTCCGAGAAGCGACGGCCCGTGCAGATCGAACCTTCTTCGGAAAGGCGTGATGGATGCTCGACCTCCACCGGTCTCCCCACGCGCGTGCGGAAGCCACTGCGCCGGATGCTCCCTTCGAACTCGTCGAGGAACAGGTCCGTGGCGTAGAAATGTCGGTGTTCCGCGACAGATACCGCTCTTGAACGCGTTGCTCGCCGAGTCGGTGCGGTACGGCGTACATGCCGTCGCATTGTCGGAAACTCGCTGCAACTGCTCGGCCTCGCTCCCATGGCTGCCTGCGAGACGCGATGCAGAGTGACGCCGAGAGACGCGCGGCCGGACAATCGGTCGGCGGGCGCGACTATTCGACTCGAGAGGTTCGCAGCGGGGGTCTGCAAGTTTGCGAAGTACCGGTTCGAACATTCGGGCCTGCGAGGAGGTGATGAAGGTGTACGAAGTGAAGGCTACCCACAGGGTCCTGGCGAATCGGTGACTCGCATGCGAGATCTACTCCGAGGCCTTCGTCGTCGATGGTGGGGCCGTCCTCTCCACCTGCGCCGGCCCTGCCAACGGTTACTGCCCGTGTGAGTCGGTGAAGCCGGAGTTCGACGACGTGTTCGAGATGAGCGAACGGCGACTCGAGGACGCTGTTCGGTGGGCGACGTCGATCTATCGTCCGCGGCGGAGATGACGCCGGAGAGTATGTAGCCGCGGTGGATATCCACCGACGTGCAGGGACGATCAGCTCGGTGGCGCGAAGAATTCGAGCGCGATGTTGTCGGGATCGCGGAACGACAGCCCGGAGCCGTACGCCGCGTTCTTGATGTCCCCGTGCGGGATTCCTAGACTGTCGAGCCGCTCGCGCCACTTCTCGAGCTCGCTCGCCGTGCAACCGAACGCGATATGGTCGAGCCCCGTGTTCCGTTCGTCGAAAGACCCCTGCGGTGGCGACCCGGAATGGGTGTGCAAGCCGAACAGCGTGCCGCCGTCGAGCGCGAAGACCGCGTGGTGGAAGGTGCCCGATTCGTCGTCCTCGTCGAGGGCGGGCATGGCGTCGAAGAGATTCGAGTACCACGCGGTGCTCGCAGCCAGATCCGAGACGGTGACGGCGACGTGGGTGAGTGCAGGAAAAGCCATGACAGTTTCCTCCGTCCGAAGCCCTCCTCATCGTAGACCTCGAGGCGATTGTGCCCACCCCTGTCGGCGAATCCCCAAATGTTTCCGAGAGTTCTCCCCGCGTTCGGTAACGCATTCCGTGAGAAAGAGATTCGACCATTACCTTTCGTGACCATGCCTTTGTCGCGTAGATCGTTCCTCACGGCCGGACTCGGAATCACCGTCGTCACCGCAGCTACCTCCATCGGCGTCACCGGATACGGGCGCGCCTCCGCACCGGGAGTGAAGGGCGACCCCTTTTTGCTGGGTGTCGCCTCCGGCGACCCCGCGCCGGACGGATTCGTCATCTGGACGCGGCTCGCCCTCGACCCGATTGCCGAGGACGGACTCGGTGGAATGCCGAATCGGAACGTTCCGGTGCAATGGGAAGTCGCGGAAGACGAGAAGATGACCCGCGTCGTCGCACGCGGCACCGAACAGGCCGTCCCCGACAGCGCCCACTCCGTCCACGTCGAACTGTTCGGGCTGCGCCCCGGGCGGGAGTACTTCTACCGGTTCCGCACCGGCAACCATATGAGCGCGGTGGGGCGGGCACTGACGACACCGGCCGCCACCGAGATCCCGGCCGCCCTCACGATGGCGTTCGCGAGTTGTGCCCAGTACGAACACGGTTACTTCACCGCCTACCGGCGCATGGCGGAGGACGATCCGGATCTCGTTCTGCACCTCGGGGATTATCAGTACGAGTACATCAGCGGTGACTACACGAGCGACACCGGTCTCGTGCGTTCGTTCGACGGGCCCGAGACCGTCACCCTGGCGAACTACCGTCAACGTCACGCGCAGTACAAAGCCGACGTCGATCTGCAGGCGGCCCATGCAGTCGCGCCCTGGCTGGTCGTGTGGGACGACCACGAGGTCGACAACAATTGGGCCGGTCCCGTTCCGGAGAATGCCGATGCCGCTGAGGGTAACGACACTACCGAGAACTTCCTCGCCCGCCGCGCAGCTGCCTTCCAGGCTTACTACGAGAACATGCCGCTGCGACCCTCGTCGGCGCCCTCGGGACACGACATGAAGATCTTCCGGCGGGTCCGGTGGGGGAATCTCGCCAACTTCCACATGCTCGACACCCGGCAGTACCGCGACGACCAGGCCGCCGGCGACGGCTGGAAGAAGAACGCTGTAGAACGTCACGATGAGGCACGAACACTCACAGGAACCGAACAGGAACAGTGGTTGCTCGACGGCTTCCGCACCTCCACCGCGCAGTGGGATTTCCTCGGCCAGCAGGTGTTCTTCGCCGAACAGGACAGGGATCCGAGCCCCGACACCGACGAGGTGAGCATGGACGGCTGGGACGGATACGCCGCCTCGCGGCGCCGGATCACGCAGGGCTGGGTGGACTCGCCGGTACGCAACGCCGTGGTCCTCACCGGCGACGTGCACCGGCACTGGGCCAACGACATCAAGGCCGACTTCGCCGACCCCGATGCCCCGGTGGTGGGTTCGGAACTGGTGTGCACGTCGATCACGTCGAACGGCAACGGTACCGGCGCGACACAGATCGGCCATATGCAGGCGAATCCGCATCTGAGGTTCTACAACGATCGCCGCGGCTATGTGCGCACCACGATCACCCCGGATGCCGTGCACGCCGACTTCCGGGTGCTGGACACGGTCACCGAACCGGATGCGCCGGTGTCGACGAAGGCGTCGTTCACGATCCTGTCCGGGCAACCCGGCCTGCAGGCCTAGGAACCCGGCAGTCCTCAGCAGCGGGGCACGCGCGAGGTGGACCTCCGGTGCGTGCGGTGCAGCGCGCGCCGCAGTTCGTCCCGGTCGTCGAACAACTGAATCCTCTCCCCGGAGACCAGGCGTGGCTCGCATCCCCGCCCGGCCACGACGACGACATCTCCGGGACCGGTGTGGGAGACGGCGATCTCGAAGGCGCGGCGACGGTCGGGTTCGACGACGACGCGGGCACCGTGCGCGGCATGCGCACCCTCGGCGACCGCTTCCCGGAGAATGCGCGGGTCTTCGGAGAGCGGACTGTCGTCGGTGACGACCACGACGTCGGCGTAGGTCGCCGCGGTGTGGCCGAGCGGAGATCGCTTGCCGGGATCGCGCTCCCCGGTCGCACTGATGACGAGAACCAGCCGCCGCTCGGGAGCGAGCGAGCGGAGGAACGGCAACAGTTCGCGTTGCCCGGACGTGTTGTGCATGTAGTCGACCAACGCGAGAACGCCTTCACCGGCGTCGACGCGTTCGAGTCGTCCGGGCACACCCGCGAGGGTTTCCAGACCCGCCGCGGCGTGCAGGACGTCTCCGTCGGCGGCGGCCACCGAGGTGAGCGCCGTCAGCGCATTGGCCACCTGGTGGGGTCCGAGCAGAGACAGTCGCACCGGCGCACGTCCGGCCGGCGTGTGCACGGTGAAGGTGGTGCCGTGGAGGTCGCACCGGATCGTGTCCGCGTATATGTCGGCGCGGGCATCGCGGGTCGAGTGCGTCCACACCGGTACCTCGGCCGACGCCGCCAAGCGTCGGCCGTACTCGTCGTCGATGTTCACCACGGCGGCCTGCGCGCGATCCGCGGTGAACAGTGCCGCCTTGGCGGCGAAGTACTGCTCCATCGTGTGGTGGAAGTCGAGGTGGTCGGGTCCGAGATTGGTGAAAGCGACGGTGCGGAACCGCACACCGTCGATGCGGCCCTGACTGATGCCGTGCGAAGACACCTCGAGCGTCACCGCCTGCACAGCCTGGTCGCGGAACTCGGCGAGGGTTCGGTGCACCACCGCGGCCTCGGGGGTCGTGCGGGTTGCGGCCCGAACCCCGGTGGGACCGCGGACGACGACACCGCCGATCATGCCCGTCACGACACCGTTCGCGGAGAGCGCGGTGTCGAGGAGATAGGTCGCGCTCGTCTTGCCGTTGGTGCCGGTGATGCCGTGGACCTGCAGGTCGTGGGAGGGATGACCGAGGATCCACGACGCCAGCGGACCGACCACGTCGCGAGGCCGATCGACGACGAACGTCGGCAGCAGATGCGACGGCCGGTCGCTGAGCCCCGCGACCGCACCGCGGGAGCCGGCTTCGGCCGCGAAGTCCAGGCCGTGGACGTGATGCCCGGGCAACGCTACGTACAGATCGCCCGGCTGCACCGTCCGGGAGTCGTCGCTGATCCCGGTGATCACGCGGTCGTGACCGTCCGGCGGCCCGACTCGCAGGACATCGCGGAGGTGCTCGGCGAGGTCGCGGATCCGGATCTGCCGGGAGGGGCGGCCAGGATCGTCCGGGTCGGGATGCACGGGGGCGGATACCCGGTCCGGGGCGAAATGATGCGCCGCCGGTGACCGGGGTGCACCGGCGTTCCATTCGCCCGCGACAGGCGGCGGAGTCACACGGTTACCCTCGAGGGATGACTGCGATTCCGGATTTCCCCGTCGGCACGAACACCACGATATCCGGTCTCGGTAGTTCCTTCGCCGACGAGTTGAGTGGCTTGTCGGTGCCGTGGCAGGGCACCGAGGCGCCCGAGCCCGAACTCCTCGCGCTCAACGAGGAGCTCGCGGTGTCACTGGGCCTGGACGTGGCGGCCTTGCGCAGCGCCGACGGGGTAGCCGTATTGGCAGGCTCGGCGGTGCCGGTCGGCGCCAAGCCTGTCGCGATGGCGTATGCCGGTCACCAGTTCGGCGGATACGCCCCGCTGCTCGGCGACGGTCGCGCGTTGCTGCTCGGCGAACTCGTCGACGGGGACGGCCGACGTGCCGACCTGCATCTCAAGGGTTCGGGCCCTACGCCGTTCTCCAGGGGCGGGGACGGTTTCGCGGTTGTCGGGCCGATGCTGCGCGAATATCTCGTGAGCGAGGCCATGCACGCGCTCGGTATCCCGACCACCCGTTCGTTGTCGGTGGTGGCGACCGGCCGGTCGGTGTACCGCGAGGGTGTCGAGCCCGGAGCGGTGCTGGCCCGGGTCGCGTCCAGTCACCTGCGGGTGGGGACCTTCGAGTTCGCGGTGCGACGGGGCGAGATCGTGCGCTCGCTTGCCGACCACGCGATCGCCCGGCACTATCCGCACCTGCTCGACCGGCCGGAGACCGGCGAGGACAACCGCTACCTGGGCTTCTTCGCCGCCGTGGTCGAGGCCCAGGCGGCGTTGGTCGCGCAGTGGATGCTCGTCGGTTTCGTCCACGGCGTGATGAACACCGACAACACCACCATCTCGGGAGAGACCATCGACTACGGTCCGTGTGCCTTCGTCGACGCCTTCGATCCGGCCGCAGTGTTCAGTTCCATCGACCACAGTGGGCGCTACGCCTTCGGCAACCAGCCTGCCGTCCTGAAGTGGAATCTGGCACGTCTCGCCGAAACCCTGCTCACATTGGTCGATTCCACCCCGGACGCGGCGATCGGCGCCGTCACCGCGGTTCTCGACAGTTTCGACGTTCGCTACGAGCACCATTACCGGGTCGGTATGGCGGCGAAGCTCGGCCTCTCCGAGGACGCGCTCGACCGGGTCTCGGTCGACGATCTGCTGGCCCTGCTGGAAGAGCACGGCGCCGACTGGACCGCGACCTTCCGTGCCCTCGCCGACGAACTGCGAGGAGATCCGGCATCCCTGGACATGCTCGTGCCGCGCGAGCGCACAGCGCCCTGGCTCGAACGCTGGCACGCCGCCGCGACGAGCGACAACCGTGGGGCGAAAGAGCGGGCCGAGGCGATGGACCGGGTGAACCCGCTGTACATCCCCCGTAATCATCACGTCGATTCAGCTCTGAAGGCCGCGACGGCCGGCGACCTCGCGCCGTTCGCGACACTGCTCGACGTGGTGACGCATCCCTTCGAGATGCGTGCCGAGTGGGCCGAATACGCCTTGCCGGCACCACGTTCGTTCGCCGAGTCCTTCCGGACCTTCTGCGGCACCTGACCGTCCGATCCCGCGCACCTCTGCTCGATCAGGAGCTCTCGGGGAGTCGGCCGTCTCGGCCGGCCCTGGACGAGTCGGGTGCCGGGCGGGCCGTGGTCGTCGGTGACGATGACGGTGACGGTGACGGTGACGGTGACGGTGTGCAGATGTACGGGATGGGTCGATCCGGCCCGAACTGTTGTGGACGACGGACCGACGACGCTTCGGCAGGTCGGCGCTCAGCGGGAACGATGGCGCTTCTTCCGCTTCTTCTTGTTCTTCGTGCGCCGGCGAGCGGATCGTAGCGGCGGTTCGTCCGCCGGCTCGGCGTCCTCGAGCAGCGCCCGCTGCATCTCGCGGCGGAGGCTGTTCATCAGTTCGGGGGAGCGCAACAGGAAGGTCGCCTCCTGCAGCGCCGCGTAACGGTCCTGGGAGATCAGGACGCCCGTGCCACGTTTGCCGACGATCTCGACGGCGACAGTGTCGTCGTTGACCTCTCGGACCAGTTCACCGAGCCGCTTGCGTGCGGCTTTCACGGACACGGACGTTGGTGGCACTCGCGGCGACTCCGATCTGTTCCCCCGACCCGGGCATCCTTTCATCACCGATGCCGGAATCGGGGGTGGACACGGCGGACACTCCGAACGAGATCACAGGAGTGCGCGCACGGAACGTGGTAGTGCGCTCGCGGAACCGGTGATCGGTGACGGGATCGGATCGTCGGCGACGGTACGCAGGGGCACCACTCCCGCCCACACGGAGTGGTCCTCGCCGTCCCCGCGATCCTCACCCGGACCGGCCGCCCGGACCTTCACGCTCGCCTCGGCGAGCGGCACCTCCAGGACGGTGGTGGCGGCCAGCTCCTTCGGGGTCGGCGACCGGACCTCGTCCCAGCGTCCCGGCATCAGATGTTCGCTCACCACCCTCAACGCACGTTCCTTCTCGTCCGGGACGACCGGTGTGGCCACTCCGAACAGCACGGCACTGCGGTAGTTCATGCTGTGGTCGAAGGCCGACCGGGCGAACACGAGTCCGTCGAGGTGTGTCACCGCGACGGACACCTCGATTCCGGCGCGGGCGGCGAGGAACATCCCGGCGCCGGTGGAACCGTGCAGCAGCAACCGGTCTCCGTCGCGTCCCATCGCCATCGGCAGCACCACGGGCGATCCGTCACGCACGAATCCCACGTGCGCGATGCGGGCCTCGTCGAGAAGGCGGTGCAGGACGGCGGGATCGTCGGTGCCGCGTTCGGGTTTGCGCGTCAGACGTGTGCGGTCGTTCATGGCTCCGATCGAAGCAGCGCCGCCGCGGCCGGGCAACCGGATTCCGAATCGAGTAGTGCGCTACTCGCGACCGTCGACGATCGCCGCCCCAGACTTCGTGTACAGGCACGTAGGTGCGCGACAATCGACCGGCCGACGGAGATGACGAGATGGACAAGATCGGTGACCATGCAATCGTTCTGGGCGCGAGCGTCGGCGGTCTGCTCGCGGCCCGTGCACTGGCCGACTCGTACCGCGCGGTGACGGTCGTCGAACGCGACGTCCTCCCGACCGGTGCGGAGAACCGCCACGGGGTACCGCAGGGGCGGCACGGACACGGGCTTCTCGCCCGCGGCGCCCGGTCCATGGACGAATTGTTCCCGGGTATCCTCGACGAACTGATCGCCGACGGCGCACCGGTGATCGCCGACGGCGACCTGTCGGAGATGCACTTCGTCCTCGGTGGCCACCGGCTGGCGCCGTCGGGTCGCTTCCGCGACCGCCGAGCCACCTACGTGCCGAGCAGGCCGCTGCTCGAACATCATGTCCGGCGGCGCGTGCGCGCCATCCCGAACATCACTCTCCTCGACGGGCACAACGTCGGCGACCTGACGACGACACCCGACCGCCGCCGGATCACCGGAGTGCAGGTGGGCAGCCGCGAGGGTGTTCGGAGCCTGACGGCGGATCTGGTGGTCGACGCGATGGGGCGCGGAGCCCGCACCCCGGCGGGTCTCGAGAAACTCGGTTACGGGCGACCGGTCGAGGAGCATGTCGTCGTCCACGTCGTGTATCGCAGCCAGCTGTTGCGACTCGCGCCGGGCACACCGATGGAGAAGATGGTGTTGATCGGCGCCGTGCCGGGTCGCCCCGCGGGCATGGCGCTGTTCGGCTACGAGCACGACACGTGGCTGTTCACGGTCGCCGCCATGGCTGGTCGTGAACCGCCACCGCGCCTGGACGGCATGATCTCCGCCGTGGAGGCGTACGCGCCCGAGCATGTCGTGACCGCGCTCCGTACCGCCGAACCCCTCGGTGAGCTGGCACAGCACAAGTTCCCGTCCAGCCAATGGCGACACTATGAGCGGATGCACCGTTTCCCGGATGGACTGCTGGTCTTCGGCGATGCGATCTGCAGCTTCAATCCGGTCTATGGTCAGGGCATGACGGTAGCCGCCGTCGAAGCGATGTCGCTGCGGGACTGCCTGCGGCGCGGTGAGGACGACCTGTCCCGCAGATTCTTCCGGGCCGCGAGGAAACCCATCGGCGCCGCGTGGCAGCTCGCGGTCGGCGCGGATCTGGCGCTGCCCGAGGTCGAAGGTTCACGCAGCGTGCAGACCCGACTCGGCAACGCGTATGTGGCGCGTGTCCTGGCCGCTGCCGAGAACGATCCCGTGGTCGTCGACCGATTCCTGCGGGTCAGCAGCCTGATGGATCCGCCGAGCTGTCTGTTCCACCCTGCGCTCGTGGGACGGGTGTGCGCGGGCAACCTTCGACGTCACCGGACAACCGACGGCGCACCGGCGGCGATCCCCAACGAGAGGCGGAAGGGTTTCCTCACCGCCCGCAGATGAATTCTCCTGACATCACCCGAGCTCTACACCCTGGTGATCGTCGACTGCTTCGCGGGGCGCAGCGTGGACGCGAAGCGGCGCCTCTACCGTGAGATCACCGAGCGGCTCGAAGTTCTGGGGATCCCCGCCGACCACGTCACGGTCATCGTCCGGGACATCCCCGCCGCGAGTTGGGGAATTCGCGGCGGGCAGGCTGCGTGCGACGTGGATCTCGGTTTCACCGTCGACGTGTGAGGACTGCACCCTCCCCGCGTCGATCTATGGGAAGAACTGCGGGTTCGAGGCGGTGGAGGGTTCCAGGAAGCCGAAGTTGTCGACCACATCCCAGAGGGGATCGTCGAACCCGATGTCGAAGGTGCAGTCGGACTCGCGTGGGTCGGGTACGAACGCCCACAGCAGTGCACCCGCGGTGCCGGCGGCGCGTTGACCTTCGATCTTCGTGGTGATGTGCTCGGCGCGGTCGACGAGCGATCCGCACGATCCGGCGAGCTCACCGATCTCCGCCACGAGCAACGGCTTTCCGACGGCCGTGGCCTGCGCGACTCGCCGGGCGAGACCGTTCCACTGATCGCCGGGCAAGGGCACGCCGTCGGCACCGTAGTCGTGGTACTGCACGGCATCGACATACGGTGAGGCGCTGACGAACCGGTATTCGTCGCCCTGGGTTCCGCACTGGCCGCCTCCGGTGTACCCCGCCGTGATCAAGGTGCGGGGGTCGACAGCGCGCAGTTCGGCACCGGCTGTATCGAAGAAGTCGCGCAGCACCTGGGCGGCCCCGGGCTCGCACGACCGGGTCCACCAATAGCACGCGGCGTCGGTGCAGGAACTCGTCTCCGGCTCGCCGACGAGCTCCCACGCCGCGAGAGAGGGGGAATCCCGGTAGCGGGCGACGGCAGTGTGCATCCAGTCCCGGTAGCTCATCACCACCCGCTCGTGGCCCGGGGTGAACTCGGTCCAGCCGTCGACGTACCACTGCCGGCCCTTGAAGACCTCGTCCTCACACGCACCGTCCTGAGGTGCCAGGACAGGTAGCAGCATCTGATCGTGCGCTTCGGCCGCCGCGAAGACCGCATCCATCGGTCCGAAGTCGAGTTGTCCCGTGAACCGGTTGACGGCCAGCGCCTGGAACAGATTGAATCGGGTGAGCGAATTCGGCGGCAGCGCGCCGAAATAGGCGTCGAGGTCGACCATGGCGCCGCATCCCCAGTTCACCGACCAATCGGTGGCGAGCTGGTAGGCATTGAACCCGGTGGGCCACCAGGCCCGACCGTCGAGCATGAAACCGTCCGGCGACGCGGTCACCCGCGCGCCCGGTGCCGGTGCGGCTGCCGCGGGGCCCGCGCCCAGGAGCAGGCCGACCACGGTCGCGGCGCCGACGATGAGTCTGGATACCCGAAGCCTCGTCATCTTCCGGATCGTAGGACCGCGAGGCAAGGGGGGAGCCCCGATCGACCAGCAACACGCCGCAGTGACCGTCGTCACGATCAGGCGAACTCGAAGGCCCCCTCCGCAGGGCGTGCGACCCGACGGGTCCGCGGAGATCCCAGCGCGCTCTCCAGATCGGACCCGTCGTGCTCGGCGAGCAGTTCGCCCCCCGACCACACCAGCAGCGTGGTGGCGACGGTGTGCTCGGCTACCGAATGCGACAGGTCGTAGTGCGCGCACCCCGGCACGCCCGCATAGGTGATCCACAGGTCGAAACCGGTCATGAACAGATCGAGGTCGAATTGCACGGACAGACCGAGCAGTTCGCTGCGACCGGTGTCGTCGACGCCGGCGAAGGCCTCGTCGAGGGCGAGCAGGCGCGGCGCGTGCGGGTCGGCCGAATCGAGCATCACGTGCGCCGCCGCGAACAACGGCAGGTGCAGGGAGACGGACTGTTCGCCACCGGACAACGCCGAGTGCCGGGCCGGGGTGAGGCGGTCCTCGCTGCCGTCCGCACCGACGAGACTGAACGAGAACACCCGCCACCGGCGGTAATCCAGCGTCGCGGCGAGGATCTCCGGGTACGACCGTTCCGGGTGCGCGGCCCGCTCCGCGCGGATCCGCGAGGCGAAATGCGCGCGGATCCCCGCGAGATCGTCCGGTGCCAGCATCGACGCGTCGCGGTCGAGGAGTTTGCACACCGCCCGGGCCGGCTCGTCGAGATGGTCGGCGAGCACCCAGTGCACCCCGATGGTGTTGCCCGAGGACATGTGCCGTTGCCGCATCTCGGTACCCATCCGGGCGATGAGGTCGCGGGCGTCGACGGTGCGCTCGTGGATCTGCTGCGCGAGACCGGTGAGGAGCGCGTCTTCGAGGATGCGCCGTTCGGAGTCGGTGAGCAGGGTCTCCTGTTCCTGCCGCGCTCGGGCGATACGTTGCGCGAAGGCCGCGACGGACGTGTAGCCCTGTTCATCCTGTACCTGCACGACGGTGACGCCCTCGGCGGCGTCCCAGTGCAGCCGGTAGTCGCGGCCCCGGGCGAGTTCGGCGTCGAACTCCTGCAGTGCGGACGTCAGCGCCGAGGCGGTGGACTTGCGAGTGGACTCGGAGGTCGTGACCGATTCGGTGGCGGTGTCGAGGGCACGGAACAGTGCGAGGACCTCGGTGGGCAGTACGTCGACCGGGTTGTCGGGGGACTGCCGGATCCGATAGGCGAGCTGATCGGCGTCGAGCCACGCGGCCGCGCTGGACGGCCAGACGTGTTCGGTGTCCACACCGAGCAGTATCAGCAGGTCGCGGCGGGCGAACGGCGCGAGTGTGTCGGCGTCGGCCCGGGCCTCGGTGAGCGCCGAGCGCAGGGCGGTCTCGGCGCCCGTATGGGCCGCGTCGGCCTTGCCGATTCGTTCGAGCGCCGCTTCGTGGGCCTTGCGGGCGGTCCGTTCGGCGGTCTTCGTCATCTCGATCCTGCGCCGCGCCTCGTCGAGCTGGGTGTCGAGGCGGTCGGCGCTCGCCCCGATGGACTCGCGCAGCGTCGCGAGTTTCTGCTGTTCGTCGGCCAGTCTTTCGGCGTTCTCCGCGGCGAGTTCGGCCGCGTTCTCGGCGGAGGCCCGTGCTTCCTCGAGGCGAAGATCGGTGTCACGGAGCCGATCGCCACAGGTGACCTGTTCGCGCAGGGCGCGCTGCAGGGCCTGAGCCTGCGAGCGGAAGTGCCGCACGGCCGCGTCGAGACTGTCGAGTTCCGTCGCAGTGAGCGGTGCCCGGTGCCGGCCGGCCGTCGATCGCAGGTGCTGTTCCTTGGTGGCGATCGCGGCGATCGCCTGGTCCAGGTCGCGGTCGGCGGCGGCCGCGGACTCGGATGCGGTCCGCAGCGCGCCGGCGCATTCGGTAACCTTGCGCAGCGCCGCGAGCACGGATCCGGTGCGCGGCAACGACTTCGCGGCGTCGTCGAGTGCGGTGAGCCGGTCGCCGATCTCGCGATCCTGCTCGCGCAGCGACTCCACGTCGGCGCGGCATTCGGCGATGGTGGTCTCGAGTTCGACGATGCGACGCTGCCGACGCCGGGCGCGGGCGGTGGCCCCGATGAACTCGACCTGCTCCTTGACGTGGCGACCGAGCTGCACTCCTTGCCGGAACCCGCCGTGCGCATCGACCGACACCCGCGCGCCCGGTCCGGGGTCGGTGGCCCACGCGATCGACGACAGCACCGCGGCGACCCGTTCCTCGGGGACGGCCGTATCGGGCTCGGGAACGAGTACATCCGCGAGCGTGGGACCGCTCGGCCGGTGCTCGGGCGCCAACGGCACCAACAATTGCTCCGACTCGATGTCCGGCAGGTCGCCATCGGTGATCCACCCGTCGAGCAGGTTCGCGGCCTGCAATGCCGCTTCGATACCGGCGGCGTCCTGTGTCGACACGTCGTCGCGGAACCGGACGAGCTGCCACAGCGGGGCGCCGACAAGATCGTCACGGTTGCCGGTGCGAGCGGGGAATACCGGGGGAGCGTCGTCGCGTTCGGCCGCGACGGCGGCGCGTTCGGTCTCGAGTTCGGCGATGCGGGTGCCGAGCGACTCGATCTCCGAGCCGCATACGCGACGCCGGAACCGCAGGTCGTCGAGCACCGGGCCGGTGTGCTCGGCGAACACCGCCGCCGGAGCCGGCGCATCGTCCTGACCGACGGTTCCGAAGGCGGTGTCGAGCGCTTCGAAGACCGGAGTGGACAGACCCACGGCCGCGAAGGTCTCGGCGCGATCGGACCACCACCGGCCCAGCTCGGCGGCGATCTCGCTGCGGGACAGCTCGACGATGGTCTCGGCAGTCTCCACCGCGGCCGACGCGGTGTCGCGTTGCGCGCGGGCACGCACCGCCGCGGCTTCGGCCCGTGATCGCGCCGCGGCGGCACCGTCGAG
>NZ_LPZN01000049.1 GCF_001646655.1 Rhodococcus gordoniae | reverse complement strand
CACCGAACGGGCCCTTGTCGTCTCCGGCCATCACTGGGCCGACACCGGCTCCGAGCCGAAGGGACCCTCGCCCTGCCTCGGGGAGCTGCGCGGGATCGTCACGGCGCGACCCGAGCTCGGTTCGATCGATCATTGGGCGCCGGAACCCGAACCCGAGCAGGAGAACCCTCTCACGGCGTCACCGCGCAGCGCGCTGTGGCCGCGCGACCCGCTCGGCGCCCGGCGCGGCGACGTCGAACGCGGCGCAGCGCTCGTCCTCGCCGAGTTCGACCGGACCGACCTCCCGACCGGGTACGACGACGATCCCGACGAGTGGGCCACCGACGTCGACGCGTTGCTGGCCGAACGCGAACAGCGCGCCGAGCAGAGCGCCGAAGTGGTGCTGCCCGCGCAGCTGTCCGTCAGTCAGCTCGTCGACCTCGCCACCGACCCCGATGCCCTCGCGGCCCGGTTGCGCCGTCCGTTGCCGTTCCGGCCCAATCCGCTCGCGCGTCGCGGCACGGCCTTCCACGCGTGGCTCGAGCGCAGATTCGGCGCGACGCGCCTGCTCGACCTCGACGAGCTTCCCGGCGCCGACGACGAGGACGGCGACGATTCGCACTTCGACCGGCTCCAGGAAGCGTTCCTGCGGTCGAAGTGGGCGTCGCGCAACCCCGTCGAGGTGGAGGTGCCGTTCGAAACCGCTCTGGCCGGCACCGTCATCCGCGGACGCATCGACGCGGTCTTCGAGGATCCGGACGGAGGCTGGACGGTCATCGACTGGAAGACCGGTGCCGAACCGGAAGGGGACAAGCTCGCCACGGTGGGAGTTCAGCTCGCCGCCTACCGCCTCGCCTGGGCGCAGCTGATGGCGGCACGCACCGAACGGCTCACCGGCCGACCGGCCGAACTGCCGCTGCACAAGGTCCGAGCGGCTTTCCACTACGTCCGCACCGGACGCACCGTTGCACCCGACGAGCTGCCCGGCGCGGCGATGCTCGAACGGCTCGTTCTCGAGGCGGGGAACCTGCGGCGCGAATCCACCGCGGATTCCGAGGCGGAGGACTAGGAAAGAACTGTGGCGACCTTCGTGCTGCTCCCCGGAGCCGGATCCGACCCGTGGTACTGGCATCGGGTGATCCCGTTGCTCGAACGTCACGGGCACCGCACGATCGCGGTCGACCTGCCCTATGCGGACGGGTCGGCGGGCCAGTACGACTACGCCGATGTCGTCGTCGGGGCGATTCGGAACGTGCCACCCCCGCTGGTGGTGGTGGCCCAGTCGATGTCGGCCTTCACGGCGGTGCTCGTCGCCGAGCGGTGCATCGTCGACGAACTCGTCCTCGTCGCGCCGATGATCCCGGCGCCCGGCGAGTCGCCGGGCAGCTGGTGGGGGAACGTCGGGCACGAGGAAGCGAGGCGTGAACAGGACGTCGCTGCGGGTCGCGATCCCGATGCCCCGATGGATCTGCGCGAGTTGTTCTTCCACGATGTGCCCGACGACGTCGTCGCCGACGCGTTCACCCACGAGGCATCAGCGCCTGCCGATGCGGCCTTCGAGCCGGCCTGGAACGCCGATCGGTGGCCGGGCGTGCCCGTGCGTGTGGTCGCCGGGCGGCACGACAGACTTCTGCCGCTGCCGCTGGTGACGCGCCTGTCGCGCGAACGCCTCGGTGTCGAACCCGAACTCGTCGACAGCGGTCACCTGCCGGCGCTGGCGCGACCGGCCGAACTTGCGAAGATCCTGTTGTCGTCGCGGTGACGAGCCTCGGGAGCGCTGCCCGAACCCGTTCGAGCTCGGGGGGGCACGGCCCGAACCCGTTCGGGCTCAGGGGCGCTGTCCCACCCCGGTGGCCACTTCGTGCGCCCGGCGCCCGGCGGTGTCGGGGGCCAGTGGAGCCGTGGGCATCCCGGCTCCCTCCCGCAGGCCCGACAGGAACTCCTCGAGGATCTCGGGCGGCGAATACCGCGGTTCCCAGCCCAATTCGGTGCGGGCGCGGGTGCTGTCGAGCAGCGGAAGTTGCAGCACGGTGTCGAGCAGACCGGGGGAGGCCGGGACGAGGTGCGCGTGCCACGCCGCCCGCACCGCCGCGCGGAGGGCCGCACGCGGCACCGCAATCTTCCTGGCGGAGAACATCTCCGCCAGGAACGCGCCGTCCACCGGCGGTTCCGTCGCAAGGTTGAACGCGCCGCGGACCGGCCGGACCGTCGCACGGATGAAGGCATCGGCCACATCGCTCGTGTGCAACACCTGGGCCCGCAGATCCTCGACCAGCGGCATCGCGGGCAGCAGTCCGCTACGCAGCAGATTCCCCGGCAGCAGGGGACCGACGAACAGGCGCCGCTGCGAGGTCGCCGATTCGCGCTTGAAGATGAAGTAGGGCCGCATCCGCACGATGCGCATCTCCGGCGCCCGTAACTCGAGGGTGTCGAGACAGCGCTCCAGATACGACTTCTCGCGCGGATAGGCGGCGCCCGGCCACCCGTGCGTGGGCCAGTCCTCGGTGACACGATCCGTCGACCGTCCGGGCGAATAGGCGGCCACCGACGACGAGTAGATCAGGGCGGGAACCTTCTCGGCGGCCGCCGCCTCGAACACCGAGATCGCGCCGAGCACGTTGTTCTTCCAGGTCACCTCCGGGCGGTGGGTGGGCTGGAACAGCCACGCCAGATGGATCACCGCGTCGGCGCCCTGCACGATCGGACGGAAGTCGTCGGTGGAGGTGTCGGCGACCGTGAAGGTCGCCTTGGGGGCGGTCCACTCCGTCGGCCGTCGTGCGACGCCCACGATCTCCGCGACGGCGGGTTCCCTGCCGAGCGCCTCGACGATGCCGGTTCCCAGATTGCCGGTCGCGCCGACGACGACCACCTTCAGACCACGTCCGGTGTCCATACCGACGCATACCCGCTCACTGTGGCCTCAATCACCGCGAACGGTCGATCGCTCAGCGAACCGAGGTGCGGCGGACCTTCAGCGCTTCGGTGACGAGGGGGATCTGCAGCGGCAGCCGGGCGAGGGACAGGGCCTTGGCGGCAGGGGAGAGCTTCGGGCTGCGCAACCACGTCGCGGCCATCTGCAGGTTGGCGGGGAAGACCGCGAGGAACAACGCCGCGGCCAGGGAACCACCGAGGCGACGGGTGCGGGGGACGGCGAGCGCGCCGGCGACGGCGATCTCCGCCACCCCGGAGGCGTAGGTGTAGGTGCGGGCATCACCCGGGAGGGCGCGCGGCACGATGCCGTCGAAGAGTTCCGGTCGCACGAAGTGCAGGATGCCGACGCCGAGAAGAAGACCTGACAGCCGGATCGCAGAGCGCTGCGCCGCGTTCGTGGACATGCGTGCCACACTAGCGCGCGGCGGTACGCTGCGATCCGGTATCGGGCGCAGTCCGTTCGGTACCGCGACGACCGAGGGTGGCCACCAGTGGAGGCCGACAGCAGGAAGGTGGGACACCGCGATGCCCGGGAGGTTGCGTGCGCGGTTCAGCCGCTCCGATCAACTCACCGAGCGCCCCGACTTCGCGCTCGTCGGTGTGCTGCGCGTACCCCAGGAGCAAACCAGTCCCGGACTCGCGATCGCCCGTCGCATCGGTTACGCGTTCGCGGCGTTGTTCCTCGCGGTCGTCGTCGTCTACCTCGACCGTGACGGGTACATCGACTCCCAGGACAACGAACTGTCCCTGCTGGACTGTGTCTACTACGCCACGGTCTCGCTCTCGACCACCGGCTACGGCGATGTCACCCCCTTCACCCCCGAAGCACGCCTGATCAACATCCTGCTGATCACGCCGCTCCGGGTGTTCTTCCTCATCGTGCTGGTCGGTACCACTCTGTCGGCACTGACCGAGAGTTCCCGTCAAGCATTCAAGATCCAGCGTTGGAGGCGCCGCGTGCGTAATCACACCGTCGTCATCGGTTACGGCACCAAGGGCCGTACCGCGGTCGACGCCATGCTCGGCGACGGGGTCCCCCCGTCCGAGATCGTCGTGGTCGACACCGATCCGGTGGTTCTCGAGTCCGCCGCCGGGCAGGGCCTCGTGACGGTTCAGGGTTCGGCGACGAAGTCCGATGTGCTCCGACTCGCCGGCGTGCAGCACGCGTCGGCGGTGATCGTCGCCGCGAACCGCGACGACACCGCGGTGCTCGTGACCCTCAGCGCCCGCGAGATCGCCCCGCGCGCGAAGATCGTCGCCGCCATCCGCGAGTCGGAGAACACCCACCTGCTGCGTCAGTCGGGTGCCGACTCGGTGGTCATCTCGTCGGAGACGGCGGGTCGCCTGCTCGGTATCGCCACGACCACGCCGAACGTCGTCGAGATGATCGAGGACCTGCTCACACCGGAAGCGGGATTCGCCATCACCGAACGCGACGTCGAGCCCGGCGAGGTCGGGGGATCCCCCCGGCATCTGAAGGACATCGTCCTCGCCGTCGTCCGCGACGGGCGGATGTGGCGGATCGGTTCGCCCGAGGTCGACGCGCTCGAAGCGAGCGACAAACTGCTCTACATCCGGCTGGTGGGTTCACCGCCGGGCGCCATGCGTGGCTAGGGTGCTGGTGTGACCGGTTTCGCTCTGTCGGGTACCCCGCTGCTCTCCCGTACCGTCGTCGACCGGGCGGAGGAACTGCGGTCGGACGAGGATGCCCTGCGCACCGGATGGGCCGACGCGAAGCTCCTGCGGGTCGACCGGCGGAACCAGGTCCGTGTGTCCGACGGCGCGCTCGTGTTCGGCGAGGCGTCCGAACTCGGCCCCGAACCGGTCGCCGGCGCGATCTTCCTCGGCATCCGCGACGGACGCCACGTCTGGGCCACCCGGGTCCTCGCCCAGACGGGTACGGTGGCCGACCTGCGGCGTGTCGGCGAGCACCTCGACGATGCCGATGCCGACCTGCTGGTCAGCGCGGTCGCCTTGCTGAACTGGCACGACAACGCCGGCTACAGCGCGGTCGACGGCTCGCCCACCCGCCCGACGATGTCCGGCTGGTCGCGGATCAGCACCGACACCGGGCACCAGGAGTTCCCCCGCACGGATCCGGCGATCATCTGCCTCGTGCACGACGGGCACGACCGTGTCCTGCTCGCCCGGCAGCCGGTGTGGCCCGAACGGCGTTTCTCCGTCCTCGCCGGTTTCGTCGAAGCCGGCGAGTCCCTCGAATCATGTGTGGTCCGGGAGATCCGGGAAGAGGTCGGCGTCGAGGTGCGCGACGTGCGGTATCTCGGCAGTCAGCCCTGGCCGTTCCCCCGGTCGCTCATGCTGGGATTCGCGGCGATCGCCGATCCCGAGCAGGCCCTGGACTTCCGCGACGGCGAGATCGGCGAAGCGCGGTGGTTCACGCGCGAGGAGGTCCGCGCGGCACTGGCGACGGGCGACTGGGCCTCGGCCGACGACGCCCCGCTGCTGTTGCCCGGCTCGATCTCGATCGCGCGCGGGATGCTCGAGGGCTGGGCCAAGGAATGACCGGGGTTCGGCGATGAGAGGAGCCGGCCGCGGTGAACGCGACCGGCTCCGTGGACGAGCGACGAGAACCTACAGCCCCAGAGCGCGCTGGACCTCGGCGAGCGACGGGTTGGTGGCGGTGCTGCCGTCGGCGAACTTGACGGTGGGCACCACGTGGTTGCCGTTGTTGACGCTGCCGACGAACTCCGCGGCGGCCGGATCCGATTCGATGTCGACCTCGGTGTACGCGATGCCGTTCTGGTCGAGCTGGGTCTTCAGCCGCCTGCAGTAACCGCACCAGGTGGTGGAGTAGACGGTGAGAGCGGGTGCATCGGTGGTCGTCATGTCTTCGAGAACACCACAGCGACCGGGCATGTTCCGCGACCGGGGTCAGGTGTGATCCGCACCACGCACTCGGCGTCACCGGTGGTCTGCACTGTCGGCGGTCACTGTCATGATGGAGGCCATGTGTGCGGATGTGGTGGAGGGTCTCGATCCCGAGCAGGCGGCAGCAGTACTCGCCCCACGAGGACCGGTCTGTGTGCTCGCCGGTGCCGGCACCGGCAAGACCCGCACCATCACCCGACGCATCGCGCACCTCGTCTCCGCCGGGCACGTCTCGGCGAGCCAGGTCCTCGCCGTCACTTTCACCGCCCGTGCGGCAGGGGAGATGCGCTCACGTCTGCGGGCCCTCGGTATCGGCGGCGACGGCACCCAGGTGCAGGCACGCACCTTCCACGCGGCCGCCCTGCGGCAGCTGCGGTATTTCTGGCCGCAGGTCGTCGGCGACACGCCGTGGCAGTTGCTCGACCGCAAGTTCGCGGCCGTCTCCCAGGCGGCGCACCGCTGCGGTTTCCCGACCGACACCGACACCGTGCGCGACCTGCTGTCGGAAATCGAATGGTCCAAGGGCACACTCGTCGCACCCGAGGACTATCCCGCCGCGGCCGCCCGCGCCCACCGCGCCCCGCCCGCCGATCCCGAGCGGGTCGCCCGCGTGTACGACACCTACGAGCAGCTCAAGAACCGGTCGGGCGACGGAATGTACCTCGATTTCGACGACCTGCTCCTGCACACCGCCGCCGCCCTCGAGAACAACCTCACGGTGGCGGAGGAGTTCCGCGACCGCTACCGCTGCTTCGTCGTCGACGAATACCAGGACGTCACGCCACTGCAGCAGCGTGTCCTCGACGCGTGGCTCGGCGATCGCGACGATCTCACGGTGGTCGGCGACGCCAACCAGACCATCTACTCGTTCACCGGCGCCACCCCGAAGCACCTGCTCGACTTCTCCCGCCGGTTCCCCGACGCCACCGTTGTGCGCCTCGAACGCGACTACCGATCCACCCCGGAGGTGGTCGACCTCGCCAACCGCGTGATCGGTGCCGCACGGGGTCGCATCGCCGGAACACGCCTCGAGCTCGTCGGTCAGCGTCCGCCCGGTCCGGAGCCGACCTTCGCCGAGTTCGACGACGAGCCGGCCGAGGCGCAGGCAGTGGCGAAGGCCGTCGCCAAGCTGATGGGCAAGGGGGTGCCCGCTGCCGAGATCGCGGTGCTCTACCGCATCAACGCCCAGTCCGAGGCCTACGAGCAGGCCTTCACCCAGGCCGGTATCCCGTACCAGGTGCGCGGTGGTGAGGGTTTCTTCAACCGCGCGGAGGTCCGGCAGGCCGTCAACGCCCTGCGCCAGGCGGGTGCGCGCGACGATCTCCCGGAGGACGCCGGCCGCGGTGCCGGGCTGCTCAGCCTCGTGCGGGCCACCTTGGTGCCGCTCGGCCTGACCGACACCGAGCCGGCGGGCACCCAGGCACGCGAACGATGGGCGTCGCTCGTCGCGCTCGTGCAGCTCACCGAGGAACTGCTCGAGCACGAACCGGAACTCGACCTCCAGGGCCTGCTGCGCGATCTCGCGGCCCGTGCCGAGGCGCGGCAGCCGCCGACGGTCCAGGGCGTCACGCTCGCGTCGTTGCACGCGGCGAAGGGCCTCGAATGGGACGCCGTCTTCCTCGTCGGACTCACCGACGGCACCCTGCCCATCACCCACGTCACGGGCGACAAGGACACCCCTCCGGACGAGGCCGGTATCGAGGAGGAGCGTCGGCTTCTCTACGTCGGCGTCACCCGCGCCCGCGTGCACCTGCAGCTGTCGTGGGCGTTGTCCCGCACTGCAGGCGGACGCCGGTCGCGCCGGCGTTCGCGTTTCCTGCACGGGCTCATCCCCGACAGCTCACCCGCGTCGAAGATCGCCGAACCGGCGTCCCCCCGGAAGAAGCGCCCACAGTGCCGCGTCTGCGGCAAGCCGCTGATGGGCACCACCTCGACCATGCTCGGCCGCTGTGAAGCCTGCCCGTCCGACCTCGACGAGAACCTGCTCGTCGCGCTCAAGGAATGGCGTCGGGAACGGTCGAAGGAGATGAAGGTGCCGGCCTACGTCGTCTTCAGCGACAACACTCTCGTCGCGATCGCCGAGCAGCAACCGCGCGACGACCGCGCGCTGGTCGCCATCCCGGGGATCGGCGCGAAGAAACTCGAACAGTACGGCGCCGACGTGCTCGCACTCGTGCGGGGCGAGCGCACGGTCGACACCCTCGATCTCTGACCCCTGTCGTCGTCCGAAATCAGCCGGCGCACAGGCAGAAATAGTGTCCGGCCGGGTCGCGGAACACCCGGAACGTGCTCGTGCTCGACCCGTCGTCGGCGCGCAGTGCGTCGAGACCGAGGACGAGACGTTCGGCCTCGTCGAGGTCGGGTACGTGGAAGTCGAGATGGGCATGCACCCCGTCGGCCGGCCAGTGACGCGGTGTGAAGTCGGGGTCGCGCTGGAACGCGATGGCGGTCGAGTCGTCCCGGGTGAGTTCGACCCAATCCTCCCTGTCGTCGGTGATCGTCCATCCCAGCAACCGGCGATAGAAGTCGGCGAGCCCGCGCGGGTCCGGGCAGTCGAGCACGGGCAGGAATCTCGTGGTCGCGAGGGACATGCTGTCCGACTGTAGTCCCGAGACCGGATGAGCGACACGAAACCGCAGGTAGAAAATCACTTGTGCCGATCGTGCCCGCGAATCTAGGCTGGATGACGATGTCACGGGAGACGGCCCGTGCGCGACGCGAAAGTGAGGTGGCCCCGATGCTCGGCTTCGATGCTCCGGCAGCGGCAGCGGCCCCTCGTGTCGCTGTGGCCGCCGCTGTCACCCGCACTGCCACATCTGTGGCTCTCGCAGTGGCAGCCGCGCCGCGTGCACGCCGTCGTGTGTACGCCGCTGCCGTCTCGTCCGTGGTCGGAAGTCGATCGGGAAGTATCTCCCCGTAGACCTTTCGTTTCCTCCAGGCCACGGACCCCGCCCAGCGGACCGTGGCCTTTCTCGTTTTCGGGCCGGGTTCGCATCGTATTTTCACGAACCGACGAAGGAGCTCACGTGCCGAGCGACAACCTGCCGAGCCTGTCGAACCGAACGGAAGGAGACGAGATGCGTCGTACCGACACCCTCCTGCCGTGTCACGGCGGTACGGATCTGCCGTATCACAGCGGTACCGATCTCCCGTGCCGCGACAACGATCCCGACCTGTGGTTCGCCGAGACCCCGGCGGAACTCGAGTACGCCAAGACGCTGTGCGCGGGCTGCCCGGTGCGGGCCCAGTGCCTCGATGCCGCTCTCGAGCGGGAGGAACCGTGGGGCGTGTGGGGCGGGGAGATCATCGACCGTGGTGTCGTCGTCGCACGCAAGCGGCCGCGGGGCCGGCCACGGAAACATCCGGTGCCCGACTCCCGCAAGGAACTGGTTTGTGCGTGAATCCGGTTGCCCGGCTTCGTCACTCCACGGCGAAGCCGGGTAGCCATTCGCTCAGGATGCGCATGTACGGCGCCTCGGCGTCGAGCTGAGCGCAGATGCCGACCGATCCCAGCAGCACCCGGAACACGCTCACGTACTCGGGCGGCAGGTTCAGCGTCCGGGCCGTCCTGAAGGTGGAACTCGAGAAGTCCGTGGCTGTTCCCGCCACTCGCTGCAGCCACGCGCGGGTGAAGTGGAACGACTCGGTGTGGATCGGATCGGTGAACGGCCGCAGGTAGTCGGCGATCTCCTCGTCGGTGACCGTACGGCCGGGCAGAACGAACTTGTTGTCGTAGAGGAGTCGGGTGAGCTCGTCGAAACGTTCGTCGAGGGCGAGCCGGACCATTCGACCGAGCACCGGAGGGAACCCGTCGGGCATCGCCGCGGTCGCGCCGAAGTCGATGACCCCGAGGCGGCCGTCGTCGAGAAGCATGAAGTTGCCCGGATGCGGGTCGCTGTGGAGCAGGCCGGCGCGGGCGGGCGAACAGAAATGGAACTCCGCGAGCAGCGCGCCGGCGCGGTTGCGCTGCTCGCGCGTACCACCCGCGATGATCACCGACAGTGGTGTGGCCGAAAGCCATTCGGTCACAACGACCTTCGGTGCACTGGCGACGACGCGCGGGACGACGAACTTCTCGTCGCCGGCGAAGGCCTTCGCGAAGGCCCGCTGGTTGTCGGCTTCGATCCGGTAGTCGAGTTCTTCCTCCGTGCGTGCGGACAACTCGTCGAGCAGCGCGCGCACATCGGCACCCGGCATCATCGTGGCGAACAATCCGGCGAACCGGGACAGCGTGCGCATGTCGGCGCGCAGAGCCTCGTCGGCACCCGGGTACTGGACCTTCACCGCGACCTCGCGACCGTCCGACCACACGGCCCGGTGTACCTGGCCGATGCTCGCGGAGGCGACGGGCACGTCGTCGAACGATTCGAAACGCTCGCGCCACTTGGTGCCGAGCTGCTGGTCGAGCACGCGGTGCACGGCTCGGGCGGGCAGGGGAGGGGCCTCGGCCTGAAGCTTGGTCAACGCCTCCCGGTACGGTTCGGCGAACTCCTCCGGGACGGCGGCCTCCATCACGCTCAGGGCCTGCCCGAACTTCATGGCACCGCCCTTGAGCTCACCGAGCACGCTGAACAATTGCTCAGCGGCCTTCGCTGTCATCTCGGCGTCGATCTCCTCCCGATCGCCGCCGGCGAGCCGACGACCGAAGCCGACGGCGGCGCGCCCGGCGATTCCCAAGGGGATGCTCGCGAGCTTGGCAGTGCGGGACGAGCTTCTGCGAGGGATGTCTGGCACGCCCCCCATCATGCCTGACCGGCCGGAGCGATGACCGAGCAGTCGCAGTGGGGATGACGGACCCATCGCCGCGTGACGATGCGGTGGGTTCGCAGGTCGAGTTCGAGTGTGCGGTCGACTGCCGGAGTGACGGAGGGGTCGCCGGAGAGGAACGCCTCGACCTGCCCGACGGCCATCGCGGCGGTCGCCGAGGTCACGGCGCGGCCGGCGTGACCCTGCCGTCCGTACAGTTGGCTCGCCAACCGCGGCCAGGACGGATCGAGGTCGGTCCGTACGAGATCGGCGCAGCGCAGACAACTGCTCCGCCCGGGCAGCACGAACGGGCCCACGACGCCGCGTCCGTCCCGGATCCGCACCGCGAGATGGGGGACACGGGCGCGGACGAGGGTCCTCACGAGGTGGGGATCGGGTACCTGACGGTCGGCGAGTACGACACAGTCGGCGGGTCCCTGCGGTTCGTCACCGGACGTCGACCGCACCCACCGCACCTCCCACACCGGAAGATCCTCGACGATCGCCGCGGCGAGCGGACCCGAGCCGTGCACCCGCACCCGACGCGGACGCGTGGAACCGGCCGCGGGCGCCGGGATCCGGTGGACGGTGCCCGTCGCGGCAAGTTCGTCGAGAACCTGCCGGACCGGTCCGGGCGGGAGACCGCGCAGCGCGGCAGCGTCCAGCACCTCGTCGAGCGTGAGGCGCCCGTCGAGCAGCCGGACGAGAATGCCGAGGTCGAAGCTGTCCATGCCCTCGGGTGGAACGACGACCGTCGCGGTGTCGGGACCCCAGCCGAGCTGGATCGAGCCGTCGGACCGTTCGAGCACGGCCAGTTCCGGATCGACCCGGAGAACCGCCCGCTCCGGCGGTGCGGGGGTCGTGGTCGTCTCACGCGGTGCGGTGATCATGGAGACAGCCTGACAGCGCCCGCGCCTTCGGACCGCTCACGAGAAGTAGTTGTCCACAGGGCGGGCGTGTCCGGTCGCCACCGGCGAAGCCGATCTACGGGGTGGGGTCGTCTCCGGGACGATCCTCGTCGGGTCGATCCTCGGCCGCGCGATCTCGTTCGGCCTGCTCGCGTTCCATCGTCGCCTGCAACTGGGCGATCGGATCCTCGAAGGCCCCGGTGCCGCCGCCGATCACGCGGTCGACGAATGCCGCCGGGTTGTCGAGATCCGACGAGTCCGGCAGCAGGTCGGGGTGTTCCCAGACGTGGTCGCGAGCTTCGGTGCCGGCATCGGTGGTCAGACGGCGCCACAACGCAGCGGCCTCGCGAACCTTCCGCGGCCGGAGTTCGAGACCGACGAGCGTGGCGAAGGTCTGCTCGGCGGGTCCGCCTGTGGCGCGGCGACGACGCAGCGTCTCGGTCAGGGCCGATGCACCCGGCAGTCGCTCGCCGAGCGCGTCGGCGACGACCGTCTCGACCCATCCCTCGACGAGCGCGAGCATCGTCTCGAGCCGTTCGAGTGCGGCCTTCTGTTCCGGGGTGGTCTGCGGTTCGAACGCGCCTTGCTTGAGGATCTCCTCGAGCTTGGACGGGTCGCTGAGCGCCGAGGGGTCGAGACCCTGCGCGAGGTCCTCGATCGACGACATGTCCATGCGGATCCCGCGCGCGTACTCCTCGACGGTCGCCAGCATCCGCTGACGCAACCACGGCACGTGGCTGTAGAGGCGCTGGTGGGCAGCTTCACGTGCGGCGAGGAAGACGAGCACTTCCTGGGCGGGCTGCTCGAGTCCCTCACCGAAGCTCTCGACCGCGGCCGGCAGCAGTGCGGCCGTACCCTCCGGGCCGAGCGGGAGTCCGATGTCGGTGGAGGTGAGCACTTCCTTCGACAGCTGGCCGAGTGCCTGGCCGAGCTGGGAGCCGAAGGCGACGCCGCCCATCTGGGAGAACATGCCCATCATGGGTCCGGCCATCGCGCGGGCCTCTTCGGGCAGACCGCCGAGCATCATGCCGTTGACCTGCTCGGCGATCGGATCGCACAGACGCTTCCACGTCTCGAGGGTGTTGTCGAGCCAATCGACGGGTGTCCATGCGACGGCCTTCGACGCCCCCGCGGGCAGCGTGGTGGCCGCGTCGAGCCACAGTTCGGCGAGCCGCGCGGCGTCGGCCACGGCGTCGGCGGTGCGGGGGGAGACGGGTGTCACGGACCCGATCTGCTGGCGTGCGAGTTTCGTCGCGATGTCGTAGTTGACCGGACCCGAGCCGCCACCGGAACCCATGGCACTGCCCATACCGGCGAGCATCTGCCCGAACTGGCTGAGCATCTGACCGAACTGCGCGGGATCGAAGCCCTGACCACCGAACGGGTTGTCGCCCCCACCGCTGCCGGGGAGCCCGAATCCGAAGGGGATACCGCCACCGGAGCCTCCGCTACCGGATCCCTCGTCCTTCTTGCGGTCGGGGTCGTCGTCGGGATTCGAGAATCCGAAGGGCGTGTCGCTCATGCATCCAACGGTACAAGGCCTGCGGAGGCGGGACCGGTCTCGTGGTCACGCTGACGGCGAACACCGCGTGCTACGCCAGGGGACGGCGCGGTCACGCCGAGGACCGGTGTCGGCCGACCGCTACCCTGGCCGGGTGAATCGTCGCTACGTCCTGCCGCTCGCGCTCGTACTCCCCATCCTCGTCATCGTGGTCGTGGCGTTCAACGTCCGGGCGCCGTACGTGGCGCTCGGTCCCGGCCCCGTCTTCGACACGCTCGGCGAGATCGAGGGCACACCGGTCGTCGCGCTCGACGGGATCGAAGCGGACGAGACCGAGGGCAGTCTGTACATGACGACCGTCGGGGTGACCGACAATCTCACTCTCGCGCAGACCGTCACCGCCTGGCTCAGCGGACGGTACGGCGTCGCCCCGCGCGAACAGGTCTATCCGCCCGACCGCAGCAAGGACGAGGTGCAGGCCGTCGACCAAGCGCAGTTCGCCCAGTCGGAACGGTCCGCCGAACTCGCCGCCCTGCACTACCTCGACCTACCGGTGACCCTGCGGATCGCCGAGGTGGGTCAGGACGCCCCGGCCTCCGGGGTGCTCGAGGCGGGCGACAGGATCATCGCCGTCGGCGGCGAAGCGATGCGCACGGCCGGCCAGGTACAGCGCGCGGTCGGCGAGGTCGCGCCCGGCGAGTCGGTGGACATCACGGTCGTGCGCGGCGAGGCCGAGGAGTCGTTCGACGTCCCGGTCGGTCCCCGGCCCGGCGACCCGGACAAGGGTTTCCTGGGTATCGCGACCGAGGAGGTTCCCGAGGTGCCCTTCGAGGTCACGTTCAACCTGGCCGACATCGGCGGCCCCTCCGCGGGCCTGATGTTCAGTCTGGCTGTCGTGGACAAGCTCAGTCCGGGTCTGCTCAACGGCGGCCTCACCGTCGCCGGTACCGGCACGATCGACTCGGACGGGATCGTCGGGCCGATCGGCGGGATCACCCACAAGCTCACCGCGGCCTCGGAGGACGGCGCGACCGTCTTCCTGGTTCCGGCCGGGAACTGCGCGGAGGCCTCGAGCGGCGCACCCGAGGGGGTGCAGCTCGTGAAGGTCGACACCCTCGACAGTGCGATCGACGCGCTCGAGGCCGTCACGGACGGACGCGAGGCGCCGGCCTGCAGCTGACTCCCATCAGCCGCCCGGAGAGGACCGACACCCCGGTAGTCGACCTCCCCGGTAGTCGACCTCCCCGGTAGTCGACATCTCAGTAATCGTCGTCGCTCGCCTCGAGGGTCGCGTACAGCGCCGCCACGACGTGCGGGGCGAGGTTGTCGTAGGTCCGCAGTTCGGCGCCCGCGAACGGATCGTCGTCGTCGAGGGGACGCAGCTGCAGAAGCGAGAGCGACGGCCCGTCGCGCAGGACCGCGGAGACGAGGCGGGCGGCGCGGCGTTCCGGGTGACTGTGCGCGGCGAGCCGTGCCGCCTCGTCGGCCGCGTGGGCGTCGGCGAGCAGCGGTGCGAAGGCGTCGTCGAGCTCGTTCTCGGCGCTCGGCGGCAGTACGACCACCTCCTGGACGAGCGCGCACCCGGCGACCGAGCCGGGCCAGGTGGTGGTGGCCAGGAACTCCTCGAGTGCGGGACTGCCGCCCTCGACGTCGTCGGGGAACGATTCCTGCGCGATCGGGGTGTACTCGTGTCCTTCGTCGAGCTGGTCGGCGAGGGCGGGTTCGGCGGCTGCGAGAAGCACGGTCGGGACGAGCGCGAACATCACGGGAGGGCGGTCCCAGCCCTCCGCATCCGCGAAATCGATGATCTCGTGGACGGTGCGCGCGAGTGCTTGTTCGGAAGGTACGGGAAGACGTTGGCTCACCGGCCTATCCTGGCACCCGTACGTGGGTGTGCGCTGCCGGACCTGCGTCGTGCGACCCCCTGTACGAGGATTCCGTAGAGTGGGGCGAAACGGTCACTCCGTGAGAACGAGGCGTGTTCGCACACGTTCGTCGAGCGCGAGGTGAACAGATGCGGTGCGTTCGCGCCGCCGGACGAGTTGGGAGCGTGGCACGTGGGCATGAGGCCCCCGACCGGAGTACCTACATTGTCGAAGCGGAGCAGAGTTCTGCTGATCCTGGCAGTGGTGGCGGCTGTGCTGCTTCTGCTGGGACCACGGTTGGTGGACACATACACCAACTGGCTCTGGTTCGGCGAGGTCGACTTCCGGGACGTTTACGTCAAAGTTCTCCTGACCCGGATCGCACTGTTCCTGGTGGTCGGGTTGTTCGTCGGCGGTGTCGTCTGGCTGGCGATGCTGCTCGCCTACCGATCGCGCCCGGTCTTCGTGCCGACCACCGGCCCCAACGACCCGGTGGCGCGCTACCGCACCACCGTGATGACCCGCATGCGCGCGTTCGGCATCGGCATCCCCGTCGTGCTCGGTGTGCTCTCCGGCCTGGTCGCCCAGGCCGGCTGGGTCACCGTGCAGATGTTCTTCAACGGCGGCGACTTCGGCACCACCGATCCGCAGTTCGGTATCGACGTCGGCTTCTACGCCTTCGACCTGCCGTTCTACCGTTTCGTGCTCAACTGGTTCTTCGTCGCGATCGTGCTCGGGTTCATCGCGAACCTCGTCACCCACTACATCTTCGGAGGAATCCGTCTCGCCGGTCGCGGCGGAAGCATGTCGACGGCCTCGCGCGTGCAGCTCGCCGTCCTCGCCGGTCTGTTCGTCGCGTTCAAGGCGGTCGCCTACTGGCTCGACCGTTACGAACTGCTCTGGAGCAGCCGCAAGGAACCGACCTTCACGGGCGGTGGCTTCACCGACATCAACGCGGTCCTGCCCGCCAAGCTGATACTCCTCGCGATCGCCGTCATCTGCGCGATCGCGTTCTTCGCCGCGATCTTCCTGCGCGACCTGCGGATTCCCGCGCTCGCGACGGCGCTGCTCGTGCTCTCGTCGATCCTCGTCGGGGCGGTGTACCCGCTCATGGTCGAGCAGTTCTCGGTCCGCCCGAACGCTGCCGACAAGGAGAGCGAGTACATCGAGCGCAACATCGCTGCGACCCGCGAGGCGTACGGCATCACCGACGACAAGGTGACCTACGAGGACTACCCGGGCGTGGGTACCACCTCGCCCGAGAACATCCCGGCCGACATCACCACGATCGCGAACGCCCGCCTGCTCGACCCGAACGTGCTTCCCCGCACGTTCACGCAGCAGACCCAGCTGAAGAACTTCTACGGTTACCCCGAGTCGCTCGACATCGACCGGTACGAGATCGACGGCCGTATGGAGGACTACATCGTCGCGGCGCGTGAGCTCTCGCCCACGAGCCTGACCGGCAACCAGACCGACTGGATCAACCGCCACACCGTGTACACGCACGGCAACGGTCTCGTCGCGGCGCCCGCCAACCGCGTGAACGCCGCCGCGAGTGCGTCGGCGGAGGAGGCCGCGAACAGCAACAGCGGCTATCCCGTCTACTTCGTCAGCGACCTCGCGTCGCTCGCCGCGAAGAATCAGGTCATCCCCGTCGAACAACCCCGCATCTACTACGGCGAGGTCATCGGCGAGGCCGATCCGGACTACGCGATCGTCGGCAACAGTGCCGACTCGTCCGGGCCGAGGGAGTACGACACCGACACCGAGAAGTACACCTACACCGGTTCGGGCGGCGTCGACATCGGCAACTGGTTCAACCGTCTGGCTTTCGCTGCGAAGTACGGCGAGCGGAACATCCTGTTCTCGAGCGCCATCGGCAGCGATTCGAAGATCCTGTTCAACCGCGACCCGCGTGAGCGCGTGACCAAGGTCGCGCCGTGGCTGACCGCCGACGGCGACGCCTACCCGGCGGCGATCGACGGCCGGATCAAGTGGGTCGTCGACGCGTACACCACGCTCGACTACTACCCCTACGCGCAGCGTGCGTCCCTCGAGGGACTCGTCGAGGACAGCATCGACCAGAACACCGGCCGGTTGCTTCCCCGCAAGGAGGTCTCCTACATCCGCAACTCGGTCAAGGCCACGGTCGACGCGTACGACGGCACCGTCACGCTCTACCAGGTCGACGAGCAGGATCCCGTCCTGAAGGCGTGGATGGGTGTCTTCCCCGACGCGGTGACCCCGCAGGATCAGATCTCCGACGAGCTGCGCGCGCACTTCCGGTACCCGGAGGACCTGTTCAAGGTGCAGCGCGAGATGCTCGCGAAGTACCACGTCGACGACCCGCGCGAGTTCTTCACGAACAACGCGTTCTGGTCGGTGCCGGCCGATCCGACGGTCGACACCAGCGCAAACCAGCCGCCCTACTACCTGCTGATGGGCGATCGTGAGACGGCGGATCCGCGGTTCCGCCTGACCTCGGCGATGGTGGGCTACAACCGCCAGTTCCTGTCGGCGTACATCTCGGTCGAATCCGACCCGAAGGACTACGGGAAGTTCACGATCCTGCAGCTACCGACGGATACGCAGACCTTCGGTCCGGAGCAGACGCAGAACGCGATGATCTCCGACACCCGGGTGGCCTCCGAACGGACACTGCTCGAACGGTCCAACCGGATCCAGTACGGCAACCTGCTCACCCTGCCCATCGCGGACGGCGGCATCCTGTACGTCCAGCCGATGTACACCGAACGCAACGCGACGGCGGGCAGCACGTCGACCTTCCCGCAGTTGTCGCGTGTGCTCGTCAGCTACCGGGAGCCGGGTGCCAGCGGTGGTGTCCGGATCGGTTACGCGCCCACCCTTGCCGGGGCACTCGATCAGGTCTTCGGATCCGGTGTCGGCGACGCGGCCACCGCTCCCGGTGGTGAGGCGCGGCCGACTGCCGTGGTCGACGACGAGACCCGGGGCGAGGTGCTCGGCGAGGGCGCGACCGGCGAGAACCGGCCCGGCGATCAGCAGCAACAGCAGCCGGCTGCGCCGGCTCCGACCGCTCCGGCGAACCGCGATGCCGCGGTCGCCGAGCTCGACTCGGCGCTCGCGGAGCTGTCCAACGCTCAGACCAGCGGTGATTTCGAAGCCTACGGGCGAGCGCTGCGACGGGTGCAGCAGGCGGTCGACGCCTACGAGTCCACCGGCGGCTGATCCGGGAACGGAATCGGGTACGACGGAATCGGATACGACGAAGGCCCGCGGTTCGCACCGCGGGCCTTCGTTGCATTCGTCGAGGCGGTCGGCGTCAGCGACCGGCCAGCGTGATGTCGACGATCTGCGAGAACTCGGCGCCGAAGCCGTACTGCTCGGCGAACTGGTTCGCGGTGTCGACGGCCTGGGTGAGCTCGGCCGGCAGCTCGGGGGCGGCAGGCGCGGGAGCCTCGGGCGCAGGCGCGGGAGCCTCGGGCGCAGGCGCGGGAGCCTCGGGCGCAGGCGCGGGAGCCTCGGGCGCGGCCGGGGCCGGAGCGGATTCGGTGGTCAGGTACTGACCGCAGACCGGCCACGCACCCCGGCCCTGGGTCTGCAGGACGTTCTCGGCGACGCGGATCTGCTCCGCCTTCGAGGCCTGGTCGGCGGTGCCGCTGCCGCCGTGGGCCTCCCAGGTGCTCTGCGAGAACTGCAGACCGCCGTAGTAGCCGTTGCCGGTGTTGATGGCCCAGTTGCCACCGCTCTCGCACTGGGCGACGCCGTCCCAGTTGTGCGAGGCAGCGGACGCGGTGCCGGTGGCGAGCGCGAACGGAACCGCGGCGAGTGCACCGGTGACGACGGCAGTGCGGAATGCACGCGTGCTGAAGATGGTCATGCTGTGGAGTCCTTCCCGCGCTCGCGGAAGCGCGACGGCCCTCGTCGATCTCGGGCGACGGAGAATGTCTCCGTCCGGATCGGGGACCGCGTCGATCGCGTCCCTGCCCCTCGGGTCTTCGTAGGCACCGGATCCCGCGGGGCAGAACTGGCGGCGACGGGCCGGTGGTGGCTCGGCTGTTTCGAGCCGGGACCGACAGTACAAAGCGTGTCGCAGTCCGTCATCCCCGCCTCGTGAAGCAAAGATGTCCACGTTGTGGGATGCATCCGTAGCGTTTTCGCTGCTCAGGGCAAGGATAACGGGAAGAGATGCATGATCGTTACACCTTCGTTATGTGACGATAGTCATGGAGGAAATGTGAACCGAGCCACCTCGGGGTCTCCGATCGGGGGTGCGAACGCGCGGATTCGCCTCCGACGAGGCGATTTGCATTCCGTTTCCGCGCTCGTGTAGGTTCGTTCATGCAACGCGGGGTGGAGCAGCTCGGTAGCTCGCTGGGCTCATAACCCAGAGGTCGCAGGTTCAAATCCTGTCCCCGCTACCACCACGAAGGCCGGTCGTCTCGGACGACCGGCCTTCGTTCGTTCGGGGCTCAAGCCCCGGCGGTGGTGTACTCGCTCTCCGGATCCCCCGGCACATCCAGGTCCACCAGCACCCGGCGCAGCAGTTTCCCCGTCGCGTTGCGGGGCAACTCGTCGAGGAACACCACCTCACGCGGAACCTTGTACCGGGCGAGGGTGGACTTCACGAACGCCTTGATGTCCTCGGCGTCGCGGGCCGACTCGGGGGAGGGGACCACGAACGCTCGCAGCCGCTGCCCGAACTCGGAATCCGGAACGCCCACCACGGCGGCGTCGAGTACGTCCTCCCGTTCGGCGAGCAGGTTCTCCACCTCGAGCGGATAGACGTTCTCGCCGCCGGAGACGATCATGTCGTCGTCGCGGCCGTCGACGAACAGCAGTCCGTTCTCGTCCCGGTGCCCGATATCGCCGATCGACAGCAGTCCGTCGATGCGTTCCTTGTCGCGACCGTCGGTGTAACCGGCGAAGGACAGGCCGCTGGAGACGAAGATGCGCCCGGGGACGTGTGGTTCGGTGATGCGGTTGCCGTCGTCGTCGAACAGGACCACGCGGCAGGTCACCGGTGGGCGCCCCGCCGTGCCGGGTGCCTGCCGGATGTCGTCGGGAGTCGCGACCGTCGCGACGGCGCATTCGGTGGACCCGTACAGGTTGTAGAGCACGTGCCCGAAGGCCTCCGTCGTCCGGCGGCATACGTCGGGCGAGAGCGACGAACCCGCGGAGAAGACGATCTTCAGGCTCGAGGTGTCGTACTCGGCGATCTTCTCCGGTCCGAGGTCGAGGATCCGCTGCAGCATGGTCGGGACCACGACCAGCACGTTCGCGCCGTGCTGCTCGATGAGGCCCAGGGTGTCGACGGGGGAGAAGCGCCGCATCATCACCACGGTCTGGCCGAGCGCGAGGGCGAGCGCGAACTGAGAGACGCCGGTGCCGTGGAAGGCGGGGGCGGCCATGAGCATCGTCTGACCGGGGCGCAGCGGAACCCGATCGAGGAACTGGGCCGACGCGAACGGTGACGTGCGGCCGCGCGGTGCTCCCTTCGGGGTGCCGGTGGTGCCGCTGGTGAGCAGTACGAAGCCGCCGAAGACCTCCGGGGCGGGCAGGGACGAGCCGTCCAGCCCTTCGATCGACTGCTCGAGTGTCGGGATGCCGGGGACCTCGTCGTCCACCCAGGAGACGTACCGGCGCACATCGTCGGGCAGTGCGGCGGCGACCTCGGCGAACTCGCTGTCGAAGACGAACGTCGAGACCTGTTCGCGTGCGGCGACATCGACGAGTTGCCGCGGCGCGAAACCGGTGTTCATCATCACGAGCCGCACGCCGAGCTTGGCGGTGGCGAGCATCGTCAGTACGAGTCCGCGGTGGTTGCGGGCCATGATGCCCATGACCGATCCCGGTTCGACCCCGGCGCGCTGCCACGCACGCACGAGGGCGTTGGACCGGGCCTCGAGTTCCTTGTAGGTGACATCACCGGCTTCGTCGATCAGTGCGACGGCGTCGAGGCCACGTTCGGCCTGTGCGTGCACGGAACCGGCGAAGGGGCCGTACTTGTCGGCCGCCATGATCGTCCCGATGCTGCGGTCCACGCGCGGGAAGTGCAGCAGGCCTGCGCGATGGAGTACTGCGAGTGATCCGACGATGTCCTTGACCTGGCCGATCGTGTCGTCGAGCGTGATCCGCCCGCCTGTGATCCTGCCGAGAATGTCCTGACCGAGCATCCGTCCCCCTAGCTGTGTGTCGGCGTCAGGACACACAATAGCGGTGACGTATCTCATATTCCAGGCGAACTTCCTCGTATGGGCAGGGCCCTCGCCGCACCTACGGCGAGGGCCCGTCCCCCGGGGGATCCCCCGAAACGCCCGGTACCGTCGCCGGCCCCGATCATCCTTCCGGGCCGGCGACGGACCCCATGACCCGGGCGTTATTTCAGTTCGGAGGACGACTTTCCGAGCACCCGTCGAGCGACGATGAGCTGCTGGATCTGCTGGGTGCCCTCGAAGATGTCGAGGATCTTGGAATCGCGTGCCCACTTCTCGAGCAGCGGCCGCTGCGAGTAACCGTAGGTGCCGGCGAGTTCGACGGCCTTGAGCGAGACCGCGGTACCGGTGCGGCCGGCCTTCGCCTTGGACACCGACGCCTCGAGGGAGTTGGGCTTCTTGTTGTCGGCCATCCACGTCGCGCGCAGCGCGAGCAGGTAGGCGGCCTCCCAATCGGCCTCGAGTGCCAGGAACTCGGCGGCCGCGGCGTGCTGGTTGTTCGCGGGAATGTCGTAGGAGACCTCGACGCCGGCGTCCTTCAGGATCGACCGCAGTTCCTCGAGCACCGCGCGGCCGAGACCCACGGCCATACCGGCCACGATCGGACGCGTGTTGTCGAAGGTCTGCATGACCCCGGCGAACCCCTTCTCGGTGTTCACCTCCGGGGATCCGAGGATGTTGTCCTTCGGGATGCGGCAGTTGTCGAGCACCAGCACGGCAGTGTCGGACGCCTTGATGCCCAGCTTCTTCTCGAGACGCGCGACCGAGAGGCCGGGAGCCTCGCGCGGCACGACGAACGACTTGATCGCGGCGCGGCCCTTCGACCTGTCGACGCTCGCCCACACGACGATGTGGGTGGAGCGCTCACCGGCGGTGACGAAGATCTTCTCGCCGTTGAGGACCCACTCGTCGCCGTCGAGCACGGCCGTGGTCGTCACGGCCGCCGAGTCGGAGCCGAAACCGGGCTCGGTGATCGCCATGGAGGCCCACACCTTGCCGAAACGCTCGAGCTGCTCGTCGGTGGCGACTGCGGCGATCGCGGAATTACCGAGGCCCTGATAGGGGATCGACAGCGTCAGGCCGACGTCGCCCCAGCACGTCTCGATGACGTTGAGGAGCCCGGCCATGTTGCCGCCGTTGGCATTTCCGGCGGGACCGTCCTGCTTGGCCTTGCTGTCGCGGCCGAGCGTGGCACCCGCTGCGCCCTGACCGGAGTCGTTGAGTCCCTCGACCATCGCGGCCATGGTGTCGAGTTCGACGGGGTACTCGTGCTCGGCGAGGTCGTACTTGCGGGAGATCGGCCGGAAGATCTGCGCGGCGACCTGATGGGCCTGGTTCGCGGAAGCCTTGAGCTTCCGGGGAAGTTCGAGATTGATCATCACAGGTTCCTTGTTCGGGTCGGGCCGATCAGACGAGGACGACGCCCTCGGCGACTCCGATTGCTCGCAGGTCGCGGTACCAACGTTCGACGGGGTGTTCCTTGGTGTAGCCGTGGCCGCCGAGCAGCTGGACGCCGTCGAGGCCGAACTGCATGCCCTTGTCGGTGGCGAGCTTGCGGGCCAGGGCCGCCTCGCGAGCGAACGACAGTCCCTGCTCGGCCCGCGACGCACCGCGCAGGGTGACCAGACGCAGACCGTCGAGCTCGATCTTGATGTTCGCCACCATGAACGCCACCGCCTGCCTGTGGCTGACAGGCTCACCGAACGCTTCGCGCTCGTTGACGTAGGGGACCACGTAGTCGAGCACGGCCTGTCCGGTGCCCGTCGCCAGAGCGGCCCAGCCCAGACGCGACAACCGCACGGCGTCGGCGTACTGCTCGGCGCGGATGTCGGCGTCGTCGTCGCCGAGACGTGCCGACTCCGGCACCGCGACATCCTCGAGCAGCAGGCGTCCCAGGCCGGCGGCACGCAGGCCCATACCCGGATCGGCTTCGATGACGACACCCTTGCTCTTCGCCTCGACGAGGAAGAGGGACGGCTTGCCGTCGAGTTCGGCAGCCACGACGAACAGTTCGGCGCTGCCCGCGGCCGGGACGAACGACTTCACGCCGTTGAGGCGGTATCCGCTGGGGGAGCGCACGGCCCTGGTCTGCAGCGCGAAGGGATCGAACAGGGCGCGGGGCTCGGCGATCACGACGGACGCCTGGGGGACGTCGTCGCCGGCGAAGGCCGGCAGGTAGGTCTTCTGCTGGTCCTCGGTGCCCCACTGGGTCAATGCCACGGCCACACCGCTCGGCGCGAGGATCGGCAGGGCCAGTCCCATGTCGCCGTGGGCGAGGGCTTCGGCGACGAGCACGTTGGTGACCACGCCGCGCTCGTCGGCGGCGCCGTCGAACGCCTCGGGCACGTTGACCATGGTGATGCCCAGTTCGGCGGCGCGCGCGAGGAGATCGGCCGGGGCCGCGGCCGCCTCGTCGGCGTCGTGCGCGGCGGGCCGGAGGATCTCGGCGGCGAACTCACGCACCGTCTCGGTGATCATCTGCTGATCGTCGGTGGGGGTGAGGTCGAAGAAGTCGGTGTTCTTCGCGGTCGCGAGACGCTGCGGGCCGCTCGCGCCGCCCGACACCTTCTTGAAGGTGCGCGTCGCGGCACCGAGAGTCTTGAAACCCGTCTTCGTGGACTGATACGTGATCCGGTCGATCGTCTCGCGGATCTTGTACCGATCCGCGAGCTCGGATCCGGTGATGCGGGTGAGCACCCGCATGGCGGCGCCCATGGCGTCCCGTCTGATCGGGTTGAGGCCGACGGCGGACGTGTCGCGAGGCGTGTGGCGGGCCACGCTGTCTTGCTTGCTCATGATCACCAGAAGTCTCTCGATGCGGGAGCGGACGACATCCGATCTTACTTCCGAGTAAGGTTGCTGTCTACCGTACGGTAAGCTCCGGTCGCGGCGCACGACGAACTCGGTGGGCCCGAACCCGCCGAGCAGGGTCGAACCCACCGTGATCGGGCCGGATCAGGAGAGCCGGGAGAGCACCTCGTCGTGCAGCCTCCCGTTGGTCGCGACCGCGCTGCCGCCGTGCGGACCGGCCGCGCCCTCGAGGTTCGTGAACCGTCCACCCGCCTCGCGCACCAGGATGTCGAGCGCCGCGAGGTCCCACAGCGACACCTCCGGTTCGAGCGCGATCTCGAGGGCGCCCTCGGCGAGCAGGCAGTACGAGAAGAAGTCGCCGTAGGCGCGCACCCGCCACACGTCGTCGGTCAGGGCGACGAAGCGATCGCGGATGCCGCGTTCGTGCCAGCCGCTCAGGCTCGAGAAGCTCAGCGACGACGATGCGAGATCGGCGACCTGCGACACCGAGATGCGGCGCGGCTGCTCGCGGTCGTGCGAGACCCACGCCCCGCTGCCCACAGCTGCCCACCATCGACGGTTCAGTGCCGGGGCGCTGACCACACCGACGACCGGCACGCCGTCCTCGAGCAGCGAGATCAGGCTCGCCCACACCGGCACGCCGCGCACGAAGTTCTTCGTGCCGTCGATGGGATCGACCACCCACTGCCGTCCACGGAAGACCGCGTCGCCACCGAACTCCTCGCCCAGCACCGCGTCGTCGGGCCGCTGCTCGCCGAGCATCTCGCGGATGGTGCGCTCGACGGCGAGGTCGGCGTCGGAGACCGGGCTCAGGTCCGGCTTGTCGTCCACTTTCAGATCCAGCGCACCGAAGCGGGCGCGGGTGATGGAGTCGGACGCGTCGGCGAGTCGGAGGGCGAGGTCCAGGTCGGCGGTGTAGTCGGTGGTCATGACGGAAACGCTAGCCGCCGCGGGTCGGGGTCGAGCAGCGTGCCGCCCCCTGCGCGTATCGATCGCCCACGTCGGACCGGTTCGTCGCTCCGGTAACCTGTTGAATCGTGCATCCCGATGTTTCCGCAGCCCTGGCCGAGCTCGACACGACCCTCCGCACCGTGGAGTCGGTCCTCGACGTCGAGGAGCTGCGACGGCGCATCGACGAACTCGAGCACCAGGCCGCCGATCCCGAGTTGTGGAACGACCAGGAGCACGCGCAGAAGGTCACCAGCGAGTTGTCGCACGCGCAGGGCGAACTGCGCCGCGTCGAGGGGCTGCGCCAGCGGCTCGAGGATCTGCCGGTGCTCTACGAGCTCGCCGAGGGTGAGGAGGGCGAGGACCGCGCCGCGGCCCTGGCCGACGCCGATGCCGAACGTGAGAGCCTGCGCGCCGACATCGAGGCGATGGAGGTGCGCACGCTGCTGTCGGGTGAGTACGACCAGCGCGACGCGCTCGTCAACATCCGTGCCGGTGCCGGTGGCGTCGACGCCGCCGACTGGGCCGAGATGCTCATGCGCATGTACATCCGCTGGGCCGACAAGCACGGTTACGGCGTCGAGGTCTACGACACCTCCTACGCCGAAGAGGCCGGCATCAAGTCGGCCACCTTCGCCGTCAAGGCGCCCTACACCTACGGCACCCTCTCGGTCGAGATGGGCACGCACCGTCTGGTCCGGATCAGCCCCTTCGACAACCAGGGCCGCCGCCAGACCTCGTTCGCGGAGGTCGAGGTGCTGCCCGTCGTCGAGACCACCGACCACATCGACATCGACGAGAACGACGTCCGCGTCGACGTCTATCGCTCGTCCGGACCGGGTGGTCAGTCGGTCAACACCACCGACTCCGCCGTGCGCCTGACGCACATCCCGACGGGCATCGTCGTCACCTGCCAGAACGAGAAGTCCCAGCTCCAGAACAAGGTTGCGGCCATGCGTGTGCTGCAGGCCAAGCTCCTCGAGCGCAAGCGTCAGGAGGAGCGTGCCGAGATGGACGCGCTCAAGGGCGACGGGGGCAGCTCGTGGGGCAACCAGATGCGGTCGTACGTGCTGCATCCGTATCAGATGGTCAAGGATCTGCGCACCGAGTACGAGGTGAACAACCCGTCGGCGGTGCTCGACGGCGATATCGACGGATTCCTCGAGTCGGGCATCCGCTGGCGTATGCGGGAAGAGCAGAAATCGTGATCGGAAACGAGAGAGGGGCCTGTGCCGTTTCTTCCCGGAGCTAGACTGCTCGACTGGTTGTCGACGAGCGGGTTGCAGATCGCGCTCACGATCCTGGGTGCGGTTCTGATCGCCCGGTTCGTCTCCTGGATCGGCAGCCGCATCACGCGGCGCATCGACGAGCGCTACATGCAGTCCGACGACCTCGTGCGCTCCGAGGCGACGAAGCATCGTCACTCGGTCGCCCAGGTGGTCACGTGGATGGCGATCTCGTTCGTGTACATCGTCGCCACCTTGAAGGTGTTCGACTACCTGCAGCTGCCCATCGGCAGCCTGGTCGCGCCGGCGACCGTGCTCGGCGCGGCGCTGGGCTTCGGTGCCCAGCGCATCGTGCAGGACATCCTGGCGGGCTTCTTCATCATCACCGAACGCCAGTACGGTTTCGGCGACACCGTCCAGATCTCCGTGACCGGTGCGTCCGAGGACGCGATCGGCACCGTCGAGGACGTCACGCTGCGCGTCACCCGGGTGCGCAGTACGGCAGGTGAGGTGATCACCGTCCCCAACGGCCAGATCAACAAGGCAGTGAACCTGTCGAAGGACTGGGCGCGTGCCGTGGTGGACGTCCCGATCCCGGTGACCGCCGATATCGCCGACGTCACCGAGATCCTGCGCGAGCTGGGTGTGGCGGCCTACAAGGAGCCCCGCCTGCGCGAACTGCTGCTCGACGAGCCGAGCGTGATGGGTGTCGAGAGTCTCGAGGTGGATCAGCTCAGCGTGCGGATGGTCGCGCGCACCCTGCCCGGCAAGCAGTTCCAGGTGGGCCGACTGTTGCGTGCGCGCATCGCGGGTGCGCTGCGTGAGCAGGGCATCACCGTCACGCCGCAGCTCGACACGGCCAGCGTCGTCGATCGTGTGGAGGCGCAGTGAACGAGGAGAGGGAGCCGCACCGCAGGCGTATCCCGTCGCACCTGCTCGGTGGGCGGATGAGGACCACGACCTTCGCGTTGTGCAGCCTGTGGGTGGGGATGTGGGTGCTCTATCTGTTCCTGAACCAGCCCGAGGACACGCCTGCGGCGCCGTCGAGCGCGGTGATCATCTCCGAGACCCCCTACGTGCCGTACGTGCCCCCGGCGGCGACCGTGCCCCCGCAGAAATCCACTCCGGAGACCACCGACACGCCCTATCCGTCGACCACCTCGTCGACGTTCCCGCCCACGACGTCGACGAGTGTTCCGGGCTCGCCACAAGGCGTCCTGCCCCCGCAGGTACCCACAACCACGGCACCCCCGACCACGACGACCAGGCAACTCCCGTTCGATCTGCCCCGGATACCCGGACTGAACGAGGAGCAGGGCCGGACGGTCCCGGAGAACACCGACTCACCGTCCCCGTAGGGTGCGGACACGCCGGTACGGCAGGTCACCGAACGGTAACGGTTAGCATGTCCACGTGATCCGGCTGGAGAATGTGTCCAAGTCCTACAAGACGTCCACGCGACCCGCACTCGAAGGGGTCTCGGTGCACGTCGAGAAGGGCGAGTTCGTCTTTCTCATCGGTCCCTCCGGATCGGGGAAGTCGACCTTCCTCCGGTTGCTCCTCCGTGAGGAGAAGCCCACGACCGGCGACATCCACGTGGCCGATTTCCACGTCAACCGGCTCCCGGCTCGTCGCGTACCGAAGTTGCGGCAGAACCTCGGGTGCGTCTTCCAGGACTTCCGGCTGCTCCAGCGCAAGACGGTCGCCGAGAACATCTCGTTCGCTCTCGAGGTGATCGGCAAGCCGCGCGGGGTCGTCGACCGGACGGTGCCGGAGGTCCTCGACCTGGTGGGGCTGTCGGGCAAGGCGGACCGGCTCCCCGCCGAACTGTCGGGTGGCGAACAGCAGCGCGTGGCGATCGCGCGCGCCTTCGTCAATCGTCCGCTGGTGCTGATGGCCGACGAGCCGACCGGCAACCTCGATCCCGAGACCAGCCAGGACATCATGCTGTTGCTCGAACGCATCAACCGCACGGGCACGACGGTGCTCATGGCGACCCACGATCACCACATCGTCGACTCGATGCGGCGACGGGTCGTCGAACTCGATCTCGGACGCGTCGTGCGCGACGAGGCGCGCGGCGTCTACGGCGTCGGCCGATAGATCCCGTCACCCGAGCACTCCCACCAGGCAACCGAAGGATTCCCACCCGATGCGTGCCAGCTTCCTGTTCAGCGAGGTCACCACCGGCCTGCGCCGCAACCTCACCATGACCATCGCGATGATCCTCACCACGGCGATCTCGCTCGCGCTGTTCGGTGCGGGTCTGCTCGTGGTCCAGATGGCGGGTAAGACGGAGCGGATCTTCCTCGACCGGGTCGAGGTGCAGGTGTTCCTGACCGAGGACATCTCCTCGCTCGATCCGGACTGCGAGCAGGACCTGTGTTCCGCTCTGCGCGGCGACCTGGAGAACACCGACGACGTGGTGTCGGTCCAGTATCTGAGCCGCGACGACGCCGTCGCCGACGCCACCGAACGCGTCTTCGCCGATCAGCCCGAGCTCGCCGAACTGGTGAGTGCCGACAGCTTCCCGGCCTCGTTCAAGATCAAGATGTCCGATCCGGAGCGTTTCGCCGCGATCCAGGACGACTTCGGCACCAGACCGGGTGTCGACAGCGTCCTGAACCAGCAGGATCTCGTCGAGCGCCTCTTCGGTGTGCTCGGCGGCATCCGCAACGGTGCCTTCGCCATCGCCACCATCCAGGCCGTCGCGGCCGTGCTCCTCATCGCCAACATGGTGCAGATCGCGGCCTTCACCCGCCGCACCGAGGTCGGCATCATGCGGCTGGTCGGCGCGACCCGCTGGTACACGCAGCTGCCCTTCCTCCTCGAAGCGGTGATCGCGGCGATCGTGGGCGCCGCACTCGCCATCGGCGGCCTCTTCGTCGCCAAGAGCATGTTCGTCGACGACATGCTCACCGAGGTCTACGACGCGAACATCGTCGCCCGCATCACCGACAGCGACATCCTTCTGGTCTCGCCGTTCCTGGTGCTCGTGGGTGTCGGAATGGCCGCCCTCACCTCGTATGTGACCTTGCGTCTGTACGTGCGTGAATAAGGTGTTGTGCGAGGTTCCTATGCTGGACGGTGTTCTGTTCGATCGATCGTGGACCGGAAAGGCCTGCACGTGAAGGAAAAGGGCCGGAAGGTCATCGCGACCAACCGCAAGGCGCGCCACAACTACACCATCATCGACACCTACGAGGCGGGAGTCGCGCTCGTGGGTACGGAGGTCAAGAGCCTGCGCGAGGGCAAGGCGTCCCTCGTCGACGCGTTCGCGACGGTCGACGACGGTGAAGTGTGGCTGCGCGGGCTGCACATACCCGAATACGGGCACGGCACGTGGACCAACCACGCCCCCCGTCGTACCCGCAAACTGCTGCTGCACCGACGAGAGATCGACGCGCTCGTCGGCAAGACCCGTGAGGGCAACCAGACACTCGTGCCGCTGTCGATGTACTTCTCCGACGGCAAGGTCAAGGTCGAGCTCGCACTCGCCAAGGGCAAGCAGGACTACGACAAGCGCCAGGATCTCGCACGCCGGACCGCCGAACGCGAGGTGACCCGCGAGCTCGGCCGGCGGGTGAAGGGCATGAGCCGCTGATCGCGGTCGCGCTCGCGTTGCTCGCCGCGGTCGGTTACGGCCTGAGCGATTTCGCCGGTGGCGCCGCATCGCGGCGCGCGAGCGCGTTGGGTGTCGTCGCCGTCACCTACCCGGTCTCGCTCGTCGTCTCCCTCGTCGCGGCGTCCGTCGTCGGTGGCCATATCACCGCCGCGTCGCTGGCGTGGGGTGCGGGGGCGGGCGTGGCCGGCGGGATCGCCGTCTGGTGGTTCTACCTCGCGCTGGCCGACGGGCCGATGTCGGTGGTCTCTCCGATCACTGCGGTGGTCGTGGCAGGGATCCCCGTGCTCGTCGGCATCGCGCTGGGGGATCGGCCCGGGCTGCTCGCCTGTCTCGGCATCGTCGTCGCCGTGGTGGCGGTGGGTCTGGTCGGCCGCGAATCCGACGAGACCGTCACCGGTGTCGGGCACCCGCCCTTCACCCCCACGATCGCGTGGTTGACCGTCGGGTCCGGCATCGCGTTCGCGTTGTCGTTCGTCGGGCTCGGCCAGGTCGGGACCGACACGGGACTGTGGCCGCTCGCGGCGTCCCGCGCCACCGCCACGCTGGTGGTGTGGTTCGTGATCGTCTTCTCGTGGCGCACGGTGGTGTGGCCGATCCGGCCCCTCCTGCCGATCCTCATCGGGATCGGTGCGATCGACGTGATCGCGAACGGTGCCCTGCTCTTCGCCTACCAGTACGGTCTGCTGTCGCTCGTGAGCGTGATCGCCGCACTGTATCCGGCGGTGACGGTGCTGCTCGCCGTCCTCGTGCTCGGTGAGCGGGTGAGCCGGGTGAAACTGCTCGGGCTGGTCGCGGCGGGCTTCGCCGTCGCGCTCGTCGGCCTGCCGGGCTGATCCGTCCCGGGACGCGAGGCCGAGCCGGTGACGCCGCTGGTGAGAGGTGATGTGAGCAGGCTCATGACCCGGCTGCGAATCGTTTCGAGAAATGGGAATGACATCGTGCCTCGAGGTCGTTACAGTAGGTAGTCCTGCGACAGTCGCAGGTGCGTACGGGGCTGAACGGTTTCGACTGCGTACGTTGAGCAAGGGGAAGCGTGTCGGTGCAGGCAAGAGACCACCGTAAGCGTCGCTGCAACCAATTAAGCGCCGAGTCCACTCAGCGCGAGTACGCCCTCGCTGCCTAAGCGAGCGCGTCTCTGTCAGCCCGGGTTTGCTCTCGACCCGGATCCTGGCATCGACTAGAGAGCTCTACCGTGCGGCTCGGTCGCGGAGACGTACGGGACAGCAAACAGCGACTGGGATCGTCATCTCGTCTTGTTCGCGAGAACGGGAGATCCGAGTAGAGACATAGCGAACTGCACACGGAGAAGCCCTCGCAAGGCGGCGGAGGACCCGGGTTCGATTCCCGGCAGCTCCACCCCTAGGCCCCCGATCTGGACACCAGGTCGGGGGCCTTTTTCATGCGATCGATTCGACCGCGCCACCCTTCGTGCCCACATTTTGCCCACACTCTGTGAGCACGCCATTGACCGCAGCCAGACGCAGCCCCTTGCCCATCCGTGTGGCCACGGCATCCAGATCGTCGTCGAACAGATGCCCGTACAGATCCAGGGTCATCGTCGCGGACTTGTGCCCGAGCTGCCGCTGCACGGTCTTCACGTGCGCGCCGGACGCGATCATCAAAGACGCCGCGGTGTGGCGCAGCTCGTGCGCTGTCACCCTCGGGAACGGATCCTTCTCATCGGAGCGCTCCACCAGACGGGTCACCGCCTTCGACAGCCAGTGCGTCGTCGTCGGCGGCCGCAAGGGAGTCCCGTCCGGTCGCGACCACAACAGTGACTCCGTCGTCGGGGCCGCCTCCACGATCGGCTCGAGCATCTTGGCGACCTCAGTGGGGATCGCAACGGTGCGACGCTCCCACGTCTTCGGCGACACCATGATCGACTGGCTGTTCACCTTCGATGCGGACCGCACGATATCGATGCGTCCCCGGGCGAGGTCGACATCACGTGGGCGCAGCGCCGCCATTTCGCCCCACCGCAACCCGGAGTAGGCGAGCAGCATCATGATCTCGCTGTGTCGCGACACCTCGTGCGCCAAGAGTCGCACCTGGGTGATGGATCTCCACCTCGTCGACGGTGAGCAGTGCCGAGGCTCATACCACACTCCGCAGAACTTGTGGGGGACCGATCCGCTATCGCCCGCGTCCAACCTCGCGTGACCGTCGACGAGGTTCGCGACCTGTTGTCCAGCATAGAGATGCTCGAGCACGCCGGATGCGAACGCCGGCAGTGCTCCCCAGGCTGAAGTCCACTACCGCGACCGGCATCCATACGCGGCGGATCTAACTCGGGCGACGCACAAAATGTCGGATGAGTACGGCAAGATCACCTGGCATGGACTTCAAACCGGATGACAATGGCTTTGATAAGCTCTTGCAGCAGGCTCAGGAACGAGCGAATGTGGCCTTCTCCGAAGCCCTGAATCGCGAGGTGTCCGGGGCAACAACATACGAACAGATCGAGCAAGGCGTGCTCAGGGCAAGCGCCGACGTGTTCGGTGAGCCGATGCCTTTCGAGAGCGCCGCGGAGATCGCTCGGACCATCGCAGCCCAATCGGGCATTCCCACCGAGTAGTCGCGACTTGGGGTGCCCCATACCGGTGCGAGAAAGCACTCCACCTTGTCGTGTTCTGGACGCTTTGGTCTTCACCGGGGGAAGAGAGGCGCCGTGTTTCCCGGCCGAAGCTGCATAGCCCGCGCTGGCAGATCCAGCTCAAGATCGTCCAACGACTCCTGCAGGATTAGGACATGCTTCGAGGTGAAGTGGTCTGATCGCGCAAACGATGAGGAAGACCTCGTCGATAACTTGATCGACGAGGCCTTCCGTTAAGTCCCTGGTGAGGCTTAGCGTTTCAATCGCGAGAGGGAGGAGCAGAATTCCTTGTCGCGCTTGTCAACTACCTGACCACGTCGCTCGGCCGAGTCGAGGTTTCGTAGTACTTCGGCCGGTATCATGTGCGACAGAACCTCCGCCAGCACCTGCGACTCTGGCCGGGTGGATGTCGACCTACTCGCCATGTTCCTCGCCTCCATTGATCTTTGCGCGAATGGTAGCACTGTGGGTCAAGCTCCATGTGGGATTCAAGTCTGGGTTGAAGTAGTGCTTCCTGTTCAGCCAAATGAACCCATCGCCAATCGAGATGAGTGCCACATCAATGGCACCGCCAACTGTATTCGCATCATCAATGCTCACTCTCTGCTTCAAAGATGTGAGATTGACGAGGCTTTCGGCAAGGACGCCCAATTCATCCTTCGGGAGCATTGAAACGCTATTCAGCATGGGCTGAACATAATTTATCTCCTGGTCCTCCTGCATATCGCTGAGGAATCGGTTGAATTGTTCTTGGGAGGTTGTCTCGAAGTACTCGGCGATCTTTTTTATCTGGTCCGGCTTGAGTCCTGGGACTGCACCCACCAAATCGGCTGCTGCCCGTCGCCGAGTGCTTCCAACCCAATCCATCCAGTGCTCGATGATCCTGCCCCGCACTCCCTGGGTAATTCCATGTACCCAGCCCCATGCCTGTTCATCTTGAGCGAAGGTGTCGACATGGCCTGGGCGATCGAGCGTGATCGCAATTTCTGACCTGTCAGCAATCCTTGGGACGCCGGCAATGCGACCGCCAATCATCGCCGAAGATATCCTCGGAAGATAATCTCGGCTTCCAAAGCCCGCTACGACGAATCCTGACTGAGACCGGTCGAAGGCTGCCCTGCGCAGACTTGCCAGGCTCAATGAAATAATCCGGTTGGTTAACGTTTTCGATATAGGAAGTTGTCCGAAAATATGATCGACGAGATCTCGGATGCTACCCCCGACCCTTTCCTTCAGGATGCTCTCGCTAAGATCCTGAGCCCACGGCCCCTCGTCAGAACCATTAATTTGTG